>NZ_CP095072.1:1200000-2400000 GCF_022919115.1 Gracilibacillus caseinilyticus | reverse complement strand
TGTTACCCATACCGGATTTCGGGAATATTCTGATTCACCAGGACATCCAGAAAAGGTTACTACTGTATCGACGCCAATTTTTTCTGCTAATAAAACCGTTTGTTCAAATTGATGATGATGCTGTAATGCTATATCTTGATTTGGGTGCAGGGGATTACCGTGACAGCTTAGGGCACTAATCGATATCCCCCGCTGTTCAAATGCTTGTTGGAATCCTTGTAATTTTTGTTCATCCTGCAGAAGAATCTCAGGGTTACAGTGCGCATTACCTGGATAGCCTCCTGCACCTATTTCTACTGTACCCAATCCTGCTGCCTGGACCTTATCCAATGCTTCTTCCAATGATTTGTCTCCAAATAAAACCGCAAATACGCCTAATTTCACAATACATCACCTCATTGATTTATTTTGATTATTTATGTTGTGAATCAAGTTGTTACCGGTGTTAACGAAGAAAATGTTTCTCATCAAATCCTATTGGTAGTGCATCTGGCTGTTCACAGCTGCTTGACAGCACATGATGTTTGCCTTCTGAAGAAGAGCCGAGTATACCATGCATAATTTCTAACACATGATAGGACAGTTCACCATTTGCTCTGGCTGATTTGCCAGCTTGAATGGCATCGACCATTTCGGCTACTCCTAAGCCTCTGCTATTATCGGAAAAGCCGTGTGATAACGGGATCTCCTGCCACTCCTTATGATCATGTCTTCTTAGATAAACCGGACCACCAAACGTATTCGGATCTGGTACCGATAATGTACCTTCTGTACCATATATTTCAATATGCGGTAACTGGTGGGCATGGGTATCAAAGCTCATGATCATGGAAGCTACGGGGCCTTTTTCAAAATCTAATACACTATTAATCTGCGTTGGTGTCTCTACTTTTATTGCTTCGCCAAATTTAGGCTGACTCGTAATCGTTCTTTCTGTATAGCCCATCTGCGCTGAACCGGTGACACGGGCAACAGGACCTAATAAGTTGACAAGAGCATGTAAGTAGTATGGTCCCATGTCAAACATCGGTCCCCCACCTTCTTGATAATAAAATGCAGGATCCGGATGCCATCTTTCATGTCCTGCTATCATCATAAACGCTGTTGCAGAAAGCGGACGGCCAATCCATCCGTCATCAATCAATTTTCTTGATGTCTGAATACCTGCTCCAAGAAAAGTATCCGGCGCATTGCCAATCATCAGTCCCTTTTCCTTCGCTGTTTCGATCATGCGTTGACCGTCTTCTAATGAGACTGCTAGCGGCTTTTCGCCATATACATGCTTGCCCTTCTCTAAAGCCCGGATTGCAATTTCAGCATGGACAGCTGGTATGGTTAAATTTATAACGAAATCAATTTCAGGATCATCTAACAGCTGTTCAGTTGTATACGCTTTCGGAATATGATATTGTTCCGCACGTTCTTGTGCTCTTTCCAACACAAGATCTGCTACCGCTTCAATCGAATAATTAGCAAATCGTGTCGCATTTTCTAAATAAATCTTACTAATATTTCCACAACCAATAATACCTACTTTCATGATTTCCTCCGCCTCCTCTATCTACTGGCCCAAATAAAACCGTTTCTCATCAACTGCAATACTTCTGGCATGTTTACGATTTCTGCCACATGGCCTAATCCACAATAATAGACTTTTCCTTTTCCCCATTTTTTCGTCCAGACGACAGGCATATCTACTTCACCATTGGTTTGGTAAGGTCCTTCTGCCACCGGAAATCTCGTCGTTGCATGTACATGAACAGCTGGGTCAACATGCATGTAATACTGTTCAGAAACGACTTTAAAATTCTTCATTCCTTCGGTTAGCGGATGATCGGCATCGACAATATGTACATCATATTCCACCCCATCATTGCCGGGATGCGCTACCCACTGGCCACCAACCATAAATTGATAATCGACTTCCATTCGGAAGGAATCCCCCATCCCACCATGAAGTCCTGCTAGTCCTGTTCCTTGCTCCACCGCTTTTAATAATGGTTGAAGCTGCTCTTGTTCAATCGTTCCCTGTGTCCAATTCGGAACAATCAGATCATATTGGGTTAAATCATCTTCTGCCAATGTTTGTAACGTATCGGTGATTTTCACCTGATAATCTTCTTTTTCTAATAACCCTGCTAAAATATGAGCTACATCTTCTGGCTCATGCCCTTGCCAACCACCTTGAAAAATTAACGCCTGTTTCATCCTGTAACCTCCCTATTGTATGTTTACGCTTTCATTATAACTAAGTTCAACGGTAAAACAAAGTGATTCGTTTGCATTTATAAAATAAAAAAATGATAATAAGAATATACTTGAAATTATACGGAAGGAACGTGTCCAAATGGGCTCCACACATGAATTTTCACAAAAAGAAGAAATTGCCAACTCAGTTACCCACGGTATCGGAATGGCACTAAGTATCGCCGGCCTGGTGATCTTAATCGTCTTTTCTTCTTTACACGGCTCACCATGGCATATCGTCAGCTTCACCTTATTCGGTGTTACCATGGTATTGCTCTATACATCGTCAACACTGTTACACAGCTTACCAAAAGGAAAAGCAAAAGATGTGTTTGAAATATTAGATCATTCGTCCATCTATTTTTTTATTGCTGGTACGTATACACCTTTTTTATTTGTTATCGTTCGCGGCTGGGAAGGCTGGACATTATTTGGAATCATCTGGGGGCTAGCGATTGGCGGTACGATTTTTAAAGCCTTCTTCGTTAAAAAGTTTCTTTTCTTCTCCACGATTCTGTACGTCATCATGGGCTGGCTCATCGTATTCACATGGAACCCGCTCGTCGAAACGCTCGCCCCTAATGGTGTACGGTTACTTGTCCTGGGTGGTGTACTCTATACAGTTGGTGCCGTCTTTTATGTATGGCGCGGTTTTAAATACCATCACGCCCTCTGGCACTTATTCGTGCTAGCAGGGACGATTATGCATTTTTTCGCTGTACTATTGTATGTATTGCCGGTTGAATAAATGATTGGTTTATCACACATGAATTGATGAAAAGGATACAAAGCCTGGTTCAAGGTTTCGCATCCTTTTTTATTCGTATTAAATCGTAGATATGTTTCGATCGTTTGTTTCGTTATGAGAGAAGGAAACGAGATAAATCCTGAGGGCTCTCCTTCTACTTTTGGCTCCTTTTCGGGAAACGAGACAAATCTTTGGGACTCTCCTTCTACTTTTGGCTCCTTTTTCGGGAAACGAGACAAATACGGGGGATTATGCTTCTGCTTCTTGTACATCCAGCTCCTTCCTGTATCCCAAAAAACGCTCAGAATTTTTCATCTGAGCGTTATCATACCTTATCCAATTATGCTACTACCTGACATATTACACTTCAGTAACTTTAAATCTCAATAATCGTCTTCCGATTCTCTGGTGATGTTTTTCTCACATCGGAAATATATTTGGGTAAATAGAGCTCTTTTACATGTTTTCTCCATCCATACTTCATCACTTATCACACTTTCCATAGAAGGTTAACCAACTAATTTCAACCCAATAACCGCAACAATAATGAGTACAAGGAAAAAGATTCGTTTGAAATTGGCAGATTCTTTATACCATATCATTCCTACCAAAGCCCCTCCGGCTGCACCAATACCAGTCCAGACGGCATAACCTACACCCATCGGTATCGTTTTTAATGCTAGGTAAAGGAAGAAAAAGCTACTGATGAAGCAGAAAATCATCGCGAAAAAGCTTAGCTTTGATTTCGTTTTATGCCACTGATTCAATCCAATTACCGCGATCATTTCCAAAAGTCCTGCTGCTATTAAAGTAACCCAAGCCATCAGTCACTTACCTCCTTTTTATCTGAAACTAATTTCAATCCTGCTATACCTGCTAACAGAAGTAATAACAGAAGCCCTTTGACCCATGACATCGATGCTCCAAATATGATGACATCTAACACGACGGTTCCTGCAGTTCCCATCCCGACGAATACGGCATAGGCAGTACCAACCGGGATGTCGTTTCCAGCGTTTATCAGAAAATAAAAACTAATCACAATTGCTATGATCGTCGCTATCCATTCCAAAACAGTACCTGCATGTGTGATACCAATAACCCAGCCCACTTCAAACAGTCCTGCTATTATAATTTTAGACCACTCTTTCCACATGTGTATCGCCTCCTTTAATCCATAAAAAGCCTGGGAGAAAATTAATTCTCCCAGGCTTTTATCCTTCCGTGGCACAGTAGTTATACTGTGAGTTTTCTCTCGGACCAGACCAACTGCACGTAGCGGAACCCTAGAAAACATTCACCATATACAATTATTTATCATTTTATCATGTTGTTCTTTCTTTGTCTAGCCATGATCAAAATTGTCATGCCGATTACTAACAGCATGGCACTCGATAACAGCCAGTTGAATATATTTGTAGCTGTATCAGGCAATATTCCATCATCTTCGTTGTCATTGCCGGCATCATCATTACTAGCCTCAACTTCAGCCAGCACACCATACGTTGAGAAATGGTTAACCGTTGCAGATACCTGACCATCTTTCACAGTACCATCAATTTTCTCCCAGTTACCGTTTGATTCATTAAAATAATAAACGGCAACTTGATCCGCTTCATACGATGCTTCATCATAGCCCATCGATAATTCAAATTCTCCACTATAATCTTCTGCACCTTCTGGGAACGTAAAGTCAAATGTAAACACATCACCAGCTATTTCTAAATCACCGACATCTTCAGTATCTGCTTTTTGAATCATAACCTTTGTTCCTTCTGGTAAATCATCTGGCAATTTCACCGATGTAGCTGAAGCAGCAATGTTAATTGTCATGCCAGCCTCTACTTCTGCTTTTTCATTTAAATGGACGGTCATTTTTTTATCGGCTTGGTCATTGTTGTCATCTCCATCTCCGTTGCCATCTCCATCTCCATCTCCGTTGCCGTCTCCATCTCCGTTGCCGTCTCCATCTCCGTTGCCGTCTCCATCTCCGTTGCCATCTCCATCTCCATTGCCATCTCCATCTCCATTGCCATCTCCATCTCCGTTGCCGTCTCCATCTCCGTTGCCGTCTCCATCTCCGTTGCCGTCTCCATCGCCGCCGTCATCCGAATCGACTGTGGATGGATCCCAGCCTTTAAGAACATTTTGGATGGTCCACTTCTCTGCTTCATCATCTGTCAGTTGACGACGTGAATCATTAATGACTGCTCCGGGGCCTTCATTTTTATATTCATAAAGTCGCGCATCTTCCGGTTGAAGTCCACTCATTGAAGTCCAACCTTCTTCTTTAATGTGGGCACCTAATTCACTTTCCATGATGACCACACTGCCTCGGGCTTGTGGATTTCCGCCTGCTGGCCAAGGTCTTCCTAAATAGACTGTTCCATCAGGTGCGTCACTCGTGAACGAGCTATCCTTAATCAACATGCCGTATTCATCATCAAGCAGTGTACTTGCAGCTGTTACATAACCATTATTGGAATCAGATCCTCTATCCAAGGAATGAATAGTGGAATCCTCAATGACAACACTTGCTGCACCAAAGATAAAATCTACGTCTCCTTCGATATAGACATTGGTGTAGTATTGTGTACCATCACGTGTATATAACGTGTCCTGATTACCAATAAACCGGACATTTTTAAAATATTGACGTTCACCACTGGCATACACAGCAACTGCCTGATTACCTTCTACATTGATACTCTCGTCAAATGAATTTTCTAACGTCATATTTTTGACAATTAAATCGTTCGCTCTTAAATAAACACTCGCACTTCCACTTGTACCCATTGTTCCACCAACACCATTGTCACGGCCTGCATAATTATCATAGGTAATGACCGTGTTCTCTTCACTTTCACCTAACAATGTAATGAATGGTTTGTTGTCTGGAATCGTTACAACTTCCTTATACGTACCATCTTTCACAAAAATGGTAACCGGATTACTATTGTTAGCAGGTACGGCATCGATTGCTGCCTGTACAGTTTCGTAATCACCTGATCCATCTTTTGCTACGATAAGATCACTGTCAATTTCGCCAATTTGTTTTGTTTGACCTTCTACCGTTTTCACTTGATCCTGTACCAATGTTCTGCCATCAGCAGTAGCTGATTCAGTTCCACTTACTTGGACAAAAACCTTGTCCTCATAGTTACCTGTCTGTTGTGTTGTTTCTAACAATTGCGTACCCCAATGTCCACCCCATGAATAGCCATTACGACGCTCTGCTTCGATTTCCATAATATCGTGTTTGATGACACCATCACGGCCAGAGAATATCGGTTCATTTGTGCCGATTTCATAAAAACGATACCAAGCCGTTGAGTTTTCATCTTCTACAAAATATTCGTTATTAGGATCGCCACTAATGTATCGTGTATCTTCGAGTTTCACTTCATCCAGCCATTCTAATGCTGCTTCCACTGCCTGATTAATCTCTTCTGTTTGTGGTCTGGACATCAGATAACGAATAACACCGACAGATTCACTACCGGAAATTGATGGATGCTCATAAGCGCGTGCTCCTCTTGCCTCATAAGTAACTGGATCATGCTGTGCACACCATGCAGTCAGTTTGCCATCTACTTCAATCTGGGCTTCCAAAATGTAGTCGACTGCAGAATTGATTGATTCCTTCGATTTAATGACATATTCCTCACTGACTAAATCAGAATCAAATGGATATTTTTTCTGTGCTACAAGGTCCAGCATCTCTAACACATTGACCATCGCTTCATCATTAAACGTGACATAATCCGAGTAATTACCTCTACGTGGATAGACTTGTGCAAATCCACCTGTGTCATATTGCAAATCAAATAAAAACTCAAGACCTTTTTCTACACTATCTTTATAGCGTGGATCCTTTGTTTCCTGATAGACCTGTGCAATGTACAGAATCTCAGAAATGGTTGCATCATTGTCTATCGTTCCAAGTTCCTGACCATCCTCTACCCATTCAGATCTGGATTCTTCTCCATCCCATGGTCTTGTATAAATATGTGGCCAGTTTTTCGTCCATCCGCCATGCTCCATTTGCCATGTCAGTAAATTATCTGCTTCTTCGATTGCAGTATCTAAATCGCCTGAAAATCTTGTTTCTTCAAATTCTTGTGGATATTCCCCATATTCATTCCATTCGTCCTGACTGTGCATCAAAATAACGGTTTGGCCAAATTGATTGGTTACTTTTGCTGCTTTATCAATTCGAAGATTTTCAAACCCTGGTGCTAAAAGTTCCCATTTTCTTGAAGGAACGACTACTTCTAAATCAGAGTAAGTGAAATCTTCAAACTGACCATTTAGCGTAACAGCTAACACGTTACCGGAAATCGCATGGGCACCAGCAATATCAACCGTTGTATCTTCATTTTCTGATTGAAGTGATGTAGCAAGTGTTCTCGCATCACCCCATGTTAATGCTTGATCAGATCCAGCATCCGCCGCTTTATCCTGAATATTAGCTATCACCTGATTGGCTTCTTGTTCGGTAATTTCCTTGTCCGGTTGGATCGTGTCATTGGCTACCAATTGATCAGCATAACCTAAAGCTTTGGCAGATTCGAGTACATAAGCGTACCATTCATTTGTTGAAACACCCCAAACAGATTCTTCACTCGTTAAATTTTTGAACTTGTCTTCCTGAACATAACCTAATGCTTGATTAACAAGTGCAAAAAATTCGATTCTAGTAATCGCTTCCTCATCACCTGGAAGCTGATCTACTGCAATTCCTAACTGATTCAACTTCTTCAACAGAACGCCGCCAACTACTTCCTCTGCTTCTGAATCTTCTACCTCAATTGGCCCTTCGTTACCACTGTCATTCTTATTGTGGACTCGTAAATGGTCGATATTAGCTCCACCACTCGCTCCCACTCCAGTTGCGCGAATGACATTCTCACCGCCCTTAAGCTCGACTTTAGTCGAAGTGTTTATCCAAGTGGTCCAGCCACCGGAAGGAGCAAACTCTAATTCTTCTTCGACTACTTCACCATTTACTTTAATTTGTGATGGACGCTGATCGGTCCCACCGTGTGCATAACGGAAATCCAAGTTATATTCTCCTGCAACTGGTACATCAACTGTCCATTCGACCCAGCTGCCAGGTGCATTCGGGTTGAAGTCGATAAAACCAGTTCCTGTAAACCCAACATGCTTGTTGTCAATAATTACTTTCTCCGTATCTAGCACCGCATCTTCCGCTTCATACGTCTGATCCACTTCCATTAACACTTGCATATGGTCAATGTTTGCTCCACCACTCGCTCCCGCTCCAGTTGCGCGAATGACATTTTCACCGGCTTTTAGTTGAACTTTTGTCGAAGTATTTTTCCAGGTAGTCCAACCGCCAGAAGGAGCAAACTCTAATTCTTCTGTTACTACTTCTCCATCGACACTAATATCTGCTGGACGCTGATCAGTTCCACCGTGTGCATAACGGAAATCTAAACGATATTCACCATCGACAGGTACATCAACCACCCATTCAATCCAGCCTCCTGGTGCATTTGGTTTGTAATCAACAAATCCATCGCCAGTAAAGCCGACGTGTTGATTATCGACAATCGCATCACTTAGCTCCGCATCTTCTGCTTCATAAATGTCTCCTGCACCATTTTCATCTGGTGTTTCCGGATCGGTCGGGTCCTCAGGATCTGTTGGCTCTTCCGGATCGGTCGGATAAAAACCAGAAATGCTCAAGTCATCGATATAATGACCATCTGTTCCACTATTTGGTGTAAAGCTTTCTACAAAATTCACGACAGAAGCCTGTTCATTTAACTCCGCATTTTCAAGCTTTAATTCATCATTAATATAGACACTTGCCTTTTGCTCGTCTAAATTTATTTCCACTTTCACTTTATACCAAGTATTTTCCTGCAATTCTACTAACGGTTGATAATTATCACCAGTGCGGTACGTTATATTATTATTCTTCGTTTCAATAATAACTGGTGTTCCGTCACCTTTCATTCGCATCACTTTTGTTGAGCTTGTATAACTTGGCTGCATAAAGTTTGCTTCTACCGTGACTACTCCAGCTAGATCTTCAAAGCTTTTACTTAAAATCACATTGGTCTCTTCACTGGTATCATCCAGAAACACACTTTTATTCTCTGCAGAAGGAACGTCCGCGACAGTTACGGCCCCACCACCATCGGATACAGAAACGTCTGCTGGGGCTTCACCTGTTTTATCACTGTTAAAATCGAACAGATGAGAAACATCTGCTTCTGGTACTTCTTCTACTTGTTCCTTATGAGAAATTTTCAAATCATCAACATAGTGCCCTAACGCTTTACTGCCTGGTGTAAAGGTTTCGAAATAGTTAATGACAGTTGTATCACTATTAAGCTCGGCATCTTCCAGCACAGCCTCTCCATCTATAAATACATCAGCTGTTTTATTTGCTAAATCGACTGCAACCTTGATGGCATACCATTTCCCCGGTTCCGCTTCAGCCAGATTTTCATAGGTATCATCGCCATAACGATAGCCAATCTGGTTGTTTTTTGTTTCCAAAATAACGGCTGTGTTATCGCCTTTCAATCGCATAATTTTCGTCGAGCTCGTATATTCTGGCTGCATAAATTTCATTTCTACCGTCACCTGATTCGTTAGATCTTCAAATGATTTCGAAACAGAAACAAAATCACTTTCACTCGTGTCATTTAAATGAACACTCTTATTCTCTGCATCAGGGGTCTCTGCTACGGTAACCGTACCACCAGATCCCCCTATTTCAAGCCCTTCTGGTGCATCTTCTGTTGTTTGCTGGTTGAAATCATCTTCATAGATAACAACGTTGTTAATATTGTCATCAGCTTTGACAATTGTTGCTGGCATTGAAGAAAAAACCGTTGTAATCAATAACATAAAAATAAGTGCTATATGACCTATTCGTTTCACGTTCATTTTCTCGTCTCCCTCCTCAAATTTTCCGTCACACTCTTTTTCCCAATTTCCTCCTTTCTAGTGTTCTTGGTTACGAAACTGTTTTGGTGTGACTTGTTGATATTTCTTAAAACATCTAATAAAGTTAGATGCTGTAGAAAACCCAATTTGTACAGCAATGTCTGCAACAGACATATTGGTTTCGACTAACAGCTTTTTCGCTTCATACATTCTTCTTTGCAGCACATATTGCTGAATCGTCATGCCAAACTCTTTTTTGAAAAAGTGGCACAAATAATACTTATTAAAATGAAGTCTTTCCGCTAAATCTTCCAGTTGCCAGGTTGTATTCCAAATCAGATTAATTTCTCTTAAAATTTTTTCCTGTGTTTGTATTGGATTGGTAAGATGTTGTTGATTGGTCTCATTTGTTTCTGCATGTAATCGCCGGCTTAAAAAAAGTAATAATTCCGTGACGTATAAATTCAATGCGTGTTTTTGCTGCCATTTCTCTGGTGCCATTTCTTCCTGCAGCAATTTTCGAATAATATGAGAAAAACTTTCGTAGCCTTGCGTGTCAATTTGAAGATAAAAATGTGGTGTAGGCTGTTGATCCAGTAACTCTTTAAATTCCTGATAAATTGGCTGTGTCTCCGGAAACAAATCATCTGTAAACATGATAACTACCCGTTCATATCCTTGGTCATCAGGTAATCGTACTTTATGAAGCTCACTGCTTTTAAAGCAAAGTACATGTCCTTTTTTCAGATGAAATACTTTCTCCTCGAATATAAACTGCGCTTCCCCTCCTTTGACCCAAACCATTTCAAATCCTTGATGTGAATGAAATTCTTTGATTGTATGATTATCTATTTTGTGTTGAATAGAAAACGCTGGTACATCCACAAATGGCTTAGCGGCTGCTAATTGTTCTACAATCACTCGGTCACCTCCGATTAAATGAAAGAAAACGTTTTCAATTTGAATTATAGCATATATTACCACCTTTTGAATAACGAATTATTGGTCTAAAAATATTCCTGAATTGCTATTTTTTCTCAACCATTATTTTCGTCCTAGATAAATAGTTGTATTCAAATCGATCAAAGCAATAAAAGTTAGAATAACAGAAAACCTTGCAAATCTATCTTCCCAAATGCAAGTAAACCACCAATTGAGTTATAGCTTTATCAGATTAATAATTTCTGAACTCTTTGGATTTACCTCTTCTTTATTTAGAGAAATCATTTTGCTTCCCCTCCATTTATCCTTACCTATCCTTTTCACTAAAACAGTATTTGATTATACCGTAACTATCCTTGAAGTAAGTTAAAGAAAAAGCCATCACATATGACGGCTTTTTCTTTGTCTATTGTGCAAATTTAGGATTCTTCTTCACAACAACAATAACCATCCCAACCAAAAGCAAAATACCTCCAAGAACCATCAACGTGTACATATTTGTAGCTGTATCTGGTAATTCATTTTCCGTAGTATCGTTATCATTATCTGTAGATGGTGGCGTTGTTGGTTCTTCCTCATCCGTGTCCGTGCCATTTTCATCTGGATCGACTGGATCTGCTGACTCTTCCACTAAATCAGAAGCATTAAAGACAGAATAGATACTAAAATGATCCGTCGCAACTGTGAGCCATCCATCGTGAAAAGTCGGTTCCCCTTCCACTAATGACCATTTTGCTTCTGTCGCATTCCAATAATATAAAGCGGAGTCTTCCTTTTTTTCTGCTAATGCAAAGGACAGATGAACAGGATTAACAAACTCGGAAATGGCTTGTCCAGATTGCTGGAAGCTCAAATCAAATATATCTGTTAGAGATTGATCACCTTGTTCATAATCAGCCTTGTCCATTTTATCAATCAATAATGTTAATGTTTCCCCGGTAGAGAAAGAGAGCATATCAAAAGTCAGTTGTACATCAGATTTTTTCACCATTACGGTAATGTTCTTTTCTTTGAGCTGCTGGATCTGTTCTGCAGAGAACGTAATCGAATCTGTTATACCTTCTGAATCCGGAACGATCAGTTCGAGTGTGGCCTTATCGTCTAATGTTTGGATATCTGTTTCTAGCTTCCAGCTGTCGCCATCTTTTCTCAGCTCTTCGGTTTTATGTGCCAACAATTTATTGACGACAATCAGATAAGTAGAGGCGGAACCATCTTCTGCTACGACATCTACATTAATCGCATTCATACCGTCTTCTAATGCTACAGATTCTGATGGATCCATCCCATTAACCAGAACATGGGCATCGGCAGAACTCGTTCTTGCTGCGATTTGAATGTCATCTACATCGTGTCCTACTTCTACTTGATACTCATATTGACCTGGTGAAAATGCTGGCGTTAATTCACCGTTGTTAATCGTTAACTCTTGAAGACCTGAATCAGAGGACACGCCTAGTTCATATACAGCAATTGTTCCACTTACTTCATGTGCTGCTAATAAAATAGGTTCATTCGTCGGGCTGTCTTCTGCTTTAATAAACGTTAAGCCTTCTGGCGTTACATCGCCACTTGCCGTATCGACTCCAGCATCAAGTCCTTGGAAAGTTCGAGAAGAAAAATAGCTGTCAAAGCTTGGTGATGCAGGATTCGTCATATCATATACCATGATGCCACCTTGACGCTCTAAGCCAACAAAAGCATATGTGGTACCAGCTACTTCACCGGTAATGACTGATTCAGGCTCGACACCCTTATCATCACTTCTCGACTCAAAGGAATCTTCGTCATTGTTACTATGGAAATATTCTGGCATAAATGCTGCAATTTTTTCTTCAAAATCAGAACCACTGTCATACACTAATTCTAACGTTTCTGCATCCCAGACAGAGAAAGAACGCGCGCCATATCCATAAATGGCCTCGTATTTTCCTTCTTCATTAACAGGATGTGAAGTAGAAGTACCTAGTCTTCCAAGCTGTTCTTTTTTAAACAATCCTTCTTCCACCATTTGGTCTAGTTCTTCCTGTGAATACCCTTGATAAAGGTCCGCATTTAATTGGTAGGCATCGTCTCCCACGAGATCTTCTACACGTGCTTCCTCGGAGAATCCATCCCAATCCTGAGCATCCCCTTCATTAGCAGTCAGAATATATGTCTTACCGTTCATCTCGATTAAATCCATACCATCCGGCTGGTACATGGATAAAACTGGCCAATTACGAATATTGATTTTGTCATCTTTATCCGATGCATCCAGTTTGTTATCTCCAGCAGAAAAGTCTTTATAACCTAAACTTTCAACGGTTACAAATTCACCTGTTTCGATATCCAGTTTTGCCATCGCATTGTCTTCTTGCAGGACGACATACGCATATTTACTCGCTTCATCAACAACAATATACTCTGGCTCTAGATCTTGTGCATAGGTACTATCTGGATGTACTTTTCGAACACCTTTTTCTACGATTTTATCAGTGAAGAAAGCTGTCTTTGTCTGTAATGTTGCACCTTGCGTCACACCTTCACTGACATCTATAATCGTGACAGAACCTTCGGGATTAACCGTGTAATCCTCACCTGGTTCCGCTTCATTCGCTACTAAAATATGATTGCCATCCGGTGTAATGCTCACCATATCTGGTAACGCCCCCACTTCGACCGTCGTTAATACATCACCTTCTGTAGACATTATTACAACATTGCCATTCTCTACTTTATTTTCTGCCGGCACAGCAACCGCAATAAACCTGCTTTCCGGATCAATCGCCACACTTGTTAAATCTCCGGCATCAACGCCAAAATCACTTAGCTTAATTTGCTTATCTAACGGAATTTCTTTCTCTCCTTCCGCTAATACCGACAGATCGATAATATCTAACGTTTTCTTCGAACCATTTACAGAGTAGGCTTTTGCTGTATGTGGATCATAGGCGACAATTTCGGTACCACCGTCATCAATCTCCGCACCACTGGAGTAACGGCCGAGTAATTCCACCGCTAGTGATTCATCACTTTCTGTATGGTAAGTAATGTCTGAGGCGGCACTAGTTATGACAGGACTGATAATAAGTAATATAGCTGCAAATAATAAGACCGATGTTTTCTTCATCTTTCCACTCCTTTTTACATATTCAGCTTATATTCTACATTTTCACCTTTAATCTACTATGTGGTTTATATGAATTTTTTGTAAATTTATTAAGAATACTGCGGAGTTCTGTTGAAGCAGCTTGGCTATGGCTGTATTCACTGAAAACGGAAGCTAAATGCAAAGCAGTATGAAAATTGGACATAAAACAACCCGATCCTAAAGAACTAAAAATTATCAGATAAGAATAATGAATTGATCAAATTAAGAGGATACAGTCTTTCTGTAACAGCAGCCTCCAGCTATTTCAATTCGCATAAGGCTCACTGGAGAAGTGGCTTTTGGACCTATAGTTTGCAACCTAAATTATCTACCAGATTGTTGAAAAATTATGCTAATACAGGCTGGCAGGCACTGACTAAAATATATGACTATATAGGAAATGGTTCAAGTGGATTGTATGACCAGTATATGTGTCACTTTGACCTCTTTATTGAATCCGATTGGGATATAGAATTTGGACAGCGTGATATCAGTTATCCTGGTACAATTGCCGCCGGTTGTATTCCCTAGTAAACTTCACTTAATCATCAATAGTGGCAGAGTCTTCTTTTTAGAAGCTAAGCTTTTCAAATTCAATAATCTATATTTGTTCAATAAATATATACATCGACTAGAAACTATTTCGTCAGCTTATTTCAGATTTCTTCAATAAATATCTTATTTTCACAGTAAAAAACCTCTTTATTTTGATGTGTTTGTTTGATTGTGAGTATGATACATTGTTAACAGGAAAGCGCTTTCCAAAAAATCATTATGGAGGGAATTTTATTGAAGAATGTATTTTTGAAGGCAGCTATTTTAACTGTGCTCTTCTGGAGTGTGTGCACTATTACCGCGATGGGAGAGACAAACGCAGCAGAAAGTATCGATATTGAAAGCTATGCAGAAAACATGCAGCCGGGATGGAACTTGGGAAATAGTTATGATGCGGTCGGGAGTGACGAGACTGCCTGGGGAAATCCTTTTGTTTCCCAAGCATTGATCAAAAAAATTGCTGCAGAGGGCTTTAAAAGCATCAGGATCCCGATTACCTTTGATCAACGTATGGATACAGATGGCGATTATCAGATCGATCAAGACTTTCTCGATCGCGTCGATCAAACCGTGCAATGGGCATTAGAAGAAGATTTCTACGTGATGATTAATGTCCATCACGACTCCTGGATTTGGATGGAGTCTGGCATGCAATCCAATCATGACCAGACAGTTGCTCGTTATGAAGCGATCTGGACCCAATTAGCTAATCACTTCAAAGATTATTCTACCCACCTTATGTTCGAAAGTATTAATGAACCACGATTTACTGGTACCGCCACAGAAAGTCAGCAATATTTAAATGAACTCAACAGCACTTTTCACGATATTGTCCGTTCCTCAGGTGGGAACAATGACGTTCGCCCGTTAGTGTTACCTACAATAAACACTGGATCAGAGCAGGAAAAATTGGATGCTTTGTCCGGTTTTATTCAAAATTTAGAAGATCCTAATATTATGGCGACGGTTCATTATTATGGCTTTTGGCCATTTAGCGTCAACATTGCTGGCTACACTCGTTTTGAAGAAGATTCCAAAGCTGAAATTCAGGATGTATTCGACCGGGTACACGACAGCTTCACCGCTAACGGTATCCCTGTCATTATTGGCGAATATGGCTTACTCGGATTTGATCAAAGTACTGAAGTTATTCAACAAGGGGAAAAATTAAAATTCTTCGAATATATGTTAAACTATGCCCAGCAGAAAGACTTTGTTCATATGTTATGGGATAACGGACAGCATTTAGGTCGTGAATCACTCGAATGGTCGGATCCTGCTCTCTTTGATATGATCCAAACAAGCTGGACGACTCGTTCCGCTGTACCTGATGACAATTTTATTTATCTTAATCCAGAGGAAACGATAACGGATCGTACCATTACATTTAATTTACATGGCAAGCAGTTTGATGGCATTTATCTGAATGATCAGCTGTTACAGGAAGGAGCAGACTATCAAATCAACAATAACAGCATTACGTTTACAAGCGAGTTCCTGACCACATTTGTTTCGGATGACTCACTCGGCAAAGCTGCTACCATTTCCGTTACCTTTAATGAAGGGCACAATTGGGATATTGAGGTCCGAAATTATCAAAAAGCCGAGTTACAATCCGCTGAAGGTACCACAGCTTCTTTGGAAATTCCGACAAACTTTAATGGTGACAAATTAGCGACAATGGAAGCCTATTACGAGGACGGCTCAATTGCTGGTCCACAAAATTGGACGGCATTTAAAGAATTTGAATATACCTTTTCTCCTGATTATGAAGCAGGAACGATTACACTAAAAGATAACTTTTTTAATGAGTTGAATGACGGTGTAACCAATTTGACTTTTCACTTCTGGAGTGGAGAAACCGTTGAATATACGATTGAAAAAAATGGAGAGCAAGTACAGTCTGTACAGTCAGATGTAACGGACAATACAGAGGAAGGCACAGATGAAACGGATAAAGAAACGGAAACACCTGATACATCCGACAATTCCAATGTAGACGATACCGAGGGGAATACGGAAGAAAATCAGGCAAAAGAGGAAGATAAGAACGAGAAGCAGCCAGCTTCTACTGAAAATGATGAAACAGTTCAACCAACGTCCGTTTCAACTGACACAACTGAAGACGCAAACGATGATATGCTAACTGACGTAACCAACCTGAAAGAAAATCGATTACCTGATACAGCTACTAATCAATACAACTTGATGACATTAGGATTATCTCTTCTTCTTCTCGGTATTATTTCATTGGCCCTGCAAAAGCGAAAAAATGTTGGTAGATAGAAAACTCGTATCTAGAATCTTGCCTCATTTCTACGGATAAAAGACAGCCATACTTTGATTCAAAATTGCACAAGAAAAACCGAGAAAACCCACCCGGTCCTAACTAACATAAATAATATACAACTACCTATAATATGGATTATGTAAAGTGGAACCGTCTGACATTGTGGTAATTTTGATAGATTTCATTTGCTTAGCAAAGCTCCGGAAATAGGCTCCGCGTCCTGTGGGGCACGGCTTCAGCTAACTTTGGATAGAAAATTCTTTTCTTTCCAAAGTGGATCTTCAGCGCGCGCTGATCCCACGGGAGTCTCCGCCTATTTCCTACGCTTAAGGAAGTATTACAACGTATGGAACAATTAAAAGCAGTGGTGCTAGGCTTAATGATATGTAGAATTCGAATACCATTCAATTATAATCAGTTCAATGTTCTAGCTGTTGTATAAGTTGTAGAGCCCATACATTAGCGTAGGCCAATCACGTAGACTCCCGCGGGATTGCGCAGGTGCTGAAGATCCACTTTGTGAAGTGTCTTTCTTCATAAAGTTAGCTTCAGCCGTGCCCCGCAGGACGCGAAGTGGTTGGCCGGAGCGGTATACCAGCACACTAACAATTTCAATATTACCACCAAGCTAGTTGACATAATCCATATTATAAGAAGCCAACTTATATACTTTCTCACAAAAAAAAGCCGAACCTGACACAGTTTTTTCAAACGTGTCAGGTTCGGCTATTGTTTATACAAAATCCCTAGCTATTTCTGTTATACTTTTTTCGCTCTAAACAGAAATAGAACGGCTATTAATATGGTAATCATCAGTGTAATTAGCAACGAGATCCACGTCAGGCCGGTTAAACCATAAATCAGATAACCGATTGCTGCTGCAAATGCACTGATAAATGCGTACGGTAATTGCGTGAGCACGTGGTCCATATGATTCGCGCCAGCTCCTGTGGAGGAAAGTATGGATGTATCTGAAATAGGAGAACAATGATCCCCGAATACAGAACCTGCCAAAACCGCCGCCATTGCTGGTAATACGAGATTAACATCATAGACAATCGCCATTTGTGCTGCAATTGGAAGCATAATACCGAATGTTCCCCATGAAGTTCCGGTTGCTAATGCCATAACTCCGGCAATGATAAATAATAATAAGGCAAGGTAATCAACGTTAAAAGAAATTTGATCAACGAGCGATGCCAAATACCCACCAGTATCGATGATTTCGATAATTGAACCAATCATCCAGGCTAACACAAGAATATAAATAGCCGGCATCATTGACATCGAACCATCTTTAATAATTTTCATCGCCGATATTTTTTTCCCTTTCAATGTAAAAAACAGCAAGAAGGATACTACCACTGCCACGACTCCACCAGTAAACAGTGAAAGATTGACGTTGGTATTTTCAAACATCGTTAATAAAGTCGCTCTGCCTTCTGTTGCTTGATATCCTGTGAACAGCATCATTGCGACAGTACTGACAACCAATACAATAATCGGAACTAACAAATGCACAATCGTGCCATTCTTATTGATTACTGCATTCTCTTCCACATCTGCTGCCATTGTTGTCTTTAACGGGTCCGTAACATGGCCGGTATCGATCGCACGTTGTTCATGAACACGCATTGATCCGATATTAATGTTAAACAGTGCCACTAATAAAACCAGCAACAATGCTGCGAATGCATACATATTGAGTGGAATCATTTTGACAAAAGCCTCTAATGGCTGAAATTTGGTTACCTCTGCCGCTGCAAAAATAGACCCGAGTGTACCAAT
Source organism: Gracilibacillus caseinilyticus (assembly GCF_022919115.1). Taxonomy (NCBI): domain Bacteria; kingdom Bacillati; phylum Bacillota; class Bacilli; order Caryophanales; family Bacillaceae; genus Gracilibacillus; species Gracilibacillus caseinilyticus. The sequence goes on along the minus strand of NZ_CP095072.1, from coordinate 2,381,370 downwards.
AATGTAGGCACCCCAGCTCGAAATTGGTGTAACAACCGTAATCGGTGCGGAAGTAGAGTCAATAAAATAAGCAAGCTTTGCTCTCGATATTCTATAACGATCCGTTAGAGGGCGGGAAACTTGTCCAACCGCCAAACTGTTAAAATAGTCATCGATAAAGATGATAACACCTAATACTGGTGGAACAAGCTGAGCGCCTCGTCGCGCTTTCACTTTATGAATCGCCCAATCACCGAATGCCTTACTTCCACCAGATGCCGTCATAATCACCGTCATGATCCCTAATAAAAGTAAAAATAATAATAAGTAAATACTGCTTAAATTCAAACCATCACTCGTATAAAAAATATCACGAAATACAAACCAAATTTGTTGCAGACTTTTCCATATATTAAATTCATGTATAAGAAGCGCTCCGACAACAATCCCAGTTCCTAAGGATATCAATATACTTCTGGTGAATAATACTAATGCCAACATCAAAATTGCCGGAATCAGCGAAAATATCGTTCCTTCCATATCATAACCTCCACAATATCTATCCTATCCAAAAACGCAAAAAAAAACAGTAACAGAACAAAAGTCTATTACTGTTCCATCAAAACATATCATTTATTTTACCAATATTCCAAACGTGTGTCATTATTTTTTTGTGGCAAATTGCGATAATTCGTTAAAAAACGACATGATCTTTAACTTTCACGATAAGAGACCCTTTAAATTTTCATATTCCACCTTCCAGCCATTTGGAAATCCCCATTTTGTCGCCATCATTGCTACTGCCGTAAGCAGCCCACCATTCCCCGGCAAATAGGCAGTAAGCTTATCATGTTGATAATTATGTCCATTGATTAAATACGTATTTTTAACTTGATTCATTAATAAAAAATCAATCGCTAATGCAGAATTTCCCATTCTTGCTGCCGTCATTGCGCACATCGGGAAGTCCCAGCCCCATGCAGTGTCCCATTGCCACTCGTTCTGCACCTTTTGCAACGTATTATTCATGACTGTCCAGTCAATTAAGGCACCTGGTAATATACCATAAGCTGCTACCATTGAAGGGTGATCATGATTCTTTTCAGTAAAAGTATGTTTACAGTCACGATGCGCAAGATAGACATCATTTTCCACAGATGGTAGAGCCATCTTACTCCTAACTTCCAGCCATTTTTCAGGTATTGTTCTCCCTAATCTATTCATCCATTCAATCGCTATACCTAACCCATAATGCCAGTATTCTAACTCATATGTTGGGTTAACAGTATCTTCCATCAGGTGATTTTCTTGCGCTGGAATCAAGCCGGGACCTAGTTGATAAGTTTCAGTTTGTTTATCATAGTTAGGGAATGAGACCATGAATTCTGCTGTAGCAAACACTATTTCTTCAAATTCTTCTAAAAATTTTTGATCTTTTTCACATTGATAACAAAGTTCAGCTAATGCAATTGGATGGGGTTGTTGCCAAATTAACCCTGGAGCGATTGGTGAAGGTGTTTGATTTCCTTCTATTCCTATCATTTTTGGCCACCTTGCACCTTCAAACCCTTGATAATCCGCTAGCTGATAAGCCTTAGGTAATATCTTTATATACCAATATAAACTCTTTTTTAAAATTTCGTTTCTACCCCACATTGGAAAATGACTTGCATGCCACCAATGCATTTCCAAATGAAATTTACCAAACCAGCTATTGTACATGAAGCCCGTTTCCTGGGGCGGTACTGATCCACCACTATGAACCGCTAGTAAATACTGAGATAAAACTACTCTTCTCTCTAATTCTTCCGCTCTTTTATCGGAACTGCCTTCAAATGATATAAAGGCACCCAATTCCCAAAAAGCTTTCCAATGTTTACGTGATGTTTCGATGATATCTTCTACAGTTTGTATCGATTTTTTCTCTTTATAAAAATGCATAGTAAAAGTTAGGGTGGATGTCGACGGATGCAATCTAAATAAATGAGGCTTACACTCTTCTAATGTTCCCGCATTCCAATCCCATTGTACGTAATAAGTCGTATCATCTAACGTTCTTTCTATCATTGCTTGATTGTCTTTTAATCTTAATGTTGTTAGATGACCATTCACGTCCCAAGACATATCTGTCGTTTTTTCCCATTCTCTATCTCTCATATTGGGATTGGGAAATCTCATTTGAACTCCTATTTGAGCTTTCACTAACAAAGGAGAGGAAACAGTAACAGCGATTGCATCTGTAGCAGGTGAACATACGGTTTCGACTTGTACTTCCTCACCTAGTACAGTAAATCCACTTTTTACTTTGCCTGTCCACAAATGTAGATGCTGCTGACATGGAACGATATCAGCAATTGTTCGTTCATTCCCCTCTTGATCAAAAAAAAACAAAACCTATTTGCCCTAATTGTACACGATGTGGATTTTTCCTTAACCAATGGTATGCATCCTCTTTATCGTCAGGAAACAATGGATAAGGTACCCCATTATACGGCTCCATTTGAACGTTTCCGATATGATAGAGATCTTTTCCTCCAGTGGAATGCCATCCCCAATTAGACTGTGTACTTAATGGCACTTCATAAGCATTCGGAAAACTCTGTAATCCTGTAAAATCTAGCACCATGCCAAATTCTCCGTTGCCTATCGATAATGGTGCTTTTGGCTCAATTGCATTTAACATTGGTGAGTGCTTTTCCACAATCCGTTTTCTATCCATCTTCGCGCCTCCTCAATTTACCCGACGATTCCTCAAGCTCAATGAAGATAGGTCGTTCTTCCGGAGTTCTGTTTGGAGAATGTAAGGTTAATTGTAACCTCCCATACTTGTCATGAAATAACATGCCATGACCGCCATCACTTGTAAACAAAGGATGATCATCGTGTTGCCATGGACCAGTCAACTGTCCTGAAACAGAACGAGATATACCTTGCGCATAAATGCTATCTACAAAACTTGCCCATAACATTAGTAATTCACCATTTTCTGCATCATACAAATAAGGTCCGTCTGTCACATAATTGATCTGTGAAGGAAATCGTTTGTGCGTAAAAGACGTTGGCCATTGCGCTTCCGATGCAGCAAAAAGCGTAATTGGTTCCCCAACAGCATCAGAAAGATCGGCTTTAAGTCGAATCGCGCAAATCTCACCGTCTCCTACTTGTATCCATTCATGGCAGAAAACCATCCAAGGTGCCCCTTCACGATCAATATGGAGAGTTCCATCAAGTGAGTGCCAATTGTTTGGCGTAACAATCCCTTCACTATGTGGTTGAAACGGTCCTGTCAGTGTACTAGATTTTAATATCGCTGTTCCTCGCATACCACTTTCTTTAAGTAAAAACGTGGCGAATAAATAATAGTCGCCATTATAATAATGAACCTCTGGTGCCCAAAAATTCTCATCAGAATAAAAAGAGGCATCTGGACGAAATACTGGAAATGGTCCATCCCAATGCTCCAAATCAGTTCCAATGTACACATCAAAGCCAGTTCCCTTTCCCCAAATATCTTTATCCGTACTGCCATACAAATAATATTTACCCTCTTCTCGGTTTACATAGATAAAGGGATCTCTAATCTGGATATCTTGATTTTTTAACATTCTCTCTTCTCCTTTCTTAAACAAAACTCTAAAAAAATTCAGATGGACTAATCCCAACAATAGCTTTAAAAACCTGACTAAAATATGTGGAATTTTGATAACCCACCATTTCACTTACTTCATAGACCATATACCTTTTTTCGCGCAACAATTCTTTTGCTTTATTAATGCGATATTGATTCAAATAATGTACAAACGTTTCTCCGGTTGTTTTCTTAAACAATTGAGATAAATAATTACGATTCACATGAAATTCTTCTGCTATTTCACCCAGGGTAATGAGTTCATCATAATATTGATGCACATGTTCTTTTACTTGATCTACTAAATGACTTGTCTTTTGATTTGATATAAATTGTTTGGAGCGTTCTACCCAATCCTTCAATTGTAGTAGCATCCAATCTAATAATGCTTTCGTTGTTTGATGATGATACACACCTTGTAATAAGACTGCCTCATTCAAATCACTTTCTCCATTATCCGAATACTGCTCCTCCATCAATAGAACACTTAATACATTGATAGAAATGGTCTGTATAAGATAAAAGGGCAAATAAGTTGCTGAAGAAATATCGTTCACAAAATTATTCCAAATATCAAGAACCACTTCATAATCTTTTGAAGTAATCGCTTCATTTATTTCCTTCACCATTTCAAAAGGATAACTCTCCGAAGAATGAACGCCTCTTTTTTTCATTTCGTTGTAATGGTATACGTGATTCCATTCTTCATATTCAGATACTTCCAACGCCTGCATGCTTTCACCATAAGCATCTGTTAATTGATGGATGTTGCTTTTGACTTCACTAACCCCAACCATCATAGAAACCTTCAGATAATAAAGCACATGATCCACCATTTTTTGAACCAGTTGATCATTTATCTGCTCTAGATAAAGAGAATTTCCTGGCAAAAACATAACTAATACATAGCTTGAATCTGAATAATCCACCAAATGCGAAACCAATTCCCTTTGATCGTTGAATCGTTCCATCGTTTCCGACAAAATATTCCCAACGCTAAATTTCATCAATTGCCATTCACGTTCATGTGCTTTCGTTAAGTAAGGTGGTCGATTAATCATAATCGACGTAACAATCGCAGCTGTATTAGTACTTATACCTAATAACTCGTTACTAGTATGTGATAAACGATCATTTAATGAATGATGATTAAATAAGAGCTGTCGTATGAAACTGTCTTTACGATATGCCAGATACACAGGTCGTTGCACTGTGTACTTGTTCAAAATATCAGCTTTTTTATCATCAGCTTCCATTTCTTGTAATACATCCTGCATGATCGTTTCAATTTCTGAAACAGGAGATGGCTTTAAAAAAAAATGCTTCACTCCATATTGAATCGCTTTCCTGGCATTATCAAAATGATTATAACCACTATGAATGATAATTTTAATAGAAGAATACTGCTCATATAAATGTTTTATTAACGTTAAACCGTCCATTTCAGGCATATAAATATCCGTTATGACTATATCGGGACGATCCTTATTGATCATTTCTAAGGCTTGTTTACCATCACTTGCTGTTCCAATTACATTTAACCGAAGTTTTTGCCAGTCGACATGCCGGCTAAGACCCTGACGTACAGAAAGCTCGTCATCAATGATTAAAATGGTTTTCATTTTATCCCTCCAACCTCTGAGACAACATCGGCAAGCTGGGTTGTTCTGAAAAAATGGGTAGAACGATCTCTACAACAACACCACTCATCTTATCGTTATACATATTGACATCAAATTGCTCCCCACAATACATCGCTATTCGCTCTCTCACATTTTTAATGCCAATACCTTGCGCATCTGAAAACTCCCAATCTTCAGGGAGGCCACTGCCGTTATCTTTAATCATCAATTTTAAACAACGCTGCTCGGGAAAAAGTTCTCCTGTTAGTTCAATTTTCATCGTGTTGGTTTGTAGATGACGATAGCCATGCTTAATGCTATTTTCAATAAATGGTTGCAAAATAATTTTTGGTACATATAAGTCCTTCATAGATGCTGGAACCCTTACTTTGTAAGTAATTGGCTGCGATTGTCTCATCCTTTGAATATCCATATAACATTTTGCATGATCTAATTCATCTCGTAATGGGATAAATTTTATTCCCCCACTTAGTCCTATTCGTAACATCTTACTTAATTTGTTTACCATATTACTAATATCATCCGCATCATGGTCGAGTGATTTCCATTTAATCATATCCAATGTATTATATAAAAAGTGGGGCATAATTTGACTTTGTAATGCTCGCATTTCCGCTTCACGTCGGTTGTTATTTTCTAGTTCGAGTTTCTTGATTAAATCAGATAATTCATTCGTCATTCGATTAAAATTGTCTGCTAAAATATCATATTCTTCCACAAAGTGTTGGTTCATTCGCACATCAAATTGCCCCTTTTCGACTTTTTTCATGCCATGGACCATTTGACTAACCGGCTTTGTAATCCATTTTCCAATGCTATAGACAATGGGAATGGACAACATAATAGCCACAAATCCGATCAATAGCAATTTCCAGCCAAGTGATTTCGTTTCCGCGTAAAGATCTGCGACAGGTATAACTTGAACAAGACGCCATTGTTCATAATTCGGAGATGAGATAAGCAGTAAATAATACTGATTTTCTTTTTTGATCAATTGATGGTGATTCGTCAATCCGTCGTATTCAGGAATCAGCCGTTGATAAATCTTATTTTCCGCCTGCACTGTTATATCATTAATAATTGGAAATTCTTGACGCTTATGTGTTTCAGCAATAATTCTGCCCCCGGTGTTCAACAGAATAAACGGTTCCTGAATGTCTTCGTATAAATCGGTATTGATTAAATAGTTTAGAAAAGTATCTGCTAGTACATTTACTTTAATATAACCTACAGTATCATTTCGATGGTTAATAATTCGATGAACATAACTAATTACCTCTCGATTAGTCAAACTTTCACTATGTCTGGGAACCCAGCCGTTGTCAACATTCTGTATAAAAGGGGCAAACCAATCTGTTTTCTCAAGATCCTCTTCTGGATGAATTTTATGATCATAAAGATATGGATACTCTTGATAACGATCTGTATAAATATCGATTGAATAGACTTCCTGCTTTAAGGACGAAATATTATGAACAAGATTCTTTAACTCATTTCTTTCAACTAGCGCCTTGTAAGGACCCGTATCTATATCATTAAATATCTCCATGACATTCTCATCAATTGCTATAAACATTCCTGCTTCACTGATGTTTTTGATCACACCTGATAATTTATTTGCACTTTCATTTAATAAGGTCAGCTTTGTTTCACTAATCTCATCCGACGTAAAGTTAAAGAAAAATCGATAAGAGGAATAGCTAACAGCAGCAAGAAAAAATGCATGAACAAGTACGAAACAAACAACCATTATTGTCTTTAATTTCCGTAACATGCTTCCACCTCTTTTTCTTGCGTTATCACCATTAACCTTTAATTCCTGTTGTTGCAATTCCATCGACTATATATCGCTGAAATATAAAAAACACCGTTGTAATAGGGATCAACGAAAGAACAGACATCGCAAAAACTGAGCCCCAGCTTGATTCTCCTTGTGAATCTAAAAACAATCTCAAACCTAATGGGACGGTAAAAGTATCAACAGTGTTTAAATATAAAATTTGACTAAAGAAATCGTCCCATGTCCAAATAAAAGTAAAGATAGCAGTGGTAATCAGAACTGGTACAGCTAGAGGCATAATAATTCTCGTATATATTTGAAAGACACCACACCCATCCATTATAGCGCTTTCATCTAATTCACGAGGAATCCCCCTAAAAAATTGCACCATCAAGAAGATAAAAAAGGCATCAGTAGCTAACAGTTTAGGAACCGTAAGTGGCAAAATAGTATTGACCCAATCTAATTGATGAAAAATCGTATACTGTGGTATCAATGTCGCATGTGCCGGTAACATAATTGTCATTAGCATACACGCAAACCATAGTTTTTTCAATGGAAATCGCAACCTAGCAAAAGCATATGCTGCCATTGAACAGGTCGCTAGATTGGCAACTACGGCAATAAAACTGATGATAAATGAATTCTTAAAAAACTGTCCAAAGTTAACGTCTCTTACTACATTCCAACCGTTCAAGTAGTTATCTAATGTCCAGGTTTTCGAAAAAATACTCGGAGAAGAAAAAATGAGCGACTCCGGTTTAAATGAACTAGAGACCATCCAAATAACAGGATATAGCATAAACAGTCCAAACAGAATGATGAATGTATGTGTAAGTATTCGGCTTTTTCTTGTACTTTGATCCATTATAATTTCCCCCCGTCTTCATAGTGAACCCAATACTTGGATGAGAAGAAGATCACTAAAGTCATTACCCCTAATACAAAAACCAATATCCAGGCCATTGCTGAGGCATAGCCCATTTCAAAATGTGTAAACCCTTTTTGATACAGATACAAAGTATAAAAAAGTGTTGAATTGATGGGTCCACCTGTTCCTTCACTAATGATAAACGCAGACGTAAATACTTGAATTGATTTTATTAATTCGATAATGAGATTAAAAAATATAACTGGTGATAATAATGGCAACGTCACACGAAAGAAAATCTGACACTTCGTCCCACCATCTACCGCAGCAGCTTCATACAATTCTTTAGGTATTTGCTTTAAGCCCGCTAAGAAAATAACCATTGATGCCCCAAATTGCCAGGTCGCTAATATAATAATGGTTCCAAGCGCATAATCAGGATGCGAAATCCATCCTTGACCTTCAATATGGAAAAAGGCAAGTACTTGATTGACCAGTCCATCGATTTCAAATAAATTCTTCCATAAAATCGCAATAGCTACACTACCACCTAATAGTGATGGTAAATAATAAGTTGTACGGTAAAATCCGACACCAGCCATTTTTTTATTCAACAATACAGCAACCAATAGTGCCGCAATTAATTGTGTTGGAACTGCTATAAACACAAATGTTAAAGTAACTTTGGCAGAAGCGAGCCAACGATCGTCTTGAAACATTTCTTGATAATTTGCGAATCCGATCCATTCGGGTGTATTTAGCAAATCAAATCGAGTGAAAGATAAGTATAAAGAACTGATCATCGGACCCAATACTAACCCTAAAAATCCTATTAGCCACGGCAACAAAAAAAGATATGCCGCAACATATTGTTTTTTTGTATCTTTTGATAATTTCGTTTTTCTTTTTATTTCAGATGATTCGATTACTTCTGCTGTTTTCAATTGTCACCCCTCCTAAACTGATCTTTTATTGATTGATACGGGTAATAAAGAGACTCATTATAGAGCCTCTTTATCTGACTTACTCCGCCGCTTCATTTACATATTTATCTATATTCGCAATAACTTCTTCATAATAAGAATCTGCCGCCTCATCAACTGATTGCTGATCATAATAAATTTTTTGTTCAGTTTCCGTAAAGAGTTGGGTATTTTCGTTATAACCAGGTAAATTAGGAATATATGGTGCATCAGACGATTCACTTACCAAATCAATATAGGAATATACTGCTTGATCCATTTCATCAGCTTGATCAATCAAATTTTTACGAACATCTGAATTCACTGGTGCGCCTCGATCATTTCCCAATACCTCAGTAGCCTCTATGTTATTTACAAAGAAATCCATGAATTTAGCAGCTTCTTCTGGGTGAGGTGTATCCTTATAAGCGGCGAAATATTGACTCGGTCTTAAGGAAACACCATTTTTTCCTGTTTCTGCATTATAAGGATATGGATACAATTCAAATTCATCTTCTGTTGCACCGGCATATGCACCTAATTGGTTACTTGCAATCGATTCAATCGCCACATCTTGCTGTACAATAAGCGATTGTTCAGGTGTCTGCGAAGCAGAAACTTGCACCTCAGGAATCGCAGCTCCTCCACTTTCACGAAGCTCTTTCCATAGGTTAAACCAATCCTTGACATCTTGCGCTTCAAACCCGATTTCTCCATCTAAGTAAGTAAATTTATCTCGCTGTGCTAGGAAAACGCCGAATCCATCTTCTCCAAAATCACCAGTACCGTATGCGCCGTCCAAATTTTCCGTTAATTGCGGAGTTAAATCTTTAAATTCATCCCAAGTCCATTCTTTACTTGGTAATGCAACACCGGCTTCTTCAAAAAGAGTTTTATTCACCAAAATTCCCCATGCAGTCGTTCCTAAAGTAACTCCATATAATTTCCCATCAAATGTGGCAGAATCTAACATACTTTGATCGTGAAGACTTGTATTCAATTGATTGCCGACATAATCGTCTAAAGGTAAAATAACATCTCGATATACAAAATCATTTAAATTACCACCAAATTGGATAACATCAGGTGCATTTCCTGCGGCCAATTGTGTATTTAACTTGTCAAAATAGCCATCAAAACCGGAATATTCTGCTTCAATCGTTACATTTGGGTTTTGTTCTTCATACATTTCAATCACTTGTAAGGTGCGGTCATGTCGCTCTTGCCCACCCCACCATGCAACACGTAACGTAATATTTTCTTCATCTGTTTGCTCCTGACCGTCATTGCTCGATGTATCTTCCGTTTCCTCATTTGCTGAATCTGAACTACAAGCAATAGTTACTACAGCAAGTAACGCTAATACAAAATATAAATACCAATTCTTCATAACTAAAAACCCCTTTCTAATGTGATAATTTCATTCTACGATGAAAGCCTTTTCAAATAAATAAATAAAAGTAAGTGCTTTCATTAAATTTGTTAGGTTCTTATAATTTTTTTATTTTTGTACAAGCTAAAAAGGAGAGGAGTAACACAAAGGAGTGGACTTTTATGCCGAAAAAGAAATACAACTTGAAGCACGTTAAAGAAAATACGAAACGAAATTTCCAGCCAACAACTACCAATAAATAAAAAAAGAGAAGGTGACCTGCCTCACCTTCTCTTCCCTTACTGATCTGTTTTCTTTTTACGATTAGTTGCTGTGTGCTCCTCTTTTTTTACATACTCTTTTGTAACGAATCTCCAGTTAACTCTGTCACTTGGTTAAATATTCGAAGACTAAAATACATAATAATATAAGCAAATCCACTGACACCCACAACAGGAATAAATCCAGGAATCATCCTCATCACCAGCAAAAACAGAAAGGAAGCTGTTGCTATTAACAACGTGTTTTTAGGTGAAATAAACAAGAAGAGAAACGCAAGCTTTGCCATCCCCCACAAAGATGTTTGAAAATGCAAATAAACTGGGATAATCAGTATTGAAATAGCTAAAAACAAGATAAACACCATCAGAATCGGGTAATAACTGAAATGGACGAGTGATGTTTCAAGCAGATTCGCTAATGACAAATTAATATACAGTATCATACCGACTAGGGTGAATAACCATCCAACAGCATTACTTCTCAGAAATTCCTTTCTAAAAACGTTCCAAAACGTTTTCGCTGTGTTTATATTATTTTCACCAAATTGCCATTTTCTTACAATGAAAAACAGAGCAGTTAATGATGGAAAAATACCAAATGTCACACAGCCAATCAAACTGAATACGATCATCAATGCATTCAAATAGGCCATTTTCAATATAAAAACACTAGCATAATAAAGACGTTCCATCGATATCTCCTCCCTATTCTTTTACCGATCCTAACGTAATACCGTGGATAAAATAACGCTGGAGAAATGGATATACGAGCAGAACCGGAATCATTGCAATAAATATTTTGGCTGCATCCAATGTTCGATTGGATAATTCACTTAAGCGTTTATATTGATCCTCCGTCATCGTCGATGGGTCAACAGAGACCACTAGCTGTTGGATATAGGTCTGCAGAGGATAAAATTCTTCTCTCGTCATGAAAATCAAACCATAGAGAAATTCATTCCAATGATAGACAATACTGAACAGGGAAATCGTCGCAAGAACGGGTACAGACAATGGAATAAAAACCTTCGTTAAGATATACCAAGGGCCAGCACCATCGACCAAGGCCGCTTCCTCCAATGACGAAGGCAGGTTCCGAAAGAAGTTAATCGTTAAAATAATATTAAACACAATCGTTTGCGCACCACCGACCAAGACCAGAGCCCAAATACTGTTCATCAGACCGTAAGCTTTGATGGTCAGGTATAGCGGAATCAAACCACCATTAAATAGCATCGTAAAGATTAAGGTCCACATCAGCACATTGCGTCCTTTAAAATCCTTGACTGTTTTCGATAACGGGTACGCCATTAAAGGCACAATAATAAAGTTCAACCCCGCACCTAATACAACCCGCTGAACCGAAATCCAGAACGATTTAAAAAATTGACTGTCCTGTAACAGTTGTTGATAGGAATTAAAATTAAAATCGACCGGCCATAATCCGACAGCCCCTGCTGCTGCCGCTGATTTCGAGCTCAATGATAATGCGAGGGTATACCATAACGGCAATATACATGTGATAGCAATCACCACTAGTATAATGATGAGCACAATATCGACCATTTTAGAAGAAAACGTCTTACTCTTAAACATATCCATCCTCCTTCCTTAAAAAATCCGGTAGTTAGTAAATCGATAGGCGAGATAATAAGAAAGACTGATTAGCATGAAGCCTGCTACTGATTTCAATAGCCCGACAGCTGTCGCTAATTCGTACTGAAGGTTCAATAAACCGGCTCGATACACCCATGTATCAATAATGTCCCCACTCGAATAAACTAACGGATTGTATAAGTTAAAAATTTGATCAAATCCTGCATTCAGCACGTTTCCAAGACTCAATACTGCTAACAAGACAGCAGTAGTACGGATGCCCGGTAATGTAACATGCCATAGCAGTCGCAATCGGGACGCACCATCTATACTCGCCGCTTCATATAAAGCCGGATTAATGCCGGTTAAAGCTGCTAAATAAATAATCGTGTTGAAGCCAAACTCCTTCCAGACATCACTTCCGACAACTAAGAATGGAAAAAGGTCTGCCCTGCCAAAAAACAAAATTGGATCGATCCCGAACATCCCGAGCAGCTGATTAATAGGACCACCGTAAGCAAAAATGTCGAGCAGCACCCCACCTAAAATAACCCACGATAGAAAGTGTGGTAGGTATACGATCGTTTGAATCGACCTTTTTAATCCCATATACCGAACTTCATTCAGCATTAACGCAAATACGAGTGGCACAATAAGATTGCCAACAATCTTCATAATGGCTATATAAATCGTATTGAAAAAAACATTCATCGTATCATTGAGCTGAAACATATAACGAAATGTCTCCAGACCGACGAATTCTGATCCAAACACACCTAGTCCTGGATTATAATTCTGAAAAGCAATCACGATCCCGAACATGGGTACAAGGCTAAATAAGATCAACCAGACAAATCCAGGTAAGAGCATCAAATAATAATGTTTAGCAAATCCTTTCGTTCTCATGTACAGGTACTCCTTTCATAAAAAGGCGCCGTAAGTCCGACGCCTTTGCTCCCGTTTATCACGGTGCTAAACCGTCTGTAAGACTCCCACTTCAAGCTTCGAGTATCACAAAGAAGCTAAGTGGGAGTAAACAGACGCTAACACCCTGATAAGTTTCGCTAATGATCAGTGGGGGGCAAAAACCCCACTGATCAAAGACTCACTTTATTTAGCTACTACGTCTGCTACTTCTTCCGTAATTTGCTCGCCACCTTGGCTGTTCCAGTCTTCGACAAACTGATCAAAAGCATCTAAGGATTCAGTACCCATTATTATTTTCAGGAAGGTTTCATCTTCAATTTTTTTCAAGTTGACCCAGCGATCCTCCATCGTTTTCGTCTGGGAATAGATCAAGCTTTTGACACCATTAATTTCTGTATCCACTAGAGGTGCTGTCCCAACCAGTGCAGAATATGCTCTCGTCCATTGTCCTAAATTCGCCTGTGGATCCCAATACTCAATATCCGTGTTATCGTATGGCTCCAGTTTAACTTCATGAATATGATCGACATCTGACTTCAACAGTTTGTAGGCTGGCATATCATAGAAATCTTCCGGTTCCTTCGTGCCTGCCAACACTTCTCGTAGCGCAACCGTCGTGACTTCCATCTCATCTGCCGGTGCATACACGAGACGCAACGGATAGAATCCAGGACCACCAATACTTGGATCAAATTCAGATTCGTTAGCTAACAGGTTATTTAAAATCTTCATGGCAGCTTCAGGATGCTCATAATCTTTTCGAACGACTACAAATTGCGTCGTCGTTGTACTTAAATGCGGTGTATATTCTCCATTCGCATCCAGCGGCAACGCATAAGATTGCCAGTTCGCATCAGGGTTATTCTTCACTGCATCGGTAAGCGGACCATATGGCATCCAGAACGGACCGAAAAACATTCCCGTATTTCCACTAATCACTGACTCGCCGGAATCCTCTCTTACACCAATTTCCGGATCAATCAAACCTTCGCTATACATATTCCGTAAAAAGGACAATGCTTCTTTCGTTTCCGGGAGTGTCGATCCATAAACCGGCTTGCCGTCCTCCCCTTCAAGCCAGTAACCCGGATAAGCATGTAAGGCAGAAAATATGCCGTCAAAGCCATATAAATTGTTAGTCGATTCCAAAAAGTTCGCATACAGTTTATTTGAAGTATCTGGACCTGCCAAACCAATTGTGTCATCTTGCCCGTTGCCGTCCGGATCTTCTTCCACAAACGCTCTTGCTACCTCTTTCAAATCATCGAGCGTTTTAGGTGGCTCAAGGCCAAGCTTATCTAACCAGTCCTTTCTAATCCAAAGATTGTGAACACCATCTGCACTTGCCTGGGAATTAGGAATCGCCATAATCTTGCCATCAAATGTAACATTTTCTAATGCTACGCCACTGGAACTGTCAATAATCTCTTTGATAGCTGGTGATGCATAATTTTCATAGACTTCGGTTAGATCAGCAATTTGATCAGCCTCGACTAATTGTCTTAATTCTACGGGACCAACCACCATTGCATCAGGCAAATCATTGCTGGCGATCGCTAAGCTTACCTTCTGATCATAGTTTGATGGAGATGCCGTAAATGCGTGCTGCACTACAATATTCAAATTTTCTTTTACATGTCGTGTGTATTGATTATCTAGAGGTGTGTCACCATCCTGCAAACTCGTATCACTCGGATCTACTTCCTGACCGATCGCGATCGTAACGGTCTCTTCATACGCTCCAAACGGATCCGCAGGCTCAGAAGGCGTTTCAGAGGTCGTATCCTTATCATCCGTCTCATCCGTACTGGCATCTTCATTCGAACAGGCGACTAACAGCATAACAAATAATAGTAAAAATAAGATCTTCTTTAACATCATTTCCCCTCTTTTCTATTTATTTTTGATCATAGCTTCATCATATCACTTATGAAAACGCATTCAATGAGAGGGATGTTTTGAATAAAAGGGGAGAAATGTTCTGTTCCATCTCCTTTCCATACTTCAGAAACAACATTTCCCACACTAGAAAGAAACATTCTTCTCCCTTTTATCACGGCGCTAACCGTCCATAATACCCCCACATCAAGATTCGCGAGATAAATAAGAAGCTAAGTGGGGGATAAACGGGCGATAACTTCCTGATAAGTTTCGCTAGCAATCAGTGGGGGGCAACCCCCCCACTGATTGAAGTCTCACTTTATGCCATTTGCGGTATTCACTTGGCAATTGTCCCGTCGATTTCCGAAACATTTTACTGAAATATTTAATGTCTGCATATCCAACTTTTTCGGAGATGACGCCGACCTTTTCTTTTGTATAAACCAAATAATCTTTCGCTTTATTAATCCTGGCAATCCGGACATACTCGTGAAACGTCTCCCCGACAATATCTTTAAAGCAGGTGGAAAAATAACTTCTGCTCATGTTTACCTGTAATGCAACATCTTGAGCAGTTAATGGCGTGGCCAGTTCCTTCTCGATAATGGAAACAGCCTTTAAAATACATTGATTGGTCTCAACAGAATAAGTCGGACTAAATACAGTCGTATACATTTGACGCTGAACATGATGCAGCCACGCTTCAACATCACTCCAAGCATGCAGGGAATTAGGAGCTGCAATGTCTTTCGGAAAAATATCTTGGTACAGCCGCTTGTTTTCACTGACAAACCAATGAAAAAGCTCCTGCAATTGGGAGGTTGTCATGGCCGCTTGATATAACTTATCCAGCAATTGCTGGACCGTTTCTTGATTTGTCAGCCATTGCCATGACAGTAATTGTTCTTTCCATTGATCCATTTCCTGATCTGTTATCGCTTCGAATACTGGCAGTTGCTTACACGATATAAATGATAGCCGATTTTCCTCTGATACTTCATAGAACAGCAGCTGTCGAAGATCAATTGCTGTCAGATCAAGTATGTGTGAGGATTTTTCTGGATAGATAAGCACGACAGGTGGCAGATTTCCTATTGATGCGGCTAAACGATGATACATGTCTTCTGGTGAGATCGCCTGCTGATCGATGACAATTGCAACGTCATGCAAGGTATACATTTGATCCTGTTGAATATCATCTGCCAGTCTCTCATATACAAGCTGCAGATGATGAGAAAGGATTAGATAACCGTTGCGAAAAGGAGATGTAGACGCTTTGCTGATTCCATGTCGATTGTTTGATTCTTGTTCAATTCTATCTTGAATTCGGACTAGAATATTGTCCATATCTGTTCCATCGAGCTCAATTTTTGCTATATAATCAATCGCACCTAATCGCATCGCTTCTTGAATATATTCAAAATCCTGATGCAAGGAAAGCACCACGACAAATATTTCCGGATACTGTTGACGCAAAACGCGGATCAGCTCAATTCCGGACATTACCGGCATCGCTAAATCCGTGATCACTAAATCGACCGCGTGTTGCTCAATGAAATCCAGAGCCACTTTCCCGTTCTTGGCATCCCCAACCACTTCCATATCAAAATTATTCCACCTGAAAGCAGAAATAAAGCTTTTGCGCACTAGCTTATCATCCTCGACGATCAGTACGTTAATCATGCCTTCTCCCCCTTTAAATATGGTATTCGTAATGTCACAACCGTCCCTTTACCAATATGACTTACTATCTCGATCTTGGCATCAAGGCCATACGTCCTGGCCAGGACACGCTTTACATAATTTAATCCAATTCCCATCCCTTGATTGGTCTGCTTAAAGGTTTGCTTATGCAACAGCTCTTCCACTTGTTGCGATGTCATTCCTTTGCCATTATCGGCAATGTCAATAACGAGCTGTAATGCTTCCATTTTTACCGTAATCAAAATCGTGCCTTCATCCACTAACCCATGATACAAGGCATTTTCTACAATGGGCTGCAAAATAAATCGTGGTAAAGGCGCTTGTAATACTTCTTCTTTTACAAAAAGGAACGTCTCAAATTCAAAATCATATCTTATTTGCTGTAACACTAAGTATTGCTGCATTGATTCCAGTTCGTCTTCCAAGGTGGAGAGTATCCCCAGCTTCCCCATGTTGTAATGGAGCAATTTATTTAAGGAGGTTAATAGACTGGTAAGCTCCTGTTTATCGCCTGAAATCGCCAGCCATTTTGCCGTGTCCAATGTGTTCATCAAAAAATGTGGATTGATCTGATGTTTTAATTTTTCTACTTCTAAATCAGCCCTCATCCGCTCTTTTTTCTCAATCTCATGGATCAATTCAACAATTTGTCCTCTCATATCCCGAAAATGATCGATTAAATCGACGAACTCTGGTATTTTGGTATTCACTACCTCTGAATGAAAATTATTATCTCCCATTAATTTTATTTCGTGGCGGAATTGATTCATTGGTTTATATAACGTCTTCCATAATAACCAGGACACCAGCAAACTGATAAGTACAAAAAGAATCGCAATATACAGCATAAGAATCGCCCACTGGTTCATTTCCTGATTGTATTCTGCGATCGGAATTAAAGCGACAATGCTCCAGCCTTTTTTCGTTGATTCCTCAAACCAGTAAAATCCATTCTGTTTTCCATATCCTTTGCTGTTACTGGGAAATGTACTGTTGCGAGGAAAGGAGTCATTTTCACTGTAAATAATGTTTTGGTTTTCATCCAGCATCATGTAGTTAGCATTATTCATAACACTGCCTATTTCAAGTAAATCATTGGTGAAATCCAGATTCGACTCCAAATAAATATAAATTTGGTCCGAGAAATTCACATCTAATTTCCTTGAAGTCGATAACACATGATTATCTTTGTATTTTTCCATACTAATATGCGGGCCATAGGTGTGCATATTATAACCTTCTGCCAGCAATGGGTCATGACTGAGTGAGAAATCCGGCTTGACCCCATAATTGTAAAAAAGGTAATGATCCTGCTGCTTGTTATAAAGTAAAGACAAACCAATCCCGGGGTTACTGAAGGTAATAACATTAATCTCGTTTTTGATATCCTCATACACTTTGACTCTATCGTAGGACGGAGGATACCGTAAATAGTTTTCCAGTTTATAGCCAATGTTTTCCGAAAAGGCAATTTGCTGCGCTACATAATTCAGATCATCGATCGTGTCCTCAATCGATAGTCGGATTTGTCTCAGATTACTGCTGAAGCTATCATGTAATTTATTGGTCAAAATATTCGACATAGACTGATAAGAGATAATGATGGTACACATGAGCAACAGAAAGGTACTGACCGCAAAGACAAGGGAAATCCGATTCTTTAAGCTAATATTTTCAAATGAGAAAGGACTTTTCATGATGTATCACCCCCTTTTTGAAGCGCTTTCATTTTAGCATGAAAAACATGGAGAACGCCTCCATGTTTCATCATACCACCAACAACTAACTTACTGCAGCTTCTCTATTTCCTTATTAACAGCATTCGGAATGAAAAAATCGCGATTATTGTGCGCTTCACCATGATCATGTTCTTCTATCTGCCGATACGCTAGTTGCATTTTTTCGTATGTTCTTATCGCCTCTTGCGCATAGACAGACTGCTTCGTATCCGTTGTCAATTCGGATGATAAAAAAATAATCGCACGGTAAATATTCGTATCATAATCGTCCAGCATTAGAGCTTTTTTGTAATAAGAAAGTGCCAATTCACGTTGGTGATCTGATACTAAAATCTTTCCGGCATGATACCAGACCTGTGAATTCTCTGGCTCTGTTTTTACCAATCCTTCCACCTGTTCCGGTGCGCCTAGCTCTAGCCAGTAGTTTTTTTGATAAGGATTATAGGCGATTGCTTGTGATGGTGATTGTTGATAGATTTTTTCTGCTAACATAAAGCGGGTGCTATATACCGTTGTGAAGGCTAGTAAAAATACGTAAACGATCAAGGCTATGCGATGCACCGTGAACATTTGCTTTACCTTTCGATCAGAAAGTGCCATCGAGAATAACCAGCACACCATCAAACCAACAAAGCCATATGCCGCGTTAAAGTCTACTAGACTATGTGAAAAAATCACTAGTAAACTGAGAAGCGCCGCAATATGAAGTGGATCCTGATGCCGTTTTCGCCAGATTTCCATGATTAGAAAAATAAAAATGGTGGTGATAAGAACGAAACCTATATATCCTATATCTATTATCATTTCTAAGTATTCATTATGTATTTTTTTTGCTTGATAAGGAACTTGCTGATAATTTCGGTAGATCGATTCCCATGCGTTGCCGCCACGTCCGAACAAAGGCGAATCCATACTGGCAGTGAGCACATCCTCATACATTAAGAGCCGCTCCTGTGCAGTTGAACTGCTGCTGATACTGGCCACTTTTTCCTGGAAGTTAACCGGGAGATGCTGGTACACGAATCCCTGTTTCGACAAGTCGGTTACAAGCAGAACGATAAGCAGCAGGCTAATTCCCGGTAAAAGTAAGCGATGCCGCTGTTTTCGGATTGATTTTGTCTGTGACATCAGCATCCCACTGACAACGGATAAGATTAGTACCGGTACCACATCAAACGTCAGAAAAATCAGATATCCTGTGCCGATGGTGAGAACGGATGCCAGTGCATATCGGACTTGCTGCCGGAATGTGAGCAAGCAGATGCCGATCAGCCAAATGACCGGTAACACGAGCAGCATCCCTCGCGAGTAGGAGGCTAGAAAACTAGCAAAAAAAAGCGGTAATGGAGTAGCATAAAATAGTGTCAGCCACATCGGATGTTGTTTCATCAGCATGATCAGACCGAACAAACAGAAAGCTGCCATCACCATGCCAAATGTATTCGGATATTGAAAAACTCCAGCAAAACGCTCTTGATAGATAACGAACTCATTTTGCAGCAGTCTCCAATGATTGAACAGCATATGCAGCATGATTACTATCCCGCTTAGGTAGAAGATGACAGGCATGAGCGTTTTCAGCCCTTGCCTTTTTTCCATACACCAGACTAATAATAGAAAAAAACTGATATACGTCGTCCAGCGAAACAGCATGTCAAATGCTCCTTGAGGATGAACTGCCTGAATCAGTGACACGAGATAACAGATCGGAATGATAAGAAGAAATGCGAATGATCCCCATACTGCCAGCTGTTTCGCACGAATCATATGGAAGATCCATCCGAACATGATGCAATAGATCAGAATGTGTACCGGGTAAAAATCCGCATCAAAATATAATCCTTTTTGAAAAGGGGCTGTCACCATTAATATTGATAAAAAAGCCCATAAAATCCAAGCCATAGCAACCTCCAGCGTCATACACTTTCTTTCATTGTAATACAAAAGTAGGTGGACGGGAAGAAGCCTCCCTAGATCTTGTTTTTGTATGTTTCTCAAGAAGAGTGTGCATTAGATTCCTTCTTACGGACACTTTCTTCCTCTTCCCCAAAAAGTTGTCCATAAGCTTTCCTTATCTATCCACACAAAAAACCCCACAGTTTTCGTGAGGTTTACCAGAGAAATGCGAATATGCCGGCGATTATGGAATAGATCACCATTGGAATGAGTGTCATGCGGATGATTTGCCCTTCTTTTCCGATTAATCCAACGACGGAGGCTGCTGCTACTACATTAACGGCGCAAATCATGTTGCCAGCGTTTGCACCTAAAACTTGCAGGCTGATGATCTGAGTTGGATCGAGCCCAACATGATCGGCAACGGAAAACTGGAATAAGGAGAACATCATATTACTAAAGGTCGCACTACCAGAGATAAAGGAACCTAGGGCACCAATAAACGGCGCCATCAATGGCCAGCTGCTCCCTAGTAAACCCGAGGCTTGATAGGCGAGCTCGACAGGCATGCTTTCCAATCCGGCATGATTCACACCGGAATTAATAAAAATGCGCACCATCGGAACAGCGGTGAACAGCGTAATCGACGTTCCGATTAACGTTTTTCCTGACACAGACAATGCTTGGCCAAATGCGCCCAGACTCATTTTATGGTAAAAAAAGGTGATGACCACGACGACCAGAAAAATCGTTCCAGGTAAATATAGCGGTTCAAAGACGGCCGATATCGTCGTTCCAAAAATATTTTCCCATCCTACTTTAGCGCTTGTCAGCCATTGTTTGAATGGGAGTGCGTTCAATCTGCTCAGCACTAATAATACACCAAGTGATAAATAAGGCATCCACGCTTTTACTAACGACATGGATTGCATTTTTTCTTTTTCAGCAATGGCCAGATCCCCCAGCCATCCAGCTGGCCATGTTTCACGTTTGCCAAAATCCCAAGGGCTTTTCGGCAGCATCCACCCTTTCTTAATCGCAAAAAGGACAAGCACCAATCCGACCAAACCACCGACAATGGACGGAAACTCTGGACCGATCACCGTTGCGACAATGAACGCCGGCACAGTAAAACTGAGGCCAGCAAACAAAGCAAAGCGCCATATGACGAAGCCGTGTTTCCAAGATTTTTCTTCACCGAAATAACGGGTGAGGATGACGACCATAATCAATGGCATAATCGTCCCTGTAATAAGGTCAAACTGCATCACTTGACTGGCTAATGTTTTGGTGTATGTATCCAGCGAAGTAGTTCCTAAAAAATTAGCCGCTAACGGTGCGATGTCTCCGCCTTCCATTAATCCTTGCTGAACACCGACAATTATCGGCGTACCAACCGCGCCAAATGAAACAGGACTGCTGTCCGCAATCAACGCCAGCACCACGGAAGCCAATGGTGGAAATCCCAGCACAACTAACAACGGAGCCACAATTGCCGCTGGTGTACCGAATCCGGCAGATCCTTCAATAAAAGCGCCAAATAACCAGGCAATCAGAATTGACTGCACGCGTCGATCCGGAGTTACTCCCATGAAAAAAGTTCGAATGGTATCAATGGCGCCACTTTTTTGTAATGTATTTAATAATAAGATGGCACCGAATACGATGTATAAAATAGAAACACCAATTAAAACGCCTTCCATAATTGATGCACTAATCTGAATGGCAGGGACCTTCCAAAAGAAAAAGGCAAGAACAGCTGTCACCACCAGACTAATTGGCATCGCCTTCATCGCAGGCATTCGAAGTATAACCAAGAAGAGAAAAACAGCCAAAATAGGTGTTAATGCTACAATCGTCATCATCACACTCACCTCACTATCTGTCATATGTTCATTATATCACAAACTTTACCAAAAAAATGATGCCCACTACGTTAAAAGTGGGCATTTTTGTGAACATTATTCCACGTCGTCATAGACACGTTTGCGATAATATTGCTGTAACTGTCTGGTGACTGGACCGACCGCTTGGTTTCCAACCGAATTCTCGTCAATATGTGTGACCGGCACCACTTCCATAGGTGTGGCAGTCAAAAAGCACTCATCTGCCTTTTGCAGTTCATCGACAGTAAACGTTTCTTCCACGACTGGGATATCAAGCTCTGACGCTAACTTGATTACCTTTTTTCTGGTGATACCGCCAAGAATATAGTTATTGGCAGGATGAGTATGTATCATTCCGTCTTTTATCATATAAAAATTGGAAGCCCCACACTCTCTGACAATTCCATCCCGGTGAAAAAGCGGCTCGTAGAATCCATTACGCTGCGCCTTCGTTCTCGCCAGCACATTCCCTAATAAATTCAGAGACTTAATATCACAGCGAAGCCAGCGAATATCCTCCTGTAACGTCACACGTACGCCGTTCTCCCACATCTCCACAGGCTGATCGAACTTGTTTACGGTCGCATAAAAGATCGCATCCAGATCCTCTGCGTAGACATGGTCGCGTGGCTGCATTCCCCGTGTCACTTGGAGATATAGTTTTCCGTCCACTGTAAAATCATTTGCCGCAACAAGTCTTTTCAACAACTCTTTGATCTCTAGTCGTGAAAAAGGTGGACGAATGGCTAACTGCTCCATCGAATAAAAAAGACGGTCTAAATGCCAATCTAACACATGGAACTTACCATCATATAAACGGATTACCTCATATACACCATCACCGAACTGATAACCACGGTCTTCAAAAGATACGAGCGCGTTTTCCTGCTTTCTTTCCACTATTTTATGGTTCCATAACATATATTCCGTCACACCAGCAGCCTCCCTTTTATCGTACTTTCAAAATAATTTTGCCGATGTTTTTGTTGGATTCCATATGGCGATGGGCATCTGCCACTTCTTCAATTGGAAATACTTGATCCACTACCGGCTTGATCGACTTATCCTCAAAATATTCACTTGTCTTTTTCAGAAAGTCATCTGATAATTCTGCTTTATACGGATCACTCCTTGGCGTTAACAACGTTCCGGTGAGCTGAATTCGTTTGGCCATCAAATCCATTAATGAAATGGAATCTACCTTGCTGCCCCCTAACACACCGATTAGCACCCAGCGTCCGTCAACAGCGATACTTCGATAGTTTTTCTGCCAGTAACTCGCACCGACAAAATCAAGAATGACATCGGCACCTTTTTGGTCGGTTGCTTGTAATACTTCTTCTTCGAATGCCTGTGTTTTGTAATTGATTGCAACATCCGCTCCGAGCTTCTTGCAAAAATCTACTTTCTCTTCCGATCCAGCAGTTACGATAACGCGGGCGTTCGACAGCTTCTTCGCTAGTTGAATAGCCGCCGTGCCGACACCACTTCCACCAGCATGAATCAGAACGGTTTCGCTTTTCTGCAATTTTCCGATCCAATAAAGCGTTTGATAGGCGGTCAAAAACACTTCCGGAATTGCTGCAGCTTGTTCAAACGAAAGATCGGATGGAATACTCATCGCGCGATCAACAGGCATGGCTACTTTTTCTGCATACCCACCACCGTTGACCAATCCCATCACACGTTCTCCGACGGTAAACTGATCATGGCCATTCGGATCTACGACAACGCCAGCGATCTCGACGCCAATGATCGGATTCTCCGCATAGCCTATTTTCCCTTCACGGTTTAAAATATCGGTACGATTCACCGCTGTAGCATGCACTTCTATTAGCATATCTCCTGAAGCTACTGTTGGATCATTTTGTTCAACATAGGTGAGTTGATCTGCACCACCTGGTTCTTTTGTTATTACTGCTTTCATTTTCATTCCTCCTCTATATCAAATTCTTCGTTTACAAAACCTGACGTATAAGGAAAAAACGCAGAGGCTTCTAACAACACTCTACGCTTTTCGAAAAGCCCGTCTCTCTGCGTATGTTACGCATTTGAAACAGACCGGCACCTTCTCATCATGATCGTTATAATAGTAAGTGGGTTTGACTGGTTTCTTGCCACACATTGCACATTTTACCGGTTGAAATAAGCGTTTAAAGAAATTCAACTCATCATCCCTCCTCCTCTATTATAACAATGCACACCGATCGGATACATTATTATGATCGGATATACTTTTTTAAATCCTTCAAGGAAACGGGCTCCGAGTAATAATAACCTTGTCCATAATCACAATACAGACGATGTAAAATATTTCGCTGCCACTCCGCTTCGATTCCTTCCGCCACTACCTTCAAATGAAGATTGGCACCAATATCGACCATTGTTTTGACAATTGCCAAACTGGTTTTGTCCTCTACACCTTTAATGAAATGTTTATCGATCTTTAATTTATCGATCGGCAGCTCCTTTAGCAGATAGAGTGAGGAATACCCTGTGCCGAAATCATCAATCACAATACCGATTCCTAAATCATGCAAGGACTGCAGTATCATTTTTGACGTATCAATATTTTGCATGAGACTCTCAATGATTTCTAATTCCAGGTATTGTGGCGGTAATCCGGTTTCTTCCAAGACATTTTCCACTGTTTTCACAAAACGACGCTCTAGCTGTTTTGGCGACACATTCACGGCCACGGTTAAGTCATGGTAGCCCGCTTCATGCAGCTGTTTTATCTCCAGACAAGCCTTACGTAAAACCCATTCCCCAATTTTATGTATTTGGCCGGTTTCCTCTGCAACCGGAATAAATTCCGTTGGCGATACATCCCCCATAGTCGGATGATCCCATCTTACCAATGCTTCCACCCCAACCGGCGTATCAGAGGCAAGACGGACAATCGGCTGATAAACCAGCGTAAATTGATCCTCCACTATTGCCTTTTCTAGTTTCATCTCTAAGGTCAGCTTACGCATGATTCGTCGGTGCAATACTTCATCAAAAAAGTAGTAACGATTCTTACCGAGACGCTTTGCCTGATACATCGCCGCATCAGCATGCTTCATCAGCTGCTCTTCAGTCAACGCATCTTCCGGATAAAAGCTGATGCCTATACTGGGCGTCAGACTAACTTCGTATTGTTCCAGGTGAAAAGAACTGGAAAAGACAGCCAGAATGGCATTGGATACTTCCTTCATTTTCTCCACCGAAGCATGAGGAACCAGCATAATAAACTCATCGCCACCAATCCTGTATACCTCCGCGCCTCCCTCCACAACTTTGCGCAGACGTATCGCCGCTTCAAGCAAGACTTGATCACCAGCCTGATGTCCAAGACTATCATTAATATTCTTGAAGCGATCAAGGTCCATTAACAGAACAGCAAGCGGCTGACCCTTTTTACGTAATTTCTTAGAATCTTCGGTAAAACTGACACGATTTTTTAATCCGGTTAATGCATCATGATAAGCAAGATAACGGTATTCGCGAACCAGTTGTGTATTCTTTTTCATCACCAACAGCTGCCTTGCTACCAGCATGATAAAGACAATCATTAAGCCGATGCTAAGCGCATTCCATTCCCAGTGATAACTTTGCAACAAGAACAGCATAAGGACTAACACCGATAAATAAGGAAAAAAAGTAACCTTTCGTTCTTCATTTTTGAAGCGATTCCAATCCATAGTTGGTAGCTGAAGATGTGTCAGTTTCGCTGAGGTACCAATCAAGAGCAAGGAAAATAACCATAATGCATCAATAAGATCATACCAAGCCTTCCATTGATTCATTTCTGCAATCACCAATAACATAATCGCCAAGATATGAAAAAAAACACCAGCGATTAAGAATGTCATGGCCCCTCTTTGCTTACTGAACAAGATTAAATAGTATAATGTCGTAATGCCGAACATGATTACTAATAAGCAAACCTGTAAAGCAATAATAATTCCCTGTAACCACAACGAATGATCCGCGTAAAAAATAACCGGTTGAAAAAGATAATGAATACAAATAACGGTGATAAAAATCATAAAGATGAAAATATTGAACAAAAACGGACTCGTCGACACATCCGTTTCGATCAATTTAATTTTATGTAAAACGGCAAGCAATAACAGACTGTATGCTGCAAACCAGGCTACCAAAGACAGAGCTGGAAAACTATTTTCTCCACTCACGAGTATTTCGAAAAGCCAGATTAGGTTTGCTGCCACAAATGCTGCCAGCGATAAGCCTATCCACATCCAAAATCGTCGCTGGATTTGATCCGATTGGCGGTATGCTTGATAAATCCATCTGCCACTTATGGATACGGCCACTACCGGCACAGCTATCGACAGGACATCACGTAGAAGGGACTCCGCTTCCAACAAGGTCAACAGTAAATAATAGATAGCTGTAATCAGCACCAGTATCCCTAATAAATTTTTCATCTCCTTATGCACAGACTCACCACCTTTTCCACATATCTATTTTTCGTATATTTCGATAGGTAATTGATCAGGATCCTGAAAAAAAGTAAATCGCTTCCCAGTAATCGGGTCTATTCTAATTACTTCTGCTTCGATACCTTTTTCATAAAGCTTTTCTACTGTTCTGTCAATGTTGTCAACGGTAAATGCAATGTGTCTAAGTCCTTGTGCCTCTGGATAACTGGCACGTTCAGGGGCATCCGGAAAAGAGAATAATTCGAGCATATAGGTACCATTTAGGGCTAAATCCAACTTGTATGACTTTCGTTCCTCACGATATACTTCACGAATTTCAGTAAACCTTAGCTTATTTATATAAAAATCTTTAGAAACAGCATAATTGGAACAAATAATTGCAATGTGATGAACTCCATTAAACATAACAAGCACTCCTTTATTTAGCTATTATTTTACCATAAAATGAGAGAGCTTTTTACAGCTAATCAACAATAGGATAACTTTTCCATTATTCTGACGAATTTTACCGGTATCACGCATTTTTTATTTCGAATGAAACGAGTCTGTACAACAAAAACTACCGCTACAACTTTGTCAAAAGGAGCAAACGATATGAAAAAGACGATACTCATGATGATTGGATTGTTTATCCTAAGTAGTCAACCTGCGATGGCTATGCCTGACAGCGAGTTATTTCCCAGAAATGAAACATTCGACATCAATGAATGCCAACGATGGACAGACGAGGTCCGTGATTTCAATGTATCCAAGCAAAATAAAGCAGAGAAGGTAACGGTATTGATGTATCACCGG
This sequence comes from Gracilibacillus caseinilyticus, assembly GCF_022919115.1. Lineage (NCBI taxonomy): Bacteria > Bacillati > Bacillota > Bacilli > Caryophanales > Bacillaceae > Gracilibacillus > Gracilibacillus caseinilyticus. Next base: position 2,353,979 of record NZ_CP095072.1, on the reverse strand, counting down.
GTCGTTCCGGAGGATGCCATCAGCAGGATTCATAAACAATATAATGGAAACTTAATTTCCGAAGTGATTTTACAGTCCGATTTTCAAGAACAGATTGAATTTTTAAAAGAAGAGGGTTATACGACGTTGACGTTAAAGGAACTGGCAATATTTATTGATGGCAAGCTGGATATTCCTGAAAAGAGTGTTGTGCTTACATTCGATGATGGCTTTATCGAGAACACATTGGAAGTAGCACCGACTCTTCGTGCCAACGGCTTTAATGCGGCAAGCTTTGTGATAACCGGTGCTGTCAGAAAAGAAGACTATGAGTATGACCCAAGCAAATACCAGTACTACACGTTAGAGGACATGCAAAACAGCTGCGACATTTTCGAATTCGAAAGCCACACGTACCATTTTCATAAACGAACCAATCGGGATAAAGCCTATTTAGTCGCCCTGACATCCGACCTTATTAAAAAGGATATTGCAACAAGTATTTACAATTTGGATGGCAATAAACAAGCCTTCGCTGCTCCATACGGCGCGTACAATGATAGAGTCGTCGATATTTTAAAAGATCTCGGCATCCATATGGCGTTTACCGTCAACCCGGCTGATGTCGTTCCCGGAACGAACATCTATGAGATTCCGAGGAGAGAAGTGAAGCCAGACGACTCTTTAGAGGATTTTAAAGAAAAAATTGGATTCGAAGGGTGATCATATGCACTGGAAGGATTCCAGCGGTGAGTGGTGGCTTGTTTGAAACATGAACTCATTCAATCAAAAGGAGGTGCAGAAGAGACGCTTCTGATTGAATGAGGACTGCTTTCATTCATAATTCGCTGTAACCCAAGCTTTTTTGATCGAATATGGCCTGCATTCCAACACATCTTGCTATTGTCGTTTGAATGCAGGCCAATTTATCAGAACTGCTTTTTCTATTGTGATTCTTCTTTCCACAATTGCTCCATTATCATCACAAGGAAGGTTCCGACCAACAGACCGTTACTCATCACATTCTGTACGAGCAGCGGCAATTCGGAAAACACCTCAGCCGGCAGAAACATCGTTCCCATCCCGACAAGATAGGCAATCCCAAGAATTGTTACCCGACGGTTATCAAGCGGATGATAGTTCACATTGCGGATCGCTAACCCTACTAGTTGGATAAACGATGCCATCAATGCTGCATTGGCGATCGGTGATGGAATACTGGATATGTACGAGACAATCACCGGAAAGAAGGCCACGACCATTAATAGAAAAGATGCATAAATAAATGGCGTTTTTCGTTTCTGTCCAGTCAGTTCTATAAAACCGGCAGACGTAGAGAGCGGCACATTAGCAATGGCTGAGAACATCCCTGCCAAGCCGTGATTAAGTCCAAATACTACCGTTCCACGATTAATCTCTTTTTTTCGATCACTTTTTTTATTCCCTAATATTTGATCCACCGCCACGACAGAAGCGACGATGTTCGAAAGCAGAATGACAGCTGTAATAAATGCGATCGGAATAAGACTAATGTTAAACTCCGGCATACCAAACGCGAACACATCAGGCAATGCAAACAGTGCCACATCACCGACAACTGGTGCCTCCCCGTTCACGAGCACGAAGATAAGCCATCCGACAAATATACCGATAAGCATCGAATAATTACTTAACCAGCCTTTTGAAAAAATCGATAATCCCAACACAATCATGAAGGTTAACGTTGCAATCAGCGCTTCTTTTACCTGAATATTTTCCGAGCCACCTTGCAGTCCAAGCATTCCTTCGAGAAACGTCCCACTCAATTGAACCGTTAACAGTAAGAAGAAAGTCCCTGTCACTAACGGTGTGAAAATTGGCAGCACATACTGTGTCAACTTCAAAGCACCGAACAGAAATAAGAAAACCCCTGTCAGGATCATGGTCGTTTCCAATAAACGTAACGTGTCCCCATATGCTGTACCATTCTGTATGCCTGTGGCAGCCATAACGGAAAAAATACTAATCCAAATGCCGGCAGGACCTTCCATAATCGGCATCTTATGTCCAAAGATTGCCTGCAGAAAAGAAGCCAGCCCCACGACAAAGAAAGTCCGTTGCATCAACCCGGCTATTTCCGGAAAACTTAAATCAAACATGGCTCCTACGACGATGGGTAAGGCCACTGAACTTGCTAATAAAAAGATAAACCATTGAAATGTTTCCATTGATGTTTGTAAAAATGATGTTTTTTTCAACATAAACGCTCCTACTCTTTCCATTGATTCCTTATGTATCATATCATTAAGTTAAAGGATCGACCAAGCTACTTGTTCATCGTTAACTTCGAATGAATCGTATTTTTTTATCGAAAACTGTAATGTTTCATGTCATGGTGCGTCTAATAAGTAAGAACACCGAAGATGAAAGAACAAGGAGGTTAAGAAATGGATGAAGAATTAATTACCAATTGGTTCGACGCTTATGCAGATGATGTCTACCGTTTTTTAATATATTACACCTCCACATCAGATGTTGAAGATTTAGTCCAAGAGGTATTCATCAAAGCGATTGATCGCTATGATTCCTTCAAGGGTGATGCCAGCCCTAAAACATGGCTGATTTCGATCGCCCGTAATCTGGCGATCGATGAAGCGCGAAAACAAAAACGAAAGGATTGGCGAAAACTAATCAAAACGTATGAACATAAAATAGACATTTCGCCAGAAGATAAACATTTGTTAAATGAGAAAAAACTCGAACTGCACCGGGCAATCGCCCAGCTAAAACAAGATTACCGTGACGTGGTCATCCTCCGTGGCATCGAAGAATTAACAGTGTCGGAAACAGCCAACGTTCTGAGGTGGACCGAATCGAAAGTACGTGTCACCTTCCACCGCGCATTAAAAGCACTGAAACTGCATGTAAAGGAGGTTCATTATGAGTCATAACGAAGACGATTTAATAAAGGAGTTAAAAGACTTGAAATCAAATGCCAAAATCAATGATACACAAAAGGACAAGATGAAAATGGCCCTGCAAAAACATGCACAAAAGAAGAAGGCCCGCTCCAAAGCAAAGCACACCTTCATTTGGTTTACGTCTGCAGCAGCCGTTCTACTGTGTGGTATATTGGTTTACAGCATGATTAATCAACATCAACTGACCTTGCCCGCTGATGAGCACCCCACCGAAGAAAGCCAGCCTGGTGAAAACGATACACAAGATTCCGATGATGTAACGATTCTTGATGAAGAGCAAAATTCGGAAGAAGATGATGCTGATTCTGGTGAAGAGGATGTTAGTCCTGAGGAATTTAAGGTGGATCAAGTCGGGACAGAGGAAGCCACTATAATGAATGAAGGTATGCAGGAAGAAATTACTCTTCAAAAATATCGAATGGATCCTTACGGTATTACGTATTCGATGCCGGAATTATTAGACAAATATGCAATCGAAGGGAAATCAGTTCGACATCACGACGATAAGGAGTACATTTCCATCAGCCTCCACGTCGTCGAGAATAATACGATTGAAAATATTTCGGATAATTTAAATACAGAGTATCGAGAGCAATATAATGATGTGGATGATGTAACGGAAACAACGGATGAAAATCCTTATGAAGGTCTTCATCAAGGTGGACATAATGCAAGTTCAAATGAAATTTTTGGATATTATGTCTATCAGATTAATAATAACGTTTTAGTCATTGAATATGAATACATCGGTGATGCCGGCGATGGGATAAGTGCTAGAAAACCAATATTTCTTGATTCTATTCAATAAATAAAGCTGTCTTTCGAAGACAGCTTTTTCCTTTCATATTTCATACCATTAACCATCAATTTTCAGTGTTTTCCGTTCAAATATCAGTGTTCCCCTTGACTAATTACTATTTCTCCTCTAATCTATGATCGCATCCAGATTCCCCCACAATAAAAATCAGGTCATGGTTCTCTCAAGAAAAAATGTAAGCGTTATCATACTTTGGTCCCATGACTGAAATCTTTTCTGAACAAGGAGGTGAATCCCGCCTAACATCACCGTTCCCACAAAAAATCAATTAGGAGGTTTGTTTATCTGATGAAAAACATATCCAGCATCCTTATTATCGTTCTGCTTGCGGCACTATTACCAGCTAATCCGTCCCAGGCAGCAGAAGAGGACAACAGCTATTTATTTGATTTTGGTTCAGAAGGCAGTCCCGTTGCAGCCGGCTATACGCAAGTTGCCAATACCACTGTTTATGATGAAAGCAAGGGCTATGGTTTAAGTAAAAGTATCGATATGCGGGACCGCGGCAATCCCGATGACTTAAAAAGAGACTTTGTCATTAACAGTAACTATTCTTTTCAATTAGACCTTCCGAATGGTGATTATTTTGTCAGAATCATCGCAGGGGATGAAATTGCTTTTAATCGCTCCAGTTTCGTGATCAACGGGGAAGATTATGGCAATATCACTTCCAGTGGAGGTGAGTTCGCTGAACTCACCGAAAATATTACGATCACAGATGGCCAGTTAACGATTGATATTGGAGAAAATGGACGCATTAATGGCCTGGAAATCGTGCCATTAGCTCAAGTCGAGAACCTAAGCGTCGATTCCATTAGCTATACAGCGGATAGTGAAGTCGCATTGTCATGGCAAGCAGATGACAACGCGAGTCACTACAACATTTATCGCAAGGGACCAAATCAAGATTCCTTCAGTAAAATCGATGAAACAACCGCTAACGCGTATACAGATTCATCCGTTGAACTCGGTTACGGATACACCTATGCCGTTTCACTCGTACATCCTTCCGGCATCGAATCGGATAAAAGTGATGAAGTTACCGCCTCGTTAATCAAAGAAAATGAAACAGCACCACAGCCTCCAACTAATCTGGCGGTACAAAACGCGTCCATCGATCAGGTAACTGTTAACTGGGAAGCATCCGATGACACGCTGCTTTATTATATTTACCGTGCCAAATATAATCCTGATGATTATCCGGAAGGAACAGTAGATTTCGAGAAAATTGGAACAACCACAGAAACAAGCTTCACTGACGATACTATTTTGACTTATAGCAACTATTATTATCAGGTACGGGCGGTCAATGCAGGAGGAATTTCCGAAGCCTCTGATACGGCTGAATCCCCTGTTACAGAAGTAAAGAAACGACAAATGGAGCAGTTGGACCGTGCACTTGTTGCCGTTCAATCGGGTGATGGTGTATATGTTGGCTGGAAAATGCTCGGAACCGATCCGACAGATGTCAAGTTTAACCTTTTCCGTGATGGTAAAAAAGTAAACAAAAAACCAATCGAGGACAGCACTAACTTTTTTGATGAAGATGGGACAGCAGATTCTACTTATCAAGTAAAAATCATCAAAGGCAGTGGTGACAAAATAACGAAAGAAGTGAACGTCTGGTCAGAAAATTATTTAAGCGTAGCACTGGATAAACCAGCTGGTGGTACCACTCCGGATGGTGTCGATTATACCTATCGTGCCAATGACGCAAGTGTTGGGGATCTCGATGGCGACGGCGAATATGAGATTATTCTAAAATGGGACCCCACTAACTCCAAAGACAACTCACAATCTGGATATACCGGGAATGTATACTTGGATGCATACGAATTAGACGGAACCAAATTATGGCGAATGGACCTTGGTAAAAATATTCGAGCAGGTGCCCACTATACCCAATTCCTTGTCTATGATTTTGATGGCAACGGCAAGTCAGAAGTCGTTTTAAAAACGGCAGATGGCACAATGGACGGTCAAGGTAATGTAATTGGAGATGCTAATGCAGATTGGCGTAATAGTAGTGGTTATGTGCTGCAAGGACCGGAGTATTTAACCATATTTGAAGGTGACACAGGTAAAGCACTAACAACCACAGATTACTACCCACCACGAGGTAATTTAAACGACTGGGGTGATGACTACGGTAACCGTGCTGACCGCTTTTTAGCAGGTGTTGCCTACTTGGATGGTGAACGACCTAGTATACTGATGGCTCGCGGTTATTATACTCGTACCGTCATCGCGGCTTACAATTGGCGAGATGGCGAACTGACAAGACAATGGGTATTTGATACAGATGATGAAGGCAATCAGGATTATGCAGGACAAGGTAATCACAGTCTCTCCGTAGCAGATATTGATAAAGACAGTAAAGACGAAATCATTTATGGCGCCATGGTGGTCGACGATGATGGCAGCGGCCTCTACACTACCGAGTGGGGTCATGGTGATGCCTTACATGTCAGCGATTTTGATCCAAATCGTCCTGGCCTTGAAATTTTCCAACCGCACGAAGACACGCAAATTCCGATCGGGTATGGCATTCGTGACGCGGAAACCGGCGAATTAATTCACGGTGTTAATGTTCGTAAAGATGTCGGCAGAGGCCTTATCGCTGATATTGATCCACGCTATCAAGGCGCAGAGTTCTGGACATCTGCCTCTTGGGATGGCAGTGAAGGAACCGGCTTACATGCAGTAGACGGTGACATCATTTCCGAATCAATTCCGGGATCTGTCAACCATGCCGTCTGGTGGGATGGCGATCTTGGCAGAGAACTGCTCGATCATACCTTTGATTCCAGTAGTGACCCATATGGTGTTGGCCGTATCGATAAATGGGATTATCAAAAAAATGAACTTGTGAACCTTTTAACTCCTGAAGGAACCCGAACCAATAATTACACTAAAGGTAATCCTTCCCTTCAAGCTGACCTTTTTGGTGACTGGCGCGAAGAAGTGATCTGGCCGTCAGGAGATAGTGAAGCGTTACGGATTTACACGACAACCAGTGAATCAGAAGAAAAAATCTACACATTGATGCACGATCCGGTTTACCGTATGGGTGTCGCATGGCAGAATGTCGCTTATAATCAGCCGCCACATACAAGCTTCTTCCTAGGCTATGACATGAAAGAAGCACCACGCCCAGCTATTGAAACGGGCGACCGCTTATTCGGACGTGATAAAAATCTTCATAAGTAATCAGACGAAGCAACCTGCTGTGAGGCAGGTTGCTTTTTTGTAAAGGCATTACTTTTCAAGTTTCATTTGCGCTAAAACGTTAACCGCATCGATCAGATTTGTATTCTTTCAGGTTATTCGCTACAAATCTCTTTCCATTTTCCCTACATTTGTCACCTTTCCTCTATAAAGGATACAAATCTCCTGCCACTCACTTCGTCATTTGTCTCCATTCATGGATAAAGGAAACAAATCACCGTTCAATCCATTGTACTTTTGTTCCCTTTATCTCATCTCAACCATTTTCACATCAAAATAGTATCATAGTACTTTCCATCAGAAAGCAGCTTATCCTGCTTCAACTGACCTTCTACTTCAAAACCTAACTTTTTGTACAAGGCAATTGCTCTATCATTAGTCTCCAGTACACTTAATTGCATTTTCTTAATATCCGCATGTGCCCAGGCCCATTGAATCGATTCTTCCAAAAGCTGCCTGCCAATGCCATATCCCCAATATTCCCTTAATACACCTACTCCGAACTCTACTTTGTGAGCTAACCTCTTTAACTCATTGCCTTCACATCGCGAGAACCCTGCAATATTCCCATTCATTTCGGCGACTAAAAAAAGATGGCTTTCGTATTTACGATCGTCTCTAATGAGCTGTCTGAATGCTGCTTCATCTAAATAGGCTTCCCCTTTTTCTCGATCCATATTTTCTGTCTCCCCATCCATTTGCAAACGAACTTGCACCAGCTCCTTTGCGTCCGATTCTTGTGCGGACCGGATAATAAATGGGTGTTGATTGCTTAATATGGTAACCACAGGCAAACTCCTTCCATATTCGTTGATTGATTGCATCCCCCCCAAAAATATGGATGCAATTATTATCATAGATAACAGCCTAACGCCACAACACCTTTACCTCCACAAATTATGCATAAAATCCCCCCACCATCGCACATTAAACAATGTACGATTATATCAAGGAGGAATTCATCTTGGAAAAAGGAAACAATATCTCCAGTTTACAGGATCAGAACCAGCTTGCACAGGCGCAACAGTCGATTCTTCATTTACAGCATGCCGTACAGCAAGCGCAAAGTCACCTCAATGATGACATTTTAGAACAAGTCAGACATTCAATGGAACGTGCAGAGCGTTCCATTGAGCAAGCGGCAAAAGTAACGCACGACCAAGGTGCCATGGATTTAGTACGACGCGATTATGAACAGCAGAAACAAGCGATCGAGAATATCATTCAATAACAACCGGGCAGTTTCTCTTCCCGGTTTTATTTCTGCACTAACATGTGTAAACCCATGAAAATCGGGAATAGGATGAAAAAAAGCTAGGAGGAAAGAAAATGGGTAACCGTTTTACAAATAAAATAGCTGTTGTTACGGGTGGGAGCTCTGGTATTGGCCGTGCTTCTGCGATCGCACTTGCGAAAGAGGGCGCAAAGGTTTGTCTGATGGACCTGAAAGAAGAACAGGCAGAACAAGTCAAAGACGAAATTACAGACTTAGGTGGAAAGGCAATGATTGCAGATGTAGACCTCTCGGATCATCAGCGGGTAGCAAATGCGATGCAGGAAGTAGCGGATCATTTGGGACAGATTGATATTATTTTTGCCAATAGTGGTATCAACGGGGTGCTGGCACCAATCGAAGATTTGAACCCTGAGGATTGGGACAAAACTATTAACACTAACTTAAAAGGAACCTTCCATACCGTAAAATATGCGATCCCCTTCATGAAAAATAACGGTGGAAGTATTATCATCACGAGCTCCGTCAATGGTAATCGTATTTTCTCCAATTTTGGCATGGCTGCATACAGTACGTCAAAAGCTGGTCAAATGGCTTTCGGGAAAATGGCAGCGCTCGAATTAGCGCAATATAAAATCAGGGTCAATATTATTTGTCCAGGCGCCATTGAAACGGACATAGGCAAAAACACAGAGAAAACACCTGAATTAGAAAAAATCAACATCCCCGTCAAATACCCCGAAGGCGATAAGCCGTTAGAGCACGGTCCTGGAAAACCGGAACAAGTAGCAGACCTTGTCACCTTTCTCGCATCCGAACAAGCGAGTCACATCACGGGTACCGAAATGTTTATCGATGGAGCAGAATCGTTGTTACGCTAAGTAAGAACGACGCTCCAAATAACTTTAATATATACAGCTACCTATAATCCGTATTATGTCAGCTAACGGAGATGTCATTTTTTATTTTGTCTGTGCTGAGACGCCTTCTGCCAACCACTTCTCGTCCCGCTTGGAATGTGGTTGGCCAACACTACTATGGTACAGTCTCTGCAAGAAGACAAATACTAATTGCAACACCATACATTTGTCTTCTTTCTTTATTAACGCTACAAATCTTGTTGTGCAGCTCCCCACTTTTGGTTCCTTTCTTTCTAAACGATACAAATCCTGTTGTGCTGCTCCTCACTTTTGGTTCCTTTCTTTCTAAACGATACAAATCCTGTTGTGCTGCTCCTCACTTTTGGTTCCTTTCTTTCTAAACGATACAAATCGAATAATAAAATCTTGATCCCTTTCATAAGAGTTCTTTTCTTATACTCTGATCGTAACGTGTAAGAAAAGAAACCTTTTATCAAGTAAAGTGTCTTTCCTATAAACGAAACAACTCCCAAACAGCTTTCAATACTTCAGTAGCTCCTTGTTTTCTCGTCTCATGCTGCTTCCACCAATTCCGGTCAAAGACATCGTCACGAACGGGTACCGAAATAACCTCGATTCCTTCCTTCTTCAATGTTCGCTCGAAGATCCATGCCGCCCTAGAAGAATGATATTTATTCGTTACCACCATTAAAGAGTCCACCCTCAACTCACGTAAAAGCGGTATCGACAGCTCCGCTTCTTCTCTTGTACTTGTCACTTCTTTATAATCAAAGATCGCATCATTCGGAACACCTAGCTTGATCAAATGCTCACGCATAATATCAGACGTATAGGTTTCCCAGCCGACAAGTGCGCCAGTGACAATAATCGTATCACTGTATCCTTCATGATAGAGCTTTGCTGCTTCGGCTTCCCTATCTCCAGTTCCACCACTCAAGACAATCATTGCATCCACCTTTTTCGGCGATTGTTCTAATACAAGCAAACGATGCAATTGAAAAAAAAGAAAGAAAAACATCACTAGTAAAAAAAGCGGTATAATCAACATCAACCATTTTTTTATCACGATTCGATTCCCCCAGCATGCCACTTCTTCTTTATCATATAGTAAAAGTAACAAAAGAAAAAGCCATTGTAATAGGCTTATGATCTATTTATATGGTATGATATAAGCAAATTATGCTGTAATGGGAGGATAATAAATGGGCAAACGTCTTTTATTGTTTTTGTTAACGAATATTCTGGTGATGACTACAATCGTCATTGTCTGGTCTGTCATCACACAATACACAGGAATTAATGGATCTTACCGTTTAGGAAACGGCGGAATAGATTATGGTACACTGATGATCTTCAGTCTGGTTGTCGGCTTCACCGGATCTTTCATTTCACTTGCCATGTCACGTTGGATTGCCAAAATGATGATGAAAGTAAAAGTAATCGATCCAAATCGTCCAGCCAATACGGAAGAACGAATCGTGTATGAAAAAGTAGAACGTCTGGCACGTGCGGCAGGATTACGTCACACGCCACAGGTCGGTATCTATCAGTCACCTGAAGTCAATGCATTTGCTACCGGGCCATCGAAAAAAAGATCGCTCGTCGCTGTGTCAAGTGGTTTATTACATTCAATGGATGATGATGCCATCGAAGGAGTAATTGCCCACGAAGTCGCACACGTTTCGAATGGCGATATGGTCACGATGACGCTGTTGCAAGGTATCGTCAACACATTTGTTGTCTTCTTCTCACGAATCGTTGCGATCGCTGTCTCTCGCCTTGTACGTTCGGAATTACAATGGATTGTGGAATTTGCTGCCATTATCGTGTTCCAAATCCTGTTCTCGATTCTCGGCAGTCTCGTTGTCAGTGCGTATTCCCGTCATCGTGAATACCACGCCGACAATGGCGGTGCAGCTATTGCTGGACGTGACAAAATGGCCCACGCCTTACGCTCACTAAAAATGCATGTAGACCGCGCGAATGTCAAGGATTACTCTGATGACTCTGCCGTACAAACAATGAAAATCAGCAGTAAAAGCAGCTTTTTCTCTTTATTTTCATCACACCCACCGCTTGATGATCGTATTTCAAAGCTGGAACAGTAATGAGGAGAAGCATTGTCAGACCAAATCACAAATGATTTGGTCTGTTTTTTAATAGGAATGGTTGAAGTAAACATATGGTAAAATGACTGTAGTGTTGTTACACTTACGAAGAAAGATACTTTTATGAAAAAAGCATGGTTCAGTTCAGCCTAATTTCGTTTGAGAAAAGAGGATCGCCATTGCAAAAAATGACTGAGATATTAGAACAGTTGGGAATATGGGGACTCATTATTGCAGCGTTTACAGAATCAGCCTTTTTTGTCATTCCACCAGATGTATTTCTCATTCCATTATCGGGAAATAATCCATACAGTTCCTTTTGGTTAGCGAGCATTACGGTTTTTTGCTCCATTCTGGGTGCTATGCTTGGTTATACACTTGGTTACTATATCGGAAAACCACTTTTACATAGATGGATTAAGGAGAAAACAATCAAAAAGGCAGAAAGATTATTCGAGAAATACGGGATCATTGCCTTAATTATAGCCGGTATTACGCCAATTCCTTTTAAAGTGTTTGCGATTTTGGGTGGTGCTTTAAAAATGTCTTTCTTACCGTTTCTAATCGGCTCCATCATCGGACGGATCATTCGCTTTTTCCCGATTCCGGTTTTTATTTATTTTATTGGGGAAGAGGCGAAACATTACATGAACAATCAGTCGTCCTCTATTTGGATGATTGCCATGACACTTCTGCCTTTAGTGGTGTTAGTATTTATCATAAAGGGAAAGAAAAAGGTTCGGTAACGACTATTTTTTTGAAAGAAAAAAGAACAGGAAAATACCTGCTCTTTTTTGATGTTAGGGAATCTTCTACGATCTTGCCTTATCTTGATGCTTCCATTCAAAATCATCGAGCAGTGCACGAACTTCATCCGTTGACTTTGTCTCCATCAGCTGATTTCTTAAATCACTTGCTCCTCGAAAGTCACGTACATATATCTTAAAGAAGCGACGAAGCGGTTTGAATAAACGAGGCTCTATTTCTGTATATTTATCATGGAGATCCAGATGTAATCTCAAGAGATCGAGCAATTCCTGACTCGTATGTTCTTTTCGCTCTTTCTCAAAGGCAAATGGATTGGTAAAAATTCCACGCCCAATCATAGCGCCATCGACACCATATTTATTCACTAACTCTAAACCAGTTTGACGGTCCGGGATGTCACCGTTTATCGTTAACAATGTATCTGGTGCCACTTCATCTCGAAGTTTTTTTATTTCGGGAATCAGTTCCCAGTGTGCATCGACTTTACTCATTTCTTTTTTGGTACGGAGATGTATGGAAAGATTCACAATATCTTGCTCCAATAAATGTTTGAGCCAGTCGTGCCACTCGTCTACCTCCGTGTATCCTAGCCTTGTCTTCACACTTACGGGCAATCCGCCCGCTTTTGCTGCTTGTATTAGCTCTGCTGCAACTTCCGGACGACGGATCAGACCGCATCCCTTCCCGTTGGTTGCTACATTTTGAGCAGGGCATCCCATATTAATATCGACACCACGAAAACCTTTTTCCGCCATGCCAATACTCATTTGTCTAAAAAATTCGGGTTTATCTCCCCATATATGCGCCACCATTGGCTGTTCATCCTCTGTAAAAGTCAAGCGCCCACGCACACTAGCTTCTCCATCTGGGTGACAGTAGCTCTCCGTGTTCGTAAACTCAGTAAAAAAAACATCAGGTCTGGCTGCTTCACTTACTACATGGCGAAATACAACATCTGTCACATCTTCCATTGGTGCCAGTACAAAGAACGGGCGCGGTAAATCACGCCAAAAATTTTCTGTCATATATTCCAATCCTCTCATTGTGTTACCAGGTCAAACCACTCAAATGAGAAGCAAAAATATCTTTGCTTCTTTAATACTTATACCATGTTTTGTTCCTTTTTATCAATCCTTGTTTCTCTATTTACAAATAAAAAATTAGGAGAAAAGGGAGACGGTGCCGCCAAAATAAATAAAAAACAGGTTGCCCAAGGTGATTCCTCCAACATGAAACTGCAAGCAAATTTGTTAGGTTTAATGAAGTGATTGTTTGGTTCAAGGAGCTATTAATCAAAATACAAAATTAACGAAAAATTGGCTGCAAAATTATGTGGATGACTGGGCGAAATTTTATTGGAAACATAACAAGGAAGGTGAGCTCCCTTCCTACATACCTATTTGGCATAGCAATAGGATTTAAGTATTTTTAGCTTAGCCATTTCCTTTGAAGTGAAAGCTCACATTGATTACGATAGAGGAAAGAAAATCTTTCATTAGGAGTGATCAGATGGAGTTAACCGTTTATTTAGCAGGTCAGATTCATGATGACTGGCGCCTGAAAGTAGAGAAAAAGGCAAAACAAAAAGATTTATCATTAACGTTTGTCGGACCACAAACCAATCATGAACGATCCGACAATATCGGTGAGGATATTCTGGGAGAACAGCCAGGCAAGTTTTACAAAGACGATGCCGCCTCTGCAATCAACAATTTACGCACTCAAGTATTAATGCAAAAATCCGACATCGTCATCGCGTTATTTGGTGAAAGCTACAAACAATGGAACACTGCGATGGATGCCAGCACAGCGATCGCCATGAACAAACCTACTATTATTGTTCGTCCGGAATCATTGATTCATCCCTTAAAAGAATTGTCTAACAAAGCGAACATCACCGTCGAAACGATTGATCAGGCACTTGAAGTGATCGGCTATATTTATGAGTAACTATGTTTAAAGCCTCGTTTAAAAGGAGGGAGATATGCCCCCTCCTTTTTAAAATTTCTGTCCCTAAGAAGTATTCTTCCATTAATCCTTAAGCATTTTCAATAATGGAATCACTTTGCTCCCACTGCATCATGCGTAATTGTAAGATTATTCGAGCTGCAAGTTTCACTTTGCAGCGTTTCTTTTTCTGTTTTGCTGCAAATAGCTCAAATAATCCTTTGGGGTAATATAGGCAAAATCCTCAAACTCATGGATCAGGTGAGCCTGGTCATAATAGTGGTTTTCAAAAACGATATCCTCCATCTCGTATCCTTGTTTCAGCATCATTAATGCGTGCTGAAAACGAACTATTTTACTGAATCCCTTCGGCGATATCCCCAAGCGATCCATCACTTTATTACGAATATACCGTTCCGAATATTGAGTATCCTGCGCTAATTGACGAATTGATTTTCCTCCGTGATACCGAATAATTTCTTGCAATAAATAGTCCGTTAACGGTTCACTGCTATGCTGACTTGTAATCACTTCACCAATATACTTTTCGAAAATAGTAATGCGCTCATCGAATAACGACTTGTCTAACATCCGTTCAGCTACTTCTGCACCATTCGGTAAAATGACAGCTAAGTCCATAACATTTTCAACATATTCTTTCATTTTGACATGTCGCATATCAATACCACACCCTGGAGGTAATCGAACCCCGAAATATGAGATACCAGCTTGCATCGGTACAAATTTAGATAGCAGTAGACTGCCATAGACCAGCATCGAGGGTTTCCTCTGATTCAATGCTACTAGCACATCCAGACAACCATCCGGAACAGCTGCTAAATGTTCGGCATCGTTGTCTAATGTAAATTGATAATATAAAAATGCTATCCCTTTATACACTTTCAACCTTTCCTGATAGTTTTTCGAATCATAATAGAAATGGGGCTGCATATATGGCTTGGTCGAATACTCCATTACTTCCGCACCTCCGTGAACAGTTCCTTTTATCTTTAAAGTAGTGAAAAATACTTACAAACACCATGATTCCGTCAGATTTCATAACAAGAAACAATGTACAAAACACGCTATTTTATGCCCTTTTTCAAATAGACAAAGACCTTATATCACAACGATGTAACCGATTCACGATATCTTCTTCCTTCTACGCTGTTCCGTTTTCTGCAATACTTCCCTTCCATCCTTTCTTACAATAGAATTAATCACAAAAAAAGGAGAGTCTAACAATGAGCACAACAATAATCAAAGTGAACCACCCACTTGAGCCATTAAACACTGCAGAAATTACTATTGCTACTCACACAATCAAGAAGGAAAAGAACTTAAGTGAAAGTTTTCGCTTCGTTAGTGTCAGTTTATATGAACCATCGAAAGAGCGTGTGCTGCAATTTAAAGAAGGAGACCCGATCGAACGGGAAGCATTCATGACCTTAATCGACAACAAAGAAGAAAAATCATATGAAGCAATTGTATCGATCAGCCGGGAGAAAGTATTGAAATGGGAACATATCCCCGACGTACAGCCAGGAATTATGGCAGATGAGTTTCTCCAATGCGAACAAGTCGTTAAAAATAATCCAGAAATGCAGGCAGCTTTCCGAAAACGAGGAATAGAAGATATTGATCTGATCATGGCCGATCCATGGAGTGCCGGTAACTTTGGAATAGAAGAAGAAAAAGGCAAACGAATTGCCCGTACAATTTGCTGGTTGAAAACCGATCGATTCGACAATGGATATGCCAGACCGATTTCTGGTTTGCACGCTTTCGTCGATCTGAACAAAATGGAAGTCATTAAAGTCGTCGATCATGACGTCATCCCATTGCCACCGAACGATGGAAAATATACGACAGACGGGGTCGAGAAGCTGCGCGACGATATTAAACCGTTAGATATCATTCAGCCTGAAGGACCAAGTTTTACCACTAACGGCCATGAAATTGATTGGCAAAAATGGAAAATCCGCTTTGGCTTCAATCCACGTGAAGGCTTAGTCTTGCACACTGTCAGCTATAACGACGATGGAGTGGAGCGACCAGTCCTATATCGTGCTTCCCTTTCGGAAATGGTCGTTCCATATGGTGACCCAGGGGATCCCGTCAATCGGAACAACGCGTTCGATGTCGGAGAATACGGGATTGGGATGCTTGCTAATCCATTAACACTAGGCTGTGATTGCTTAGGAGAGATCCAATATTTTGACGCTCATCTTACCGATAGTAAAGGAAACCCTGCCACGATTCAGAATGCCATATGTCTCCATGAAGAAGATTACGGCATTTTGTGGAAACACACTGATTTCCGTACTGAAAAAGTTGATGTGCGTCGCTCTAGAAGACTAGCACTTTCGAGTATTTCAACAGTTGGAAACTATGAATATGGCTTCTTCTGGTATTTTTATCAGGATGGGAATGTAGAATTCGAAGTCAAATTGACAGGCATTCTACATACGAAGGCTGTTCTGCCAGGAGAAAAATCGCCATACGGTAACCTGCTCGCTCCACAATTAGATGGGCCTAATCACCAGCATTTCTTTAATATGCGTCTCGATATGATGGTTGACGGTGTACAAAACTCCGTAGTCGAAGTGAATACCGAAAGCGAAAAGTCCGGACCACATAACCCATTCGGCAATGCATTTATCGCGAAATCACATACATTAAAAAACGAACAAGAAGCAATGCGCAATATGAATCTGGAATCAGCCCGCTACTGGAAAATCATTAATCCAAATAAGAAAAACTGGGTAGGAGAGCCAGTCGGCTACAAAATCATGTCGGGAGAGAATGCTTACCCTTACGCACACAAAGATTCGAGCCTCATGAAACGTGCAGGATTTATCAACCATCACTTATGGGTAACCCCTTATGATGAAAAAGAAAAATATGCTGCAGGGGACTATCCAAATCAGCATGAAGGTGGAGATGGCTTACCAAAATGGGTACAGCAAAACCGCAATATCGACAATGACGATATCGTTGTCTGGTATACGATGGGGCACCATCACATAACTCGTCCGGAAGATTGGCCTGTCATGCCGACTGCTTATATGGGTTTTATGCTGAGACCGGTAGGCTTTTTTAAACAAAATCCATCGATTGATGTACCACCATCTCAGCCGAAACATTGCGATCCATCATCATGTTCATAGGAGGGAAAAACATGCTAAATGTTAGTTTATTATTTATCACTATCGTCACGGTCTTCAGTATTGTCCGTATTTATCGCCAGAAAACGGACATTAGTCAATCGGGCATGCATGTCCATATTATCATCATGACAGTTAGTATGATTGCATCCTTAGCTGTTGGTATTGTATTCGGTATTATGTTCATGCACAATCTAGCAACTTCTTCGCTGTTGGCCGGTATATTCGGTATGATGATCGGCTTTATTGTTGGTAAACCATTTCATCCGATTGCCAGTCTTGGCGGCATGGCAGAAGGACTGATGGGAGGTGTGATGGGGGCCATGACCGGTGAAATGATCCACATGGCCGTTGACGCTTCCATGTTTCTGCTTATTACAGACGGACTGTTTCTTAGTTTTATGATCTCTGTTCAATGGGTACTTTCAGCGTATAAACCAAAAACAAATCCATTAACTACTCCGTCCATCAAATTGGCGGAGTAAAAAAAGAAAGGGAGATAATGATGGTCGAACTGAAACGCAAACTAGGTTTTTGGCAAGCCTATGCAACTGCTACAGGGTTAGTAGTTGCAGGCTCCACAATGGTTACACTTGGTAACAGTATGGGTATGGTCGGTCCAGCTTTTATTGTATCTACTTTTCTAGCAATGGTCATCAGTATTATTATTGCTTTATCTTATGCAGAACTAGCGTCCATTTTACCTGGTGCAGGAATGATAGGCGATTACACCTCCGTGGCGATGGGTAAATTCATGTCAATCATCGCTGTTTTATCCGGCTATTTTGTATTAGTCGCTACAGTAGGTGCAGCCGAGACATTAACGGCGAGTTTTGCGACCCAGACGCTTTGGCCGGAAATTAACACAACACTCGTCGCCATCATTTTATTGACCTTTTTCTTAATCGCTAATCTTTTAGGTGTAGAAGTGTTCGGTTCGATTCAGGTAGTCTTAACCCTTGGTATTATGATTATTTTATCCGTATTGGGGCTATTTGGAATATTCGACGTTTTCACTGCAACAGAACCAATCGAAACCACCTTTAACCCGGCTGGCTGGAATACGGTCTTCCAATCATTAGCGCTTGGCATCTGGCTCTTTATCGGGATCGAATTTGTTGTACCAATGGTGGAAGAAGTCAAAAACCCCAACAAAAATATTCCGCGGGCAATGATTTATGGTCTGCTTTCGATCTTTGTGGCCGACATGCTATTTGGGCAGGCAATCATTCACTACATTGATCCGAGCGTACTCGCAAGCTCCGGCACACCGCAAATCGATGGGGCACGCGCCATGTTAGGCGGAGTTGGCGGAACCTTAATGATCATTGTGACTATTTTTGCTGCAGCAAGCTCGATTAACTCCAACTTCGCTGCTGTTCCGAGATTATTCTATGGCTTAGCACGTGATGGTCTGCTGCCAAAAATATTCGCCTATCTGCATCCGAAATACCGGACACCTTGGGTCAGCATTATAGCTGTCTATGCGTTGTTCAGCTTACCGTTATTTATCATCACGGTTGGTGAATCTACCTTAAACATTCTGATTTTATCTGCTTGTACGACATGGTTAATCTCCTATATCATCGCCCAGTTAGATGTCATTATACTGCGCAATAAATATAAGGATCTCAAACGCCCATTCCGAACACCTTTTTATCCATATACACAAATCATTGGGATTCTTGCTTGTCTTTATATGATTGTGACCATTCATCCAGATCCCATCATCAAAACACAGATTTATACTATCGCCGGAGCATTTATTATTGGGATTTGTGCTTATGCCTTCTTATGGCTCAAATATAAAAAACAGCCACTATTCAAACCGGTTCCAATTGAAGCACAACGCCATGCCAACGATACGGAATCAAGCAGCGATGAATTTGTGTTAGAACCAGAAGCCAAAAGTTTCTAAGAGGTGTCGCATATGTTTACCAACATTGAAAAACGCGCGATCAAATATTTTCATGAAGCACTTGCCATGTTTTCTCTGCCAGCAGCTGGGAAAAAAGAGCTCACCTATATGCAAGAGCCTAACTGGCGATTTACTTTCCGCTTACACAAGAAATTTTTATCTAAAATCTACAAAATGGTCATCGGTTACCAATTTCCATCTAATTCTATCAAGATAAACGATGTGCTCAGGTGGAATTATCGCAAGAAAAAATGGCAAGGGAAGCATAGATTATGTGATGCGTTAAATGAAAACAGAAAGCTGAAACAAATGATCCAGCAAGTAGATTTGGAATCGCTAGAACTGAAGCAAGTAGACGGCAACTGGGTGATAACCGCTATCCCGATTCCTGGCAGCTATCTCTTTACCTTACTGCCACCGGTGCAATATTTTGTTAAGCTAAAACAGGAAGAGGTTCAGCTGTTAAAACAAATCCTTGCACTCGTCGAACATACGACGGTGGAATGGCAAATGAAACAGAGTGCTTAGCTGCTACAAGCGTCCATAAGATCCTTTCTTTTATGGGCGCTTTTCAAGTGAAGCTATTCGTAAGAGTCTGTTTACTAAATAGGTGACATTAGAGCATTTAATGTGGCTAATAGGACACTTTCACCTGAAGTTTCTCCTTTCTTTGCAGGTATTTGAACTTCCAAATAACCGCCTTCCTCCATAAAAAAGCTATTGCAACAGCAATAGCTTCTAGCTAACGCGGTCGACGGCACATTCCTGGAATTAGGAAAATGTCGATAAACAACCATATCCAAAGGAAAACGAGTGGGATCCAGCCGATAAACAGCCATGTCGTTCCCCATCCGATAATACCTAGTAAAAGTTGCGTGATTCCACTTGCGATTCTTCCGGTGTAAAAACGGTGAATACCGATTTGACCAAGGAAAAACCATAGTATATAAGCAAGAGCTATATTACGTTCCATCATTTGCGTTCCTCCAATATTATAAGTTCACATTTATTTAAGCATGTGAAAAAGCAAATAAAAAATAAGGCTGATCTCCACACAGGAAATCAACCTTATTATCTTATTCCTCTTCTAACGTAATGTCACTAAATGTAGCAGTCGTATAATGAATCAATTCGTTCGGATTCTTCGCACCATCGACTGCAAAACCGATATAAACCTTTTTCTTCATGTTTATTTCCTTCGAGCCAACTTCTACCCAATTTTCACCATCTGCAGATGCATAACCGGTTAAACTATCTCCCACTCGTTCAATCTTGAGCCAATAGGGAATGCTCGTATTTAACAGGGACGGGACACCGTTTTCTTCAGGGCGATCATGTTCACCTGGTGCAACAATGGTTCCACCTTTCTCAGATCGGGAAGAAAAATGAACGGCAAACAGCGTGTCTTGGCGGTCTGCTTTCACTACAGAAGTACTAATCATTGCGGTTTTGGCATCTGGTGAAAGCCCGTCTCTAATCATTAAACCAGAAATCGCATTATTATTTAATTTCGTTACATCGGAAATCCTGGCAGTCAGCGTGCCGTCGCCCATCAATTGCTGATAAACGAACTGGAAGGCATCCTTGTCATCTATGATTCGCCCTGTACCCTTTACTGTCAATTGATCATTTTCTATACTTGCATTCCCCTTCACTTCCACCGCACCGACATCCTTTGACTTCCACTCTCCAGACTGAGGCATCGTATTCACATAAATTGGAGCCGAAGTGGTTTGCGTAGCATTTCCATCCTTATCGGTAATTTTTGCCGATACATACCACGTGCCATTCGGTGCGTCTTCCCAAGTAAAGCCGAACGATCTACCTGTACCTTCACCTATCTTTTGATCATTACGATAATATTCGACACTAACAATATCCTGCTTATTTTCAAGATTTACATTAAAATGAATATCCTTACCAGCCTTATGAACACTATGTGCTCGTGGTGAAGCTAGTACACCGTCTGGATTAGCTGCTTCATGGTCCATATCTGCTAAACTATTCAAGTAGAGCTCAAGATTGGAATAGCCTGATGACGTGATGGCTTTACCGTCTTCACTGTTATCAGGATTCAATCCTTTGTCTTTCTCCCACTTATCCGGCATACCATCATGATCGGAATCGACTGGTGCTTCTGCAGATTTCATCTCAGGAAAACCACCGACTTCCCATTCATTATTAATAATACGTCCTGTACCGTTCCTGACATCACGTACAACCCGTGCGTCAACCGGGTCACGCTTCGGCAATGTTGCACCCGCTTTATCCAGGACTTCCTGATAAGCTGTTTCTGCTGATCGAATAGCCAGTTGATCATGTCCAGCAACGGGATATGGCTCTTCTCCAAACGTGACATCTTCTTTAATATCTTCAACACCCAACATGTTATTTTCCGTAACTTCTTTATTTCCTGCCATCACGTTGTCTGCAATATAGAACCACCCGGGCTGTCCATCACGTCCAGGACTGATAATGCGTTGACTGACATTATCGTACGTGGCAGGACCTGGTTTATAAAAGTTATTCATAATATTGTTTTTCTGGTTTTCCCCTCCATAGGTTGAATTAAAGCCCCAGTTGTATATGACATTGTTCACAATATCCGCATGTGATACAGGATGCAGCTCATTCCCTGTGTTACCAAGTGCCGGAACACGGCTAATATGTGTGGCAAGTAAATTATTTACGAATGTAGCATTTTCTCCACCCCAAATCCCGCCATATCCGTGTCTTCCTTTCGTATGACCAGAAATTAATAAACTTTCACTGATCACACTCCATTGAACGGTCGTATTTTCATTTCGGTAAAAAGAAAATGCCTCATCGATTCCCCAGCTGGCTGAGACATGGTCGATCATCGCATTCTTGATATCGCGACCACCAAAAGCATCAAACTCGGTATGCAAGTTCGTGCTTCCAGGGCGAAAACGCATATACCGGATGATAATATTCTCGGAATTACTAATATTAGTCCCATAACCTGAGACTGTAATCCCATCGCCTGGAGCTGTTTGGCCAGCGATCGTTATATTTTTTCTAGCGATATTTAAAGGCTGTTCCAATTGAATCGTGCCAGAAACCCGAAAGATTATCATCCGGTTATCCTCACTGACGGCATCTCGCAAAGAACCAGAAATTGCAGCTTCACCTTCTCCGTAATCTTCAGTCGTCGTTACTTCATATACATCGTAACCTCTACCACCAGAAGTATATTTCCCACCGCCTTCTGCTCCTGGAAAAGCAAGTACATCTGCTTGCGCGTTTACCGTTTCCGTAGTCACAGAGGACATGATCATGACGAAAATTACGGCGATCAGCCACCTGTAGTGCTTATTATTCTTCATGTTTTACACCTCCATCTATTGTTACTATCATTCTAACAACAGATAGATTACCTTTTTTTACGCCTTCTCTGTTAAACGCTTACATTTCATCTGATGCTCCTCCCTAAACTCATTTGGCGACATACCTGTCATCTTTTTAAAAATACGCCAAAAGTGAACATGGTTTGTATATCCCACTTTCTTGGTTATCTGATTGATCTTGATCGAGGTTTCCATCAGTAACTGCTTGGCATTCGAAATTCTTACCGCATTCAAATAATCGGTGAAACGATAGCCAATGGTCTGTTTAAATAATTTACTAATTGATTGTTCATGCAGAAAAAACGCTTCAGCAAGAACCGATAAAGTAATATCTTCGGCAAAATGTTCATTAATGTAGGTTATGATTGCATCGACTGTCTCATGCTGCTGGGAATGGGGGCGTAGTTTATCCTGTGGCTGAGGTTGAATGTGCAACAAACGCTCGGATTCAATTAAGAATTGTGTCAATAGAAGCTGCAAATATCGTTTGCGATCCCGATTATCAAGGTAATATTCCTTCACCATATTTTCTAAAAGTAACCGGAATACAGACGCATTGTGCACATTTAACAGTAAGGCTCCTTTGTTAAACAGTGCTTGAAGTAAATAATGATCCTCTTTTAATAAAAAGCTATCACGAAAATTGATGACGATTCGCTGATAATTCCGATCGGTTACCAGTGTCTTATGCAACCTGTTTTTATCAATAAACACAATTTGATCTTTCTCAGCGATGAACTGTTCACCATCCATTAGAAAAAGCTTCTCACCCTCCAGCATATAGAAAATCTCATAATCCTGGTGAAGATGAAAATGCTGCATATCTTTAACGGCTTTATGCGGTCCGGAATAATCCAGATAAAAAGACTGATTCCTCAAGGATACATTCACTTTTTGCGCCAAACACAATCCCTCCTTCATCTATATGTAAGTATACCGAATACCCCAAGATATGGAAAGGTAAAGACGACCTATGTCTATTGTAATGTATTAGAAAATGTAAGCATTTTTGATTAAAATCGTAAAAATATGTAAGCTCCTGATTGATAAAATATAGTAAAGATACCAGAAAGGAGGAGTGATTCTTCGCTCCATCATTTTAACAACGTTGTCATATATTTATATTAAAAAAGGGGTGCCTTGGATGAAACAGAAAAAAGTTATCATGCTTTGCTTTTCATTAATTTGTTTCGTGTTATTATTTGCTTGTTCCAAAAATGAAAACGCTTCAACGGATTCGACAGATGAATCAGAAAAAAGCAGCAGTGATGAACCACAAGAAATTTCAATGATGTTTAACCTCCACGTCCCTGAAGTCCCGGATGGGCGTCTTGAAGAACTGTTAGAAGAAAAAACAAATACTGAACTGGACATCCGATGGGTACCAGATAACAACTACGCAGAAACGCTCAACACTCAGATCGCAACCGGAAATTTGCCAGATGTGTTTTTGCTGAAAGATGTCACGCTTGACCAACAGAAAGATGCCGTCCGAGATGGGCAGTATTGGGAAATTGGTCCCTATTTAGAGGAATTTCCTAACTTAAATAAATTGAATAAAGATATTTTAAAGAATACGATGATTGATGGCAAGATTTATACACTTTACGCAGGACGTCCCTTATCTCGCCAAGGGTTGATATACCGTAAAGACTGGGCAGATAATCTAGGATTGGATGCCCCTACAAACCTTGATGAATTATACGAAATGATGAGAGCATTTACCGAAGATGATCCAGACGGAAACGGTAAAGATGACACGATCGGTTTAACTGATCGCGAAATCCTTGGGACATTCGAAAACTTCGCCACCTGGCATGGTGCTCCAAATAGATGGGGAGAAAAAGATGGGCAATTGCTGCCACAGTTTATGTTCCCTGAATACCGTGAAGCGATGGATTACTTCAAAAGCTTGTTCGATAACGGCTACATTAATAAAGATGCACCTGTAACGAGTAAAACAGATCAGCAGGAGCTTCTGAAAAATGGAACAGCCGGGGTTTATATTGGTACAATGGGCGATGTTGAGCCGATGTACAGTGATGCCGTTGCTATCAATCCGGATGTTGAATTAGATGTACACAATCATATTGAAGGTCCAGATGGTGAATATCGTACCCGTTCCATTCCGGGCTATGGCAGTATGCTTATTTTCCCTAAACAGTCAGTGGAAACAGAAGAAGAACTAAAAGGCATTCTCGGTTTCTTCGATTTCTTAATGACACCAGAAGGGTCCAACCTTCTATACTGGGGTGTGGAAGGCGAACACTATGAAGTGGTCGATGGCTTTGCAAAAGTGAAAGAAGAAAATGAAGAAGCGTACAATCTTGAAATTAGACCATATACACCATTTGAAATTGGTGAACCTGAAACAAATGGCCGCTACACTGGTTACTATGACTATGAACCAAGAGCAAAGGCCGATGAATTGTATGAAGATAATAATGATCACTTAGTCCATGATCCAACCGCGTCCCTAGAATCGCCAACATGGGCAGAAAAATCGGAAAC
Source organism: Gracilibacillus caseinilyticus (assembly GCF_022919115.1). Taxonomy (NCBI): domain Bacteria; kingdom Bacillati; phylum Bacillota; class Bacilli; order Caryophanales; family Bacillaceae; genus Gracilibacillus; species Gracilibacillus caseinilyticus. The sequence continues at coordinate 2,329,093 of NZ_CP095072.1, read as the reverse complement.
ATTAAATCAAATCATGGAAGATGCGACATATCAATACTTCTTAGGTCAAATTGACGAAGCTGGCTTTGACGATGCGATCGAACGCTGGAAAGAATCTGGTGGCCAGCAGGTGATTGATGAATATACGGAAGGTTATCAGGATCAGAATAACTGATATTGATAAGAGCCCCTCCATTAATGGAGGGGCTCTCTAATTTTTATATTTCTTTCATCTTTTTTCGGTACTGTCCGGGAGTTATACCTGCTTTTTTTCGGAAGGAACGTATAAAATTTTGTGAGTTATTATAACGTAATCGCTCAGCAATCTCTTTAACTGATATAGATGTCTCCTCCAAAAGTTTTTTAGCAATCTCTAGACGATAATGTGATAGATATTCACTAAAAGATAAATTCGTTTCTTTTCTAAATAAACTGCTTAGATAACTTGTATTATAATGCAACCTTAATGCGACACTTTCCAAGGTTAAATCCTGATCAAATTCTCTCTGAATAATATGGATGACTTGATCTGAAATGGAACGGTACTGCTTATCAGCTCTTCGATTGAAGGCTTCCATGATTGGATAAATAATATGCGACTTGAACCAACTTTCAACTTCTTCATTTGAGCGGAATTGATATAGTTTATGAATCAATGAATGACTTTCATCTTTAATTTCGATTTCAATTAATAAATTCTCTGCTAATTCAAATAAATTATTCAAAAGACGAATGATTGTCATTTCATATTGTTCATCCTTTATTTTATTAGCAAATATATGATCAAATATATCACCTAATCTCTCGTCTGCTAATTGCTTATTATTCGACTTTATTGCTTCAAATAATTCATGTTGAATCTGCTTAGGATAAAGGTTTCTTACTAAATGAGAGGACTGTACAGTATCGTAATAAATAATTTTCTCCTGACCCAGGGTTAATGTTTGTCTAAGTGAAATCTCACTTTCCTGGTAAGCTTTATTTAACTCTTTCAAATTTGCATAACTATTACTTACACCTATACTTACTGGTATTTTTAAGATCAATTTAATTTTTTCTTGGATAAAATGGATGAGTTCATTTTTAATAGCCCCTTCCTGAACCGTGCTTTTTATAACCGTTACTTGTTTATTTTCTATCACTATTGGAAGCAATGTTTGTTTCTCATTAATTAAGTCTTCCACTATCGATTGAATAGCAAAAAGAATCATATCCTGATCGTCATGAGTAAACCCTGTATCTTTAAAAGAATCAATACGTATACTCATAACCGTATATTCCTCATACTCTCCCTCTATCATTCTTTCATGTATTTCTTTTTCAGTAGCCTTACCCTGGATTAACTTATTTACGAAAAATTGATTTAATTGTCTATTTTGTGATCTCATCTTACCTTCTAGTGTTTCATTTTCCGCTGATATTAAATGAATATGACTCTCTATTGCAACAAGCTCATCCCCAAAATCATTACTCTTTGAATCTCCCGTTGTCTCTTTCAATAAATGAATTAACCTTCCAATTGGTGCATACAGTTTCCCAGATCCAATAATGGCAACAACGATTAATCCTAACAAAATAATGATACAGACCATTAATGTAAACCAACCAATGGAATGAGAGGTTTCCTTTATTTCATCGATATTCACAAAATTAATATAGAACCAGCTATTATAATTAGATTTACGATAAGTAACTAAATATTTCTCTTTATTTAAAGGCATTAAAAATTGATGTTGCTCTCGTTTATCTATTCTTTCTAATAACTGATTTTTTAAATACGTTTCATCTAAGCTTTGATCTCCATGAGACATAACAATTTCATTTTGTTCATTTACAATTAAAGTCATGCCATTCTCACCATCAACAGAGATACGTTTATCCAGTTCACAAAGAGGAAGCATGGCAATGACATATCCCTTCACATGACTACTATTTAAAGGTAAACTTTTCACCATTTCCAGATAACGCTTACATTTAGTACTAGCATTTGCTCCTACACCAAAGTGATACTCCTCATTAACTAACCAGGTTGAATTACTGTTAAGTCTCTCAATTTCCTGAATATCGGCCAGATCCTCTTGGTTCCATTGCGTTAAACCTCTATTTCTAACCAACCATTCGTAATCTTTATTGATAAAAACGATATCTGTCACTCCAGTTTCAAACCGTTGTAAATTATTCAATTCGGCTTTTAATTCCCTGTATAAAGGAAATTGATTTGGTTTTAATGGTTCTTCTAATAATTGATTACTAAGTAATGACATGCCGAAGTTTGTTAATGATTGATCTACTTGCCTCAAAGCTTGTTCATACATAAGTTGTGTTTGTAAGACATTATGTAATTTCTCTTTCTCTACCTGTTTCTGCATACTGTTCGCAGAATTAATATATGAAAAAATACCAACAAGTACTACAGGGATTATCCCAAGTAACAATGCAAATGACAAAAGCTTCATATAGAATTTCGAACTTTTTTTCAATACTTGGCCTCCCATCAGGATATACATTTTTAAATTAGTTTATCATAAAAACCCACACTTACCTTTTAAATATAAAAAATAGCTGCTTATCACAGCTATTTTTTATATTTCATGAAATTAACTCTCTTTATATGAAGTATTGAACTCCTCTACCACATCTTCTCCTCCTGATGATTTCCATTTTTCGACTGCTTCATCAAAACCCTGTTCATCGATTTCTCCTAATATATAATTAAATGTTGCATCTACCATAATCGTATTTAATTCTTCACTCTTAAGATCATATGTTTCAGAATCCAACGTAATGGTAGGATTTTTGATCAAATAATTCTCGTTATCTTTAAATAATTCATTAGCTTTCTCTCTTGCTTCTAACGGAAAACTTCCCTCATACCTTCCATTGGTATCAGGTTCTCCTACCTCCAGCGTTTGATAAGGTATGACCTCTCTATCCAATTTTCCAGTATCTTCAATTGCAACTGCTTTCCCATTTTCCACGTTATAATGTTCCCCTTCCATACCCCAGTACACCGTATTCGCTACTTCTGGTTCCATTAGTTTATCAAAAAAACCTAAGATAACTTTTAATTCATCCTCTGTTTCTACAGAAGATTTTGGAAAGAAATAAGGATGATTATAACCAGGAATGGACCATATTTGGTACTCCCCATTAGGACCCTTTATTTGATTATGGACATCTAATTCCATATCTGGATTATTAACCGATCCATCACTTTGAAGCGCACTAACATCACACATACATCCAATATAGGCACCTGCTTTACCAGATTTAATCATATCTTGTTGATCTGGTTTACTAGTTACAGGAAAATCTTGGTTGATATAACCATTTTTATGCAACTTTCTCATAAAATTTAATGTTTCTTTGTACTCCGGAAACATAAATGAAGGTAATAATTCACCATCTTTTTCTCCCCATTCATTAGGTGAATTAAACCATGATGCTATGGTATTAAAAGATCCATATGCTAAATCGCCTCGGTCAGCTAATCCAATTGTATCGTCTTTACCATTTCCATCTGGATCATTTTCTGTAAATTGTTTTAACATGTCATAAAATTCTTCCGTTGTTCGAGGTGTATCTAGTCCTAAGTTTTCCGCCCAATCCTTTCGATAAATAATTCCTTGTCTAGATAAAGGACGACCTTGATATAAAGAATATAATTTGCCATCCACCCTTGTATTATCTAATATCTCTTCTTTTAATTTTTTTAAATTCTCAAATTCATCTAAGTAAGGTTCTATCTCCCAAAATTGCCCGTCTCTAATTGCCTCTTTATATATACCCTCTATAGGAATATTCGCGACCTCTGGCATACTATCTGTTGCAAATGAAGTATTCATCCTATCTTGATAATTGTTAGCGGGAATATATTGCAAATTAAGGGATACACCAGTCAGTTCTTCAATTGTTCCTTCGATTTTTGAATCAGGTGTTTCTGCACTGTGCAGAGGTGTGTAAATTGTAATTTCATTTAAATCTTCATTTCCTTCTCCAGTGTTTCCCTCCCCATTATTAGAAGCGCTTTCATTATTGCTGCAACCAAATAAAACAATACATAATACCATGAATAATATAACAGTTTTCATCTTATACATACAATCACCCTTTCTTTATTTATTCACATTGTAAAATCTATTCTTACATTCCGTATATAATCATAATTTTGTCTTATCAAGTAACTGCAATAAACTAACTAAGAATTATAGCCGATAGACAATATAATGATTATTTTCTAAACTTATGACACTTTGCTTCTTTTGTTTCTTCTGAAAATAATGAAGTAGCATTGTTTCCTCACTTTTGTACACAGAAACTCTATTTGTTATTTCTTTTAAAGATAATATAACGATTCAGAAAGCTTTTTATGATATAGCTTTCCGAATCATTTTTGATAAATCACGAACAATAAATACAGGCATAACCACATCAATAAGCAAGCCGATACAATAATTCAACCAACACTTTTACCCCTGCTGCCAGATCCGCTGTACTTGTATGTTCCAACGGCGAATGACTAATCCCTCGGTAACTTGGTACAAACAGTAATGCAGTATGATAATGCTTAGCCATAATTTGCGCATCATGCCCTGCTCCGCTTGTCATCATCTGATAGGATAATTGCTGCTCATCGCAAATTGCTTTTGCTGTCGCCGTCAGCTCTGAATCCATCATAATAGGTGGTGTTGCTAACCATTGTTCAACCACAATATCTAAATCATTCACAACTGCAATTTTTTTAAATACAGTGGTCATTTCTTCCTTAAACGTTTGTAATGTATCAGGTTGAGGAGAACGGACATCTACTGTAAAAGTGACCTCATTTGCAATCACGTTCGGCACATTTGGCTTTACACTCATTTGCCCGACAGTTGCAACAAACGGCTCTCCATATTGTTTCGCCTGCTCTGTTACCCACTGAATCATTTGACTGGCACCATATACCGCATCCTGCCGCATTGTCATTGGCGTTGTCCCCGCATGATTGGCTTGTCCCGTAACAGTGACAGTAAAGCGATGTACACCCGCAATTTGTTCCACAACACCGATCTGTTTTTCGTTCGCCTCCAGTCTCATTCCTTGCTCAACATGCAGTTCAATAAATGCCTGGATATCGTTTCTTTTTTTGATCAAGCTTAGCTCGTCAATAGATAGGCCGACATCATTCATCGCTTCTTTCAACGTAATATGCCCTTTGTCTTCTTGAACGGATGGAATAGCATCTACCTCTTCCGTGATTAATCGAGAGCCCCAGAACGTCAATGGATAACGACTGCCCTCCTCTTCACAAAAGGAAACCAGCTCGATTGTTTTCTTAGGAATCCCCAGATATTCCTGTAAAAATTTTATAGCAACAAGACCTGCTACAATGCCGTATGCGCCGTCATATTTGCCACCATTTTTTACGGTATCTATGTGGGATCCAGTTAACACCACTCCCTGTTCGTTACCTTTGAAAGAAGCAAACACGTTACCCGCCGGATCCATTCTCGTTTCCAGTCCCATTGCTTCACATTTTTCCTGTAAAGCTGATTGTGCCAGCAGCCAGGGGTTTGTATACACAAGACGAGTAACGCCTTCTCCATCACTATTACTAAATTGACTAAGCCATTTGATGCTCGCTTCGGTTTGTTGATAAATAAATGTTTCTTTAGCTTGATCCCAATGCATTTTATGCCCCTTTTCCGTATAAAACTTAAGATTCATTATACACCTTTCGCGACCTAAAAACGAACATTATGACAATAAAATTAAAAAACGTTTGTCTTTATGTCGAATATTGTATATAATTGAGGAAAATATAATAATTACATGACTTATAGGAGGAAATCGCACATGCGTCAACTACTAGAAAAGCTCTTTCATTTAAAAGAGTTAAACACGAATATACGCACAGAATTAATGGCTGGTTTAACAACCTTCATTACAATGGCATATATCATCATTGTTCAGCCAAGTTTAATGACAGCAGCTGGCATGCCTGCTGGTGCGGTTATGGTATCTACTATTATCGTCTCCGGTATTTTCACGATCATAATGGGAGTTTTTACCAACCGTCCGTTTGCCTTAGCGCCCGGTATGGGCGGGAATGCCTTTTTTGCTTATTCGATTGTCGCAGCTGGGTTGGCTACCTGGCAAACAGCTCTAGGTATGGTTCTAATCTCTGGTGTTGTTTTTCTAATCTTAACACTGCTCGGTATTCGTGATGCGATTGCCGAAATGATTCCGAAGAATATCAAGCTTGCTATCGGAGCTGCGGTTGGTATTTTCATTGCAGCGATCGGTTTGACTGATTCTGGACTAGTCGTATTGAATATCGATAGTGAGAATTTAACATTAGGCTCCTTACATGATAAAAATGTAATCCTCGCTCTTATTGGTTTAATTGTTATTTTAGGCTTAATGGCACGAAAAGTGAAAGGCGCCGTATTATACGGAATTTTTATTACAACGATCATTGGTATCCCGCTTGGCATTACGCAAATGCCGGACAGTTTCTTTGAACTGCCACCAAGTCCATCTGACATTGTATTTCAAGTTGACTGGATGGAAGCATTAAAATGGTCCTTCTTCCCATTAATGTTCACCTTCTTTGTCGGAGACTTCTTCTCTACAGTTGGTACGTTACTAGGTGTCGGCGGAAAAGCAGGAATGCTCAACAAAGACGGAAACTTACCTGATATTAAAAAGCCTTTCTTAGTAGATGCTGTAGCATCTGTTGGTGGTTCATTCATGGGTGTCACTACAGTAACGACCTATATCGAGTCCGCTAGTGGTGTCGAAGCAGGCGGTCGTTCTGGTTTAACCTCGGTTTCAACTGGATTTATCTTTTTACTTTGTTTATTGTTAACTCCAATATTATTAATGATTCCTAGTGTTGCGATAGCACCGGCTCTTATCATCGTTGGTATTTCAATGCTTTCCGGACTGAAAAATATCGAATTTGACGAGGTTGATGAGTCCATGCCTGCTTTTATCACCGTCATCGTTACTGGTTTCTCTTTCAGTATCGCAAACGGAATTGTGTTCGGTGTTCTTTCTTACGTAGCAGCTAAATTATTTGCAGGAAAAATTAAAGAGGTACCAATCGGACTCTTCATCCTATGTGTTCCGCTTATTTACTATCTATGGCTTAAATAAAAGAGGAGGTTTACCATGACAAATCCAATCATTTCCGCAGCACGAGGCGAGGCTGCATTAGACCTGGCTATCGAGAACATTCAATTAGTCAATGTATTTTCTGGTGAAATCTACCCAGCAGCAATCGGTATCTACCAGGACAAAATTGTACATGTGACGAGACCTGGTGAAACAAGTCTGGCAGCCAATCAGGTGATCGATGGACAAGGTAAATTTGCGATACCAGGCTTAATTGATACGCACCTGCACATCGAAAGCAGTATGTTAACGCCTGGGGCTTATGCCGAAGCGGTATTGCCCCACGGTACAACAACGATTGTCACCGATCCCCACGAAATCGGGAACGTGTTAGGAGAAGAAGGCATTGCCTATATGATCGATGCCAGTAAAGAAGTAGATTTACGAATTTTAACTTATTTGCCATCGTGTGTCCCGTCAGCTCCCAAAGTGGAGACAGCGGGTGCTGATTTCACGCCAGAAGTGATCGAGCGTTTGCTTCAATGGGATGGCATTGATGGTCTTGCCGAAGTCATGAATTATGTTGGTGTCGTTCAACAAGATGAAAGAATGATCAAGATTGTCGAAGCTGCCAAAAAGGCAGGTAAAATCGCACAAGGACATGCTCCAACTGTAACCGGTAGAGACTTATCAGCTTATCTCGTAGCTGGGGTTGACTCTGATCACGAAAGCAGAACAGGTGAAGAAGCGTTAGAAAAAATACAGGCAGGTATGTACGTCGAAATCCGTGAGAGCTCTTTCTCATTAAATATGAGTCCTATTGCAGCTTATATTAAAGATAAAGGCTACCTCCCCAATGTCTGTCTTTGTTCCGACGATGTAAAAGCAAATCATCTCGTGCAAAGAGGTCATATGAATCATGTCGTCCGCCGTGCAATAGAAGAAGGAATTAATCCGGTAAACGCGATCCGATTCGGTACATTAAATGCGGCTGAGCGCCTTCAACGAAAAGACATCGGAGCGATCGCACCAAGCAGAATTGCAGATATCGTCTTACTCGATAGCCTGGAGGATATGGTAATTTCAGATGTTTTCACAGCTGGAAATCATGTCGTAACAGAAGGAAAGCTCCAGTTCGAACAGCCAAAATTAGCACCACCGAAGCACTTTTTCAACACGGTAAAAGTCGACGACATCACAGAAGATGATTTCACGATTGACGTCACAGACAAATCGTTAGAGGAAGCCAACGTTCGTGTGATCGAATATGATTTTGCGCCTGGCATTCCAACGAATTTTATCGAAACAACCTTGCCAATTATAAATGGTGAGCTAAGTTTAGAAAGTTATCAAGGTAAAAAAGCACCACTTAATTACATTGGCGTCTTCCATCGCCATGGCAAAAACCACAATAAAACGGTTGGCATACTAGCTGGTTATGGTATTAAGGAAGGTGCCGTCGCTACTACTGTTGCCCATGACAGTCATCACTTAGCCGTACTAGGTGTAAACAAAAAAGACATGGCGATCGCAGCTAATCGTGCTAAAGAATTGAATGGTGGGATGGTCGCAGTGAAAGACGGTGAAATCGTAGCTGAACTGCCGTTGCCAGTAGCGGGATTGATGAGTACAGACACTGCTGAGGAACTGACTCCAAAAATTGATGCATTTGTTAACCTATTGCAAGACGACATCATGCCTGGCAAGAATCCGATCCACCGTCTCATCGCAGTAACCCTGCCCGTGATACCAAAAGCCAAAATTTCGGACCTGGGGCTAGTGGATGTCGATAGGCAGGAGATTGTACCTTTGTTTATGGACTGAGACATACGAAAAGCGATCTTTTCCTGAAGGAAGGATCGCTTTTTTAATTACTCAGCAAACATCTTCTGCACTGTCTCATAACTGTCCAACGTGCCAATATCATATCGATATCCTGCAAATTGATAAGCATAAACGTCCTTCTGCTGAATCAGCCACGGAACAAAATGCCCCGGTGCATCTGGATTATTTCCCTCTTGCAGGTACTTCGCAAAAAGTGGTAACGTCTCTCTTCGATACAGATAAATAGGTGGTGCTGCTAACTGTGATTTTGGCTTTGGCGGCTTTTCTTCGAATGAAAGTACCTTCCCATCCTCCGCCACTTCCACAACCCCTGTTCTTTGCAGCTCATCCAGATCCTCTAAAGCATGGCAGCTAATACAATCGGTACCTTTTTCCGTACAAAAGGAGACGAAATCTTTTAATTGAAAATCGAACAAGTTATCACCGGCAAGAACCATTACATCATCACTAATGTTCGCCTGCTCTAATACATACTGGATATCTCCGATTGCCCCGAGGCGATTTTCATTAGAAGTCGTTTGATCATTGATCACCTTGATTGGTTTGGCACCTGTATAATGATTCGACCAGTCTTGAAAACTTTCGGCAAATTTGTTATTCGTTACAATCCACACCTGATCAATTTCGCGCACTGCGTCGACCTTTTTCATGATTCGCTCTAAGATAGATTTTCCCGCCACTTCTAACAATGGCTTTGCTTTATACCTCGTTAAGGGATACAATCTTGTCGCATATCCGGCAGCTAATATGATACACTTCATCAAACCATCTCCTTGCTATACGTCGAACTCTCTCCTGATTCTACCATAAACTTATCAACATGTTCGAGTTTACCTTCCCCAAAGCCTCCAACACTACCAGTTAACAAAAGAAAGTCACTTCCTGCACATCAACAGAAAGTGACTATGATTAGTCGCGTGAGAAAATATCGCGCGTATATACTTTATCTATACAATCTTTTAGTTCTACTGTTACACGATTGGCAACAATCACATCAACTCTTTGCTTGAAAATCTCTAAGTCAGCCTCCACGTCACAGTCAAAAAACTGTTTCTGCTGAATGGCAGGTTCATAGATGACCACTCGCATGCCTTTTTCCATCATCCGTCTCATCACACCTTGAATAGCAGATTCCCTGAAGTTATCGGAATCTGTTTTCATCGTTAAGCGGTAAATACCGACGACTTTCGGTTGTTTTTCGATAATTTGATTTGCAATATGATCTTTTCGGGTTTGGTTTGCGTCCACTACTGCCCGCATCATATTGTTTGGTACATCCTGATAATTGGCGAGGAGCTGCTTCGTATCTTTCGGTAAACAATAGCCACCATAGCCAAATGATGGATTATTATAATGATTACCAATCCTCGGATCGAGACTGACCCCTTCAATAATTTGTTTGCTGTCCAGTCCTCTCACTTCTGCATATGTATCCAATTCATTAAAGAAAGCAACGCGCATCGCCAAATACGTATTCGCAAATAATTTGACCGCTTCTGCTTCAGTTGAATTAGTATAGAGTACTTCAATCTCCTCTTTTTCCGCCCCTTCTACTAATAACGATGCAAACATCTCCGCTCGTTCTGATTTGTCACCAATCACAATGCGTGATGGATATAAATTATCATGTAACGCCCGTCCTTCTCTTAAGAATTCGGGAGAAAAAATAATCCGGTCGGTATCGTGCTGTTTACATATTTCTGCAGTGAACCCCACAGGTACAGTTGATTTGATAATAATCGTTGCTTTTTCATTCGATTTCACGATATCAGCGACGACCTTTTCCACCGAACTTGTATCAAAAAAATTACGCTCCGGGTCATAATTGGTTGGCGTTGAGACGATAATTATTTCTGCGTCCTGGTAAGCAGCACTAGCGATTGTGGTTGCGGATAAATGTAATGATTTCTTTTCGAAGAAAGCTTCTATATCCTGATCTGTGATGGGAGATTTCCTTTGATTTACCATTTCTACTCTTTCTTTATTTATATCTAAAGCTGTTACCTCATGGTATTGCGCAAGTAACATAGCATTAGATAAACCTACATAACCAATCCCAACGACGGTGATCTTCATATCCATCCCTCCTACTTACTATTTATTTTACTAATTTTTTTTAGTAATTTGATTAAAAATGAAATAGTTTACATAAAGTTTATACTTTCTCGGACATTGCAAAAATATATGGGCTGGTGATAAAGTCGACGAATCAGCTTGTAGAATCGCTGTTTTATGATTGGAGTGTGAGTAGGTTTGCATATAGGGGCATTATAATATTAGCAGGATTTTTTCTTGCAGTATTATTGATTCCATAGATTTCTTTGGAAAGGAATGATTCTTACTGAGGGTGCATGTCGTTTTTGCTGATTTTTTGTCCATGAGATTCATAAAAAACATGACTTATCGCCAATTTCTGGGGAAATATAAAATTCGCCCCTTGAGTCGAATTTGTACGCTGAGAAACTTCATTCTTTCCAAACATATTAATAAAGCCTGTCCCAAAAAGGAACAGGCTTTCCACAAAAATTATTCAGTTTCCAATACATCAGCAATGCGTTTACTGGCAAGGCCGTCGCCATACGGGTTGCTGGCTTTACTCATTTTTTCATATTCTTCCTTATTTTCTAATAACAGCTTGAAATTGTTGTAAATATTTTCTTCGTCAGTTCCTACTAATTTCAATGTACCGGCTGCCACACCTTCTGGTCGTTCAGTTGTGTCACGCATCACAAGTACTGGTTTCCCAAGACTCGGTGCTTCCTCCTGAATACCACCACTGTCTGTCAAAATTAAGTAAGATGCTGACAAGAAATTGTGGAAGTCAATCACTTCTAATGGTTCAATTATACGAACACGATCATTATTCCCAAGAATTTCAGTTGCTGCCTCGCGGACCACCGGATTCATATGGATAGGGTAGATTGCTTTGATATCCTCATGCTCCTCAATAATCCGTTGAATCGCTCTAAACATGTTACGCATCGGTTCACCAAGGTTTTCACGACGGTGAGCGGTAATCATGATTAACCGGCTGCCTTTTGCCCATTCGAGCTGATCATGCTTATAATCCTCGCGTACCGTAGTATGTAACGCATCGATAGCTGTATTACCTGTTACATAAATAGATGCAGGATCTTTTCCTTCGTTCACCAGGTTTTCTTGAGACATTTCTGTCGGTGCAAAATTATATTTCGCTACAAGACCGACTGCCTGACGATTGAATTCTTCCGGATATGGTGAGTATATGTTATACGTTCTTAAACCAGCCTCAACATGGCCAACTGGAATCTGAGAATAGAAGCACGCTAATGATGTGACAAATGTCGTGGATGTATCGCCATGTACCAATACAACATCTGGTTTCACTTCATCCAGTACAGCTTTCATTTTTTCCAAAATCGCTGTTGTCACATCAAATAGTGTCTGTTTTTCTTTCATAATGGACAGATTAAAATCTGGTTCAATATCAAACACATCTAACACTTGCTGAAGCATTTCTTTATGTTGCCCTGTCACACATACAATTGTTTCTAAATTTTTACGTGATTCCAATTCTTTTACTAATGGACACATTTTTATTGCTTCCGGCCTAGTTCCGAAAACGACCATCACTTTTTTCATTTTCTTTCACTACCTCTCTGGCTTTTATAAATAATCGAATCACCTATACTGTTTTTGATTTTTGATCGACCAAATCTTGGAGAATATGTAAGACATCTTCCCCGATCTCTTTATTTTCCAATGCGAATTCTATCGTTGTTTTTACAAAACCTAATTTCTCTCCTACATCGTATCGTTTTCCCTGGAAATCATACGCAAACACACTCTGATTTTGATTTAACTGCTGAATAGCATCGGTAAGTTGAATCTCACCGCCAGCTCCAATTTCTTTCGCATCCAAATAGCCAAATATTTTAGGAGACAATACATAGCGTCCCATTATGGCTAAATTGGAAGGTGCTGTACCTTGTTCCGGTTTTTCTACTAGACTATTGATCGCGTATAAATCTCCATTTTGTTTTTCTACATCTACTATTCCATAACGATGTGTTTCATCTACTGGTACTTGCTGAACACCTAAGATCGAACCGCCTGTTTCCTCATATTGCTCTATCATTTGCTTCAAGCACGGTTTTTCTGCTTTCACAATATCGTCACCCAAAAGTACGGCAAAAGGTTCATCGCCGATAAATTTACGTGCACACCATACTGCATGTCCTAATCCTAAAGGTTCTTTTTGTCTAATATAGTGTATTTCCACTTTAGATGGTTGTTTGGCTTTTTCTAATAATTCATATTTACCTTTTTTCATCAGGTTATCTTCTAATTCAAAATTATGATCAAAGTGATCTTCAATAGCACGTTTTCCTTTACCGGTCACAATGATAATATCCTCAATTCCAGATTCTACAGCTTCTTCAATAATATATTGTATCGTTGGCTTATCCACAATTGGCAGCATTTCCTTTGGCATTGCTTTGGTTGCCGGCAAAAATCGCGTACCTAAACCAGCTGCAGGGATAATCGCTTTTCTGACTTTTTTCATTTTTATGCCTCCTAGATATTCCTCGCAGATCTTTTATGATGTTGTTTTTGTTAGCATTTCATGAACTTTTTGTAATTCTTCGTTACCAACTATCAAGTAATACACATTTTCAATTCTTTTTCCTTGACCTTGTATCATGTAACTGTCAAAATTCTTTCTTGTATCACGATAATTGGCAAAGAGATTCGTCATATCCTTAAACTTCATGTTCGTCAAAACATTATTACCGAGTACGTCGATCAATTCGTTAATTTTAGCTGCAGACTGAAAACTCGCTCCTTTATCAATGATGGCTCTGATTACCTGGCGCTGTCTTTCCGTCCGGCCAAAATCACCATTCGGGTCTAAATGTCTCATTCGAACATATCCCATCGTTTTAGGACCGTCCAGTTGAATTTCGCCTTTTTGGTAATGATAGTCTTTCTGATAATAGCCCTCATCATACCAGTCTAATTGATTATTCACCGTGATACTGCCAAGTGCATCGACTAAATCCGATAAACCTTCCATATTCATTTGAACGTAATAGTCCAGATCAATATCTAGCAAATTCTCTACAGTATTAATCGACATATCCACTCCGCCGTATGCATAAGCATGATTGATTTTATCCTCAAATCCTTTTCCGACAATTTCTGTTCTAGTATCACGTGGAATACTGACCAATTGCATTTCATCAGAACCAGGTTTTAAAGAAAGTACCATTAACGCATCCGACCGACCACTGTCTGAGTTTCTTTCATCAACACCCAGCAATAAAATATTTAAAGGCTGCTGTTCTTTCACTTTTTTATCGGTTATGTCTGTATCGATCGTTTCAACTTCCTGGTGTACTTTTTCATCGACTGTTTGCTGCGCCTTACTGTATATCGAATAAAGATATCCCGCAATCGATAAAATAATAATGAGCGTTAAAGCTGCTAATATCTTGAGAAGACGCTTTTTCTTTTTTTTATTTTTTCTCACTCGATAAGCTCCTTTATTGCAATATGCAAAACGTTTATAGCAATAAGTATACCACATCAACTATAATCAGCTAAATACTGGGGTGATATAAAAAGAAAGAGGGTATCTCCCTCTCTCCTAATCAATACCAAATATTATAATAGACAAATTATCTTTCTTCAAATTTTTAAACGAATTAATAAACGACCTTACTGATCATCCAATTGCCATCAATTTTTGAGAAATAAATTTCAAAATTGCCTCCTGTAAAAAGTTGACTCTGATTTATTTGATACATAAAATATTCTGTATCAGAAATCTTTTTCACAGAATACTCGTAATCCAACACAAAATCCGGGTGACCATCTCTAGCCAAGACCCATAAGTGACCACCTTCCTCTTTGAAGAAACCTTTCCACACATCTGCCGCCGTTTCATATGTCATAAACTGTGATAGATGCTTAAAATATTCGTCTTTGGAGTTGAAATTTTTCGCTCTGTTATAATCTGGAACAGGATCCTCTTCTGTATTTTCAACTAATTCAATATGCATATTGTTATATTTTTTTACTAGATTGATAAAAACATCTTGATCTACAGCATCATTAGCTACTTCTTCCTCTTGCTGATTCTCTTCGTCCGACTCTTTTTCTTCGGCGCCTGACTTAATATCTTTCTCATTGTCATTTGTCTGATTATCAGTATTTTCGGCTTTTTTACCACTTTCAGTATCTTCATTATTTGAGTCATTTTTATCTTCTTCTACTTGTTCATTGTTTGAGTCTTTTGACTTATCTTCTGTTTCTTCTGTTCGTTCCTCGATTTGATCATTCTGACTTTCCTCGTCATCTTTACTAATCATTTGTTCTTCTGAATCCCTTACTAGAAAGAAACTCTCAGGTAATTTTTCTTTCATTGACAATGTCGTTTTGGATATTGGAGAGATAGTTTGCTTTAAGATTTCGTTTGATGGTGTCTCCCTCCAAAATGGAATAGTTGAAAGTACAAGGATAATACACGTAACGGCAATGCTAGTTAAACTCAGAATAAAAAATGGAATCCTTTTCTTTTTTACTGATTCCATAACCTGATATTTCTCAGTATTTGAAAAATGGATATGACCAGTTAAATGCTCATTCAGATTATTTTTGATTTTCTTATCAAATGAATCCATTTAAAATTCCTCTCCTTTCCAGTTCTTTTTTTAAAAGTTCTTTTCCTCTTACAAATCTTGTTTTAGATGTATGAAAATTAAGCCTTGTTACCTCGCTGATTTCTTTTAGCTTTAGATCCTGCACATAATAAAGAATGATAATTTCTTTATATTTAGGTTTTAAAGACGAAATAGCATCTAATAATTCACTTGCATTCTCTTTCTTTATTAACTCATCCTCAGCTGATGGTTTGTGATGATCAGATGCCATATTCTGTAGTACAGATGATTGATATTTAATATTTCGAAAGCTCCATTTACGGTGATAATCTTTGCACTTATTAAGCGTAATTCGTATTAACCATGTCTTATATTCTGATTCATACCGGAATTTATCTAAATTTCGATAACAAGAAATAAACACTTCCTGAACAATGTCATCGCACTGTGATTTATCTTTCACAAAGGAATAAGCAATTCTCTTTAAATCTGATCCAAATTCATCCATAAGATGGGTTAGCAGGATTTCATTGTTTTCAATCCCTTCATATTCATGATTTATTTCCAATTTAATCCCCCCTTTTATAGATTAGACGATGAGTCTTCTGTTTTTTCTTCAAAATTTTAGAAAAAAAGTATGTACATTGATCGATGAGACTATTACCTCTTTATAAGATCCTGAAACATAAGCAACTTATTCAACATAAAAGTAAAGGCCGAACGTAATTCGTTCGGCCTTTACTTTTATGTTGGTTAAAAAACTCGACATTCACCCCGTTTTTCAGTGAGCGCCGCAGTTTTTCTTATACTTGGTACACTCTAAATTTTCACAACGTCGAGCTTTCGTGTAAAGTTAAACTGGGAAATAACTTCGTGGATAATCAGTTGTAGAGCAAACGCCACAACGCAAGCCAATCACTTCCGCTGGATTGCGGACGTGATTGCAGATAAAATATGTCAAAATGATATCACAGCTAAGCTAGTTCTCATTAATTCAGAGTTTGATTCCACTCCATATTAACTGTAACTACGACTATACATATTTATATCGTGATGGTTCTCTTTTTAACTGGCATACTTTTGTTATAACTCAGCCCCTGCATTATCCATATGATTTACTTACCAAAAACCATCCGTTCAACAAATCTTCTCGATTATAATAAAACCGCTGATCATCTTCAAAACGTTTTACCGTTCCACCGGCAGCTTCAACAATCGCCTGCCCGGCGCCTGTATCCCATTCCATCGTTGGAGCGTAGCGTGGATAATAATCGGCTTTTCCTTCTGCAACCAGGCAAAATTTAAGCGAGCTGCCCGAGGAGACTACTTGCACATCTCCATTTAAGCTGTCAATAAAAGCTTCCGTCTCCTTCGACATATGCGACCTGCTTGCTACTACATAGGTTACCTTCGTATCATGCACTTCTGGGAGAGGTGTACTTTTACTTATTAACTCCTCTAAGTTAGCAGGCTTCACATTGGATGCACCGTTTAATTTATATGCGCCCACGCCCACTTCACCAAAATAAAACGTATCCAAGGCTGGTGCGTAAATGGCTCCCAATTGCGGAAAACTTTTATTGATTAGTGCTATATTTACGGTGAATTCACCATTCTTTTTGACGAATTCCTTGGTACCGTCCAAAGGATCTACCAGCCAGAATTGCTCCCAATTTTTTCGCGTAGCATATGGCACCTGTTCCCCTTCTTCACTTAAAACAGGAAGCGGTTTTGCTAACTTTTTTAAGCCCTCTTCAATGACCTGATGCGCCCGTTTATCGGCCATCGTCAGAGGTGATTGATCTTCTTTTTTCTCTACTTCAAAATCTTCTGCATACACATCCATTATCTCCGAACCTGCATCACAGCAAATCCGAAACAGATCATATAGGTAGTCATTCATGATTAGTTCTCCCCTCTCACTTCATATCATATCGAAAAAGATATCACTATTATAATCACAACCGGGACAATCACAAGCAAATAACCAACCGGATTGGCGAAATTGATCGACCAGCCGATGCCAAAGCGTTTCTCCACAAATATTGACTTATCATCTGGATTAAAGTAAAATAAACCCGCTTTCCAGTACCGATCATCGTCGTAAATATCGACGGACTTCTGTTCAGTCGGCATTTTTCCTTCAAAATCAGAATCCACACTGCCAACTTTTATTGCCAAAAGAATCGTGCTAATCAGGACAAGCAATAAAAAACCTAGTGGCACAAGCATCATCATCAAATTACTAAACAACTTCTCATACAACAAATTTAATTGTAAAAAAGTAAACAGCATCGTCATCAATAAATTGATCACCAGGATGAACCAGCTGGTATATTTGCGTAAGCGGAATTGACGTAGTTTGGCAGAGGTGTAACGGACTGCATTCACTTTAATCCCAGACCGTTTGGTGGACGTGTGAATACTGAAGAACATCGTCTGCAGTACAAATAATATCAGCGGTAACCCTAAAGCAGTCAGCCATGTTTTATCACTATATGCGTCCGCTTGACCATTCGGACCCCAATGTGTTGGAAGCTGATCGAATAAACGAATCGTCAAGAACATCGTTGCCGCCGTAACAATAATCGGAACTAACTGCACAATAGCTGGTAACATTTCATCTCCGGCCTGCTCTGCATCATGGACAATTTGTGGTTGTGTCAACTGTTCGGACCAATTACTGACTTGCTTTAATTACATCATTTTAAAATGGAAATAAAAATAAAGGGACATACCTCCGAGCAACACGACAAAAGGAAGAAAACTGCCTTACACTACCATTTGATTTGTACTGATTCCCTCCATTTGAAATACTATGATCAGGCTCGCAAGCGCAACAAGCCCAACCACAGTGGTTATACCTGCATACCGTTTTTTATATTGTCTCACCGAATGATTACTAATTTCCTCTAATGGAATCGTCACACCAAATACCACGGTACGCTTCACCACAAAAGGAATTGCAATCTGCATGACACTCACAAACAAAAGTGTAAAAAATAAAGTAGAGAATTCCATGACCGCCACCTCCATCAGGTTTCTACTTTTATTCTACCATTCCGTCACACAACATACATCACGAAATCATTCACAGATGAAGTTCTTTCTTCTTAAACTGCTTAAGCAACTGATATCGTTTTAACGGCTTCGTAAATAAAAAAATCCAAACAGGTACTAGCCCTAAACAACCGACGATTAATAGCTATAAATGATTAACTATCAAAAACAAACTAAACCCGGCTGTCATGAATAAAACCGATATTGACATTCCCAGAAATAACTCGATCTTAAACTGTTGCAACCCTTCTGTTGCGTATTGCTTCATCGAATCGATGTCAAAATATAAATGACTATTACTACGCTGTTCATACGTTTGGTGATCAATATATTTTGCAATGCCATAACAAGTTATAATAGCAATCAAGCATAAAAGAATCTGCGCAAAAAAACTCTCAACCTCTTGGTATACATTGTTTAAAGAATTCGATCCATATAATAAGAGAAAAAATAGACCCAGATACATGACAGACGATTTTTTCTATAGTGAAATTTATAAAGCCTGTTTGCTTTTGGGTCATAAAATAGGCTATAAATATCTGTATCTCGAAATATTGGTATCAACATTATATAATTTCCCATCTCGAAAGGTGAAAAGGCTCCTCGGTGTTTTGGACGAGAATACTTCTGATTGTTACTAATTTCATCATGTCCGCTCCCTATTGTTTTTTCGATAAAGTTTCATTCTGGCCATTGGCATGCGATAAACATAGGCACTAAAAATCACAAAGAAAAACAACGAAAAAATTAATACTACTAAAGATTGATCCAAAATAAAAACCAACGCTAAAACTAGAAAAACAAGAAAACATCCAACTACGATTCCTATTTCAAATTGAAAAAGTTTCCTGCCTTGGTCAATATATTGCTCAATCATTGACTCTGTTAAATAAATCTCCTTCATTTCTTCATATATGTATTTCTGGTAAAATACCCTGTCTGCCCACATTCCTAAAATAACGCCAATTCCGATTTTGCCAAAACTTACTGCTGTTGGAATATGGAGTTGAATGCTTTCAATACCTCTCATAATTGCAATCACAATGAAAAAACCAATCCAATAATATGTATGATTTATTTTTTCTTCTTTGTGAAACGCTTTATATGTGGTTCGTTTCTTTTTATCTAAGAAAATAGTATGATTGCGTCTATTTTTAATATTTTCTGTATAGATAGGAATCAGTTTCATTTTGTCTCACTCCTTAGCCCTTTTACGATGCGCTGGCCTTTTATTGAAGTGTATCACAAATTCAACGGGTTTATCATTCGGATTACATTTTCGTTCGCTACCAAACTTTTTCATACCATTCACATTCAAAGTCAAACACGATTCACTGCATGTTATTCTTGTTCCGATCCTTTTGTCCTGCAGGGCTAGGCTTGCGGAAGTCTGCATAGTTGACCTGCTCTATCATACAGATTCTATAAGGAGACAAAACTAGCCGGGCAACACCATACATTTGGCTCCTTTCCGGTTAAACGCTACAAATCTCGGTGCACTCTTTCTCACTTTTGGCTCCTTTCCGGTTAAACGCTACAAATCTCGGTGCACTCTTTCTCACTTTTGGCTCCTTTCCGGTTAACCGCAACAAATCTACCTGCGCTCCTTCTCACTTTTGGTTCCTTTCCGCTTAAACCCTACAAATCTTGGTACACCGCTTCTCACTTTTGGCTCCTTTCCAAAAACTCTCGATGCACCATGTAATAGCTAGCATATGGAATGATGAACAATATTTATAGATTAAATATCATTTATACCTATCAAACATTTCAAAATTACCACATAGTTAGTTGACATACCCGATATCATGAAAAAGCTCAAGCTGCACGCATGGCAACTTGAGCTTTTTCACTGTTCATTCTAAATAGTCAATGGCCTCTTTAACAGTGGCCATCGTTGGAATGCTTAACATGTACTGTTTGCTGTTCGTGTTGACGATATTCCAGGCTATTTCCGGGCGGATCCCTGTGCATATCGTCGTTATTCCCATTAGAACTAACATTTTTACAAATTTATTCATTAGTTCGATGACTTCTTTCGTCATCGCATATATACCAGAAACATCGATGATCAGATGTTTCACTTTATCGTTTGAGAAATTAGCACAAAAATTTTCCTTAAGATACTTAGAACGTGAAGCGTCAATTTCGCCGACAAGAGGAAGAATAACAATGCCTTCTTTTACGGGGACAATAGGCATCATCACCTTGTTCAATTCTCTTTCCATCTGTTTTTTTGTTGTGATATCACGAATGGTTGATTGCATGGCTTCTGTTTCTCCATATATAACCGGATGACAGAAAAGTTCTACCTCTACAACCTTACCATCCATTCTGTACACTGCTGTTTCTACCAGTTTGCCAACCTGTTTATCTTCTTGGCCTCTTTGAATCCTTTGCACAATAAAATCCCTATATTCCTCCGTAAATACTTCCACCACATTCGCACCAATTAATTGCTCTTTATTCCCGCCGAAAAATTCAGCGCCAGCTTCATTTATGTAGAGAATGGTATGATTAGAATGGATAACCGTTGTTTCAAAAGAACACTCCACAATATGATGATGCATTCTTTCCCTTTCCGGAATCGTTAATTGCTTATCAGAAGAAACCAATGGAATCACTCCTTGACAGCTAGAATATTCTTATCATTTTATCATATTGACAAGAATATTCCAGAGACCTTAGTTCCTTCTTTTTTGAAAGGGGACCGGTTCTGTTGACCCATATCTCGTTTTTCTCCATAATGAGAAGCTGAAACGCCTTGTATCTTTACACAAAGTCCTTTTGTCACCGCAAGCCAGGTGAAACCTTTCATACCATTCGGCCGTATAAAGCATAGAGAGGAGTTGGAACGATTTGAAAAAAATAGTGATACTACTTGCTATTCTTGTTTCAATGTTTGCACTACCAGGACATGTTTTTGCCGTGGACTATTCTATAGAAAATACAGAAATCAACGCTTACTTACAGAAAAATGGTGATGTGGAAGTAACCGAGCAGCACACCTATCAATTTGAAGATGAGTTTAATGGCATCACCCGGACACTTATTCCGAAAGAAAAGACACAAATAATAGATTTCCAAGCATTGGAGAACAACACATCGTTACATGAGGAACAGGAAAAAAATCTATATAAAATCTATCGAAGCGGGTCGGATCAGGAGGTTACCGTGGATCTTTCTTACACGATTACGAATGGAGTAGAAGTTTACACAGATCTGGCACAATTTTACTGACCATTCTTTGACAGCAGCAATGAATCTGCTTATCAAAACTTGGATATTTACGTCCACCCGCCCCAATCTACGGAAGAGGCACTAGCCTTGGGATATGATGAAGCTTACGCAACATCAACTATTGCTTCAGACGGTGTTGTCCATTTCGCCATGGGTAAAGTGCCCAGTGAAAGGAATGGAGATATCCGAGTGGCTTATGATGCATCACTGTTCTCTGCTTCCACTATGATCGAAGGTACAATTCGCGAAGAGATGGAAGCGGCTCAGACAAAATTGGCAGAAGAGGCAGCGGCCTATGAAAATAGACAGGAGCTTTTGAGACGTATTTCGCCTTATATAGTAAGTGGCGTTACGATATATTTACTCATACTACTCATGACGGCTTGGCAAAGAAAGAAAAAACGATTATGGGAAGCAGAACGCAGCAATTCTCCATCGCTATATCTATCAAATTTAGTGATGAGTCTGCCTGCGACGATACTTTATATGAGAAATATGTCTGCAAAAAGCGAATTGCTATCTGCAGCATTACTAGACCTTGTTAGAAAAGGATATGTCAAACGAGATGGTGACCGTACATTTGTCAGCGTCAATTCTAAGCAAGATTACCAGCATGAAAGCATTTTAATGAATTGGCTATTCCATAAAATGGGTAATAATGGTGTGTTCTCCTTATCGGCTCTTAATGCTTATGTACAAGATAAACACAACCACTCAGACTACCACCGTGATTTTCACAAGTGGGTCCAAGCTGTAACAAAAGAGATAAAACAACACCCGCTGATTGACAAACAAAAAAGCTTGCGCTGGATAACAGCTATCGTTGGTCTTTTACTTATCCCATTCAGTATCATTCTTGGTGTGCATTCCGTTTTCATGCCAATGGTTTTCTCCATCGTTCTCAGTTTAATCTTATTACTATTTGCGGTCGTCTATCAGCCTAAAACAGTGGAAGGATTACGCATCAAACAACAATGGGAACAACTTCATTCAAAATACAGTAATATCAGTGAACGAGAGTGGAATGACTGGATGAGCGATCAACAAATGCAAGCTTATATTTATGCGATTGGTACTGATCATAAGGTAATGCAGAAGAAAAGCGAACACCTTAGTAAGAGCTTCACAGCAACTGCTTTGACTGACACTAACTCGCAAACCAATGACATAGTGATGTTAGTGTTGATAGCTAGTACACTGACCTATGAATTTGACAAAGCAGATACCACCGTTTCGGCTACTGCAAGCAGTAGTGGTGGCAGTGCCGGTGGAGGCGCTGGAGTCGGTGGTGGAGGTGGCGGTTCAGGTGCTTTTTAATAGTAAGCAAAGCATAGCGCTCATCAAAGAATTCAAGCTGAATGTGTGCCAAATTCTCACATCTCAGCTTGAATTGAATCATCAATGACTATTCTCTGTTGCATGAACTGTAACTACCGTCTTTCTGTCACTATTGTCCTCTGTTTCACTCCTCGTTTCCAGATAGTTTGTCGTGGAGGTCGTTCTAACAGAATTTGTCTAGGATTGGTGGTGTCGAATAAAATGAAATCGGCTTTGTTGTATAGTGCGATACCATGGTCCTTTAGGCCGATCGCTTTGGCAGCTTGTACCGTGGCCATGTCGAGTAATAGCTCAGCATCTTGCCGGGTTCCTAATTGGGCTACGTGAGCGAGCAATAAAGCGATGTCTAACGGGTCACCAGTACCAAATGGAGTAAAAGGATTTTGTATATTATTCGTACCGAAGCTAACATTTGCTCCTTTTTCTAATAATAACTTGACGGGTGTCACACCACGTCTGACACGTTCTTGGTCTGATCTGCCGTTTAAAAATAAATCAGTTGCCGGTAAGGCCATAACCGAGATACCAGCTTTTGCTATATCCGCTGCAATCAGCTTGGCTTCATCATATGGAACCGAAGCGAGTGATGTCAGATGACCTACAGATACCTTGCCTTGATATCCGTATGCTAACGTTCGCTTCACAATATCTCGAATCGCCAGCTGTGTTGGATCATCTGAAAAATCAACATGAAAATCAATTGGCTTATTACATTTAGCTGCTAACGCAAACACAAAATCAATATGTTCCACAGCATCGTTATCATTGTAAGGTATTCCACCAACAACATCTGCACCGAGCAACATTGCCTTCTCCATCAAGTCAGTAGTCCCTGGCTGCTTAAAAATCCCTTCCTGAGGAAAGACTACTAACTGGATCTCCACTTGATCACGAAAGGTTTCCCTTAATTCTAATAACACTTCCATTCCCTTCAAACCGACAATCGGATCAACTTCTACATGACATCTTAAATGCGTTACACCGTATCCAACACATTTCTCCAGTACTTTAACTGAGCGCCGTCTTATATCCTCTTTGGTAAAAGATTTCTTTAGATCACTTGTAAATTGGATGGCTTCTGTTAAATTAGTAGCATCCTGCTCCATTTGATCTAACAGATAGGCCTTATCTAAATGAATATGCGGTTCAACCAAGCCAGGTAAAAGCACTCTTCCATCCGCTTCTATTACTTCTTTGGCAGGTGCAACTTCATCCTCTGTTTTCGCTAAATACGTAATGATTCCATCGCTAATTCCTACATCCATTCGTTCTGAAGAGTGAGGAATGGTAACATTATGAAACAACAGATCTAGCATTATGCATCCTCCTCCACACCATTCTATTTATCACGCTAACTACCTGATGAGATGGAAAGCTATTGTTCTTGCAACACTTTGTTATTCAACTCTGATAACATGTTACGATAATTAAATTGAACATCTTCTAAATGCCGCTGCATGAATAATCCCGCTCTTTCCGAATCATGTTCTGTTATGGCTTTTAAAATTTCCTGATGATAGTAAAGAGCATTCTCGACATCATCATTAATCGCCATTTCCATTCTTACCTTCTTAAAATTGTCTACGACCGAATGATAGACGGGGACAATAATATCATGATGAGTAGCGTAAGCTAATGCTGAATGAAAATCCAAATCGGGAACGATAATCGACGTACCATTCGAAATACAACGTGACAAATCTTCGATAGCTTGCTGCAACCTGCTCAAGTCATCCTCATTTCTTCTCTTTGCTGCCAAGTAAGTAATCTTCACTTCCACGCCTTTGCGAAACTCTAGCAGATCCATAGATTTGTTCACGTCAAGTGAGGGGATCCAGGTTGTTAACTCCTCCAGTTCCTGATCATGTATCGTGGTTTTTAAGTACGCTCCTTTACCTGGCTGTTTTTCCACAATACCGCGCTCCGCCAGTGTTTGCAAAGCTTCTCTGACCGAAGATCTGCCAACCTCCAGCAATTGCACCAACTCACGCTCTGAAGGCAATTTATCTCCAACTTCCAGTTCTTTCTTACGAATATAATCTAACAAAAATTTTAATACCGTTTCACTCACTACAATCATGGTCGTTCCTCCCGATTGGTTTGATGGTATGACCGGTCTTACCAGATAGGAGACAGGCAAGGAAATCACACCATCTTATGTTGCTTTTAGCTTACGCTGATTTCATTCAGATGTCTTTCAGTACGTAACGTTTTCTAACGACAATTATCCAGTAATTCACCTTTCTCGGCAATTACATTTCCGCCTGCAAAAACAGCTTCTCTTCTCGGTACAATCGCCATTGCCTGTTGAATATTTTGCGCATCTACCAAAACAAAATCAGCTTTTTCCCCGATTACAGGTTCCAGTGAACGACCGGTAATATAGGAATAAGCAGCTATCAACTGTTCGTCTGTGACCCAGCCATTTTTTTCAGCCAATCTCGATCCCCTTCTTAATATATCTCCGTCTCCAAAAGGCGACCATGCATCTTGAATATTATCTGTTCCTACTAAAAAGGAGATCTCGTTATCGATCATCGATTGTAAGCGTGGCATCGGACGATCAATTGGTACACTGGAAATAATCGAAATATCGTTTTCTCGCAATGCTTGATAAGTATCTTGTAACTCATCGTCACTTAACATGCCAAGACAGTAGGCATGACTGACAGCTACATTTGCTTCCTGCTTCGCTTGCTTGGTTAATTCTGTAACACGGTCAATCGTGTATTTCCCGAGATGTCCAGGATCGTGCAAATGCAAATCAATCCCTTTTGCAAACTCTTTACTTAAGGAGAACATTGTTTCCAGACTGGCATCCACACGTTTCTCCAGCCCAGCCGGATCAACACCACCGATAAGATCTGCACCATTACGGAGTGCATCTTTCGCCACATCAACCGAATCAGATAACAATAAACCTTGCTGAGGAAATGCAACAATTTCGATTTCCATTATTCCTTTCATTTGCTTCCGAAGCTCGACAACTGCTTCAAGATGTTTTAAACCTAACGTTCGATCAATATCCACATGAGTACGAATTTTTGTCGTACCATGTTGTAACATTAACTCGGCCATCAATCGTACACGGGTATTAACGTCATTCTCCATTGTTTCTAGTAAGCTTTTTTCAAACTGCAATTGTTTCGGCAGCGTGATAAATGGTTGCAATGATCGCCATTGTTCTCCCACAAGATGCTTATCTAAATGACAGTGCATATCTTGAAATGCCGGTAAATAAAGGAGACCTCTTGCATCGTAACTATCTGTATCAGCAACGTTGGATGCTGCTTTTATTTCCTTTATCATGCCTTCCTTAATGATTAAATCTTTCCATTCACCTGCGATTTTGACGTTTTTTATTACATTTACCAAACTAAAACATCCTCCTTTATCAAACAGTAAGGGAATATTCCCTTACTGTCCTATGAACCTGGCAGATAATCATTAGTGAAGATATCCGCTGCTTCGATATCCACTTCTAATACCCCTGCTTCTGTTAATTGATCAATTAATGCAGACCATCTTTCCTCTGACATATAACCAAACCCCTTATCCTCTGCATCGTCTACATAAATGAAGTCTTTACCAACTTCCATTTCATATTCAAAGGCTTCCATTGATTTATCAGGATTCATTTCATGAATTGCTTCTAAAGTTTCATCCGGTGTTTCTCGGAAGTAATTCCAGCCCTCCACAAAAGCAGATACGAATTTTTCTACTGTCTCTTCATTTTCTGCCAGGTAATCCTTTGTTACGTATAACACATATTGATACGGGTTGTAACCTGACTCGGAAATTAACTTCGTCTCTGTTTCAATGCCTTGCTGTTCCATAAAGAAAGGTTCTCCTGTGACATAGACTTGGTTAACAGATTCTTCATCATTAATAAAATTACTATGATCTCCAGTAAAAGCAAGTTCGTTTACGTCGCTTAATTCATATTTTCCTTTAAAATATTCCCAATAAGCAATACCCGGTTGAATAAAAGCAGTTCGACCATTAATGTCACCAAAATCTTCAATCTCATGTCCTTTATGAGTCATCATGGCTTGCGGACTGTTCTGATAGATGGTTGCTAATGCCACTAAGTCTATGCCCTGATTTTTAGCCATTAATAATTGGTCACCATGCACCAAGCCAAACTGTGCAGAACCTGATGCAACCATTTGCACCGATGAAATTTGTGGTCCTCCAGGCTCAATCGTTACTTCCAAACCGTTATCTTGAAAGAAACCTTGACCATCTGCTGTATAAATACCACCATGTCCCGCTTGTGCAAACCAGTTCAATACGATTTTAACAGATTCTGTTTCTGTTACTTCTTCTCCTGCATTTGTCACCGTTGTTTCCGATACTTCTTCGCCTGTTTGCGCGTTGCCTTCCTTATCACTGCCACAAGCCGCCAAAACCAATAACACGGCTACACTCACAAACAAGAAACTACATTTCCAAAGTCCCCCAAGATTTTTCATCTTTTCACTTCTCCTTTTGATTTTATTTTTCTGCCTTCATCTCTGACTCATGCCACGATCGAAGCAGCAAGTGAGAAAACAGGTTTACTAATAGATAAAAAGTAATTCCTAATACAGCAGCCGAAATACCGCAGGCAAACAAATAAGGTGTTTTTACTTGTACAGCTGCAACAGTAATGGAGTATCCAAGTCCCCCTTTTCCACCACCAATTCCTGCAATGTATTCTCCAACGATTGCCCCTACAATGGAGAGCGTACAAGATATCTTCAAGCCTGCCATGATATAAGGCAGAGCAGACGGCATTCGTAATCGCCACATCCGTTGCCATTTCGAAGCATTGTAAAGGGTAAACAAATCATCCAGGTTTTTATCGACGGAATTAAGACCTAATAATGTATTGGATATAACCGGAAAAAAGCCTATTAAGAAAGATATTACAATGATGGAATTAAAACCAGCACCAAACCAGATCACTACAATTGGTGCTACCGCTACTACCGGAATCGTCTGCAGAACAATCGCATACGGATAAATACTCCTTTCTAACACTTTAGAGCTTGCCAGTAAGACAGATGCCATGATCCCTATTACTCCACTTACAATAAAACCAAGCACAGACTCACCAACTGTGATTTGAATCGCTGGCCATAGTAACTGCCAATCTTCTATCACCGCATTCACTACGTCTGTCGGTTTCGGAAAAATAAAAGGCTGCAGTGCTAACAGTGACGGAATTACCTGCCATGCTACAATAAACACAATAAATGCAATAATCGGACCAAGATATACAGCTCTGAACTTTTTCACAACGCCACCTTTTTTGGGATGGACTTTTTTCTTGACGGTTTTACTGGTTACTTCCATTGATGACATTGCCATTAAAGAACCTCCTCACGTTCTGATCGACCTTCTAATCTCGCTGATGCGAGATCGACATATTCAGAAAATCTCGGATTCGTTCGGATACTTAACGGCCTTGGAAAAGAGATATCAATGTCCATTAGGGATGATAACCTTCCCGGCCGTGCGGACATCACTGCGATTCTGTTCGACAGCAGGACTGCTTCATAAACATTATGCGTAACAAAAAGTATCGTCATCTTCTCCTTTTGCCAAATATCAAGCAACTCCAGCTGCAGTGCTTGTCTGGTAATCTCATCAAGCGCTGCAAAAGGCTCATCCATTAACAACAGCTTCGGTTTTGCCGCCAGGGCCCGAGCAATCGATACCCTCATCTTCATACCTCCAGATAACTGACGGGGATAAGCTTTCAAATAATCACCCAAGCCAACCATCTTCAAGACTCGGATTGCTTCTTTCTTTTGCTCCTTCTTATTGCCACCTCTTAATCGCAAGGGAAGTAACACATTATCTAAAACATTCTTCCAAGGTAAAAGATTAGCATCCTGAAAGACAAAGGCAATATCATTCGTCTCTTCTAACAGTTGTTTAGGAGAATAACCAAATACATGTACTCTACCATTAGTCGGTTCTCCCAAGCCAGCTACCATTCTGAGTGCTGTCGATTTACCACAACCAGATGGCCCCAAGAAACAAACCAATTCTCCTTGATTGACAGATAAGTTAAAATTACTCAGTGCAACTGTTTCATTATGAAAAATTTTATCTACCTGTTGAAATACCACTGCTTCTTGCATTACTAGCTCCTCCTTCATCTATAAGTTATTTGAATATTCTGATATTTTAAGCGGTATCTATCCGGTATGACTGGTCTTACCAGATAGAGTGTTTGTTTTTCCTGTTAACAAGATAACACCCCGTTATGACGGTAGTCTTGCCTAAGGTGAGATAATCTAACGTGGTTTGTCGAGGTGTTTATTCAACCAGTGTAAGAAGTAATCGGGAGCATAGCATCGAATTTCCACAAAAGCTCCATAAATGGCTAGTATACAATGCGCTCAGGAACTGCCGAGTTGTCCCACATACTTTATCTGTTTGAGCACATAATATAAAACGGTTCAGTCAAAATCGCTTTCGTTGATCATTTGAGGAAAACGAAGCTACACTAATGGTGAAAGCGATAACATAATAAGGAGGGAACGAGATGGAGATCAGTGATAAAGTAGCTGTCATCACAGGAGCAGCATCTGGAATTGGATTGGCAACGGCCAAACTACTTGCGGAAAAAGGGGCCAAAGTAGTAGTTGCCGACTATAACAATGAAGCTGGCGAAGCAGCCAAACAGGAAATAGCGAACAGCGGTGCAGAAGCCATATTTGTGGATGCAGATGTATCGAAGGAAGAAGATGTAAAGAAAATGATCCGCTCTGCAGTCGAACAATTTGGACAAGTGGACATTATATTTAACAATGCCGGAATCGGCGTACAGGGAATGACGCATGAGCTGTCATATGAAGACTATCATAAAGTCATCGCTATCAATCAGGACGGAGTGTTCTTCGGTTCAAAATATGCCGTCCAGGAAATGCTGAAAACAGGTGGCGGAGTGATCATCAATACCGCTTCTATTCTCGGTAGTGTTGGAGAGCCGACTGCATTTGCCTATAATGCCTCAAAAGGCGCCGTTAACTTGATGACCAAATCGCTCGCCCTGCAATACGCGAAGGATAATATTCGTGTAAATGCCATCGCTCCGGGATATGTGGAATCAGGTATGGTTAACAAAGAAAGCCTTGGCGATTATTATGATGGATTAGTGGCGAAACACCCAATTGGCCGACTCGGACGTCCAGAAGAAATCGCCTCAGCTGTCGCCTTTGTGGTAGAAAATGATTTTGTAACTGGAACTACGATTATGGTCGATGGTGGATATACTGCGCAATAAAAAAGAAACTCCCCCTTAGTTGGGGGAATTTCCTTTTACCTAGATGGAACAAGGTCACATGCCTCCGCCGGCATCCAATGCTCATCCTTGCCATCCCATTTCACATTACAGCCTAGTGGATTAGTAAGAGGTGTACTAACTTTCTCACCAGCTAAATGTTCGGCTATCGCATTTTCCAGATCATTGACAGTAGCCTTTTCCGATTCACGCGGATTATCCAGACCACGACCTGTGTATACCAAGTTTCGATCTTCATCAAACACAAAAAAATGAGGCGTGCGCAATGCACCATATTTTTTCGCCACTTCCTGGGATTCATCACGTACATATACCCATGGGAATTGTTTTTCCTCCATGCGTTCTACCATACCCTTGAATGAATCATTTGGCTTCGTCTTCACACTATTCGCATTGATACCGACAAACTGAACACCTTGCGCCGCAAACTTCTCCGCCGTTTTCCGTGTCACCTCATCCGACCCAACCACAAATGGACAATGATTGCACGTAAAGAAAACCACTAACACTTTCGCATTTTCGAAATCAGCTAAACTGTACGTCTTGCCATCCGTAGCCGTCAATGAAAAATCCGGTGCTTTTTGCCCAAGCTCTAACGTAAAAGCCATTAATATCTTCCTCCTCTTGGTATCTCTTTGTGCAAACGCTATCAAATGTATGATCAGAATTCAATTATAATGCTTAAGAGACAAAAATTTCCAGGCAACGCCATACTTTTGTCTCCTTTCTTTTTAAACGATACAAAATCTGGATGAACTGCTCTCCTCTTTTGTTCCCTTTTCTCCTAAACGATACAAATCTCGGTGAGTTGCTCCCCTCTTTTGTTCTCTTTCCTCCTAAATGATACAAATCTCGATGAACTGCTCCTCACTTTTGTTCTCTTTTCTCCTAAACGGTTCAAATCTCGGTGAGCTGCTCTCCTCTTTTGTTCCCTTTCCTTCTAAACGATACAAATCTCGTTTCGCTACTACCTCTTTCATCTCCTTTTCTTCTAAAGAAACCATTTCAACCCCACTCCTGTCTATCATGCTATTTTTGTGATTCTACGTAATGTGATCCCCTTCCTGTACCCTCGATGCTAAAATGTTTTTGTAAGGTATAGCTTATTTGCTTTGTGGTGACGATATTGTCGCACCAATCTAGCAATTTACTTCTGGTAACTTGTTTTTCGGGATACAATGTCTTAAATTCTGTTACCATCCTCATTATCGCCGATTGAATGGTCTCCAGCTGTCCACAGTTTGCACAGTGGCAGAACTTACCTTTTCTTATGCAAAAATGATGACACGATTTACAGGGAATACCTTTTTTTCAATTCTTGATAGTGGCATACGGGGAACTGTTGATAAGGCGGTTCTGCCAGGCGGACCGTATTCAGTTTTTCTGCCAATTTATAAAATGTGGGATGGAGCTTATTCAGTTCTTGAAACTGTTTGAAGTAGTAGTTCAGTTGGGTAGGTAATATAATTCGAGATGAGATAGGAGCTTGAAACAAGGTACATTCAGGGTTTACAAACACTACAGATGCTTGGATCGGAACATTCACACGCATCTGCTCCAGCAATTGGACAAATAACGTTTCACATCGCTGTAATTGTGTTAAAGGATCGTCCATCAACTTTCCAGAGCGGACATAAAATTTGTCGTTTTTGTAATAATATTCCCCGGGAAAGTTTTTGATCTCATACAGATAGAGGGTGTTCTTGCCGAATAGAAGATGATCAATTTGAAAAGCTTTGCCGTTATGCGATAACCAGATATCACCTATCGAGATAAGTTTATCGGATAATCCCGTTAAATATGATTCAAACTGCACCTCCCCTTCATAACCTCTTCGCAACTTTCGGTATTTATTTGATTCTGCCTCTGATAGACTTTTTCTGCGACTTATATATTCATAGACTCGCAACTCCAACGGTTTCCTGCGCATTTATCACGCCTCCTTTATGTCATATTATCAAGAATAAGAAAAAAGGTCTAACCGGCAGGAAAAAGGAAATTACCATTTTTCCGCCAGTCAGACCTTCCAAAAAACGATTAT
Organism: Gracilibacillus caseinilyticus; assembly: GCF_022919115.1. Lineage (NCBI taxonomy): Bacteria > Bacillati > Bacillota > Bacilli > Caryophanales > Bacillaceae > Gracilibacillus > Gracilibacillus caseinilyticus. The sequence goes on along the minus strand of NZ_CP095072.1, from coordinate 2,296,545 downwards.
ATCCCAGGTAAACTTAGATAATTTCACGCCTCACAGAACCATATTAATATTTTCACTTTTCGGCAGACGAAACTGTCACGATCCGAACCATGAAAGTGATAATTCCTAAAATTACTACTGCGAAAAAGAAACCAGACAAGGGTCCTGTCATCAATAACGGCATTGCATGATCTAGTGAAAATATAAACATATTACTGATCAATAGATAAAACAGGGTATTTTCTCCGATAATTCGTAAGTACTTAAGCCTCACACTCCATTTGTCCATGCTTTTTGAAATCAAATAATAGATATATAGAAAAAAAGTCGACCCTGTAATCCAATAAACCGTTGGAGGAAAACGGTCTGGCAATTGAAAATCATGACTAGCCAAATAATACACAAACAAGCTGGTTCCTAGCATTGAGAACAATAAGTACTTCCACCTGAAGCCAATTCTATATTTAGCAAAATAGATCCCTATCAAATAAAACGGCATGTATGGTAGTACAGGAAAAGTAGGAAATTGATCTGTCCCAATTAAAAGTCCCATATAAACAGATTTAATCTCACTATGATCAATCCAAGTAGCCAACAGCAGAATAGCAGCAGTTGCCCATAATAATACTGGTCGTTTGGACAGCGACCTAAAGCCATGAAAAAGGATCACACCAAATACTATGATCAACGCAAAAGCTATAAGAAACTCAGACCATCCCGGTATTACTTGCAACAAAACAATAGGCCAAATGGTATCAAGATTTAATGGCTGCTCACCTACGTATAATTGAAAGGCAATTCCCGATAGGTAGAAAGCAAGTAAAGTTTTTAAACCCGTCATCAGCATCTTTTTATACACGCTGGCAAATGGTTTTCGATAATAAGCAAGCTGCCCTACATAGCCAAAGCAAAAGACAAAACCGGAAAAAGTAATCAGATTAAAAAATGACGTAATGATAGAGGTGGAAGGATACAAAGTTGTATCGCTAAAAAATTGCAACACATGTGCATATACCATGCCTATAACTAATAGACCTTTAACATAATCGATTGACCGATCCCTGTTTATCGGAACCACTTCCTTCCAAGAAAATGGATTGTTCCAAAATTGTACAGAACAATCTATTTCTCTACGTTTACCGTTGTTAAATCCAAAAGAAGTACTATTTTAATTGGATATAATCTACATCTATTTCACCGTGTACATTTGATAATAAAATAGTTTGTATTCCCGCTTCAAGTTCTATCGGAATCGAAACACTTTCGAAACTTTCACTGGTCGGCGGATACGTTATTTCACTTACGTTATTCTCATTAATGACAACCATATGTCTATTCACTTTATCTGTTCTATTTCTATAGGATAGCTCTAAATTGTATGTTCCTGATTTTTCAACTTTAATACGATAAGCCATTTCACTATCCTCTTTATTAACAGTCACCATTTGTTTGTTAGATGCATCAAACGTGTTAACCGTCTGTCCTTTTGTTGTTTCAGCATGTTCTGCTTCATATTTGTATGCTGGCTTTTTTGGTACTAGTTCAATAAAATCGAGCTCTGCAAATGAAGCCCCTTTCGATAATTTTATTTTATTATCTTTACCATCCAAATGAATATCTTTCTCTGCAAAATACCAGCTATCATATCCGTAACCATTATAGTTAATCTCTCCCATAGATTTTTCATTAATGAAAACGTGATGGGAAGCTGATTCTCCATTACCACTTGAATATCTAATCTTCAACGTATAATCTCCTCCTGGAAGGCCAACATCAAATTTTACAAAGCTATCCTCATAGTCTATATATCCGATCTTTGCTTGATTAGATGCAGACGTATTTTCTACAATTCTAGCACGGTGCACATCGGCATCCTCCGCTTCAAACCTATAAACTACAGGAACTTTAGGAGTTAATGTTCCTGCCTGTTCACCCGATGGCGCTTCTAAGAGTGATCCTGTTGCGACAGGTTTACCGAAGTTCGGTGTACCATCTTCATTCCAGGTGAATTTTTGCATTCTGACATTCCGGTTCCAACCAGCCCCTTGAAATTTAGCTGCATGATAAATGATCCAATCCTCCGTTCCGTCTGGAGATTGGAAAAATCCATTATGACCCGGGCCGTATACGCCAACTGCTGGATCTTTTTCAAAAACAGGATCGGTACTCTTTTCCCACGCGCCTGGATCAAGAGGGTCTGATCCTGTGAAGGTTAACATCCCTAATTTATAATCGTCTGTCCAACTTCCACTGGCAGAATAAACGAGAAAAAGATCTCCATCGTCATTTCGTAAAAATTGAGGTCCTTCATTAATATGTGGTTCTCCGATCGTTTCCCAATCAAATTCTGGTCTTGATAACTCCACTCTTTTACCGCTTATTGTCCACGGATTTGTCATTGGTGCTATATAGATATTCTGACGCACATTGATATCACCTTCCCAACCAGACCACGCAAAATAATGCTTGTCATTCCATTCCAGAATAGTTCCATCAATCGCCCATTTATCCGATGGAGTTGTAATTTCTCCATAGGTAGTTCCTTCCGGATAGGAGTATTCGCTAAACGGGTCCGAGGTTTCTGACTGAAGGACATGCATCCGTTGTTTCTCCATGTCACCTCCAGAAGCAGCAAAGTAGATATACCATTTATCATCAATGAAGTGAATTTCTGGCGCCCAGATGTGTGCACTGTTTGGTGCACCTGCTTCAGGTTCCCAAACAACTTTATTTTCTGCATCTTGCAAGCCAGAGATTGTTTTCGATTTCCATATGGTAATGTTATTCCCAGTCGTATTGGTATAATAATAATAACCATCTGTATGCCTGATGATCCATGGATCTGCACCATCACCTATCACTGGATTTTCAAAAAGTTGTGTTGATTCTTCTTCATAATAGAAAGTAATATGTCCAATTTCTGGTTGCTTTCCACCTCTATTGTTTGGCGCTTTTAAATACTTATCCATTGTATCCCCCTGCTTATATTGATAAAGATTTCCGGCATTGCCACCTTTCACAAACACATATTTTATACCTATGTCAGACTGCCAATCGAACGTTTTCCGATTTTGAAAATGGATATTAATTTTTCCATTTAGGTATAAGCCACTATCAATCGAATCCCCATCTAATTCTAACTTAAATGGTTTAAGATCTTTTAGTTCTGTTGGTAATTGTTCATTCCCTGCCCTGTCATTTCCCTCCATTAAAATAGGATCTTGTATAGCGAGTAAACTTGAATTATCCGTTGATTCCACACAAGCTATCACTAACATCACAATAAACAAAAAGCCTAAACTAAAGATTTTTTTCAACAAAGCCACTCCTTATTCTTTTACATTTTCGTCATAATTAATAGCTGCTAATCCTCTGAAAAAAAAGGGACTCAGTTGAATGGCCCCTTGTTTACAGATCAGTTATATACCGTGATTAGATAGGTACATTCCTTACGCATCATTCACCTCTTTAATCTTATCAAGTGCAATTTTCGGCGTGCGATCTTCTGTCAACAAACCGTTCACCTCCTGCTGCACATCGGTAATCTGTGTATAAACATAACCGGTGACATACGGTAAGGCCTTAATCGCATCGGTAATATTACGATAACGCTCCAAAAACTCTTCTTCCGTGTTTACCTGATTACCATATCCCCAGCCACTTTCATGGTCAAAAGCAATGCCGCCATACTCCGTAATCATGACTGGCTGACCTTTATACGAATAGCCATCCGCAAACGCATATTTATGATTATTATGAGGAATTTCATTGTTTAAAATCGGATCTTTATCCTTGTAACGCTCGTATAACACGTTCCCCAGTTCTTCATAATCATGAAGCGCAATAATATCAGAAATCGTGTGCTCCCACCCGTCATTGACAATAACAGGACGCTCTGCATCAATCGATTTGGATAAATAATAGATCGATTCGGTAAATGTTTGTTGTTTTTTATCTTTGAAAATATTCGGCACTCCCCAAGATTCATTAAAAGGTACCCACGTGATAATAGAAGGGTGATTATAATGCTGCTGCATAATCTCCAGCCACTCTTTGGTAAAATTCTCGATCGCCTCATCCGAGAATTCATAGGTTGCTGCCATTTCAGACCAAACGAGTAAACCTTTTTTATCACACAAATAAAGGAATCGTTCGTCTTCTAATTTCTGGTGTTTTCGAACGCCGTTAAAACCCATTGCTAACGTCTTCTCGATATCCTCCAGCATTGCTTCATCAGAAGGTGGTGTCAGCATCGTCTCTTCCCAATAACCTTGATCGAGTAAAAGCTTCTGGTAAATCGGTCTGTTATTAAGTAACACCTGACCATCTTTAATCGATACTTTGCGCATACCAAAATAGGAGTGAACTTCATCGACAACCTCGTCATTAGCAATTAGCCGGAACGTGACATCATACAAATGAGGATGTTCAGGTGACCAGTGTGCCACTCGCCACTCCATTATGTCCGAAAGCAAATCGACTTCGAATGACATATTGGCACGATCCGGTGTAATGGAAAATTGCTTGACCTGTTTTCCTTCGAAGCTAACAATCGTCTCCAGCTTACAACCAGAAAAAGAATGCAATTTATAATCAAATGCCACACTGTTTGTATCGATATTCGGGGTGATTTTAACGTTTTCTATCCGCTCTGGATGAAGGAATTCTAACCAGACCGTTTGCCAAATCCCCGTATTCTGTACATACCAGCAGCCGAAATTCTCCTCTTTCCAGCGCTGTTTGCCTCGCGGCTGGTAACAGCTTTGGCTATCTTCTGCCTTTACCACTAATTGATTTTTACCGGTTAAGTCGACTGCATTCGTAATATCAAATGAAAAAGCTGCATTACCACCGACATGATCCCCCATATAAGTCCCATTCACCCAAACTTTCGTCATATAATCGGAAGCCTGGAATCTTAAGATGATTCGTTTGCCCACTTCCTCTTCTGGAATCGTAAAGGTACGGTTATACCAGACATTCGGATGGAAGGTTTCATCTCCTATACCACTCGCTTTTGTTTCATAAGTAAAAGGAACATTAATGTCAGTGGCAAAGCTAGGGTGCTTCGCCCACCCATTTCTTTCACCCTTGTTGTCATCATCGAAAGCGAATTTCCATGTTCCATTTAAATTCATCCAGGCATCTCTTTTAAATTGTGGACGCGGGTATTCCGTACGCTTGTAAGTATTTGTTGTTGTGGTTGTTGTTTTATCGTTTGTCTTTGTCACCATGTTTTTCTCTCTCCTTTTTATCCTTTTATCCCGGTGAAACTAATGCCTTTGACAATTTGTTTTTCAAACATAAAAAAGGCAATAATAACCGGTATCGAAGCAATTGCATTCGCTGTCATCGGTTGTACATATGCTTGCGAATAAGTTGAATTAAATACTGGCAATCCTACTGGTAACGTATATAAATTTTCTGACAAAATGGATAAGTATGGCCACAAGAAGTTATTCCACGAACCAATAAACGTAAATATCGCAATTGCTGCCATGGCAGGCTTCGCCAATGGTAATACAATCTTATAAAAAAGCTTAAAGTAGGAACACCCATCCATAATCGCGCTCTCGATCACTTCTTTTGGCACCCCATCAAAGAAGCTTTTCAGAATAATAACCCCCAGCGGAGAAGCAATCATCGGCAGAATTAATCCAGCATAGCTGTCGATCATATTAAAACTTTTGACAATTTCATATAGAGGAATAATGGTTGCTTCACCGGGAATCATTAATCCTAATAAAAAGAACACAAATATAAAGTTTTTATAGCGAAACTTCATCTGTGAAATAGCAAAAGCAGCTAATGATGTGATAATTAGTGTTAGAACAGTTGTAATCAAAGCTACTATTAAACTATTAAACAACCAGCGTAAGATCAGACTATTCATAAAAATGTCGATATAATTCGCTAGTGTAAATGGTGGTGTGAACCATTCAATTGGATTTGTTGTCGAAAAGCCATTTGGTTTAATCGAAACAAACAGCATCCAAATAATCGGGAAAATAAAAAGGATTGCGACGATCACACCAATCGATACCTTTACCCTTCTCCAAGGGTCACGATTCCGTTCTAAAAGTTTCGATTTTCTTTTTTGCGAAGATACCTCTTTCAAAACATCCGCGCCTTGTAAATTTGAATCGCTCATTTAGCTCTCCCCCATTCTTTGATTCCGAAGCTGAATGATAGAAAGTATTAGTAAAATGAAGAATAACGCATACGACATCGTTGCCGCATAGCCTAAATTATTCTGGGTAAAACCGACTTCGTAAATATACTGTATAAGCGGCCTTGTAGCACCACCTGGTCCCCCACCGGTAATTAATAAAATTTGTGCGAACACCTTGTAAGAGCCTAGTATTTGCAGTAATAATACAACTCTTCCGATTGGCATAAGCTGAGGTAACGTAATATGCCGAAATTGCTTCCACCGAGTTGCTCCATCAATTTCACTAGCCTCATATAATGATTCAGGTATGTCTTGCAAACCAGCAAGAAATAACACCATATTAAAACCGACTGTCCACCAAAGCGTAACCACGACAATACTTACCCATGCAAGCGTCTTATCCGCCATCCAAAAAGGCTCCGCTTCTATCCCTATCGTGTGAAGAACCGTATTTATCAAACCACTGTATGGCTGAAGCATAAATATAGCCAAAAAAGAGATAACTGCTACAGACAGGATGCTTGGTAAAAAGAATGAGCCTCGAAAGAATGTTTGCAATTTTGTGTTCATATTAGCTAATAAAGCTAGACCTAAAGCGAGTAATACCATAGTTGGTGTTGTTAGAATAACGAATAACGTCGTATTCCAAAGTGTCCGCCAAAAATGTGGATCGATGAACATTTCCTTATAGTTAGCTAATCCGACAAAATCTAATTTTCGCACTAACGTCCAATCATACAGGCTCATTTCCAAGCCTTTAAAGATTGGTAAAATCGTGAAAATGACATACGCAACAAAGAATGGCAAAAGAAAGGGAATCGCTTTAAAATCATGCGCCCATAACTTTTTATTCATTTCAACAGCTCCTTTCTTGGAAAAACTCGGCATTCGCTTCGACTTTTAGCGAGTGCAGTAGTTTTTCTTATACTTAGTACACTCAAACTATTCACTATGTCTAAGTTTCTGATTCGTTAAAATTTTATACTTTTCTCACGTGCAACAAATGATAATCAGATATTCCAGAGAGGAGAAACCCGCCACTCACTGCTCTGGAACACCGTGTTAGTGAACGAAACTATTCCCCGATTAAATCCTTTACTTCTGTCTCCATCGCTGCAAAGGCTTCTTCTGGAGTAGCTTCTCCAGCCCAGATTGTGTCTAAATGCCGAACCACAATCTCTTCTAATCCACGCGCATAAATGTTTCGGTCGACAAAGTTCACATAGTTAGCAACCTCGGCATATTCGCTACGATACGGAAGTTCTTGATATTCTTCTGATTCCACAACCGTAGTTTTTGCAGGGATATGTCCTGCTTCTGCCCACATCGCTCCATGATCAGCGGCAAAATTCATAAATTCCACAGCACCTTTTTGAGCCACTTCATCTGCTTTCTGAGAGTAAGGGAGAACAAAGGTATGGGAACTTCCCCAGGCTGCATTTTCTCCAAAAATAGTTGGAATTGGCATTGGTGTGAATTCAAGTCCTTCCGTAGACTCCCACGTTCCGGTTGCCCAAACACCAGTATTCATCGTAGCAGCATTCTCAGATTGGAATTCTGAATAGAAATCACTGATATTTAATGGAATGATTTCATTTTCGTGATATAAGCTATTCACAAAAGAAGCTGCTTTAATTGCTTTATCCACATCTAGATCATATTTAGGATTTTCCAGGCTATCCTCCGTCAGAATACCTCTTCCACCCATTTGACTGTAGAAAGTCCACCAAGTCCAATATGGATCTGAACCTGAAGAGGCGAAAGCGAAAGGTATTTTATCCTCAGGTAATATATCTTTCAATGTTTGATAGAATTCAACATATCCTTCTGGCGTTTTTTCCATTTTGATCGTACCATCATCATTAAGCAGGTCTGCATCAGCAACCAGCTTATTGTTGATGTACATAATTTGCGCATGTGTATCCATTGGTACAGCATAGTGCTTATCTTCATATATCGTTGCATCTAGAATATTTTGATTAAATTCATCCCATTTCACGCCAACATCTTCGCCAATAGTATCTAAGTCTTGGACTAAGCCTTGACTAACTAACTCTGGCAACACATGCGTATGTGCTATCGCAACATCAGGGCCTTTGCCCGCTCCTATACTGGTCAGTAATTTTGTATAATACTCCGCATTTTCTTGCATAATGTTATTCACAAAGTATTCCGATTGACTCTCATTAAATGCATCCACAATATTTTGCATATATTCCGCATCCCCACCAGCAAAAAGGTTCCACATCACCACTTCCGTAGCACCTTCCGGAATTTCAACATCTGATTCTCCACCGCTTCTTTCTGACCCACCTGAGCAAGCCGTTAATACAAGAGATAATAAAACCAATCCTATGAATCCACTAAACCATTTCTTCACCATTGATTCCTCCCTTTTAGTTTATTACAAAAAACATGTATTAATCTTTGTTTGTTGTAATTATATTAAAAGAATACGCTTACAATTATTTTTTGTCAAGATTATTTTGAACAATTTATGTTTTGTTACAATTTTCTTGTCTTTTAATGCTTTTTAGACATAAAAAAAGAAGTGAAATGAATCTTTCAAGCATTCCACCCCATTTTTAAGAGTTATTTAATTATACAAAAAATTAAGAGAAATCGATTTTTAATTTAATATCTTGTGGGTAATCTCCAAATTCTTTGCCGAAAATATTAATCCCACCTTTGTGTATCGCGTCATCTTTAATGCCAATTTTTAATGATAAATAATTGGCATTCATCATAGCAAGATCATCTATCGTTACATCTGAAAGATAAAAGTCATCAATCATCGTTTTTTCTTTGGTGAGCTTCCACGTTTTTAATGTACCATACTGTGTACTCGTTGACTCCGACCAGTAAGAAGGGTTTAATTTACCTGGACGATCACCGAAGTCTCCCGGACTAGTCCAGGTGCCAATGTCCACATTATTCAGCCATACCGTTATGTCGGATGGCCAGTTGTGATCATGGTTGGGTGCTTCTGAACATATTTCAAGTGAAAATTGCAACTTCTCTATTTTTACATCTTTCGGTAACACCAAAGGAAATCTATATTCAAAAAAACCTTTTCGAGTCCAAATCAATTGAGCTTGCGAACGTTCTGGGCGATAGAAATGTACCGGTTCGTCTTCGGGTATCAGAAAGCCTTCCTGATTTACCATTCCACATGTTGGCGCGACTTCAAAGTCCACATATTGACCAATCGGCATTTCAAACTCAAATGACTTATATTCTTCTGTAAATGATTTCTGTTCATTGAGAGAAATATGAATATCATCATAATGACGTGTACATACCTTCATTGCGCCTCTGCTGGCTGGTCTTAATTCGGTCTGAATCAATCCCGATTCTTCCAATACTTTAACATGAGAAGCAGCAGTAGATACAGGTATCTCCAAACTATCTGCGATTTGATGAATGTTTCGGTTACCTTTATTAAGCAAGCTTATAACCTTTAGACGAACCTCTGATGACAATGCATGTGCGACTTTGCGCAATCCATGCTCGTCAGACAAAGATAATTCCAACATTGTGAACATCCCCCGTTTTATTAATTTAATCAATATATTTATTAAATAACCTTATACCTACATAATATCTGTAATTATACAAAAAATCAAATTATTTTTTTGTATTCCTGGTTGTTTTTTTGTAATAAACATTCCACGTTTTATCCATTACAGGTTGATATAGAGCTACCTGTAATATGGATTATGTCAAATGGAACTGTATGTCTATATGGTAATTTTGACAATTTTATATGCTTAGCAAAGCTCCTAAAAATTGCTCCGAGTCCTGTGGGGCACGGCTTCAGCTAGGCTACTACTTGAATTACTTCATTGCTGCCTTGTGCCGAGGAATCCCACTTCGAAGCGATACTTGTAGACACGGGCACAGACAAAACGGATCTTCAGCTTGCACTGACGCATGCGGAGTCTCCGCATATTTCCTACGCTTAGAAGAAGTGCTACAACGGATGGAACAGCAAAAAGCAGTGGTGCTAGGCATTATGTTATTGATTCAAATGCTATTATTTATGACAATTAGGGATGCGCTTCAAATGCTAGCTCTTACAAAAGTTGTAGAGGACCTATCCTAGCGCAGGCCAACCACGTAGACTCCCGCGGAAAGTGCAGGTGCTGAAGATCCACTTTGTGAAGTGCCTTTCTTCACAGTTAGCTTCAGCCGTGCCCCGCAGGACGCGGAGTGGTTGGCCGGAGCGGTCTCCAAGCAGATGAAATATTTCAAAATTACCACTAAGCTGTTAGTTGACATAATCTGTATCATAAGAAAAAAGCAGAATGGGTAGCGTGCCCATCTGCTTTTACATATTTTATCACCATAAAATGAATATAACCAACTGTTGTGACGTTTGGTAATTGATTTGACTTAAAGGCTCGTATTCATAGGAAGTGGTTATCTGGAGTTCTCTTTTTTATTTTGATTCCAATACAGTCATTCCTAACAATCCCGTCATAACCTCGTTACTAAGCGTCTCCATCTCCACACTTTCAATTTTTATTGATGATCCTAGATCAACACTCAATATGTTGCCATGAGCACCATCACCAAGATCCTGGATAAATCCGCTTTGTGCATAGGAACTGGACGTATTCTCACTTAGCCAGTCATCGATATTTTCAGGATTAACAAGAGGCAGTGATCTTTCTTCTCCATTGCTCAAGTTTACTGTAATGGTTGCATTTTCTATCCTGCTTTGCATGTGGTTGGTTGCCACAGCTAAGAAGAAATATAGCTTGTTTCCCGTTACATTTACCGGGATCTCAACATGATCAGGAAAATTATCATAAAGCGATGTAAATACCGCATTTTCCTCTTGGTCAGGAATTGAAAAAGGAATCCCCATATCAGATTCAAAGTCGTCATCCAGATCGTCCAATCTTGTCAAATCTGGTTTCACCTTATCCTGTCCATCGCGATATTGCCACCAATTAAGCCCATACTCTGTAACAGTACTAGGAATATTATCCCAGTAAAACAATTCAGGCTGTGGTGTGTACTTATTTTGATGTAAATTGGCTAAATCCTGATTGACGTAATGACGTAAATCAATCTTATGGATGTTGTACGAATTCATATAAACACCGGAAAGTTGTTGATCTAATTCCCAACTGGTGAGATTCGTCTTAAGCTCGTATCTATCTTTACCTTTTGTATCTAAAGTTAACAAATTTTCACCTGGTGTCAACATTGATATATCTTTTATTTCAAACATAACAGTTTCCGATTTTTCATTCGCTTTGATATGGGTATGCATACCATAGTGAGTTCCAGCAATAGAAGCTGTTCCTTTTATATTCATGTTTCTACTGCTGTTATTTTCGATAGCAAACTGAGCATAAGCCTTACCACCTTTTAGCACTAGATCTTCATCCACGATTTCCATTGACTGTTTTAACGTGACATTGACAGGCAGCCACATTTCACTTTCGCCAGATTCAACTAAGACAAAGAAGGTATGGGCTCCTTGTTTATCTTTCAGTTGAACAGATGCCTTCGATTTCTTTATCTTGGCTCTATCCATCTCTAGTATTCCTTGAGGATCATGAAGACGAACGATGTCACCATGTTTAACAGAAAAAGAATATGGTTCGTTGACAGCACCTGAAGAAGCTGCCTTTATTTCTGGCATATTTTTTGATTTTCCTTTGTTATATTCTACTTCAATTGTTGCCTGATTACTTTCAGGTGTATTTATTTCCAACCATGTGTGACCTATTCCTGGATCTAATCTGTAATCAACATTTTTCCCGTTTACCTTAACAGACTTGATGTTCGTACCTCTCGCAATCAGCTTTAACTGATATTCCAAATCTTTTCCGCTAGTAATCGAAATCGTTTCCTGATGATCCGACATGCTATAGTCATATGCCAGGTACTCTGTTTCAATCGATGCCTGTTTCCATTCACGAGGAAAAGATGGCTGAATGGTCGCCTGCTCTTGGGGGACATCCATTTTAATACCGAACAGTCCTTCTACAGCAGTTCTTACATACATGGAAGTAACATCTGTGAAATCTACATGGCCCGATTGTGAGCCGTCTTCCCTTTGAATATAGGAGAGGACACCAGGCCCAGGTCCTGTGAATAAATTGGCATCAATACCAGCTTGTAATTCTGTCGCCTCTTCTACCAGACCAAGACGATAGTAGGTAAGCATCAGGTTGGCGGACTCAGCTGTATACATCCCTCTGCTTGAATACACATTAGGTAACCAATTGGATGTCCATGGCACACGTCCATCACGTGGTATGCTGTCTGTTACATTTTCCAGCTCTGTTTCCGTAAAGCGCAGCATTTGGTAGCTTTGAAAAAGGTCAGTGAAACCTAAATCAATTGGCGTGTAAATACTGGACAGGTCAGGAGATTCATGTACCCGTTGCAAGCCATACACATCCTTATATTCTCCAAAAACCCCTTTATCCGCTACCCATAATTTGTTTTTCATCGCCTGTTCAATTTTTTCAACACGTTGTTGGAAAATGGTCGGATCTTTTTCTAAACGTTTGGCGATTTCCGCCATTTCCTTATTGGCACGCCACGTATATACACTGGCAATCGTTGCCCCACCGCCATTATTCCATTTATTATCTGTATTCCACGCATTCAAATGGCTCTCATACAGTCCTTCATTGTTTGTTTCCATGTATTCATCCATCCAGTTTAAATGATTGGCAATAAAATCAAATCCACCATTGGCCATCATCTCCAGATCTCCTGTCCACTCCCAGTTGTACAGCATCATATCCACTAATACTTCTCCCATATTGTAATGAGAATCTCCATTAAGTTTCGATGGAATTCTGCCATTGGATGCCTGCTTCTCAAAGTAGGCTATCGCATGTGCTGCAGCACGATCCTCCCAGCCAGCTGTTGTCGCACCATAGGTTGAACGCCATCCAGGCAATGGAACAAACCAGTTAATAGGGCCATGCTGAAAGGTAGGATTGTTCCAGGAAGCATCCAGTGCCAGGCTTGCTGCAGGAAGAGCAGCATTCAAATATGGATTAGGCGTATCCATTTTAACGGACTCGGACAAATCCTTATAGTAGTTGACACTCTTCTCAAACACTTTTGCTGGCTTAGACAGATAATCCTTCATCTCATCCGAAGCTACATCGCCAGTTGTTATATTAAAATAAACTTCGTTGTCATAATTTCCAGCAGTAGTACCTGTTGCCATTGGTTGTGATCCTGCCTCCTCGGCAAGAAGCGCTTCCGGACCTTCACTAAACCCGGCAGCATCAACCCGTTTAAGCTTAAGTGGAACATTGGAAGTCCCATAAAGCGAGGGACCGCCACCCTCAATAGCAAAGTAATTCTGTTCAATTCTCACTTCGGTTCCAGCTGCATCGGAAGGGGTGAATTTCATTGCGTCGTAATTCTGGGAACCATAACTTCCATAATCACGACCACCCGAAGCAATAACCAGTTCATCTGTGTAGGCATCAGGCAAAGTGACTTTTACTAGTAATCCTTCAAAGTCATCTGGGCGAACATAGGTTAACAGGATCGTCCCTTCGATGGAAGGATCTCGCAACTCATATTCCTGATGACCAGAAACATATCTGGAAGTAATTGTTTCAAAGTCTCCAAACCATTTTCCATTTTTTAAACCAAAAAACACATGACCTAACTTTTCTTGATCACTATTCCCTCTGTTACGAAAGATCAGACTGTCCGGTTTATCTCCAACTAATGCTATTATTCTCGGAGAATTGTGCTGGCCATACAACGGACGATTGTAGGATTCTTCACCGTTCTCCACGGCAAAACCACCTTCAATCGGTAAATACTTGTACGTTTTTTTATTAATCAAAATATTTTGTTGCGCGAAAACTTCATTATTTTTCTTTGAACTTGCCTTTAGCGCAATCATTTGCTCTGAGGCAGAACTTGAAATAGTAAGCGTTCCATCTTGATTGATATTTACCCCTTTAACGGAATCATTTACTATTTCCCAATTGGTTGAAGCAGTTGGCATAATACTCCCAAATTGATCCATTACATTTGCTTGATAGGAAAATGTCTCCGTACCCTGTTCAGGTTTTGCTATTCCTTTTTGACCAATTATCGTTATCTCGGATGCTTGAGGACGATAAATGGTAATTTCCTTCTCTAAGAATACCTCTTGATTTGATTGCGCCATCGCCTTTAGCGTAATTGTCTGTGGAGACTCTGGCGAATGATCGGTCGTAAGAATCCCTTCATCCGTGATATGGAGCCAATCTGGTGCATTACCCTCTAATTTCCACACCACTTCTTCATCAGGAAGTTGAAATCCATACTGATCCACTACATCTGCCATATATGGTTGTTCCGCATCATCATCTGCAGGTACACTTATTCTATCTGGTCCATCAATATTGATGGACTCCGGAACAAGCTTCGTGCTGGCGGAGGGTCCATCTGTTGACCAGTTATCTGAAGCGTCACCAGCCTCTACCCGTAACGTGACATCTGTTAAATCGTCATTAGGACGCTCTAATGGATAAGAAGTTACTCCATGTACAGTTTGTGTCGCTTCTGTATCGATTTCTGCCAGTAACGCATCATTGCTATAAATCTTGTACTGGCTGACCGCTACATTATCTTCCGGCGTAGTCCAATGCATATCGACAGTGTTTTTTGTAATATTGGACAAACGAAGCTCACTTTCTTCCGGCCAGACAGGAGGAGTTGATTCATCAGCAGAGAAAATCTCGACACCGTTCACCCGGCCATCTTCACCAAACTGAATATTTAATTGATTGTCGGTAACCTCTGTCTGGTAGATTGGTGTTGCATATTGATCTGTGCCAGACTGCATTCTTTCCTTTGGTTCACCTTCAATCGTGACATCTGTTTTATTGGCAGCAATGTGATCACCAGATATCACCTTGACAAAATAATTACCATTTGCAAGATCGACTTTCATCGTATACGCTCCGCCATTGGTAAAATCTCTGCGCAAATCATCGGGTTCTCCCCTGTCTCTGCAATCCGTTTCTTTATCCAATCCATATCCTTTTGACTGATTATAGATAGTTTTATTTGATATCTGAAGGTATCCTTCGGCAGTTGGACTGGACTCACATCCAAAATCAAATTTCTGTGGAGTTGATACACTATTCTCTGCTGTTATCTCTTTGTTTTGACTAATAAAGATCATAAATAGACTGATGAAGACAACAATTGATTTAAAAAGGTTATTCGACATTTCGCAACCCCTCCAATTATATTTGAAAACGTTTTCAATGGTTGGAAATAAAAAAGAAATCCCTATTTTCGATGGATTCCCTCATGATGTCATTCTTCACTTCTCATGCATAGGTAAATACATTTCATGAATAGGACTATATACTCATCTTCATTCACCTCCGAGTTACTTAACGTAATATTTATAACTAAAAACGTATCACATAAAATGGTATGTGTCTATGGACGGTTTTGTCGATTTTTGCTTAGATGAATTGGAATATCAAATCCCTTTCAGCTCTCCCTGATCCTTCACTATACCAAATTAAACATATTGTCATATCTTTTAACTCCATTAAATATACTCTTTATATCAACATCTCAAGGAGTGTGATATACACATATACATTGTAAGCGTTTGCTTTACTATTAACCATTAAAGGGGAGTTAACAAAATGAAAAAATGGATACTATCTGGTTTTTGTATGCTATTCCTCATCTTCCTATCGGCCTGTTCCAATAATGAACCTTCTTCTTCAGACTCCACCAATGAGAAAGACTCAGAAAAGACGGAAAAAAGTGAAATCAGCATCACGTTCCGAACTGGTGGGGGGACCAATCAAGGGTTAATTAATTGGTTAAACGATACGGTTATACCTAAATTTAACGAAGAACATCCAGATGTCACCGTGAACCTGGTTCCATTAGAAGTTAGTGAAGGAGATTATTTTGCTAAGGTTTCACTACTTCTGCAATCGGAAGATTCCGCTCCAGATATCGTGACAGAAGATACATTTATGGTGAATTCGGATGCAAGCGCTGGGTACCTCGAACCGCTTGATGACCGGATTGAAGCGTGGGAAGGCTGGGGAGAGATTACCGATACCGTAAAAAAAGGGGTAACAGCAGAAGATGGAAGTATCTACGGTGTTCCATACAACACGGACACAAGAGGCCTTTGGTATAACAAAGAGTTGCTGAAAGAAGCCGGTATCACCATTCCATGGGAGCCAGCAAATTGGGAAGATGTTCTAAATGCGGCAATCGCAGTAAAAGAGACATTCGGTGATGAGGTTGTTCCTTTATGGATGAACTCAGGTAAAGCTACAGGAGAAGCTACTTCCATGCAAACATTTGAAATGCTTTTATATGGAACAGATGACCCGCTATATGATTTCGATGAAGAAAAATGGATCGTCAAAAGTGATGGCTTATTAAGTGCGTTTCAATTCATCGACAACGTCTATGAAAGTGAATTAGGTCCTAATCTATCGCAAGTCTTAAATGGCCAAGGCAGTTCGATTGCTTATCAGGAGTTAATGCCGAATAACAAATTGGCCATTGGCTTGGATGGTATGTGGCAAACAGGTAACTGGCATGAAAACGGACCGGCACCTTGGCCAGAATTTGAAGAAACATTAGGTTACGCCGCAATGCCAACAGAAAACGGGCAAGAACCTGGATCCACCTCGATGTCCGGCGGTTGGGCATTATCCATCCCAGCCAAATCAGATAACAAGGATATGGCATGGGCGTTTATCAAAATGGCATCCACTCCAGAAATGAATC
Organism: Gracilibacillus caseinilyticus; assembly: GCF_022919115.1. Lineage (NCBI taxonomy): Bacteria > Bacillati > Bacillota > Bacilli > Caryophanales > Bacillaceae > Gracilibacillus > Gracilibacillus caseinilyticus. The sequence continues at coordinate 2,279,621 of NZ_CP095072.1, read as the reverse complement.
TTGATTTACAATTAAACGATCGCAACATCACACCATTTCAATCTGCCAGTGAAGATTCAGCATATCAGGAGTTGCCATTTTTTGAAGAAGCAACGTCATTCGTAGAAACAACTAACTTCCGTCCGGCTGTCGATAAATATCCGAATGTCTCCACCGTTATTCAGACCCTTGTGGAGCAAGTGGTAACAGATGCAATCACGCCGGAACAAGCTGTAGAACAATACCAAAAACAAGTAACCGACATTGTCGGCGCAGATAAAACGATCGAAAGATAAACGTGAGCTGGTTTGCTTCCTCTGTTACGAGAGGCAGACCAGCAACGATTAGATATAGTGAGGTGATAACATGAATAGTAGTTCTAGAACGCTTACCATCCGATCGATTTTCTTTCTATTACCCTCATGGTTCCTGTTATTAATCTTTTTTATTGGACCGATTCTTTTAACATTCTATTTTTCTTTCACCAACCTGGCGCTTACTGGTGCACAGGCACAACAGATGCAATTTGTCGGTTTTGACAATTTTGTCACCATGTTTCAGGATGCTAACTTTCGAATCAGTGTGGTAAAAACGATTCTCTTCTTGTTGCTCTCTGCTATCATCGGTCAGCAGCTATTAGGTTTTTTACTAGCTTTTTTGATGAAAGAAAAGAACACAACCTTCCGAAGAATCATTGGCATTATCGTAATTGCCGGCTGGGTGACCCCTGAAATCGTCGTGGCATTCTGCTGGGTAGCCTTCCTCAATGATAACGGCACATTAAACGCCATCATCCATGCGTTGGGAATGGACGGGGTCACATGGCTGTACACATTTCCACTGATTAGCGTCTGTATCGCAAATATTTGGCATGGGACTGCTTTTTCTATGCTGGTCTTTCAAGCTTCCTTGGATGATGTACCAAAAAGTATCGAAGAAGCAGCAAAAATGGACGGCGCATCGAAATTGCAAATTTTGTTCCGTCTAATTGTACCGATTGTCAAAGGATCGATTGTAACGAACATGATCCTCGTTACCTTACAGACGTTAGGTGTCTTCACCTTAATCTATGCCATGACCGGGGGTGGTCCTGGTACTGCGACACAAACCTTACCAATCTTTATGTATAACCAGGCATTTGTCAACTATCAGCTCGGTTATGGAACAGCTATCTCACTGGTTCTTTTACTGATCGGGGTTGTAGCTAGTCTTTTCTATATCCGTTCCATGAAGGTGCAAGTGTAGAAAGGAGGTCCATTATGAACCGATATACATTAGAAAAAACCGTTCCTTATATCGTCTTATCAATGATAGGCGCTTTATTCCTTTTGCCATTATTATGGGTGATTTTTGCTTCTTTTGATGCCAATGCGAAGCAAGCGCTATCGATGCCATCGTTGTTTACACTGCGTAATTTTTCCGCCATTTTGTCAGATCCAACGAATATTCGAGCCTTTATCATCGGTTTGTTTTTATCACTCGGGCAAGCAACACTCGTGGTAATCGTCGGTGTACTTGCAGCTTATCCACTGTCACGATATGCTTTAAAGTATAAAAAGCCATTTATGTTTACCATTCTATTCATGACGTCTTTACCAATCACAGCAGTAATGGTACCAGTCTATCAGTTGTTTATGTTCTTAAACTTGCAAGATTCGTTAGTAGCCACTATGTTATTCTTAACAGCATCTGGTCTACCTTATGGCATTTGGATGTTAAAAAACTTTATGGATGCCGTTCCTCTCGAATTAGAAGAATCAGCGTGGGTAGATGGTGCATCGATTTGGACTTGTTTACGAAAAGTAGTAGCACCACTAATGATACCCGGCATATGTACAGTCGCGATTTTCACTTTTTCAATGAGTTGGGGAAACTTTTTTGTCCCATACATTCTCATTCAGTCACCAGATAAATTCCCCGCTTCCGTCACCATCTATCAATTCTTTGGCACATACGGGATGGTCGAATACGGAAAATTAGCAGCATTCTCAGTCATTTATACGATGCCTGCTGTCATTCTTTATTTATTCTCACAGAAGTTTATGTCAAAAGGGTTCAGTTTCGGTGGAGCAACCAAGGGGTAGCAATCTATAGAATTTATTGGAGGGAAATACATGTTTTGGACGGTGGAAAAGTTAGAAAAGCAAATAACAGAATTAGCATCTTATCGATATCGCAACGTGAAACCTATTACTTCATTTAGCAGTTTGCTAGACGAACAGGGAGAAATCGCTGCCCAACCGCCTCGAAACGGGGATTGGTTGCCGATGAGCATCGGTGACAGATGGGAAGGAAGAGACAAATATCTTTGGCTCCAGACGGAAATGGAGCTGCCGGAAGAATGGCAGCAATCTACCATTGTTGGCGTATTTGATTTTGGGAAAACCGGGGGCGGACATAACTCAGGCTTTGAATCCTTACTGTACTTGAATGGTAAAGCCTATCAGGGAGTAGATACCAATCACCAGGAGGTTTTCGTCGATTCAACTCTAGCAGGTACTACGATTTCCCTTTGTTTCCGATTGTGGTCCGGACTAGAAGGTGGCGGTGCCCCAACCATTCAGGAACATCAACTCCGAACTGCCTTTTTGGCACAACTCGACACAGCTATCGACGACCTCTATTTCACAGCAAAAGCTACCATTGAGACCATTAACTATTTGGATAAAAATCAGCCAGAAAGAATGGAACTAGTAAAGCTATTAGACCAATCCTTCCATGCAATCGATTGGGCAAATCCTGGTGATGAGGCCTTTTATCAATCTTGCGACCAAGCATTAAGCCTATTGAAAAATAATCTCCATCACCTGCCAAACCATTATCCGGTGACCGTCAACGCCATCGGCCATACACACATTGATGTAGCATGGTTATGGCGATTAAAGCATACCAGGGAAAAAGCTGCGCGCTCTTTTTCAACGGTTCTAAGGCTCATGGAAAGATATCCGGATTATATTTTTCTACAAACACAACCACAATTATATGAGTATATAAAAAACGATTATCCAGACATATATGAACAAATGAAAGAGCGAATTAAAGAAGGACGTTGGGAACCGGAAGGAGGAATGTGGCTAGAAGCAGATTGCAACCTCATATCAGGTGAGTCGATGGTACGGCAATTATTGTACGGTAAGCAATTTTTCCAGAAAGAATTTGATAAAGACTGTGAATACTTATGGCTGCCGGATGTATTCGGCTATAGCTGGGCTTTGCCACAAATACTTGTTAAATCTGGCATTAACACCTTTATGACGACGAAAATCAGCTGGAGTCAGTATAACAAAATGCCGCACGATACCTTCAAGTGGCGCGGAATAGATGGAACGGAAATTCTGACACATTTTATTACAACACCAGAAGATGAACATTGGTTTTATACGTATAATGGCAAGATCACACCGAGAACGGTCAAAGGGATCTGGGAATCTTACCGTGATAAAAAAGCGAACAATGAATTGATTCTATCTTACGGCTACGGAGATGGTGGTGGCGGAGTAAATCGCGAAATGCTTGAAATGATCGAACGATACGATCAAATGCCTGGCCTGCCAAACATAAAAACAGGAAGAGCCGATCAGTACTTCCGGAGACTGCACGAAACGATCGAGCAAACAGACCAATATGTACACACATGGGACGGAGAATTATATTTAGAATACCATCGTGGCACCTATACAAGTCAAGCCTATAACAAAAGAATGAATCGAAAAATGGAACTGTTACTTCGCGACGCTGAGTGGCTTCAAGTCCTTCATTCGGTTATTCATCAAAACTGGGATAATTATCCACAAGATAAACTTTATGATTCTTGGAAAATTGTCTTACGAAACCAATTTCATGATATTATTCCCGGATCATCTATAAGGGAAGTATATGAAGATAGTCAGCTGGAATACGAGGAAGCACATCAATTAGCCAGTTCTGCTTACGATCAGGCCTCAAAGACATTAGTAACGGACAAAGAATCGAATCACTATACCATTTTTAACTCTGGGTCATTTACTCGAAGCGAACTTGTCGAAATTAATGAAGCTGCTGATATGCTGCAATGGTACGATGATAAAGATCGTCCATTACAAGCACAACGAACAAAGGACGGGAAATGGGTTGTTCATGTAAACAATATCCCGGCACTTGGCACATCTACCATCCACTATCAATTGAGAAATGTTACAAATAACAGCGCTTTTTCCTATGCAGAAACCGGGATTACCACCCCATTCCTGGCTATTTCATGGAATGAACAAGGCCAACTCACAAGTATTCTGGATATTCGATCCTATAAGCAACTATTAGCACAGCAATCAAATGGTAACGTCTTGCAAGTGTTCGAAGACAAACCAATGCAATATGATGCATGGGACATTGATATCTATTACCAGCAAAAGATGAAAGAAATCAGTAACTGTACCTCCATCTCCTTAGTGGAGCAAGGACCTGTTCGAGCAGTCGTTCAATTCCAATGGCAATATGCAAATTCCACGATCACCCAAGAGATGATCGTCTATCCTGACAACCCGAGAATCGATTTTGCCACATTCGTCGATTGGCATGAACGGCAGCAACTGTTGAAAGTAGCATTCCCTGTAGATATTCGTGCAACAGAAGCCACCTATGATATTCAATTCGGTAATGTAAAAAGACCGACGCATTGGAATACGAGCTGGGATCTCGCCCGCTTTGAAACAGTTGGCCATCAATGGGCAGATTTATCTGAAACAGGATACGGCATCAGTCTCTTGAATGATTGTAAGTACGGCTATGACATCAAGGATAACATCATGCGGTTAACTTTAATCAAATCGGCGATTGCACCAGACATCGAGCAAGACCAAGGCTCACACTATTTCACTTACTCCATGTATCCACATAATGGAGATTGGCGAGCTGGAAGGACGGTACAGGAAGCCTGGTCATTAAATAATCCTTTACAAGCCGAGAAAGGAAAGTTCTCTCCACCTTCTATCGTATCGATTGATGCAGACAATGTCATGGTTGATGCGATTAAAAAGGCAGAAGATCATAATAAAGCGATCCTCCGCCTTCACGAATATACAGGGGCAAGAACCAATATACACATAGAGAGTCCGTTCGCGATCAAATCGTGGCAAGAATGCAACCTGATGGAAGAAGCAATCGGTGATAAGCATTCATCAAGTGCACCTTGTCAATTCGAGATAAAACCATATGAAATTAAAGCATTTATGATCGAATTTGAATCATAGGCCACGGCGGGGTGTATCGTCGGAACTCAGGCAATATGTGATCAGTGAATCGCTTAGCTGACAAAATCTGTTGTTCGGACTGAGATTTGATTATGCCCTCGTTGTTCTTTTATATTTTCTTTACTTAAACCAAATGACTCGTTGAAGGAGTAGACCAAAATGACGTCCTTATATGAACAAATGTACCAATCCTTAAAAGCAGATATAACTGATGGCAAGTTTCAAGTAGGTGACCGTATTCCTTCAGAAACCAGTCTAGCAGAACAATTTCAAGTGAGCAGAATAACTAGTAAAAAAGCATTGGAAAAACTGATGAACGAAGGTCTCGTCTACCGGCAGCGTGGTAGAGGAACCTTCGTCTCTGAGATGAAACAGCCTACGCAAGATGTAGTAAAATCAAGGTTCCTTCAACCAACTTTTGGATTGATCATGACCAGTCTTGATGCTAGTTTTGGAAACGAATTAGTCAGTTCTCTCATTGAAAAAACAAAAAACAATGCATCTGTCATTGTCAGAGTCTCCTCTGGCAGTCCGGAAAATGAATCCAAAATAATAGAAGAATTATTAGATATAGGCGTTCATGGCATATCGATTGTTCCCGCTCACTCTGAGCATTACAGTCAGGAGATTTTAAAATTAGTAGTCAATCAATTCCCTTTAGTATTACTAGATCGCTCCATTAAAGGAATTGGCGTTAACTCTGTCTCTACGAATAATCAAGCAGCTGCACAAGAAGGTGTTCACTACTTAATGAAATTAGGTCATGAGCACATTGCCGTACTGATGCCTTCCAATTATAAAACCACCTCCATTGAAGATCGGATCAACGGCATTGTGCACGCATATGCAGAAAATAATTTGATGGTAAATCGTGACTTATGGTTTTCTAATATACAGAGCACTTTACCACAGCCCGCCAGCACGAGAAGCGAAGATGTACAACGAATAAAACAACATCTCCAAGACCACCCTGACATTACAGCTATTTTCGCCTTGGAATACAATATTGCCATTCTATCAAAAAAGGCAATAGCAGAACTAAACTTACGTGTCCCGGAGGACATTGCCATTATGTGCTTCGATAGTACGCCATTTAATGATATGGAGTATAATTTTACACACATTAAACAAAATGAAACAGAACTAGGTAAACAAACCATTCTGCGATTGATAGAAATGTACAATGGGAATAATGAAATCCGCAAAGAATATGTACCAGCAACACTGGTAAAAGGTAGCACGACGTGACGTTCTGTCGTCCTTTTGCTATTTTCCCATTTAAAAAACCACATGAGAACGAATCTTTTCATCCGTTCTCATGTGGCCACTTAATTGTCGTATTTACAAGGGGGATCACTATTATTAAGATTATTCAACGATATTAAATTCCATCTAATGCTTCTTTTATGTGTTCTTCTAATACATCCGTCATACTTTTTGCATAAAGCGCCGTAAGATGATGCTGATCTTTGTACACGACGACATTACCAATCACTGGGTAACACGTATCATCGTCACAAAACTGGTCCGATAAATTAGCAAAATACACGTTACCTGGTATATTGTCTGTATTTTCCCATGGTATTGATTCTGACAACACTTCCTCACGAGCTTGATCTTCCGCTCCCCACTTTTAGCTCCTTTTCTTCTAAACGATACAAATCTTGATCAACTACTCATCACTTTTGGTTCCTTTCCTGCTGAAACGATATAAATCTTGACCTACTGCTCATCACTTTTGATTCCTTTCCTGCTAAACGATACAAATCTTGACCTACTGCTCATCACTTTTGATTCCTTTCCTGCTAAACGATACAAATCTTGACCTACTGCTCATCACTTTTGATTCCTTTCCTGCTAAACGATACAAATCTTGACCTACTGCTCATCACTTTTGATTCCTTTCCTGCTAAACGATACAAATCTTGACCTACTGCTCATCACTTTTGATTCCTTTCCTGCTAAACGATACAAATCTTGACCTACTGCTCATCACTTTTGATTCCTTTCCTGCTAAACGATACAAATCTTGACCTACTGCTCATCACTTTTGATTCCTTTCCTGCTAAACGATACAAATCTTGACCTACTGCTCCCCACTTTTGGCTCCATTTCTTTTACAATCCGTATTACTGAAACCATTACTTTTATATCCTAATCTTAGACGGAAAATTTTGCTGATTATGCTTTAATGATGGAATGATATGCTTTTTTGGCTTTTCAAAAAAAGCTCTTGCCCTTTCCGTTTTTATATGATAGCATTAATGCAAGTCATGAAGGCAAACGTTTGCACTAATTTGCACTGATCATGCAAAGCCTTTTTTCTCTAATACGCACACGTTCAATTTCAGGCGCCTTACGTGCGGAAATAAAAAAGTAAGGGGAGATTTTTTATGAAAAATAGCAAATTCTTTGCAAAAATGGCCAGTGCCGTAGCACTATCCAGTATGATTTTAGCAGGCTGTTCATCCGACGATTCCAACAGTGAAAATGGTGAATCCGCTTCTGGCGATAAGATTCAGATTGATATTTTTCAAGGAAAAGTAGAATTCAAAGAACAATTCGAAGATCTTGTTGCACTGTATGAAGAAGAAAATCCAAATGTCGAAATTAATGTCGAAACAGTTGGTGGCGGTACCGATTATGGACCTGTCTTGAAATCCGCATTCTCCTCTGGTGACGCACCCAATATTTTTAACGTTACTGGACCACAGGATGTAATCGATTACAAAGAATATTTAACAGATTTATCTGATACCGAAGCTGCCGGCGCAGCATTAGACGGCACGCTGACTACTGTGACAGATGGTGAGCAGATTCTCGGGCTTCCGTTCAACCAGGAAGGATATGGACTTATTTATAACAAAACAGTATTCGAAAAAGCTGGCATTAACCCAGATGAAATAATGTCAATGGAAGATCTCGAAGCTGCTGTCCAAACAATTGATCAGCAAAAAGAAGAACTTGGGCTGGAAGCCGTCTTTGCCCTCCCTGCCAAAGAAGCATGGGTACTAGGAGATCACTTGGCAAATACCTATTTAGCACCAGAATTTAATCACGATGTCATGGAAGCGTTTCAAGCTGATACCGTAACGTTTGAAAAAGGCGACGAGATGAAACAATTTGTAGATTTACAATTTGATTATTCGATCCAGCCTGTACTAAGCCTTGACTATTCACAACAAGTAGAAGAGTATTTCTCCTTACAAAAAGTGGCCATGATTCAGCAAGGGAACTGGATCTTCCCTTCTGTTGAACAAATGGATCCGGAATTCGCCCAAAACATTGGTGTCCTTCCGATTCCAGTAGAAGGATATGAAGGCAGCATCCCTGTAGGTGTTCCTAACTATTGGGCAGTGAACAATGAATTCGATGAAGAAGTCGTGCAAGCATCAAAAGACTTTTTGGACTGGATGTATACATCTGAAACAGGTAAAGAAGCGGTATTAAATGATTTTAAATTTATCCCGGCATATGAAGGATATGATACATCGAAAATATCTGACCCATTATCGCAGGAAATCTATGAATATGCATCAAACGGGAATACGATTGGCTGGATTTTCTCCGGGTATCCTAGCAATCCATGGGGCACTGGCGTTATCGGACCGGACATTCAGAAATATTTAGCTGGCGAAATGAGCTGGGAAGAAGTAGAAGCTGACGCCATTGCGAAGTGGGAAGAAGAAAGACAGTAAACATTTTTGTACAGCTGACGAAGCAGCACGAATTGTTTCGTTAGCTGGCTCTATATTTTCAATAGGAGGGATTCCACCATGCGTAACCGTGATCTATCATTCTGGTTATTCTTAACACCTGTGTTACTAGGACTGATCCTTGTCGTGATCGTTCCCCTTATTTACGGTACGATCTTTTCATTTACTGATTGGAACGGACTGAGCGCTACGACGTTTGTCGGTTTCGAGCATTACCTTAACCTCTTGCACGACGAGGAGTTCATTGATGCGATCGTCTTCACCATCCTATTCTCTGGTGTTTCCATCATTCTATTAAACTTTCTAGGTTTGAGTTTGGCGATACTCGTAACCCGGCAGATTAAAACCAATAACATGTTACGAACGATCTTCTTTATGCCCAATCTTATTGGTGGACTGATCTTAGGTTTTATCTGGCAATTTATTTTCATCAGTGTATTTGGTGACATTGGAGAAGCATTACAAATAGAAGCGATGCAAGGCTGGCTATCCACTACAAGTACCGGATTCTGGGGATTAGTCATTCTAACCTGTTGGCAAATGGCAGGATATATTATGATCATTTACATTGCCTACCTGCAGAATATTCCGAGCGAACTGATCGAGGCAGCCAAAATAGATGGCGCGAACAGCTGGCAACGATTCCGTAATATTACTTTCCCGTTAGTGGCACCTGCCTTTACGGTAAGTATGTTTCTAACGCTGTCAACGTCTTTCAAAATTTATGACCAGAACCTGTCGCTAACCAATGGTGGGCCGTTCGAATCCACGCAAATGGTCGCCATGGAAATTGTCAAAACAGCATTCAGCGCCAATGAAATGGCGTATGGTCAGGCAAAAGCAGTCGTTTTCTTTATTATCGTATCGATTATTGCACTGACTCAAGTATATTATAATAAGAAGCGGGAGGTTGACATGTAATGGAGAGCAAACGAAAATTATACATCATTGAAATCGTAGGTGTTCTGCTCGGATTATTGTGGCTATCTCCGTTTTATTTAATGCTCGTCAATGCCTTTAAAACAAAGAAAGAGATTTTTAGTGGTGTCCTGGATCTGCCAGAAGCATTCACGACAGCCAATTTTGTTGAAGCCTATATTGATTTGGACTTCACTGCATCGCTGTTCAACTCGGTGTTGATTACAGTTGTCAGTGTCGGGATTATCATTTTCTGCTCATCAATGGCTGGCTATGCACTTGCACGTAACAAAAGTAAGTTAAGCGGTGCACTGCTTTTACTTTTTGTGTCGGCAATGTTGATCCCATTCCAATCCGTAATGATCCCCCTCGTCTCTTTATTCGGGCAAGTGGAAATGTTAAATCGCGCCGGGCTCATTTTTATGTATTTAGGTTTCGGTTGTAGTTTATCGATTTTCCTTTATCATGGAGCTATGACAGGTATTTCGAAATCATTGGACGAAGCAGCAATCATTGATGGAGCCAACAAATTTCAAACCTTTATCCATATCATTTTTCCATTATTAAAACCGATCTCCGTAACAGTCGGGATTTTGAATGTGATCTGGATCTGGAATGACTACTTATTACCATCCTTGATTCTTGGAGAAGATAATGCAACCATTCCACTGAAAATGTTCTATTTCTTCGGTCAATATACGAAACAGTGGCATTTAGCATTAGCAGGATTAACGATTGCGATCATTCCGGTGATTGTCGGATACTTCTTCGCCCAGAAACAAATTATCAAAGGTGTTTCCGAAGGCGCAGTAAAATAAGCAGTAGTAAACGAGGTGTATTTCATGTCCGTAACGATTAAAGATGTTGCCAAGAAAGCCGGAGTGGCTGCGTCTACTGTCTCGCGTGTATTATCAGACAGTCCCAAAATTAGTGAGAAAACAAAAAATAAAGTCCGTAGCGTGATGGAGGAATTAGGCTATCATTTGAATGAAAATGCAAGAAATTTAGTCCAGCAATCGACGAAAACAATCGGCATCGTCATGAAGAATTCAGCGAGCGAATCTTTACATGATCCTTTTTTTCCAGAGGTATTAAGAGGTATCAGCTCCTATTGCAATAAACAGGACTATAGTATTTCGATCACCACTGGCGAATCGGAAGATGCGATTTTTAAAGATGTGGTCAAAATGGTCAGAGGAAAAAAAGTTGACGGTTTAATCGTTTCTTATTCAAAAAAAGATGATCAGGTCATCACCTATTTGCAGGAATCTGGCATTCCATTTGTAGTGGTTGGAAAACCATTTGGCAGGCCCAATGAAATTTTATACGTAGATAATGATAACGTTTTAGCTGCTAAAGAAGCGACAGAGCACTTGATTGATTTAGGTCACCGTGAAATTGGATTTATCAGTGGCAATAAAAAGTTTGAAGTCACAGACGCCCGGCTCCACGGTTACCAGGACGCACTTCGCAATCATCAGCTAAGAGAGCGGGTCGGTTTCATCAAAAATCCTGCATCACCAGAGTTAGTACGGGATTCGATGCAAGAACTGATGCAGTTACCGACGACACCGACCGCTTTAGTCGTGACGGATGATTTGTTCGCGATGCATATTTTATTCGTCTTACGCGAACTTGCGATCCAGGTACCGGAAGAAATGAGCGTAATCAGCTTTAACAATACGATTTTCAGCAGGTTTTCCAACCCACCGCTGACATCCGTCGATACCCAGATCTATCAGCTCGGCTATGAAGCTGCGCGTTGTTTAATTGACGAAATCCATGAACCGTCCGTTGTCAAACGAAGTGTAATCATCCCAACCTTTATTGAAGAACGAGAATCAAGTATAACTAGCTCACAGAAAGCATAAATAAACAACATGGAGGCGTTCACTGTGCAACAAGGTTTAGGAAAGTTATTTGGCGTGACGGATTGGATAGCCCGGCTGGCGGTCGCTAATGTACTTTGGCTGCTCTTCAACCTGCCTATCGTGATCCTTTTATTGAATATGATGGTGAACGGAGTAAATCTTGCCGTATCGGTAGTGGTGATGGTACTCACGCCATTTATCTTTTTCCCCGCTACCACCGCCCTGTTCGCCTGTGTAAGAGACTGGACGTTAGATCGGGATCAGCATTCGATCGTTAGATCCTTCTGTCGTTATTATACAGGGAATTATCGGAAAAGCTGTATCAGTGGAATCCTTTTGACAGCAGTTTGGACGATCTGGGGCATAGATTATTACTATCTCAGCTCTCGTAATGTTGTGCTATTATTCGCTTTCTTGATGTTCGGGCTGATTTTATTTGTGTATACGATTCATTTCTTTTCGATGTTGGCACATTTTGAGATGGATTTACGTATGCTTTGGAAGAATGCGTTTCTTCTTACATTCGGACGACCATTGCTGACGGTTGTGATTTCGCTCATAAGTTTCGTTATTCTTTATGTCAGTATGAACGGCTTATTATTTCTCATACCTTTTTTTACAGGTTCACTGATTGCTTTTCTAACCTTTTCAGCCTTTTATAGGTGGTACTTGAACTTCATATAAAAAATAAACATATAACATCTAGGGGGATTATCATGAACAAAAAATGGTGGAAAGAAGCTGTCGCCTATCAAATTTATCCACGAAGTTTTAACGATTCGAACGGTGACGGCATTGGAGATATTCCAGGCATTATCGAAAAATTAGATTATCTGCAAGACTTAGGCATTGACGTCATTTGGGTTTCGCCAATCTATGAATCTCCGAATGACGATAACGGGTATGATATTAGCGACTACCAGGCGATCATGGATGACTTTGGTACGATGGAAGATTTCGACCAGCTGCTGACCGAAGTACATGAACGTGGCATGAAATTAATTATGGATTTAGTGATCAATCACACTTCGGATGAGCATCCTTGGTTTTTGGAGTCAAGCTCTTCTATTGATAACCCCTACCGCGATTTCTACATCTGGCACCCCGGTAACAATGGTAAGGAACCGAACAATTGGGAATCCATTTTTGGAGGATCAGCATGGGAATATGACAAGCAATCGGGCGAATATTACATGCATGTCTTTTCCCGCAAACAGCCAGATTTAAATTGGGAAAATCCTCGAGTACGAGAAAAATTATATGAGATGGTCAATTGGTGGCTTGACAAAGGAATTGATGGTTTTCGGATTGATGCGATTTCGCACATTAAGAAAACACCCGGATTTCCTGACTTACCAAACCCCGATCACAAAAAATATGTACCATCCTTTGACGGCCATATGAATCGTGATGGCATTCAAGTTTTCTTAGAAGAATTGAAACAGGAAACCTTCGATCACTATGATATCATGACCGTTGGAGAAGCTAATGGGGTATCAGTCGATCAGGCAGATGAATGGGTCAGCGAGGATCAAGGCAAATTTGATATGATATTCCAGTTCGAACACCTCGATCTCTGGGGCACCAGTGCAAGCGGCGGTATCGACATCCACGCCTTGAAAGACACGTTTACGAAATGGCAAACTGGCCTTCATGAAAAAGGATGGAATGCCTTATTCCTAGAGAATCATGATCAGCCCCGTTCCGTTTCGACATGGGGAAATGACGGCCCCTATCGGGACAAATCGGCAAAATGCCTGGCAACCTTATACTTTTTGATGCAAGGAACACCTTTTATCTACCAGGGACAGGAAATTGGCATGACGAATGTCCAGTTTGATTCGATTGATGACTATAATGATATCGCAATCAAGAACCGCTATCGTGAAGGCATCGAAGCAGGTAAGTCACATGAAGAAATGATGGAGATCATCTGGAAAAACGGCCGCGACAATTCCAGAACTCCCATGCAGTGGAACACAGATGCGCAGGCCGGGTTCACCTCAGGGACATCGTGGCTGGGAGTCAATCCGAATTATCAGCAAATCAACGTCGCTCAATCTGTCCATGACCATGATTCCATCTATCATTATTACAAAAAATTGATCGATTTAAGAAAAAGTAACACCGCACTCTTATATGGTGATTACGAATTAATTCTTGAGGGGCATAATGAGATCTATGCTTATACCAGAACACTGGACGAAGTAACCATGCTGATCATCACCAATTTATTTGAGGATGAAGCAGCATACGAATTACCAGAATCGTTGCAAAAGCTCTCATCAACGTTGTGCTTAAGCAACTATGAAGTTGAATCGAATGAGCAGCTTTCTAGCGGAACATTACGACCGTATGAGGCACGCGTTTATCAGTTGTTGTGATGATACAGGATCAGCCTTTGAATGAGGCTGATCTTTTTTTACGTTAGAAAAGCATTAAATTTTCATCAGAATAGTCATTCCATGTTGGTGAATATCTCCGCTGAAAATTATAAAAAAACTTGAATGTAGCGCTTTATTTCCCATTACACAAAAAAAACACATTTGTTAACAAACCTCCACACACCCAGATCTCCCAACGCTTATGAGTTCATTCATAACATAAGTAAAAATAGCTTGTCCCCCCTTTTCCCTTTCATTAGCTCATCAGATATGATTCAATATACGTTAATCCATCGTGCTTCTTTTCTTTGAACAGGGTGGTATGGAAAGGATGGGAAATACCAATGAGAAAGCTTTACTATGGCGGAAAAATTATCACCATGGATGAACACAACAAATATGTCGAAGCCGTATTGGTAGAAAATGGCGTCATTGCAGACGTTGGTCCGTTATCCAAATTTGTATCCTTGTTACATGACAAAAACACCGAAAAACAGCATTTAGAAGGGCAGACTATCATGCCTGCCTTTATTGATTCACATATGGAAGACTAGCAGATTTATATCCATAAAAAATGGATAAAAGACATCAAAGGTAGAACGGCAATGAATGAAGTAAACAGTGGGATGGTTCTCCTGTCCCACTGTTGTGTGATTACTTTTATTTAGCTATCCATCTAGTTGGATGACTTTGCTGTGAAAATACTATTTCACACATTCTTTACTCAAACGGATAATCACTCATAAAAATCTGAACACAAGAACCATCTCTATGCTCTATATATCAGGTTGATGGATACACTAAAATCTATACATTGTTGGTTACTACATTTTAGATTAATTACGATTCTGAAAATAGAACTATCGCCCATTAAGATACAACATCTCACATGTTTAACCGTTGCTGTTTCAGCATCTGCCAACTATCTAAGAGCCATAAAATGGAATTAGTAAATGACACAGAAGAATTGTCCCCTTTTTTTCTTTCATTTACTAACCAAATACGTATCATTTTACGTTAATACACCGTCGCTTCTTTTCTATGAACGAGGTGGTGTCGAAAGGATGGGATATAAATGAAAAAGCTATACTATGGCGGGGAAATTATCACCATGGATGAACAGAACGAATATGTGGAAGCCGTATTGGTGGAGAATGGCGTCATTGCAGACGTTGGTCCTTTATCCAAATTCGTATCCTTGTTACATGACGAAAATACTCAAAAAGAACATTTAGAAGGGCATACGTTAATGCCTGCCTTTATTGATCCACATAGCCATGTATCAATGGTGGGGCCTGTCGCCTCATTGTGCGATCTTAGTGACTGTGATGATTTTAACAATATTGTAGAAACATTGAAAGCTTATATAGTTAAAAATCAATTGAACGATACCGATCCCGTGATTGGATTCGGTTATGACCATAATGTATTAAAAGAAGAAAAGCATCCGACCAAAGAAATATTAAACAAAGTATCAACAGACCGAATTGTTGCTGTCATGCACACATCTGCTCATATGGGATGTGTCAACGATGCTGCATTGCAAGCAGCCGGTATTGACGAGAACACAGAGGACCTTGAAGGCGGAAAAATCGGTAGAGTGGATGGCTCGATGGAACCGAATGGCTACTTGGAAGAAGCCAATATCATGGCAATTCGTGAACAGCTGACCCGTGACACGGAAACTGATTATGCTGCATTGATGCAAAAAGGGCAGCAAATCTACCTAGAGCACGGCATCACAACATGCCAGGACGGAGCAACAAGCAAGGAAATCATGCAGCTTCTGCACACCTTAGCGGAACAGGACAAGCTAATGTTGGATATTGTTGCTTATCCACTTGTGATGGAAACACCGACAAAACTGTTAAACGAATACAAACAGTACGCCAAAATGTATCACAATCGCTTCAAGCTCGGCGGATTCAAACTGTTTCTCGATGGTTCTCCACAAGGAAAAACCGCCTGGCTATCAGAACCATATGAAGGGGAAGCAGAATACCGCGGATATCCTTGGTTTAATGATGAACAAGTGACGCAATTTGCAAGAACGGCGATTAACAATGATGTCCAATTGCTGATACACAGCAATGGCGATGCCGCTTCCGAACAATTACTGCGTTGCTACGAAACAGCATTGGATGAATCGATGAATCCGAATAAACATCAGCTACGTCCCGTCATGATTCACTGTCAAACGGTACGGGATGATCAGTTAGAAAAAATGGCAGATTTATCAATGATTCCTTCCATTTTCAATGTACATACCTATTATTGGGGAGATGTACATTTGAAAAATCTAGGCAAAGAACGCGGCAGTAGAATCAGTCCTGCCAGAACCGCTTTTGACAAAGACTTGAAGGTGAATTTCCACCAGGACTCCCCTGTTGTTAAGCCAGATATGCTGCATGCTGTCTGGTGTGCAGTTAATCGCGAAACAAGAAGCGGTGAAATAATCGGAGAATCCGAAAAAGTCACCGTATATGAAGCATTGCAAGCAGTGACAATAAATGCTGCTTATCAATATTTTGAAGAAGATAAGAAAGGAAGTATCGTCCCTGGAAAACTAGCAGATCTAGTACTCCTGGATCAAAATCCACTAAAAATAGATCAACAATCAATCAAAGACATTCAAGTGTTAGCGACGATGAAGGAAGGAGAAACATTATATCAGCAATAGAGCCGAAGCGGGGGTTTTAACTCCCGCTTTTGGTTATGCTAATTGTATGTTTAGCTATATTGTAAAACGGGTATACGGACATGTATCCTTTTTTACATTTTAGCGATGAAGTAACTCGTAATAGCAAAAAATACACAAGTAAAAATTCGTTCACTACTCGCTAAAAGACGAGGCGAATGTCGTGTTTTTTTAAAAAATTTGCTATTAAACGCTAATTATAATAACCTAACGGATACGGACATTTTAACCATGTTGATTTTGTTAACGTGAATCATGGTGTCTAAAGGAGAAGAACAGATGGAGAAACGTACAACATTGAAGAAAACATTGAAGCCCCATTGGGTATGGGCGATTGCTCTAGGCTCAGCAATTGGCTGGGGAGCATTTGTACAACCTGTTAATTGGATGGCTACGGCAGGTCCATTAGGAGTTATTTCAGGCTTCTTTATTGGTGCATTATTAATGATTTTAATCGCCGTCAGCTATGGCTTCTTAATTAAGAGTTTCCCGGTATCAGGAGGGGAATTTGCTTATACCTACATCAGCCTCGGAAGAACGCATGCATTTATTTCCGGGTGGTTCTTAACACTAGGCTATATATGTATAGTCGCCTTGAACGCATCCGCCTTTGCATTGATGTTTAAATTCGTATTTCCACAATTCATCGAAAACTTGCATTTATATAATGTTGCCGGCTGGGAAGTATACGTACCGGAAATTATCGTTGCCTCACTAGTATTAATAGTGTTTGGCTTTTTTAATGTTAGAGGAAGCAGTATCTCAGGAAGAATTCAATTTATCTTTTGTCTCGTTATGGTAGGGGCTATCCTATTACTAACGATGATGGTCGGCATCCAGCCAGAAGCTGGTTTAGCGAACGTCAAACCGTACTTTCCGACAGATACGAACGCGATTGCTGCAATCATCTCGATCGTCGCCATCGCACCTTGGGCATATGTCGGGTTCGATAACATCCCGCAAACGGCCGAAGAATTTGATTTTTCTTCAAATAAAGCCTTTAAACTCATTGTTTTTGCGATTTTAGTAGCTGCCATTCTTTACAGTTTCATGATCATTACCACGTCCATGATTCGACCGTGGCAAGGTGTCGTAGATGCTAACTACATCTGGGGAACGGGACAAGTTGTGCAGGATCTACTTGGCACAGCCGGATTACTTATACTCGTCATCGCCTTAACGATGGGGATTTTTACTGGGCTGAACGGCTTCGTTATTTCTTCCAGCCGTCTTTTATTCGCAATGTCCAGAGCAAAAATTATTCCAGAAGGATTCTCGAAGCTGCACCCAAAATATAACACACCATACTGGGGCGTTATTTTTACAGTGATCGTAGCCATGTTCTCACCATGGTTCGGTCGCGAAGCACTGTTATGGGTAGTTGACATGTCATCCATTGGTGTAACGATCGCTTATTTCTATACATGCTATGCAGCGTTTTCCATGTTCACTTTCCAGCCAGATAACCGCTTAGGAAACGGAAAACAATTATACTCACCTGTGAAGAAAGTCATTTCTATTCTCGGCATGTTAGCGAGTCTTACCTTCTTAGTGTTACTGCTATTCCCAGGCTCACCAGCATTCCTTGGACTGGAATCTCGAATCGCATTGGCCGCATGGGTCATCTTAGGTTTAATTTTCTACCTAGCCAAGCGAAAAGAGTATAATAAAATACCAGAAGAAGAATTAAATTATTTAATCACTGGTTCAAAGGAGATTAAGCTGAAGCAGGATTAGATTGGATCCCCACAAATGATTGTGGGGATTCTTTGCATTTCTTGGGGATGAACCTTCATCCGTGATGTGCATATCATAGCAAGAAGTATCGTAAACGTCTAATTACCAAAAAATCATTTCCATATATAACACACTATAAAAAAACACCTTTTTACCAGATGAAAATCCATTAATGCCCCCTCTGAAATAAGTCATTTTCCTTTTTCATTGATTTTTCAATTATCTTATTCCAAAATAAAAATATTCGCTAAGGTATACTGAAAGCTGTCACTAGGTATGAATTTTCATTTCAGGTAAATAATAGAACACGAATACATTTAAAAAGGAGCGAACAGCATGTGGTGGATTGTCGGTGGCGTACTTTCATTTAATACATTCGTGATCTATTGCTGTCTAGTTGTGGCCGGGAGAGCTGATAATCAAATGGAACAATTATATAAAAACAAGTAGTGCTGTTGACCTGCACTACGCTAAAATATCAAAGTATTCTTTCTTAACCTGCCATCGCAGCGATTCTCCATTTACGTACCGTTTGAACTCTTCCAGCATATAATAGCCCATCCTGCCACATTCCTGCCCCTCACTTCCTGCCAAGTGTGGTGTTAATACAACATTTTCTAACTGATAAAGAAGCGAGTCTTGATTCGGTGGTTCAGGAAATGTTACATCTAAGACAGCTGTTATATCTGACCTCTTCTTCAACGCCTCAATCATTTCTGATTCTCTTACGATAGCTCCTCTTGATGTATTGATAAAACTTGAGTTAGCAGGCATTTGAGCAAAGTGCTCGTATCTGATCATGCCTTTCGTCTCCTCTAATAAAGGTGTATGTAAAGAAACGACATCAGCATTTCTAAATAATTCATCAAGACTACATAACTCCACCCCTAACTTTTTTGCTTCTTCTTCGTTTATGTACGGATCATAGCCAATTACATGAATATCAAATGGCTTAAGAAGCTCACATACCATCCTTCCTACTGTACTTAGAGAAACGATCCCAACTGTACTTCCAAAAGCTCCCGGAATATCAAATGGCTTTTCGGGGAATTGCTTTGTGTTTCTTATTCTTCTGGTAAACGCCCATCCTTTCTTCAAGCAAAACAAAATTTGAGATAGCGTAAATTCAGCAACAGGCACAGCATTTGCTTTAACCGCATTCGTAATGATCATTTCATGTTCCCAAGATGCATCTGTAGCAATATTTTTTAAAGATCCCGCAGCATAAAAAAACGCTTTTAGATTTGGTGCCGCTTGAATTAATGAGTGGTCAAGCCTTGGTCCACCCCATCCAGAAAAAATCACTTCTGCTTCATTTAAAACGGAAAGGTCCTCCTTCATTTGCTGACTTGTCATAGGCGACCGATAAATGTCTGCTAATGCCCCAATTTCCCTTCTCACGCTTTCTGGATATACTAATTCAAACGTATCTTGATTCATAATATACAATCCTTTTACCATCATTATCACTCTCCACCAATAAGGGCTTTTTCTTTAAAACCCTATTTCCAATTAACTTGCTAAATGAAGAAGAAGGAGGATAAATATCCACCTTCTATTTGTTTAATAACAATCTTTTTTATCTATTTTCTAACCACTCTGTACTTTCTTTTTGGGCCTTATCCAATGCTTCCTGAGCATTCCGTTTACCTGTTAATGCAGCCTCAATTTCAGAAGTTAAAATGAAACGTGGTTGTGCCGCTGCCCAATGATACCTAGGCATGTATGGAGTGCTCATTGCTTCAAAAACTGGCCCTAATAAATGTTCATATTCCTTTACACTTTCCCACTCAAGCGCTGATTTTATGGATGGAAATGCACCAGTTTCGTAAAAATATTTCTGAGCAAAATCACTTGTTGCAAACTTCAGCCATTCCCATGCCAAATCTTTATTTTCACTTGCTTTACCAATTGTGATAGGACTACCCGCAAACAAACCACCTTTACCTTCATCGTTCTTAAATTCTTGCGCAATTGCAATACGATCTTCTAAGCCTTGCGCATAGGTTTGTTGTACCAAATTTGCAGGACCTGTGTTTAACATAATGGCAATATTGTTATCTTTTGTCATCCATTTCTCATTTCCTTGGTTACTTACGATACCTTCTGGAGCAAATTCTTGCATATCAAGCATCCAGTTCAAACCCTCAACCATTTCAGGAGAATTAAATTCAAATTCAACCTCATCCCAGGCAAAACCTGTCCCCCACTTTCCATTAATACCTTCAGCCGCATTCAGTAGAGTAAATGCTGAAGACCAATCTCCTCGGAACCAAACACCATAGTTTTGTTCACCAGTTACCGGGTTCGTCCCAGTCATCTTCTCAGCTTTCTCCTTTATTTCTTCCATTGTTGGATGATCCGAAAGATATTCTACTCCCCAATCATCAAATAACTTCTTATCATAAGTAATGAAACGAGCATCACCAAAGAATGGCAAACCGTAAATTTCTAATTCATCACTGTCAGGGCCTAAGGCTTTCCATCCCTCAACTTGCTGATCTATAAAAATATCTGTACTAAACTCACTATCTTCTTCAATATACGGCTGCAATGGTTCTAATAAACCTTGTGCAGCAAAGTCAGCAATACCAGGCATTTGATAAACATCTGCTTCACCTGAAGTTAACATCGCCTGTGTTTTTTCTGTATACCCTTCCCAAGGCATAAGGATAAATTCGACAGTTGCACCCGGATGTTGTTTTTCAAATTCTTCTTTTAACGTATCTAACCCAGGTGTTTTTTCTCCTGTAATCGGGTCTGTTGAATCCTCCATAGAAAAATCACCTATTAACTGCACTTTAAGTGTTTTGCCGTCCCATTTACTACCTTCTGCAGTCTCTCCTCCATCGCTTCCAGAATCCTGACCAGAACTGGAAGTATCGCTAGAGTTACTACATGCTACAAGCACTGCGATTAACAGCAATAATAACCCAGACAGAATAAAAGCGTGTTTATTAAATAATCCTTTTTTCATACTACTACCCCCTATTATTTAAAATGACATAAATAATCCGCTTCCACGCAAATGCTTAAAATTTCCACTAT
The DNA here is from genome assembly GCF_022919115.1 of Gracilibacillus caseinilyticus. Taxonomy (NCBI): domain Bacteria; kingdom Bacillati; phylum Bacillota; class Bacilli; order Caryophanales; family Bacillaceae; genus Gracilibacillus; species Gracilibacillus caseinilyticus. Next base: position 2,258,042 of record NZ_CP095072.1, on the reverse strand, counting down.
TCCCCTTTCACACCACTAAGGGCAATACTTTGGATAATATACCTTTGTAAAAATAAGTAGACAACAATAATCGGTAGGACACTTACGGTAGCTAGAGCCATTGTAAGACCCCCCAGACTAGTACCATTCTCTAAGGAGAAACTAGCTAAATAAAGCGGTACAGTGTGCAAGTCCTGATTGTTCAAAACTACTAATGGCCACAGAAAATCATTCCAACTCCAGATAAATGCTAAAATAACCATCGTAGCAGCAATTGGGCCAGCAAGAGGGAAGTAAACGCTAAAGAAAATCTTAAATTCTCCTGCTCCATCAATTTGTGCTGCTTCTCTTAAGGAATCTGGTAATTGGTCAAAAAACTGCTTACATAGAAAGATCAACATTCCATTAATAAGTGGCGGTAATATCAATGGCCAAAATGTATTCAATAAATCTACACTATTAAAAAGTTTGTACAATGGAATTAATCGAGGTTCCATCGGAATCATCAAGGTACAAAGTACAACGATAAATAATAGTTTCTTTCCTTTGAATCTACCTTTAGAAAATGCGTACCCTGCTAAAAGAGAAGAGGATACACCTATTGCTACTGATGTTATCGTTACGATCGCTGAATTAATGTAGGATTGTATTAATCTTCCATTCTCAAAAACGATACCATAGTTAAACCCCGATAGTTCTTCAGGAATCAATCGTGGCGGAAATGGCATCGATATGTTTGCAGTGCGATCAAAACCAACACTAACCATCCAGACAAACGGCGCCATCAGGACCACCCCGAAGATTAACAAAATGACAAATTTAACGGACGTCGTAATTTTATCAGCTTTCTTATGGGACATAGTACTAATCATTTTTACCCCTCCCTTCGTTTACAGCTTCATATTGGAAACTTTTAAATTGACAAACGTAAATACAAGAATAATCATAAACATAATGTACGTCGCAGCTGAAGCAACACCAAATTCAAAACCAGTAAAGCCACGTTCATAAATAAAAGCGCCCATTGTTTGAATCGATCTAGCAGGACTCCCATTTGGCCCTCCGAGAACATATACTTCATTAAACCGCTGTAAAGCTCCAATCCAACCAGTTATTAACAAGAAAGCGAATGTTCCACCCATATTTGGAATGGTAATAAACAGCCATTGCTGAAGACCACTAGCCCCATCAATCTTTGCAGCTTCGTACATCTCTGCAGATATTGCTTGCAAATTCGCGAGACAAATAATAATAACAAAACCTATCCAATGCCAGACTGCTAGCAATATTACTGCCCACTTGGAAGTTGATGGATCTGCTAACCACTTTGGAGCTGGTAATCCTATTGCTTCCAGGGCATAGTTTACAATCCCCATTTCAGGATGTAATACAAATGCAAATATCATTGCTGCAGCAACAATAGATGTAACGTTAGGTAAAAAGTAGATCACTTTAAAAAAATTCTGCCCTCTCGCTGTTGAGTTTATTAAGGATGCAAAAATAAAACCCAATGGAATGGTGATCAAAATTTGGAATATCCCAATATAGAAAGTGTTCCAAACTGAATTCCAAAACGGACCCGATGTCAAAACCGTCTTAAAGTTGTCAAGACCAATGAAGTTCTCAATGGTCCCATTTGATTGATAGAAGCTTAACCTCAACGATTCAAATATTGGGTACACCATAAATAATATTATCCCTAAAAAACTGGGAATCAAAAAAATGTACCAGGTCCATTGGGAAGTTTTTTTCTTTTGCTTAATCGAAACAGAACCCAAAGTTGCATTTATTTCCATGTTGTTTTTAGCCATATTATTCTCCTTTCTTGTAATAGAGTAACCTTACTAAGAATGATAGCGATTTCAAAAATAGAATAATGATGATTTCACTCGTTTAGTAGGTTCATCTAAAAAAGCCATACCCATCTTATTGCTTCACTATCCACTTAAAAGACTAACTTAAGCATATTAGATTCTTCATATGTTCTCATGCTTGAGATTGTGTTCTTTTGTACAAAATTTGACTATACTTGCTCTCTTCTAATTTAATTGTATGGATGATTGACAGTCACCTCTATGCTGGGTATGCGTTAAGACCCTGCTATTTCGGTATTCTGTCGGGGTAACACTTACTTGTTTTCGAAAAAAACGACTAAAATGTGATGAATTTTCGAACCCTGACTCAAGTGCTACCTCAAGAATGGTTTTATCTGGATAAACCTCCAATAAATATTTTGCTCGATTAATACGACAACTCATCATATATTGCATAATCGTGTATCCTGTAATATCTTTAAAAATTCTGGACATATAATATTTACTTATGTTTAGCTCATTGGCAATCGAATCCAGATTAAGATTGTTATCAAAATGATTATCAATCCATGAAATGATACGATTCACGTGGATATCTTTCTCCGACTTCACTAGAGGTATATCTACTTGTTTCATTTTGGTAATTTCATAAATTTTAAATAAGAGTTGGATGAGAAGCGTGGTAACTTCCCCCTCCAACCGATTTTCAACAGATTTTTTGCTACTTTCTGTTAGTTTGATATCAACTACATCTATCTTCCTCATCAATTCCTTTATTTCCGCTAATCCCTCTTGATCAACACCTCTGAATAATGTATTGGATAAAAGATTAAATGGATCAAGCAATTCAGCTACATTTAGCCTGTTTAAGATTGGTTTTAACCATTCAGAAGAAAACTCAATGACACTTCTTTCATATAAAGTACCTTTTTTTGGGTACGGACGATGAAGTGTTAACCCATTCATGATAATCATATCGTTTTCTTGCAGGTCATAAATATGATCACCTATAATAAACTGACAACTACCGCTATGAAACAAATATATCTCATACCTTTCATGTGAATGATAGTCAAGAAACTGGGTGGAATGAACTTCATCAACATATCGATAATGGGAACTAATTTTCTCACACATTGAGATTACCCTCCTATTTATGTGATATAAGTCATTTTTAGTTGTCGCGCAGTGTGAAATTTACCTCAGGAGCTTTCAGCATCATCCATTCAGAGCAGAATCAATGGAAATAAACTTCCCTGACCAAGCTTTTTTTGTTGTCCATTCTTCTTCCCCCTGCCAAAATGAGTCAGTCAACGGTAAACCTAATGGAAGAAACACGGTGGCACACAAATATAAACTTCCGGTCGAAATATAAGGTTCTCCTAAATTCGGTTGGTGACCACATAGACCTATTTGTAGCCATCCCTCATCATCAAAGGTATTTGGCATCTCTATTAACCTTCGAATAACAGCCGTCAATGCACACCGAACCTGTGCTGGCTTAAGGCTATCATCTAATCTGTGCTGAAGTGCCATTTGTGCTAAATGCTGGAATGCTCCAAATCGATAGGCTATGGACCTTCCTACAACAGGAAAGGTGCCCTCCGGCGAAATACTTCTTTCTAAAATTACAGCATATCTAACAGCTCGTTCATGAATTTTTGACTTCAAATCCATCCAGTCTGGATTATGGTGTGCTACATGATCAATAATATCTACAATCATCGGCTGGATAACAAAGCTGTTATAATAATCCGCATGGTAAGCAGGTCCATCTCCATATACGCCATCACCTACATACCACTGATCATGTTGCTTTAATGCAAAATCAATCCTCATTTGATCCCAATCCTCATCCAATAAACATAAGGCTGTTTCAATCATGGCAGAAAATAATAACCAGTTGCTGAAAATTGGCTTCCGGTTACGTGTTGCTTTAAATGCTGCAATAACTTGCCTTTTCACATATGGTTCTAGTTTTCCTATCAGTTCCTTAGGCGCACGTACTAATGCATGCGCAAGAAAGGCAGTATCCACAATAGGTTGTAAACCATTGGAAAAATTCATATAATCCGGGGATTCCGGATCTGTTGCCTCTTTTATGCCAGTTCTGATATATTCCGCATATTGCTCTCTTAACTTTCCTTCTTCTCCCTTAATTGGTCCATTTTCAATCCATGGCGCCATACCACTTGCCAATCTGGAGAACGCTTCCAAATGACTGTAATCGTGTCTATCTTCCCCCGTGCTTTCTATAGGCATGTGTTGCTTTAATTGTTGATTAGATAGGGAAGTAAGTACTGGATCAGCAATCTTAAGCATCACCTTTAGCCAATATTCTCGATCGTTGGTCGTTACCATACGCTCACTCCTTCATTCCACTTTATGTTATTCTTAGAATCAAACTGGCTTGAAAACTCCTCTTCGTGAATATATTATAACTTGGGAAATATCCTAAAAGTTGTTGTATAATAACTAAAAATATTGCTCTGTTGTTTTGCATAATTTCCAATAAATGGTGTGTTGAGTTTTTTCAGCATAAAATGTTCATTTAATAACTCCTGGAGGTGATCGAATGGATAATCTATTTGAACAAATTGATCTAGATCCGTTTTGTTGGATTTATCGTAGAGTTTCTGAAGATAATTTCCAAGGGTTTTATCACTGGCATCAAGGCTGTGAATTATTATTTGTATATGAAGGAAAGGGGCGTGTCATTGTAAACCAGCAGACTTACGAAATTAAAAAGGGAATGCTCTTCTTTTTTCAGCCTTTTCAGTTGCATCGAGTAAATGTTGAAGTATCGCCCGACACACCATATGAGCGAAGCGTTATGCACTTCGATCCACTAACTCTCGAGAAAAATTTACGTTTATTTCCTGGACTTAGACACCTGCTCAAACAATTACAACATGGAGTCAATGAACCTCAAGCATTTGATTTAGAAAAATCTTTTCACTACATATTCGAGGTATGTGAAGTTTTTAATCAATCGTTACAGACAAATAATTGGGAGGAGGACAGCCAGCTTTTTCTTATGCAATTGCTCTCTTCTATCCGATCTAATATTCACCATGCAGAACTCCATACATCAGCTAATAAAGCATTCCGTTCACTCTATTATTCCGAGAGGATTATGCAATGGGTAGAAGCACATTATATGGAGCCATTTGACTTGGAACGATTATCAAATGAACTTCATTTATCAAAGTCATATGTATCAAGAATATTCAAACAAGAAACCGGAAGTAGTTTAACGGAATATCTTACTATTCGGAGAATTAAGGAAGCCTGTCAATTATTGCAGATGACACATCAATCTATTGAATTAATTGGCGAGAGTGTAGGATTTGGAAGTGTATCATATTTCATCCAAATATTCAAAAAAATGATAGGTACAACCCCCCATCAATATAGACTTTCCTATCAAAACATACACTAGCACCTATCAGACTCACTTTTGTGGTAAAATCGGATCTTGCTTACTTCAAGTGTTTCAACTTTTCTCGGAGTTGCTTACGCTTGAAGTTGTCCCTACTTCAGACATTTGAACGCTTCTCGAACTCGCTTGCGCTTGAAGTTGACCTTGCTTCATGCGTTTAACTTCTTCTGGAACTCATTTACTCCTAAAGTTGCTCCTACTTTAGGCGTTTGAACGCCTTTCCAAATAGCTTACGCCCGAAGTTACTTGTTTAGTAACTAACTCTATCGGTTATAGTTGTCACTAGACTTTCAGATTAATTGATAAGCTATTCACAAGTAATTGTGATGCACCCATTAAACAAAAAGCGAACTCTCTCAAAAGAAGAGTCCGCTCCCATCATTACTACACCTCACGATACCGCTCATCATACAAATGACAAGCCACCCAATGATCCTCCTTATGCTCCCGCCACTCCGGTACCACTTCCACACAGACATCCATCGCCAATGGGCAACGTGTCCGGAAGCTGCAGCCGCTCGGGGGATCTACCGGGCTTGGGACGTCTCCTTCGAGAATGATCCGCTCTCTCGTTCGTTCCCTTGAAGGATTTGGTACGGGAATCGCACTGATCAATGCCTGTGTATAGGGATGTAACGGTTCACGATACATCTCATCACTCTTTGCGATTTCAACCATTTTGCCTAAATACATCACACCGACGCGATCACTGATATGCTTCACCATCGACAGATCATGTGCGATAAAAAGGTAAGTTAACCCCTGCTCACGCTGCAATTTTTTCAAAAGGTTGACGATCTGTGCCTGAATCGATACATCAAGTGCCGAGATCGGTTCATCCGCTACGATGAAATCGGGATTAACGGCTAATGCACGGGCAATTCCGATCCGCTGGCGTTGTCCACCACTGAATTCATGAGGAAATCGTGATGCATGATCCTTGTTTAAGCCGACCAGATCCAACAATTCATAAACACGCTCCATTCGCTCTGCTCGCGTTTTGATCAGACCATGGATGTCGACTCCTTCTGCAATGATATCCTTCACCGTCATTCGAGGATTTAGAGAGGCATAAGGGTCTTGAAAAATCATCTGGATTGACTTATTAAACCGCATCAGATCTGCCTTCGAGTAATGCTGATGGATATTTTCACCTGCGTAATCGACCTCACCATCTGTCGCATCATACATCCGCATAATCGTTCTTCCAGCCGTCGACTTGCCGCATCCGGATTCACCGACTAATCCAAATGTTTCCCCACGATAGATATCGAACGTGATGCCGTCGACTGCCTTTAAGATATGTTTTCGATCTAATTTAAAATGCTTCTTTAAATCCCTTACTTCGACCAATTTTTCTTTAAGCATTAATTCTTTCGCCTCCCTCTATTGGCACCTCTACTCCTGGCGCTCGTTCATCCAATAACCAGCACGCCGTTTGCTGCGTTGCAGAAATCTTTGTATAGGCAGGCATCTGTTTCTGACAAGCCTTCATTGCATATGGACAGCGAGGAGCGAACGGACATCCTGGCGGTGGATCAGCTAAATCAGGGGGCGAACCTGCAATCACCTGCAATTCTCCCTCTTCACTATCAAGCTTCGGCATCGATCCTAACAACCCCCAGGTGTAAGGATGCTTCGGATTTTCAAAAAGTTCATCAACGGTACCTGTTTCAACAATTTTCCCACCATACATAACAGCTACCCGGCTCGCCATATTGGCCACAACACCTAAGTCATGGGTAATCATCATGATCGCCGTACCTGTTTCCTCCTGCAGACCGCGCATTAGATCAAGAATTTGCGCTTGTATGGTAACATCCAAAGCAGTCGTTGGCTCATCCGCAATTAACAACTTCGGATTACAGGCTAACGCAACAGCAATCATCGCACGCTGCCGCATCCCGCCGGAATACTGATGAGGATATTGACTGATTCGCACTTCTGCCGTCGGAATTCCCACTAGCCGTAACAATTCAATCCCTTTATGATGGGCTTCCTTTTTAGACATTTTGCGATGCTTCCTTAATCCTTCTGCAATTTGCTTACCAATCGTCATCGTCGGATTCAACGATGTCATCGGATCTTGAAAAATCATCCCGATTTCCCTTCCGCGGATGCTCTCCATCTGTTTTTCCGACTTCTGTACCAAATCATCACCATTAAACAAGATCGATCCATCAACAAATTTCCCCGGGGGCATCTCGATTAACCGCATCACGGACTGTGCGGTCACACTTTTTCCAGAACCAGATTCACCTACAATCGCCAGTATCTCCTTTTTATCAAGGTCAAAGCTCACCCCTCTCACAGCCTGTACTTCTTTACCATAGCTATCAAATGAAATAGTTAAATCTTTCACTTCAAGTAATTTACGCATTTCATTTCCCTCCCCATTATCTGCGCTCTTTCGGATCCAATGCATCTCTCATTCCGTCACCAATTACGTTGAAGGCTAGCATCGTGATACAGATAAATATTGCCGGGAAGAAAAGCTGATACGGGTAATATTGCAAGGCAGGCAAACCATCATTGGCCATCGTTCCCCAACTTGCGAGCGGAGCCTGCACCCCGATGCCGATAAAACTTAGAAACGATTCGGTGAAAATCGCCGTCGGAATCGTCAGTGTCAATGTCACGAGAATCTGACCGATCGTGTTCGGAATCAGATGCTTGGTTAGCAATCGACTATTACTTGCCCCTAGTGATTTAGACGCCATAATAAATTCCTGCGATTTCAGCTGCATCACCTGACCACGTACAATACGAGCCATATTAATCCAGCCAGTTATCGTCATCGCAATAATCAGTGTAAAAAGCTTTTGCGGTAAAACCACAAGCAATAAAATGACGACAAGTAAATAAGGCAATCCATATAAAATGTCAGCAATACGCATCATAATTTCGTCTACTTTTCCACCGAAATAACCGGCAATGGCGCCCCAAATCACGCCAATCACGATATCGATTAAAGCTGCCATCAGTCCAATAAATAAGGAGATCTGTGCCCCATACCAAGTTCGCGCGAAGACATCACGTCCAAGATTATCCGTTCCGAACCAATGCTCAGAAGACGCTGCTTTATTGGCATTCATCAAATCATTCTGGAAGTAATTCTGTCCGGAAATCGGTCCACCAATTCCTGCCATAATCGCGAGGAATACGATGACAACAATGCCTGCGATCGCCAATTTATTTTTACGAAACCTCCTGAAGGCATCTTTCCAGTAAGACGTACTTTTGCCAGACACCTTTTCTGACTCAGAAGGCTCCATCGTAAGCGGTTCGAAATCTTCCTGTGTTAGTTGTGGTTGTGCCATTAGCCATTGCCTCCTTTAGTGCCTAGCTTAATCCTCGGATCCACGAAACCGTAGATCAGATCCACTATTAAAATCGATACGAGTAACAGTACACTGTAAAATACTGTCGTGCCCATAATTACGGTATAATCCCGATTGGTCACACTGACGACGAATTCGTTCCCTAACCCGGGAATGCCAAATATTTTTTCAATGACAAAACTTCCTGTCAAAATCGATGCAATTAAGGGGCCAATATATGAAATTACCGGAAGAATTGCATTCCGGAGCCCATGTCGATAGGTCACTACTCGCTGACCAATCCCTTTCGCTTTCGCCGTCTTAATATAATCCATACTTAATACGTCAAGCATACTGGACCGCATCAACCGCGCGATAAACGCGAGCGGTGTGGAAGCAAGGGCGATTGCTGGTAAGATCGTATGGGCAAAAGAGGTGAATCTGGCAATCGGTAATACTTGCATCTGAATCGAAAAAATATACTGCAAACCAGCTGCCATAATAAAGCTTGGTACCGAAATCCCTAATACCGCAATCACCATTGCCGTATAATCACCGAATTTATTATGTTTCACTGCCGCAATCACACCCAGCAGGACACCTACAGCAAGGGCAATAAACATCGATTCCAACCCTAAAACCAGTGAATAAGGGAGTCCTCTGATAATAATATCGTTCACCTCTTGACCGACATATTTAAACGAAGGACCGAAATCAAAAGTAAAAGCATTGACCAGATAATCGAAATATTGCACCAATATCGGATCATTTAACCCATACGCTTCGTTCATCTGCTCCTCAATAGCAGGAGTCAATGCCCGTTCCGACGCAAATGGTCCACCAGGTGCAGCATGCATCAGAAAAAAGGTAATCGTAATAATGAAATACAAAGATAGAATGATATATCCCAATCGTTTTACTATATACGTAATCAACTTCACACCTCCAAAAACCGTGGTTACGTTAGAACAACTCGGCATTCGCCTCATCTATTAGCGAGTGCCGAAGTTTTTCTTATACTTGGTACATTCTAAATTTTCACTGGTTCGTGCATCTTCATTGCTAAAATTTTATACTTTCCTACCGTAAAAAAAAGAAGTGAATGACTATCACTCCTAATTCCCTATCACCTCTTTCTATCTTAGGAGTCTTATCTGTCATTAAGATGAATCAATAGAAGGTATACAGTTTTCCCATATACCTTCTATTGAAAAAATATAGATGCTTATTCTTCTGTCAGATAACCCCACTTAAACTGGACGCCACCTAATCCAGATACTTCCACACCTCTAACATAATCCTTGTTTAACCAAGCGCTTGTGTAGAAATAAATCGGCGCAATCGGCATGTCTTCCATAAAGATCGCTTCTGCTTCACGCAAAATTTCTTTTCTTTCTGCTTCATCTGTCGCTGTTCTGGACTGCTCCAGCAAGTCCTGATATTCAGGATCTTCCCAATTCGTATAGTTGTTGCCACCTTTTGCACGGAAGATTTCCAGGAAGTTAATCGCATCATTAAAGTCGCCTAGCCAACCCATACGGCCGACATGGAAATCACCGCTGCCCATGCTGTCAAGGTAGACATTCCACTCTTCATTTCGAAGCGTCACTTCCACACCAAGATTTTCCCGCCACATATCTTGAATCGCCTGCGCGATCGCTGCATGCGCTTCACTTGTGTTATAAGAAAGCTCAACTGCTGGCAATTCCTCTAATCCCATCTCTTCTAAACCTGTTTCTAAATATTCTTTCGCCGTTTCGATATCATTGTCGTCAAAATAACCTTCATTACTTTCTTCCCAAATCGAAGAAGGTACTAATGCCATCGCCGCCTGTTGCTCACTCTGTGTAATATTCTCGACAATACCCGCACGGTTGATCGCTAACGCAAAAGCCTTACGGATATTAACGTTATTAAATGGTTCTTTTTCTGTATTAAATGCATAGTAATATAAACCGGCCAATGGCGCGATGTTTAGCGAACCATCTTCTTTCAAAGCCGGGATCGATGCTAATGGAAGTGAATCAGTAGGAGAACCTGCCCAATCCAGTTCACCACCGTTATACATTTCCAGAGCCGTATTTTCATCATCAATCATATACATATTAATCGTTTCAAGTTTCACAGTTTCTGCATCCCAATAGTCAGGATTTTTCTTCAGGACAACTTGATCCTGATGTGCCCATGAATCTAGTAAAAAGGGACCGTTTGTTACGTAATTTTCGCCAGCATCCAACGCCCAGTCATCCATGCCTTCAACGACAGTCTGATTAACAGGATAGTACGTATAGAATGCGGTTAAATCTAGGAAGTACGGTGTCGGTTGCTCAAGGGTAACTTCTAACGTCTTCTCATCAACAGCCGTCACACCGACATCATCTAGTGAACCGCCTTCTTCTTTGGCAGCCTGGGCACCTTTGATCACATACAATTGGTACGCATAATCGGTATCAGCATTATCCGGATTCAATACCCATTTCCATGCAAATTCGAAGTTCTCAGCTGTGACCGGATCACCATTAGACCAGACAGCATCATCACGAATGTGGAATGTATATGTCATTAAATCGTCTGATACTTCATAGGATTCCGCCATCGCTTCTTCCGGTTCACCATCCTGATTGATTCGCGTCAACCCTTCAAAAACCTGATCCAATACTGCCGCTGATGTCGAATCCGTTGCAGTACCTGGATTCAAAGAAGGTGGTTCCGATTTTATATTAATATCAAACGTTTGGTCAGCAGCCAGCGTCTCTTCACCTTCCGCACTGTCTGTTTCTTCCGTCTCAGCTGTATCTTCTGATTCTGCCGGTGCTTCTGTATCTGCACCATCATCCGAGCTCGTCTCCGCATCTCCGGAACAAGCCGCTAACAATACCCCCAATGTAAGTAAACACATTAGCAATAATAACCATTTCTTACCCGCCATTCGTATTCCCCTTTCTACTTCTCTTTTGTTAGATTTGTTACAGATAACCCAATTATTCTCTGTAACAACTAAAATATTACAATATCGAGACAAGCATTACACAGGAGTAGTAAGATAATCTGACGATTAATATTCAAAATACAGGAACCTTCGTTAGGAAATCTTTCAAAAAGAAAAAGCTTTTGACTTTTCTTGTCGAAATTGAGATAATACGTTCAATAACATATTGGTACCTTTAAATCAGTCCAGTGAGGCTGACAAGGACGGCGGTTCACACGTTAACATTGCTTTCTGCGCAATGTGGACTTTTTGTGCGAAGAGTTTCTTGTCTACCTGACAAGAAACTTTTTTTGTTTACAAAAAGGGTACCAGTAAATTGGAGGGGGAATTTACATGGATAAAGAATTTTCATTACAAGCAGTACCAGCATCACATCGAAACGGTTTTTGGAAAATGTTCGTCGTTATGCTAGGCTTTACCTTTTTCTCTGCAAGTATGTTGTCAGGTGGCGAATTAGGGCTCGGTCTATCCATGCAGCAATTTATTTGGATGGTCTTATTAGGGAATTTAATTCTTGGATTATATACTGGTGGTCTTGCCTACATTGCTGCAAAAACAGGCTTGTCCACACACCTATTGGCACGTTATGCCTTCGGAGAAAAAGGGTCCTACCTTGTTTCCTTTTTACTAGGCGGAACACAGGTAGGATGGTTTGGAGTTGGTCTTGCCATGTTCGCAGTTCCAGTCAACAAAGCGACTGGAATAGACATGCTGACATTGATCATTATTTCAGGTATTGTTATGACATTCTCCGCATTCTTCGGAATGAAGGCACTGGCGATTTTAAGTTTTGTTGCTGTACCCGCGATCGCCATTTTGGGAAGTATTTCTGTCGGTATTGCTATCGATGACATGGGCGGTTTACATGACTTATTTGCTTATGAGCCAGAAAGCAGCCTGGGATTAGCAGCAGCCTTAACTATTTGTGTCGGCTCCTTCGCAAGTGGTGGTACGTTAACACCTGACTTTGCCCGATTTGCCAAAACAAGAAAATCGGCCGTCGTCACAACATTAATTGCTTTTTTTATCGGCAATTCCTTCATGTTCTTATTTGGGGCAGTAGGATCTATTTCTACCGGACTCGCTGATATTTCAGAAGTAATGTTCGTGCAAGGTTTAATTATTCCAGCTATCATTGTGTTAGGCTTGAATATCTGGACAACGAATGATAATTCTCTATACGCATCCGGTTTAGGTTTTTCCAACATTACTAAGATAAAAAAAAGCAAGCTCGTCATCTTCAATGGATTAATCGGAACAGTACTAGCGATGTGGCTGTACAACAATTTCGTTGGCTGGTTAACATTACTAGGTGCTGCCTTACCACCAATCGGCGCGATATTATTAGCAGACTTCTTTCTATTACAAAAAGGACGCTACCCAACATTTGAGGAAATGTCATTCAAAGCCGTTCGTTGGCCAGCTATCATTGCGTGGGTAGCAGGATTTGCTGCGGCACAATTTTTACCTGGTATTCCACCTTTGAATGGCATTATTGGATCAGTTGTGATATATGTAGGATGGACGTTACTATTAGACAAAAAACTGCAAGCAGAACCAATCGCAGAACAACGAAGAGAGGTGTAAATTTGATTATTCAAAACGCATCCTTACCTAGTCAGGAAGGATTATGGAATATTCATATCGAAAACGGGAAATTCACAAAAATTGAACCAGCAAAAGAGGTTGAAGACGCACTCGACATTAATGGAAAATTAGTCAGTGCACCATTCATCGAACCACACGTACACTTGGATACCACTTTAACGGCCGGCGAACCAAAATGGAACGAAAGCGGAACGTTGTTCGAAGGCATTGCCACTTGGGCAGAACGCAAAAAATCACTGACAGTAGAAGATGTTAAAACACGTGCAACCAAAGCACTTAAGTGGCAAATCGCACAAGGAATCCAACACGTTCGTAGTCATGTAGATGTATGTGACCCATCGTTAACGGCAATGAAAGCTTTACTTGAAGTTAAAGAAGAAATGAAGGAATACGTGGACCTCCAGCTCGTTGCTTTTCCACAAGAAGGTTACTTATCATACCCGAACGGTCGTGAACTGGTTGAGGAGGCTCTAAAAATGGGGGCAGATGTGGTCGGCGGTATCCCACACTTCGAATTCACCCGTGAGTATGGTGTAGAATCGATGAAGATAGCGTTCGACTTGGCAGAGAAATATGACCGCTTAATCGATATTCACTGCGATGAAATCGATGACGAGCAATCACGTTTTGTCGAAGTAGTGGCAGCAGAGGCATATAAACGCGGACTCGGAAGTAAAGTTACCGCTAGTCATACCACTGCCATGCATTCGTATAACAGTGCTTATGTTTCGAAGTTAATGAAAATCTTGAGCATGTCCAACATTAATTTTATTGCTAATCCCCTTGTAAACATTCATTTACAAGGACGTTTCGACGATTATCCGAAGCGTCGCGGAATCACCAGAGTGAAAGAATTAACAGAAGCAGGCCTCAATGTCAGCTTTGGTCACGATGATATTTTTGACCCGTGGTATCCACTAGGTACCGGCAGCATGCTGCAAGTATTACACATGGGCATACATGCAACCCACTTGATGGGCTATCGCCAAATCATGGATTCTTTCAACTTTATAACGGAAAATAGTGCTGTTACAATGGATATTTCAAACAGATATGGACTCCAAGTTGGAAAACCAGCTAGCTTTATTATTTTAAATGCAACCAATGTCTATGACGCTATCCGCAAACAAGCAGAAGTTGTTGCATCTTATCGCAACGGAAAACAAATCATGGAAACCAAACCAAAAGAAACAGCCATATGGATGGGTAACCATAAAGAAGATATAGATTTCGAGAGATAGAGCACTGACTCTATCTCTTTTCTTATGTTTAGCATACATTTTTTAAATCAATCTCGAGTAGAGGGTACTGCTTTTTGCTTATTCGATATAGGCAATATCAATTGAAATATATCTCTTTTTTCTTTACATCCAACACCTGCTTTTCTCTCTGATTTCATTCGAAATATATCCTTACTTGCTCATAGTAAAAGTGAATTTAACTCGAATCTTTCCTTTTTTCTTCTTGTTAGTTCGGCTTTTCTTTACACGGTATCAAAACTGCTGAGAAGTACCTCTTCATTTCTTAGCAGCTTACAAACCATTCACGGCAATATTCAAAGATATGCCGCTCCCCACTTCAGACATTTTTTTACTCAGGAACGCTTGTCAAACTTTTGCTGGTATGTCTCAACCTCTACAAAATTCCTCTTTTATTCTCGCTAACAACGCAGGTTTCGTGATCAAATCGAGTCCAGTCAACGCCAGCGCCTTCGCACCAGTAATCAACGCCTGATCCCCTTGTTCCGAAACAGCCGCCTCGCGAAAAGCGTCCGTATGGGGAGACGTTCCACTTTCTCCTATCTTGATAAAAGGATGAATCGTTGGCACAACTTGGCTGATATTTCCAGCATCACTCGATCCGATGCCTTCTGATCTTTCATGATAGTCCTCGCCCAGTTCAACAATGCGTTCCCTAAACACAGTATCAAAGGCTGAATTGATATTAAAATCATCGACACCATTTTGAATGCGAGCATAGTTTACCTCAGCCCCCGTTGCAAGCGCCGCGCCTTCCGCGATCTTATTAACTTTTGCCGTCACTTCATCACAGGCTTTTCGCGTACTCGCACGAACAAAGAATCTCGCTCTTGCATATTCCGGAACGATATTGGCCGCATCACCACCGTCCAGGATGATGCCATGAATGCGGACATCATCAGTGACATGCTGACGCAATGCGTTTATGCCATTATAGAGCTGAATGACTCCATCTAATGCGTTGATCCCATCTTCCGGCTTCGCTGCTGCGTGGGCAGGACGACCGAAGAATTCATAATCGATCGGATCCACTGCTAATGTTGGCGCGGTACCCGCCGTTTTGTCGTATGGATGAATCATCATACACGCATCCATATCCTGTACCAGCCCATGTCTGACAAATGTTCCCTTCGCACTGCCATTTGGTCCGCCCTCTTCTGCCGGTGTACCGAAGACCACGACTTCTCCACCAATTTGATCCAACACTTTACTTAACGCAATCGCAGCCGCTACGCTAAGTGTCCCGATAATGTTGTGACCACAGGCATGTCCCAAGCCTTTTAACGCATCATATTCTGCCAAAAAACCGATTTTCGGACCTGGCTTATCCGAAGCAAACCGTGCAATAAACGCTGTCTCATGCTCCGGAATACCAACCTGTACTGCAAAACCTTGTTCACTCAGGCGATTTCGCAATAGCTCTGATGCGAAGAACTCCTCATTACCAAGCTCAGGATTGGCATGAATCTGGTGACTGATATCGAGATAAGTCAATTTATTTTTTTCAATTTCTTCTATTATTAACTGTTCCAACACGATGGTTCCTCCATTCTTTCTTAGCGTGTTAGAAAAAATCGGCACTCACCTCGTCATTAGCGTGTACCGATTTTTTCTTATTCTTGGCAGATGCTAAAATTTCACTACGCCCGGCTGCTTCATTGCTAAAATTTTATGCTTTCTTAACGTGTAAAAAAAGAAGGGGACAACTATCATCCCCTCGCTCCTTACCATCCAATTTGATCCAACGGCACAAATGTAGGAATTAATGAATCATTAAATACCTCTTTAATATGCGCTGCCACTTCTTCTGTTTGATAAATCTCCACTAATTTTTGAAAGACTTCTTTGTCTACCTCATCTGCTCGAGCGGCGATGATGTTGATGTAAGGTGTCGCTGTATCATCCTCAATAAAAATGGCATCTTCTACTGGCACAAAGCCTGCTTCTACTGCTACCCCGTTATTGATGATGGATGCCGTAACATCCGGTAATACACGTGGTGTTTGAGCCGCAACCATTGGTACAAATTCGATATTTTTTGGATTTTCAACGATAGATGAAAGATCGCCATTTCCGTCAAAGCCTTCTTCTAATGTAATTAAACCCGCTTTCTCTGCTAACAGTAGTGCTCGTCCCATATTGGTCGCTTCCTGTGGCAGTGCAATTTTGGCGCCATCAGGAACATCACTAATATCTTTAATTTTCTCAGAATAAAAGCCCATTGGTGCAATTAATGTCGTTGCAATCGGTGCTAAATCAAGATTTCTTTCTTCAATAAAGGAATCAAAATATGATACCGTCTGAAATGCATTTAAATCAATATCGCCATCCGCTAAAGCCATATTTGGTCGAACATAGTCTGAGAATTCTACAAGCTCCAGGTTAATGCCTTCTTCTGCAGCTTTCTCTTTGACAAATTCCCAGATCGGAACACCCGAACCATTCAAGCCGATTTTTAATGTAACTTCTTCACTACCATCGTCCCCAGCATTCGTTGTGTCGTCATTGCCACAGCCTGCCAAAATTCCTGCAATCGATAAAATGAAAATAAATAAGATCAACCATCTCTTTTTCAATGAAAAAACCTACCTTCTTCGTGATGTTTTGGATAATGTATTTCCTAGTGATTGGATCAGCTGTACAATTAATACAAGCAGTAAAACCGTCACAATCATTATATCTGTTTCAAAACGCTGGTAACCATAAGCAATCGCCAAATCACCCAGTCCACCACCGCCGACAAAGCCAGCCATGGCAGACGCACCAACGATCCCAATCGTCGCAATCGTAATGTTCAAGATCAACGAACTGAATGCCTCCGGAACCATAACTCGAAAAATAATTTGCCAAGGCTTCGCCCCCATCGCCTCTGCTGCTTCAATCACACCAGGTGATACTTCCAGCAAACTGCTTTCTACCAATCTCGCAATATATGGCGCTGCAAATACGACTAATGGGACAATCGCTGCTGCTGTCCCAATCGTAGTTCCAATGAGCAATCTAGTAAAAGGTATAATGGCAACGAGCAAAATAATAAAAGGAATCGATCGTAAGAAATTAATAACGCCATTCAACACATTAAAAAATGGCTTATTTCCATACAAATTACCTGGTCTTGTGATGACTAGAATAATCCCCAGTGGCAGTCCTAAAATTAGAGAAAACGCCAGGGAGAATCCTACCATTTGCAGTGTTTGCAGTGTAGCGTCCAAAATTCTTGGCCAGAATTCCATTAACTTAACGTCCATCTGCTGTAACCTCCTCCACTTTCACTTTGCTGTCGATAAACTGATATGCTTCTTGGATCTCACTGGACTTCCCTTGCAATTCAACCACCAAGTTACCGAATGGTCGGCCTTGCAGCTCCACTATCTGCCCAAACAAAATATTGGTGTGTACATCGTAACGCTTCGCAACTTCTGAGATAAGCGGCATTTCCGTTGAGTCATTTTCAAAAGTTAACCGATAAATAGCGCTATTGCCTTGCGAGCGAGTCACCTTATCCATCACCGATTGCGGCAGCTCATCATTCATGACCGTTTTGACGAAGTTCTTCGTCGTTTGCTGCTGCGGATTCGAAAAGACATCAAAGATCGAGCCTTCTTCAATCACCTTTCCTTCCTCCATCACCGCAACGCGATCACAGACTTCCTTAATAACTTGCATTTCATGGGTGATCATTAAAATCGTAATGTGATACTCATCTCTTACTTTTCGTAATAAATCAAGAATCGAACTGGTTGTCTGCGGGTCTAATGCAGATGTCGCTTCATCACAAAGCAATATCTCCGGATCGGTTGCCAATGCTCTCGCAATTCCTACACGCTGTTTCTGCCCGCCAGACAGCTGTTCCGGATAATGATCCGCTTTATCTGCTAACCCGACAAACTCTAGTAATTCCTCTACTTTTTGTTTGACTTTAGTTCCAGGTACTCCCGCTAAGGATAACGGAAAACCGACATTATGAAAGACTGTCTTTGATTCTAGTAAATTAAAATGTTGAAAAATCATGCCTATTTTTCGGCGCACATCAATCAGTTCTCTTTTAGAAAGACTTAATAGATCGTTGTGGTTTACGAGAACTTTGCCAATATCCGGTCTTTCCAACAAGTTGACACAGCGTATCAAGGTACTTTTTCCAGCGCCACTAAAACCAATCACGCCAAATATTTCACCTCGGTCAATCGACAAGTTGACCTGATCGACTGCGGTTATTTCCCTGTCGTTCGTTATGTACGTCTTACTGATGTTCTGAAACTCAATCATAACTTCACTCTTTTCTAACGTATTGTGTGTTGTCTTCAGATGAATTTAAAATTAGAAAAACTCGTCATTCGCCTCGTCTATTAGCGAGTACCGAAGTTTTTCTTATACTTGGTACATACTAAATTTTCACTACGTCGTGCTTCTTCATTGCTAAAATTTTATACTTTCCTACCGTACAAAAAAATCTCCCCTTCATTCTTAGAAGAGAAGATTCAATATGTATGTATTAAACTCCTCTTATCTTTCAAGTGAACGGTTCACTTGATGGAATTGGCACGCTCTTTTTATTCCATAATCAGAATAAAACCCGTTGCCGAGGTTTCACAGGGCCAGTCCCTCCACCTCTCTGGATAAGAATGAAAATAGTATGAATTTTTTAATAGCAATGTTGTTATTTTAATCCACACCTTACCTTTTGTCAACATATTCTGACAATTTGTGCAACTCTTACATCAATTGTTGTTTCGCACGCTTTACAACATCCTTCATTTGCTTTTCCGGATGAGATAACAAATCGCCATGGCCAACCGCCAGCACAGAGGGGTGCAAATTCACTAATCGTTGCGCTGTTCCCACTGCCATTTTTTTATCCCATGTGGCCCAAGCAGGAAACGGAAATCGCCAACGGACATCTCCAGATACAGCTAATCCACCGAATATTTGGAAGGCATCCCCTGCTATCAGACTGTGATCTCTCACATGCAAAAAAGACATGCTGCCCGGCGAATGACCAGGTGACAGAATCGCTTTCAAAGAACCGATTTGAGCACCATCCTCAAATAGCTGATACGGCACACGATTGATTTGTTTTTCCAGACCGCCATCCAGCATTTTTATGTCTTCAGAAGGCACGAAAATTTCCACCTCAGGCAGATCCGCTTTCAATCCTGCCAACGCTCCAATATGGTCACTGTGAATATGTGTGAGCAATTTTTTCAATTGGCTTTCCGATATCAGCCGCAGCTTTGACAATCGCTTTTTTGAAAAAAGGTAATCCAGCATCGACTAGTGTAAGGGATTGATCTTCCTCTACAAAATAACAATTAACAGGAAAAAATCTCGGCATAAAAGCGAGCTGATACAGCTGGTTAGACTTTGTTACTTTCACCTTCATCCACTCCCCGAATATTTATATCCCATAGATACGATTGAGATCACAAGGTGGTTACATAATAAAAAGAATTTTAAGAAAAACTAACATTACTATCATTATTCAATCCAGGAGGTAACCATGACAATCGTCCGACTTGGCTATGTGGCCATGAGCAAATACGTAAAAAATGCCTCACCTTCGCAAACGATGACATTTAAGCAATTTGAAACAATAAGAGATCGAGAGGCAGCGATTCGAAAACTAGAGCGAATCGCCCTCGAAAATTTACATAACACCTTACGAATTTTAAAGCATAACAGAGCGTCAGACATCTCTTTTTACCGTCTGACATCACGACTTATTCCACTAGCCAATCACGAGGAACTGCTGGATTGGCATTATATGAAACCACTCCGGGAAAAATTGATCGAAATCGGAGACTATGTAAAGCAGCATCAAATACGGATTGATTTCCACCCGGATCATTTTGTCGTATTGAATTCTATCAAAAAAGAGATACTGAAGAATTCCGTGCTGACGCTAAAAATGCACTATTTGCTTCTAAAAGGAATGGGCATAAATCCTGAGCATCGCTGTGTCATTCATGTCGGCGGTAAATATAAGGAAACCGAAAAATCACTGGAGCGCTTCATCGACAATTGGATGCTTGTCCCAAGACCGATACAAAAAATGATGATGCTGGAGAATGACGATACCTCTTTCACAGTAGACGATACCCTTTTTCTATGCGAGAAATTAGGCCTTCCACTTGTTTTTGATTACCATCACCACCTTGTGCATCACCAAAAAGAAAACTGGACGGAAAACTGGGAGCGCATTGTCCAAACGTGGAAGTATTCCCCGCTGCCAATCAAAATGCATATTTCCAGTCCTAAGAGTAACGAACAGATGCGACACCATGCTGACTATATTGATATCGATATGTTTTTCAAATTTTTGAAAGAGATAAACGGATCTGTACCGCAAATTGACTGTATGATCGAGGCGAAATATAAAGACGCGGCATTATTCCGGTTGATGAAGCAGGTTGGAATGCGGGATGATGTGGAGGTGATGGATGGAGGGGCTTTTCGGTTGAGGTAGTTAATCAAAAAGCATTATTGAATCTCAAAAAAACATGACTCCACACGGTATATACCATTACGTTTTTTCTTAACAAGACAAACTGAGGTGTATTTGCTAAATGATGCGTTACGTTTTGTTGCCTAGTATATACGAAATGGAAAAGAGTATAAGCCCTGGACAAGTCACATTCAAAAACAATTAAAGAAGCGACAGGTCCTAAAACAAAGGATGTATAGACTCAAAGCCCATACATCCATTATAAACATTTCTTCCTATTTACTCATTTCCTTATTTAGGCATTCCCAAAATCGTCTTCGCTTCTAAAAATTCTTCCATACCATAGTCGCCCCATTCGCGTCCGATACCAGATTGTTTGAATCCGCCAAATGGTGCACTGAAGTCAGCAGCAGCACCATTAATAGTGATTCTTCCGGCACGAATACTTTTTGCAACTTTAGTTAAGGTAGCTGGATCTTCACCAACGATATAGCCAGCTAGTCCATAGATGGTAGTATTCGCGAGTTCGATCGCTTCTTCCAGCGTATCATACGTGAATACAGTCATTACCGGACCAAATATTTCTTCCTGCGCGATGGCACTGTCGTGATCCACATTGGTAAACATGGTGATTCGGGAGTAATAACCCGTTTCTAATCCTTCTGGTTTACCTTTTCCGCCAACAATTAATTCTGCACCATCATCGATACCTATTTGAATATACTCTTGAACGGTTTCCCATTGATCCTCGGAAACCTGTGGTCCCATGAAGGTGTTCTTATCTTTCGGATCACCAACAGGGTACTCGTCCACTAATCGTCTTACAGCATCAACGAATGGATCGTGCATTGTTTTTGGTATGAAAATACGTGTACCCGCTGAGCATACTTGTCCTGTATTGGAAGCAATGTTGGATAGAGCGGCATGAGCTGCCTTATCCACATCGGCATCATCCAACACTACAATAGGTGATTTACCACCTAACTCAAGCGACACTTTTTTAATATCCTGTGCTGCATTTTCCATCGTTTTCTTACCGACCTTACCTGATCCAGTGAATGAAACAAAGTCAATGTCCGGATGCGAACTAATGCCGTTTCCGATCGTGGAACCTTTACCATTTACTAAGTTCACGACACCTTTAGGAACGCCGGCCGCATCCATTACTTCTGTTAACAGGATAGAAGCAAATGGTGTCTTTGATGCAGGCTTAAAAACTACCGTACTGCCGGATGCCAGTGCACTGGCTAATTTGGTAGAAATCTGGTTGGTTGGGAAATTCCAAGGTGTAATTAAGCCTGCTACACCGATCGCATCCTTTTGAATATATGAATCTTCTCTCTCCTCTGAAAATGGAAAGTCTCGAAGAATTTTTGCCGTTTCTTTAAAATGGTTCAAGCCCATTGTATATTGGACTTCTTCTGAAAATGTCACAGAAGAACCGAGCTCTTCTGTGATAATATTAATAAACTCGTCTTTTCTTTTTTCATATTCTTTAGCGATATTTTCTAATAATTGAACGCGTTCCTCTCTTGATGTTTGAGAAAAAGAAGGGAATGCTTCTTTGGCTGCTTGTACCGCTTTGTCTAAATCTTCTTGTGTTCCAGAACCGATCGTACCAATTTTTTCTTCTGAGGCTGGATTAATAACAGCAATTGTTTCATTTCCTGTTGATTCTATCCATTCTCCATTTATGAATTGCTTTGTATAGTTATACATATTGATATCCGATCCTTTCTTTTAATATGATCTAAATCATGTTGCCTTACAGAACGTTTCCCTTTATTTGTATTTTTAAACACTTCGGACATGGAGATGGTACTCTTAACCCTGAGCAGTCGTTACGAACGTAAATATATACAACTTCCTTTAATACGGATTATGTCATCTAGCTAAGAGGTGCTGAGATACGCTCCAGCCAATCATTTCGCGTCCTGCGGGGCATGGTTGAAGCTAACTTTGTATGAAGCGGCTTCCTCGGTACAAGGCAGCAAAGAAGTAGTAGCCTATCTGAAGCCGTGCCCACAGGACGTGGAGTATATTTTCGGCGCTTTGCTTCACACAGTTGTGATCATTAGGCAGTTAAGTCATTATATTATGAATCGATCATGACGGTCGCACTTAGTTTCGGAGGGTTTACAGCGTTCTAAAAAAGGGAAAGCGCAAAACAAGAATCCTCATCACTACTAAAGGATGGTGACAGATGTGAAGAATAACCGTCAGCAGAAAAACGTACAGAATCAAAAGACGGAGAAAGTAAAAAAACAACCAGACCTGTCAGAATTCGAGGAACTGCAAACAGTGGATGAAATTCCTTTAAAGGATGTAGAAATCGAGGAAAAGAATATAAGGCAAAAAGAAAATAGCCAAAGCACTTCAGAATCAGAGCAAAAGCATCGAAAAGATAAATAAAATATCTATTCACATGTAACAAAACGCTAAACCATCTCTGGTTTAGCGTTTTTCATTCTCAAGAATCGTTACTCTTCCCGATAATCTTCTCTCAATGCTTTCGTTAACGAGACGATCATGGTCAACAAAATAAAGATGAATGGAAAAGCTGACGCGATCGATGCTGTCTGCAAAGCACCTAGACCTCCGGATGCCAGTAGTACAGAGGCTGTCGCTGCTAAAATAACACCCCAAGTCATTTTGACCACGTTTGGTGGGTTGAGACTGCCATTGGTTGTCTGCATCCCCAAAACAAACGTAGCTGAATCAGCTGACGTAATAAAAAACGTACTGATTAGCAATACAGCTAAGATGGTAGCTACTGTACCAAATGGAAGGGAGGAGAACATACCAAACATCGCTTCCTCTTTTGCTAAATCTGATAAACCGGTGTTGATACCTTGCAACTCCTGGAACAGACTTCCTCCTCCAAACACCGCAAACCATAATATACAGAAAAGAGTAGGGACAAAAAGGACACCGAAGATGAATTCGCGAATGCTTCGTCCTCTAGACACTCTCGCGATAAAGGCACCAACGAACGGCGACCAAGCGATAAACCATGCCCAATAGAACACCGTCCAATCCTTCACCCACTGCGCAAATTCCGGATCTTCAGGAGAAACTCTGATACTATCCGTTGGTAGATGCGTCACATATGATAAAAAGGTCGAACCTAGATTTTTTAAGATAAAAACAGTTGGCCCTACGATCAGGATAAATAGCAGAAGGGCAACTGCCAAAATAATATTAAGGTTACTTAAATACTTGATTCCTCGATTAATACCCGACCAGGCAGATATTAAAAACAATACGGTCACAATGCCTATAATGATAAATTTAGTGGACATTGAATTTTCAATATCCGAAATAAAAGCCAGACCGCCATTAATTTGTGAAGCTCCTAGTCCAAGCGATGTCGCTACGCCAAATATAGTCGCAAAAACAGCGATAATATCAATCACTTTACCAATAGCGCCATTTACTCTGTCGCCCAAGAGTGGTTGCAACGTTCCACTGATCACACCAGGCACTTCTCTTCTAAATTTGAAATAAGCAATGGCAAGAGCTATCACTGTATAAATCGCCCATGTTTGAAGGCCCCAATGATATACAGAATACCGTAACGCTTTAGTTGCAGCTTCTTTTGTTTCAGGATCAGCTTCTGGAGGAGTTGCAAAGTGAACAAGTGGTTCTGCTGCACCCCAGAATATGATACCAATTCCCATTCCAGCACTGAATAACATTGCAAACCATGAAATACGGCTATATTCAGGCTTTTCGTCAGGCTTCCCCAACTTCATTTTTCCATACTTACTAAACATTAAGTAAATAGAATACACAAGGAAAATCGTAACAGAAAAAATATATAACCAATTGAATTTATCCGTCAAAAATGTTTGGATGCTGGAAAAAACATTGTCCAGATTCTCTGGTGCCAATGCTCCCCACGCTACAAAAACAATGGAAATAAATAACGAAATCCAAAAAACATTTGATACTTTGTTCATAAAAACCACCTTACTACATTTTGTTACTTCTTTATATAGAACGACCTTTCTATTTATAACATAGGAAGATTCAAATAATCAACCCATTCCATGATCCAATGAGCCGTCATAATCAGTTGACGATGTTATATCCATTTGATAATCTGTAGCTATATTGACTGTTCTATCTAGTTTAAAGGAGAAATAATCACATGAGACGATCTGCAAAAAAAGAAGCATTACTAGAAGTAGCTGAACGCTTATTTTATGAACATGGCTTTCGCGGCGTAGGGTTAAAGCAAATCATTAATGAGGCGAATGTCGCATCCATGACGCTGTATAATCATTTTTCTTCCAAAGAAAATTTAGTAGAAGAAGTGTTAAAACAACGAGAAGAACGCTATTGGTCCTATCTGGATTCACATGTAGAGATGGATTCTGATTCTCCTTTTATTCTAGTGGTAGAAGCTCATGGTCGCTGGTTAAAAGAAGAATCTTATAAAGGAGATATGTTCATACGAGCGATTGAGGATTATGCGGGATCCGATAATGAAATTGAGAACATTGCCAGAGGGCATAAATCAAAATTACTTCACTATTTTCAACAGCTAGCTCAGAAAAAAAAGATAGATAACGAGCGTGATTTAGCTAATCAGTTTATATTGCTTCTGGAAGGAACCACCTCTATGACAACCTTAATTGGTGCTGAGAAAGCAACCGAATATTCTATTGCGATGGCGAGGACGCTTGTCCAACACACATCGTAATTTTTTTACACAAAAAATAGAAAGGTCGTTCTATATAATTTGTTAAGTTAGGATGATACTATAGCATAAAAATTCTCAAGGATCGTTTTGCCCGGTGTAGCGATGATTGCTGTCACCTATGGCTTTGCGAGATTCAGCTTTGGTTGCTTCTTCCAGATATCAATACATCCCTTGAAATGTCTGAGTTTGTATCTGGTGTGATCTCTTCGTTATTCTTAACAATGCTGATTTGGATATGGAACTCGCGGATAATACTCAAGTTTCATCGGCTGCAAGAGTGAGATTTAAAAAAGGAACCCTCTTCATTCTAGGTGTAGAGTGAGCTCTTTCCTTGATTTGGGTCTCCATTATCTTGGGCTTTTCTTCTGCAGCCTATTGTACCTTTTCCAGATCATATATGGAAGTCGCAGGTGAATGGGGAGAGGCGCTGCTCTAAGGATTTTGGATCGCCATTGGTATATTCGGGGTACTAGGAGGCTTTTCTGGTTCATTGATTGAAAATATGGACTGTCTTTCGCATATAAAATCGGAAGCTTAGCGATCGGTTGTGCATCCATTATATTACCTCTCGCAACAATTGATTGGCTAATCCCTTATGTATCAACGGGACTCTTCGGGGACTCTTCGGTTACCTATGTATTTTTAACCGGCATTCTTCTTGTGTTGGGAATACGCGCCTTTATTACGAATGCATCACCAGGTATTGGCATGTCTTTTCTGCTCTTGGCAGTCGGGCAAGTATTAGGTTCCTCACTTGCTGGCTATATCATCGGAAGCTGGCGATATGGTACAGCCTTTATCCTTTATGATTGCATCGGCTTGGTTGCTACCTTTTTAGATTCGAAGAAGAAAAAAGACAGGAGTGTAACAAATGACGTTACACTCCCTCCCCATGCTATTCAAGATTCGCATGTTTTCCATACATGTTATTCGTATCCAAGCCCTTCTTTTCCATAAACCGTAAAATGACGGCATCATAGAAAAGTAAGGAGGTTTGTTCAAACAAGGATCCCATTGGCTGGATCGTGTGAGCATCAGTACCTGTATGATCTTTCGGTGCCCCAGGTAACGTAACAGTAAAATCAGCGAGATTACCAATAGTAGAAGTGGGTGATAAAGTAACAGCTACAATCGTACCACCAATCTTCTTCGCTTTTTCCGCTATAGTTACCAGACTTTTTGTCTCACCGGATCCAGTTGCAATCAATAAGATATCGTCTTGATCAAAACCAGGGGTTACCGTCTCACCAATCGCATAAGCATCCAGTCCCATATGCATCATCCGCATCGCAAATGATTTGGCCATAAAACCTGACCTGCCAGCACCTGCAACGAATACCTTGTTCGCTTCGGAAATCTTGTTCACGAGGTCTTCCGCTTCTTGCCCGTCAATTTGATTTGCCGATTGGGACAGCTCTGTGATAATCTCCTGCAAAAATTCTGTCGTATTCATCGGATTATCCTTGCTTGATCATCTCTTGCATTTTGGCCGCAACGGCTTGTTTATCCTCCTGATTGGCAATGCCGCCACCGACAATCACTAAATCAGGCTGTTGCTTGATCACTTCTGGAAGTGTATCTAATTTAATACCGCCAGCAATTGCTGTTTTCGCATTTTTTACTACTTTTTTAATCTTGGTTAGATCTTCAAAAGAGTTTTTGCCTACTGCCTGCAAGTCGTATCCTGTGTGTACACAAATGTAATCCACTCCAAAAGCGTCCAATTCTTGCGCTCTTGCTTCAATATCCTTCACAGCGATTAAATCAACCAATACTTGCTTGCCTTGTTTTTTCGCTTCTTCTACCGCACCTTTAATCGATTCGTCTTCTGCTACCCCAAGAATTGTCACAATGTCTGCTTTCGCTTCTGACGCTTTTAAGACTTCATATGCTGCCGCATCCATTGTTTTTAAGTCTGCCAATACTTCCAAATCAGGGAATGCTTCTTTTATTTCTTTAACAGCATTAAGTCCTTCAATCTTGATAATTGGTGTGCCAATTTCGACGATATCAATGTGGTTCTCCACTTCTTTAATTAATTCCTTTGCTTCCGGGATGTTAACCAGATCTAATGCTAATTGTAATTTCATATGGTTTCTCTCCTTCTTTATCTCGATTACATCGTCTATTATATAAACGAAATCTAAATTGTGTAAGTAGGCACTTTTTTCTGTTATAGTATCTAAACATAGACTAACGCATGAGAAAAGGACCGGCGATACATATGGAAAACATCTATCCTGAAAAGGAATTAACATTGTCTGTCATAGAGGGCAAATGGAAAATCACTATTCTTTGTCATTTAGGACTAAAAGGTACCAAGCGATTTGGAGAATTAAAAAAATTGATCCCTAACATTACACAGCAGATGCTCACGAATCAATTAAGAGAATTAGAAAATAACCATATTGTCTGTAGAGAGGTCTATCGTGTTGCCCCTCCCAAAGTGGAATACTCCCTGACAGATCAAGGAAAAAGCCTGTTACCTATATTAGAATTGTTTTATGATTGGGGAAAAGAACATTTGACCAAAGAGTTAACAGGTACTGATGATGTTTATTACGAAAAAACACTCACCCTGTCTGTAATCGAAGGCAAATGGAAGCTGATTATATTGTGTCATTTAGGGTTAAAAGGCATGAAACGCTTTGGCGAGATCCGAAAACTAATACCCAGCATCACGCAAAAAATGTTAACAAATAAATTAAGAGAATTAGAGAAAGATGAATTAGTCCACCGGGAAGTATATCCTGTTGTCCCGCCAAAAGTAGAATACTCGCTGACCGCCAAAGGAAAAAGCTTACTTCCTATCCTGCATCTGTTAGAGGATTGGGGAAAGCGTTACATAGAGCATACCAAGACTTCAAGTTAGACATTTTTTATTGTGCGTAGCAAAGCTCCAGAAATATGCTCCGCGTCTTGTGGGGGGACGGCTGACCGAAGGCACTGATAAAATCAGTGTCCGCTTGGTATCATTAGTAAAAGAAAGATAACGAGGCTTGGTACACCTGCTGAATTGTAAGTAACTACGGTGAATGAGACAGTGATGCGATCCCGATAGCGCCTGCTTTAACATTTGATAAAATGACAGAGCTATCGGCAGCGTGGGATTTTAATGTGGAGTTTGTTTCATCAAAAATGCCTTACATCGTTGTCAATGTTAGCATTGATGAGAACCTGCCTAGGTTATCCCAGCCATTGATACAATCTGCTTTCCATTATATGAAATGAGCATGGAACAACAGTCGCTTGAGGAAGTATTTATTAATAGTAAATAGTGTGATGGAGCTGTGGTAGGTGGGGCTTTACGGGATGTTATTCTATCGGATAATTGAACGCTTCTCGAACTTCTTTTTGTCCGATTGCGCCGCAATGTACGATTAATTAACTTCTCTCACTGAACCTGACTTTTTCCTTTGCCCCATTAAAAATCCCTTTGTACCGCGGATTAAATGCTTTCTTACATTATTAGAAAAACGCTAAACCATTATTGATTTAGCGTTTCTTTCCGAACAAGAGGAACGTCCTCCGCTTATATTTTTTCACTTTTGTTTGGCTTTAATTTAGGCGGTTTTACAGGTGGCCTCTCTACAGCTTCACCATAACTCTTTTTAATACTGCTTCCTTTTTTATCGCTCTTCTTGTTATGTTTAGAAGGCATTAACGATTCACCTCCTCAATGATCTCATCTAATTTAATCCTGTCAATTTCGTTTACGACCAATCTCGAATCTGCATCAAAAAAGGTACGGGATATTGGAACGCTGAAATTCCCCTTTATATGATGTAGTTCTTCGATCAATTCCGTCCATTCATTTTTGTATGCAATGATAAACTGTTTTTTCTGCTTATCGTCTGCTGGTATAAAGGTCAAGCTGCCATAAATGGGATTTGTTTTATCATCAAGATAATGCATTTGAACAAGTAGACTTTGCTCATTATTTGCTTCACTCGGCTGTTCGTCATTTTTTAAAATAAAAAATTTATGCCAAACAGAAATCCCTGGGCTGATTTTAGCATGTTTTTTCTTTAACCTTATATTGTTAACGAGATGAATAAAGATAGAGTAAATAGATGGAGCGATGATTGAGACTGCGATACTGCTAATGATCATAATGATAGAAAAGAAGAAGATGAAAATAAACGGATCAATGTTATCTTTCAGGGTCGAGATCGAGTTAATATAGGTAATATCAAACTTTGAAAAATAAGCAATATTAGTAGCGGTTAAGATGAGATCAGAAAAAAAGTAAAGTAGATTAAACAATAGAATGGAGACTAATATAGTGGGAATCCATAGTAAAGACGTTATCGCCACCAATTCCGTATTAGATTGTTGATTAGAAGTTGAGGTTCCTAAACCTTTGGTAATTAAGTAGGTCAGTACTCCCGGAATACCTAAGATAAAGAAGGAAAAAAAAGCGTCCATTTTGAATCACTTCCTTTTATCTGGATTCAATCTTCATTTTACCATATATTATCAGATTTAATTAGATAATACCACAGCAATTCCAAAACGAAACCACAAAAATATAATTCCAAATGTCACTTCTTTTTCCCGCCCCTGTTATCAGACGTTAAACCAAAATGTTAATACCCTTTATTGTAATCGACCAAATTGATATTCACGGTATCGTACTCCAGGTAATGTCTTAAGTCAGGAATAAAAACATCCCGGACCACACGCTCATCATAATATTCCGTCGCTCCAGCGGAATGTGGTGTAACGATCACGTTCTCCATCGTCCATAAAGGACTGTCTTCTGGTAAAGGCTCTGTCGCAAAGACATCTAAGCCAGCTCCTGCGATCTCCTTATGTTGCAATGCTTGAATCAGCTCTTCCTCTTTGACAATTGGTCCTCTTCCAATGTTAATCAGAAAAGCACTGTCTTTCATTTGCCGGAACGCTTCTGCACCGAACATATCGGTCGTTTCGTCGGTCAATGGAAGCGTAATAACGACATAATCACATTGAGGCAAAAGGTCGGCCAGCTGATCCGGCGCATACATAGCATCAATGTGCTCCGTTGCTTTGCCAGAATGACGCATGCCGAGCACTTTCATACCAAACGCTTTAGCTATTTTAGCTGTTTCTTGACCAATTGCACCAACACCGATAATGCCAATTGTTTTTTCATGGATTTCAAGACGAAGGTCTGCATTGTGCCATGTCTTCTCCTGCTGTTGACGCACATATGTATGAATATTCCGTGTCAAACCAAGCATCAATGCAAAGATGGTTTCCGAGATCGGGTAAGCATGTATACCATTGGCACTCGTCAGCATCACATTTCGTTGTTGGAGTGCATCAAGCGGAAGGCTGTTGACACCAGCGCTAAATGTTTGTATCCACTTAAGCTTCTCATTCTTCTCCAGCACAATCGGCGCAATGGCCCTTTTCCAATGCAGCACCACTTCGGCCTCAGCCAGTTCATCCTCGATCGTGTCCGTGTCTTTTGTAATAACGTTCCACTCAGGGATTTCTTGTTTTATCTCGTTAACTAATGTTTCATTCAGATTCCAGTTGATTACTAGTGTACGCTTTGTCATCCAAGCCCTCCCACGGTACTATTACAAATTTAGTTTATCATGTTTTTCCTGACTACTTCTAGTAAGAACAACGGAGCAAGGATATTCAATTAGTAACCTAGCTGAGCCCGACTTCACAAGAAGCGGAGCATTTTTCGGGCTTTGCTAAGCACGTCATATTACCACTAAGCTACTTTACATAATCCACATTATAAGAACCCTTACTTTTACTATTTTAATCATGCTTCCCAACTTATAAAAAAACAGATCTCCTCACATAAGAAGATCTGCTACAAACCTATTGTAAATATTCCACCAATCCTTGCGTAATCCCCTTAGCCAGTCCCACTTGATAATCTTGTGTCTGAATCGTTAGCAAATCATGCGGATTGGTAATAAACCCTAACTCCAACAATAAAGCTTGATGCTGATTATTTCGCAAAACATAATAACCGTCTTGCATCACGCCGCGATTTGTTAATCCAGCGTGGTCACTCACATCATTCTGCATCTGATAGGCCAACTGGCGGCTGTCCTCACCATAATAATGGACACTTGTCCCATTAATAGCAGAAGAATTCATCGCATTAAAATGCAAACTTAGAAATAGATCAGTATTATACGCATTACTGATATGCACTCTTTGTTGAAGCGAGACATATCGATCATCACTCCGCGTTAAAAGAACATGTGCCCCGGCATTACGCAATGCGGTCGCAATATCGTCAGCAACTTGCAAGGTCAAGTCTTTTTCAAATACTCCCCCCATACCAATTGCTCCAGGATCAATCCCTCCATGACCGGGATCAAGAATAATCGTTTTGCCTTGCAAATCACCTTTCGCCTGATCACTGGACTGATTGGATACAGTATCTTTTGATTCCGCCGAAGAAGAACCTGTTTGTTTACTCGTCAACCAGGAAGCGATCCAACCAGAGTTTCCGCTAAATAGTTCGACCTTCACCCAATTCCCGCTAGTCTCCACTAATGGATATGTATCTCCAAGCGAGGCCGAACCAATCATTCGATAATTAGTCCCTGGGCCGGAACGAATTCGCACGTTTTCCTTCGTAATATTAATTTCTTCATTAGTATCAACATTCTCACTGTTCGAGTCCGTTGTACCAACTAAATACTGCGATGCTACCCAACCTTTTTCACCACCGAAGTATGTTTGATACCAACCATACGATTCATTAAAAACCGATACACGATCACCGTGTTTCAGTTTTCCTATGATGTCACTGTCTGATGACGGCCCCTCTCTGACCATGAGAACATCTGCATCCACTTCATATACATCGTTTGCACTGACTGATACTGGTAATAAAAAGAAAAGAAAAAATAAACTTAAGATGATAGCCCTTCTTGTCATCGAACCCCTCCGTGTTGTATGTCTTTTAGTCATCTATTTTTATACCTAATTCAAGAAAATAGTAACCTTAATATAACAAAAAATGACTAGATCGTACATTTTTTATGTGACTTTTTGTAATAAAATTAGAACTGTGGCTACTGGAATATTATAGGCACACAGAAAATATAATGAAATTACATTAGGTTTGAAGGAGTGACCAATATCAGACATCAGACCGGATCTTGATCAATATTTACAGTGCACCACACTAGACGCAAAAGAACGTGTGCAATTGTTTCGACTTGCCTGGGATTCAACAATGAGTGCGTTTGGCACCAGGCAAATCCAGTATGAACGCTTTTTCTTTGGAAATCCCCATCGTCTGTTAAGTGAACTGTATCGAAGCTATGAAATCCAGAAACATACTGATTATATTGATAGCTTTTTACGGGATGAATAACAACGAAGCTGAGGCATCCGAAGAGTGTGAAGACGAACAGTGTTGACCACTTTAACTAAAAACGTATCTGCGCACTCAGCCATACAGCATGGAACCCAGCTTTCTATCGACCATTTCGCACCTACAATGCAATACTGACTTTTTGATCGAATTCTTTCAACGGACAGACTTGCTCAACTGCCTCATAGCTTTCATCATCTTTACTTTAGCATCTTTTTTTCAAGTCAGATAACTTGTCAAGTACAATATTCATCATACAATGCCTTTCACCCATTTATCTTGCTATCCTATTACCAAAAATCTATTTTTTCTCATTTATGCAGTACTATGTTACTATCAAGATGATCATACTCATGGAGTGAGAAAAAATATGTTACCGAAGTCATCAATAGTTTTCTTTAAAGTATGCAGTATCCTGTTAGCATTTACATTTCTCTTAATTACGTTTCGATTAGTCTGGATTCATTACCATAAAGATACAAATCAGCCAATAATCGAAAATGGTGTACTTGATCTGAGAGAATGGACATTAACAAACAAGGATACGATTGCTCTAAATGGGGAATGGGCTTTTTATCCCGAAACATTTGTAAATAAGGAAACCAACGTTGATCTAATAGAGAAAGGATTTATCGACGTTCCAAGTGATTGGAGCACAGAGTTAAACAGTAACCATCCCATCTCTCCTGGTTATGGATATGGAAGCTATCATTTAAAAATTCTTTTACCTGATACAGATCATCATTTTTACGGATTGCGCATGAACAATATACATACTGCTGCAACGATTAGGATAAATGGAAAAACAATTGCCAGTATAAATAATCCTGTAACAACACAACAAGAACCAGCTACCTTTCGTGGTCCCCTGACGACCCGATTTTACATAGAGGAGAATACCAAGGAATTAAATATTGTTATCCAAGCTTCTAACTACGAAATACCATTCTTCGGAGGAATTAACAGGTCCATCCTTTTTGGTACTGAAAAGGCAGTTACTAGCCAAACAAATATGTTAGAATTTTTACAGCTAGCGGTTATTGTTATCTTATTACTACATGCTTTTTATGCATTTGCATTATTTTTCCTAGGCAAAGGAGCATCACAAAAAGAATTAATGTACTTTGGCATCATGCTCTTACTAATGGCATTTGGAAACGTAATAGATGATGAAGTGTTCTTACAATTACCATTTGATACAGAGTTTTCGTTTCGCTTGCTCATGTTTATCTTTATTGCGACATTATATGTTCTCATTTATTTTATTCATCATTTGTACAAAACCAATGCATGGTTCATAAAAGTTTTATCCGCTAGTAACATTATTTTATCAGCCTTGACATTATTCCTTTTCCCATTCGAACATTTTGTGATACTAGTAATGATTCTATACATCTATTATTTCATTTCGATATCCTTTATGTTTATTACTACATTTAGACACATCCTTAATGGCGATCGAAATGCTATCTTTATTTTATTATTTATCTGCAGCTATACGTCCAACATTATTTGGGGCGCTGCCATTCAGACAGGACAAATTGAGTTTCCATTTTATCCATTTGATTTCTTTATCTCGATTGTTTTAATTGCCATTCTATTATTTAGAAGGCATATTGCGTTAGTGCAACTTTCTGAAAAACAGACGGCCAAACTTATGGCGGAGGATAAGAAAAAAGATCAATTCTTAGCTAACACATCACATGAGATTCGTAATCCCCTGCACGGGATGATTAATATTGCTCAATCTATTATTAATAAACACATAAAAACACTGGATAAAGAGACAACCAATAATTTGCACTTGTTAGTCCGGATTGGGCATCAACTCACGTTTACTTTAAATGACCTATTAGATATTACACGATTAAAAGAAAGACAAATTCACTTACAAAAAACACCCATCCAATTACATCAGGTAACAACTGTTGTGTTGGAAATGATTCAGTTCATGTCAGATAATAAGTCTATTAAAATGAAAAATGAAATTCCTACTAATTTTCCACCAATACTGGCAGATGAAAATCGAATCATTCGAATACTGTTCAACCTTGTTCATAATGCAGTCAAATTCACGAATTCTGGTCAAATTACAGTGCGTGCAAAAGAGAACAATCATTATGCGATGATATCGGTTCAAGATACAGGGATTGGTATAAGTCAACAAGAATTGGATAGAATCTTTGTCCCATATGAAAAATTAAGCAAAGAAGAGGTTGATAGTGGTGGGATAGGACTTGGATTAAATATTTGCAGGCAATTAGTAGAACTTCATGGTGGAACGATACATGTGGAATCAGAAGTGGCAAAAGGAACCTCTTTTACTTTTAGCCTGCCATTAGCTGAGCTCTCTGAAGAGGAACTGCCACATCTTGAAACCAATTCCTTATTGAAGGACATCAAACCTTTAGCAACAAAATCAGGGCAGAAATCTGGTCCAAACAGTTATCTGGCCAAACTGTTTATCATTGACGATGATCCGATCAATCTCAAAGTGATTCGAAATTTACTGGAACATGACTATGATATTGTTAGTACAACAGACCCCCAACAAGCCATCGACCTTATTGATGCTAGCTCGTGGGATTTGATCATAACTGATGTCATGATGCCTCATATATCCGGTTACGAATTAACGAAACAACTTAGAAAAAAATATACGATTTCAGAGCTTCCTGTCTTACTTTTAACAGCCCGAAATCAGCCAGAAGATATATATGCTGGCTTTCAATCGGGTGCAAATGACTATATAGCCAAACCTGTAGATGCTTTAGAATTGCAGGCACGTGTCAAGGCACTCACCGAATTAAAGCAATCTATAGCAAAACAGTTACAAATCGAAGCAGCTTGGCTACAGGCTCAAATCAAACCACACTTTATTTTTAATACATTAAATACAATCGCTTCATTAAGTCAAATCGATACCGAGAAAATGACGATATTATTACATGAATTTGGAACCTATTTATATAAAAGCTTCGATATCAAGAATACATTACCGTTAGTACCTTTAGAAGACGAGTTAGCATTAGTCGAATCCTACTTGTATATTAATAAGCAACGATTCCAAGACAAAATACGGATTGAATGGGAGATAGAAGAGACAACAGACATCCAAATCCCCCCGCTATCGATCCAAACCTTAGTTGAAAATGCCATCAAACATGGCATACTTAAGAAAAATACAGGAGGTATGATCCGAATCGAAGGGATTAACGTGAATCATTCCTACCAAATAAAGGTCTTGGATGACGGGGTTGGCATGCCTGCATCAACAATCCGTACGATTCTCAGCCAACATGGAGAATCTCATGGAATTGGATTAATCAACACTAACAAAAGATTTGAAAAACTGTTTGGAAAAGGTATCTCCATCCAAAGTAAAGAGGGGAAAGGTACCGAAATAACTTTAGTTATACCACTATTATAACAAACCATCATGCGCTGCATGCATGATGGTTTTCATTGGTAAAATTGACCTTATGTAGCTATCCAATAGGCAGTAAGGTGTCTCTTTTGAATTAACTCGATGATTCATGTAATATTACTCTTGTAAATACCAAGCCAATTTTGGAATAGTAGATATATAACCTCCTAAAACGACAATATTTTACCAACTAAAAATATTGTAACGTTAGAAAATAGACATTTTCTAAACAAATTTTGCTCACTAATAGTTCGATCAGACTATTGATAAGCAAGGCGTTTTAGGAGGTAAGCAAATGAACGTAATTCTTTTTGATGATGAAGTGCCTGCACTTAATTTCTTGGAGCACCAGTTGAAATTAGTGAAGAACGTAACGATTCTTGGTAAATATACACACCCAAACATTACAGCAATAATGGATCAGATAAAGCGATCCGATTGCGTATTTCTTGATGTCAAAATGCCTGAATTAAATGGCATCGAACTAGCTGAGAAACTATTAGAAATAAATCCTCAGTTAGCGATTATTTTCGTAACAGCTTATGATAGATATGCCATTCAGGCATTTGAATTAAATGCTTTAGACTATTTGTTGAAACCTGTCTATTTAGATAGACTAAAGAAAACGGTCGAGCGCCTTGATTTATATATGCGGTATAAAACGGCCATAAAAACATTAGAAGGTTCCCATTCTTTAACTATACAAGTATTAGGAGCGTTTACATTTCAAATGAACGAGAGCGATAAGCAGATCATCTCTTGGCGAACAACGAATGCACAAAATCTGTTTATTTATTTCCTCCATCACCATGATAAAATAATCACAAAAGATGAAATAATAGAACTGTTTTTCTCTAATACAAATATAGAAAAAGCTTATTCCCTTTTATACGTAACGATTTATCAAATAAGACAGGCGCTGCTAGATTTTAGCTCCTTTATATCTATTCACAATGTCCAGAGTGGATATATGTTGAAGCTACACTCTAACACATGTATTGATAAAGAAATTTGGGAAGAAAAACTCCATACAGCTCCTGCAATAAACCTGGAAACAGTGGAGATACATGACCATTTATTACATTCCTATCATGGTCCCTATTTAAAAAATTATGATTTTGTCTGGTTAGAAAGTGAACGTTACAGATTAGAAAAATTATGGGTGAATCATGCTCTGAAGCTGGCTCATTATTATCTGGATCATCACTATTTAGAAAAGGCTGCATTATGGTTTAATCAAACACTGGAAGTGATGCCAGAGAACGAAAATGCTCATTATGAACTGATGAGAATTTACGCAGAAGAAGGTTTCGGGGTATTGGTGACCTCTCATTATCAGCAACTCATTCACAATTTAGAGGAACTGAATCTACCTTTAAGCAGAGAAATTGAAAAGTGGTATCACGATTGGAAATTATCCAGTAAATATTAGTATACCCAGAAACTCCGATGAGTTGTTATTTACACTCATCGGCGCCAGTTTCTTGATACGTTACACTTCTCACTGACAACTTACTCATCAAAGTATAGAACTTTATTATTGGGAAGTTTTTTAGAACGATATAATGCCTGATCTGCTTGTTTAAATAATAGATTGTCATTATGTTTTAGAATTCCCGAACTTATTCCAATACTTCCTGATACATAGATAGTGTCATCATCATTCTCTATACTTATTGGTTTAGCAATAAGATGCAGTAAAGCTTCTGCTAACATGACGGTATCTTCCTTACTTATGTAATCTGTCATAAATATAAATTCATCTCCACCAATACGAAAGAAACCTTGACGAGATTTTTTGAATGTCATCATTCTATTACCAAGTTGATACACTACCTGATCACCGACAAAATGACCGAATCGATCATTAATCCGTTTGAAATTGTCTAGATCGATGTAGAGAATACTCATTTTCTTCTTGTTACTTCTACGTACAAATTTATGTAAAGCATGACTGTTTGGTAATTCCGAATTAAAATCTTTAAAGGCCATTTTCTTATATTGATACAATTTAATGAATTGAACAATGGTGACAATCAATAGCATGACGATGATAAGTGACAATAATTCCAAT
This sequence comes from Gracilibacillus caseinilyticus, assembly GCF_022919115.1. Classification (NCBI taxonomy): domain Bacteria; kingdom Bacillati; phylum Bacillota; class Bacilli; order Caryophanales; family Bacillaceae; genus Gracilibacillus; species Gracilibacillus caseinilyticus. The sequence continues at coordinate 2,219,635 of NZ_CP095072.1, read as the reverse complement.
TTGTAACTCAACACGTTAACAACTCCTGCGGTTTCTATTATTAGATCTTATAGCAGATCAAGGATATAGTTGGTATTAGAAAGCCAATGAAAATAAACGATTCTACTATATAATAAGGAGCTAAACGTTTTGTTAACATCCCCACTTTGAAATTAGGTATAAATAACTACACTCCTATTTTGGAAGGTGAAATTTTATGAATGTTGGTTTATTTGATGATGAATTATTAGCCATAGATATTCTTGTTCATCAACTAGAAAAATTAGATAATATCCATGTCCTCTTCACTTCTACCCAACCATTTCTTGATGAAAAGAAAAAAATGTTAAATGATATTGATATTATCTTTCTAGACATAGAAATGCCAGAAATCAGCGGGCTAGAACTAGCGGAAAAAATTCTTGCATACAACCCTTACATACACATTGTATTTGTTACAGGGTTTGATCAATATGCTATTAAAGCATTTGAATTACATGCTTTAGACTATTTACTAAAACCCGTTTCTCTTGATCGTTTAAAAAAAACTATACAACGAGTTACTATTGCCCCGTTCGAACCAAAAGACAGTAACAGTATTCACCCCTTGCATTTACATGTGCTGGGGGACCTGTCTTTTCAATTTGAGTATAAATCGGAGCCAGAGAATATTAAATGGCGGACAGCAAAATCAAAGGAATTGTTCTTATATCTGCTGCATCATGAAGGAAGTGTAGTATTAAAATCAAAAATAGTCGACACACTCTGGCATCATCTTGATGTAGAAAAGGCTTTTTCGCATTTATATGTCACTATTTATCATATTAGACAAGCCTTACAATCCATAAATAAGAACATAAAAATCGTAAATACAGAGGATGGTTATCAATTAAAGTTACACCATGTTCTTTTAGATAAAAATGAATGGAAACATCTATTATTTGATACAGCCTCACTGGCGAAAGCAGATTTAGAAGAACAAGAAAGAATAATGCACTTGTATAAAGGTAGCTATTTAGAGAGTCATGATTATATTTGGGTAGAAGGGGAAAGATTTGAACTTGAAGAAATTTGGCTCCATCATGCTCAATTAATTGCAGATGCCTTCAATCAAACAGAGCATCAAGAAAAGGCTATTTATTGGTATACTGCTATTTTAAAAAAGAGACCTGAGGACGAAAGAGCCGCTTTTGCTTTAATGAAAATATATGCTTCCTTACACTATCGAATGTTAGTAGATCATCAATATAAGCAGTTGCAAAGAAACTTAGCCGAATTAGATTTAACGATAGATCCACAAATTGAAGCATGGTATAAGAATTGGAGATAATAAGTATTTTGATGTGAACCAAACAACCAGAGCAAATATTTTTCTATAAAGAAACTCCCACATACCACGATATGGGAGTTTTTATTAGTTATTGTTGTTTCTTGCGTCTATACATTGTTAAAACAACTGTCCCGCCAATCATTAATAAACCGCCAAATAAAATATAATTGAATATATTTGTCGCGGTACTCGGGAGGTTGCTGCCTTCCTGTTCGACTTCTTCACGATTGCTGCTTACTTGTTCCATCTGATTGTACGCTTTTACTTCGGTTCGAGTCGACTGTCCTCGCTCCACCGTAAACGCAATCGGACTTTCGTCCAATAGATAGCCTTGGGGTGCTTTTGTTTCGATGAAGGAATAGACACCTGGTTTCAGTCCGTCCACGATCAGCTTCCCATCTTGATCCGTTGTCAGACCTTGTGCCACGATATTGCCTTCTTCATCCTGAAGCTTAAATTCTGCTCCTTGTAAGACGTTATCCTTGTTCTCACGATCCAGTTTCGTCAGTTCTACACCAGAACGAGTCTGTTTATTCGTTATCGTTATTTCTTTGGCTTCTAATTGTCCTTTTCCGATCGTAAAGGTTACAGCTGGATGTGCTTGATACCCTTGTAATGGACCCGTTTCAACAAGAAGATATTGGCCAGGTCGTAAATCGTTGATGAGTAGCTTTCCATTCTCATCCGTTTGGAGATCTTCTCTTATCGTATGACCATCCGCATCCTGCAATTCAAATCCTACTCCTGCCAAAGGTCGTTCAGGGTTATCAAAGTCCACCTTGGTTAATGCGAAATCTCCCTTGATAATCGCATTGTCGGTCGATAAAGCTAACGTCTCACTTTGACCCAGGTCGATCGTAAATTCGATTGGCGTAGGATCCAACGTATATCCCTCAGGCGCTTCTGTTTCAACAAACTGATAGCTGCCTGGTTTCAGTCCATCCACGAATAATTGACCATTCTCATCCGTTACCAGATTGTCTCTAATCACTTCACCATTTTGTCTTATCTGATAGACTGCTCCAGCTAATGTTTCGCCTGTTTCATCATCCACCTTTGTCAGTTGAACAGAGCTGGTAGTCCGTTCATTCTCAGCAGTTAGGGATAATGGTGCTTGTTGATTAAAGACGATTTCGAAAGAGATTGGTTCCTTCTTTAATACATGACCAAAAGGGGCTTTTGTTTCGACAAATTGATAGCTTCCAGGTTTAAGCTGGTCAACAAAGATCTCGCCAGTTTCATTTGTAGTTAAACCAGTTTGTAGTACATTACCTTCTTCGTCAAGCAAAGAAAACTCCCCATTTGCCAGGGCTTCCCCTTCTTCTCCTTGCTTCCTCAACATTACAGCACCAGTGGTCAACTCATTTACTGCTTCGATTTCTGTGCTTTCTGTTTGGCCTAGAGCTATTTCAAACGCAATTGGGGTCGGATCTAAGTCATACCCAGGAATAGTAGCAGTTTCCACTAATTGATAATTTCCTGGCTTTAATTGATCAACTAAAAGTTCACCATTTTCATCTGTGACAAGATTTGTATCGAGGGTATTACCTGCATCATCCTGCAGTTCATACTCCACACCTTCCAGAAGATTTCCTCTTTCACCGCTTTTCGTTAATACTACGGAACTTGTAGATCTACTATTCTCTGCTGTCAATGTTACGATTTCCTGCTGATTAAAATCGATGGTAAAGGATATGGGACTTGTATTCAGATCATGACCAAATGGTGCTTTTGTTTCTACAAACTGATAGTTACCAGGCTTCAGGTCATTAATTATAATACGTCCATTGTCATCTGTTGTTAAACCGGACTGGAGTGCTTCACCTGCTTCATCTAGCAGTTTGAATGCTGCACCACTTAATGATTCTTCCTCTTCGCCGACTTTGGTTAATTGCACAGTTCCGGTTGTCAGTTCATTTATTGCTTCTACTCGTGTGCTCTCCTCTTGACCAAGGGCTATTTCAAATGTTACAGGCGTTTCATCTATTTGATAACCAGGGATGGTTTCTGTTTCGACAAATTGATAGTTACCTGGTTTCAAGTCATCTACCAATATTTCGCCGTTTTCATCTGTCGTTAAACCGGTTTGCAATGTCTCTCCCTGCTCATTTTGCAGTTCAAATATTACTCCCTCTAACAGGGTTCCTCTTTCCCCTTGTTTCGTTAAGACGACAGAGCTGGTTGTTCGACTGTTTTCTTTCGTTAATTCAAGTGTTTCCTGCTGGTTAAAGCTAATCTCAAAATCTATCGGTGTCTCATCTAACTCATGGCCAAATGGTGCTTTTGTTTCCACAAGCTGATAATTTCCAGGCTTTAAGTTGTCAATGGTAATAACGCCATTTTCATCCGTTACGAAAGCCGTTTGCAACTCGTTTCCTGCTTCATCTAGTAACTTGAATTCAGCTCCTTCAAGTGTTTCTGCTTCTTCACCGATTTTGGTTAATTCTACGGAACCTGGTGTTAATGCATTAGTAAACTCCAATTCCAGCATTTCCGGTTGACTTTTTACAATTTCAAATTTCTCGACTGTATCATTTAATTGGTAACCTGGTATCGATTTTGTTTCCACAAATTGATAGAGTCCAGGTTTTAAATCAGAAACTACAACTTTTCCATCTTGATCTGTTGTTAAACCTTCTTGAATAGTATTTCCGTTTTGATCTTGGAGTTCAAAGTTAACACCTTCTAGCAATTGGCCGTTTTCCCCTTTTTTCGTCAATTGCACAGATCCGGTTATCCATTCGTTGGAGGCAGTAACAACAACTGGTTCGGTTTCGTTTTTCTCAACCACCACTTCCACTGGTGTAGCATCAAGCTGGTAATGTTGTGGCGCTTCTATTTCGCTAAAATAGTATGTGCCCGGACGTAAATCGGCAATATCAATTATGCCGTTTTCATCTGTTGTAAATTGATCCTGACCATTGCGAACGATTTTATTCCCTTCTTCATCTTCCAATTGAAAAACAGCATTTGCTAAAGGTGCATTATTGTTCTCTGCATCTAGTTTTTGTAACTGTACAGCACCTAAAATGATATGATTTTCAGCAACTAATTCTTTCACTTCTGTTTGCTCAGAATCAATGGTAAAGTTTATCGGATCTTCTAGAGCGTGATAACCGAATAGTGGTTCCAGCTCAACAAAGGAATAACTCCCTGGATCAAGGTCACGAACAGTTACCTTACCATCTTCATTTGTTTCTAATTGTTCATAACCTGCTACTACATTCCCATCCTGATCCTGCAGTTCAAATACAACGCCTTCTAACGGCTGATTTGTATCGGCATCCACTTTGGTTAATGTCACATCACGAATTATTTTTTCATTTTCAATCGTGATATTCGTTGGGTCACCGTTAACTTCAACTGTCTGCTCATTCGCAATACCTGTAACATATCCAGTTGGTGCATTGGTTTCCTTTAAAATATAATCGCCATATAGAAGATTTTGGAATACAACCTTACCATCCGTATCTGTTGTGTAGGTTCTGAGCGCTTGCTCACCAGTATTATCGTATAATGTAAACTCTGCACCTTCCAATGGGGAATCATTATCAGCATCGACCTTAGTAATCTCAAGACTTCCTACTTCACCATCAATACCTCCACCAATACCACCTAGATTAATAGCTTGGTTGACAGAATCATTGGTAGGCAAACCTGTTGTCTCCGCGCCATCAAATTGAAAATCATTGGAGATATTGCCATCCCCTTCATACAGAATATACGTATCATATTCCAAAACATAGGCGTGATCAATGGTTTCAGGGAAATCAAGGGAGAACGTAACAATACCATTCTCATCTTCTGTGAATTCTAGCGTGTAATCTTCGCCTTCTACTAATTGATCGCCTTTGGTAATGTCATTACTGGTTGCTACAGTATCATACAGCTTGATAGAATCTTGGAGTAAAGTCTGATTAGCACTTGGTGTATCGGTAATCGTAACATCCGATACCGTCGATTGTGCATAGTTAATATTCACTCTCCAATTAACTACTCTAGGATTTTCATTGTTTTGCGAGCCTGATTTATCGGAATATTCTCCCCCATGATATGGAGATACAGAAGCATCCAGATTAAAATCATCGCGATTGTCACTTTTCACTGTAGCTGTATTATCATAACGTGGTTTTACTAATTCACCATGTAAGTCGGTTTGATACGTAATGTAATACGGGCTCGTGATATCACCAAGTACTACACGGAATGCTTCTTCACCGTCAGGTCCAGTGAATGCTTCCACTTCGTATTCATCAGGATTGTCAGCATTTCCTAACGTTAGCTGCTCACCTGTCTCCACGCCATTTGCCCCACCAGTAAGTGTCATATGATAGACTTCGATCGAATTTATATCGAAATTCTGGTTATCTAAAATGACATCCTCGATCACCACTTGATCCAATGTTGCATTATTATAGTTGACTCCTATTTCCCAATCAATTTGTTTATCTGCTACATGATAAGAAGCCCCTTTAAATCCATTGGCATTTGTATACTGATCCGGTGTGAACGTAGCAGAACCTGTTTTCGTCCGGGTCTCTGCTGAACCTTCTGGATTCCAGGTAATTGCTGCTCCATTTTCGAATGTATTTTTCGTGTTATCAATAATATCGAAATCAATATCGGTCTTATACGTAATGTAGACTTGATTGGTTATGGGTTGATTAAATGTAATCGTTAACGTTTGGGTAGACGCGTCAAAATTCATATTATATTGATCGCCATTACTCCAAGCTTCCCCATTATGCTCCACAACAATATCTCTAGGCGTAAAACCTTCAGGCAATTTATCTGTGAACACCACGTTTTCCATGGTATATTCGTCACCATTTAACATGACTTGCCACTCGGTTGCTTTGCCGTTGTAATCTGTACTTCTGTTTGACTTCTGTAAAACCTGCTGAGAAATACTTTGGCTTGCATCAGCTTCATGGGCAAACTGATCTGTCACCGTGTTGGTAATCGTGGTACTTTCTTCTATTCGATCAATGGCCGTTGTTTCATATCTAATTTTATATGCTTTATTAATAGCTTGATCAAATTGAAAGTCAAACGTACCATCATTGTTGTCTGTGACCGTGTAGTTAGTGAAGTCGGTGGTACCCGTTTCTTCTCCTGTATCTGGGTTAATAGCTACCTCGAGAACTTCAAAACTACTAGGGTCAACCAATTGTTGATTGTCACCAAGTGTATCTTTTAACAAAGCATCCACTGCGGCAATGCTTTGTTCATCATAATTATATTTAATTTCCCATGTAGTGGTCTGTGTTGTCGGATTATAGTCTGTTGCGAACTTCTCTAGCGCCTCTCCTCTTGCTACAGAAACCGAAGCACTTGCGTTCAATGGTTCGATATTATCCCCGTCTAATGTGGCAGTATTGGTATATTGTGTTCCTTCACTATCTTCTATCGACGTTTCATAGACAACCCGATATGCCGAATCAATACTTCCTAATGCAAGCGGAAACGTTGTACCGAATTCGTCGGTTACCTCCGTCGTTTTCTCCTCGTTTATGGTACCATCTGCATTCATTGCAAGCTCGTAAACGTGTAAAGAACCATCGATAAATTGATGATCTCCTGATGTTTCATCCTGTAAGACTGCATTTTCTACAGTCTGGAGATCCTTGTTGAAATCTACTGTCCATGTGATAGTGTCCGTGTTGTAGGATTTATCCGGTACACCTCTTTTATCAATGGATGATGCGTTCGGAATAAATTTAATCGGATAGGTGACCGTACCACCGGACGAAACAGGAAAATTAATTTCCTCTTGTGATGCTCCGTCATAATGTGCATCAAATGCTGACCACAAACTGATATATCCGCTAATATTAGAGTTATTCTCAATATTCTCATTGAACGTGATGATAATCTCATTATTATTGTTGACAATATAGGTCCCAAATTCGGTGCCAGTTGCTGTTGTTAACGGCTGTGGTTCGGGATTTGCCACTGTTTCAAATTGTTCTGGAACGGTAATCGTATATTGGTAACCATCGCCATAGCTATGATCATTCGGTAGCGCAAAATCATATTCTAATTCGACTTGGAACTCATCATAAGGATGTTCCACTACGATCTCTTCTCCTGGAACCAGTTCTTGTCGATCGCCATTCTCTTCAAAACGCTGATATAATGTTACATCTGTGATAATATTATCGGTAATTTCCGTTGAGGCTAATGAAGCACTCTCTTCCTTCATGCTTTGCGAAGATATCGATACTTTTCCATTGTCTGAGGATTGGTCGATATTGCTAGTATCTTTCGTTTCTGATGAGGTTGTTTGTTTTTCAGATGTTGCGATCGGTTCATCGTCTTGTGTTTTTTCTTTTGTTACCTTTTTTTCATCCGTATTACTGTCAGGGCTTTGTTCTTCCGCTACTTCTTCCTTACGATTCACCGTGTCAAAACGGAATTCACCCTTGGCATCATGTTGTTCCTCTATCCTGTCGTTGAATGTAACCGTTATAATACCTTCCTTGGAAACTTCATATGTCCCCACCTCTGTCTGTTCTGTATGTAAAGTACCTTGTTGGTTGCCATCTGCAGTCAGTGTTTCTGGTAGCTCATATGACTCTGCATAACCACTTTCGATTTGCAAATCCTCGACTGACCAATCAACATTGACTTGAATTGTCGATGTGGCAGACGACATGTCTGTTACCTCATTACCATCTGCATCTGTATATGATACATTTGTAAAGACACTTGTGACCGTGTTCTCATTCTCATCTTGAGTCGTAACAGCAAAACTGGTAACAGTCTGAAACATCAACATACAGATCAACAGTATGCTTATTTTTCTTCCCACTTCTTAATCACCTTCCCTTATTGTGAATTTAGTACCTAAGAAGCACAGGCACCAATGAATCAGTCTACATTTCACCACTTAACATTTTCTATACACATTCATGTTCTATTGTTAATTTTATAAGTAAATAGAACTATTTAATTATCTAAAATTTACAATTAAAACCAAATTTAAGGTGGAGACAAATGATCTTAAGGGGGGAATAACAAGATAATATTTCTTTATCCTAATTGTCTGTTTTTTACTACTCCCAATGATTTTGAATACAACTGCATGACTACTCATTAAAAGGCAGAAAATTGTTATTTACTTTTGATAAAGCACTTATCAGGAAATGTCCACGATATGAGCTAATCCTGGTTTAATAAAGCTCTCTTCTGAAGCGTTGAGGTAATTTTTCAGTTAGTGAAGAATCTCTTATTCATTGCCAGGTTAGTGGGGCATAAAAAAGGAGTAAGCACCTTCCTGGCCACGCTATTCAAACGGTCACACTTCTTGTTGTTTTTCATCCTATTCATCTATTTTTTTCACATAACCCCAAAACAAAAAAGACACCTGCACACTGCAGATGCCTGACAAATTATATTCCTAATCCGTTCAAACAAAAACCAACTCCATCTTAACCATATCCCCTTCCAATGACGGTGTCCACTCACCATCTGTATGACAGACTGTTCACGTTACTGACACTGCATACGACTGTTTACTCAGGTTATCCATAACCTCCACTGCTACATTCACTCTGAGGATTCGTTTATTACCTGGTTCCTCACGTTAGGATGCTTCACTGGAAATAGACCTTTTCCATCATCATTCGTAATTTCCTCCGGTTGTAATGTCATTTGTTTGGAAATTATCAATACTAGCTGTCTTCTCATAAAAATACGTGGCGTTCTTCAGAATCCCTTCCGTTGTATAAAATGGACTGGTTTGATCCAATGGTAACGCTACTGTTTTCCCTAAGCTTGCAGATTGAAAAATAGCAGTAATCAGTTCCAATGTTGCTCTTCCATCTCGTCCCGTAACTAACACTTCTTTTTTGCCTTCGACTGCTGACAATACATCTTCTATCTGACCGACGTGCCCTTCATACTGTAAATTTGGTTGAGCATCATAGATATGTTGTAATTGCATTTCGAGATCTTTATCTTTCTCGGGAAAGCCATTGCCAAGTGATTGGGAAGCCGTTAGTTTCCATGGAACAGAGACGCGAGCATTTTTTCCTTGGAAGACGAGCTGCTGTTCTTCGCCATGATGAACAACGGAGCTTGTGATTTGTGCAAGACTTCCATTTGGATAACGTCCAATGGCTACAGAAATATCCTCCACCTCCGCATTATCATGCGCAACGTTGCTCATCACTGCCGTAATTTCTGACGGCATGCCATTCATCCAACGAAAAATATCGATATGATGTACGGCATGATTTAATGTACAGCCGCCACCTTCTTTCTCCCAAGTGCCTCTCCACCATAAATCATAATAGGAGTGACCTCTCCACCAGAAGGAATCTACCTGTGTATGCAGAATCGGTCCCATTAATTTCGTATCTAATACGTGCTTCAGCTTCATCATTGGGGAAGTGAACCGGTTCTGGGCAATCACGGATAAAATTTTCCCGTTTCGATCTGCTGCCTCATTCATCGCATCACATTCCTCTAAAGAGGACGCCATTGGTTTTTCTACGAGTACATGCTTTCCTGACCGTAAAGCTTCCATTGCAATAGTTGCATGGGTATACGGTGGTGTACAAACCGATACTAAATCGATGTCATCCTGCTCTAACAACGCTGAATAATCACGATAAACTGTAACATCTAACCCAAATTCGCTTGCTTCTTTCTCCGCTTTCTCTGGATAAATATCGCACACCGCGACGATCTTACAGCGATCCTTAAATTCCAAATATCCTTTCAAATGGGATGTTGAGATTGCTCCTGTACCAATTATTGCAACATTGATCATCTTTTACACTCTCCTATTCTTATGATTTTCCATACTTTCCGATAGTTTGCTAGATCTAGAATGACCTCTCATGCTCACATTAAGTAAACGTTATCATTTTTCTATTAACATATCCGCCAGCATGTTCGTCTGTGAAGATTGCAGCTAGCATTACCTGTTAACGCTTTTAAGATTTTGCAAGATGTGTAGATTTCTTGGGTGTTTGTTTCCTCAAGACTCAAACATTCCATCTGGAGGCTAACTAATAGGGAATGCCACCTCTCTTCCTCATCCATTAACCGTACATACTAGTATGGTAGTTGTGGTTACATTATATTGGCTCCCTATATAATTTTCAATATATTTGACCTATTTTCCACAAATTCTTTTATCGTCATGTAAATAACTACCTGTTTGAAAAACACAATCACCCGGTTAAAAACGTATGAGATAAGAGAATCACGCTGAAGTCACGAACCAATGATGGCTCCATAAGAAAAACATTACCAACCACTTCGCGTCCTGCGGGGCACGTCCCACTGGAGTCTAAGTGTTGGGCTACGCTATGGTACAGACTCTACAAGAAGACAAAACTAGCCGGGCAACACCATACATTTGTCTTCTTTCTATTTATACGCTACAAATCTTGATGCGACGCTTCCCACTTTTGGCTCCTTTCCTTCTAAACCATACAAATCTCGATGGGACGCTTCCCACTTTTGGCTCCTTTCCTTCTAAACGATACAAATCCCGGTGCGCGACTTTCTACTTTTGGCTCCTTTCCCTGTTAAACAATACAAATCTCGGTGCACTGCTCCTCACTTTTGGCTCCTTCTCTTCTAGACAATACACATATCAATGAACTGTTTTCCTTAGTAATAGCTAGAGCATATAGAAGTGTAATCAACCGTACTTATAGGTTAAAATATAATACCTATCAAACATTATGCATCGTACTACTGCTGTCAGCTGTTTCAAACGTTGCAGCTCGATTATACACTTTCTGGTGCTTGTTAGAAAAACTCGACATTCGCCTCGTCTTTTAGCGAATGCCATCGTTTTACTTATACTTGGTACACTCTAAATTTTCACTACGTCGAGCTTCTTCATTGCTAAAACTTTATACTTTCCCAGCGTATTAAAAACTGTGCAAATTATTTCCCTTCCGCCAATATTAGGCGTATGCTAATGTTTAGGTACTCGAAATAAATGTCAAAAGAAGGGGTATTATCATACAACAAGAACAGATCGCAAAGCGTAATTTGTATATTATGTGGTTTGCGAATTTTTTTATTGCAGCTAGTCTGACAATGGTCATTCCATTTTTGTCTTTATATATAGAAACGTTAGGTAATTATTCTGATGACTATGTACAACGATGGTCAGGATGGGTATTTGCCATTACGTTCTTAATCGCCTTTATCGTCTCACCGTTCTGGGGAAGATTCGGTGATAAGCATGGTCGCAAAATATTCTTAGTCTTTGCCGCGTTTGGCTTAGGTATCAGTGTACTGCTGATGGGCTTTGTCACCAATGTCCCCCAGCTGTTTATCCTTCGCATGTTCATGGGATTTTTCACTGGATTTATTTCCATGTCACAAGCCTTTATCTCGACACAAACACCGCCAAACATCGCCGGGAAAGTGTTAGGCACTTTACAAACGGGTAATGTCACAGGCAGCTTATTAGGACCACTGTTAGGCGGCGTCTTAGCCGATATCTTTGGTTATGCTGCCACATTTCAGCTGACATCTGTACCGCTATTTATTGCAGCATGCTTGGTAATGCTTGGTACAAAAGAATTCAAATCAGAAACAAAACAACAGGCAAGCGAATATTCTCCTGCAGACGTGTTAAAGCATATTTTCAGTAAGCCCGTCCTTGTCATGGTAATGATTGTCTCGATGTTTGTCCAATTGGCCAATTTCAGCATTCAGCCAATTCTTTCTCTGTATGTGAATGAGATACATGGCGCGACAAGTATTGCCTTCTTTTCTGGCCTCGCATTCTCTGCAGCAGGGCTTGGCAATTTACTCATGTCACGCAATTGGGGCAAATTAGGGGATCGTATCGGTTTTGAAAAAGTGTTAGTGATACTGCTGTTTTTATCTGCTATCTTTTTCATACCGGGTGCATTCGTCGATACGATTTGGCAGTTAGTCATCGTTCGATTCTTATTAGGGATAGCGATTGGCGGTGTCATTCCGATTCGAACCGCGTATATTCGCCAGGTATCACCACTTGATATACAGGGAGAAGTATTAGGTTACAATACCAGCATTCGCTTTCTAGGTAATATCATTGGCCCTGTCATTGGTGGCTGGATCGCTGGCATGTACACAATTTCCACTGTCTTTTATTTCAGCAGTGGTCTGTTGCTTGCTAGCGGGATTGGACTTTTCTATACGCTGAAGCACACTGCACACAAACAGCAAGCAGAGCATTTTCCGGTGCATTCGTGAGGAAAATCGCAATGATAAAACCACTCAGGATAGGTATCTTGAGTGGTTTTTTAGTTTGGATGAATAGATAGAGATCCTACCTTTAGCCATCTCGCTTATTACCTTTCCTTTTTTGAGAGATATGTGGATTTCCCATATCACCAAGTTTCTCACCATTTTAAACTGGATGTTCAATCGTAATAACCGTTCCATATGTTCGTTTACTTTTAATAATGAAGGAGAACTGATTATTATAAATCAATGATAATCGTTTATTAATATTAGCTAGTCCGATGTGATTGGTGACATATTCATCTTTATCTAATTTATTTCTTAAAATACTTAGGTCAGACTTTGATATGCCTTGACCATTGTCAATTACTGTAAACCGGATAGTCCCGTCCCCTTTTGTCCGGATTTTAATTTTTATATCGATTTGGCTTGCTTCGGATTCGTAATCCATTCCATGTTGTATGCTGTTTTCGATAAGTGGCTGCAATACAAATTTTAATACTTGAATAGATTGATCCTGCTCATGATAATCCCATGTAATGCGAAAATCTTTATCCGATCGGACGCGTAAAATTTCGAGGTAATTCTTTGTATTGTTCATTTCCTCCTCTAAGGTAACGGTATGATGCCTGATCCTCAAAGAAAAATTCAGAATATCTGTGAGCGTTTCAACCATTTTGGTGACCTTGTTTGGTTTACCTGTCAGTGCCATGGCACGCCAATAAATAATGGCGAGTGTATTGGAAAGAAAATGTGGATTAATCTGATTTTGCAATGCCAGTAATTCGGCAGCTTGAAGCTCGTATTTCTTTTCATTTAATTCTTTTTCAAGCTCGTTTTGCGCAATATAATGCTTGAGAATTCTTCTGACAATATATTGGTATTCATTATCTTTAAACGATATATGTCTGATCAAGTCTTGTTCGTTCTGGTTCGTCGTGTTCAATATTTTTATAATGTCGCCCACATGCCTGGCATTTTTGCGTGACAAATAATAAATCGTTGCTGTGCCAAGAATAAGCGAGGATAACACGAATAAAATCGTTAAAAATAGCAGTTGATTAGGTACACGATAAATAATATTATTCTCTACCATTGAATAATAACGAAGAGGATATAAATCCGATTGTAATTGACTGACAATATAGGAGGTACCATCTAATTGGACCTCAAAGGTTTGTTTTCTGTTTTCGATTATCTCCTCTTCCAATGCTAATTCCTCACTTATATTATTTCCGTACAATTTGGTATTCGTTTCATCTAATACAAAGATACTTTGATTGTGATAGTTATTTAATTCACTAATTAAGTTCTCAAAATAGCTCTGGTAAATATTTAATACGATTAATCCTTCAGAAGTCTGAGCATTGGAGTTAAAGATATTGCGATAAATACTGATAACTGGCTCTTCATTTTCAAAATCATATTGTGAAATCTGACGGTTTTCCATCCAAATATCTCGATTCGTTGATTTCGCGTCATATTCTTTCAGCCAAGTATCATCATGCATATTAGCAATGTTCATAAATCCTGATCGAGATGTAAGTACACGGTCATTATCATTCTCATAATAAATATACATCGAATGAATATAGGATGTTGCAATTTCTTTCCTTCTCAAGTTTCCTTCTTCATAGTCGATCATTTTAATATCCAGATAGTTGAAATGCTCAGAATCAAAAAAATTCCTCAAAGATAGCGTAATATCAGGATTCCAATTATAGTCGAGATTGAGTAAATACATTTCATTTAATACCGTATTGGTTTGCTGCTCCAGCTGTTGCAACACATTGCGATTGTTAGCAGTAATCGACTCTTTAATATATTTATCTGTGATCACAATTGCAAAAGAACCTAAAATAAATACAGGAATCAATAATGGAAAAACGAAGAGAAGAATGTTTTTAATTAATATTCGATTATTCACGATTCCATGTTCTCCATGTTGGAAGTGCGATAGTCTCTTGGCGTCATCCCATAATATTTCTTAAACATCCTAGTGAAATTCTTCGGATTATGGTAACCGACTAGTTCACTAATTTCATAGGTTTTGTAATGGTAATCCACCAATAATTCTGCTGCTTTTTCCATTTTGATTTTCGTGAGATAGGTGGAGAAATTCACGCCTGTCTTTTCCTTAAAATAAGAACTAATATAAGTTGGGGACATGTTTAATACTTCCGCCATATCTTCTAAGCAAATACTGGCGTATTGTTTTTGAATATGCTCTTTCATGGTACGGATAATATTTTCACAATAACTAGCTTGGTTTTCATCTAATTCTCGCCACTCTTTATCCAGTTCCTGCTTCACCCTGCTAAATACTTCTTGAATTTCTTCAAACTTTCCGGGCTTCACAATATAATCCTTTACCCCATATTTAAGTGCTTCCTTTGCATAAGAAAAATCTTTATAGCCACTAAGAAAGATAAGGTAAATATTCGAACTTCTTCCGTGAAGTGTTTTTGCAAGCTCAATGCCATCCAGAACGGGCATACGGATATCAGACAGGATGACATCAACGTCATGTTGGTCTAAATAATTTAATGCTACTTTGCCATCGACACAATCTTGCACTACATCAAAGCCGATTTGATTCCAGGGGAAATAATTTTTCAATCCCATGCGAATTTCAGACTCATCGTCGATAATCATCATTTTATACATGGTCAGGACTCCTTTCTTTATAAAAAGTATCTTCATCTTTTAAAAATCGTAAGAAAAGACACTTCTTACCGGAACGCTTAAGAAAATGAGGGCATTTGATAAGACGAATGACTATATAAAATTGTAAACGCTTACTATAATAAAGACAACTATTAATTTCATGGACTATATTGTTTGCCAACACCAAATTTACAGGAAGGGACAGGTTGTATGAATGCAGTCAAGTTAACAGAGATTGCCCGTAACTTCTGTATAGCTCTACTTAAATTAGTATATCTCAATCTGCTGTGGTTCTTCTTTATGATCATAGGTCTTGGTATATTCGGGATCGCGCCAGCAACAGTAGCATTGTGTAACGTGGAGAAGTCATGGCTGGAAAAACAGCACATATCTTCTATCTTCCGTGAATATTGGAACCAATTTCGTTTCCATTTTGTTAAGTCTAATGGATTGGCTATTCTATTATTTGTGATAGGTTTTTTGCTTTATTTTGATTTGAAGTTTTTCATCGATAGAGGTGGCGCGTTCAATCAAATCATCAGTATAGTCCTATTTATATTATCCGTGTGGTTCATGATTACCGTTATTTATATTCTGCCAATCTATACAAAATACCAGCTTAAGCTGGTTGATTATATAAAGTATGCCTTTATTCTCGGAATGCTTAATCCGTTGAAAACATTCGGAATGACTATATCTGCAGGTGGAATGATTTATTTATCGTTCTATATTCCGCAAATCTTATATTCGCTTGGAATTAGCCTAACTTGTTTTATTGTGATGATCATTGCCTTACAAGCTATTGAGGATCTGTCTGCTTTGCAGCACAAATATGCAAAATAACTTGATTTGAAGCAATTACTTCCTAGTAGTTGTTTTAAATATATTTTTTCAAAAAAGGGGAGATACATGTGATGTGGAAGAAGCGAAAGTCATTTCTTTTTCTCTTGATGCTCGGTCTTATTGTTATTTTCGTAAGCGCTTGTAGTTCGGAAGGTGAAGATGTTGCCTCTGATAGCGGAAATGATGCCGGAGAAACAGAGAATAACGGTGATACAGCAGACAATGGTGAAGAACAGATTGAGCTCCGTATTTTATGGTGGGGTTCCCAGAACAGGCATGACCGGACATTAGAAGTCATCGATATGTATATGGAAGAAAATCCAAATGTAACGATATCACCTGAATTTACTGGATGGGACGGCTATTGGGAGAAGATGGCTACCCAAGCTGCCGGCGGGAATTTACCGGACATTGTACAAATGGACTACGCCTATTTAACGGAATACGTTGGGAGAGATTTGTTAGTGGACCTGAATCCATTTGTCGAAGATGGGACATTGGATTTAAGTGATGTGGAAGATGTGTATATGGATGGTGGAAAAATTGATGACAGTTTGTACGCCGTTAACTTAGGGGCAAATGTACATGGTACAGTATATGATCCTGCCTTATTTGAAGAAGCTGGTGTAGAACCGCCTGAGCCTGGTTACACGTATGAAGACGTTCAATCATTCGCAAAGGAATTATCCGATAATTTAGACGGAGCATATGGTGTTCAGCCTTCGGTAGGTACTAATACGCTCAGACATTATTTAAGACAAAATGGTGTCTCCTTATATGCACCAGATGGAAAAAGCCTAGGCTATGAAGATGATCAATTATTAGTGGATTTCTTACAAAACACGGTCGATATGATCGAATCCGGCGCTGCTGCACCTCCAGATGTGTTCATGGATGCTGGTTCTAATGTAGAGCAGCAACCTATTGTAAATGGTGATACAGCTATGTTACTCGATATCTATAGTAATCAGCTGGTAGCCATCGAATCTGCTGCAGGTCGACCATTAGAATTGATGTTAAACCCTGCACTCGAAGGTGGCGAACCTGGTCACTTCCTGAAACCGAGTCAGTTTTTCTCGGTGACCAAAGATTCGAAACATCAGGAAGAAGCTGCTAAATTCATCAGTTATTTCACAAATAACTTAGAAGCAAACGAAGTCTTAAATGCAGAACGCGGCGTGCCAATCGCTGGTGCTGTTCGTGATCACTTAAGAGATAAGCTGGATGATGCAGGAAAGAAAATGTTTGACTACGTTGAAATGGCGCAGGATCACGCTAAACCCATTGATCCACCAGACCCGCAAGGTGCTACAGAAGTAGAAACATTGTATGTACGCGAAGTGGAAGAACCTATTTATTATGGCCAAGTAACCCCAGAAGAAGCTGCTGCTAATTTTAGAGAAAAGGCAAATGAAATTCTAGCAAAGAATGAATAAAGAAAAGGATGAGCCATCAATACAGATGGCTCATCCACTATCAAGGAGGTGCTTGACGATGCAAGAGAATAGTTCGATAAAGCAGGAATCCGTCATGAAAAAGAAAAAACAATTAAGGTCCCAGCGTTCCATTGACATAACAGGTTTTACTTTTATCGCACCATGGTTAATTGGTTTTCTTGGTTTTATTGTCGGTCCAATGATTGCATCATTATATTTTTCGTTTACCAATTACGATTTACTATCCGCTCCTACCTGGATTGGATTTGAAAATTATATCACAATGTTCACAGATGATGCCCGGTTTATCCAAGCATTGAAAGTGACCTTTATCTTCGTTTTTGGTTCGGTTCCATTAAAATTAGCCTTTGCTTTATTCGTGGCGATGCTATTCAATACAAAAAGAAAAGGTGTTGGCCTTTACCGCACGCTTTATTACGTCCCTTCTATTTTAGGTGGAAGTGTTGCAGTAGCTGTCGTTTGGCGAGAATTGTTCGGTCGTGAAGGTGCCCTAAATGATGTGCTGGGCATCTTTGGTATCGAGGGGACCAGCTGGGTAACCAGTCCGGATTTCGCATTATCTACACTGATTTTATTAGTCGTCTGGCAATTTGGATCGCCGATGCTTATTTTCCTAGCTGGTTTAAAGGCAATTCCGAATGAGTTGTATGAGGCAGCAGCGGTCGATGGTGCCAGTCCCTTTTTACAGTTTTTAAAGATTACGTTACCTATGCTTTCCCCTGTCATCTTTTTTAACTTAGTGATGCAAACCATTCAAGGGTTCATGGCCTTTACACAAAGCTTCTTGATTACCAATGGTGGTCCCATGGATCGCACCTTATTTTATGCGGTTTATTTATATGAGAAAGCCTTTGCCCATTTTGATATGGGATATGCCTCTGCCTTAGCTTGGATTTTATTATTAATATGTGCTTTATTCACCGCCTTGATTTTTAAATCAGCGCAAAGCTGGGTCTACTACGAGTCAGAGGGAG
Source organism: Gracilibacillus caseinilyticus (assembly GCF_022919115.1). Taxonomy (NCBI): domain Bacteria; kingdom Bacillati; phylum Bacillota; class Bacilli; order Caryophanales; family Bacillaceae; genus Gracilibacillus; species Gracilibacillus caseinilyticus. Next base: position 2,201,174 of record NZ_CP095072.1, on the reverse strand, counting down.
GCAGATAATCATGCAAAAAAAATCCACCCAAAAAACGATTATCTATCATGGTAGCATCATACTTCTGGGATTTTTAATGATTTATCCCATCCTTTGGACCATTGCCAGTTCGTTGAAACCGGAAGATGAGATTTTTCGAAATGCTGCTTCCTTAATCCCTTCTGAACTAAAATGGGAAAATTACCTGCAAGGATGGGAAGGATTCGGAAATTTATCATTCTCTACCTTTTTTGTTAATTCGACTTTTGTCACTACGATGGTAGTTATTGGAACTTTGTTTTCATCTACTTTAGTAGCATTCGGTTTTGCGAGGGTGAAATTTCGCTTTCGCACTCCCTTATTTGTTTGTATGATTGTGACACTCATGCTGCCACAACAGGTTACCCTAATACCACAATATATATTGTTTCATAATTTAGGCTGGGTAAACACCTACTTGCCCTTAATCGTTCCGGCTTTTATTGGAGGAATACCCTTTTTTATCTTCCTGATGATTCAGTTTATAAGAGGGATACCGCGTGAACTAGATGAAGCGGCCTATATAGACGGTGCTAGCACTTTTGGAATTTTTTGGCGAATCATTTTACCATTAACAACCCCTGCGTTAGCAACAGTGGCTATTTTCTCTTTCTATTGGACATGGGACGACTTCATGACTCCTCTAGTATATTTAAATGATACAAAATTATATACCGTTGCATTAGGATTACAGCTATTCTCTGATCCTTCCTCTTTATCAGCCTGGGGACCAATGTTTGCCATGTCCGTTGCTTCGATTCTGCCACAATTATTGGTGTTTCTGTTCTTTCAAAAGTATTTGGTAGAAGGGATTACGGCAGGGAGTGTGAAAGGGTGAAACGGCTATTAATAATGAGACACATGGATCGCTCCTGTGTCTCATTTATGTTAATCGAAGACATTGATTACAGAATTAGTTTTTCATCTGCTCTATATCTCATGGTTTTGTCACACCACCACAAAACAATAAAGGCAACAGCACCTAACTTTCCTCCCCTATCCCCTCCATATAAGGCATTCGTTCCTTTGTATTGATTTGACCTTTTACTTTGCTGATCCAGCTATCCTGTCCATGTAACCAATTATGAAATGAAAACATGGTAGGTATACGATTATGACCTAATGCAATTCCTGCTTCAAGCGAATTCACATCATAGATCGCCGTATGCAATGTTCCAGCTGATTGAGGATATTTCTCGGAAAACACTTCATTTTCTTTATTATTTAGCAACTGGAAGGCTTCGCGCTTGGTTAATGCTTGAGTTTGATTTCTTAAAATCGCCATTCGTCGTTTGGAATCATCCAAATGATAACGATTCGATTCCGGGAGTAGATCAAAATGATTGGTACTTATGGTGTCTTCTTTTACACGGACAGCTTCTGACGTTGCCTCCACCACATGTCTATTTCCAAATCGATCAGCCAGCACATAATTAAATGCTACGCGATGTGGCACTTCTTTTAATAAAGCTATTGCTTCTTCATTGGACTGACATGTCTCCAGCATCATGCGTGTAATGATCGTAGGAATAAATCCATCACCGGTATTTCGGCGGTTAACAAAATTATAACCAGTCGTCAGTCCTTTCTCATTGAGGCCATCTGCCCTTCCCACGATTCGTTGCGAAGGACCGATCGTAGCGTAACCTTGATCAGGCTGATAAAGTACAAATCTTCCCTCATACGTCTTCGGATGAAAGTCATAATTGCGCACGAGAAAATGATCACCCGTTATAATCGAACAGCCCGACCGTCTCCATTCCTGCTGATAACCGCTAAAGTGGAGCAGCACTTGCTCAAGCGGCATTTTCATACCTTCTGCCAATCCATTTAATTCTTCATAAAAGTGAGGAAAAAGTGACTTTATCCATTGCACAGCTTCTCCACGATCAAAAGAAAACCGTACCTTTTTCATACTATCTGGATTCGTATATATTGGATGCAAATAGGATTGCAGCAGCCACTGTCCCTGTTTAAAACCGAAGGAAGCATGATCGCCCCTAAATTGCATCACATCTACATAATAATTTTTCATGGCTGGTCCCTTACCTTATCTCTTGTTTTTAAAAAACGACTGATTGTTAAAGAAAGCTTAGCATGAAACATCTTGGATCCAAAGTGAATTGCTTGTGATTTCAAAAAAGCATAACAAAAGGGCGTAACTAGAAGTCGAATAAGCCAGTTTGAATTGGTACAAGCAAATAGAGAGCAGGAAAGAACTGCAAACCATTAAATAGTGAGACTTCCTGGCGTTTTGATTGTTGAGGAGTGGGGTGGTACAATTGGAAAGTTCTATCGGACAATCTGTGCTTGAATTGGGGCATAGTTGTCCGTTTGAAGAGCTCTATCGGACATTACGTGCTTGTTTTGAAATGATATTGTCCAATGGAAGCCTCTTCCGGCTAATCCGCGCTTGTACTGATGAAAAGTTGGCCATTGGCGTACTCTACCGCCCATACTTTTACAAGGGCTCTGTAAATCAGAAAACCAGCTTCGACCATTACAGCTTATTTCGTACCCTGTAAAATTTTTTCTAAAAAAGTAGACACTTCACTCCAACTTCTATTGATTATAAAAATGAATGAGTTGAAACATCCGATTCCAAAAACAAAGTCATATACATCGATGCGTGGTCTTTGCGAATAAAGTAAACTATATTACCAGATATAGCTTCGGCATACAACTTAAGTGGAATGAATGCTTCTGGTCCTCTTTTAATTTCCAATCATTTCATCATAAAGCATCCTTCTTCAAATGCTTTCTATTCCAACATTACCTAAAAAAGGCTTTGTTTATAAAAAATCGCTCTAATTCAACTATTGTATTCCAGTACACCACTCTCTTTGGTACACTAAATCTAAGATAAGTAAATAGGAGGCGTCATGATGGAAAAAGCTGTTTCAGAAAATGATAACAATTATTTCTACGGCTATTTATTTGCCCATTTCATTGGCGAAGAAAAAAACGGGGAACAAATCTACTTCGCGCTGAGTAAGGATGGGCTGCATTGGCAAGATTTAAATAACAAGCAGCCGATTTTGTATTCCACAGTCGGAGAACGAGGGGTACGGGATCCCTATTTGATTCGAAGTAACGACGGAAAGACCTTTTATTTACTGGCTACTGATCTCAGTATCTATCACCGCGGGGGCTGGAAAAACGCACAAGCTACGATTACTGGCAGTCATTCATTAGTTATTTGGGAATCACCGGATCTTGTGAACTGGTCAGAACCTCGTATGGTAGAGGTTGCCCCGAAAGAGGCAGGTTGTGCCTGGGCACCGGAAGCCTTTTTTGACGAGCAGGAAGGTGATTATCTCGTATTCTGGGCATCTAGTAGAGATGCAACGGACGGTGATGGCAGAGGCATGCATATCTATTGCAGTAAGACGACAGACTTTCATACTTTTACAGAACCTCAACTATATATCACTCGTGGGGAACATAATGAAATCCTGGATACGACAATCATTTCGGTCAATGGTAGCTATTACAGGGCGTCAGGTGACGGGCAAATCACCATTGAATCAAGCGACCAATTAATGCGTGAATGGAAAGTCATTTCTAACCTAGAATCTTTAGGTTTAGCACTTACTGGAAAAGATGTCGAAGGACCAGAATTTTTCAAGTTTAATGGCGAAAATAAATGGGGATTGCTCGTTGATCAATACGCTACAGAAGGAGGATATTTGCCAATCATCACTACAGACATAGGTGACACAACAGGCACATGCTGGCGTAAATTAAACCCGGATGAATATTCGTTTGGCCATTTAAAAAAGCGTCATGGCACGATACTGCCTGTGACGGAAATCGAATATCTTGCCCTACTGACGAAGTGGGACAAATAATCAAAGATAGATCCGGGCAACCACCCGGATCTCTATCTACTAGATTATCGCTAAAGTCAGCCACGCCCATCACTATGAATCTCAATTCGTCCCCATTCCAATTCATCTGCAGTTGCTGTGATAACAAGCTTGCCTTCATCCGTACCAGCTCTAATAAAAGCAAGCAACTTTCCGTGATATGCTTTTCTATTGTTATCTTTGTAACCTTGTACATCCTGTATGTCACCATTCTCTATTCCAATCAGTTCGCCAGGCCCTTCCACTGACAGTTTAATCCGATTATCAGCGAAAAAATAAGGGTTGCCGTTCTTATCGGTAATTTGCATCTCAACATGTGCGACATCTTGCCCATCCGGTACTAAACAGGAAGTATCCGATGTCATCACAATATGTTTGGGATCTGATGGCGTAATCAGTTGATAAGAATGTTGCTTACCCTTATCATCCCTTGCTGTTACCTCCAATATTCCTTGCTGGAACGAAACATCCCAGCTAAGATAGCTATCATCTTTGTTCATTCGTTTTATCCCTAACGATTGATCATTTAAAAATAATTCAGCCTCCGTACAATTGGTATAACAAAAGACTTCAAGTTCCTCATTGTCATGCCATTCCCAATGTGAATCCCCCTTCCATCTGGAATCTGGATCAGTTTGAGATTCTTGCTTATTCTTTACAGCTACATATACCATTGGGTCTTTACTCCATAAGCTTTGACGGTAATAATAGCTGGATTTCCTGTTACCAGCAAGATCTAGAAAACCTGCTGGAGAAGCTCTGACTGGCCAGCCGGCAGCTTCGCCTAAATAATCAATGCCAGTCCAGATAAATTGGGCACAAATAGCATCATTATCTTTTACTTCAAGCCAATCTTGTAAAGAAGGGCTGTTTTCACTACCGTAGATGACATGATCAGGGAAATGTTTTAAATCTGCTTCATACAAATGCTCTTTATAATTGTAGCCAACTACATCCAAAGCCTGTGCATACCCAGTCAGGTTAGATAACTCAGGAAAGGCGAGTGCGGACGTCACCGGTCTTGTCGTATCGCATTCTTTCACATATTGAACTAACCGCTTCGCAATCGTTGACAGACGCTCAGCATTGGGTTTATTCGGATCATACATTCGCTCACTTGCTGGTTTATTGGCGTCATTATTTCCTGTCATCCAGTCAAAAAAAGGGTGACAATACGGATCATTAGGATAATCAATTTCATTTCCTATACTCCACATAATAATAGACGGATGATTACGATCTCTTAAGACCATTTCTTTCAGGTCTTGTTCACCCCATTGTGGAAAATCTTCAAAATAACCATAATGTTTAGGTGGATAGACGTTATGACCCGTCCACCATTTATTTTTGACACCTTCCCATTCATCGAAGGCTTCATCCATTACAAGAAACCCCATACTATCACACAAATCTAACAAATCAGGTGCTGGAGGATTATGACTCATTCTAATCGCATTGCATCCCATTTCTTTTAAAGCCGTCAACCTGCGAATCCAAACCTTCGCAGGTACTGCTGCCCCCAGCCCACCAGCATCATGATGAATACAAACTCCCTTTATTTTCATGTTCTGCTTATTCAGATAAAAACCTCCCTTTGGATCAAAGGAAATTGTTCTTATCCCTGTTGTTGTCTTTACCTGATCCATTACGTGGCGATCTTTGATAATCTCTGTCACAACCGTATATAAATAAGGTCGATCCGGTGACCATAACTCCGGATGATCAACCTCTATTGATTGGTCCTTCGTCAAGCTGGCAGCTGCTTCTACCGTCAGGCTTTCCGTCACCTCACCGATCTGTACACCTGTTTGATTAAAAAGAGTCTGTTTCATTTTAATAGTCCCTTCCCCGCTAGATTCATTTACTATGCGGGAATTCACTCGTACCGTAGCTTTCTCTGCTGACACATCTGGAGTCGTGACAAATACACCATATTGACCAATATGAATATCATTCGTGATGGTAAGATGGACATGACGGTAAATACCAGAACCTGTAAACCATCTGGAGTCTGCAATATCTTTGTGATGCACTTTCACAGAGATTACATTCGTACTATCCGCGCTAACAAAATCGCTAATATCATAAGTGAAACTGCTGTAACCAAATGGTCTCTTCCCTAAATAATGGCTATTGCACCACACTTGTGCATTATTATAAATCCCTTCAAATGTGATCGATACTTTTTTACCTGCAGCATCCGGTGGAAGCGTAAAGTCCTTCCGATACCAGCCGATTCCACCTGCTACATATCCCGTACCACTTGAGTGTTCCTTAGAGAAAGGTTCTTCCACAGACCAGTCATGTGGCAAGGTTACATCTCTCCAATCAGCATCATCATAACCTTTGTACCATGCTTCTGGTACATCTCCCCTGTGAAACTTCCAAGCTAGATTGATATTTTCCAATACTCTATTCATCCGATTCACCTCATTTTGTGGATATATTTATTTTATTCAGGCCGTTTTCAGCTCTTTTCTATGCTTCGCTTGTGTTTGCTCAAACACTACGTATGCAAAGCGCATCACGAGCCAGCACCCTGCACTTCCAGAGAAAAAACAGAAAAGAATAGGAAAGGAAGCCGTTACGTAGTAAATAACAAATATAGTAAACGCCATGTACAATGTCCTTAATGGATAAGACGCTCCAATAATGAAAGCATACTTCAAACATTCCATCAGCTTGATATCATAATGAACATACACCGGAAATATAAAAAAGAGAATCATCGCATAATAGAACGTAATCATGAACAATAACAACAACGAAATAAGATAGAGATTCCCACTCATATTCTGAATGAATATATAATCCATGTATAACAGCACACCGCCAAGAGAAACGATATAGCCTAATACATTCGCTTTCCATAAGTTACTTTTAAACGAAGCAAAAAACGTTCTCCATAAAGGGATTTCTGTTTCGCCCCTGATCCACTTTCTCACCACTGTAAACATGGCTACCGTAGCCGGGAATAATCCGATAACTCCTAGTCCAGCAACAGAAAAGAAAATCCAGAGAAGGTTTAACACACTTAACCGCATGATCCATACCGATATTTTATACACAAATGAAGTATCCGATATATTCATATACTTAACCTCCCTTAGTCACTCTTTAACTTTTAACCGCTCCTGCAACCCCTTCAATAAAGTATTTCTGCATGATAATAAAGATGATCATAACTGGCAGCAAGGAGATGGTTGCCCCAGCGGCCATTCCAGAGAAGTCAATCGAATAGGTTTGCACGAAGTTCTGCATCCCTACCGCTAACGTTCGCAATTCTGGTTTACTAATCGTTAATACGAGTGGCACAAGGAAGGAACTCCAAGTCCAGATAAATTGCATAATCGCAGTTGTTGCAACAATAGGCATACTTAAAGGGAGCATTACTTTTGAAAATACAGTCAAAAAGCCCGCTCCATCAATCTCTGCCGCTTCTTCAACGGATTTTGGCAAATTGGCAAAAAAGGAGGCAAACATAAGAATGAACAGAACATGTGCACCAGATGACTCTGCTACAATGATGCCTAGTATCGAGTTATCCAGCCCCATTGCACTGACTAATTTGAACAATGGAATAATCGTATATCCTTTAGGAATGAACATAATGGCCACCACACATATCATGATGACTCTTTTACCTGGAAAATCTATTCTTCCCAGCGCATACCCTGTCAAAGAGGAGAGAACAATGACAATTAATACGGTTGCGACGGTAAAAATAACCGTGTTCACAAAATAACCCGAAAAGTTTGCTGTCACCCACGCATTTGCATAATTTTCCCATCTCAATTCTTCTGGCATCAGTTTGGTCCCACTGGTTAGAAATTCTTTGTTTGTTTTTAACGAGGAGAACACCATCCATACGAAAGGATAAATCCAAACAATCCCGAAAATGACTAAAAAAACATGAATGGTCGTACGAGCTGTTTTGGTTGCTATCATACGCTCACCCCACCCTTTTTCTTCTTATTCACTCTGAATTTCGTCACCTGTTTACCAAAGGATACCGCACCAAAAATCATACTTATAACAAATGTAAATATACCAAGCAAAACACCCGCAGCAGAAGCATATCCCATTCTGACTTGCCCACCACCAAGCTGACTGGAAAAAGCAAAATTATAGATAAGCAAATCCATCGTTTCCGTTGCAAAGTTTGGGCCACCGTTCGTTAATGTCTTGACCAGGTCAAAGGCATTAATACCACTTACTAATGATAATAATATAATCACGGCAGCAATTGGCTTTAATAATGGTAGCGTAATATGTCTTAATGTAGCCCAAAATCCGGCGCCATCCAGTTGAGCAGATTCATACAATTCATTAGGGATCGATTGCAGACCGGCTAACCAATAAACCATATTAATACCTAGTCCTTTCCATGAACCAATTACAATTAATAAGATGACCGCTAATAACGGATCCGTTAGCCAGGGAATCGGTTTATCAATGATACTGACATGGAGAAGAAACTGATTAAAGAAACCGTTAATACCGAAAATATTTCCCATAATGATCCCGACAATGGCTGTAGTCGTTACAACCGGCAAGAAATATATAGCGCGATAAAAACCTTTTCCCTTTAATTTTTGATCATTTAAGATGATCGCTAAAATTAAAGCTCCACCTACACCGAGAACAGTCGTGCCTAAAATGTAATAAATCGAAACGACTGCTGAATTCCAAAATCTTTCGGATGTTAATAATTGTTGATAGTTTCCTAATCCAACAAAATCATTTAATGGACCAATTCCACTCCACTCATAAAACGAATAAACGTAACTCATCACGATTGGATAGGCAGAGAATACAAAGAATACAATAATTTGTGGTGCCAGAAAAATATATGCCCAGATCGCTTTTCTCTTTTTTAAGGTTCTGAGATTGGACTTACTTTTCGTTGTTGTTTTGTCGTCTACTTTTATATGATTAGCCAAAAGAAGATCACCCTTTCTAGACTTAAGGATACATAATGAAGAAAAACTTGGCTTTTCGCCATATACTGGCGAAAGCCTAAGTCTTCTTATTTCAATTCGTCATACTTATCGACTGTATAAGGTTCAAATGGGACCCAATTTGGATACTTGTAATCATCTTGCGACACTTCTGGAAACTCTTCGAGTGTCTCTAAAAATGCGTCTTTCATGTCTTGATCTATTTTTCCTATTTCCTCTTCAAGTTTTTCACTATTACCAGTAATGTAGCCGACGACTGCATCCCCGATTCCGCCAACTTCCAATTTATTTCGATATGCCTTATTAAATGCAATCACTTCTTTATTAAACTCTGCTGGCTTAGGCACCGGAATAGCTAATTCACTTTCCAGTTCTAAGATGTCATTATATTGTTCAAAAGGAGGTTCTCCACCTACATCTTTTTTCGCTGGCAAGCCTGCTCCTGTATTTACATACACCGTCTCATGAAGATGTTCTAATGCATATTCTAAGAAAGTCTTCACTTCATCCCAGTTTTCTGTATGGTTGTTCACTCGAATACTTGTCGCTTCAGAACCTGCCGGATAATAATACGGCTTGCCATCTTTCGTTGGTAATGGTGCGACTCCCCAATTCTCAAATTCATTTTCTTTGAATAATTGTCGTCCTACCCAGTCACCACTCCATAAGAAAGCACTCTGTCCTACCGCAAATGTTGCTTCTGCTTCCCCTAGACCAATTTCAACACTCTGAGGAGCCATAAGTCCCTCCTCTAATAATTCCTTGATAAATTTAGCGCTTTCTATTTTCCCTTCTGTTAATACTTGTGGTACACCTTCCTTATAATTCTCCTGCCAAGGTACTTCAGGCGTTATCGCTGTTCCCATCATCGAAACTAACTGTTCGTTAGCCCATCCCGGGTTATTCCAGACTATCGGATATACAGCGCCATTGGATTCTTCAATAATCTTCTGCCCGATCGTTTTAAATTCTTCCCAGGAAGCAGGAATATCTGATTCCGATAGTCCTAACATCTCAAATACATCTTTGTTATAATACATAATCATTGCTTTACTTCTTGGCGAAGCTAATGGAAACCCGTAAACAGAACCATCTGATGTTGTACCATTTTCATACCAGGTACCTTCCTGGAACTGTCCTTTTACTTCCTCAGTAAAAATGTCATCTAAATTCTTGACTGCATCTACCTCCACCAGTTCAGATAATTCAACGATATTCGTCCACATATCTGGTAAATTACTTTCTGACAATGCTGTTCGAAGCTGTGTTTCTGCCTCTGGTGTCTCCTGTTTTTCTATTTTAATGCCAGGATACTCCGCTTCGAAATCCTTAATGAGCTGTTCAAATCCACCTCTCAATTCTGGATATCTATTCCAAAAGGTTAACGTGACAACATCTTCACCACTTTCACTTTCCGTGTTACTACTTTCCTTCTCACTGCACGCGCTAAGAAGTAATAGAATAACGAACATACCCAAAACGAACAGACTAATTTTTTTCATCTTCTTTCCCCCATTTTTAAGATTTTTACATAGAGAAGCATTTGTTCAACAGAAAGCTACTACCGAAATCACCCCCTTAAATGTGGACCAGATCAACATAAAGTAAACGCTGTCATTTGTGCAGTGAGCCAGTTTGTAACCAGCCAGCTAAGCCATAGTAACCGGTTACTATTTACCTATTAGAAAAACTCGGTATACACCTAGTCTTTAGGGAGTGCCGAAGTTTTTCTTATACTTTGTACGTTTTAAATTTTTTCTACGTCGGTCTGCTTCATCGTTGAAAATTTATGCTTTCATAACGTGTATAAAAAAAGATAATAACTTTTTGTAAAATCAGTTACTATCTAATGCGGTCGGTTTGTTGATTCTCTTATTGCTAAATAGGGATCCAGCCATATTTCTTCTGGTTTCATTGTTTTGGTATGGATAATAAGATCAATAGCTTTTTCTCCTAGATCTTTATAGGGATGACTGACAGAGGTAATTTCTGGCGTTGCATTTTTGGTCAAGTCTGTATTATCAAAACCGACAAAGGAAAATGGATGCAAATGATTCTGTCTGCATGCTTTTAATGCACCAATAATGACTAAATCATTTATACCAATTAATGCAGTCGGTAAATCGGACTCGTTTACATGAATGAATGTCTCTACTGCTTTTCTTCCACTATCTACATCATAACCACTATAGATCTGCCAGTTCTCTTTCATCAGCAGTCCATGTTTCGTTAGAGAGCGCCAATAAGCATTCACTTTGATATCAGTCGTTGTTACTCCTTTCACACCACCGATGAGACCAATTTTTTTATGGTCGTGACTAACTAGATGTTCAATAACTAAATCTATTCCCTTTGCTTCATTTGTATGTACACTGCTGCAATTAATACCATCTATTTTGCCATTTACCATTATGACAGGTATTTTATTCATCACATCTTTAAGTTCATTTATTTCCATATGATCTGGTTGGCTTTTATTTATTCTGCCGCCCATGAAAATAATCCCCTCTACCTGTCGTTCCGAAAGGTCCCGTAAATACTTGGATTCTATTTCATTACTGTTCATGGAGTTCCCTAATATAAGCGTATACCCTTTCGTTAACGCATATTTCTCCGCTTCAATAAACACTTGCGCAAAAAATGGATTGGTGATGTCAGGTAATATAAAGCCAATCATTTTCGATTCTTTTTTGGTTAAGCTTCTTGCTACAGCATTTGGTTGATAGTCATATTTTTTAATAAGGTCCAATACCATTTTTTTCGTTTTCTCACTGACAGGATAGTTATTAGCTATCACTCTCGACACTGTTGCCGTTGAGACCTTGGCTTCTTTGGCAATATCATAAATAGTGACGGGTTTCTGCTTCATTTCCTTTTCCTCCAAAATGTAATCGATTACTATATAATATGCTCAGAATGAATTGCAATTCAAACATTATTTGGAAGTTATGTTGTTTCATCTGACACGCTTATCTTTAGGGGGAGGCGTCTTCTAATCATATCAAGTACTAACGGATATACTATTCGATTAAACACTATACATAACTATCATTAGTCAACAGAACGTTGAGTTCAGGACATGTTTGATGTAGAAGTAGCACTATAGAGGGTGAATTAAGAAAAAACGGGAAAGACCACCCGGTCCTAACTAACATAAATAATATACAACTACCTATAATATGGATTAAGTAAAGTAGAACTATCTGACATTGTGTTAATTTTGATAGATTTCATTTGCTCAGCAAAGCTCCGGAAATATGCTCCGCGTCCAGTGGGCACGGCTTCAGCTAGGCTACTACTTGAACAACTTCTTTGCTGCCTTGTGACGAGGAAGCTCACTTCGAAGTGATTCTAGCAGACACAGGCACAGACAAAGTGGATCTTCAGCTCGCGCTGACGCATGAGGAGTCTCCGCATATTTCCTACGCTTTAGGGAAGTGCTACAGCGTTTGTAACAGCTAAAAGTAAGGATTTTAAGCATTGTTACAGTGAATGATGAAATCGGTGGAGACTGCCCAAAATGTTACCTCTTGCGTCCGTTGTAGAACCAATACTAGAACGTAGGCCAACCACGAAGACTCCCGCGGGACATGCAGGTGCTGAAGATCCACTTTGTGAAGCGATCTTCTTCACAAAGTTAGCTTCAGCCGTGCCCCGCAGGACGCGGAGTGGTTGGACGGAGCGGTCTCCCAGCATATGAAACATTTCAAAGTTACCACTGTGTTAGTTGACATAATCCATATTATAAGAACCCATCAATCATGTTTAGCATGTTTACTTCTATGACTTTACTTTTATACTTTCTTACCTACCAGAAAAAGCATCTTCGATCAGATGCTTTTTCTCAAGAAATATTATTCGGAAATATATTTAACAGCTGCTTTCACATTGTTAAATGTCGGAATTTTATTTACCGTGTCAACCAGACCAGCTGTTTTCATAGCCAGATTAGGACCGATTCCTGCCAATAGTGTTTCTTTTCCCATTAAACGAGCTAATTGACTGATCTCAAAGAAACGGGAAACAACATACGTATCCATTTCATACAAGCCCGACAAATCGATAATAAGGTAATCTTCATCCGAATCTTCCAAATAAAAGGATAGCCTGTTGCTCATCGATTCAAATCTTTTATCGGTAAAGTTACCAATTAAAGGCAGGATAACCGCATTATCTGTTATCGGCACAATCGGTGTAGAGATGCTATCCATCTCTTTTAATGTCTCTTCTAATATAATTGTTTTTTCTCTTTCTTCACTGATATCTTTTTGAATGCCAATAAAATAAAACTTGGATTCTTCTTCAATCCAGAGCGGATCAATGATTAACTCATTCCAGAAGCCTGTCTGATTCTTTTTGTAATTATACAACAAGATTTCAATCGATTTTCGATTATGTAAAGCTTCAGAAATCTTTTTTACACTATTCCTGTTCGTATCTGGACCTTGAAGAAAGCGACAATTCTGTCCGATCACTTCCTCACTACGATATCCAGTTAATTTATAAAAGCCTTCATTAGCAAAGATGATCGGATTATCTTGTTGATCGGGATCCGTAATGACTACTCCCACTTTTGTTCGATTAAGTGCCTTTTCAAATAGGATTTGTTTCAACGTAGTAATACCCTCCTGCGCAAATACAATTAGTTTGATTTTATCATAAACGTTGTCTGTTGCACAAAAACTTACTTGTTACAAAAAACGGACTAATTCAAGCATAAGATTGAATTATCATTTAATGCCAATAATGGCTACCCATTCTTCTATTGATGTAAAAAAAGACAGTAAGCAATCGACTCATAATGACATTATACTATAATTCCCCTGATAAAGATTGCATACAAGTATAAAGCAATTAATGGTGATGTTGTCATTAAAAAATAGTACGTCTATCACTGATACTTCGAAAATAACGTCCAAATCAATTCGTTTCGTGTAGTAACACCTGCTTTTTGAAAAATGACTTTAAGATGATCCTGAACAGTATAATAAGAGATATTTAAATTGTCTGCTATTTCTTTAGCTGGAATGCCTCTGATACTTTCAAGTACCACTTCCTTTTCTCTTAAAGTTAACCGATAGACCTCCATTAGATAAAAAAGCATATCTCTTGAAGTTGCTTTATTCAATGTAATTGCAATACTAGGAGTCTCTGACTCTGTTTGTAGAAAGGATGCCGAAACTACCAAGTAAACGTTGTTAATGATCGGGACAAACACTGGAGCCAATGGTTCCCCTTCTGTTATTAATTTTGCGCCAATTGCTTGAATGGGCTTTGGCAAAGCAGATGAACGTTCAAAATTCTGTAACGTCTGCAGATAGCTTGAACCTGTATCATTCGACGATATAATCTGAAGATCCTGGTTCAATAGGATAATGCCAGTTCCGGCTGGTTGTCTATTATCCACATTATCTGAAATAGCATGGTAATAAGATCGCAGTGCCTGTGCCATTATCGGTGCTACATTCTCTAATAAGAATACATCCGTATCTGAAAAATAAGACTGTTGAACAGCCTGCTCTTTCTTAAATAATGTTAAAAAACCATAACATTGATTTTTCTCCATAAGCGCTACACGTATTTCATCAGAAAAACGATGTGGTTTAAGTATTGTGTCATACCTTCTGCTTCCCACCTCTCCAAATGTATCACTTAATCTGCCAATCTTCTTCTGGTTCTGAACTAAATCTTTGTAAAGGTGTACATCGTCTTCCTTATACTCACTTATTAATAATTGCTGATGGATAACATCAATGGAACTTTCCGTAACAGCGCCAACAGATGTAAGGGTATGTGGATTGACAATAGTACAGCAATAAGCATCGAAAAAAATGCTCGTTTGTAATGCCTCTACCATTTTTTTTCGATAATGATAGGAATCATGATATTTCCCACGCAATCGATTTGATAGTTGTTTCCAATATTGATTTTCAGCTTGCATATTTACGCATCTCCCTCTCCCTAGTTTATGGGATGGTGACTTTCAAAATTAAGGTTTATAATTGAGAATGATTATTATTCAAATGATAACAAGGAGTGTTGAAAAAATGAATAGGATTATATCGTATTTTAGTCGATATCCATTGGTTGATCTTATACGTTCAGGATCAAGAACATACGCGGGAATTAAAGGAGTGATATCATGACACATGGTAATTGGAACAGTCGCGTTGTCCAAAACTACCAACAAACGATCCGCAATAAAGTACCCGGATATGATTTGATATACGAACAGATGTTAGCCATTATCCGATCCACTCAGATACCAGAAGACATTCTGATCATAGGTGCCGGAGGTGGTCAAGAGCTTGTCACACTTAGTAAAGACTATCCAGATGTCAGGTATACCGCTATAGATCCATCTCATCGAATGATGGCATTAGCAAAATCGAGACTTAACAAATCGATGAAACATATCGATTGGTATGAGACAGAATTAGCTAACGTGCCAACAACTACTCCGTTTGATATTGTTACATGCCATTTGATGCTTCATTTTTTGCATGAAGAAAAAAAAGAATTACTGTTAGATATTGGTGAAAGAGTGAAAGAAGGCGGACTTTGCTTTATCTCCTCTATTAATACAGCAGATAGTCGTCTCCTATCTTATTGGCAACAACATATGCGTAATAATGGCGTGCCTGATGAAGAAATAGAAACGTTTTCATCATCTTTTGGCAAAACCACTCATCCTGTTTCTGCTGAATGGATTCATCAATGGTTACAAGAGGCAGGGTTTATTAAGATCATTCCCTACTTCAAGAGTTATGCAATAGATGCGATAGTAGCAACAAAAGGTGCTCTGCCATGATGAGAAATGTGTTGATTGTTGGCGGATATGGAAAAGTAGGTGGACAAATCGCAAAACAACTGGCAAATTCCACCGACCTCACTATTTATATTGGTGGAAGAAGTTTGGATAAAGCGCTAAATTTTTGTGAGGAGACTTGTCCATATGCACATGCCATACAGCTTGACGTAACCGAACCGATAAGTTTCGAGCAAATTAAGAATATGGACCTCATCGTCATGTGTTTAGAACAACGAAATACGAATTTTGCTAAACTTTGCTTAGAAAATGGTGTCCACTACATTGATATTACAGCCAGTTATGGATTTATTCAACAAATAGAGCAGCTTCATTCCGTTGTTCAAGACGCAACAGGCATTATTAGTGTAGGATTTGCTCCAGGTCTGTCCAATCTACTTGCAAAGCATACAGCAAATCACCTTTCCAACATGGATGAATTACGAATAACTATTTTGTTAGGACTAGGGGAGGCACATGGTAAAGGAGCAATCGAATGGATGCTTGATCAGTTCAATCAATCCTATTTATTGCAAAACGCCGCAACTAAGAAGGAAGTGACTAATTTCTCTCAAAAGAAAAAAACATATTTTCAAAAGGTCGGACCTCGCAGCAGTTACCTGTTTAATTTCTCTGATCAGCATACATTAAGAAAGCATTTCTCCTCTGGCACGGTCAAAACCTATATTACATTTGATGTGGAAGGCATAAATCGTCTTATCTCTTTGCTGCGATTCACACGCCTTACCGCACTATTAAAGCAAAAATGGATAAAAAAAGCAGTTATCAAGCTCATTCATTCCTTTAGCATAGGTTCCGATATTTGCGCGATTCATGTGGAAGGGAATAATCAAACAGACGATACCATTAAAGAGGTCAGTCATGTAGTGTATGGCAAGAGTGAGGCGATAATGACGGCAATGATAACGGCATTATTGATAGAAAAGATGTTAAAGCAACCTTTACCACCTGGTATTTTTCATTTGGATGAGTTGTTTACATTAGAAGATTTCCACCCATCGCTCTAGTAGCCCATTGTTGAATTGATGCCGTTTACGTGAATAAAGATTATTCAGTTAAACCGGGCAACAATTCGAACGGTTCTAACGACCGCTACCTTTTTAATGGATTATGTAGAATAGAACTGTATGACAATGAAGTAATTTTCACGGCTCATAACCGTCAAGATAAGGTAAGGCTTTTAAACAGCAAAGAGAACACGATACCGTAATGGCTAAAATGAAACCATTTATAAAAGCTATTCCTGAGGTAAACTACAAGAATTGGCTCAAGAAACTGGATTTATGGAATGCCAGAAGAAACTAAAAAAAGAGCAAAATCTATATTGGCAAAAAGAGTATCGGTATTGACTCAAGTGTCCTTTCATATCCTTGAGAAGTCACAAATTTGAATCTTACGGACAACTTTTGCTTTTTTCCTTTTCAAACAGTCATAAGATCGAATCTCATGGACGAAAATCGGAAAAAACGTATTAAACCGTTCATAAGAATCGATTCTATATTAGGAGCGAACATAGAAGGTAGTTTAAGCACTTTTTATCTTTTTCTTAGCTTGACGGTTATGGGGCTACGGCTTCAGCTAGGCTATTACTTGAACGGCTTCTCTGCTGCCTGGTGCCGAGGAAGCTGACTTCGAAGCAATACATGCAGTCACAGCTGCAGACAAAATGGTCTTCTTTACAAAGTTAGCTTCCTCTTTGCCCAGCAGGAGGCCGGATCGCTGTCCTTGTACTTGAATCATTTCAAAATTACCTACAAGAATCTGCACTTTTATTTTCTAAATCTTAAGCGAAAATTATTGTAATGCGGCTTTTCTGATGAATTAATTTTCTTAATCCATCAGAAAAGAAAAAGAGCCTTTCCGTAACAAACTTCTAAGATATGTTAGGTACAGTAAACGTGACGGTTGTTCCAATACCAGGTGTGCTCCTGACATGTAACCCCTTGCCATACAACTGCTTCAAACGCTGCTGGGTATTCAGTAGTCCAATACCTTTCTTGCGGTCAGGTTGGATCGTAAAGATTTTTTCTATTGTTTCCTTCTCCATACCGATCCCATCATCCATAACAGAAATTTCAGTATCCTCTTCAACTTTGTGAATTCGAATGGTAATGGAACCACCACCAGATTGCTTTAAGACGCCATGATTAACAGCATTCTCTACTAATGTTTGGATAGATAAAGGAGGAATCATGACATCACCCACTTCTTCTATTTCCCATTTTATTTGTAGCCTATCTCTAAATCGCTCTTTTTCAATATATAAATAAGACGTAATCAAATCTACTTCGTATTGGAGATGAACGACCTTCTCTAAGTTTTGCAGATAAAAACTACTCTGCAAATACTGGGTGAATCTATCCAGAAGATGCTTCATTCTCGTCGTGTCTACTTCACTCAATGAAACAATAGCATTTAGCGTATTAAATAAAAAGTGTGGTCGAATTTGAGACTGTAGCCATGCTGCCTCCATCCCTAATCGTTCATTAACAGATGCTTGTAAATTGGTTAAAGCATGTACCCGAACATTTAACTCAACAGCATCAACGGGTTTTGTGACGTAATCATTTGCACCTGCTAAAAAACCTGTATAGATATCTTCCGGATTGCTTCGTGCTGTAAGAAGCAGTATAGGAAGTTCAGAAATGGAAAATTTCTTCCGGATCGCACGCGTTAAATCATAGCCAGACATAGTTGGCATCATTACATCCGAAATAATTAAATCCCAGTCCTGCCCTTCTAATAGTTGTAAGGCGGCTTTTCCATTAGTAACGGATTCGACTATATATTGATCTTTAGACAAGATATTCCGTAACACTTGCAAATTTACAGGATCATCATCGACTGCCAATATTCTTGGCCGTTTAGAAACGGCAACATTATTAGTAAATGCCTCCACCATGGCATGATTCATGACAATTGGTGTTTCTTTTAATGAAAGTTCTCCTATTTGCATATGTTTAGCTGGGGTTGCTCCTTTTCCGCTTTCAAACGAGGAGTCTTTTGCTAATGGTAAGGTAAAAGTAAATACGGTTCCTTCGCCTAAGACAGAATGCGCTTTTATACTACCACCGTGCATTTCCACTAACTGCTTGCTAATATATAAACCTAATCCCAGGCCACCCCCTATTGCTGTCATACTGGAATCACCTTGTTTATAGGCTTGGAAGATCGTATTTAATGTCTTGTCATCCATTCCAATACCTGGATCTGTAATATGAACTCTTGCTTTCCCATTATGTATGTCAGCATCTATTGTAATGATGCCTTCGTCAGTAAATTTCACTGCATTATGAAGTACATTAAACAAAATTTGAATCAGACGGTTTTTATCCGCTGCTACACTCGGAAAGTCACTAGCAATTTGGACGTCCATTTGGATATTTTTATTTTCCATAAGGAACGAAAGCATATCTACTACGCCTCTCGTGATAGCTTGCAGGTCCAGACGCTCCTTATGTAAGTGTATCCTATGTTCTTTCAAGCGAGTAATGTCTAATAAATCTTCCAAAGTCCGTGACATATGATGCCCAATGGTCAGCTGTAGTTGTATGTTACTACGCGTTTTTTTATCCACTTGCTCCGATCTGTTCTGCAAAATCGATTGCGAGATATTAATAATCCCATGTAATGGATTGCGAAGCTCATGGGATGTATTGGCAAGAAATTCATCTTTTTGTTTAATCTCTTTTTGCAGTTCCAGAGCAAGTTCTTCATTAGAAGTATTTAATGAAATTAACTGTTTATTTTGTTGCTCTGTCTGCCATACAGAATCGGCAAAGCCTTTACTCATTACGATAACGTGAATCATGACATAGACAGCAACCGCTGGCAGCATCAATGTCCATGACTGATACCAATTCTGTCCTATCGCAAAGTCATTAAAGAATGCCAGAAAAATAAGCGACAATCCGATTAAATTTATTTTGGCATTCTTGTTGTTATTGCGAATACTCTTAGCAATAACATAAGCCGCATAGAAAAAAGTAGGAATGGTTATGTAAAATACTTGAAAAAATAAATCTTGAAAAAATACCGGTTGCGTAATTAAGGTAGTCACAATTAAGAATAAATGTATGAACACTAGTCCATACATGATTTTCTTAGAAAACTCCTTTTCATGCCATTTCCACAATAAAATAATATAAAACATGGAAGTCGCCTCGGTTAGTATATATTCTAATTTTGTTCCCAAAAGCCAAGGCATATCAATGAATATAAGCGTGTAATAAAAAGGAACAGCAAATATAGCACGAACGGATATTAGCATGGCAAACAATCCGAATAAAAAAAACAAAAACTCTTTTCTGCGATACCAAGCAAATAAAATCATAAATAGACCGATGATAAAAATAATTCCATTGAGAAAAATCGTACCGATCATCTTCCTATTAAATTTTTGGGTCACTACTGAAGCTTCCCCTAGATAAATCGAATTCTCAAATCCACCTCTAATATGGTCAAAGCTAGAAACTTGCATCGTAAGTAAGATTTCCTTTGATTCAGGAACGAAATAAGCCGTTTTTGGAGCCATTTCAGCTGAATGGGAAGCTGGATCCTTTCCAACTGTACCGTTTTGGGCAACTTCTACTTGATCTATATAAAGAATATATGCACTGTATTGATAAGGAATATGGATAGCTAATGTTTTCCCAACATATTCTTTAGGTATTTCAATGGTTGTACTATATGTTCCGAAAGCATTCACTTCCCCTGTTTGCGTTTCAAATGAGCTAGGAAGAGATACTATTTTTCCTTTTCCATGTAATACATGTTCGTTTATTTTATCAGGTGTTAACAATTCCTTTGCAAAGAAATGCCACTTTCCATCTAAATCTGTATAAAAATCCTTTCCCTCTATCTCATTCAAATGGTGAATCGTCTCTGATGTATCTGACTGCTTTGCAAAGGTACTGTTATTATTTATCACCAACATCATCAATGAAGTGACAATAAATACGAATATGTACCGTCTATACTTAAACGCCAACTGATTCGCCCCACTTATGAAACAATTTTCAAGAACTAGTCTACTAAGCATGAATACTCCCATTCTATCACAGATTATAGAATAACTTTGCACAATCACTCTTCTTTCTGATTCTCTTACAGATATTCCGAGGTTTTACATTAAAGAAAAATTTGGCTTTTCGATCTCCAAGCACTGGCAAAAGTTTTCATCTCTTGTTTATTCCTGAAATTCCCCCACGTTCCATTACTACTCTGCTAAAATTTCACTTTCCAAACAGATAAAAACAGAAAATCGCATGTATCTTTAAGTCCCATTTACAAGGCGTGTTGCAAATGACTTGCTAATATTGAAGCGTCTTCTACTCTAGAACTAAAAAGCTTAGTGTTGAAACAAGTTTACAAGATCGATTCCAAACATCCGACAGATTCATTCTCCGCTACTAGACATATCGGGGGATCACACTAAGATGTTTTTTTTTACCATTTATGTATGAGACGTTTGAAAACTAGTATTGTTGTCCAAACTGTTAAAAAACAGAAAATTCACACGTGAGGGTAGATTCTGATGAGAAAAAAAAAGGATGTTAAGCAACAGCAAGAGCAAAGCAATCCTTCTGCCGAGACTGACAATCGTCCAATATATGACCAATTGGATAAAAATATAGAATGTATCACACAGCTTATGGGAAACAGCACAGATTTAATAACAAGAAAATTCGCCGTACAGAATCATCAGGCTGCCATTATCTTTTTAGAGGGATTAGTTGATAAAGAGCTGATTCAACACTATTTACTAACCCCATTAATCGAGAAGTCCAATGACTTAAATGAGGATGTAATTGATAGGAATGATGCCTATCAGTTTATGTATAAATCAGTTATTACAACAGCTGAATTGTTGGAAATCCATTCCTATAATACGTTATTGAAACATTTACTTGCTGGCGACACCATTTTACTTATGGATGGAATGGAGAAAGGATTCGCCATTGGCTCTAAAGGTGCCAGTGAGCGAAACGTCGAACAGCCAACCACACAACAAGTAGTACGAGGACCAAAGGATTGCTTTACCGAATCAATTGGTGTCAATATTTCTTTGGTGCGTAAACGCATCAAAGACCCTAACCTATGGCAAGAATCCTTTAGAATTGGCAGGCAAACACAAACAAAGGTTTCGATCGTCTATTTAAACGGCATCGTATCCCCTGAAATAGTGGAAGAAGTGAAGAACAGGTTAGCAAAAATTGATGTGGATGCTGTATTAGAAGGTGGCTATATTGAAGAATTAATTCAAGATAGTAAACATTCACCCTTTCCAACCGTAATGAACAGTGAAAGACCTGATGCCATTAGTGCAGGTATTCTGGAAGGAAAAGTAGCGATATTTGTTGATGGGACACCTTTTACATTATTAGTTCCATCCTTATTCATTGATTTTCTTCAATCAAATGAAGATTATTACCAAAGGAGCGATATTGCTACAGCAATCCGTCTGCTTCGATTCCTGGCGTTTTTCTTAGCCTTATTGACTCCATCTCTTTATGTTGCATTGACCACATTTCATCAAGAAATGATACCTACTACTTTATTAATAAGCTTAGCCGCTCAGAGGGAAGGAATCCCATTTCCAGCATTCGTAGAGGCTTTAATTATGGAGGTTACTTTTGAACTCTTGCGAGAAGCTGGAATCAGATTACCAAATGCGATAGGGGCAGCTATTTCTATTGTTGGTGCATTAGTGCTCGGTCAGGCAGCGGTTGATGCGGGGATTGTATCAGCCACAATGGTTATTGTTGTCTCATTAACAGCCATATCTAGTTTTATTTTTCCTAATTACAGCTTAACCAGCAGTGTACGTATTTTAAGATTTGGTTTTATGATCTTGGCAGCAACACTAGGATTATTTGGCATCTTTATCGGTTTGCTTCTCTTAGCCTTGCATATCACTAGTCTTCGATCGTTTGGTGTTCCCTATATTGCCCCATTTGCACCATTTATCAAGAAGGATCAAAAAGATGCACTGGTGCGTGAATCAAGAGAAGAACTAACCACTAGACCAAGACTAATCAACCAACGAAATGTAAAACGCCAATCTATAAAATGAACGGCAAAAACTGATTGAGGGATGAACATGATAGCTTTCACCAAAAAGTTCATTTGTTTACTGTTGCTATCCGTTTTGTTAACGGGTTGCTGGAGTGCAAAAGAACTAACAGAAATAACGATTTCCACTGCTCTAGCCATTGATATTACGGACGAGGGTTATGAGCTATCCATACAAGCTATAAATCCAGGTGAAATTGCCGGGGAGAACACTTCTACTAGAACAACGGTTTCTACCTATACTGCTACTGGAAAAACTATGTTTGAGGCCATTAGAAAGTTAACGACCGTTGCACCACGTAAGGTTAATTTAAGCCATTTGCAGGTCATCATTTATGGAGAAGAAACCGCACGGCAAGGGATTGGAAAAACACTCGACTTTCTGATGAGAGATCACGAATTACGAACAGACTTTTCTATTGTCATTGCACAGGGTCTAAAAGGAAAGGATTTGATAAGTATCCTTACGCCTTTAGAAAAAATTCCTGCCAACAAAATAAAAGCAAGTCTGGACTCCTCTCAGAATTTTTGGGCACCTACCAAAGAAGTAGAATTAAATGAATTAGTGAATTCTATATCTGTTCCTGGTAAAGATGCGGTATTGACTGGTGTATATGTGGTGGGAAATATCCAGGCAGGAAAAAATATTGAAAATGCAGAAAATGTGGATTCGCCAACCAGAATTTATCTGGATGGATTAGGTATTTTTCATGCAGATAAGTTACAGGGATGGCTATCTGAAACAGAGAGTAAGGGGTTTAATTATATAACGGATAATGTGACGAATACGATCGGGTTTGTACCTTGCGGTGACAGTGGAACCATATCATTTGAGGTTGTTAGAAGTAAAACTGATTTAAAAGCTGATTGGAAAAATGGCAAGCCTGTTATTAACCTTACTATAGATATTATTGCAAATATTGGCGATGTCGAGTGCTCTATTGACTTTACTGATCCAAAAACGATTCCGAAGCTTCAGAAACAGCTTGAGTCGAAAACAAATACCATAGTTGAGGAAAGTATAAACGCTGCGAAATCATATAAAAGTGATATCTTTGGATTTGGAAATGCGCTTAGACACTCTAAACCAAAAAAATGGATGGAAATTCGAAATGATTGGGAGGACCACTTTACAGAAACAGAGGTAAAAACAAAAATAACGGTAGAAATTAAGAAAGCAGGTACCATAACAAAACCTATCTCAGAAGATATAGAAAAAAAGACCGCAAAGGAAGAGTAATATGTTAACTATTTTATTGATCTTGACATTGAGTATATTTCTTCTTTACTTCGAATGGAAGTACCTAAGTAAACCAAAAGAGCAGCAGGATCGTATTTTTCTTATCATATTCATGAGTGTCGCAGTGGTTCTACTATCTTTACATTTCTTTGACGTACAACTACCATATTTCACGGATATTATCAGTATGATATTTGATCCGATTTCTGCCCCTTTATCCAAATGGTTAGAATCACTACAAAAGCAACCGTAATTAATTTGAAGGAAAGGAGGATTATTAATTGGAAGCAAAATTAGATGGTATTCAATTCTTTATTCTAGTCACAATGAATGTTTTAGGAGCGGCGATAATATTTATTCCAAGTCTTGCTGCCAGTTACGCCAAAGAAAATAGTTGGATTACCATCAGTTTAACGGTCATCATCGGTTTAGCGATAATCCTCCTTTATAATCATCTGATCCATATCAGTTATGATAAAGGTTTGTATGCTACCATAGATAAGATTACAGGCAAATGGTTTGGTAAACTGATTTTAATCATTTTCATGCTATATACTTTCATGAATATTATTGGGAACTTGTGGGCAATTGGCGATTTTATCTCGATACAGATATTGATGGGTACACCATTTGAAGTCATTACTTTTCTCATTATATTAACGGTACTATTTGCTATTCGTTATGGTATAGAAGTAATTGGTCGTACCGCACAGCTATTTTTTCCATTTACGATTCTTTGCGCGATACTGTTGACATTGCTTGTCATGGGGCAGGCTGATTGGACGAACGCGAAACCAATTTTCCGTGTACATCAAGAGGCGACCGTCGCTGGTATTCTTCCGATTATTTCTATTACATACCTGGAACTATTCATTATGTTAGGTATTACACACATGGTTCACGATAAGCAGAGTGCTAAGAAAGGGATGATCTATGGTGGAATTACAAGTGGTGTATTACTGCTTATTATTACGGTAATGTGTATTGCTGTTTTGGGGGTTAACGGTACGGCAAATTCTTCGTATCCAGTATACGCATTGGGGCAACGAATTAACCTTTATAATTTTTTCCAACGAGTAGAAATTATTGTAGCGTTCATTTGGTTTTTTACTATTTTCTTTAAAATATGTGTCTCCTATTATATATTAGTCCATGCTCTGTCTTACACCTTAAAAATACAAAAATATAAAGTAATAACGATACCATTGATGTTTATTATCTTTTTTGGCAGTTTGCATTCAACTGCTAACTCCTTTACATCCAATGCCTATATTAATGGAACGAATATAATTACATCTCTATTAGTTGGCTTATTGATTCCAATATTGCTTCTGGTCATTCGTTTGTTTAGACGGTCATAAGCTCAAAAGGAAAGCATCAAATAGAATGAAGTTATCAATCTATTTAATGCAATCGGTACATTCGAGTTATCTGGTTAACATTCTTTTTAGGTGCATAGCAGCATTAACAACCATCTATTAATAAAAGAAAATGGTTACATCAAGCAATGAATGAGCCCAGCTTCTACTCAAATTCTTGAGGGCTTTTGCTTCTGAATTCTCTTAACAAGCTTAAAAAAACGTTTAGCGCTTTGGTTTGGAACGGCGAACGCAAAACAATGGAGAATTCACGCTTGATTGGCAGTAGATTGACGTCCATAACAGACAATGAACCCCTGGCACTTTCTTCACGAATCGCCCAGTAAGAAAGCAAGCTAATACCTAAACCCGCTGCAATGGATTCTTTAATAATTTGTGTACTGCCAAACTCTAACTTTTCCTTAGGAGCAATGCCAATCGATTGAAACATTTTTTCCGTGACTTCCCTTGTTCCAGAACCTTGTTCCCTCACGATCCATGTCTCCTTTTCTAACTCTGAAATAGATTTTCTAGCCAGACCATGGTTAGGAGCGGCCACTATATACATGAGATCTTCTGCAAAAGGTTCAATAACTAAATGCTTATCATGAAACGCTCCTTCAACTATTCCCACATCTATTTGATGACTCAATACCAGATTGGCTATTTTGAATGTATTTCCAATCGTGATGGTTGGCTGAATCAGTGGATAGTGCTGGTGCACTCTTTTTATCACATGGGGCAATACATATTCACCAAAGGTATAACTGGCACCAATCGAAATAGAACCGCTTGCCTGATTAATAAGATCATCCATCAAGTCGTGCATTTTTGTATAAAGCCCTAAGATTTCCTTGGCATGGTAATACACCATTTCACCTGCCTGATTCAAGCGTACAAACTTATTGCTTCGTTCCAGCAATTTGGATCCCATTGTAATCTCCAGCGATCGTATGTACTGACTCACAGCAGGCTGCGTCATATGTAATTTTTCCGCTGCACGTGAGAAATTCTTCAATTCCGCTACGGTGACAAAGACCTGTAATTGTTGATCCATTGTTCTCCAACCTTTCTCCATTCATTTCATTATATAGATTTACTTATGATACTTATAATAAATGATTATTTTACTTATATCCAGAGAGGACGTAATCTGAGAACAGGTGGTGTTGACATGAAAAACATAAAAAATCTTATAAAGCCTGTCCAACTGTTTAATAAAACAACGGTTATCAATGGGGGCGGTGGCATAGCTTTCACCTTTATAATCGCCTTACTAGGTTATGGTTTGGCGAAGTTACCCGGCTTTGACCATATGGGGCAGCTGGCATCCGCTATCGTTATCGCTGTGCTATATCGTCAGTTATTTGGGTATCCTGCATTCTTCCGCTTAGGAATTGCCTTTTCTTCTCAATCATTATTACGGTTTGCGATCGTATTATTCGGATTAAAACTCAATATGGCTACGGTAATACAAGATGGTGCAGGATTACTTATGCGAGATACTGGTGTTATCATCTTTGCTATTCTAACCACTATATGGTTAGCTCGACTGTTTAAGGCAGACATTACTATCTCCCTTCTGCTTGGCGTGGGGACAGGTGTATGTGGTGCCGCAGCCATCGCTGCCATTGCACCAATTATAAAATCTAAAGAGGAAGACACAGCCATTAGTGTTGGTATTATCGCATTATTTGGAACTGTTTTTGCTATTACTTACACTGTATTACGGCCATTCTTACCATTAACCTCAATAGAATATGGCATCTGGTCTGGCATTAGTTTGCATGAAATAGCTCATGTGGCCCTGGCTTCTGCACCGGCAGGAAAAGAAGCACTAGCTATCGGTCTGCTAGCCAAATTAGGCAGGGTATTCTTGCTCATTCCACTGTGCTTTCTATTTATGTATATCATCAAACTGAAAAGCAGTCGAGACGAACATGTTCAGACAAAAATAGGTTTTCCTTGGTTTTTAATAGGATTCATCATCATGAGTATATTGGGAAGCTATGTACTCGGGGATGCTATTCCTGTTTCTAGTACATTTACAAACGGTGTTTCCAATCTTAGTTCATGGTGCTTGACAGCAGCAATGGTTGGCTTGGGACTGAATGTAAACTTACAAGATCTCCGCGCAAAAGCGCTGAAACCAATGGTTGTGATGGTGATTGTTTCTATTTGTCTATCTGTTTTAACTTACTTTATTGTATAAAAGGCGTGTGGATGTTCTATTGTTTCATTTTCAAGCGGAAGCGTGATTGGAAGAAGCTCAAACTTTTGAAGTTAGAGTACGTTCAGGCGCAAGGAACTTTGAAAAGGATTCAAACGCCTGAAGATAGTGTAACTTCAAGCGGATGTGGCATCGAATAAGGTTCAAAAGCCCGAAGTTAGCACTACTTCAGGAGGAAGGCGTGTTAAATAAGGCTCTATCGCTTGAAGTCAGCTCAACTTCAGATGGAAAACGCATCAAAAACGCCCCATTCGCTTGAATTAGTACAACTTCAAACGGAATGGAGCACAAAAATATTTCAAATGTCCGAACACAGTTTGATAGCTAATCGCTAATCATTCTGCCCGCTTTCTTCCATCACATTTTTAAAAGCATTGTTTGAGAGTCCCATCAAAAGCATACAGCTTAAATCCTGTTTTTTCATAAAGATGGATCGCAGGCGTATTTCCTCGGTCTGCACTTAACGATAGCTTACTAAACCCATCCAATTTCGCATGTTCTATCATTTTTTCAATAACAAATAACCAAGACCCTTTTCTCTTGCCTCTTCCGAAACTGCGATCCCCAACTCCGGGGTATTCGAATTGACATCCCCATAGCCTTTGTTATCACAATCGAACAAACGATTCCAGACAGCTCCAACAGGCTGGTCTTCCGAAGTGTGCGCAATGAATGCCTTGTCCCCTTCTCATCCCCACGCCTCATAATACTTCTTAATTTTTAATCGTTTCTTGCACCTGTATCAAGCAAAAAAGCTAATCCCCTAATTTACAATAGAATTAGCTGATTTTCTTATATATCTTTTTACTGATAGTGATCGTTGATCTAATATAGTCCAAAATCGATCCGTCTACAAAAGTTAAATGTTGTTCTGGTGATAGGGACCTTTTTGATCCCCTTCCGCCTGAATTTGTAATATCTTCTGGCGCCTTACTAGCTTCTAATGTCGAAACACTGATGTCTCATAATTTTCTAGACATCACTGTGTTAAAATCTTCGAAGCCCATTTTATGATAAATTTCTTTTGCATAGTTGCCTGCATACACATTAAGTCGAATATCCTGATAACCATGGCGCTTGCTATCATGGAACGCAGCTTGTAATAATTGCTTTGCTATCCCCTGATTACGATAATTTGGTAAAACATAAAGTTCATACACAAAGACATGTGGTTGATTGGTAATAAAATCAATATTTTCGCCTAGTAAAATCCAGCCAGCTATTTCATTTCTCTGATTACCAAATACTAAATAATGACCTCCTTGTTCGAGAATAGCTAGAGGCATTTGCACTGCTTGTTCCTGACTGATTTGACCTTTCAACAATGCCCCTTCGACTGCGGAATCCTGTGCCTTTGACAATATATAGTGAATATCCCTTTGTGTAGCACGTCTTATCATACTAGTTCC
Organism: Gracilibacillus caseinilyticus; assembly: GCF_022919115.1. Lineage (NCBI taxonomy): Bacteria > Bacillati > Bacillota > Bacilli > Caryophanales > Bacillaceae > Gracilibacillus > Gracilibacillus caseinilyticus. The sequence continues at coordinate 2,172,186 of NZ_CP095072.1, read as the reverse complement.
TCCACCTATAACTTTTACTAAAGCATATGTGGATCACTCCAAGTTTGTTAACCATATAAGAAAAATTAACCTACTTAACCTTTTGGCATTATTTTACTTTCCACAAAAATTCCCAAGAGAATCCTTTTCAATAAAATTTTTCTAACGACAGACAAATTGGAAAAACACCTCTCGAAAAAACCATGGCCATCAACTTTCCGGAAGATGTCTATCAAACAAGCAAAAATCACCTTTATTCATTATCTCCAGTTTCCGAATCCCAAAACCTCCTGTAATCGGAGCAAGAAAACCATATAACGCTGAAAATAAATACCACCATGGTTAAAAATAGCCCATGGTAAAAAGGCAAAGTTGTCAACACCTAACGTAGTGGCCATAAAAACCCCAGAAACCGTCTAAGGCATTGAGACCTCTGTAATCGTAATAGAGTCTTCCATATTCCATGATAAGATACCAGGGTGTAAGTTTTTCTTTTTGTATACCTTTCCATAAATACTATTGTAGATTATGACTGGGATGCATAATTAAGGATCCTCTAACCTTTTCACCGGTAATCTTAAGATGAATACAGTTCCCCATATGTACTACTTCTGCAGTGATTTCTATCGTTTCATCTACATATACCGGTTTGAGAAACCGCATCACATATGTTGAAATACTCATTCCTTTTTCAGTAAAAGGGGAAGCAATGCTCATCACAAGACCCATTGTCAGTAATCCATGAGCAATAGGTGCTGGAAACCCTTGACGCACTGCTGCTGACTCGTCCAAATGAATCGGATTATCATCACCGGAAAGGAACGCATACTGCCTCACCCGTTCTTTCGTCATTGTGATCCTGTGAGTAAGTAGGATACACATCGCGCACACTCCTCTCCATGCTCATCATTTACCAAAAGCGTTTCGGTATAAAAAATAGTATTTCTCCTCTGTTTTTTCACTTCCAGCTTCACCTGGCATTGATACGTTTCGCCGACAGAAAGCTCCTTGTTTTTTGTGCCATGATGTTTTCTTAAGATCGGAGGAGACTGGGGTTGCCACGGAATGTCCATATAACGGTAAAAGATCATCGGAAATGTTGGCGGTAATGCAAGCTGCTTGCCAAAAAGCGACTCAAATTCCTCAACCATTTCTTTTGTAATCGACACAGACACTATCTCTGTTTTCATCTTAGGCTTTCCCATAGCACTGAACATCCTATTCCACCACCAGCCGCGATCACAGATAAGCAATACTTTGCCATATATCGTTGCACCTCATAACATAGACGTGTTACCAATATAGCGCCAGATGCACCAAAGGGATGGCCCAGCGCAATGGCACCACCATCCACATTTATTTTTTCGTATGGCATCGAAAGTTCTCTTGAAACTAACACAGCCTTTGCAGCGAATGCTTCATTTAACTCGATTAAATCAATATCATCAGCCGTTAATTTACACGTAGAAAGCAGCTTAGAAATAACAGAAACAGCGCCTGTAATTGGATAGTTCGGATCCACACCGGTTACTGCGCTGTCGACAAATCTTAAGATAGGCCGATATCCCAATTGATGGGCCTTTTCCTCAGACATCACCAGTACCGCTGCAGCGCCATCATTAATACCGCAACAATTCCCCATCGTAACCGTTCCATTCTCCATAAAACAGGGTGACAAGCGGTCAAGCATTCGTTTATAATTCATCCTGGGATTGAGACTTTCGTCTTTTTTAGGAACCCCATCCAAGCTAACGATTTCCTCCTTAAAATAGCCTTCTTTCAGTGAGTGAATCGCTCGTTGATAGCTCAGCAGTGCATAATCATCCTGCATTTTTCTTGTAATCCCGTAATTTCGTGCAGTTTGATCTGCCGCCATCCCCATATCTGGATCTCCAATAGCTTCGGGTGAAAAACGAGCCCGAGTTTTAAATGGTGATTGACTGGCACTTTCCACACCCCCCGCAACAAATATCTCACCTGCACCACCTTGAATCAGATGGCACGCCAGACGGATCGCTTCCAATCCCGAACTACATTGCCGGTCGATTGTTATACCTGTTACAGAAACCAACTGCCCGCTCTCTAACGATGACAGTCTTGCCAGATTTCCACCTGGACCAACTGCATTTCCCAGCAAAATATCATCGACAGGAAGAGGAAGATCTTGAATAAGTGCTCGAATCACAGATGCAGCCAGTTTTTCAGGAGGATATCCTTTCAGAACTCCCTCTTTCTTCCCAATTACTGTTCTTTTTGCATCGACGATAACGGCCCGTTTCATGCCTGTTCTGCCTCCAGCCATTTTCTTAATTCCTTACGCGAAACCTTTCCGCTAGATGTATACGGAAAACGATCGAACTTTCTCCAAATCCGAGGTATTTTGTATGCAGTTAAATGCTCCAGACAATAGGCTTGCAGGGATTTTACAGTCACGTCACCTTTGATACATGCAGCCACTTTTTCTCCCCAGTACTCATCATTCACACCAAATACCACCACTTCCTCGACGCCCTTTATTTTTTTCAATACCTTCTCTATTTCTTGAGGATATATATTCATTCCTCCATAAAGAATCATGTCATTCTGGCGTCCTAGTATATAGATAAAACCGTCTTTGTCCTTTTTGGCAATATCATGAACCGTCGCCCACTCTCCATCAAATACTTTTTCGGTTTCCTCTCCGTTATCAAGATATTTGTCAAAAAGCATCTTACTCTTCACATACAATATCCCTTTTTCATTAGGAGGTACTTCGTTGCCATCTTCCCCACGAATAATGATTTCGACATTATGTACAGCCTTGCCGACTGAATCTCCGTACTCTGCCTGTTCCTGTTCCTTCAATACCGTAATATAGCTGAGCTCAGATGCGCCATAGAATTCATAGATACTGGCATATGGGAACTTTTTCTTTACCATATGTTTGACAGAAGGCAATAACTTAGCACCTGTAGAAAGAAAGGTTACTCGCGATTTCTCTTCCCATCCTCCATTAATTAACGCTTGTATCATGGTCGGTACTGCATACATGATCGAAATCGGATAATGCCTCATTACATCCATCACCCGACCAGTTGAGAATTTTCTCAGGATATAAACCGTCCCGCCTAAATACAATGTGCTTAACGCTCCATATAAAAAGGTTGAATTCACAAAAGAGCCCGGAAGTAAAACATGTTCTTCTCCCGTCATCGAAAGATCAGTCCGATTACACTGAAAAGATTCTACCCATGACCGATGTGATCGTGAAAATGCTTTTGGTTTTCCAGTCGATCCGGAAGTAAAGCCAATATAAAAAGATGGATTATCTGTTTCATCAGGTTGGCATTCATTTTCATGGAACAGCCATTCACTAATTTCTCCTGATAAAATAATCTTCGCCGGTTGATTATGTAAATATTTTCTCATGCTCTCGTCAGCAACGATTATATCAGGTGCGGTTTCATGTAAGCGCTCTTCCATTTCTTCTTGCTTCCAACGCATATCCCCCACAATGCTAGCCCATCCTGCTGTACTCGCTCCGGCAAATACTTGAAGAAACAAGTGCCCGTTTGGAAGAAATATCGCAACCCGCTGATGAACTGATGACTCTTGTGAAAAAGCAGCTGCTGTCTGTAGAACAAGCTTCGCCCATTCCCGATAAAAAATGGTCATACCATCGATAATGATAGCAGGACGGTCTGGATGTTGTTTGGCATGTTGATCGTAAGGATCGGTAATTTTATTCATTCAGACTCTCACCTCTCTATTAACAGGAATCGCAGCATGCAATTTAACAGCAATTAGTGATGCTATCGTCACTTTCAAACAATCACCAGGTAGAAATGCCATGCTGAGGATTGCCGCTTCACCTACAGAAATTTGCATAATCATAGCTTGAATCGGGATACCAATTACGTAAATAACAAGAATACCACCAATAGCATTAGCCAGTAACATTTTGCTGACTGATACAGCTTTCATACGCTGACATACATATCCGATCACATAAGCACCGGCGATCCAACCAACTAAAAAGCCTGCTGACGGTGTAAAAAAGACGCCCACTCCACCACGTCCACCAGATAACAGTGGTACTCCCGCCATCACAAGCAATAGAAACAACATCTGGCTTAAAGCTGCATATTTCGGACCGAAACGGGATCCCAACAGGCTTCCAGCTAGCATCACCCCAAAGGTCTGCATTGTAATCGGTACAGGAGAAAAGGCCAAAGGAATCGGCGGAAGAATCCCTAATACACCCATAATTGCCGCAAACATAGATACATAGATAATATGATTAACTTTCATTGTAAACCAACTTATATAAAAAGTTAACAATAGTGTAGGTTTTTTTTCATATTTTGTAAAGTGATAAACGGTTTTACAGGCATGTGAGATCTTCCGCAATTTTTGAAGTTCTTAGTCAACAGAAATAACCTCCATCGTTGACAAAAAGACTTGTTGGAGGTTGCATTTCTACTATTTATTTAAGTGGAGTTGAGCGCTCCTTCTGCTAAAGATACCGGTTTTGGCTTCTGCTAATTGCTTATGTCTAGACATATTATATACACACTAACCGCCCTCACAGCTTATCACCCCGATTTTTTATCACTTTCTACTATCCTTGCTACCCCTTTAACAACTCTAATATCCTCGTATGTTCCCAATTCTATTTTATTATATAAATCCTCGCTTACATTTATGTGGAACAACTCGTCAGATGTATAAATAACTACCTTATACGATTTTAAAAAACTATCATCTTTTGATTCTTTTTTTATTACCAACCCTTCGTCCATGTATGCATAATCTTCTTCATTAAGTCCTTTACCATACCAAATGAGAATAATAAAAACTATTGTCGTGATAGATATTGCTGTTACATAAGTTAAAAACTTGATAGATCTACGCTTACTTATATGCAATCATTCCTTTCTACTCGACAAATGACATCATTTTTATAATGTAAAACACGCCTATCCAAAAATAGACGTGTTTCCATTCTAAGCAGTTTCTCCCGCTTTCTCTTTCTCATCCCGTTTATCGCCTTCTGATATAATATACGCACAAGCAGCATCACCGGTAATGTTAAGCGACGTACGTAACATATCTAATAATCTATCAACACCGATTATTAATGCTATACCATCTACAGGTAAGCCGACTTGCTTCAGCACCATTGCCAACATAATGAGTCCAACACCAGGAACACCGGCTGTACCGATACTTGCCAGAGTTGCGGTTAAGACAACCATTAACATTTGGCTAATGCCTAGTGGCTCTGCATATACCTGTGCGATAAATACGGTAGCTACCGCCTGCATAATCGCAGTACCATCCATATTAATCGTTGCACCTAATGGCTGAACAAAACTGCTGATTGACTTTTTCACCCCGAGTCTTTCCTGTGCCATTTTCATAGAAATTGGAAGTGTGGCACTTGAACTCGAGGTACTGAAGGCAACAGACATCGCAGGGAAAAACAGTTTATAAAACTTTATCGGACTGGCTTTTCCTAATCCTTTAATAGCTAAACTGTACGTAATAGCCCCATGGATAAACAATGCCAGGATAACTGCAATCATATACATTAACATCGACCCTAATGCATCTAATCCGGCATCTCCAATTGCAGATGCAATTAAAGCAAACGCACCGTAGGGAGCCGTTCTCATTACCGCATTTACTATAAAAATTAAAATCTCATTTGCTTGTTCAAATAATCTAAGTATTCCGCTTGTTTTATCACCAAGTTTTGCTAAAGCAATCCCAATAAACACGGCAAAAGCAATAATTTGCAGCATATTCCCCGTTGACATTGCTTCGATTGGGTTCTCCGGAATAATATTGATAAAGGTATCCATAATAGGTGGCGCAGCTTCTTCTTCATAGCTCGCATTTCCTGTATCAAATGTGCCCGCTTTACCAGGCTCCAGAATTAAGCCAACTCCAAGCCCAATGAATAAAGCTATAGCAGTCGTACATAAGTAAAAGCCAATCGTTCGAATCCCAATTTTCCCGAGCTTAGCAGGATCACCAAGACCAGCCGTTCCCAGAACAATGGATACAAAAACGATCGGTACAACAATCATCATAATTAGATTTAAGAATATTTGTCCAACTGGATTTAATACATAGGTATCAACACCAGAAAAAATGTCACTCGGTAACAACGATAAACCAATACCTGTAATTACACCTAAAACCAGTGCAATCAGTATCTTTTTCGTTAAACTCATATCATTCGTCCTTTCTCGTTGATTATCTTTTCTAATAAAATTTGCTCATCATAAATATCAGACCAGAATCCCTTTTACTACGCACTTTCGATTCTTGCCTGCTGCGTTTTATTCGTGGTTTCTTATAGAAGAGGATCTCTTTTTCTACTGGATCTATTTATGTAGTTTCAAACATGGGGATAGGCAAAACGAAAGAATCCAACAGTCTACCACTTTTTCAATATAAACACTATTGTATAATAAATGAAGAAAGTTTTAAAATATTTTCACAAATATAAAACTATTTACCTAGCGCCAATAAGGTGTATAAAGGAAAGTCCAGACCTGTTATTTTCTTGGCGAAATAAAATAAGTGACAGAAATGGCAATGTCAATTAGTACAACGATTCCCCATACTTGGAGGGTTCCCCACAGTACCTCTGTTTCACTGGATTTTCCAATATAGAAAATCATCAACAACAGCAGTGCGCCCCCTATTATATAAGCCAGCACATGCTGTAAGGAGCCTTTCATACTATGTTTTGCATAATCCATTCCGATTCTGCGTTTTGGTTTCGGACCCTCGCGTTTCACATAATATAAAAAACGTTCATCTGCCCATCGAATCATCGATTTTCCATAAACAATAGATATGGCTAGATAAATGGGCGCAATGCTGTGTGCCCCTGTTATTTCTGCTCCACGATATACATCAATACTCGTTACGACTAGTAAAACAAGATCGACAATTGGAGTCATCGCCAATAAAAAGAGACCCGCTTTTTCCTTGTTTAACATATATCTCGTTATTAATCCTGCGATAATAAAAATCCAAAACCCAATTTCACACGCTACAATTATCCATGCAATAACATGCATATTTGACCACCTTCATTTCTTAATAACACAGCCAAGTTAATTTAAGTATGCGTTTTCAAAAACTTACATATTTTCCTGATGACTATACATTTCATAAGCAAAATAGCCAGACAAATAGCCGATTCCAGTTCCTAAACTGATGGTAAGCAGCAGTGAATACGGCAAATAGATCCCTGCCAGCACACCGATAGCACAGCCAGCAAGCATTCCCATCGGTATCAAGCTATCTACTATCACTTGGGCACGTTTTGTTTTTTTCTTCCCCAGTTCACCTTGGTTATATTTATGTCGAAGCCTATAGAGGACAAATAATACAATCACTGCGTCAATCACGAAAGGGTAATTGCTTGGATAACTCCCATGTTGAATCACTTCTTTCATTTAATTGATCTTCTCCGCTAACTCCAAAATAATCCCTTCCGGACCACGAATGTAGCATAATTTATAAGCGTTTTCATAGTTTTGTATCTCACCAACAAGTTCGGCGCCTTTCTTTTTCAACTTGGCAACAATCGATTCGATATCTTGGACAGCAAATGCAATATGCCGGATACCCAGCGTATTTGAAAAAGATGGCTGCATCCCATTTTCATCTGAAGGCGTATGGAATTTGACGAGTTCCAAGGTTGCCTCACCGTCTGGCATTCCTAACATGACAACCGTCTCTTTAACGTCCGTAAGACCAATAATCCGTTCCACCCACTCCCCTTCCACTTCTGCTTCCCCCAACACTTCCAGTCCAAGTTCAATAAAAAAGTCCTTAGCGGCAGGAAGATCCTGGACGATAACACCAACATGATCGATTCTATGGACTTTCATTTTTCATACCTCCTATATATTCCTATTTTTCATTCATATGTCTCCGATCAGCATTTATTTTCTGTTTAATTATGCCTCTATAATCACGACGTTAAATCGAATATTTTCAGAACCTCTTTTATATTTTAACATAAATAACCATTTTCAAAGAAATATTTTTAAAACATTTGGCTGAATAGTCTTTTTTCCATATTCCGGACATAAAAAAGGTGCTGATCCTTTATCCTCAAAGAAATCAGCCACCTATCAATGGATTACCCATTCCCTTAACTATTATTCGATATTAAATAATCTAAACTCTTGAATAGGAAGAAGTTTAGATTATTTGCCTCTTTGATTCTGATTTTACTAAATGAAATGGAACACATACATTAGGTAATTATATTAAAGGACAGTTCACACAGTAGTTTCCTTTGCCTCTATTTTTATCTAAAAGATAGTACAGACAGCAAGTTTTTCGCTGAGGATTTTCCTTCAACTCCTCACCTATCTTAAGATAACAAGCTAATGGGTTACTCCCTATGCCAAATAGTTCGGCATCAGCTTGTATAAGGAAATGAAAATCTTCATAAATATTAGTAATCACTTGTTCTGACGGATTCTTTTCTAACAGCTTACGATAAACAGAATTAATTCTCACTGCAATATTTTCCCACAGCATTTCCTCCTTAACACCTGTCATTCTCGACAGTGTTAATACCAAAGGTGTAAGATGTTGAGCAAATAATTGTTGCAAATAACTTTCCCGTATTGTATTCCGATTTGTTTTGTTTAACGTAATATATACTACCTCTTCATGCTTCAGGCCCAGCGAACCGTTCTTAGACCATGTCAATGTGGCAGGATGAAGGGACAAAACCGTTTGATGAACAATCATGCTATACATTGTAGATGACACAGTAATCATTGCGTATCTCTTTATAAACATAGAAGCAGCAATTACTAAGTTAGGTGCTCCCCAAATATTACTTTGTTCTTCTAACATGTGTTTGCATTTAGCATCATCGAATAAATCTGTTACGAGTACCCCTTCTTTTGGATTCAGGTGGAGATGGTAGTTTTTTAGATCATTTATTAATTCATTCATAGCAAAACTTCCCTTTTAATTATGATATCTGTTTCGATACAATAAATAGATAAAGAACGGAGCTCCTATTGCAGCAGTGAATACTCCCGCTGGAAGGTCTAACGGGTAAAAAGCCGTCCGTGCAACAAGGTCAGATACTGCTACCATTATAGCACCGATTACAGCTGTTATTGGTACAAGAAGTACAAAGGAATAAGAAATTAACTTCTTTGCGATATGAGGTGCAATTAATCCTACAAACCCGATTCCACCCGCAAAAGCGACAGCCGAACCAGCCAACAAAACACTAAGAATTAATAATGACAATCTAATTAATTGCACACGTACACCCAGGCTGGTTGCTAATTCATCACCTAATTCCAACGTACTAACCGTTCTTGCTAACATAACCGTCATCAAAATACCCAAGACTGCCCAAGGTAAAAGCTGATAGACATCCTTCATAACAGCACCGTAAATACTACCGGTCATCCATATATATGCCTTGGTTGTAACACTTGTATCACTAAAAACAATCATAAATGATACAAGACCTTGCATGGCAGCCGCTATTCCAATGCCAATTAAAACTAAACGATTGGGTGTTACGCCATTTTTCCATGATAATCCATAGATGAGAATCATAACAATGGCAGCGCCTGATATTGCAAATAAAGGTAACCAAATGATAGTTATCGTCCCCATAAATAGGACAAGAAAAACCATTGCACCCACAGAGCCACCAGCAGTCACGCCAATAATGTCCGGAGAAGCCAGCGGGTTACGAATAATCGATTGTAAAATAAGTCCGGCAACAGCTAGACAGCTCCCAACTACTATTGCTAATAGGACTCTAGGTAATCGCAACATATAAATGGTGAAATCGTATTGTCCTTCTGTTTGTCCCGTAAAATAGCGCCATAACTCAAGAGGAGATATCCACTCCGCTCCCATTGATAAACTTAGCATTACTACTCCAAATAAAACAAGCACTAAAACGAGGTATATATAGAGCAATCTTCTTCCGTTTTTGGTTTGTGCTGCGACCATTTTATGATAACCTCCGTCTAGCAATGTAAATAAAAAATGGTGTTCCTATAAACGCTGTCATGACACCAATCGGCACTTCCTGTGGCATAATAATTAATCGTGCTGCTACGTCAGCAAATAATAACAGACATGCTCCTGTAATTCCGCATAAAGGCAGAACCAGGCGATAATCAGGACCAACCAGCCCCCGTACCATATGAGGTACGATTAATCCGAGAAAACCGATAGAGCCACCAATAGCAACAGAACCTCCTGCTAAAAAAACAACAACGATAGCCATACATATCTTAATCCACAACGTCTGTTGCCCTAACCCTTTTGCTACATCTTCACCTGACAACAATATATTCATAGAATGTCCCATTAAAAGTGCTATCACCATCCCTGATACAATAAAAGGAAAAACGGGTAATAACATATCCATACTTCTTCCTGCAACAGAACCAGTCATCCAAAACAGGACTGTCTGAATTCGTTGCTCATCTATTACCAATAGACCTTGTGTAAAGGACATAAATAATGCTGAAATTGCTGCACCAGATAATACTATTTTTAGCGGTGACACCCCTTGAGAACCAGAGCTTCCTAAAACATAGACACATATTGCCGCTACTCCTGCTCCCAAAAAAGCAATCCACATATATTGCGTCAACGATTCCATAGAAAAGAAGGTAATGCCAACTACAATAAAAAAGATAGCTCCAGCATTAATACCGAAAATACTTGGGGATGCCAGTGGATTTCGAGTTAATGCTTGCATCATAGCACCTGCAATCGCAAGACTAGCTCCAATCACACATGCAATCAACGTTCTGGTCAGTCGGGAAGTGACCACAATAATATGTTCCGTGTTATTGGGATCAAACCGCAGAATTGCTTGAAGCGTCGTAGAAATAGATATATTCGTTTGACCGAGTGTTAGACTAGCAAAAAAGGATAGAATGAAAAGGATAACAGCTACAATAAAGGTTAGCACCCTTTTTTTTACTCGAGATTTCGTTTTCATCTGACACACCTCATTGTATTCTAGAGCATAATAGCAAAAATCAACAGGTAGGAAGTTGCTCCTACCTGCTCTTATCATTTCTCTAAGTCGAATCGATCGTAGATATCATCGAGCATTAGGTTAGCCGCGATGATACCCCCTCCCATATTCCAGACCACTTCATCCACACGGTTGACTTGATCTGATTGAACGGCGTCAAGTTCTTCCCATAAAGGATGCGAAGTCCAATCTTGATACGTTTGTTCCACTGCAGGGTCATCATCCATAAACAAGTAAAAGACGTCAGCATTCATTTCTGTAATACTTTCCTTATCTGTTAGCTTAAGCACAGCTTGTGACTTGTCTGTTATATTCGCTGGTCCCTTGAACCCTAATTCATCTAGAATAGAACCTGCAAAACCTGTTACATAAATACGAGCATGATCTGCTCTAAAATTGAGAACAGCTGCATGTAGTGGCCATTCTCCTTTATACTCTGAGGCAACCTTTTCTTGGAAATCCGCTACTCTATTGTCCCAATCTTCTAATAGCTTCGTCGCTTTTTCTTCTTTACCAGTTGCTTTTCCAACTAATTCAAGCGTTTCCTTAAAAGCAAATACAGTTTCGTGTGCAACAGTTGGCGCAATAGCACTTAGTTGATCATATATCTCTTCGTGTCTCATCTTTGAGGCAATAATCACGTCAGGTTCAAGTGCTGCAATCTCTTCTAAATTAGGCTGTGTTTCTTGACCTACATATGTAACTTCTCCTAAATCATCTTTTAGATAATCATACATCGGAGCCTGACGCCATGATTCTACAACACCTACTGGCTTAATCCCTAAAGCAACCGCTGCATCTGTTGCTCCTTGATAAAGCGTAACTACCCGATCCGGCTCTCCATCAATAGCAGTTGTTCCAAGAGCATGATCAATTTCAATCGAACCCGTTGCTTCTGCTTTATCATCATTCTCCTCCTGGTTAGTACTTTCGGACTGACCGCAGGCAGCCAAGAACATGAAAAATAAACATATAATAGAAATAATTACCCCTTTTTTCAATTGAATCTTCCTCCTGTTATGATAATGAGAATCACTTTCATTTGAAAATGTCGTTACTAGTGTACAGTAATATAAACCAGATAGCAATAGCTGATTCTATTTTTTTAGAAAAATGAAGTCTGTTAGATTGCTAGCTTATCTTTTTCTCTTCTATACCAAATACCCCGGATGACACATAGGCGCAAATTAGTTGAAGAACTGTTTCACACATTGCGAATATATGGTGGTATCATGGACGTTCCTTTCTTGCATCAGATAAAAAAACAGACTAATTTATTGAACTTGAATGGTTATTTTTTTTGCAATTGTAAGAGGTATCATGCTTTTAATTCATCCTCCAAAAATAACAAAAAAATGGGATCATCATTTGACCCCATTTTTTCCCTTATTTACTATTTCCTCCAGTACACAATATGTATTATAAGATTTGGACCAGATTAAAGCTTCTGTAACATTGATTAACTTCAGCTATATTGACATATGAAATAACACTTAAAACAAGGAAACATCCTAAGCTAATTTAGGGTAATGCCAACTCCTGCTTTATTTGTTCGGACACGTTTAACAAACTTTCTTCCTCAGGAATGAAGTAATATATATCATGAAGTACTTCGTTCTGACCTTCTATTTCAAATGTCTGCACATCCACATTATCCATAGATGCGTATGCTTTCTGTAATTGAAGAATTTCAGACGGGCTTAAGCTTGTTTTTATATTATTTTCCAAAACATTAGAAAGTTCCGCTATCTTCAAAAAGGTTGTAGTAGATAGCGCTTCATTTATCACAGCTTGAACAAATTGACGCTGTCTTTCTTCACGGGAATAAAGCGTATTTGCCGCATGCTTTCTCATCCTGACAAACGCTAGTGCCTCTTCTCCATTCATTTTCATTATTCCTTTGTCAAAATTGATCATCTTTCCATCATTTTTAAAACTTTTTTGACTAAAAGGTTGTTTTACATCCACGGTTACACCACCAAATGTATCTACCAGCTGGTGAAAGGCATCAAAGTCAAGGGCTACATATTCATCTATTGGGATATCAAGCAATTCTTCTACCTTTTCGATCGTTAATTTATTGGACCCATATTCAAAAATTGAACCGTAGGAATAGGCTGCGTTAATTTTATGAAATCCCGCATATTCTTGAGCTTCCGATTCATAAAATTCTACCCTCGTATCTCGGGGAACCGTGGTTAACGTGGTTTTTTTCGTTGACGGGTTGAGCGTCACAACCATTAACGTGTCTGCACGACCATTCTTCCCTTCAACACCATAGTCCACACCTATGAGCAGAATGGAGATGGGATCCTTGCTAAAGGTTACTTCCTCTTCTCTATATTCTGATTTATTCCCTTGTCGATCTATCTCTTCATATGCACCTTTTGTCGCGGTGTAGACCTGAACAAATATATATGTTCCACAAGATAGAACTAGAAGAAACACAACGAACAGAAACCAAAGTAGTAATTTTCGCTTATATTTATTTGACCTCTTCTTTAATCGATCACTCACTATAAATCTACCTCCTTCGTACATTTGCTTCCTAAGTTTTAAACATTAAAGCTATTGATATATAAAGAAGACGCTATTTTCTGAAGCGTTTTTCTCCCGCGAACGAATGGAGTAACAGTAGCTAACCTATCCCACTTGCAATACCAGTCATTATCCCTCCCTTCGTTAAGAAACAAGAAGAGCACTAAAACCTTGTGCAAGCACCTTAATTGTCCTTTTTCTCTATAGGAATGAAGTAGTTGGTGGTAAACGCAATGTCACCAGCAAGCTTGCGCTGAACACAAAGGAGCCTGTCCAAAAGCTGCGGAACCTGTGAAAACAATGTCATTTATATGTACAGATTATATAGTAGCCTGGATTGCAATAGTAGACAGTATTTGTTTCTAACCAAAAGAATAAAGAAGTGTTGACAAAATGTCAACACTTCTTTATTCTTTAATTACCATCTACAATAATAGTGATGAAAAAAACATGACTTATACATGTAAGGATGTGCATATGTATGCCTGAACTAAATACTCTTTTGGTAAAAAAACAACTTAAAGAAACGAATACAAGTATGCGTGAATTAGCAAAAGAAACAGCTATTAATGTATCTACCATTTCCAGAATCTTAAATGGACAAAGAAAAGCGACGTTGAATCATATTCATGCAATATCGAATTGCTTAAATATACCTATATCTGAGTTATTAACTATGGAGCAAAATAAGGGAGAGAGTATAGCTCAGCAATTCCACAATATTCGAGTCATAATCGAAAATATGGGATTCTCTGTCAAAGAATTTACCTTTACTGCTCTTCAAGATAATCTGCACAAACATCAATTAAAGGGAGCAACAGAAAAAGGAAGGACAACTATTCTAAATGATTTTAAAGCAAAACTTTCCGAATTAAGCAGCCAAGGACCATTGATAGAACAATTAAAATCGATGTTTCAATCATTTAAAGAAAATGCAGGAACAAAGCAAGACATCTTATTAATAGGTGGAGCCTTATTATACTTTATCACTTCAACAGACATGATACCTGACTACTTATTTCCGGTTGGGTTTTTAGATGATGGATTTGTTGTACAGTACGTAGCGCAATCCTTAACACAGAAAGAATGAGACAACGAATGGGCGAAAATAAATCGATAGACTACTTGATTCTTTTCATACTTATCGTCTTTTTCATCATCAGCTTGATAACCGTTTATAGTGGAACTGGTCAATATACAGATGGTCAATCCTTTCACTTCGCACTCAGACAACTCATCTGGTACACCATCAGTTTTGCCTTGATGATAGGTGTCAGCAGATTTGATTACGAATTACTTGAAAATTGGGCTGTATATCTTTATATCTTCGGTATGATGCTACTACTCTATGTTCGTTTTTTTGGTGTATTAAAAAATGGTTCTCAAAGATGGATTGATTTAACATTTATGGAGTTTCAGCCTTCTGAATTGATGAAGGTTTTTTTAGTGATCTATTTAGCTGCGATGCTTAAAAAAAACGGCAAAAAGAATTTGTCATTTAGTAAAAGCATTCCCGTTGTTTTTAAAGCCATGGCTATTTCTATTTTTCCTTTTTATTTTATATTGAAACAACCTGATTTAGGCTCTGCCATTTTGATAGCTATAACCTCTATAGGATTAGTACTTACTTCGACTATCAGTAGCAAAATGATCACCCTTATCTTCACTGTTATAGCTTCAAGTGGCTCCTTTCTCATCTATTTATTCACTTTTCATGAAGATGTTGTTACTAATGTATTTCAAACACATCAATTAGGACGAATTTATAGTTGGCTAAGCCCTTCAGATTACTCGGATAATTTTGGCTATCAAGTTAAAAATGCCATGCTTGGAATTGGTGCGGGTCAACTCAATGGTTCGGGATTTAGTCAAGGAGTTCAAGTGCAAAGTGGCCGTGTACCTGAGGCACATACTGATTTTATCTTTGCCGTAATTGGGGAGGAATTTGGTTTTATGGGCAGCAGTCTCTTAGTTTTATTATTTTTCTTATTAATCTATCGAATAATAACGATAGCATTACGGACAGATAATATATTCGGTACTTATATATGTGTTGGCGTCATCCTATTAATTGGTTTTCAGGTGTTTCAAAACATTGGCATGACTATTGGGTTAATGCCAGTAACAGGTATTGCATTACCTTTCATCAGTTATGGTGGGAGTGCTTTAATGACTAATTTGTTTGCACTTGGTTTAGTACAAAGTATAGATGCTAGATCAAAAAATTATATTTTTTTCACTAATACAGAGTGATGGCGTAGGAGGGGGCTTGCATTGCAATACTTAAAACGAATGGACTTAACCTTATTAATAGCCGTAGTTCTTTTTATTTTTTTTGGTGTAACTATGGTATATAGTGCTAGTTCTCCCTATGCTCTTATACGGTTTGATAACGCAGAGTATTACTTTCACAGACAGTTATATTGGGCTCTGCTCGGTTTATTATTTCTGATCCCAACGATAGTATTACCATACAAGTTATATGGGAAACTTGTTTCTGCTCTCACCATATTAACCATTCTTCTTTTAGTTCTTGTATTGATTCCACAAATAGGGGTGGAACGTAATTATTCAAGCAGATGGTTATCAATCGGGGGTATATTACTTCAACCTGTTGAAATAACAAAATTAACCATCCTCATCTATTTTTCTTATTTCTACAGCAAGAATGAGGAAGAGATAAATAATGTCAAAAAAGGGCTGCTACCACCTTTAATTATATTAGCAATAGTATTCTGTCTGATAATATCTCAGCCTGACTTAGGCTCTGCTACTCTAATTATATTCTCATGTGGTATCATTCTATTCTTCACAGAGATTCGTCTCCGCTATTTAATTTTGTTAATGTGTTTCGCACTTTTAGGTTTTTCCTGTTTTGCTTTAATGGCGCCATACCGCTTGATGCGTATTACATCCTTTCTGGCCCCCTTTGAAGACATGGATGGTGCAGGTTATCAATTAGTCAATTCCTATATATCTATTCACTCAGGAGGCGTTACCGGGTTAGGTCTGGGTCAAAGTGTGCAGAAACATGGATATTTACCTGAAGCTCATACGGATTTTATTATGTCTATCATAGCGGAAGAATTGGGATTTATAGGGGTGCTTCTTGTCCTAGGCTTCTATTTCTTCTTCTTTGTTAAAGGTATTCGTATTGGAATGCGCGCCAAAAATAATTTTGGTAAATTATTAGCAGTAGGCATCACTTTACAAATAGTAACCCAAGCATTCATTAATTTAGGTGCAGTATCAGGTACCTTACCGATAACAGGTATTCCATTACCATTTTTAAGCTATGGAGGTTCTTCCTTGTTAATTAGTATTGTATCTGTTGGCATTCTGCTAAATATTTCTTGTTTTCGGAGGATATAGGTGATCTTAAGTTATATAATAGGCAAACGTATAAAAGAGCAGGTGTTGAAAAGATTTTCCAACACCTGCTCTTTATGTTACTCTAATTCCACTTTCATTGGTTCCATTTTAATCGGCTCTTCATTTTCACTTAATGTTCCAAATGGTACTTCAATGGAATAATTTCTATAATCAAACGTATCTTGATCTTTTAATTCAAAAATGGATTGAAAATGGCGATTGCCATCTTCTTGTAACGTTGCTTGATCACTTCGAATCCTATATTCAAGCATTTTCATCATATTCAATTCTCCCGTTTCATCCCTTTGAACATTGTCAGACTTTATGATCATGATAAAGTCTGCAAAATATTGAATGACATCTTCTCGAATCGAACCGGTATCGACATTCTGTATATGATAATCCAATATTAGCTGATCTCCCTCTTGCTGTATACTATTTACTTTTATCGAATAGTCAAACCTGCTACTCTCTACGGTAAAAGGAGTCGATTGGTCCATTGTCTGTACAATATCTTTATCCGATTTTACGATTTCAGGTTGAACAGTTAAATACGTTGCATCTTCACTGATGCTACTGCTAAACATTTCTTGGTTCTTTTTCACAACAGAATTTGCTTTTATCTCTGTTGTTAATACATTGGGGTGGAATTTAGATAAACGGTTACCTTCATTATCGAACACTGTAATTCTTAATTCATCCTCTTTGCCTGCCAAGGGCAGTGTCGTCTTATAATTTAATATCGTCGTCGCCTTTCCTTTCACAATGGACTCCATTTGAAGTGAATATCCTGAACCTTCAAGCTCAGTCGCAGCTTCCGAATAAATCGTTTCAGAAGGGATTTGCTCAACCGGCACATCAAATTTCCAACGGCCTTTGACACCTGTCATACTAGTGAAGGTTAATGGCAATGTATCGTTTTCAAGTAAATCAGCATCATCATTGTAAAATTCGATCGAGGCGATGTATCCATCTTCTGTTTCTTTTAAGCCTGACATGGAAGCAGACCACTGATTTTGTTCTTTTCCGTCAAAAAGATGAAAGCCATATCCAGCTTCTGGTCCTGCACCTCCAACACGATCCAATGAAAGTTTGTCACCTTTCGCATTAAATGTAATACCAATGACATTACCGTCATAATAAGCACTTGTTATCGTGATATCAACTCCCTTACTTGACGCCTTTTGATTAAGCTGCGTAACTAAATCGCTTTCCAATAACTCTTCTCCGATTTGCATACCAACCTTGTCATAAATAGAGCCTAGCAGAGGAATAGAAGATAGGGCATATGAAATAGGTGCAAAAATGAAACCTGCTGCTAAGAATGCTACTGCCGCAATCGATGCTGCAGCACTAAAAAATTTAACCTTGGATCTTCTTTTTGGTACTTTTTCTTTACGACCTTCCTCCATCCCTTTCTCTATTGCATGATATATTTCGCTCTGTGGAACTTCTATTTCATCTATTTCTCTATGTAAACGCTCTTTGTCCATGATAATTCATCCCTCCAATACTTTTTTTTAATTCCATTTTTGCCCGACGTAAATAGGTTTTGATAGTGTTCGCGGGTTTCCCCATTGTTTCCGCAATCTCATCAATCGTACAGTCGTGGTAGTAAAATAAGATAATGACGGTTTGATAATTTTTGCTTAAACCGGAAATGGCGTTTAACACATCCATTTTGCCTTCCACATCTATACTGCTATCGTCAGAAATATTACGCATAAGTTCCTCATCAAAAACGACTTTCTTTCGCTTTCTTATGACATCATAAGCAGTACGGATCAGTATTTTTGTCAGCCAGGTATTAAAAAACTGCGGTTGCTTTACTTGTTCAATGGATATAAAAGCCTTGTATATAGTTTCCTGGAGTACATCCAAGGCATCCTCTTTATTTCGGACATAAAGAAAAGCAGTTTTATAGAGTTTCTCACTTTCCTTTTTGACTAGCGTTTCAAACGCTTTTTCGTTCCCATTTATAGCTTTTTTCACGATAGATAAATCTTTCAAGTTATACCCCCCTTTCATCCGTTAGAGCAGCCAGCAGATGAAAAAGTTTCAAAAAAAATGAGCTAGAAGAAAAATGTTTTCTTCTAGCTTTGGTTATGTATTGCCATCGACACATCTTGGGATTTTCAAAATAAAATCACCTTAAGTACCCACCATTATTTATATCGAAAGTTGCACCAGTATAATGCTTTGCTTTATCTGACAGTAAAAACACAACCGTATCAGCAATATCTTCAGGCATCACTGGCGTTTTTATCAGCTGGTGACTTATATACTCTTCTTTTCTCCAATCCGGTATTGCCTCCATCATTGAGGTGTTAACCATCGTTGGAGCAACAGCATTTACTCTTATATAGGGGGAAAAATTCATTGCACAGCTTTTAGTCCAACCAATAAATAGCAGCTTTAGATGCACCGTATATGGTATCTGAACTTCCCTCCAGTCCAGAAACTGAAGAAATATTTACTATTACTCCCGCTGACTTATGCTGCATCATTCTCTTGCCGAACAGTTGGGAGAAATAAATACAGCCCTTGATATTAATGTCTAATACTTTATTGATTTCATCTATTTGATAATGGAGTAGATTTTTTGCTAAATAAACTCCAGCATTATTGACCAAACATTCTACATTAATATCCTCTCTCTGAAGATATTCAAAAAATCGTATACCTCTTCATAATTACTTACGTCCAACTGATATGTATGGAAATAACCATCATTATGGATAGACTTTTTCAGATCATAGAGATTATCTTTATTGATATCGCAGGCAATTACTGAAGCACCTTCGGCTAAACATTGCTTGACTATCTCTTTTCCAATGCCAGCACCTGCACCAGTTACTAATACTTTCTTATTTTTAAGCACTAATAAACTCCTCTCAGTGATCGTACAATGTTTATTGAACATTCCAAACTATTACTCTAAATGTAAGATTATCTCATGCAGCTGATTCATAGAATGAATAGTATAATCTGCATCACTACATTTTTCAATTTTAGTGTTTTCATCATCTGTAAATAAAATCGTATGAAGTCCAACTGCTTTAGCGGGAACTATATCCTTTAGATAATCATTACCTATCATCATACATTCCTTGGGTTTAAGATTTATGCTTTGGAGGATTTTATTGAAAAATTCATGGTTTGGTTTCGTGGCCCCTATTCACGAGAGGTAAATAAGTGATTAAAATATTCACCTAAATCTACTCTATTTAACGCTTCTCCCATTAATTCTTTAGTAGATTCCCCAGCATTAGAAGCTACACAGCATATGTAATCCAAGTGCAATGTTCCCAATACTTCTTTGATACCCGGAACTGCTTCAACATTCTCCCATAAAACCATCGGACCTTCAAATTTGGGGAAATCCCACATAAGGGTGTCTCCCCAGTCAACTATAGTGCTTTTATTTGCTGTGTCATGTGTTTTTCACCTTTCCTAAGTATGGATAATTTAATCAAAATAATCGAGTATCTTTATATCTACTTCATCTATGTAGCCAATCTTTTGCTTCAAGTCCCATAATTGTATCTCAGATATCTCATTATTTTTTTGAAAGGCTTGGAGTTTTTCAATAGTAGAAAAATAAACAGGATTATACTTCATTTCGCCACTGATTAAGTTCTTTATTTTTAACAAGCCTTTAAATTCTAATTCCGAAACACACTGACCAGTTTCTTCGTAAAGTTCTCTTATCGCGCAATCTTTCGGTGTCTCATTCTTTTCCCTTCGCCCTGCTGATAATTCCCATTGCTTTCTCAAAGTGTTATAACAAAAAAGATAGTTACCGTCACATTCTATTACTGCATAAGAACCAGCCAATCGATGATAATCATATAGTTCCGACTCTTTTACTACAAGAAAATCAAGAAATTCGAAACCATTATTTTTGGTAATATTCAAGAAGGTGTCCCCCTGTACATGTTCAATTCTCCTTCCACTAAATTAAAGGGAAGCTCCTTTACATTAATCAAATGTATCTACAATCGATACCGCTTCCAAAACTTCATCTAAAGTCTTATCCTTCTTGGAATTCAAACGCAACGCAACACTTTTATCAAAAGGAAGCACTTCAGTTGTTTCATTAGGTACAATCACACAAGGTATTCCAGCACGTATCGAAGCTAATGAACCATTTGGAGAGTCTTCAAACACAACAGCTTCTTTAGCGCTAATGTCAAAATATTCAAGAACTTTTTTGTACAAGTCTGGTTCGGGTTTGACATTCTCGACATCATCAGAGGTACAAATATAGTCAAAATACGGTTTAATCCCTAATATATTTAAATGGTGTTCCACCCAGCTTCTTGTAGAACTTGATGCAATTGCAATTTTCATACCCAGTTGTTTGCCTCGCTCCAAGTACTCCACAACACCTTCTCTTGGGGCTTTACCTTCTAATAATTTTTCATATAAATTACTCCGCTCTTCTTTAGCATCATCTCTACTGATTCCAGGGAGACTCATTAATAACGGTTCGTAGGGATCAAATGCAAGCGAAATGCCAATAGAATTCATCCAATTATCAAGTGGAAATTCAACATTATATTTTTGATATAATTCCTGAAATGCTTTGAGATCAAAAGTCTCCGTATCAAAAACTAAACCGTCAAAATCGAATATTATTGCTTTTAACATTATCTCCTCCCCAAATAAATAAAGTAATCGATCTATAACCTTGGTCACTTTTCGATGTTTTATGGCCACTTCGGCTACTTTTATGGCCACTTTTGCAAAAATACCTATCACCCTTTAGCTTTCAGATAATCCAATACAATATCTACTCTTTCCTCGACTGAATAATCACCTTCTATTTTTAATACAGGGCAAGATAACTCTGCCATCCAATGCTCATGTAACGTTTTACTTCTCACTTCCATTCCAGCACTATCATATAAAGAAGCCCATTCCAGGAATTTTTTCGATTGCTCATATTTGCTTCCTCCAGCTAATATTTCATTTCCATAACGCTGGAATTCCCTTTGTTTTAGTCTTTCAAGCCTTATATCTTGAGGAATCCATAAGAAAAAAACAAGATCAAAACTACTTTTAAAATTATCGCCCCAACCACAAACAGCACCAGAGAGTATCCAGTTTTCGTTTAGTGATAAATCTTTTTCCAACAATCTTCTTCTTTCCGGTACTTCTCTTTGTTCAGTGAATTTGGTTATCCAAAAGTAATCATCCGTATCCAGATGCCTGTGTGGTAAAACCTTGGATAATGCGGCACCTAATGTCGATGTCCCAGCCCCTGAAGCACCTAAAATGTGTATTTTTCTATTCAATAACATTCCTCCTTTGTAAATGACTATTCTTTTTTCCATTATTCAACCTACTATTTTTAGAGTCTTATAATGGAAATGTGATAGACGTTGATGTAAGAAGGTGTCTTCATCAATGGATAATGAAGCATTAAATGAATTGCTGTCTTCTCTTCTTATTTTAACATAATATTCCATTAATATTTTTACCGAATTGCAAAAAATTCTTTTCATATCTTGCTATTCAACTCGACAAATGTTTCTTTTATTTGAATTAGGTGTAAAATTTAGACCAGAGGTGATGAATTGATGATGCTGCAACTCACTGAAGAACGAAAGAAAGCGATAGTGGAAAATGATAAAAGCTATGACGATCAATTTTTCTATGCTGTAAAAACAACCAACATTTTTTGCAGACCTTCTTGTAAATCAAGAGTTCCGAATTTTGATAATGTCACTATTTTTACGCAAGCAGAAGATGCGCTAAAGGCAGGTTATAGGCCCTGTAAACACTGTAAATCAGGAGGAAACAGTCTACCTGATGAGGAATGGATTTCACATGTTGAAATGTATATCAAAGAGAATTATTCCAACCCTTTAACTTTAACATCAATTGCGGAACATTGCCACAGCAGCTCTTATCACCTGCATCGTGTGTTTAAAAAGATAAAAGGCATAACGCCACTAGAATATGTGCAGCAACTGAGAATCGAAAAAGCGGAAAAGTATTTAGTTCAAACTGACCTCCCTATACAGGAAATTGGTAGACTGGTCGGAATCACAAATGCTTCACGCTTTTCAACTGTCTTCAAAGAGAAAAATAGTCAAACACCAAGTCAATTTAGAAAAAGAAGGGGTAATAAATGAAAAATAAACATGCACAAACCATCTATTATGGAACATTAAACCACGGAAATTGGACGATTTATATTGCAGCAACTGACCAAGGATTATGTTTTGTCGGCTCTCCAAATAAAGCGATAAACAAATTACAGATTTGGACAGATAAAAACAGGCCAAATGCAAGACTGATAGAAGATGATGAAAAAGTTAGTAACTATGTACATCAAACGATAGAATATCTGCATGGAAAAAGAAAAACATTTGATATTCCTCTCGATCTGAAAGGTACATCCTTTCAAAAAGCGGTTTGGAAGGAACTACAGAATATTCCTTATGGAGAAGTGGTGTCTTACTCGGATATTGCTGAGAAAATTGGGAGACCGAATGCTGTGCGCGCAGTCGGAACAGCTAATGGAGCAAATCCAGTTATGATGGTAGTGCCTTGTCATAGAGTAATTTCTAAAAGTGGTAGCCTAACTGGATTTCGTGGAGGCTTAGAGATGAAAAAAGCACTGCTTGCAATGGAAGAATCGAACAAGACGAGAGTGTAGACATTCATGAGGTCATGGGAGGAACATAACAATCACATTATAATAAAAACACCTGAAGCATTTAATTTCAAGGTGAATTTGGATTATTTACAGAGGGACCACAATGAATGCATGTTTGAAATCGAAAACGATAGGATTACTCGTGTTATTGAGATTAGTAATGTGCGTACATTAGTACGTATCCGTGCAAATGAAAAGGAAGATCTGGACGTTGAATTTCTAGCCAATACAAAGCCTGCATTATTCGAAGATAAAGAGTCAATCGTGGGTTATATTTGTGAGTGGTTTGATCTCGATAACAACATCATACGCAGGAATGAATTATGCAGTAAAGCTATATAAAGAAGGAAATATGACTGTAAATCAAATTTGTGAAATTACAAATGTATCTAGGGCTTCATTATATAGAAAGCTGTCAGAAGTGAACAATTAGTCACTCCTTATTCCATATAAGACACGATTGTGGAGTATCTCTAATTACGTAGTAGACTTTATACTGCGCAACAAAAATTATTTCCATAATTGTGGAAAATGGGAACAATAATTCTTTATATTCTGGTATGATTTAAGTAAGAAGATATATAACATTGTGAAGTTATTCACTTAAACTAACGAGCAGAAAAGTTGAACAAGGAGATAAAAGATAGAAATGAAGGAGAATTAAAATGACTTATGAATTTAGTGTCATGACACAAAAACAAGCAGAAAATATTGCATTTAACTGGCATTATGAAGGCGAATATTCATTTTATAATATGGAAGCTGATGAAGAAGATTTAACTGAATTTTTAAACCCAGAAGAAAGAGGGAACTCAACATTTTCTGTAACAATAGAAAATGAATTGGTTGCGTTCCTTAGTTTTAGTAAAGTTGCCCACAGAACCTGTGATATTGGTTTAGGAATGAGACCTGATTTAACTGGACAAGGTAATGGGACAGAATTTTTAAGAGCAGGTATTAACTTTATTCAATCTGAGTTTAAACCTGAAAAAATAACATTATCAGTTGCAACTTTTAATCAAAGAGCAATAAAGTTATATAGAAAAGTCGGATTTAAAGATGTAGAGACTTTCATGCAAGATACAAATGGAAGTACATTTGAGTTTCTGAAGATGGAGTATAAATGTTAAAAACTCCTATTAAAGTAACGGGTGGCTATTGCTGAACAGGGGAGTCGCATCTTTCGCTAATGAAGCAGCAATGTTAACAAAGGAGATAAATAATGAAAAAATTTTATGTTGCATCGAGTTTTAAAAATATAGATACAGTTCGTTACGTTAGTACTGAGTTAATAAACAAAGGTTATATTCAAACATATGATTGGACAAAAAATGAAAGAGCTTCAACGATTGACGATTTAAAAGAAATAGGACAAGAAGAAAAGAATGCTGTAATGGAAGCAGATTTTATAATAGTTTTATTACCAGCAGGCAAAGGAAGTCATATTGAATTTGGTATTGCACTTGGACAAGGAAAAAGAATTTATCTCTATTCACAAAATGATGAAGTACATAAATTCGAAACAACAAGTACGTTTTACCACTTATCTGAAGTTGAGAAATGTATTGGAACCATTGATGAGTTGATTGTAACAGTGACAAAATAAGCAAGTATTATTAAGCAACGGGTGGCTAAAACGCAACAAGGATTTTGAGCAACGATAGCTGATCTTTTGTTTTATGTTTAATGGGAGGTTTTAAAAATGACAAATAATGAATCCATATCTGAAGCAAAACAATTAATTGAAAGAATTAAGTTGAAATATCCAGAATTTGTTGATAAAACAGCAAGCGAAAGTGATATAGCGAGATTAGAAAGAAAATTGAATATAAAATTACCAAAATGGTACATTGAACTTTATACAACGGTTCCCTTAATCGGTGCAGAGTTTGGAGTTCAAGAAGATGAGCCAATTGGGGATTATGATGGTGTTTCTTATATGATATGGGGTAGTGTGGACGATATAATAGAAGAAAACACCGAATATGAACCTGGAACATCAGCATTAAAAGACGGATACGTTTTTATAGCCAGTTGCTCCCATGGTAGTGGTGACCCCATATTTATCAAACTGAACTCTGATGAGCCAGGAGTATGTCGTATATATCACGATGATTTTACAAAATCTCAATTAGCAGAAAACGTAGTTTCTTTGTTTAAGAATGCAAAAATTTAACGTAATCTCTGTTCAATTACTACGTTAAACCTGCTAATGAAGATCACTCCTTATTGCGTTAACGGGTGGCTTATGTTTAAGACACATTATTAATTTTTATTTATTGTTAAGGTTTGGAAGGTAATAATTTTAAGGGGAGAGAAAATAATGGCACAATCACTAATCTTTGATATGGATGGAACACTATTTCAAACAGATAAGATATTGGAATTATCACTGGATGATACTTTTAGCTGTTTACGGTCATTAAATAAGTGGGATAAGGAAACGCCTATTGATAAATACCGTGAAATTATGGGGGTTCCTTTACCGAAAGTATGGGAGACTTTGTTACCTAATCATACCGTTAAGGAAAGAGAACAAATGGATGCTTATTTTTTAGAAAGGCTAATTGAAAATATAAGCAGTGGTAAAGGTGCTTTATATCCTAATGTAAAAGAAGTCTTTAGTTATTTAAAAGAGAATGATTGTTCAATATACATAGCAAGTAATGGCTTAACGGAATATTTAAAAGCGATTGTCAGTTATTATCATTTGGATGAATGGGTTACGGAAACATTCAGTATCCAACAAATTGAATCGTTGAATAAATCGGATTTGGTCCAAGGTATTATAAAAAAATACGGCATCACTAATGGAGCAGTAGTTGGAGACCGACTTTCAGATATAAATGCAGCCAAAGATAATGATTTAGTTTCAATTGGATGCAACTTTGACTTTGCACGAGAGGATGAACTTTCTCAAGCTGATATGGTCATTAACGATTTAACAGAGCTACAAACAATATTAACTAAAGTAAACAATTAGCTTGTAGAACTAACGGGTGCATATCTGGGAACAGATATGCTCTTTCACTCTTGGAGCAGTTTAGTGGTGGGATAAAAAATATATAATATTTTTTATTTTTTGTTATAGTCATCTTGAAAGATAGGGGATAAAATGATTCAGATACTGAATGAGGCAGATAGTTTAATTATTGTGATTCACGAAATATATGGAATTAATCAACACATGACGAGTTTTTGTGAAAGATTATCAGAACAGGGCTTTGATGTTATCTGTCCGAACTTACTAAAACGTGAGCAACCTTTCGATTATTCCGAAGAAGAGATTGCCTATCAAAATTTTATAGAGAATGTTGGGTTTACTGAGGCTGTTCATAAAATAAAAAACGTATTAGTAAGTATTAAATTGGAATACAAAAAAATATACATTATTGGATTTAGTATAGGAGCAACTGTTGCTTGGCTGTGTAGTGAGGAAGATTATCTCGATGGGATAGTAGGATATTATGGTTCAAGAATTAGGAATTACAAAGAATTAGTCCCAGCAAGACCCACAATTTTATTCTTTCCGCAGAAAGAACGGTTCTTTGATGTTAATGAATTAATTTCAAATCTGGATAAAAGAAATACTGAAATACATGAATTTAATGGAGAACATGGATTTAGCGACCCATACTCTCCTAATTTTAATGCAAAATCAGCCTCAGATGCTTTCGATGAAATGCTTAACTTTATTAGAAGACATTGATTGATAACCGGGAGTTCTTCAACTAAAGGGGGCGAATGCTGAACAAACAAATCTATTCGCTTTCCTTTGTTGAAGTAAAGGAGCAGAAGAGTTCGATAATGGATATATTTTGAAATATATTTGAAATTGTAGAGGAGAAGGGAAATGAAGAACTTACTATTAGAATCACACTGTGTATTTCCAACACTAGATATAATTAAAACAGCAATTTTTTATGAACAAAAGATGGGATTTAAAGCTGTACAGTATTTGGACGCAAATGAACCTCATATTTGTTTATACCGTGATACTACTGAAATTATTTTAACTAAGACTAATGGACAAAAAGTAATTCCTAATAGAGACCTCTATGGATATGGATATGACGCTTACTTTATAACCAAGAATCAAGAAGAACTCCAAGAAGAGTTCATTAACTCGAATATAAAAATAATCCGTACCTTAGAAAATACGGATTACAATAATAAAGAATTTGTAATTGAAGATATTGATGGAAGATGGATAGGATTTGGGATTAAAGTCGGTTAAAGAGATGATGTAAATTTGTGAAAAATTGAACTTAAAGTAACGGATGCTTATCTGCAACAAGGGATACAGTTTATTTCGTTAAAGTCACAGAATACTTGAATAAGACCAGTTTAGGTTCAAATACTAAACTGAGGTGAAAATTATGAAAAAGCTAACTATATTCCTTACTTTAATAATATCTTTAGTAAGCTATGACACCCCAGCATTTTCACAAACGGTAAATGAAGCTGATACGGAGTTATGTGAAACAATTAAATATGCACTAATCAATAGCCTAAGAGAGCCAATTGATAAAGCAATATCTGAAATTTATAAAGATGATGAAGGTGCACCAGAAAGTCTTATGTGGGCTTCATATGATACGGAGATATTAAAGATAAAGCAATTATATGGTGTTGGTGGAGCATATGAAATCACATTAAAAGTAAAACCTTATTATCGTGCTCATATTACTTATGGTGAAGATATAATTGTAGTAAGTGCAGATGGTAAGTTAATTGATTATGAACATCTAAAAACTTATTTAAGAATGGATTTTAACTAACAAATAGTCTACTCTTATTCCATTAACGGGTGACTTTAATTGAGCAAGAGCTATAATTTTAAACAGAAATTTTGCTGCGCAGTACAAAGATACTGTTCAACAAAAAAATTATATTCAACAATCAGGCGCTTTAATTGAGAAATTAGGCTTTTTGATATTGAAATTTCCTTAACGTTGTAAATCCGCATTTTCCTGACGCTACTTTGAAAAATAATTCTCCTAATGGTACTCCCTTCACATACTCCATTATAATTGCTTGTTTTCCTTGTATCCTGGTTACATCAAATAGCTTAGGTACAGGCAATCCACAGGAACGCGCATATTTTTGCTTATTTGCCTCTTTTAAGGATTCGGTATCTGGAAAATCATCATGAAATACTTTAATTATTTTGTTGTCTGTAAGATAAATATTTGCCGTATTTCCGCTTGCTATCGGTTGACCAATATTCATTGGTTCTCTCCCCTTACATAATCAGATGCATAGGATAACTGTAGTCAAATCCAGTAGTCGTACAGAATATACCAAATGACCTGCTTCATTAACTAAAGATGTTAATAGATGTATTTTAACATAATATTCCAATGTATAGTAAAGTTTAGCATCAATGATTCGCTTTTTTCCTAAACAGACAAAATGATCCCTTTTAGTTTCCATCATCTGTTTGCGTTACAGCAAGATATAAGCACAATTAATAAAGGGTAACCTTTACATTTACAAAAAATTCAATTTTTATTTCTTCTATTTTTTACTAATCCTTTCATTTTTATGGAAACTCGTGTATACTTGTTACAAACAGAATAAGAAATAACTAGGGGAGTCCAATAAGTTGGGCTGAGAAAGAAACACGTTGAAGTTTCTTGACTCTTTGGACCTGATCTGGATCATACCAGCGTGGGGAAGTTAGAACTCTCATCATTACTATGAATAATACTTCTACATATAAAGCCGGGTCCATCCTTTTTAGGGATCCGGCTTTTTTATGTCTTCTTAATTATCTTATTTTAAATTGGTATGTTCCTGTTCTTGTCCTTTATTATTTTGAAAGGGAGAGATTTAACCAATGTCAACAACCTCAGTAAGTGAAAAAAACATTTCCATCATGTCTAGCTTTTCAGGAAGTAAAAAAGTATATGTAGAAGGTTCTAGACCAGACATTAAGGTACCGATGCGTGAAATTGAGCTAAGTCCTACTACAGGAACCTTCGGTGATGAAGAGAATCCACCCGTCCGCGTCTATGATACGAGCGGACCGTATACAGATTCTCATTACTCGGTGGATATAACCAAGGGCCTTCCTGCACTTAGAAGTAAATGGATCCAGGAAAGAAAAGATGTCGAAGAATATGAAGGGAGAGAAATAAAGCCTGAAGATAATGGCTATCAAGATGAAAATGATCCTCGTGCCAACCATAACGTCTTTCCTGGTTTAAAAAGAAAACTGTTACGTGCCAAAAAAGGGTGCAATGTAACACAACTTCATTATGCAAAAAGAGGAATAATTACGCCTGAAATGGAATTTATCGCGATAAGGGAAAATATGGAACCTGAATTTATTCGTGATGAAGTAGCACGAGGACGAGCGATTATCCCATCTAATATCAACCACCCAGAGTCAGAACCGATGATCATCGGGCGACATTTCCATGTTAAAATCAATGCAAATATTGGGAATTCTGCAGTTTCATCTTCCATCGAACAAGAGGTGGAAAAAATGACTTGGGCAACACGCTGGGGCGCTGATAATATTATGGACCTTTCTACAGGGAAAAATATTCATACAACTCGTGAATGGATTATTCGAAATGCTGCTGTCCCTGTGGGTACAGTTCCTATTTATCAAGCACTTGAAAAAGTAAATGGCGTTGCAGAGGATCTAACATGGGAAATCTACCGCGATACGTTAATCGAACAAGCGGAACAAGGTGTAGATTATTTCACTATTCATGCCGGCGTTCTTTTAAGATATGTACCGTTAACAGCAAAACGTTTAACAGGAATTGTATCCAGAGGTGGATCGATAATGGCACAATGGTGTCTCTATCATCATCAGGAAAGTTTTTTATATACTCATTTTGAAGATATCTGTGAAATTATGAAAACCTATGATGTATCCATTTCTTTAGGAGACGGCTTACGACCTGGATCCATTGCAGATGCAAATGATGAAGCTCAATTTGCAGAATTAGAAACGCTTGGAGAGCTAACAAAGATTGCTTGGGAACATGATGTGCAGGTTATGGTTGAAGGACCCGGACACGTTCCAATGCACCTTATTAAAGAAAATATGGATAAACAGCTAGAAGTGTGTGAAGAAGCACCTTTCTATACACTCGGGCCACTGACTACTGATATAGCTCCTGGATATGATCACATTACATCGGCTATTGGTGCTGCCATGATTGGTTGGTATGGTACTGCTATGCTTTGCTATGTTACGCCTAAAGAACACTTAGGTTTACCAAATCGAGATGATGTACGTGAAGGGGTTATCACATATAAGATCGCTGCACATGCTGCCGATTTAGCAAAGGGACATCCCGGATCTCACAAAAGAGACGATGCCTTATCAAAAGCTCGATTTGAATTCCGTTGGAGAGATCAGTTTCATTTATCATTAGATCCGGAACGTGCATTAGCATTTCACGATGAAACACTACCTGCAGAAGGGGCAAAAACAGCACATTTCTGCTCCATGTGTGGACCGAAATTCTGCAGTATGAGGATCTCTCAGGATATTCGTCATTACGCTAAAGAAAATAAGCTGGATACAGAGGAAGCCATAGAAAAAGGAATGAAAGAAAAAGCTAATGAATTTAAAGAAGCTGGAAGTAAATTATATCAGTAATTTATATCATATGGGAGGTCATACTGTGGATATCCCAAAAATGGAAGAGGAAATAAATCAATTAAAAAATCGCATTTCTTACTTGGAGAACTGCAAGCAACATATACAGCAAAATTGTGACCATCATTTTAAAGGTAATCCATTCTACGAAATATGTAGCAAATGTAAAAAAGTAAATGTGCTTTATTATTAAAGTATTTTAAAAATACGTGAGGTACAGGGAGAATATGAACTGTGTAAGTAAGAAATGCGTATGGTTTCTTACTTACACACTTTTCTTGACAAGCCCCGTCGCTTAGATGATAGGATGTAATTTTAATTATCCTAGTTTCGGAGTTCCATCAAGTACTGTTGATGCTCTTTCTCTAACTGTGGGTGTGACTCCTATACCAGAAGATGCCTAGCACACTTTGATAGAAATGAACTGATTTTCCTGAATTTTCACAAATAACTCCATTCTTAACTTCATCGTAAAATCTCCCATCAATTATCTTACCATTGAGCATCACTCTGCTAACAACTACTGTTTAGTTAAAAATCAGACTTTCTTTTTTGAAAAACTAATTAGTGCAATAATGAAGCAAAACATACTAATAGCCCAAGCAATACCACTTTTGATGACACTGAAAGGGGGATACGGATAGAGCCTATTCATCAATAAAAAATGATAAGGACTACTGCAAGCCCCCTCATGTCCAGCCGATCTTTTTCGTTTAATACTCACACCAACTACCACTTACTCTTATTAAACTTATTATGATTATCCAAGCTCAAAATGTTAGTTTCTCTTAAACAATAAATCTTCTATAGATTGATAAGCTAATTTTATAAACAAAAAAATGGCTATCAAAAATAAAATATCCATTAAAATTTCATAAAGATATTGGATATACATACCAATGAATGGGATATCCGATATTAATGGCAGATCCATTTCACTTATTTCATGGAAGCCAAACAGTAATAGCAAAGTTATAATAATCTTAATTAAATGACTGTATAATTTATTCATACTTTATTCCCCCCTAAATCCTTTTCTTCCATAAACCCGCTCTATAACTGAATAACGTCTTATGAAAGATAGGCAGGTATACGGATGAAAACATTGGTACCTGATGTCTTTATAATAAGGACCACCAAACATTAGCCTTTTATTTTAAACTTCTTTAAACCGACGTCGCTGAGGAAGCAGCTGCTTGATCAGCCTTCACACAATCAATCGCAACAACGAGTGCAATAATAATACTTTCCATTTCTTCATCTATTACTTGAACCTTGTAGCTATCTCCCCACGAGAACCACTCCTTGCCCACTTCACCTACAATTTCACCATGCTGCAACAATTGGAAATCCATGTCCCACCAATTACCATGTACTTCAATCCCTGCCGCATCAATTGTATATCGTGCTTTCAAGAAAGAAAATTCCTTTTTTATGGTTAATACCTCTCGACCGTTTACCTCCACTAAAAACTTTGGTAAAAAGCTGAACGTCTTTTTCGTAATGCGTGCTATTTCATCTCTCGCTGTATCCATAATGGAGAAAGTCTTTGGCACTTTCATGAAACTTCCCTCCACATAATATACATCCTGCTCCTGCTGATCTTTCACTGTGAATTTTCCGCTTAGACTGAATACCTTCTGTTTGATATAAAGTTGCTTCATACTTATTCCTCCCGGCTACTGCCTTAACTTTAACTATATATTGTCGTAAACTCCTTTATATTTTAACATAAATAACCATTTTCAGAGGATAATGATGTAGTAACATATGATTAATGATCCTTGCCTTACCTCCATGAGACAAAAATAAATCAGACATCCGCTATAAAGTGAGACTTCAATCAGTGGGGGTTTTTGACCCCCACTGATTGCTAGCGAAACTTATAAGGAAGTTATCGTCCGTTTATCCCCCACTTAGCTTCTTATTTATCTCTCGCATCTTGAAGTGGGGGTATTACGGACGGTTAGCGCCGTGATAAAAGAAGGATAACTATCATTAACGTCGAATCTTATATTATATAAATAAGAACTAAGGAGCATTCTAATGCATAGTATTTTTGATGAATATTGTACAGATGAAATAGTTAAACGGATTGATAAATTAAATGAACATTCCCAACCGAAATGGGGGAAAATGGCTGTTGCCCAAATGTTAGCTCATTGCTCTGCCTTCCAAGATATCGCTATGGGAAATTCTTCTCCTCCAAGAGGTTTGTTAGGTAAAGTAGTAGGAAGAATGGCAAAACCGATCTTTTTTAACGACAAGCCTTTACCATTAAATATGTCTACCATTCCAGCCATTTTAATTGCAGATAAGAAGCATTTTGAAAGAGAAAGAGAAAGGCTTAAACAGAAAATAATAACATTCCAAGAAAATGGTCCAGAAAAATGTACAAGTCATCCACATCCGTTTTTCGGGAAACTAACTCCCGAACAGTGGGGGAAAGGAATTTTTAAGCATCTTGACCATCATTTGAAACAGTTTGATGTTTAGCCATTATAGAAGAAATACATTTCACAGATATACGTAAGAGTGCTAACCTATTGAATCTTTTTTTGTTTAACCATACCTAATACGATGGGGATTAATGGACTTAATATTAATTAAAATCATGATATCCTTCATACGATTGAGGATTAAAATGGATTCAAATTTTCATTTTTTGATAATGAGCTCATGCGTTTAAATATGACACCTCCGCCCGGCCAATGAATCAAATGTTACGATAGATGTGTTGAATCGATACGCTATTAAAAAGCGTAGTTTTATAAAAGAACGCTTTGTTTGAAAGAGACTTGCTTTCGTTCATTATGCTTCTCGCTTTTCTCCCTTTTGATCGAATGACTTCTGTTTTTATTCAGCAGGCTTTTATTGCAAATATTTTTTGATAATCATTGCTACAACGTACGATAAAGGAATGACAATTAGCTTGCCAACCGATGATGCGACTGACTGAACACGGCCGTTCATGAGAACGGTACAAAATCTCAACCTTTTCTTACCCATAAATTTACAGGTGAATCAACGTTTCACTGCATATGACATATGTACTTTCCAACTATCTTGCTCTTTTTTTACACCAATAAGTACAGAGTACGAAATGGAATGTAACTTTTAAATTCATTTCACACCAACAATACATACACGGATACACCAAGAATGAAGATTGTTGAGATTTTCCTGCATCCTGCTTACTAATTTCAAATTATCCTCCCCCCTTCATCAAACGAGTAGCTTTAGTGATGATCACTTACTCTTTCTTTTGTTAGAGCTCTTCCAAGCCCAGTCATAAAAAACAAAGGTTATTGTAAAAATCAAGGAAAAAACTAAATTATCAAACAAATTAACCTTCTGCTCTATCAATAAGTCCCAAAATATAAACCAAATCCATCCGAGTATCAAAATTAGTACATACATTCTCTTTTTTGATTTTCTAAACATCAAGAACCATCCTCATTGATTCTCACATTTTTCGGTCGTAAAAGTGTTAACGCTCTAATTTTAACATAATATCCCAGTAAATGATGGGGATGGTCTCTTCTATTTGTAGATTCAAAAAACGCATGAAAGCAAATCAAAGTTCTTGTATATGAAATCTTTCTTTAATTCTTTTTCATAGTTCTTCTACCTCTGATTTATCTTGAGGATATTCTTCAAGATAGCGATCACAATCTTCTCTTAAATATCTATATAATGTAGAATAATCTAAAGTAATTTCTTCATCTTTCTCTACTAGAGGACGATCAATGTAATAAGCTATTCTATCTTTACCAAAGTAGTCTTCTTCCCATTCCTCATAATAGTCAGCAAACACAAACCTCGCATATTCGTCGCCATATCCTTCGCCGTTAGCATAGCTTCTTAAGATTCTTAAAAATTTTCCATCTCCCATATGGAGATAAAAGTAACTAATTAATTTTCTATACTTATCTTCCACGATGATTACAACTCCTTCATTGTAATCCAGTGTAGGAAAAAAATTTGTTATTTCGCCTGATTCATTAAGAAAACCTCTAAATTGCAGTCCGTTAGAGACAACACCTGTTATCTCTCTCCCCGCGCCAACGACCTTACCATTTTTCATAGCTGCTTCTCCCCATTGTAGTATCTGTTCGTTTGATATAATATCAAGAAGGTCGACTAGGCCTCTGGTTATCACCAATCGGCAAGTCTTCTTTATCGTAGGGCGATGCAGGAAGTCGCCTAGTTTCTGGGCGCTTGCGCTGGACATGGCTGTTCATGTTAGAAAGCGGTACGAAACCTTAAAATTTTATACTTTCTTACCTGTTAAAAAACGAGACACAAGTACATCCTTGTGCCTCACACCTACATCATTCAATAATCTGCAATTCTTTCGGAAACTTGGTGAGTGCTTCGCAACCATCTTTTGTCACAAGCACATCATCTTCAATTCGAACCCCGCCGATATTTGGCATATAAATTCCTGGCTCAATCGTATAAACCATTCCTTCTTGTAAAACACCATCATTTAAATGACTCATGGATGGAAACTCATGTACATTAATTCCCAGCCCATGGCCCAGTCGATGTGGAAAATAGTCTCCATATCCCGGATCTGTAATAATATCTCTTGCGGTGGTATCAAGGTCGCCAATACGAGCACCTGGCTTGCTAGCCTCCAATGCTGCCATTTCAGCTTTTAATACGGTGTGATAGATTTCTTTCTGTTTGTCCGTTACTGATTGATAGGCAACCGTTCTGGTGATGTCGGAGCAATAACCGTCAAGTACGACGCCTAAATCAAATAACACCATATCACCTGGTTTTAATTGGCGATTTCCTGGATTGCCGTGTGGGTCACCACCCTTTTCGCCGAATAACACCATCGTAGAGAAGGACATTTCACGAATGCCTTTTTTCTTCAGCTCATACTCAATCTTGGCTAATACCTCCATCTCGGTGACACCTTCTTGGAGTGCATTTACGCCTACTTGAACACCATAGTCAGCCATTTCGGCTGCACGCTTGATAATCGCTATCTCGCTATCATCTTTGACAACCCGCATACCATTTAATTGATCTTCTGCAGCAATAACCTCCGCTTCTGCAAAAAGGTTAAGAAAAGCGCTGGCACGACTATAGGTAAGAACCTCCTCTTCAAAGGAGACTTTCTTCGCATCGGTCTGATTTCTTGAGGCGAAAGCTGCTTCAATCTTGTCCCATGGATTTTCATGGTCTGCGTAACCGACGATTTCATATTGCCAGCCTGCATCTTTTAATTGATTCACTTCCATGCCAGGCAGGATAAATAATGGCTCTGCCTCCTTAAATACGAACACCCCCATCAACCGTTCATGCGGATCTGTATGAAAGTTTGATACATAATAGACATTTTCTGTTGAGTTGATAAATAGAACGTCAATGTCTTCCTCGTTTAACCAGTTCACTAACGCTTCTAATCGTTTATTCATGTTGGAACGCTCCTTTTTACATCATTGCCTTTGCTCGGCAGCATATTCCTTATGTAATTCAGAATCACTATAAATGCTATCGTAAATTAGTTTCCTTGTCTAAGTATGTGTTTATAAAACGTAGGGAGGCTCCGTTTTATTTCCAAAATGTCCACATCAGCTATCTGTCTGTCTTAATCCTCATAGATAAATACTGGAAAATATTTTAAGCTAATACTAAGCTGAATGTTCCCTATGGATAGGAGGATACCAATGAAAATAATCATGATTTCGCTAGATTCATTACGCGCCAACCGCTTAGGCTGCTACGGCTATCATAAACCGACGAGTCCTTATCTCGACAAAATAGCGAGTGATGGCGTTCTTTTTGAAAAAGCATTTGCAGCTGACATTCCTACAGAAGCAGCACATACAGCCATCTTCACCGGCAAAGTAGGGTTAAAAAATGGCATCGTCTCTCATGGCTCCAATTTGACAAACTTGCCGAGATCAACAGCATGGCTGACCACTATCCTCCGTTCATCAGGATTTACGACAGCGGCGGTGGATAACCTTTATCAATTGAAGGAATGGTTTGCCAGAGGCTATCGCTACTATATCAACAGCGTCGGCGATGAGCGTTGGATCGACGGCAAAACCGTTAACGGATATGCGAAAGAATGGTTAACCGAACATAAAGACGAAGATTTCTATCTTTTTCTTCATTACTGGGATCCCCATACTCCCTATTTACCACCAGAGGAAAACATCGATTTTTTTTACGATCACAATAGAGACCCTTATGATCCCGAGAATAAAAGTATGGAAGCAGCCTATAATCATCTGGCGTATCCTTTTTTCAAACAACATCATTTTGATTTAATTGGACCCGTGACCGATGCGGAATATGTTAATGCCTTATATGATGCGGAAGTTCGATATTTGGATCAGAGACTGCAAGAATTAGATCAACACCTTGAGGAATTAGGAATAAAAGAAGAGACATTCCTTATCATTTTTGGCGATCATGGAGAAAGCTTGACCGAGCATGATATTTATTGGGACCACTGTGGTCTTTATGATACGACCGTGCAAGTGCCCCTTATCATGAGATGGCCGGGTCATATCCCCAAAGAGCAAAGGATAAAAGGTATGGTGCAACAAGTCGATCTTTTTCCTACGATCATGGACGTCCTTAAGATCGATAATGATGTCACCATCGACGGAAAAAGTTTATGGCCATCGATCCGAGGTGAAGAAAACGGCACAACTGATACCGTCTACTTAAGTGAGTGTGCCTGGCAAGCAGCGAGAGGAATCCGGACCGAAACATATAAATTTATCAAAACATTAGATAGTGGCCTTTTTACAAGGCCACCCAGAGAATTATATGATATCAAAAATGATCCGCTTGAGACGAATAATCTCGCTGCCTCTCATCCCCGACTTGCCGACCAATTCGAAGATACACTAGATCAATGGGTAAAGGACATGCTGGCAGGGGAAAAAGATCCGATGTTCAGACAATTGGAAGTGGAAGGATTACCTTTTAAAAAGCGGATTGAGCGAATACTTAATACCGTAGGATTAACATGGCGTGATTGGAGAGAGAACCCTTCCAAAGAAAAAATAGATACATTAATGAAAGCTAAAAAAGCGAATAAATGAGAGATTTATTCGCTTCTTACTTTTTTTACCGTATGCATGAATTGCCGCTCCTGCTTCTTCTCTATATGAAGGAATGCCAGATAAGACGAGAATAATACTAGAAAAGTGAACACACTTGGCCCAAAGATAACGAGTAATCCTGGATGATGCCTGAACACGAAAAAAAGAATAACACATCCACTAACTATCATCACACTAGTCAAAGGAGAAACGATCATAATAAGAAAAGCATTTTTGATAACATAGAATAATGGAAGCTCAAAATGAACGAGAACAGCAAATGAATAAGCTGCCGTTAACACAGATAGCAACGTAGTGACTACTAATCCATAAAAAGTGAATGTATATAGCGGTCCATCTAACAGCTGGATTAGTTGAAAATAGACATACAAAGTGAAGACGATGGTCCCCCAAAGATAACCTACCAAATTACTTTTCACAAAATTCTTCTTATAATAATGGATGAAATTTGCTAGTACAGATACATCTGCATCTTTTTTCAGCCATTGTCGCTGGATCGCCATAAGCGCAGCTGTAGCAGGAAACACGCCGAATGCAATCAAGCCAGCCATCGAAAAAATCACCCACAAAACGGTTAAATATGCAAACTTCAGAATCCACTCAGGTATCCGTAAAATGCCATAAGCTCCCCCGCTCATTCATATGCACCCCGCAGTCCTTTTATTTTTACACATCTTCTAATATAGACGATTGTGCACTTCTATTGGACAATTCTTCATCTTTTCTTCTACCTTTTGTCCGATTGGGCGCTGCTTTCGGACAGTTTCTCTGCTTTTCTTCCGCCTTTTGTCCGATTGGCACCGCTTTCGTTCACTTCTCCCTTTTTCCAACCTCACTTTGATCGAATCAATTTCTCATTCGTCCTCTTCCCCACTTTCCAACCCCACTCTGATCGAATAACCCACTCAACCCAAAAACCACTCTCTTCCCCCAACCCAACATTCTCCATCCAATTAAACACCTCTATCGGACACCCCCGCCCCAAGCGGAACTGTCCGACAGTTCCTCACATCTAATCCTTCGCCTGCAGTGCACGCGCCTTATGAATAGACCCTAAATACAGTTTGTCATACGCTTCTTGTGAGGATTGAAACGGTCCTGTGCCTAGTCCGTGATAATTGGTATTCGTGTACATTGGATTTTCCCTGCCTGTATGGGCTTCTCTTTTTGCGATGTAATCATGCATTCTGCCTTGCAGGATTTTCACGATTTGCGGTTTTTGGGCAGCCAGATTGTGATTCTCCCCAGGGTCTTCCACCAAGTTGTACAATTCGATTTCCGGTTTATCATGAAAATCAGGTTCCAATGCCTGGATGAACTTCCATTCCGGCGTGCGCCAGCCGTGTTTTCGCATCCATGTACATTCGGTAATATAAAATTCGGAGACTCTGGCAAACTCTGAACCATCGACCATCGGCAGCAGACTTTGGCCGTCGAAAGCTGCATCTGATTCCACCCCTATTAACTCTAAAATGGTCGGCATAATATCTTTAATGAGTGTTACATCCTTGATTCGTTTTCCCTCTGGCAATTTGCCTGGATATTTGATGATCAACGGCACGATCAGACAATTATCATACATACCGTGGTGGTCAAAATAGCAGTCATGTTCATATAAGGTTTCCCCATGATCGGATGTTAGAATAATCAGCGTTTCTTCCTCAATTCCCAATTCGGCTACCGTCGTTAGG
Organism: Gracilibacillus caseinilyticus; assembly: GCF_022919115.1. Lineage (NCBI taxonomy): Bacteria > Bacillati > Bacillota > Bacilli > Caryophanales > Bacillaceae > Gracilibacillus > Gracilibacillus caseinilyticus. Next base: position 2,132,147 of record NZ_CP095072.1, on the reverse strand, counting down.
AGATTCTGGATACACGCATCCATGTACGCAATCGCGCCTTCATACTGAGCGGTGACGTACTGTTGATCGGTAACACCCTCAGGGATCCACGATTTAAAAAAGTCGGCATGTGGTTTGAAGTTGTACACCGGCCCCATTGATGTATTGGCAGGATCCAACTCATCCCGGTCATAGAAGATTCGTTCAAAAGGTTTCGGTGGTAAATAAGGAGAGTGCGGATCCATATGGCGCATAAACAGGAAAAATGGCTGATCCGCTTCATGCAAACGGCGTAATTCCGGAATCGCCACTTCATTTAAATTTTGCGCTTTCGGACAACGGCCTGTTTCATCCGGCAGCCATGCTTCATAATCTAAATAATTTTGAAAACCTCTTGCGGACGGATTATTGGAAAAGCCGACACACGACGTATTATAGCCCTTCTCCCCAAGTAATTCCGCTAACGTTTGCCCCTGAATATCCCCTTCATGCCTTAAGGCGACGGTATCGGTTCCGAAACAATCCAGACCAGATAGCATCGATGCATAACCAGGTGTGGTCGGGATGCTCGGGCTGAAATGATTTTCGAAAAGCACGCCTTCTTTTGCTACTTTATCCATGTGAGGAGTCGTCTGCTTATGGTAGCCGTAACTGCTCATAAAGTCTCTTCGTAAACTATCAATCCCAAAAAGAATCACATTTGGTTGTTTCATATCTTCTCCTCCTTCAGATTAGTCCTAGTTAACGCAAGCTGTTCCCTGTATCTCCCCGGGGAGCACCCTACTTTTCTCGTAAATAATCGGGTGAAAAAGGCTGGATCATCATATCCTACCTCCATCGCAATCACGATAATTTTTTCCGACGTTTCGACCAGTAATTTCTTGGCCCGATTCATCCTGATTTCGTGAATATATTCGACAACGGTTCTTCCTGTCTCTTCTTTGAAAATTCGATTCAAATGCCGTGAGCTGATGCCGAATAATTCCGATAATGTGGTTAACGTCAACTTCTGATCGGCATGTCTTTCGAGATAACCACTAATGCGGTGGATAAATGTTTTCCGCTCCTGCTGTTTGATATCGATCTTGGACTGCCCGTCATTTACACGCAGATAAATTCTCGATAACTCGATAAGTAACTGGACCAGCTGCAGCCGAATAATCGATTCATAGCCGTGCTGACCGCCTTCGTATTCGTAGCACATTTTTTCGAACATACAATAAATCTGGTCTGCTTCATTGCCTCTTAAATTGATGCAATGATGGAATCGTTCTTCCTTTTCGAGAAATGGGTGGACATAGAAATAATCCATCGATTCCGTTATCCCCAGCCCCTTCAGCCATACAGCATCAAATAAATAAGGCATAAACAGACAGTTCACAATTTCTAATTTATCCTTTTGGTTGATGATATAGGTATGTTGTTCTCCCGGATTAATAATGAAGACATCCCCAGCGGTTAATGGATAGCTCTCCCCATCACAGACATGGTCTCCCTTTCCTTCCATGACATACACCAGTTCAATAAAATCATGTGCGTGTAATGGCGGGGCGTTGCGATCTGTATGGACTTTATGATTGATACAAAAAGGGAAGTCGTTTTCTTTGATAAACTGACTCACTTTTAACTTCAATCTGCTCCACCCTTTCCACATTTACTCAACAGTTGGAATATCAATCACCGCACCATTTTCCAGTTGCGACCGGATAGCCGCTTCAATGACCTCCTGACCTGCCAATGCATGAGCACCTGATGCTTCCATGTCCGCAGGCGGAACCCCGTCTTCAATCTGCTGGATAAAATGGTCTAACCGATTTTTAAAGGTTTCCTGAAAACTTCCGACTCCTGTCATAATCGAATTGCGCATTGTCAGCAGCTCATCACTGTCATGCGGGTAAAAAGTGAAATGCTCATACACATTATCGATCACAAAGCGTCCTTTGTTTCCCGCCACTTCACAATATTCGATTGGATGACGCACCGCCATATCATAGCTCCCGGTTAAGTGGCCCACCGCCCCTGAGGCGAATTCCAAATTGATAGACGCCGTCGACCAGATCTCTCTGCCAGGTGCCTTGGTCATAAATGCCTGCACGCGCTTGACATCCCCGGCGAAATAGCGCATCACATCAACCGAATGCGGGTGTAATGCTCGCAGATGGAACCATGGACTTGTTTCAGCAGGGTTTTGAATCGTCAGTTTCATATTGAGAAAAAGTAATGTACCTAACTCACCCTTTTCGATTAACTCCTTCCCTTTATAAGCAGGAGGGACAAAGCGGTGGTTTAAATTACTGACTAAGCGCACATTCTTCTCTTTTGCCAGCTGGACCATTTTCCTCGCTTTGACGATATCATTCGAAATCGGCTTTTCTACCAGTGTGTTCTTACCTGCTTCTATTGCCAGCACAGCGGGCTCATAGTGATCACCGCCATTTTCTTCCCCGGCTGTTGCAATACTAACCACGTCAATCTCTTCCTCGGCTAACATAGTTGCGATATCATCATAAGGTTTGGCACTGTAAAGGTGAGCCACTGCATTGGCGTTCTCTTCCATTAGATCACAGACCGCAACCAGTTCGACATTCGGATTTTCGTTATAAAATTTACAATGTGTTTTTCCGATATTGCCTAATCCAACCACTGCTACTTTTTGCATGTTACCATCCCCCTCTTATATAACTGCTTCCGCTTTGGCTTCTTCAAACAAGCGCTTTAAGTACCCACGGCTTTCGGCAGCAATCGCCGTTACCTGTTCCAGCGAATAATCGTTGGCACCGATAATTTCTAACACCGTTGCGCCCTGGTAATGGATGTCAACCATTTTGTTGACGACCGCATCTAATGGTACTGTCCCTCTTCCTGCTGTCTGAAATTCCGGCGCTGCAATCTGTAACTGCTCGATCTTCGTGTCGCGAATATGGGAATGGATAATATAATCCTTTAAAGCGCCGATTGCTTGCACCGGATCATCTCCAACTCTGCCGACATGTGTCGCATCGAAATTCAAGCCTAATGCTGGATGTTGTATTTCCTTCATTAATCGTAAGGCTGTTTCGGTATTATAAATACTTTGACCATAATGAATCTTCAGTGCAAATTGAATACCAACATCATGCGCTGCCTGGGACAATTCCTCGATCGCTTTCAAGGATGCTTCCATTTTTTCCTCGTTATCTGACTCGCCGGCACTTCCTGTTGTCACCATCGGAATGCCCAGTTTCGCCGCCCGTTCGAAAACGCGCTTCGTCCGTTCACGATTTTCTGCTTCTAGTATGTTCGTTGCTGCTTCCACGCAATAGAGCTCTAATCCTGCTTGCTCGACCATTTTCCGAATGTCTTGTAACGCCTGATCACTGGCCGTATCTGACAAGTGTTCTGCCATCCCTACAATCGATGCGAGTTCCATCCCTTCATATCCGCAAAATTGGATCTGCTCAACCGCTGACTGTAAATCATGCCCACCAAACAACACACTATTGACACCTAGCTTCATCGAAAGTCCTCCTCGAATATATTTAACCGCTTACATCTATCATACATCGTCTCGACATCGCTATCATAGCGAATGGCGTCCAGCAAATGGTCAATCAGGACATTCGGCTGTTATCCTTTGACCGCACCTGCCGTCATGCCATCTACTATTTTTTTGTTGAAGAAGATAAATAAGATTAACGGCGGTATCGAAATTAATAACACATCTGCAAAAAGTAAGTGATACTCCGTTCCATAAATCCCGGTAAAATTGTATAACGTGAGCTGTACCGTGGCATTATCCGCGCCCGGGAAGAAATACAGCATATTTTCAAAATCATTATAGATTTGGATCGATGACAGCACGATAACAGTCGACGTTACCGGCTTCAACAAGGGAAAAATCACACGAAAAAATAAGTTGAACGGACCGCAGCCATCCATCAGTGCCGCTTCATCCAGCTCCTTCGGGATCGTCCCGACAAAAGCGGTATACAGCAAACAGGCAAAGGAAAAATGGAGTCCTGCTTCTAATGAAATAATTCCGGGAAAGGTTTTAAATAACCCCATCCCTTGCAGTAACCAGATCGTTGGCACGATAGAAGGTGGAATCATGAGACCGATCAGGATCACATAATTTAATTTTTTGGCTAAACCGGAACGCCTTGCGATCACAAAGGCTGCCATCGAACAAATAATGATGATCGTTGTTAAAGAAAGTACCGTGATGATCGTGCTGTTCATGAACGCTCGCAGCACGACGCCATCGTTTAGGGTCAGTACTTCTTTGTAATTACGGAGGAACTGAAAATTCTCAGGAAAAGACAAGTTCAGCAAAGAAGCACCTGCGCGATCTTTAAACGAGTTAATCAAGACAAAATAAAAAGGGATCCCAAAGAAGGTTAAAGCCACTAATACGCCCAGCGTTTCGAGGATCAGCATGCGCCGGCTGCTTCTTTTCCTTGCCTGGATCAATTCCTCTTGTTGCTGCTGTTCGTTTATCTGACTAATCACATTGGCTCTCATAAGTCCACCTCTTTTCGATTAATAAATTTAAAGATCGGAAAAGCAACCATTGCCACAAATAAGAATAATAAGACGTTCCCGGCAGTAGATAGACCGAAGAAACCTGCTGCATATTGTTTATACACTATCGATGCGAGAAGGTCTGTACTAAAACCCGGTCCACCGCCTGTCATCGCCCATACCAGATCAAATGTACGGAGGCCGCCGATTAAGGCGAGAATAATAACGGTATTCATCGCAGGTCTTGATAATGGCAAGGTAATATGCCAAAACGCTTGCAGGGCATTCCCGCCATCAATCTTTAGTGCTTCGTAATAATGAGTAGGAATCGCCATTAACCCGGCAATGAAAATAACCGTTGCAATACCAACCCCTTTCCAGATATCGGTCATAGCTACCGACAATAGCGCAATATCCGGATTACCGAGCCAGTTCGGTCCTGTAATGCCAAAGAAGGAAAGAATGGTGTTGATCACCCCTTTTGTCGGGTGCATCATCGAACTGAATGTATAACCGACAGCAATCGTACTTAGCAGTGCCGGAAAAAAAACGATCGATCTCAGCAAATCTTTATTTCTTATTTTCGACGTCAGAAATACCGCAAGCGCCAGACCGAGAATGACTTTCCCGCCCATTGTCGTAAATGCAAAAATTAACGTATTGCGAAAACCAATTCTTAGTGATGGTTCCTGAAAGAACTGGATAAAGTTATCAAAGCCGATAAACTCCCAGTCCGTGAGCGTCCACCAAGTGAAACTGTAGAAAAACGATAGAGCGGTCGGGACCAGAAAGAATGTACCATAGATGAGGATAGCTGGAATCAGAAAAAAATACGGATACATATTATTGATATTCTTGTTCATTCGATGTCAACTCCTTTGCGATAAAATTTCTTTCTTGCCACAACTGGAAAAGTACCCCTGATTGCGCGCTTTTCCAGTTGTCTGTACCTAACTACATCAATCCCAATCCAGCCCCAGCTGTTTTGCTTGTTTTTCGACATCGTCATCATACATGGCAGCTGCCTCTGCTGCGGTCATCGTGCCACTGCCGACGGACGTACAAATTTGTGGTAAGTTCGGTCCTTTAATCGGTGATACGAATTCAAGAGCTGGTGCAATATTGCCTTCCTCAAAGTACACCTGCATTTCTTCCACTGCCGCATAGGAATCCTCTGGTAATTCCACATCCTTGAGCACATATGGTCCGATACTTTTCGCTTTCGATTCATAAGCAGCAATACCTTTATCTGATATGAAATAGTCCAGCCATTTTTTCGCGGCATCGACATTCTCTGCTTCTTTATTGATCATAATCGCATCCGGCATCCATGTCGTCAGGCCATTCGTTTCCGGATCATCCGACGGCTGCGGAAATACGCCGATATCGTCAACTAAATCAGGGTAGTTCTCTTCAATAATCGGTAATACTTGTGTTAGCATCGGATAATGGGCCCCCGTACCTTCTGCAATCATCTGCATCCCTTGATCATAGGTCGCAACGGTATAATCCTCATTCTGGTAGCCTTTTTCATGGATTTCCTGAATCCGCTCAAAGCCTCGCTGTGCTTCCGGTGTATTGGCAAATTTAGCCTCGCCATTCGTATAATCATCGGCAAAATTCGCTACCTCTGCTTGCACATTATAAAAGTCAGCCAAAATTGGAAGCTGTGATGTCCAAGCCTCTCCATACGTCGTAATGACAGCCGTTTTTCCTGCTTCTTTAATCTTCTCATTATTCGCCATCAGCTCATCCCAGGTACGGGGCACTTCAAGGCCTAATTCCTGATAAACCTTTTTATTATATAACCAGGCGCCAACCTGGCTCGATTTCGCTGGGATACCGAATACTTGATCATTAGACGAAACGACCTCTTTGTAACTGTCCATGACGTTATCCATAAATGGCTCTTCGCTTAGATCCACAAAATATTGAGATGGGTTTAAAGCCATTAACAACGAGCCCGAATTAAACAAAACGAGATCTGCCATATCGCCGGTAGCAAGTCTCGTCTTGACAACATTTTCCCCTTCCGGTCCACCAGGTCTGACTTCGACATTCGTCTTCATATTTAAGTCTTTTTCAATTGCATCCAGTACTGCCACAAACCCGGGATCATCCATTGCTGTTTCCGACACGAGCATCGATAATTCTACCGCTTCACCCGAATCACTGCCTGTATCACCACCTGCATCCCCTGACGTTTCCTCCGAATACCCTCCACCACATGCTGCTAGTAAGACCATCGCAATAAACGTCACAAGAAAAAATAAGACCCAATGACGCTGGCGCTTTATCATGAAACACTCCTCCTTATCGATTTAACAATTATATTTGTAAGTGTTATCATTATCTAGCGAAAAATGGACTCCGGTTAGTGGGAAACGTTACGTACCGGCATACCATCATGAAGCTGTGGAACATCGATTACTTTTCCATTTAGTTGATGTGACGCAATGGCTGCTTCAATAATTTCCTGTGCAGCTAGCGCATCTAATCCTGATGCAGACAATTTCATCGGAGGTGTACCCGCTTTTACCTCCAGAATAAATTGATAAATTCTATTTCGTATCGTAGCATGAAACGTATCCACACCTGTCATAATTGAATTTCGCATCGTCGTCATCTCTTGCTGATGATGGGGAAAATAACGAAAATGTTCATAGACATTATCGATTTCAAATCGTCCTTCCGTTCCCGCTACTTCGCAATATTCGATCGGATGATGCCTCGACATATCGTAGCTGCCCGTCAAATGACCAACAGCCCCTGATTGAAATTCCATGTTGACCGATACCGTTGACCAGCTCTGTCGCTGCGGCGCTCTTGTCATAAAAGACTGCACCCGTCGAACATCCCCTGCAAAATAGCGCATCACATCAATCGAATGCGGATGCAGAGCTCTCATATGAAACCATTCCGTGAGATCTTTTGGATTTTGTATCGTTAATTTCATATTCACAAACAGGGGCGAGCCTAATTTGCCTTGCGTTATGAGCGCTTTTCCTTTCTCCGCTGCCGGAACAAAACGATGATTCAAATTACAGCCCAGCCGGACATTCTTCTCGAGCGTAAACCTTACCATCTCTCTCGCTTCCTCCAAGCTGTTGGAGATCGGCTTCTCCACCAGCACATCTTTGCCAGCCTCGACCGCTGCCATCACCGGTGTATAATGATGGCTGCCATTCTCCACACCTGCCGTTGCCACGCTGACGATATCAATCTCTTCTTTGTCCAATAATGCGTCCAGATCTGTATATGCTTTGGTCTGATAGTTCGTCGCTACTGCTTGTGCCCGCTCTTCCAGAAGATCACAGACGGCTACTAACTCCGTATCAGGATTCTCCCGGTAGGCGTTACAATGCAGACTGCCAATATTGTTCACGCCGACAACCGCTACTTTCAACATGCATCTGCCCCCTCTGCTTTTCATATAATCGGTCCATGTTCACCCCCTGCGAAAAGGAATTAGGTTAAGTATAGGGGAAGTCATCTCGATGAAAAACCTAATTTTTTAACAAAAAAGAGGGGAAAATTTTACTCCCTTCTTGTCTTTTGCTGTAGGTCCTTATATTGCTTCGGTGAATAATTTGTCGCTTTTTTAAAGACCGAACGAAAATGTTTCGGGTCATGATAACCGACTAACATCCCGACTTCAACTGTTTTGGTAAAGCCGTTCTCAAATAATTCTTTCGCTTTCTCGATCCGATAATTTGTCAGATATTCCGAGAAATTCATAGACGTCTGCAGCTTAAATTCTCTCGAAAGATAGCTCAAACTAACATGATGATCATCGGCAAATTGCTGAAATGTAATATTATCCGCATAATGCGTCTCAATAAATTCCTTTACTTTCGGTATTAACTGTCTAGGCGCAAGCTCTTTATCGTCTAACGACTTTATGATGAATTCAACCAGCTGCTGTAACCAGTCTCTCAGCTCCTTGTATGTTAGCAGACTGTCTAATGCCGCGTAATGACTGTCCATATGCTGGATCCTGATGACTTTACTCGTCGATTGCTCTAATTTAAACCAAATCGCATAATACATATCTAACAGAAACTGCCTTAATACCCTCTGTGTCGGCTGTGAATATTCGATTTGCTCTCTCAGAATCGACAACTGTTTCGCAACAGAGGTGTATTCCCTGTTCCGCAATGATTTCTCCAAGACACGCACCTCATCCCATAACGTGCTGATATTAACAAATTTCGCAGGGGTTTGTTCTGTGATAAACGTGGATTTTCCAAACAATTTGTGCTGATTCATGAGTTGTTGTACCTGCTGATAGGCATCTCCTAACCGTTGCTGTTTTGCTTTTTTCACGGTAGCAATATGAACCTGCCCGGATTCACTCCACTGTTGAAAGAGCGTTTTTGTGATCACCTCTGTTTTATTTAGAAAAAGGATCCGTTGCTTATCCAGCGCCAGCAGCCAGCCCTCCGTATGCTGTTGGAGCTCCTGCATGATGGTGTAATCATCCTCTATCGGAGCTTTCCAATTTCCGAGCACGATGTATGTAACAAATAATGCTTCGTCAAAAAACATCTCCGTATTGGCAGCTGTCGGATTTACGATCTGCTGATTGATGAACCATAATTGCTTATCGAACTCCTGCCTTTTTCTGTCTGCTATTTTACGAAGCAGGCGGTTCATCATAGCTTCCAATGTATGTCTTTTTACCGGTTTCAATAAATAATCCGAGACATCCAGATCAATCGCCTGCTTGGCATAGTCAAAACTATCATGCACCGTTAACAACACGCATTCCGTAACAGGATAAAGGCGCTTCACTTTTCTGATTAATTCGATTCCATCGATCACGGGCATCGTAATGTCAGTCATCACCAGGTCCGGTGTATGACGGAGCGCATGCTCGTACGCTTCTTCCCCATCGTCAAAAAAGAAAAGCTGATGGTCCTGCTGATAGTTCATGAGTAAAGCCTTTAATTCCTCCAGCGCCCAATACTCATCTTCTACAATAAATATATTCATTTGTCTTACCCACTCTCTTTTTCAAAAGGAATCTTTATCACCATATGTGTTCCTCGGTCTTTCTCAGACGCAATCTCCAACCGATAGCGATAACCGTACAGTAAACGAATCCGCTGAGCGACATTGATCAAACCAACACTCGTAGCATCACTATCCATCTTCTTATTTTGTATACGTTTCTGAAGTTGGGTTAATGTTCGGACATCCATTCCCTGTCCATTATCGGTGACTTCTATATGCAATACATCTGTCTCCTTATAAATGCGGATCGTGATAACACCGTTCTTCTTCGTATGCTTCAAGCCGTGAATCACCGCATTTTCTACAATCGGCTGAATCAGCAGCTTAGGAATAAACGCATACTTCGCTTCCTCACTAATCGAGATTTCCTTATCGAATCTGCCGACAAAGCGATATTGCTGAATCCGAATATAATTATGGATATGTTCGATTTCTTCTGCCACCATCACTTTTTTATTAAGTCCGACCATAGTGTATTTAAACAGGTCCGCTAATGACTCTGCCAATACAGCTACTTCCTCCACCCCTTTGACTCGGCTGGAAGACTTCATGACATTTAATGTGTTATAAAGAAAATGCGGATTGATTTGCGATTGTAAGGTCGAAATCTTCGCATTTTTCTCCGCAATGCTTGATTGATAGACTTCGGTAATTAGCTTGTTAATGCTGTCGAGCATGCTGTTGTACACCCTTATTAGCACATTTAGCTCTTCATTGTTCGTCAGGTCCATCCTGTCCGCTAAGTCCCCACTTTCTACTCTCTCCATCTTCTTCCGTAAAAGAGTCAACGGTTTTGACAGACTGTAAGATAACGAATAGGAGATAATCGCAATAATCAATATCGTGATCAGACCGCTTCCCACCATAAAAAGCAGGATTTGATTTCGTTCTGAAATAATAAAATGATTATCAACCAGTAACACACTTTGCCAACCTGTAAAAGACGAGCTGTTACTGGTAGACAGATAGGATCTGTCATTCCAAGTTAATGTCCAATTTTGTGCTAATTCATTGGCTGTGTCCGGAAGATCTATATTTAGAGTCTCGCCAATTTCTTCCCGTTCCTGATCATAGATGACTTGATTCTCCTCTGTTAAGACAAATACGTGCAAATATTCCCCCAATTCTTCGAGCTTATCCAACTCTAATAATTTATCAAATACATTTACGTTAATGTCGATCTTCAGCGAGCCAATTTTATTTCTTTTCGGTATTCCATAAATATGCCTTACGAAGGAGACCACCTGTTTCTCTTCTTTTGAAATTGATACTTTTTTTGTCGGCAATAGCATGAACGCATCCTTGGCCAGCCTATCCAACTGCGCCGTCCATTGCGGATCATGTTCCCGATATTGAAGCTCCATCCCACTCCCTTCCTGATACGTAAACGCAGTCTTATCTGTCGTATAAATCGTCACTCCCTCGATATCTTCATTCGGATATATTTGATTAAAAATCTTCGGATATAAATCCTTACGATTGTCGATATCATTCGTGATCTCTTCTTTATCATAATGTTCCAGCATGTCCTGGACATAAGGATCTGTAAAAATAGCTAACGATACCCGGTCGATATCTTCAAAATATAAATCAATGGTTTTGCTGAATTGAGTAGACAGGATATTGGAAAGGGAATGCGTATTTTTCTTCATATTATCGACATTAAATAAAAAAATGGCCGTTCCGATGATGAGGATTACAACTATGAACGCACTGGCAAAGGCAAGAAAAATTTTTGTTTTGAAGGTGATAGAATGCATGGGTGATTTCATTTGAACCTCCAGGTGATATTATTTAATCCGTAAGCATTAGCAAAAAGTATAGCGAAATAAACCCTCCCTTGGAATCTGTATAGTTGCGGAACGACATTTAAGCGCTTACAAAAATAATAAAACGATTTGTGGAATCAATCAAATAATAGCTTTTCCTATAAGACTATTCCTAATCTGCGACCTTCATTTCATTTTTTTCAGAAAAACAGGGATAATAAAGGAGAGAACACAGCTCGGTTAGACTTCATTCTAAAAAGTAACACTGGATTTTCCACTAGAAACATACGTGATACAATAAATACGATTCTAAAAGGTATTCATTTGACGTTTATTCCTTAAGGTTTCACATATAAGTCATGATAATAGAAGGAGTGCACATATGCCAAATCTAAAAAATCAAGTCATTCTAGTCACCGGGGCTAATCGTGGACAGGGAAAAGCTATTGCTCAACACCTTGCCAGCTTGGAAGCTATCGTAGTGGTTGGTGCTCGCAACTATGATGCAGCGAACGAAGTAGCAAAACGGATTGGAGAAGATCATGCTCTCCCCGTTCAGTTAGATGTTACAAGCGAGTCAGACTGGAAAGCAGCAGTCGATAAGATTATAAATACATTCGGTAAGCTGGATGCATTAGTCAATAATGCCGGATCTCTCAAACGCAAACCCTTTAGAGAGACAACGCTCGATGATTATCAGCAGTTGATTAATGTGAACCAGCTCGGTGTTTTTATGGGGATGCAAGCCGTTATTCCACAAATGGAAAAGCAGCTAAAAGGCTCGATTATCAACAACGTATCGATCTCTGCATTTGCTCCCATCAGCAAATCCTCTATTTATGCTGCAACAAAATCATCCGTAGTTGCAATGTCCAAAGCTGCAGCTATTGAACTAGGACCAACAGGAATTCGAGTGAATATGGTCCACCCGGGTGGAATAGAAACCGACATGGTCACGCAAGATGAGGGTGTTCCCGATTATTATAATTCAGTTCCTCTTCGACGTATCGGACAACCAGTTGAAATTGCTAAGGTAGTAGCATTCCTCGCCTCTGATGAAAGTTCTTATTGCACCGGCACAGAAATTGTGGTTGATGGCGGGATGACACTTGGGACTGCGGATGAGTAGAAAATCTCTTCTAAAACCCACCGGAAAAGAGGGCACAAGCAACTTTTGCTTGTATCCCCTTTGTGATCTTATCGACTTGGCTACCCGGCATCAGCGTATCCTTTGTGCAGATCAAAATAAAATTCAAGGCGTTTAGTGGAGCATCACTACCTAAAACTGCTAGGAATGTGGTGCAACTCTATTGTTCACTTTGCCACTTTTCACAGCCCACTTTGGCCGAATGGGCGCCGCTTTCGTTCACTGCTCCGCTTTTCACTGCCCATTTTGATCGAATAAGCTCCGCTTTCGTTCACTTCCACTCTTCTTTCATCGTACTTTGGTCGAATGTTCGCTGCGTTTGTTTCATTAAGAGATATGTATCAATTCAAACTTTGAATCAGAAGATAAATCCCTGTAAAACTCAAAAGGATATAGGTAAATATTTTAAAAATCCGTTGATTAAGCCATTTGAAAATGATTTGACCGATAAATAAACCCAGAAACACGATGGGAATGGCATACAGACTTGATTCCCATATTAATTTATTCGAACCGGTAAAGATTATTTGAGTAATGAGACTGATCAAATAAATAAACAGGTAAAAAGCCAAAGTTGTTGCTCTTAACTTCCCTTTTTCAGTATCCGTCCCTGTGAAATAAAGTAATAACGGAGGACCTGGCATTCCGACACTTGTTGTTAAAAGACCCGATAACCCGCCAATTATAAAATCTCTATTACGTGTTGGCTTCACTTTAACATTACATATTAATAGCAATGTTAATGCCAGTAGCAGGATACTGACTCCAATTTTAAAAGCGTTGATGTTAACGAAAATAAAGATTACGATACCAAAAGGTACACCCACAATGCTGCTGATAATAAACCGCTTAAGAAGCGTGAAATCAATGTCATTGCTTAGTTTCCAGATTAATGAAACGGAAATAAGTAAGGATAAAATAATGTTTATTTGTATGGCTTCTTGTGGTAAAAATAACATCAGTAAGAAGGGTGTCGCCATGATGGAAAATCCAAAGCCTGTACTTGTTTGCAAGACAGAGGCCACTAATATAATAAATAAAAATAATAATACAGATTCCAAATTTGACCCACTCTCATATGTAAAGCTATTTCTATTTTATCATATTATTGTTAATCATTATTTCTGCTGTTTCGCAAATTTTATAACGACATCAAGTAGGATTTATCGCAAAAAAATGGGACACAAGAACGTCCTTGTATCCCACTTTTGCACTTATCGACTTGTATACCTAGATCTGCATGAATGGTTATTCCCGTTACATGGAGATTATTTACCTCTCCATTATTTTCTTATAACATCACTAATCACCCATGCCTCTCCTCTAAGCGTAAAATTAATGGTCATGTCAGTTCCACCAAAAAGATCACTTTCCTGATAACGATTTATATAGTATTCCGTATCAGAGTACTGACCAAAGATGTAACCCTCTTCCAAACTGAAACGTTCATATCCATCCATTGGTATTACTTCTAATCCATCTTCAACTTCCTTTAGTCTGTAATCCCATAATTCTTTTGCTGTTTCATAGGTCATAAAACTGGATAGAAAATCATAATATTCTTCTTTGGACTGATAATTTTCCACTTTGTAAGATCCCTGCTTCACAATTAAATGATCTCCCATTGCATTATATTTTTTTACTAAACCAATAAATACCGCTTTATCAACGTTTTCAAAGGAAGGTTGTTCGTCTTCTGCGTCTGTTTTCGCTTCTTCTTCTGTTTCCTGCTCAGTTGCGGGAGATTCTTCCGTCTCCTCCGATTCCTCCTCCTTATTCTGCGAAGGTGAGTCTTCGTTGTCTTCTATTTCAGTATCACTTTGTTTCTCATTTTGCTCTGTTTCTTCCTGCTCTTCCGTCTTTTCAGGTTCTTCCGGTTCAACTACCGGAAAGAAATCATCTGGGAGTTTGTTTTTTAATGTGAGATTTATTTCTGATATTGTAGCTATCGTTTGTTGCAGGATAACATTATTCTGTGATTGAAACCATACAGGTAAACCGATCATAGCTACTATGGTTATAGCGAGCATCACGGTTGTTAATCCAGTGATGAGAAAAGGGGTCCTCTTTTTTGCTATCGATTCATTAATTTTATTCCTGTTTTCGTTCGTAACATGCACATTCTGTTGTAAATAGTTGTTTAAATCGTTTTTTATTTGCGTATCAAACCGATCCATTGTTATATCCCCTCCTTTTCAATTCCTTCTGCAGCTGGGTCTTCCCTCTATTAAAACGGGTTTTAATCGTATTAAGATTGAGCTTCATTATCTCGCTAATTTCTTTCAAGGTTAAATCCTGTACATAATATAAGATGAGCACTTCTTTATATTTTGGTTTCAAAGTAGCAATTGCATCAAAAATTTCATTTGCCCCTTCTTGCTGAATGACTTCCTGCTCCGCCGAATGCCTGATACTTTCTTTATCGACCTGTTTTTGTATAGAAGAATGATAGATCAGATTACGGAAACTCCATTTACGATGATAGTCCTTGCATTTATTTAAGGTGATACGGATGAGCCATGTTTTATATTCGGCATCTCCTCGAAAAGTGTGAAGATGCTGATAGCACGAGATAAATACTTCTTGAACAATGTCATCACATTGGGCCATATCTTTTACATATGAATAGGCAATTCTTTTTAAATCATTACCATAATAATGAATTAATTCGTTTAACAACTCTTCTTTTGATTGTACATGCTCAAAGCGGTCATCTATTTCCAATTGCTGTCCCCCCCTTTATAAGTTAGACGTATTGGGTGATGAAATGTGTTCATTTTTCTAAATAATACCAACAATTTTTATTTACATACTAATTATTACTTGACCTTTTGTATCATTAAAGTATTTTATCTGAATAAAAACTACTAATTATTGTTCTTTTTAAAGAATTAAACGTTCGCAAATAAGTGATATTCTTTGAAAAACAGAGAAAACAAAAGTAAGTGTTCTTTAAAACGGTCAAAAAGGCTTATTTCGGCTCTTTTTTGTCCTTTGAATAACGAAGATTTAGAGGTACAATACAAATTGCGTTCTTGATAAAGAACGAAATAAGGAGGAGAAAAGATGACAATTAAAAAGAAATTAGGTATGGGCGTTGTTACAGCTGCACTAGGTTTAGCATTGGTAGGCGGAGGTACATATGCATATTTTAACGATACAGAAGCTTCTACTAATACATTTGCGGCAGGTACATTGGATCTGACATTAGATCCACAAGTAATCTTTGATGTAGATAATTTAAAACCAGGTGATTACATGCTTCGCACCTTTGAATTACAGAATACTGGATCCTTGGATATTGCAAGTGTCCTGTTAGATACATCCTATAGTGTAACAGATGTTGATAATAACAATGGAAGCGAAGATTTAGGGGAGCATTATGTAGTCAAATTCCTAAAAAATGAAGGACACCCTGAACACATTTTTGATGATGATAAATATACAGTAGTTTACCAAAAGACACTAGCTGAACTCTCGGCGATGACGCCAGACGATTTAGCTGTAGAAATGGAAGATTTTATTATTTGGGATTATGAGCAAGATGGCATCCCTGCAGGAGAAGCCGACAATTTGAGTGTGAAAATTGAATTTGTAGACAACGGACAGGATCAAAACATTTTCCAAGGCGATTCTCTAGAACTTAACTGGACTTTCACAGCTGAACAAGAAGCCGGCGAAGAAAAATAATACGGAAAGGGTGAGCTTGTCTCACCCTTTTCTATCCTTTATTTATTTCCGTGAATACATAATCCAAATATCTATTCACGAAAATAAATAAAACGTTTCAAGATGGAGGAATGGATATGAGAAGTTCAAGAACGGTTAGATTTAAAAAAAATCACAGGAAAAAAATCCCTCATATACAACTAGTCATCATTTTATATGCAGTCATACTTTCTTTGTCCCAACTTACCTCTCCTACCAGTTCCATGTTCAGTAACACAAAAGCGGTTAGTTTCTCTATGCCGTCTGGAAGTTGGTGGGATCGGAGTGAATTACTATTTACAGCTAGTGACAATCAAAATGTAACCGATAGTTGTCTCCCTGCGGCATTCTCTGTGGACGTGCAGAATAACGGATACAGTATGACCAGCGCTACCCATTACGAGATTTTCTACATAGAGAACGGTAACCCAAAAGATGGGGACAAAATAGCTGAGGATACGCTTGATCCGCTGGAAGCTGAGGAAGTTACTACAATCACACACGAAGCGACGAGTACAGGATTCTATATCGTGAAGGTTTTACAACACCCGGATTATGCCGGTGAAGCAGAAAATGTAATCTGGAGTGAAACAATCGAAGTATCCTGTCCTGCTGAACCGACAGAAAAGGAACAGGAAGAAGAAGCTAAACCAGATACGGAAGATACAGTGCAAGAACCGGAAAAAGAAGCACCAATAAAAACAGCGCCTCCAGAAACGACTGATGAACCAGTAGAACAGCCAGCCCAAGAAGAAGAAAAAGAAACAACAACAGAGGATACTGATAAAGATGCAACTTCCGATACAGAAGAAACACCACCTGCAGCCGATGATAATCAGGAACAACCAAAAGATGAAGAGGTCATCAAAGAACAACCATCTACCGAGCAAACAATGAAAGGATCTGAAACATCGACTGACAAAGAAAAGGAGCAAAGTCAACCAGAAGAAGATGCAGAACAATCCCAAACTGAATCACAAGAAGGTGAAAAAAAATGACAAATAAAGTTTTTAAACAAACTAAAAAATGGCTTAGTACTCTTATTACCGTTGTGCTTTTTGTTTCTTTACTATTTACGGTATTTATTATGATTTCTACCAAAGCATCCGGTGGTGAACCCGAAGTGATGGGATATCAGCTAAAAGCTGTCTTATCGGGATCCATGGAACCCGACATTCAAACAGGGTCCATCATTGCGGTTAAACCTGGTGGTGATATGACAAGATTTCAAGAGGGAGACGTCATCACCTTCTTAAGTGAAAATGAAACGTTAATCACCCACCGCGTTTCCGACGTCATTGAGAGCGGTGAACATGTTATGTATGAAACAAAAGGAGATAATAATAACGCAGTGGATCCAGCACCCGTTCTGTCGGATAATGTGGTGGCGGAGTACGAAGGATTCACTATTCCCTATCTCGGTTATGTTGTCACTTTCGCAAATTCACAAGCTGGTAGCGCGATGTTGTTAATTTTACCCGGCATTTTATTAATTGGATATGCTGCTTTCACTATTTGGCAAGCCCTATCCCAAATAGATCTAAAAAAACCTGCTGAATCAAAGGCCCAGGAAACAGTTGAACAGAAGTAATATCCTGTTTCCCTGCAAGTAGAGACTCATGCTTAATAAAAAGGTGGTGCATGATATTGACCAAGCCGAAACTCTTTTACTCTATATTCCTGCTGTTTTTCTTGTTTTCTGTTCCCATTGTCCAGGCTACGACGAACCAAAATCTGATCAACCTTGATGGAACTTTTGCCGAAAATGGTAAGTTATTTGATCTAACTAATCTGAAGCCAGGAGATTGGGCTGATCGTGAAATGACCATTAGTAATCAAGTGGATCACGATATATCCTATACGATTGACATTCAACACCTGGACGGATCGGAACTATTCTACAATCAATTGTCACTAAAGATACAGCATGCTGATGCTATTTTATTTGATGACAAGATATCCAATTTTTCATTACTAGCAGATTTGACTTTACCACCAGATAGCACCGACAATTTGGCGTTCACCTTAACATTCCCTCCTGAATCGGGAAATGAATTTCAAGGGTTAATGACAAATGCAGAAATTATCATTACAGCTTTTGATGATATGGAATCAGAAACATCATCCTTCGCTATTTCTACCAATAGTGATAATGGAGCATTATTACCGAGTACAGCAACAAACATTATCAATCTTGTAATAATAGGTGCGTTCCTTCTATTGTTAGGACAATTATTCTTACTTTATATCAAATGGAATAAGCGTGCGAAAGAATAGGTCATCCCTATTCTTTTTTCTTTTTAACCTACTGTCTTGCTAAACCAGTACTTTTCAAGCCATATAAAACTCCATAGTAATCCAATCCAAATCCAAAATAAAGGGCTAAATCATGGGTGATTTTACCAAAAAATCATTTAAACAATTGTTTTCTCTTTATTTCCTTGATTTTTAGAGGTATAAGTATAGGTTTATCAATTTTTGTAAGGTAACTCCTTGTGACCGCTTGAAACAGATGACACAGTTTTTGCTTGATAAAATGAAACACTTTTTTCCAGTTAAGGACTTCCCTTTTTTATGGAAGAGTGTGTATGATGGTATTAAAGATAATGCAATCATTGTTTTCCTTTTTATTATAGATACTAATGAAAAATGTATATATACTAATAATTATACACATGAACAAGTAGTGTTGTTGCACTAACGAAGCAGGAATGTAGAAGAAGGTTTTATTTTTTATTTATAGTAATATATTTATTATAAGATATTGAAAACGGAGGGGTGCTTTATGAAAAGAAAATCAGGTTTGGTTTTTGGTTTTATAGGAGTTCTTGCACTATCAATTGGACTTACAGATGTATTAGCAAAAGGACAAGCTGACGTTAGTGATGGAAATAAAGTTAGGGTTGTAACAGTAGAGGAACAAGCAGTGCGTGAAAATAAGACTATTGAAGGTAAAGACCTTAAAACAGTTATAACAGCAGAAGAACAAAATAGAGTAGAAAATTCATCAGCTTTATCAGGATTTGTGCCACAGGAAAATGGACAAGGGTTTTATTTCATAAAAGAGAAATAAACTTAAATATAACTATTAAAGTAACGGGGCGATTGTTCAATTGAGCAGTCGTTTTTTTACTAACGGAGCAGGAATGTTGAAGAAGGAAATATTAGATGAAAGATGGAAATAAATAATTAAATCTTTATTTGGGAGTGGTTTTGTGAATAAACCATTGTTAAGAGCTGAAGGGATTATTGTAAATGAAGATAAGACAAAAATCCTTGTGCAATGTGATTTAGAAGAAAGTTTCTATCGTCTTCCAGGTGGAAGTATTGAATTCGGTGAAACAGCAGTTGAGGCTATTAAAAGGGAGTTAATTGAAGAATTTGATTTACACTCAGATATTGGTGAATTAGCTTGTATAAATGAAAATATTGTTCAGTACGATGGGAAGAAAAGGCACGATTGTACTTTAATTCATTGGTGTTCAAGCAATAATAAAATAGATAATGAGTTAATACATAATGAGAAATCAGATATCAAACTCATTTGGCGTACTATACCGCAATTGGGAGACAGACGGTTTTATCCAGAAGGAATACTTAATGTTATCACTTCTAATAAAAAAGATATTTCACATTTAAAAGTTGAAAAGAATTATGATTAATACTTGATCCCAACAAACGGGTACAAGAGTTAAAGGACAGGGGTTGCTACGGTAACTCATTTGTTTTCGACTAAAGAAGCATTATGCGGAAGAAGAAATCTGTTATTTTAACCAAATAAACAATAAAAAGAGTTAATCATTAAAAGCTTAAGTGGGGGATTTAAATGAAAATAAGCCAAACAAAAGATTTTGAGGTAGTTGCCAAATTAAACAAACCAGTTCACGACTTACATTGTTCTCTCTATCCTAAGTATTTTAATGAATATAACTATGATGAAATCAAAGAAATTTTTAAAAAGTTAATAGAAAATGATGATATTATCTTTCTGCTATTAGAAGATAACCATGAAGCAGTAGGTTATGCTTGGATTGAGGTTAGAGAATATCCAGAAAATGCGTTTGAAAAAAGTTATAAATCAATTTATGTTCATCAAATTAGCATAATTCAAACTCAAAGAAAAAAGGGAGATGGCACAGCTTTGATGAATAACATTTATAACTTAGCTAATGAAAAAGGTATAGACTTAATTGAGTTAGACTATTGGTTAGATAACAAAATTGCAAAAGAGTTCTATGAGAAACATGATTTTGTGAAATATCGTGAGTTTGTATATAAACAATTATAAATTCTTGTTTCATTAACGGGAGCGTATATAAAAGAGGTAGGTGAGAGATAAGAAATGAGGACGTTATTAGAACTACTAGGGCTTGTCAAGAAAAGTGTGTAAGTTATTCTAAATACTTTAATACACGATCCTTTAGATGGTCATGAATTAACAACTGGTTCATCACCATGGCCCATTGCTGAATATGGCCACCTTTCCATTTATCTTCTAATTCTTTCGTTCGTAAATATAGTACTTTTAATAGGGCATTCTCGTCTGGGAATGCTCCTTTTTGGGTAACTTTACGATAGCTTGAGTGAACACTTTCTACGGCATTTGTTGTATACATGATTTTACGAATCGCACTACCGTAATCAAAAAGCTGTTCTACATGAGAGAAATGGCGCTTCCAGACATCAATGGCTCCAGGGTAAGAAGACCATTGTTGTTGAAAGTTTTCAAAGGCGCTGCGACAAGCTTTTAGGCTGGATGCGGCATATACTTTTCGTAAAGCAGCTGTGAAGGGTTTGTAATCCTTACTTGGTACATATTTAAGGGAATTTCGAATAAGGTGAACGATACATCGTTGGACCGTTACGGATGGGAATATGACACGAGCACCTTCTTCTAGACCAGTTACGCCATCGATAGAGAGAAAGAAAATATCTTCTACTCCTCTCGATTTAATCTCATCAAAGATTTGCATCCATTTATGCTTACTTTCCGTTTCATTAAGCCATAAACCTAGTATCTCTTTCTTGCCTTCGATGGTGTATCCAAGCATGGTATAGACTGCGTATTTCTTCGTTTCATAATCATTACGAACAGTCGCGTAAAGGCAGTCCACAAAGACAAAAGGATAACAAGGCTGTAAGGGTCTTGTTTGCCATTCTTCTAATTCTGTCAGTACATGGTCCGTCATGTTAGATACCATTTCATGAGACACAGAAAATCCATAAATATCTTCAATAGTAGAGGATATATCCCTCTGAGACATACCACGGGCGTACATGGCAATGACTTTGTTTTCAATGGCGGAGACATCTCGCTGACGTTTGGGAATGACTTGTGGTTCGAATGAGCCGTCTCGATCTCTTGGCACTTCTAATTCTACTTCTCCAGTGGATGTTTTGATGGTTTTCTTTCCATATCCATTCCGTCTGTTTACCGTGCTTTTTTGCCCTTTTTCATTGGAGGAATATCCTAAGTGATGGTCCATTTCACCTTTTAACATCGTCTCAAACATAGGTCCAAATATGTCTTTTAGTGCATGTTGCATATCTTCTACTGTTTCAGGTTGATACTGTTCAATGATCTTGTTAGCTAATTCTACGGAGTTAGGATCTCTTTTCGGTTTCCCCATGTAAAACCCCCTTTAGCTTTATACTTATTATTCTAACAAACAAAAAACTGTGTGAGTAAGAAACCGTACGCATTTCTTACTTACACAGTTTATATTACACTCCCTAAAAAGAACGTACTAAATTGCTCCAACAAATATTCCAATGTAATCGGATCACTATCTGCAATCACATGTGTATTTAATTCAAGCACATTCCCATTCTGAACGGCCGGGATGTTGTTCCAGGTTTCTGTTTCCAATAAGGAGGTATCACCATCCGGGTTCTTACTTAACACAATATAGTCTCCCGCGAAGTCCGAGATCACCTCTAATGATAAGGAATAATAACCGTCTGCTAATGCTTTTTCTTTTACCTTCTCAGGCATGTTCAACTCCAACTCCTGATACAATAACTCTGTTCCACGTCCCCAGTTGTCGCCAAATACAGCCATTTGTTTCACATCATTTTCGAGAACGGAAACGGTCGCATCTTCCCCGATCTTGGCTTTGATCTCTTCGCCAGTTTGTGTTGCACGAGCTTTGAAATTCTCTACCCAATCTTTTGCTTCTTGCTCTTTGTTAAGAACTTTTCCGATTTCCTCGTGTTGTTCCAAGTAGCTTAACTTACCATAAGTGAAAGAAACGGTCGGTGCGATTTCTTTCAGTTTATCAATGTTTTTCAACCAGGAACCTACGATGATTAAGTCCGGATCTAGTTCAATGATTTTCTCTAAGCTTTCTTCTGTTACAGATTCAATGCCTTCTAATTTATCTTCCATGATGGGATTATTATATGTCCATTCGTCTACACCAACGACGTTTCCACCTAATGCAAGTACATTCGGTGCGTATGATAGCGCCACAATACGTTGTGGGTTAGCAGGTAGTTCCATCGGCCCTTCTTCTGAATCGTATGTGAAAGTTTCAGAAGAAGACGCTTCTTCTGCTGCTTGCTCCTGATTGCTAGTTTCTTGAGTATCTGCTTCATCTGTGCTAGTGGAATCCTCTGTGTTCCCACAAGCTGCTAATAAAAGCGCTGTTACAAATAAAAATGCGATAAGTACTTTCTTCACGTTATTTCCTCTCCTTATTATGTACTCGCTAAACATTAATAATTGATAATGATTATCAATATTAATTATAGTACGTCTATTTATAAGGGTTGTCAATATCTTTTGTGATATCAGAGGCTGCCTCCGAACATTAAGGTTGACAATATTAGAGTCTATCATTACCATTAAAAAGTATTATTCCGATAAAATTAATAGGGAAAGGGTGTTTTAAGTGGCAACAACCGCAAAGAATCTAACTGCTCAGCAAAGTGATCAGTTGGCACCACAACAAAAAGAGTTAAATGCTCCACAGATGCCACTAATTATCGGTGCGCTTATTATAGGGATCGTATTGCTTATCTATTTAATGGTAACGCAAGATATCTCTCAGTCATTATTATTAGTAATAGGATTATTACTTGGTTATACATTATTCCATGCTCGTTTTGGCTTTACCTCCGCCTTTCGTCGGCTTGCATCTGTAGGGAATGGACAAGCATTAAGGGCTCACATGCTTATGCTAGCAGTTGCCGTAACATTATTTGCTCCGATTCTAGCATTTGGCGTATCGTTCTTTGGAACGGGTACCTCAGGTTATGTATCGCCAATAGGGATTAGTCTGCTTGTCGGTGCCTTTATGTTTGGTGTAGGTATGCAGCTAGGCGGTGGATGTGCGTCTGGTACACTTTATGCCGTTGGTGGCGGACGTACTGTCATGTTAATCACATTATTATTTTTTATAGTGGGCTCTACCATTGGAGCTGCTCACTTTACATTTTGGACACAGGACCTGCCAGCTTTTGAACCTGTTTCATTAGCTACCTCTACTGGTCTTGGTTATGGTGGTGCATGGGTCGTATCGATCTTGTTATTTGGTTTCATTGCATGGATTACGCTAGTAGTCGAAAGAAAAAGAAAAGCACCAAAAATGGCTGCATTGCCAACTACCACTGGCTGGAAGCGTATTTTCCGTGGTTCTTGGCCGTTATTTGCAGCAGCCATTGCTCTAGCTGTGTTAAATGCATTAACGCTAATGACTCGTGGTGCACCATGGGGGGTTACTTCTGCCTTTGCATTATGGGGATCAAAAGTAGCACAATTTTTCGGTATGGATGCCGCAAGTTGGGGTTTCTGGCAAGGAGCAAATGCTCAAGCATTAGAAGCATCTATATTTGCTGATTCAACTACCGTATTGAACCTAGGTGTTATTCTTGGTGCATTTTTAGCTTCCGCTGCGGGAGGACTTTTCAAGTTTACCCGATTAACTATTAAAAATGTTCTTGCAGCCATCATCGGTGGATTACTGATGGGGTATGGAGCGCGATTAGCCTTTGGCTGTAACATTGGTGCGTATTTCGGTGGCATTGCTTCATTCAGCCTTCACGGGTACATTTGGGGAATTCTAGCGTTAGCAGGAACGTTTGTCGCACTTTATCTGCGACCGATGTTTGGACTATCCGTTCCAAAACCAAAAGATTCGTTTTGTTAAAGAAAAGTAGGTATCACAGTCTGTGGTGCCTGCTTTTTTTGGGGATAAGTGAACATACTTCCTGCTCCATAAGAAAAACCGAACAAAAACCCACTGACCATGTGCTAACGAGTTTTTATGAGGATGACGCAGGATAGGCTGGTGCTAGTACTGATGAAAGTTCTCTCTATTGGATAGTTGATCACTCCTCTGACTTTACTTAATCCGAATTATAAGCTCCTACACTATTATCCTCTCGCTCTTAATCGAATTTTGATACTACGGCTTTAATGAAGGAATTATCTACTTTCTTTGATTATTGGAAAAACTCGGCATTTGTCTCGTCCTTTAGCAAGTCCAGTAGTCATTCTTATTACTTGGTACACGCTAAATTTTCACTACGTCGAGCTTCTTCATTGCTCAAATAAGAAGACGGAAAATTGCTCAGACCAGTGCAGAGACCATCATCGCCCTCTGAGACCTTATGAAGAGAACATCTGGCAACTACAACACGATAGCTTAGAATATGATTCATAGTTGGTACAGAAAGGCAGATCGTATTAGTTTAACGATGTCAACCGAGAACCATACCCATGATTAGCAGCATATTAAAATGCATATTGTTATTAGAGTGAATACCAATACGTTATAATATATTTCGACTACCGAATTAAAGGAGTTTTGTTTGTGGATGGTGCGACTATAAAAAAAGACAAGATTTGGACGAAGGATTTTGCCCTCATTTGTTTGGCAAATTTTTTTATATTTTTAGGCTTTCAGATGACATTACCGACGATACCGTTATTTGTACAACAATTAGGTGGCAGTGATGAATTAATTGGAATTATTACAGGTATTTTTACGTTTTCAGCATTAATGTTACGTCCCACTGCCGGACATGCATTGGAGTCAAAGGGGCGACAGTATGTCTATATGATTGGCCTTGGAATTTTTGTGATTTCGATTGGATCGTTTGCGTTTATTACAAGTATTATCTTTTTGTTCATTATGCGTTGTGTACAAGGGTTAGGCTGGGGGTTTTCTACCACGGCCACTGGGACGATTGCTACGGATTTAATTCCGAAGAGCAGGCGTGGCGAAGGAATGGGCTATTTTGGTCTTTCAGGTAATTTGGCGCTTGCCTTTGGACCAGCATTAGGGCTCACTTTATACGGGTATATTTCTTTTACTAAGTTGTTTTTAATTTGTTCGGCGCTGGGATTAGTGGCGTTCTTATTGTCTAGCCAGATTACGTACAAACCTGTCGATCCGGAAGCGAAAAAAGCGGTTGCTCCCCGGTTTGATGTATTGGAGAAAAGGGCATTACGACCATCGTTATTGTTATTTTTTATTACAACAGCTTTTGGCGGAATTGCCTCTTTCCTGCCTTTATATACAGAGCAAGAGGGTATTGCAGGGATCGAGATTTACTTCTTTGTGTTTGCGATTTTTTTGATGATTACTCGAACGTATGCGGGCCAATTGTATGATCGAAAAGGGCATATAGTCGTGTTTTTGCCTGGGACGATTTCTATTTTTACAGCAATGATATTATTAGCTTGGCTGCCAAATTCGTTTGTACTATTTTTAGCTGCTGCATTATATGGATTGGGGTTTGGTACAGTACAACCTGCGCTTCAGGCATGGGCGGTGAATCAGGCACCTGATAATCGTAAAGGCATGGCAAATGCGACCTTCTTCTCCTTCTTCGATTTGGGGGTAGGTGTCGGCGCGATTGGTTTTGGCTTTATTGCATCTGCATTTGGCTATCACTATATTTATATCACAGCTGCCGTTTCCATCATGACATCCATATTATTGTACATCTCCTTGTTGATCAAGGATAAAAGAATACAACAGCACAGCTTCTAACACTGTGAAAAGTATATGTCAAGTTGGGGCTCTTCTATCAGAAGCCTCTGCTTAACATATCCTGTCTTTACTTCTCCTTTATATTCGTATTCAACTTTTTATACCAATATTAATAACCTTTTTTGCTCCTGAAAGATACTCGTCTGTATTTTAATATAGTCCACCAAATTCTTTTCCATGTTTAGCAAAATGTCCTTCCAGTTTTATTATCCCCTTATTCCCACTACCAAGCTGTTCCCCCCAACCCCGCCACATCATCCACCTTATCAAACAACTTAACAGGCTTAACTAAGGTCCAGTTTTTTTACCTAACATTAAATAATAGATTCCCAAACATACCATCCAATATAGCACTCCCCTCTCCTAGTCCCGTCCCCCCATCTTCAGCATTTTACAAATAAATCACTCTAGTAAATCATATATGTAAAAGAAAGGATGGGATCAAAATGAATAAATATAGTATTTATAATAGTTTTCAACACCACTTTATCAACCCACGAATTACCTATTATTACTATAAGGATTGGAATGAATTTCATATGCCTACACATGACCATCCCGCGATCGAGATCATGTATATGGTAAATGGTCAAAGTAAAATTGAAGTGCATAACCATACATTCTTATTAAAACAAAAACAATACATTCTCATTGATAGTCATGTTCCACACCGGCTTATTGTCGAAAAAGGCAAACCTTGCAGAATGTTGAATATCGAATTCATACTCCAAGATTGCAAAGACCAAAACTCGGTATTAGGCTCATTAGCATTAGAATGCAAAGAAGTGAAAGAATTTCTGCAGAACAAAAAATCGTTCATCATCCAAAAGGATATTAACGAGGTCTATCATTCCCTGAGAAGCTTAGTCCTTGAACTGGATACACAAAAATACGAGAAAAAATTAATGGTGAACCTATTGATAGCTCAGCTCTTAATCCAGATTTCTCGTAATCAATTGGAATCACAGGAAAGAGAGCTGCAAGATGCTGATTATTACGTTTCCAAAATAGTGAATTATATTCATGAGAACTATGATTGTGACATTAAAACCACCGAGTTATCACAGCTGGTTCACCTCCATCCTAATTACTTACACAAAATTTTTAAGAACACCATGAACTGTACCATCATTGAATATTTAACAAAAATAAGAATAGACAAGGCCAAAATGCTGTTATCTAAATCAGAAATGTCGATCACAGAGATATCAGGATTTGTAGGCATAAACAGTAGTCAATACTTTAGTAAAGTATTCAAAAAGGAAATGGGTGTCAGTCCATTGGCATATCGAGAATTAGCAAGCTGTGAGAAATAGATGAGAATTTTACACAAAATCAGATGACCTGATTAGATTTATTAAAGCGTTTTCATTTTTCTGGTGTTATGATGCTATCTAAAGGAGGGGAAGCTCATGACATGCAAGGTCACATTTATCGGTGCCGGAAGTATCGGGTTTACTCGTGGTCTATTACGCGATTTACTTTCAGTGCCTGCATTTCACAACATCTCGATAGCTTTTACAGATATCTCTGAGGAAAACTTGGACATGGTAAGACGCCTCTGTCAGCATGATATTGATGAAAATGGCCTGAACATTACCATTGAAGCAACAACAGATCGGAAATCATCAAACATGGTATATCCAAGTCAACTATCAAGGGGAAGATATGACAGGTAAGTTACTGGAAGCATTCCAATCCCATCCCCATTTTAAAGAAACAGAAAAAGTACGCATCGATATGTTAAAAAGATTCGGTTACTACAGCACCGAATCAAATGGGCATCTAAGCGAGTACTTGCCATGGTATCGAAAGCGCCCTGATGAAATTGAAAAATGGATTGATCTTGGTTCCTGGATCAACCGGGAAACAGGTGGCTATTTACGTGTTTGTACAGAGGGAAGAAACTGGTTTAAAACAGCTTTCCCAAATTGGCTGGAAGACCCTCCATATGAATACAAACAAGCGTTGCGAAGTGAAGAGCATGGCTCTTATATCATTAAAGGGCTGGAAACCGGGCGTATTTATCGGGATCATTTTAATACAGTAAATAATGGTGTCATTGCGAATTTACCAAATGATGCGATTATCGAAGCAACAGGATATGTCGATCGAAATGGTATTCATATGCCAGTCATTGGTGAGTTACCACTCAGTTGTGCGGCTGTTTGTTATACTAGTATTTCTGTACAACACCTCGCTGTTGAAGCAGCAGTCCGTGGTGATATCGATTTACTGCGACAGGCGATGATGATGGACCCTCTCGTTGGGGCAATTTGCAATCCTCAAGAAATTTGGCAAATGGTAGACGAATTACTAGTAAGCCAGGAGAAATGGTTACCACAATATCAACACGAAATAGCAGAAGCAAAAGTTAGATTACAAGATGACAGAGTACTTCCTACCAAAGAATATCACGGTGCAGCGAGATTACCGATCAAGTCGGTCGAAGAGCTAGCCCAAGATAGGAAAGCTACTGCTAATAATGAGGCACAAGCTGATAAAGCACAGGAAAGACCAGCTGCCACACAAGCATTACATTCCAATAAAAGGGAGGTTAAAGGTAATGAAAAAATTGCCGATTAATAGCTTTTTATTCATGATTGGATTTATATTGTTCTTAGTTGGGTGCAGTAATGATACGGAAACCAGCAATTCTACAGACGATTCAGGCGGAGAAACGGTTAATTTAACTATGCAAGCTTGGGGGAATCCAGAAGAATTAAAGGTATACCAACGAGCCATTGATGGTTTTATGGGGGAAAATCCTAACATTAAAGTAGACTTAGTTTCTGTTGCTAGTGATCAATATGAACAAAAGCTCATGACATCTCTTCAAGGAAGTAAAGGCCCTGATATATTCTATGCATATGAACCGACGATGCCTGAGTTGATAGATGCCGGTGTTGTGCAACCACTGGATGATTTCTTTGCAAGTGACGAAAGTTATGCAAGTCTCGATGATTTCTCAGAAGGATTATTTGGTCCAGCAAGAAGTGATGATGTCACCTATGGTATTACACCTGATGCGAACCCAATGGTGATCTATTACAATAAGAAGGTATTTGAAGAAGCGGGTGCGAAGTCCCCACAAGAATATTATGACGAAGGGAATTGGAATTGGGATGCTTTTCTTGAAGTATCCGAAAAGATCAAAGAATCTGGCAAAACAGGACTAGTAATGGAGAACTGGTGGGCACATTGGTATAGCTGGGTATGGTCCAATGATGGCTTAATTTTCGATGAGAATGGTGAAGTAGTGCTGCAAGAAAATGATAAAGCGAAGGAAGCCTTCCATTTCATGCATGATCTCGTACAATCTGAAAAAGCCGTGTATGCTGGATCCCTGCCTCAAGGACAAGGCGTAGATGCGATGTTTATGTCCAACCAGGTAGGTATGATCGCAGGCGGACGCTGGTTCACACCTCAATTCGACCAAAATAAAGCTTTAGAATACGATTATATTCCTTTCCCTACGAATACGGGCAACAAAGTGGAGGAAGTAGGAGTTCCTGTAGCTTATCTGGCTGTAAACAGTAAAAATGATCATGTAGAGGAAGCGATGAAATTCGTTTCTTATTATGTCAGTACAGCTGGTCAGGAAGTTCGTACAGGGGAAGGAGGAAGTGCTTTACCTTCGATCAATACTATTAATTCGGAAGCACTTGCCGATACCACCGATAAGCATATTGAATATATGTTTAATGCCCGTGAAGATGGCTTTACACATGGATCTAATTTAGCGAAGGATGCCCATTACCCTGGCCTTAATACAGATATAACCGAAACGATTGATTTAATGTTCCTCGGAAAACAAGATGCAGATACGACGATTGATAAAGTAGTCGAAGTCATTCAGGAACATACCAAGTAAAAATCCAATAATAGCAATATGCCAAGATGATCCGTTCACTTGGCATATTGCAAACGAGGTGAAAAAAATGAACCGGAACAGACCAAATGTATGGGGATATTTTTTTATTGCTCCTCAATTAATTGGTTTACTGATCTTTTCTTTAATTCCGTTAGTCTATGCTTTCACACTAAGCTTTACCGATTGGAATGGATTTGGTGACTTTCAATTCATCGGTTTAGCTAACTATATAGAACAGTTCCAAAACCCAGAATTTTGGAAGGCAATGCTGAACACGATCTATTACATGGTACTTGTGGTACCGATTGGGATTTTCATTTCCCTTATTCTTTCGATTGGCCTAAATAAAATTAAAGGGAAAGAAATATACCGAGTATTTTTCTTTATGCCAGTTGTCACGAGTTCTGTTTCTGTCGGGATTATTTTTATGTGGATACTAAACGGCGACTTTGGTATTTTAAACCAATTACTAGCTCTTGTCGGGATAGATGGACCAATGTGGTTAACCGATACGAAATGGGTCATCCCATCTATCGCGATTTTAAGTATCTGGTGGGGATTAGGTTATAACATGGTCATCTTCTTAGCCGGACTTCAAGGGATCTCCAAGAGTTATTATGAAGCAGCTTCCATAGATGGGGCGAATGTATTTCAGAAATTCCGGCATATCACCTTGCCGCTATTAACACCGACTACTTTCTTTGTCACGATTATGACGATTATTTCATCCTTTCAAGTGTTTGATCAAGCATTCGTAATGACACAGGGTGGTCCTGCCAAAGCTAGTTATACCATAGTATTTCATATCTATGAACAAGCCTTTGTAGATTTCACAATGGGACAAAGCTCTTCTGCAGCGATTATTTTGTTTATTATCATTCTGATCTTCACGCTTATTCAATTTAAATTCCAAGACAGGTGGGTTTTCTATGAAAAATAATCTGGAATTACAACCTGCAACCATAGCGAATCAGGCTCAAACAAGAAAGAATGGCAACTGGACCAAAATCTTGCTCCATATCATGCTGATTACCGGATCATTCATCATGATTTTCCCTTTCGTTTGGACGATCTTAAGCTCATTAAAGGATATGTCGCAAATATTTGTTATTCCACCTCAATGGATACCAGATCCGGTTATGTGGAGTAACTATATAGACTCGCTATTGGCAATGCCGTTTGGCTTAGCCTATTTTAATAGTTTCTACATTACGGTGTTGATCGTTTTTAGTACATTAATTACCGCTTCGATGGCCGCCTATGCATTTGCAAAAATTAACTTCAAAGGTGCGAACATCCTGTTTATTCTCTTCCTGGCCACGATGATGATTCCAAAGCAAGTCACGATGATTCCTCTATACTTAGTAATGGATCAATTAAATTGGTTAGATACCCATTATTCCCTTATTGTACCAGGGGCTTTGTTTAATGCGTTTGCTGTATTCCTATTGAGACAATTTATTATGGGTATCCCGAAAGAACTGGAGGAAGCTGCCATCATGGATGGAGCTGGCTATGTGAGAATCTATTGGAATATTATCCTTCCTCTGATTAGACCAGCCCTTGCAGCTATCGCAATCTTCACCTTCTTACAATCATGGAACAATTTCCTTGATCCATTAATCTATTTAAACACACCGGAGAAGTTTACCGTACCAATCTTATTAAACTCGTTCAAAGGTTTATACACCGCTAACTGGCCATTAATGATGGCGGGAACTGTGATTTCTGTTATTCCTGTATTGATTGTGTATATCTTTTCTCAGAAGCAAATTATTGAGGGTGTTGCGATTACTGGGATTAAAGGGTGAAAATTATCCATAAGGGTGATACAAGAACGGTTCATTCATAGATAAAATACAAGAATCGTTTCTTGTCCCCTTTGTCCCACTATTTTATTTTCACATTGAAAATCCATTATCGTCGAAACATATTTATCCAACCTATTGTTGTAGCTTCCTGTGCTTTTTTATAAGTAGCGTTTTGCATCTCTTGTAGCATATTCATTTCTTTTAAATGTTGCATATGTCTTATTTCTTCTTCATATAAATTTAATGCTTCTTTTAATGATGCCGCTCGTTTGTTAGAAAAATAACTTTCTAATGAATTTAAAGCATGTAAATGAATATATTTTTCTGGTATATAATTAGGGCGAATCTTTTGACTTAAAGATAAAATTTTTGTGTCTATCTCCTCAATTCTTGATTTGTTTTGAGCAATATTTGATTTAACCTTTCTATTTGGCCAAAAGAATATAAAATAAACACTTCCTAAAAGCACAAAGATAGATAAATATTTTAAATTCGGTATCGCATAAATAAAGCCACTTACCATATACATTCCAATAAATAGCAATATTTTCTTTCCTATACTCATATTTGATAATGGTTTTTTAAAAATATTAGATCGCTCGGCTTCTAATTCCTCGTATTTTAATAATATATCTTTCAAATAATTTATTTCGTTAGTAATGTTTGTTATATTCATCTTGATCCCCCTGTTAATTTCATGATTCTTTTTTACTATTATAAGTAAAAAGTACTAAAGAAAATCAAACATCGCAACACTTTCGACAAATAAAGACAATATTCAAGCGTAGAAATGGGCTATGTGTTACTCTTTACTAACTAAAACACGAGAATAATACTACTTTATACATAATTTATATTAGATCCAATATCTCATTTTTAAACCTCCCCCATCAAATACGCCTCCAGCATCCGATCCACCTCTGCCGCTTTTCTCTCCTTCTCCGCCTCTGTCTCCGTATTTTGTTTTGCCGGCTGCTCTCTCTGTCTCACATACCAATCCGGTATAATATCCCGCTTAACATCAGCACGATTTTTCTGATAGGCCGGCTTCATATGATTTGTTTTTCGTTGTTTTACCATCACCTTCACATCCGCTGCTGTTTTCACACCCATCTGTGCCCAATTCAACAGGACACTTTCTAAATATTTCACCCCCTTCGCTTCGGCCTTGGTAGCAATTCTCATCGCCTCCATTACCAGCTCATAGCCATACTCCTCATACCATTGGGTCAGTAATTCATAGTTATATGGCGAATCCGTGATTCCTATTTGTAAATTTTCACGATAAAATTGCAATAATTCGCAAAAGTGCGGGTCTCTATAACTATTACATTCTTTTCTATCTTTCCTCTCTTCTGTCTTTCGGGAAGCTGGATCCTTTACCACCATTGGCTTATCACCATTTTCGGGTAAGTATTTTACTAACTTGGTGGTAAGTGATTTACTTACCTGTTTATTCGGTTTCGTCAGTGAATGACTTACCTGCTTACTTTCTGCCGTAACAGGTTGTGCATCTGAGGTATTCGCTTTCTTGCGATGTACATTCTTTTTCAGAAGCTGGTTAAAGCGCTCATTGTCCCATTTCTTATTCGGTGTAATTTGCCAGAGATGATAGTTTTTATTAATGCAAAACACCATTGTTTGTGGATCCCAATCCAGGACGGCACAATCGCGTAAAAAAGTAAGCTCCTTCTTCACGTCCTGTTTATACATGCCTGCTAATTCAAAGTTCATAAAGCTTGGAATCATGCAATCCTTCTGTCCGGTTCCGTATGATAACCGCCAGATGAACAGAATCAGATTCGTCTGCCTCTTTGAGAAAGCTCGTCGTAATACTTCATTCCATAACTCATTTGCTATTCTTATGTACCCATCTTCCACTTGCGGATTTGCCATATCCATTCCCCTCTCTTCATTCACTTATAGTATAATAAGCAGTGCTTCCATGATAGCGGGAGACGGAAGATTTAGCATATACCGATATTTATGTGAGCATAGTAGAAAAAGCAATTCTCTAGAGAGAAAATTAGATTTTCCATTTAGAAAATCGCTTTTTCTGCCTGCTTGACTAATATACGCTACAAATTTTAATAAATTAAGCCCTTGCTTGTTCAACAAGGGCTTTATCACTATCTATGAAATGCTGAAAAGATTTTCTATCAAAAAAGCCTTCTCCACCTCCCCTTACTGCTCCATCACCTTCCGAATCTTTTGCTTCGCCATTCTGCCCCAGTTCTTCACGGCAACCTCTGTCGTATCGTGACGCTCTGCAATGGATTTTACAGATTGATCCTCTATGACAAATTCGACCAGCCAGCACCATTGTTTTTCTGATAATACTTGTTTGAACGTGTCCATCAGGTAACTATCGAGTGGATAGCTATCCTCTTTCCATAAGTCGTCTTCCCTCACCTGTTCCAGCCAGTCCTGCTGCTTCTCCTGGTCACGGTTG
This sequence comes from Gracilibacillus caseinilyticus, assembly GCF_022919115.1. NCBI lineage: Bacteria > Bacillati > Bacillota > Bacilli > Caryophanales > Bacillaceae > Gracilibacillus > Gracilibacillus caseinilyticus. Next base: position 2,097,890 of record NZ_CP095072.1, on the reverse strand, counting down.
TTCTTCTGGATCATATTGAGAAAACGTCTGGAAATGGAGCTGTAAATAAACGTGGATAATTTCGATTTAGAAGGATCATGTTGTTGATAAGCATGCCAGACAGCAATTAGGCCCTCCTGATAAAATTCACCCTCTGCATCCCGTATCTGATAACGATGAATAAAATGGTGGATCATGCGTTCATGCTCTTCCAATACTTCTTGAAATTCCATCTTTCTCCTGCACCTGCTAGGTGATAAGCACTTATCCAGTATTCCGCGGTATGTCTATCATAGCGGGAATGCATGTGCAGGTCACATACCGGTATTTCGTTCTGAATCAGCAATAATCGCTATTCCTGATCGATTTTGAAGCACTTCTCTAGAGAAAAAGAGCTTTCTCATACAGTTCGGAGAAATACCGTACTTTTTTGAAAATAACGAAACCAATTACAGTTGTTTCGCTTGTTTCACAACCTGATATCCATATTTATCAAGATAATTTACTCCTAAATTCTTCACCTTCATTAAAATAGGGCTATTGTGTTCCAGTTGAAATCCTCACTATCATATTGTGATAGGGTTGCAAAAAGCAATATAGCGTATATAATTACAAATAACAATAGTATATATGGCATTAATTTTATGCATATTTAAGAAAAAATTCTTATTCATCAATCGAACCATTTAACGGAAAAAAGCATCTTGAGAATCCTATAAAATTGAATATGTTTGACAGAAAAGTGGTAAAATCTATTGTTAAATGAAGGATTGGAACTTTGAAAGAGAGGTGTTCAAATTGACTTTACAACAATTAAAATATGCATTAGAAGTAGCAAGTAAGGGATCCATGAATGAAGCAGCAAAAGATTTATTCATCTCCCAGCCAAGATTATCGAATGCGATTAAGGAGTTAGAAAAGGAGATTAAAATCACTATATTCATTAGAACCAATCGGGGAGTTACCATTACTAATGAAGGATCCGGGTTTCTAGGTTACGCTAGACAAGTATTACAGCAGTTTAACATGCTTGAAGAAAAATATTTAAGTAAAAAACCAGCTAAGCAACATTTTTGTGTTTCAACCCAGCATTATACTTTTGCAGCCAATGCTTTTGTGGAACTTGTTAAAGAATTTGGGGCTTCTGAATATGAGTTTACACTTCGTGAGTCGAAAACTTTTGAAATAATAGAAGATGTTAAAAATTTACGAAGTGAGTTAGGTATTATTTATTTAAGTAATTATAATGAATCTGTTTTATTAAAATTGTTAAAAGAAAGGGATTTGACCTTTTCAGAATTATTTACTGCAAAACCACACGTGTTTATTAGTAAAAGACATCCATTAGCTGGCAAAGAATCGATTAATCTGGAAGAATTAGATGACTACCCTTGCCTTTCTTTCGAACAAGGAGAGTACAATTCTTTTTATTTTTCAGAAGAAATTCTAAGTACTAGAAGTGTGAAGAAAAGCATTAAAGTCAGTGACAGGGCAGCTATTGTTAATTTTATGATTGGTCTTGACGGTTACACCATTTCTTCGGGAGTTTTTCCTAAATATCTTCATGGGGAAGATATTATTGCTGTTCCTCTTAATGTAGATGCACTTATACGTGTAGGAATAATGCAGCATAGAGATGTCACATTATCAAGACTTGGTGAAATATATGTGGAAGCTTTAGAAAGTGTTGCACAGGAATTATAAATAAAAATTGTCTTAGTAAATAGCCTTTCTGATATAACTTTTAATTATATCAGGCTATGCCGTTTAAGTATTATGCTATTACGAGTAAGCTCCCTTATAATTATGTGTAATGATTGAAATTGGAGAGTGATTGTTGTATGGGAGTTCAAGTATTGTATTCATTTGTTATCTACGCACTAATAAATGCCTTTACACCGGGTCCGGGTAATATTCTGGCATTAAATACAATGACGAATTATGGATGGAAAAAAGGAAAACCTTTATACTTCGGGATCTTTGCAGGGTATTTTTTCGTACAAGCGTTATGTGCCTTCTTTATTTTTGGACTAAATAACTTAATAAATCCAATTATGAATGTACTTACATATGCGGGAGCTATTTATATTTTATGGCTTGCCTATCGGGTTGCAATCAGTAAGCCTGACAATAAAACATCTGACAAACAGCCTTCTTTTTGGATTGGATTTGTCCTGCAAGTTGTTAATGTGAAAATATTTTTATTTGGAATTACCGCATTAACAGGATATATTACACCTTATTACTCATCACTGGGAACGCTTTTATTTTTTGAAATACTTATTGCTACAGTAGGTACGATTGCTACTTTGTCTTGGGTATTTTTCGGCGGGATATTACAAAAGACATATTTCAAACATTATCGAATAATAAATATTATATTGGCGTTATTACTTTTGCAATGTGCTGTTGCTCTTTTACTACACTAAAAAATTAGAGTTTAAAATGTACTTGATTCTCAGATTGTGAATAAATGCACTTAAATAACTGGTGCATTTCTGGAAAGAACCTGCGCTTATTTTGAAGAAATTCACCACACCACAAAAACACCTTTTTTCTTGAGTAGACAAATGGTGTTTTTGGTTTTTGTCCCAGCTTCTTTTTACCTTTTGATCAGGATAGGCAACGGATTTATAGAAATGTTCATTCTCAATAGGATAACAGACCAAGGGTAATAAAGCGGTCTTTTTTTATCTATCAGATCTGTTTTTTTATTAATGTAAGATTTTTCGGTCGGTGGTTCAGATGTATTGAATTTATCAAGTATCCCTTTTGGTTCACTCTCGACTAATGCCATTGTACGGTATTTTTGATGTAAAAACTGTTCGTATGACATATGATTAAATAACGTGATAAGAGGAGCATAATGATTACTATTTAAGAGACCACATGGTTTATGATGAAGTCCTAATTGAGCCCACGCAAAAATTTCAAAGAATGCTTCTAAAGTTCCTGGCCCACCAGGCAAAGCTATAAATCCATCTGCCATCTTCGCTTTTCTTTCATGCATAGAATCTACAATGATCAGCTCTGTTAAGTTTTTTTATGGGCAATCTCTCTATCATCTAGAAATCTAGGCATAACACCAATTACGTAGCCTCCTTCTACTAAAACTGGATCTGCAACAGCACATAACTCCAACACTTGCCCCACCATAAACAAGAGCAATATTTCGTTTTGCTAGTTCTTTACCAAGTTTTTTGCAAGACATCCTAATCACAGGATTGTATTTTCGTATAAGTTTAGGTTTAAAATAAAGTTACACTGTTTCTAAAAAGTTAAACTTTTGATAGGAATGATTACGTCTGTTTATCGACCTAGAAGCGCTTATATTAGGCGTTAAACCCAAAAGCAGCATAATATCAATCAGTTCGACAATAATACTGGATAACAAAAGCAGGAAATGGAGAGATAATTTTGAAAAAGTACAGAACTTTATTATTTGACGTAGATGATACATTACTGGATTTTGGCGCAGCTGAAAGGGAAGCTTTACGCTTGCTTTTCGTGGAGCAAAACATGGCCTTAACCGCTGAAATCAAAACACATTATAAAAAAATAAATCAAGGTCTCTGGAAGTCCTTTGAAGAAGGAAAATTAGATCGTGACGAGGTCTTGAATACTCGATTTTCGATTTTGTTCAAGGCATATAATCGAGAGGTTGATGGAGCTTTACTGGAAAAGAGCTATCGCAGTTACTTAGAAGAGGGAAAACAGCTTGTCAATGGTTCCCTTGAAGTGATAACAGACCTACAACATCAATATGATTTATATATTGTTACGAATGGTGTTTCCAAGACTCAGTATAAACGCTTACGTGCTTCAGGATTACATCCGTTATTTAAAGATATTTTTGTATCAGAGGACACTGGCTTTCAGAAGCCAATGAAGGAATATTTTGATTATGTATTTGCGAGAATTCCTAACTTTGACGAGAAACAAGCATTAATTATAGGAGATTCCTTAAGTGCGGATATTAAAGGAGGACAGCTAGCAGGGATAGATACATGTTGGTTAAACGCTGAAATGAAGCCCAATAACACTGATATTATTCCAACCTATGAGATTCAAATGCTTGAGGAACTTTATCGAATTTTAACATAAGAATATTATAGAATTTGGATCAGTTAGTCCATCATGCATGAATAATTCTCTTCCACAAACGCGATTGTTGAACACCCCATCCATTTAAACGATTTTGTCGCGTTGTTACAGTTATGGAGTGTTATTCGGTAATTGCACCAAAAATTAGATACCTTTATTTTTAACTAATAAATTACTACTCTAATGGGGTAACTAAAAAAGTTGCCTCCTGACCTCATCTCAGTGCAACAAAAAAACACCTTACATAAAAGGTGTTAAAAAGTTGTATTCCTTATTAAGAAGCCTCTTCTGGTGATACGATTTCGAATTCACCTTCTGCATACACTTGCTCCGCATAATGGCTTCCCCATAGACAGAATTCCTGCAAAATAGGTTTAAGAGATTCTCCAAGTTCGGTGGGTGAATATTCAACCTTCGGCGGTACCTGATTATACATCTTTCTGTTCACAAGTCCACTAGCTTCAAGATCTTTCAGTGTTTGAATCAGCATTTTCTGAGTTATATTTGGGATAATGCGCTTTAATTCACTCGTTCTCTTTGGTCCATCCATTAAAAAGTATAATACAAGACCTTTCCATTTTCCACCAATAACTTCCATTGTTACTTCAAAACCACAACTAAATTTTTTCATGTATAAACCCCTTCATTTCACATTTATTACTTTTTAGTTACTATATCACAAAAAAGTAGGTACTTGCAATAAAGTGATTACTGATAGACACTATATCTTGTAAGATGTTTTTCAAGTACTTAAAGGTACTAGACATAAAACAAAATGAACGCTAAAGGAGTGTTAAGTATGGATAAATTTGAAGGTAAAATAGCGCTTGTAACGGGCGGTACAAGTGGCATTGGTCTTGCTACAGCACAAAAGTTTGTAAACGAAGGTGCATATGTTTATATCACTGGACGCAGACAAAACGAACTTGATAAAGCTGTTAACCAAATTGGCAAGAACGTAACCGGAGTTCAAGGGGATATTTCTAAGCTTGAGGACTTAGACAAACTATATGACATTATAAAGCAGGAAAAAGGTAAGTTGGACATTCTTTTTGCTAATGCAGGGGTCGGCAGCTTTCTTCCATTAGGTGAAATTACTGAAGAGCAGGTTGATCGAACGTTCGCCATTAACGTTAAAGGAACGATTTTTACTGTTCAAAAAGCATTATCACTATTCCCGAACAAAGGAGGTTCCATTATTGTAACGGGATCTACTGCTGGATCAATTGGCAACCCAGCATTCAGTGTATATGGAGCATCTAAAGCAGCACTAAGAACTCTAGTTCGCGACTGGATTCTTGACCTGAAAGGAACTGGAATCCGTGTAAATGTGGTTAGCCCAGGAGTTATTCATACACCTGCCTACAATGAGCTTTTTGGTGATGCACTTGAAGGAGTACTTGAACATACAAGAAATACTGTTCCAGCCGAAAAAGTTGGGACACCTGAAGAAGTAGCAAACGTTGTATCTTTCCTTGCTTCAGACGAAAGCAACTACATGACAGGTGGTGAATTTTTTGTAGATGGCGGGCAAGCACAGGTTTAATTTAACAGGGTGCATTTTACTGATGAATAGCACTATTAATCAAATTGAGTATTGCGGAAAGATTGAGCCAGCTGTGCGAAGTTTTGAGCCTTCATTTGCCGATAAAAGAGCCACTGACGGCGGAAGAGAGGGCCAAATCGTTATTCAAACTTGATCTCTTTTATCTTCTGATTGTTCTATGAAAAGAATCCATTTTGAAAAAAGAATGAGTCAAAATGGATTCTTTACCTGTAGTTTTGCTGAAGACTGTTTACTCAGAAATTTAACCGAGGACTTCTTTATAAGAAGACCTTGTTCTCTTATGGTCCGTTTGTTGCACAGTATACGTCTAATGACAATTATTATATTAGATATCTCTTATGCTGCTCACGTTTTCTTTCGTGACATACTTAAGCGTGGTATCTGGCGAGCTGCGACCTCACAACTCTTGAATAGGAACGAGCTCCGTTCCGTTATTCATGTTACTAGAGAGTTGCTCGGTACGAACGGCTAATATTCCGGGTCAATGCCCCCTTTGTGCTACATCTTTTTGTCCTGGATTATGCTCTCGCACCACCATCCACCTTTAGAACGACGCCCGTCACGTATGATGCAGCCCACTAACAGTGTTTTTTTGGTTTTGACATGCGCTCCATGATCAAAGCCACTCTGCGCCTACTAAAAAATCGGATCATGTGAGCCATAAAGAAATTGTTACGGCCATCGATGATATAGCTGTGTCCCTGATCGATTCCGCGAAATCCGGCCAGTACAACCTTCTCCGGGGTAGAGAGCTTTTGACCTGCTGCCATCTCCTCACTGCCGACCGCTTCGAAAAACCCCGTATCTGTTGCACCCGGGCACAGTGCGAGAACGCGAACGCCTCGCCTACGCGTTTCCGCCCATAGCGCCTCAGAGAAGGACAATACAAATGCTTTGGTAGCCCCATAAACTGAAGAATAAGCACAAGGCATGAACGCAGCCATCGAGGCCACGTTAACGATGACTCCATCCTTTCTCCTGAGCATATCGGGCAGCAGCCGATGCGTGAGATCGACTAATGCAGCCGTGTTCAGTATAATCTCTTCCTGCTCGCGCTCTGGGTCTATTTCCTCGAAACGGCCATAGGTGCCAACGCCTGCATTGTTGATGAGAATATCAACAGACAAGCCCAGTTGGGAGATTTGTTCTGCCAGTTGACGCGGGGCATTCGTTTTGGACAAATCGCAAGCCAATGCATAAGCCTCCACGCCATACTGAAGGTTGATTTCTTTAGCCATTGCATCCAGTCTGTCCTTCGAGCGCGCTGCCAGAACGACATGACAGCCTTTTGAAGCCAATTCTTTCACATATGCTTTCCCAATCCCTGATGAAGCACCGGTGACTACTGCTAGCTTGTTTCGATATGAATACTTTTCCAAGATGCAAACCTCCTATCCAACACCATCTCTGCTGTGAATTATCTTCATTCTACTGTCTATGGAGGGAGTTAACCACATCATGTTTATACTATTAATGGGATTAACAGCTTCGGTACTTGTTATGGTTCTCTTTTGTGGAAACGGCAATTAACATAGCTTATAATAATCATATATAATGTGCTTTTGGTCCATTTGGTTACTAGCGATATGTATCTTCCATATGAGTAAATAGAGGTGATTCACTTGAAAAAGAATCGTTCCTCATCCGCATTGGGTGACTTCCTTAAATCGCGCAGAGAACGGTTACAGCCTTCAGAGGCCGGGATTCATCCGCTTCCCGGACGAAGACGCACTCCGGGACTTCGAAGAGAAGAAGTCTCTTATCTTGCCCATATTAGCGTGACTTACTATGCCTGGCTGGAACAAGGCAAAGAGGTTAATCCTTCGCCGGAAGTCCTGCTAAGTATCAGCAAAGCGCTTCAGCTTGACGAAGACGAGCAGAAGCATCTGTTCGATCTGGTCAACGTAGACATGGCGAGCGTCGTCACAGCGACAAATAACAGAGAGCCGGATACGAAAGTTTTCCAGCAAATTGTAGATCAACTGCATTATCCTTCTTTTATCACAGACGAAGGTACAGATATTATCGTCTGGAATCGGGCGGCAGAACTGATTGTAGCCGATTTCGGCAGTCTGCCGGACAACGAACGGAATATGATGAACATTATGTTTTTAAGGCCGGATTACCGCAACAGACTGGTGAATTGGGAAAGCTTTGCCCGTTACGCTGTAGCCGTTCTGCGGGCAGGATTCGATCTTTACAAGAATAACCCGTTCTATATGGAACGCTTCGAACGCTTGAGGCGGGAAAGCGTGGAATTCGTGCATTTCTGGGAACTATATGAAATCAAGCAAAAACGCGTGGCCACCGCTTTATTCCGTCTTCCTGACGCACAGGAGATGGAGTTCGAGCTCCATTCCTCGGCTTTAATCGATAATGATCCGGGACTGCACTGGTGTTTCTTTGTTCCGGTGCCCGGTTCAGGTACGGAGGAGAGATTAGTACGTTTACTTGAGCAAGACAGGCGGCTCCCTTAGACAGTTACTCCCGTTAATAGAATAGACATGCTGTGGCTAGCTCCCTCCAGTTGTTCGTATGATTTAGTGGATAACAACGATTGGAGGGTATTTATCATGCAGACATGGTTCATTACAGGAGCATCAGGAGTCTTGGCTTCACGTTTAACTCAACGGGGTTACTTGATAGAGCTATTTTATTTGAACTAGATAGCTTTTCAATCTCACTCTTTTGTTGATTAACCTTCTGTTCAAAATTGCCAATGTCAGATTGAGTGTTTAAAGATAAACGGTTATAATTCGTTATTTCAATTTTATCATCAAAATAATCTTTATCTATTTTTGCTAGTTTAGCCTTTAGAGAATTCAACTTTGATTGATAAACTTCTAATTCCTTCACCATTGGCTCAAGATTGTTTTCTTTTTCAGCATCTAACTTTTCAATACTGTTGCTTACAATTTCATCATCTGAACCAATTCAGAAATTATGTTTAATAGAGTTGGACTTTAATTTATGCGATCTCATCCTAGTATGGGATTGAGGCGGTTTGATTCAACCTGTATTTTTATAGTTGTGAAAACTTATTAGAATTCATGGGAAGAGTTTAACGCGTTCCAGCAAATCAAAATTGTTCTACAGGGGTACAGCCTACCAATGAACGTAAAACCGACGCTAAGACAATTTTCACAAAAGCAAAAGTCGGCTTTTCTGCGCTAAGGATTACCGACTTTTGATATTTTGTATTCAGCTGTCATCCTGCTGCTGCCATTTGATTCAACTATCGTTTCCGTTAGTTTAATCTTCCGTCAGTCGATCAAGGAGATTTTTTAAATTCGCATCCTGTAGTCGTTCGTATTGAACGTATTATTTGGTATGATAGACACCATTTCTAATCTGATTTGTCCATTTTCGCAGATGTGGAAAAATAACTCATCTCAACGACAGAAATGGGCCTTATTTTTGCTTTTTCCTTGTGTTCTTCTAAAACTTCGTCTTGACTTTGATCTGAGTAATCCTGGCGAGGTTCCCCTTCTTTCAGCTTTATGTCAATAAAATCAACCAACTGCTGAAGGGTGGAGATTTGATTTACGATATTTTCGCGGTGATTTCTTAATTGGTCCACCAGTTCGGTATATCCTGCGGAATCATTGTCGGTCGAGACCGATAAAAATGGCCGCATAGCCTCGAGCGACAATCCCGTTTTTTTCAGGCAAGATATCAGCTTTATCCTATCGATTTCCTCTTTTCGATAGATGCGATGTCCGTTTTCCTTTCGTTTTGCCTGTGGCAACAGCTTGATCTTTTCGTAAAAACGGATCGTGTCCTCGGAAAATCCGGTTTGCTTAGCGGCTTGCTTGATCGTAAACGTTTGTTCTTCCATTGCAACTCCTCCTGAAATTACCATTTTGTATATGATACACCTTAGAGCCGACTCCAAGTCAAACTTATTCCCCCATCTCTTATCCTTGGGCAATTTCTGTATTTTTGCACCTTGACTTAGATTCGAGTCGAACTTTTATAATAGGCTCTGACAGGAAGAAAAATCCCGTCCATATGAAGGAGGAGGAGATCTACATCGAGCTTTAGTAAACGTTATATCTTGCACTGATAACTGCTGATGCTAAGTATGTATAGTGATCGAAGTATAGGAAAAATTATTATTTCTTAAAGAAGGAAAGGAACGTTTATTATGGATATTGCAGAAATTAAAGTTAGTGACCCCACCCCAGTCGTCTCGGTGAAGCCGGTAGTCCTATCAGCCCCAGGCCGTGGTGAAGGTCTGAAGGTGAAAGTTTCCGCGCCGACGACCGGCCGTAACTTACCCATCATTGTTTTCTCACATGGATCTGGTTCGTCATTAGAGGGCTACGGTCCCTTGGTCGACTTTTGGGCGGCACACGGCTTCGTAGTCATTCAACCCACCCATCTTGACTCGAGGACAGTGGGCCTTCCTCAGGACGACCCCCGTACACCACGGATCTGGCGTTTCCGAGTCGAGGACATGAATCGCGTTCTCGATCAGCTTGATCTTCTAGAATCTGCCGTTCCCGGTCTAAGCGGGCGCCTAGACAGAAGCCGCATCGCTACAGCTGGACACTCCTTCGGCGGTCAAACGGCGGGCAATCTTTTGGGCTTGCGAGTCCTCAACCCGGAGACCAAGAAGGAAGAGGATCTGTCCGATTCGCGTATCAAAGCAGGCCTGCTGTTCGCCACCGCTGGGCAAGGTGGGGACAGCTTGACACCGTTCGCAGCCGAGAACATGCCGCACCTGAACGTGAGTTTCGCGCACATGACCACACCCACTCTCGTGATTGTCGGGGACCAAGACAACATCCCGAACAAGTATCAGCTGACCGTCCGCGGGCCGGACTGGATGACCGATCCCTACTTTCTCAGCCCTGGCGCCGAGAGCCTGCTCACCCTCTTCGGAGCAGAACACTCGCTCGGCGGTATTGCCGGCTACGAGGTCCAGGAAACAACGGACGATAACCCCGCGCGGGTCGCTCTGATCCAACGAGTCACATGGGCCTATCTCCGCCATGCTCTCGACATTGAACATTCCAGCTGGTCGGCGGCTTGCGCGGCTCTGGAAGAGAGCGATAACTCGCTTGGTCGCATCGAGTTTAAGTAAGGGCAGGATAAGCGCATTGACTTGACGGTCGTAACAGTGTTGTTCACCCACCCAATGCCATATGACAATCGAAGTTGGAGTTGAAACAACTGGGTCAATATGGAAACGACTTCGAAAGATGCTGACACCTTATTTTGGCAGCAGGAACCTAACACGTTCCTACTGTCAATTTTTTATTCTATAAACTCTGTTATCCCGATATTCAAGCATAGATTTGCCGTTGAGCAAACTTATGCTTGATGCCCCCAACAAAATGGCACGATTCAATAAATAGTCCAGAACCCACTATAGAAAAAAAGATTTAAAACTGACTCTTCTTATAACATTTCATCTGAAGGATTTTTGTGAAAAGGTTTGATCTTTTTATACCTATGTTATTCCACAATATGGCCTTTATATGCAATACTAGCGCTGTTTCTTGTTCAAGAATTGCGCCCTTTTCTTGAAGATTGTTATTGATGTAAGAACCATCTCATAAAATTTCAAAAATTGAAATGTATATATATTTAAAGCATGATACATTCAAATTGCACCAAAAAAAATAACAAAAAAGAGGAAGTGGCAAATTGAAATTTAAAGTCGAAACATTTCCAGATTATCGTATCGCTTATATGCGAAGGGTTGGTCCATATGGCTCTGCCAATATCGAAGTAATAGAAGGACTAAAAAAATGGGCTAAGGACAGAAATCTTCTTGAATCGGCAACCCTATTTGCAGTTCCACAAGATAATCCTAAAACAACACTGCCAGAGAACTGCAGATTCGATGCGTGTATTGTACTTTCAAAGGATTATCAAATGGATAATTCAATTTATGAAGGTGAAATTCCTGGTGGGAATTACCTTGTTTACGAAATCGAACATACAGCGAAAGATATCCAAAAAGCCTATTCTAATATTTTTCCATCCCTACAATAGGATGGATATCAAATGGATAACAAACCAATTATGGAAAAATACGTCGGTAATATGATTAACAACCCCTATTGCGAAATATGCGTACCGGTAAAATAAAAAAATAGACTAGGAAGAACAAGTTGTTTATAAATACTTATAACCTAAAAATTTCAGCAATTTGAAAGATCTTAACGTACATATAATTGGCATATTTGGGAGATTATTTAGCTTAGCGTACAAAATTTCTGAAATGTTGTCTGTACCCCTCTATGGAATATTTGAATTTGAACTAGAAAGAGTTTTTGAGACATGTTAGTTTGTATTGGAAAGTTAAAGTTTAGTAATAGAAAGAGAGAGCATGTTATTACCTCTCTCTTTCTCTGTTTAAGAACAATATCTAATAATTAACTTTTTAGCATAAGTGTTAAATTCACAAAAAATATTACTAAGAAGAAGAAAGACAGAAAGTAAAATGCAATTGACTTCCAAAAATCTTTACTAATTGTATGGAAAACAGCTTTACTAAAGAAAGACATTAACCCAAATACAAGTATTATTAATAGTGGTATAAAATCATTTCCTTCAGAAATACCAGAAAAGAACAAAATAAAGAAACCTACAACAAAACTTAGGATAAGTAACAAATCTGAAATAATAAAAACTTTCGTAGAATTCATCACTGTTTCTACCTCCCGTTTAACAAAAAATGTATTTTATTACCAATAAAGGATTTACAAATCATATATAATATTTTAACATAATATGGATATTACACAAAGGAGGAATATATTATTAGTTTTTTCAAAAATGTAGTTGTATCTTGTATTCTAGCTATGCGTGTGATGACAGTAAGTCCAGCATTCGCTAACGCAAATGCTGGTTTAGAATCAACTAATTTTCAATCTGTCAATGTGTCTACTGATTATTCTGAGCAAGATGTAAAAGATGTTGAAACTATTCAGAAATATCTCGAGGTTTCAAGTGATGTAGATACATTTTTGATTCGGAAGCTGCCCAAGAAGCTGGTGTGAGAGATTCATTAATTACTCAAACAAAACAAGATTTTGAAAAACTTAATAACAAGTTGGAAAAAGAAAACCGTTCAGTAACCACTATGGCTAGTTCATGTCCTGGTTTAAATCACGTGGGAGAAAGTACTGATTACTATTATATTGGTCTTGACCACTGCATAACCAAAGATCTTATTTATTTGTTGGGCGTATCGGCAGGACTAGCAACTATTGCAACAGCAATAGCAGCCCCTATTAATATTGGTGCTGGCGTTGCTACCGGTATTGCAGCTGGACTATTAGCAATTGGTACAGCTACTGTATCATATCATAGTAATGGTAGTGGCATAGCTTTAACGGCGACCCATACTGATCCTCCAGTTGTTGTAAGTATTGGGTCACAAACATAGAATTACTTAAACAACACTACTTATAAATGTAGCTTATTGTATTACTATAATAAAAACAATTTTAATCAATTAATAAACTAGATCACCTCTAATTTTACCAGAGGTGATCTAGATTCTACTCATATTATACCAACGGTTGTAACCTTAACGTACGATATTTCCGTTTTGCTGTCTGAGCCCCTTTTAAGCTCATCACTCTTATAGGATCTTTTGTATTTAGTTCGCATTCTTATGCATTTCTGAAACGTAATCATATTTATCTCCCAAAATTCTTAAAATTTCCTCAGTAGTCAATTCATTAAAGTATTTTAATGATTCGTAGAAATCTGTCTCTCGGTCTTCTCCTGGATTATTTTTTTCCCAGGTGTCATCGGGACAATCAGAGCGATCAAAACAGTACTCGTGCTCATCCTTTTTGATTTTTTTTAACAAAGTTTGTCGTTCACTCGTTAAGAAACAAACAGGAACTTACAACCTGTAGATGATAGCTAACTATACACTTTCTTATAGTTGGCCATCAATCTACAGTTTGTTGTTATCGATTGTTTTAGAGGGAAGCGAAATGCCATCAGCTCGTTAGCTAGTGTTTTTAGCTAGCTTACGAGTGATGAGCAGACTTTTAGGCAACACAGAATCGCGAATTGAGGTTTTTGCTACGATTTAAGTGTTGCTAGAAAGCTCTCATTTGTATTTTCTTTCAAAAAAATGAACAACCCTCTGTGTCAACTCAACTCACAATCTTGGATAATACAACGTCGCTTAAGTGTGTAATGATAATAAAGTTGTTTAATTTTGAAGCTAAAAAACGCATTACACCGCCCAAAAATGTGGACGGTGTAAAAGTAAAGTCGTTTAATTTCTTGTACAATTACTGAATACACAATTATGGAAATTACACTAAAGTCGTTTAAAAATCAGATCCTTATGCCGCAAATGCGCCCTATTGCGGCATTAATAAACCAAATTTATTATGTAGTAAACTCCAAGTACCTCGGCAACTGTAAGATCATCTGTCTTTACTTTGATTCTTAATGACGGAGGAAACTTTTTATCCATCTTGATTTCAGCGCAGCTGATATGACCATCTATGCTGATGTCACAGGTACGGTTAAATATATCTTTTTTAAAAACGTATTCCTTGTTATTTTTATGGTACACCATACGCGGATTTGTGCTTATTTTAGTTTTGTCTCTTAACAAGAAACTGCTCTCTTTATTAACGTCTTTTAAATACACATCCCACTTTAACTTGGTTAAATTTGATTTAAAGGACTGCTCCCTTATCTTTAATTGATAACCACCACCTTCACCATCAATGTTTCTGGTTTCCAAAAAAGATAACGGCAAATAATTAATAACTTTATCCAAACGGCTTTTATACCTTCTCTGAATAAAACCAACCTTCGTACTATCTGAATCACTAATTACAATCTGCTTATCTAAGTATTTTCGCATTGGTAAAACTGTAAAAAACTCCATAGACAACCCTTTCTACCCCAAGTTGTGATACAACAATCTGGCCCGTTTGTTGCAACGTATAAAGTCTACTATGAAGTACAGGTTAAAAACCTAATTCGAATAAAAATATCTAACTCTGACCACCCTCTCTCATTATAGTACGCTTTTACCCATTCCTGAAACTCATTAACATTCAAAATTTATACCTCCTTTGACTAGACCCTTTTAGCTTATCAGAAAAATCTATTTAATGAGCTAAAAAGGATAATATTAGGAGGTGATTATTTAATTTGAAACGATTATCGATTTTTGTTACAATAAGTTAATTTGTAGAGAGAGGAGATATAGTATGAAACTATATTACTCAGATCGAGCAAAAGAATACGAAAGAGTATATTTTAGAGACGATCCCATACGACAACAAGGGCAAATAAATATACAAGGCACCATGAAAGAATTTTTCAAAAATAGAAATGTATTAGAAATAGCATGTGGTACAGGGTATTGGACTCAATTTGTGCAACAAGAAGCCGAGCATATAACAGCCATTGATTTTTCACCTGAAGTCTTATCCATAGCAAAGGAAAAAGATATTCCCTCAAATAAAGTTACTTTCCTTCGAGGTGATGCATATAACTTGGAATCTATCACAGGTAATTTTGATGCAGGCTTAGCTAATTTTTGGTTTTCCCATATTCCGAAAGCAAGAATACAAGAATTTCTAAAACAACTACATTTTAAATTAGGGGAAGGATCAAGAATTTTCATGGCTGATAATGTGTACATTCGAGCATTGGGAGGTACATTAATTAAAAAAGAAAATGATGAAAATACTTATAAAATAAGGACATTAGAAAATGGTTCAAAATACGAAATAATTAAAAATTATTATACTGAAACTGAGTTAAGAAATATTTTTGGACCCTATTCCAATGATCTAGAGGTTCATTACGGTCAATGTTTTTGGTGGATATCTTATACAACTAGATAATTGAAAAAACAATTGTGAAATACATCATTTAAACTAAAGGGTGCAATAGTTCAACAACTCTAATATTTAAGTGGAGCCAATATATACATTATTTATGCATATCAATGTATATACTGGCTCCTTGTTCTTCCATCTTTACGTAAGAAATTTAGACCATGATTAACATATATCTTGTGATGAAAGGCTGAATTCATTACAAATGGGAAAGGTAATTTACAGTTAAGTGTTTCTGATAATTAAGCAGAAACTGTTTCATTTTAGTTGACGGTCACAACTATCCATGGATTGACTAAGTATAGTTTACCAAATCATAGTCAAATAAGACGATCCACATAATGAATCTTTTACTTAATTAGAAATGAGTCCATTTATACAGTAAAGATTCGATAACATTTCAAAACTACTTCCTATCATTACATTGTACCCCTGGATCTATCACACATCAAACAATTCATTATTTTCATGAAAAAGTAGACACCCAACGCTAACTTTATTTGATTATAGAAGTGAATAGACCATTTACAATGATAAAGGGAAAGATATTCATAGACTACCACGTAATGCGATTTTATTATGGCATACCTTGCTGCAAATAAACAGTGCTGTCGCATGGGAGAAAGAATTGGAAGCTTCGGAAGCGATTCCTTCATCAATTAACGAAATTATCGGACAAAGGCAGGAAAAATGGACGAGCCGTACTCCTCTCAAAAGGATTGATTCGTTATATTCCAAATAAGAAAGGAGTAGCGCCCTTTTATGAAATGGTACCTGTTGAGTATTTATTGCCAGTCGATGTAATGAACTGCTTTATAAGTAGTACACGTTGAAAGATAAATAGATTATTGGAATAACATACACTACATGATCATGTATTTAAATAGATAATAAGAAAATTGCGGCATTCGTCTTGTTTCTTAGCGAGTGCCGCATTTTTCACAACATTTTTGTTATCTCAAACTTGTTGATCACTTACAGTATTATTTCTGCACATTCGTTTCCACCAGTTCCTGTAACATCTTTCTTACATCTTCACCGATTTCTTCATTCTCTAATGCAAATTCAATTGTAGTTTTAATAAATCCTAATTTCTCACCAACGTCATATCGCTTCCCTTTAAAATCATAGGCAAACACACTCTGATTTTCGTTTAATTGCTGGATAGCGTCTGTTAGTTGAATCTCTCCTCCAGCGCCAACCTTCTGCATATCCAAGAAACGAAAGATGTCCGGAGACAATAGATAACGTCCCATAATAGCAAGGTTGGATGGTGCTGTTCCTTGTTCTGGTTTTTCTATAAGATTCTTAATGTTATATAAGTTGCCATTTTTATTTAGAATATCTACGATTCCATAACGATGCGTTTCATGGTCAGGCACTTGTTGTACACCTAAGATGGAAGCCTCATGTGATTCATACTGTTCGATCATTTGTTTTAAGCAAGGTTTCTCCGCACGAACAATGTCATCCCCTAATAATACAGCAAAAGGTTCATCCCCTATAAATTTTCGTGCACACCATACGGCATGACCTAACCCTAGAGGTTCCTTCTGTCTAATATAATGCAATTCAACTTGTGAAGGCTGTTTTGCCTTTTCCAAGAGCTCAAATTTATTCTTCTTCATTAAATTATCTTCTAATTCAAAATTATGATCGAAATGATCTTCAATGGCCCGTTTCCCTTTACCCGTGACGATAATAATATCTTCAATTCCGGATTCGATGGCTTCCTCCACTATGTATTGAATGGTCGGCTTATCTACGATCGGAAGCATTTCTTTCGGCATTGCTTTGGTAGCAGGTAAAAAACGAGTACCAAGACCTGCAGCGGGTATAATGGCTTTTCTTACTTTCTTCACTGTCATCCCTCCAAGAATCATTGTACAAGGCAATCCTATTTCAATAAATTAGTACCAGTTTACTATAAAATGTATGAAGTTAGTATGAACGCTATGTAAAGTTTATGCTTGTGACGGAATCAATTTGTTATCAATCGTTGCTTCATTAAGGTCGCATACTATGAAGCAATCAATCCATAAACAAATTCCAAAATTAAAAAGCATCACTAACCATATCCCCTTATTCCAGAAGATCAGGCATTTGTAATATTAGTTCTCTATTAATGTAAAATATTAACATAAACCGTACTATAATCGGTTCTATTCGCCTCTTGAATCTATGAAAATAAATAAGAGGTTAAAAAATGAGTAGTAAAGAAAAGGATAATTTTCAATATGCGTTAGGCAGTTATTGCCAACAGGCACGTAAGGCGAAAGGCTATACACGACAACAGGTGGCCGAAGTGATTGATATGAGTGTGGATGGATTAGAGAAATTTGAAAAAGGGGATAGTAATGTGGGCATCTATTACGTAACAAATTTATTTGCATTTCTCGATCTTCCCAAGAGCGTACTTACTGACCTACATACGGAATACCTCCAGGAAGCCATGCAGCAGCGTATTGCGCGTATGGGAAACAGGATCAACTAATGATAGCAGTGACGACTAACTATCGTGTCACCGATATAACACTAGTAATCATGCCTGCCGCTCATCCAACATATCCAACAAAAATTATCGAAACAACGAATGAATTATATAGTACACAGACTCCTTTAGCCATTGTGAAAGAAAATTGCTTACGACATGGCTCTACTTTCGAAGGCAGGCGGGCAGCAGTTCGTTACCACCTGTCCTTCTCCCAAAAGACCCCGATACCAATTCATCCGGCAGCATCCATCATCGCTTCCCCCACAAAACCCGCTAGAGATCCTGATTGTATCTGGCTGTTCTGGCGTCATCTTCATCTTATAGAACGTATATCGAAGCAAGAAACGAAGATTTATTTCGATCATCATTCACCGCTTACCATTAAAGAATCGATTCATTCATTGAAAATGCAGAAAGAACGGGCTGGGATGTGTGCTACATTGTTTCAGCAGTGGAACTGACACCTATTTCCTATAGTTATTGTTTATTGTCATCAACTAAAAACTAGCAAGGCACACACACTAGCAGTTGATACAGTGTAGGGAATTGTCCCTGTACTCGAGGATCAATTGCCAGCAAATACAATGTAATGAACTTTTATAATTAGTACTCTGGAGTCTTGTAGTAAATATAAAATCACCTATGCTCATATATTCATATATATATATTACAAAAAATACTTCCCTGAATATCCAGGGAAGTATTACTCATTATTATTTCTGCAAATTTGTTTCCATCAGTTCCTGCAAAATCTTCCTGACGTCCTCACCAATTTCTTCATTCTCCAATGCAAATTCAATCGTTGTCTTAATAAAACCTAATTTCTCACCAACGTCATATCGCTTACCTGTGAAATCATAAGCAAATACACTTTGGTCTTGTGCTGAATAGCGTCGGTTAATTGTATCTCCCCTCCAGCACAATCTTTTGAGCATCTAAATGGCCAAAAAGTTTACAATGTAATTTATGAAGATAATATTAACACTATGTAAAGTTTATGATTCTGACTTGATTAACATGTTATGAACCTTGTTTACTGCTTCATCCGACACCATTAAATAATAGATACCACCCAATGAATCGACTAAGTCTGATAACCCTTCCATATTCATTCGAACATAGTAGTCTAATTCAATATCCAGATAATTCTTCACAGTATTAATAGACAAACCTACACCACCAAAGGCATATGCATGATTGATTTTATCATCTTTCCCTTTTTTGACTATCTAAGTTCTTGTATCAAGGGGAATACTTACTAGTTGCATGGGATCATTTTTAGGAACTAAGGATTTTTTAATTTTCTTCCACCCCACTATAAATTTATTACAAAATATAGTATATAACAAAAGTCATACTTTGCATTTATTTATATAATTTGTAAATTTATATTAGTATACTTTTCGGTTCTGCGTCAAATGTTGGGGTAGGAATCTTTGCTCCTATCCCTTAACCAACTTGAAAATCTAGGTTTTTAAATTGATGATGCAGTAATACACGTAACCTTAATCGATCGTATCGTTTAAAGCCAAATGCATTACGTTTAATAACCTTTGTTTGGTTATTTAGCCCTCCACAAATCCATTGTTGTAGTCAAAGGCAAAACTATTTAAAACTTCTGCTTGCCAGTTCTTGAGTGTACCAGCGGCTTTGATGAACTCATCTAGTCCTGCTTTTTCTACCTGTTTGTAATAGTTATACAGTCCTTGTTTTACTTCACCTAAATCTTTTGTTCCAACCTTTTTCGCTCCTTCAAACCAGGAGCGGAATGCTTCCTTTAAACCATAGGCCTGTCGTAAATCCTCCGACAAGCCTAAATATCTGTCTAAATACCAGTGTTGCTTACTACTCAGTTCTTCATATCGTTTATAAAAAATGTGTTTCATACGCTTGCACTTTTTGCGGTCGTAATCATGGAATTCTTTTTGAACACGTCTTCTCACTCGTTCTAAAGCCCAATAAATATACCGACAAAAGTGGAAGCGATCTGCAATGATGATGGGGTTCCCCAAAGCCTTTTGAACTGCTGACTTAAAGCTATAGCTCATATCCATGACAACCATCTTTACTTGAGATCCTTTTTTGGCTAAGTACTTTTTAATCGTACGTACAGAGCGATTCGGTAATATATCAAGCGGGACACCTGTTTCTCCATTTGCGATGATTACTTGGTATTTACCTTCTGTTGTATCCCCTTTATATTCATCGATAGCTATTACTGGTGGTAACGTGTCCACTTCTTTTAAACTAGTAGCTGCTAGTTGATCAAATCGACGAATAGCTGTTGTTTGAGAAGTTCTGAACTGACCAGCAGTATCTTTAATGGATAACACGAAGCCCTAGGGCTTGATTCCATTCCTTTGAATGTCTTTGATATCGCCCTACAACTTGGTTTTTCTCAGGAAACCTCTTTCCACAAGTACAAACGTATCTTCGCTTCCTATAAAACAGATAAGATGTTCGTTCAAAGAGCTTTAAGTGTTGTACCTTTTGTATTCTATAGTCATGGACGTGGCTTGTTCTTTCCCCACAAGCAGGACAACGGTGTTTCTTAACAGGCAACTTTATATGTAAGTAAAAGTCCCCCTCCAACTCCTCCATCTTAGTAACAATAACACTTTCTAATCCTGGTAAATTCATGTTAAACTGCATGTACACGCATCTCCTATCCCTTTGGTTTGTTTCTAGTCCATTCAAGTGTAAAGGATATAGGAGCTTGCGTGTTTTATTATGCTTAATTTTTTCAAACCCCAACATATATAATGGAGCCTACTTTTCTATATCTGACTAAAATACCAACCACTTTATCAAGTGGTTGGTGTTCTCAAATCTCTTAATCTCTACTAAACAAATCCCTCGTAAATACTTTTTCCTCAACATCTCTAACATCATCTGTCAGCCGATTCGCCACAATTACATCTGATATGCCTTTAAATTCTCTAAAATCCTTCACTACACGAGAACCATAGAATTCATCCTCAGTTAATACCGGTTCATAGACAACGATCTCTATACCTTTAGCTTTAATACGTTTCATTACACCTTGTATAGCAGATTGTCTGAAATTATCAGAGTCTTTTTTCATTGTTAAACGATAAATACCTACAACAGATGGCTTCTTCGCAAGAATCCTGTCCGCAATATGATCCTTACGGGTTCTATTTGCATCTACAATTGCACCAATAATATTATTTGGTACATCTTGATAATTAGCTAGTAATTGCTTCGTGTCTTTTGGCAAGCAATAACCACCATATCCAAATGAAGGGTTATTATAGTGGTCTCCAATACGCGGATCCAAACCGACTCCTTCAATTATTTGTTTGGCATTTAAATCACGTACTTCTGCATAAGTATCTAACTCGTTGAAAAACGCAACACGCATAGCTAGATATGTATTTGCGAATAATTTTATCGCTTCTGCTTCTGTTGAATCCGTATACAGAATTTTAATATCATCTTTGATCGCACCTTCGGCTAGAAGGTTTGCAAGCGTACGAGCACGCTCTGATTTCTCACCTACAACAATTCGAGATGGATACAAATTATCATATAAAGCCTGTCCTTCACGTAAAAATTCTGGTGAAAATATTATATTATCTGTTTTAAACTTTTCTCGAAGTTCCAATGTATAACCTACTGGAATCGTAGACTTAATGACCATTACAGCCTCAGGATTAATATTCAAAACAGTTTCAATTACATTATTAACAGTACTTGTATCAAAATAATTACGATCTGGATCATAATTGGTTGGTGTGGATATAATCACAAATTCAGCATTTTCATAAGCCTGATGTACATCGGTTGTCGCTACCAAATTCAAATCTTTTGTTTCCAAATAAGTTTGAATTTCATCATCAACTATTGGTGATTTCTTGTGGTTAATCATCCTAACTTTCTCTTCCATAATATCGGTTGCTGTCACTTCATTATGCTGCGCTAATAAAACGGCATTAGATAATCCGACATAGCCTGTCCCCGCTACTGTTACTTTCATTTCTCTCTACTCCCCTAAAATAATTTTTGTACTTTCTCATAGCTTTCCATGGTACCAATATCATGTCGCAAACCTTCAAAAGTAAAGGCATATACATTTCGTCGCTGAATCAGCCATGGAATAAAATTACCCGGAGCATCCGGATTATTTCCTTCTGCTAAATATTGCTTGAATAACGGTAGAGTTGATGATTTATATAAATAAAATGGTGGTACAGCTAAATTTGATTTCGGCTTTGATGGTTTCTCTTCAAAGGAAGCTACAATCCCCTCTTCATTCACTTCGACAATCCCCGTTCGTTTCATTTCTTCAATGTCATCTAATTCATGTGAGGAAATACAATCTGCATTCACCTCGTGATAGAAATGCACGAAATCTAATAATTCAAATTCGAAGAGATTATCACCTGCTAAGACCATTATATCTTCATTGATCTCATGACGCTCTAATACATACTGTATATCAGCAATTGCACCTAATCGATTATCATTTGTTGTTGTATGATCATTTACAACGGTTACTAGTTTATCCCCTTGATAGTTAGTAACCCATTCTTGAAAACTTGAAGTGAATTTCTCATTGGTGACTATGTATACTTCGTCTATTGAATCTATTTTCTCCACCTTTTCGATAATGTGATTCAATATTGGTTTCCCCGCTACTTCCAGTAAAGGTTTCGCTTTATTCTTCGTTAAGGGATATAATCTTGTGGCATAGCCGGCAGCTAAAATAATACATTTCATCTTTTTCCCTCCAGAAAGCATGGTTGAACAATTTTTAGTTTGATTATTGGTTTAATTTTATACGATCTACAATATGTGCACCATCATTTAATTTACAAAAGTGAACTTTGTATTTGTATTTGTATGCAGGATGTTGAATGGGGTAAATTTTATCGATGTGTTCTTTGATTTGTTCCTTATATGCTGGATTAACCAATCCAATACAACATCCTCTGTAACCTGCACCACTGAAACGTGCCCCATAAACACCTTCTGTTTCTTTTAACAGTTCATAAATAGTGATCAGCTCTGGGCAACCGGATTCATATTGATAAATGGAGCTTTCCCCCGATTCAAACATCAATTTACCAAATTGCTCAATATTACCTTGTTCCCATGCCTCTATTCCTTGTTGTACACGTTGTTGTTCAGTAAAAAAGTGATCCATTCGCTTACGAAATTTACCTGGTACTTGGTCACCGAACTTATGATAATTCGATTCTGAAATATTTCTTAAACTCACATCTTGCAATGAAGTACGTTCATTCCCAGCCAAGTCTTCCACAATCCAGCCTGCAACTTTACATTCATCCACTCTGTTATTATAATCAGTACCAATCAATGCCTTGCTTACACCAGAGTAAACGACAATCACTTCAAAGTTAGGCATGTCATTCGATTTGTTTACTAAATAATGCTCGCTTGATTTGCAGTCCATTACTAGCAATTGATTATTCTTACTCAAGATATTAGCAGACTGATCTAAAATACCATTCTTTAAGCCGATAAATTCAGTCTCAACCCAGTGACTGTAGCCAACCAATTCTTCCTTCGTGATGTCTAAATCATTCACTTCTGCTAAAGCCATCAAATAGGCAGTTGTTACTGCTGCAGAAGAGCTTAATCCACCTATTGGTAATTTCCCACTAATCACTGCTTCTAAGCCATACTGTAATTTCCGATTCTGTTGCAAGGAAAGAACTGTACCACGAAGATAGTTACCCCAAAATCCAGGTAACATCTCCGGTACTCGATCCATATGAAAGTACTCCTCATCCGCAAAATCCATACTTCTTACCTGAATATAACCGTCATTTGAAGGTGCAAAAACCATCTCTACATTAGCATCTAATGCCATACCAGTTACGATACCGCCTTGGTGGTCTACATGTGCACCTAATGGACATATTCGTAAAGGTGAACGAATCATTTCTACTTCTTTCTCGCCAAATATTTGATTAAATCTATTAACAAGTTCCTGCATGATTATATAACCCCATTTATGAGTTAGTAACTTGCACTTCCTTCGCATTTTCAGTTAACTTGTGATACTGGACATACCAATCTGCAAATTTTTGCAAACCTTCCTCAATCGATGTTTTTGGCTTGAATCCCACTGCCTGATGTAATCGGTCAGTAGATGCATATGTTCTCGGTACATCACCTGGTTTAATTGGTTCATAGATTTTGTTAAACTCGACTGTTTTACCCAAGGACTTACTAAGGGCATTCTCTAAAGAAGTAATGAAATGCATCAATTTCTCTGGGTTGTTATTACCGATATTAAAGATTTCATGTTTTACATCGCCTTCACCACTTGGGGTGCGTGGAATTAGCTTAACTATTCCTTCTACTATGTCATCAATATAAGTAAAATCACGATATAAATCATTTTCAAAATCACCGTTATTAAAGATCTTTATTGGTTCACCTGCAAAGTATTTATCTGTAAAACCATAATATGCCATATCCGGTCTACCCATAGGACCATACACGGTAAAGAAGCGTAAACCAGTTGCTGGGATGTCGTAAAGGTGACTATACGTATGAGCCATTAATTCATTTGATTTCTTTGTTGATGCATAAAGTGATACTGGATGGTCGACAAAATCTGTTTCTTCAAATGGGACTTTTTTATTTGCACCGTACACGGAACTAGATGAGGCATAGATTAAATGATCAACTGGAAAATGACGGCAAGCTTCTAATATATTATAGAAACCTGTTACATTACTTTGCATGTAAACATCTGGGTTTTCTATAGAATAACGAACACCTGCTTGTGCAGCTAGATTTATTACAATGTTAGGTTTATATTTTAAGAAAACATTCTCAAGTGCACTCCTATCAGAGATATCTTCTTGAAAGAAAGTAAAATTTTCATAAGTATTAAGATCTTCCAATCGAGTTTGTTTGAGGTTAACATCATAATAATCATTTAAATTGTCTATCCCTATTACCGAAGACCCTTGAAATAGTAACTTTTTGCATACAAAATATCCTATAAAACCTGCCGAACCTGTTACTAAATAGGTTTTTTTTTCCTTTTTATTATTCAAATGCATCATAAAATTCCTCCCCGATTATTAAACAAATCAAATAAATATTCTTCCAAGTTCAGAGTTTAATATGAATAACCACGTAAATTTAGGAACTAAAAATAACTTATATTCTAATTGTTAAAGGTTAACTAAATATTTTCATTCTTATTAGTAGTCTTTTATCTATTTTTTCTTAATGACTTTAGCTGGAATACCAGCACAAACACTATTTGCTTCTACATCAGCCAAGACAACACTATTTGCTGCAACAGTTACATTATCTTCTATAGTTATTTTTCCGATAATCTTTGCTCCAGGAAAAATAGTAACATTATTTCCTATAACAGGATAATCTTTTTCGTAGTCTAAACTACCATTCTTTTTGCCGAGAGTAACCTGATGGTAAATTGTACAATTACTTCCTATAACCACATCATCTCCTATAATTATACCATTAGGATGTGGGAACTTTAGATTCTCTCCAAGTTGAGTTTTTTTCCCGATATGAATACCATACTTATGTAATAATCTATTTCTAAACATATTAGAAATAATTATATAATTCTTTGCATGTGCCTTAACTGTTAATCTAGCTAATCTCACTGACTTTATTGATGGATGAAATAGAAACTGATATATTTTTTTAAAAAGTCTCATGACTTGCCTACTTTCTTTTTCGTAATTTCTTTTAATTTATCAAATTCACTTCTTTCAATTAGAAAAATTTCTCTAACACTAATTTTATAACTTTTCATAAATGACCTTAAGAAGATTACTCCACTAAAAGTATAAGTTAAAACTGATGTGATTGCGGCACCATATAACCCGAATAATGGTATGAATATACAGTTCAAAACAACATTTGATGTTACTGCTAATAACAAGATAACAAAAGAGAACTTCTGTTTCCCATTAGCAATATACAAAGTGTTTATCATTTTGAAAAATATCATCGGCACACTTCCGAGAAATAATATTAGAGTAATATCAAAAGAATTAATAAATTCATTACCATAAAATAATCTAATAAACAGGTGTCCCAAGAATGAAAAACACAAAATCACAAGAAAGCTTATAATCACATTAATCTTTATACTAAATTTTATATCTTCTATGGAATCTTTATTGGCAGTTTTATTAAATAACACATCTTTAAATGCATCAGGAATTATCCAAAGCATTTTTGCTAATGTAACGCCTACACTATATATACCAATCTCCTCAAAGCCAACAAACCTTTCCAATATGATAATATCTAAATTATAATTAAGCATAATTAATAAACTGGTCATCATCGGAAAAAAAGCAAAAAATAAAACATTCTTAAAAAATGAAAAACTAAACTCTAATGATGTTGGAAAAATTTTAATTTTAAATATAAGCCATAAAGAATTTAAAATTAAATTAAAAATCAATACAAAAATTACTAAATCAAGATTTTTAACAGACAAAAAGAAAACTGAACAAAGCAGTAAAGTATTTATTATAGAGGTATAAATAGTAATAACGTTTTTCCTAAATAAATTAATTATTAAAGAAATGAAGCCAATTTGTAAGTTGAATTGAGTTAAAATACTAACCACAACAATAATATTAGCAGTCTTATTATCACTTAAAGAAAATATTGAAAAAGCTAAGAACAAGTATACTAAAAGTTGAATATAGATAATATTTATAAATTTAGATTGTACCTTTTCTCCATATTTTTTTTTAAAATATGGATATGATTGACCAATACTCAAAGTTAACATTAATGAAAATATATTCACAAAATTAATAATATACGAATAATGTCCAAGCAACTCAGGTCCTAAATATCTACTTATTAATACCGAATTAACAAAGCCAAGAATCACCATATTAAGTTTAGATATAATTGAAACAATATAAGGGTTACTAAAAACTCCTTTTTGCAGTTTAATCACACTCTCAAATTAATTTTTATTTCAAGACGAATATATTTTATATTTCATAATACTAAAAAATTTCTTAGCAACATGTTTGTTCAGTAGCATTGATTGTAAAAGTAATGCAAAAGATTTTCTATATTCTTTTCTTTTTAAGAGCAACAAGCCTTTTTCCAGTTTCTGATTTACAGTATTAAATTTTTCCTTATAAACAGGATCATTGTATCTGTTTTTATTTAAAAACAACTCTAAATTTTCTTCTGAAAAGCTATCTTCTTTTCCTTCCATTCTTTCATAAAATAATTTTTGTTGATACTGAGTAAATAGAAATTGTCTATATTTATCGCTCTGTGATATCCCTTGATTTCTTATTCTATAATACAACAAAGGCTCGTCAAGTATACCAATCTTATACCCACTAGATAAAAGCCTTAGCCATAAATCGTAATCTTGAGCAGATTTAAAATTTCTATATCCTCCGACTTTTTTAATAACTTCCTTTTTAATAAAAACAGTAGGATGATTAATAAAATTCCCAACCGGTAACAACTTGTGAATTTCACTATTTTTTGGCAAAGAAGATTTATTTGAAATTTCTTTGCCTGATTCATCTATATCAATTCTATTGGTAGAGATCATGTCGAAGTCATAATTTTTAATATAATTTAATTGTTTTTCAATTCTATCTGGAAAAGCAATATCATCAGCGTCCATTCTTGCTAGAAAAGTTCCTTTGGCAGTATAAATACCTTCATTCAATGATTCTGCTAAACCTAGATTTTTTTTGTTAAATATAACTTTGATTCTGCTATCATTTATTTTAAATTCATCAAGTATTTTTTTTATCTCAAAATTATCAGGTTTATCTAAAACAATAATAAATTCTAAATTTTTATAACTTTGATTTAAAATTGAATTTATAGAGTCAAACAATTCGCTTCTATTTTCATTGTAGGTACTCATTATTACACTAATTAAATCATTCACTACTTATATCCCTTCCTTTAAAAAATACTTATATAAGGAAATATATCTCCTTGGTTTGAGAACACAAACCTCTGTAAATATATAAACAAATATAAAATACAATAATAAACAAAAACTAGCCTCTTCTCTTTAGGATTCTTTATAGAACTTATTACTAAAGGAATGATAATAATTTGAATTATTTGGGGGAATAAAGCTAGTCGATTTGCAAACAGATTAAAATTACCCATATACACTAGTGGCAATTCTAATATTAAAATATTAAATAACACATTATATTTTTGATTAACTACACCGTTCTTATAAAATATTATTGGACCTACTAATATTAAAAACCAAAAAAATGTTTTAGCTGAGTATATAAAATCAATTTGAAATGGATTTCCCAGTTCATATGTCGTAGTATATTCTTGAAAAAGAGGTATTTTACTTATTAAAATAATTAAAAAAGGCAACACTATAGGAGTAAATATTATCATTAAATAATACAAATACTGTATTAAAGTTGATTTTTTAAAATTTAAAAAATAAAAAATAATGCAAATTATAGCTGACATATGAAACTGAGTAGCTATTAGTATGAAAATTACGTATTTAACAAAAGATCTACGTAAGATATATTTTATAGCAAACAACACAATAGTAACTGCAATAAACTGCCTAGTTATATTTAAAGAAAATGACCAAAATGACATAAAGAAAATAAACAAAGAAAATGAATACGAAAACTTATTTTTATATGTAGTCACAGCAGCTAGAAGAAACATCATTGTAATAAAATGACTTAATACAAACATCCAAATTGGATTTTGAAAAAGAAAATCTGAAATTATTATTACAAGTTTAAAAAATCTTTCATTTTCATTAATTAGTAGCTCCTTTAAAGATAGGTCATTATACCAATAAAACATGTCCCAGTAATTAAAATAATCTGTACCTACACCATATCTTAAACCTGCGATTAATGTAGGAATTAGCGAAACAAAAAAAAGACACGTATACCTTTTTACAATATCATTTGATTTAATCTCAACACTTGAATCGTAATAACTACATTTCTTCTGATATTCTTTTATAAATAAAATTGATACAATAAATACACTTGAGTAGATTACTAACGATTTTAAGTCTATATGAAACATTTATTCAGAACCTCATTCGTATACAACCATTTTTGAATTTTTAACATCCTCAGATAAAATATTCATCTATACATTTAATCAAATTATTAAGAGTTAGATATTTCTATATATTTTATCTCAACTTCATTAAAATTGTTCCGTAAATTAAATTTATCAATAACAAAACCTATAGCTTTTTGACTCATTGATTTTCTTTTTGCCTGATTTCTATATAAAATTTGTATCTTATGGCATAATTCTAATTCATTTTCACTTTCAAATAATAATGCTGTTTCCCCAGGCATTGTAGATTCTTTGAATCCATCTACATCGCTTGCAATAACAGGTATACCACATGCTTGAGCCTCAACTGCTGAAACTCCAAAACTTTCTGATCTTGAAGGATATACAGCTAAATCTAAATCTTGTAAAAATTTAACCACCTCATCCTCATTTAAGTACCCATAGAACTTTACGTATTTTTCTATACTTAATTCTTTGCATAAATCCAAAAAATATCCTTTTTTACTTCCTTTTCCTGCAATTCTTAACTCTACCTGTGGACGATCATTTTTTTTCATAAATTGATTAAATGCTTTAAGTAGAACATCAATTCCAGAAATAGTTTCAAGTGATTTGTTAACTCCTATAATAAAAGTTTCATTTTTTTTATCTTTATTTTCAACTGGTTTAAACTTATTGGTGTTAACACCAAAAGGAGTTAAATGAATTTGTTTATTTTTTTTTAGATATTGTTTGGATTCACTAATCATATAATCACTTGTTGAAAATAAAAAGTTATCGCCATTCAATACTCGTGTAATTATAAATTTGTGAATAAATGTTTTTTTAGGAAATAACAAAATATCAGAACCCCAAAGTGATACTATACTAGGTTTATATCCTGATAAAACACTTAATAAGCCATAACTACTTGCATAATGAGCATGAAGTAAATCTGGTTTCTCTTTTTTTAATATCTCTTTAATTTTTTTTATATAAGTTAAATATTTTACCTTTTTAAATAAACTAGTATGTTTAACATTAGAAAACCCGAAACAATATGACTTGCAGTTTTTTATTTGTCCATTTGCTAAAGATATCACAATAATTTCATGACCTATAGACGAAAAATATTCAACCCATTTTTTTGTGTGATAATTATTAATATCTGCCAAATAACATATTTTCATTTTTCAAACTCCATTTTTATATTTTTTTATTACCTAGTACTTTCTGCTTTCTCCCAAAATGGTTTCGCCTCTCCTGTCATCACATTAAATACACCAACCCATTGGGCAAGTATTGTAATGCAATAATAGTATATTAAAGTTAAGTACTTATTGTTTGATTTTGTTATTTTTTTAATAAAGCCTAATAAATAAAACAGCAGTTGCATGAAAAAAGTAGCAGTATATATCCATGAGTCTAGCATTAAGATAGCATTGGATATAAATAAAATAAAATGTGATATCCATAATAAATATCTAAAGGTTCTATGACCTAAATAAAAATAAGTGAACCATTTGTATTTAAAGGCATTCAAAATTCGTATATCTGGTAAAATATACTTCAAAATTATTCGATTCATTCTTACTTTGCGACCGAATTCATCTTCTATTACTTCTCCAGCCTTTTCATATGCTATCGCATCATGATTAGCAATAGCTCTCTTACCTTGAATTGCATATAAAGTTGGCATAGCACTGTCATGACACTCAATTGGATCAAAATCATAGTAGTCCTTTGTTCGACAAGCATATATAGCGCCATTACCTGCAGTAATTGTTTGAATTTTACTTTCAATATTTCTAGTTAACAAGTCCGAATCCCAATAGCTTGATTCAGCATTACTCACATCACTAGATTCTTGATTGACAAAACGCAAACCACCAGTCACATATGCAATATCATCTGAGGTAAAAGCTGCCATTAATTCTTTAACGGAATTCTTATCCATCATAGAATTTGCATCAGTCATTACAAGATAGTCTGTATCTACGGTTTTCTGAGCTTCATTTTGAGCATTAGTTTTACCTTTTCGGGCTTTCACTTCGTATAGTCGAATCTTATATTCTGAATGCTCATTTATAAACTTCGTTACAATTTCATTAGTCTTATCTGTACTATTATCCGAAGCAACTAAAAACTCTAATTTTTCTTTTGGATAGTTTAATTTTATGATATTATTTAATTTTTCGAGTATTATTTTTTCCTCATTGTGAGCAACTACCATAAGAGTTACAGTAGGTTGATGCGAATAATCTTTTTTTAGAGTTTTACTTTTATATAGATGACCAATTAGTTTTAAAGACAACGGGTATCCTACCATAGCCCACACTATTATAAAGCCACTAAGATAAAATAGAATCTCCCATAACAATTCCATAAAATGTCTCCCTCTAGCTTCAGCTCTTTTATGTAATTTTTGCAGGAACTCCAACATAAGTTCCTGATTCCGTCAAATCATTTATCACTACTGCTCCAGCACCAACTATACAATCATTTTTGATACTAGTATTATTAATTATTATACTACCAATTCCAATCCATGAAGCTTTACCTACTTCTACTGTACCTGCTAGATGTGCTCCAGGCGATACATGAACATAATCTTTAACGATATTGTCATGATCTATAGTAGAAGCGGTGTTGATAATACAGCCGTTTCCTATTGTTGTACAAGAATTAATAATAGCACCCGCCATTATAGCTGTTCCTTTTCCAATTTCTACTTCTTCTCCAATAATGGCATTGGGGTGAATTAATGAAGGAATACTTGCCCCTATTGAAATCAACTTATTTTGGACTTTCTCTCTTGTATTGTTATTTCCAATACCGACAAATATATCATATTCATCTAAATAATCATCAATATCTTTGGAAGTTCCAACGACCTTTAATCCCAATGATTTTGTGATTTTTTCATTATCATCAAGAAATACAACTGTCTCCCAATTTTTCATCTTCAATGCAATATCAGCTACTACCTTCCCATGACCACTTGCACCTATGATTAACAATTTTTTGTTCATAAATCTACCTTTCCTGTTCATAGCCTTTAAATGGTTCAACAGTAGCTGAACTTTCTGAATTAATTCCTTCTCTAACAAATACCTTCTTAAATGTGAAAAATATTATCTTTAAGTCCAAAGCAAAATTCACACTTTCAACGTATTCAACGTCTAGTTTAAATTTATCTTCCCAACTAATTGTATTTCTTCCACTAATCTGTGCTAGCCCTGATAAACCTGGTCTTACATTATGGCGACGTCTTTGTTGTTCATTATAAAGAGAAAGATATTGAACTAATAATGGTCTTGGACCAACAATTGACATATCACCTTTAAGAATATTAAATAATTCAGGGAGCTCATCTAGAGATGTTGATCTTAAAAACTTCCCAAATTTCGTTAATCTGATATGATCAGCCAATAAATCTCCTTCCTTATCTTTTTCATCAGTCATCGTCCGAAACTTATACATCATAAAAATTTTTTCATCCATCCCTGGTCTTTGTTGTTTAAAAAGTACTGGACTACCTAGTTTGATTTTTACTAAAACTGCTATCACAATAAATACAAAACTTAAAACAATAATTGCTAACAAGGATAAAATGAAGTCCAATGGTCGTTTGACAAAGCTACAATAAAAATTACTTCTGAATCTTTTCATTACTGCAACCACAACCCTTTGATAATTTTTACAATTTTACATAAATCACTATCCGTCATTTTCGTATCAGAAGGTAGACATACTCCATTTTCAAATAACTGCTCGGATACATTGAACCCTACAAAATCATATTTCTCAAAAAAGGGCTGTATATGCATTGGTTTCCATATAGGTCTGGATTCAATATTCTCTCTTTCAAGTGCTTCAAATATGTCGTTTGGTCTCACTAATCCTGAAAGAGTAAACGAACTCAACCAATAATTTGGCTCATCCCATTCATTAACAGGCATAAATTCTATTCCCTCTAAATTACTCAGCTCCTTTTTATAATATTCAAATATATACTTCTTCTTCTCTACTCGTTTGTCTAACACTTTCAGTTGCCCGCGGCCTATACCAGCTACTACATTACTCATTCTATAATTATATCCAAGTTCGCTATGTTGATAATGTTGAGCTTGATCTCTAGATTGAGTCGCCCAAAACCTAGCTTTTGCAATTTTTTCTTCATTGTTTGAAATAAGCATCCCGCCACCAGAAGTGGTAATAATTTTATTCCCATTAAATGAGTAGATACCATAATCCCCAAATGTACCAGTCTGTTTCCCTTTGTAAAATCCTCCCAAGGATTCTGCTGCATCTTCAATTACTATTGTTTTGTGTTTATTACAGACCTCCATAATTCTATCCATATCAGCTGATAAGCCATATAAATGAACAACAATCACAGCTTTTACTTCTGGGTATTTGTTAAACGCCTCTTCCAAAGCTGTAGGATCCATGTTCCAAGTTTCTTCATTACTATCGATAAACACTGGAGTTGCATTTTGATAGATTATCGGATTAGCAGTTGCAGAGAAGGTTAATGTCGGGCAAAACACAATATCTCCTTCACCTACTCCAGCTGCTTTAAGTGCTAGATGAATTGCAGCAGTACCAGAGCTTAGTGCTGCTGCTGATTTAATTCCTACCTTAGTAGCCAATTCTTTTTCAAATTCATTGACATTAGTTCCAAGAGGTGCTATCCAATTAGTATCAAATGCTTCTTGAACATATTTTTGTTCATAGCCTTCCTCACTCATATGAGGAGATGCGAGATAAATCCTTTCTGCCATAACGCTAGACTTCCTTCCCGGTATTTAATATGACTTAACAAAATTAATTTCCTTTAAAGTTTGATTTCATTTCAATTTAAACAATTTTCTATGAACAATCCTATAACCATACTAAGTACTATTAGTATGGTTAATAGTAGATTAATTAACAGACTCAACTTTTTTGATTTTTTTGGAATATACAATGTCCATTAAATGTTCCTTTAATTGCTGTTTATCATGCTTTGTAAATGTATTTATCAATTCAAATAAGCTATCTTGCTCTACTGCAATTGTCTTTCCAATATATATTTTTTCATAAATTGCCTTAGGGTGTACTTCATCCTCTCCTAACAGTTCCTCATACAATTTCTCACCAGGCCTAATACCAGAATATTTAATTGGAATTTCAGATTCTGTGTAACCAGATAACTTAACCAAATTCCTTGCTAAATCGACAATTTTAACAGGCTCACCCATATCCAATACAAAAATCTCTCCACCACGTGCTAGTGTACCTGCTTGAATAACGAGTCTTGATGCTTCCGGAATCGTCATAAAATATCTTGTCATATCAGGGTGTGTAACTGTAACCGGACCACCTTTTTCAATTTGTTTTTTGAACAGTGGAATTACACTACCACGACTACCAAGTACATTACCAAATCGTACAGCAACGAATTTTGTCTTACTTGATTTGGCTAAGTTCTGCACAACCATCTCAGCCACACGTTTTGTTGCGCCCATTACATTAGTAGGGTTAACGGCTTTATCTGTAGAAACTAAAACAAAAGTATGAATGCCAAAAGTATCCGCCGCATCCGCTACGTTCTTTGTACCAATGATATTGTTCTTGACTGCTTCGTGTGGATTGTATTCCATTAATGGAACATGTTTGTGTGCTGCTGCATGATAGATAATTCTCGGATTATGATCCTGAACAATTTCGAAAATTCGTTCACGGTCTTGTACATCTGCAATAATAGGAATAATTTCAATATCTGAATCTTTGTATTTATTTCGTAACTCCATGTCAATTGAGTAAATACTAAACTCACCGTGTCCGACTAATAGAATCTTGTTTGGCGTAAATCGGATTAACTGCCTGCAAATTTCAGACCCGATTGAGCCTCCTGCTCCCGTTACCATCACGGTGTTATTTGTGACATATTCTGAAATAGAATCAATATCTAATTCGACTGGCTCTCGACCGAGTACATCTTCTACATCGACATTTTTTAATGAACTAACTGAAATTTTACCCGAGACTATATCCTCGATTTTCGGCACCATCTGTACTTTTTTATTAGTGTTATTGCAAATAGTAACTAATTCAGATAATGCGGCATTTGTTAATGAAGGGATTGCAATAACGATTTGATCGATTTCTAAATTAGACACTACCTCAGGAATTTCTGCTGTGCTTCCTGCAACCGGAATATCATACAATTGCATTTTATGCTTCGATATATCATCATCGACAAAGGCTACGGGCAATAGATCATTATGCTGCTGTTCATTTTTTAACTGCCTTGCGATCATAGCACCAGCTGATCCTGCACCGACAATTAATGTTCGTTTTTTGTTTTTCTTATCGTGCATAAAACGGTCGCGGTAAACTCTCCAGACAAATCGCGATCCTCCGATAAGCATAATATGTAGTAGCCATGTAACAATAAGTGCTCGCTTATAAATCGTAAAATCATTGAATAAGTACTGTACAATTGCTGTCGCTACGATTGTAAAGGTTATTGCCTTCACAATCGCAATTAATTCACCAACACTCGCATATGCCCATACCTTGTGATAGAGCTTATAAATAGAGGCAAACAAGTGATGAAAGAGAAGCAGCGCAATGGACGTAATTGCCACTACTTTCATATTCTCTAACGAATAATTCGGATAGACTATCCAGGAAGCGATAAAAATGGCTGTGCTTACAATGATTGAGTCTAGTAACACTAATAATAATATTCGTTGTTTATACCCCATCAGTAGATCCCTTCCATCTCATTATTATTGTCTCACTTTACATTCACTTGCCAGTTGATCAATTAATTCGCGCACTTCAGGACCTATTTCTTCATTTTGTATCGCAAATTCAATCGTCGTTTTGATAAAACCAAGCTTTTCACCTACGTCATATCTTCTTCCATCGAAATCCAAAGCAAATACACTTTGAGACTGATTTAATTGCTGTATAGCGTCGGTTAATTGAATTTCACCACCGGCACCAATTTCTTTTTGTTCTAAATATTGAAAAATTTTTGGTGAAAGGACATAACGTCCCATGATCGCTAGATTCGATGGTGCTGTACCCTTTTCTGGTTTCTCTACAAACTGCTTGACAGAGTAACTGTTGCCATCCTTTTGATTTGGATCCACAATGCCATATCGATGTGTTTCGTTTTCCGGTACCTGTTGCACGCCGATGATGGAACCACCTGTGCGTTCATACTCATCAATCAATTGTTCCAAACATGGCCTGTCTGACTGGACAATATCATCACCAAGCAATACCGCGAATGGTTCATTTCCGATAAATTTGCGAGCACACCATACAGCATGACCAAGTCCTAATGGTTCTTTTTGTCGAATATAGTGTATATCCACACTGGCAGGTTGTTTTGCTTTTTCTAACAGCTCTAACTTTCCCTTTTTCAGTAAGTTATCTTCTAACTCAAAGTTATTATCAAAGTGATCCTCAATCGCACGTTTCCCTTTTCCTGTTACAATAATAATATCTTCTATTCCTGATGCAATGGCTTCTTCTATTATGTATTGGATCGTTGGTTTATCAACGATTGGCAACATTTCCTTAGGCATTGCTTTCGTAGCCGGTAAAAACCTTGTCCCTAAACCAGCTGCAGGAATAATTGCTTTTCTGACTTTTTCCATGGATCATCATCCTCCAAATCGCCTTTTTAAAGATATATTTAAAATACACCTTTAATACTAGACTGTATCCTTCATGCCTTAACAATTAGAAAATTCCCAAAATCTTTCTTTTCTTAACTCTTTCCGGAACTTCTCCGATCACATGCTCACCATTCACCATATACTGTGCATTTTCCATCAACCAATAAAGCACATCGGTTCCAAATTCATCCTTAATGACGGTATGTGCATCATGCATAACAAAACCTCGTGTTCTAGTGTTATGTGCATCAGAGGCGATAAAATGCGTTAGATTAGCTTCTATTAATTGCAAACTTAATTTCTTGATCTTTTTCCCAAACTTTCCAGCGATACTTGCAGCAGTTAACTGAGTCAATGTACCATTACTCACTAAGTCATATAATATATTCGGGTTTTCCATAATTTCTTTATTACGCTCGGGGTGAACAATGATTGGCTTGATTCCTTGTAATTGCAGATCAAACATCAATTGTGTCGTATAACGCGGGACATGGTTGGAAGGCAATTCCACGAATAAATAACCACTATTCTCATTAAGTGGTAGTAAATTCCCTTCTTCTAAATCGGTAACCATATCTCCATTTATCCGTGTTTCTTGACCGGGTAGGATTGTTAGAGGTATTGCTTCTTCTTGTAGTCTAGTATTCAATTGATCTACTGCTGATATAATATCATCTTTGTAGTTATCATAGCTGCCATTTAGATGATGTGGAGTTGCAATAATCGTTGTAATTCCTTGCGATACGGCAATTTTCGCCATTTGCACACTTTCCTCGGTATGTTTCGCACCATCATCTATACCTGGAAGGATATGACAATGAATATCAATCATCTGATTCATCGCCCCTTTATATAATCTAAATTGTCACATTTGTGTCACATTGTTATTTTAGAATAATTATAGCAGTACTTGGAAGAAATGAAAACAGTAGAATGGAAACGATTTTTGTCGATTTTGATTTATTTTGTAAAATAATTGTGGAGGACTCCATTTTTGGCTTATATCAAACCAAAAATCTTCTTTTTCTTGATTCGAACCGGCTCCTCCCCTTGTACTATTCTTCCATCTAATAAGAGGCTCCTATTCTCTTGCAAGACATAAATTTGCTCGATAGATAATGTCTTCTTCAAAGAATCCCAAGCTGGCTGTAAATAAAACTGTTTAGCATCAGCAGTATCTGAACTTATAAAGTGAACAAGGTTGTGTTTTAATAAATGTTGAGTGGTCTTTTGAATTTTTTTACCCTTCTTGCCATTGATACTTCTAGCACTTATTTGTACCAGTGCACCATTCTTAACCAGGCTATATAAAATATTTACATCCTTTTGAATATCAATATTCTTCTCAGGATGTACAAGAATCGGTTTGTAGCCTTTTAATTGTAGATCATAGCAGAGTTGCGTTGTATACTGGGGGATTTGGTCATGCATCAATTCTAGAAATATGTAGGTTGGGTCGTTACCATATGTCATGTACTTTCCTTTTTCCAAATCTTCTTCTAAATTACCGTGGATTCGAACTGTCTGACTAGGTAATATCTCCACGTTCACACTTTCTTCTATCAATTTTTGATTCAATGTTTCTACATAACTCGTGATCGTATCTTTATTAATTTCTTGTATGCCTTGTACATATTTCGGAGTAGCAATAATAGTCTTGATGC
Organism: Gracilibacillus caseinilyticus; assembly: GCF_022919115.1. Taxonomy (NCBI): domain Bacteria; kingdom Bacillati; phylum Bacillota; class Bacilli; order Caryophanales; family Bacillaceae; genus Gracilibacillus; species Gracilibacillus caseinilyticus. Next base: position 2,059,488 of record NZ_CP095072.1, on the reverse strand, counting down.
CAGCTTTTTCTGCTTCTTTCGCTAATTGAAGCGCAGCTAGTTTATCTTTCACACTATCCTGATTTACTGGAAGAATATATGGATTGATATCCAACATTTCTACCACCCTTTCCTTGAGAACTCAGAAATTTACAAGACTTCCGTATCGTTCTGTATAAAGAATATCACATTCGTTATAGTTTGAGAAGCATAACTCGACGTATTACATTAATTTTACAATCGAACAGGTAAAATAAGGAAAAGCCTGCTGACTATATATTCGTTCGTCAACAGGCTTTTCTGTACGTATATTATTAATTTCCGTAATAATAATAGTGCGCTTTATTCTGTTCGCGGTCGTTCAACACGACTCCTAACAACTTTGCATTGCCAACCTCTAATAACTCTTTCGCCTTGATTGCTGCATCATTTTCCGTCTGGTTACTTCGAACAACCATCACCGCACCATCACATATATTCGCTAGTATTTGGGCATCGGTAACCGCAAGAACCGGTGGGGTGTCAAACAAAATGATGTCATATTCTTCTTTCGCTCTTCCAATCATGTTCTCCATTGCTCTGGAACCTAATAATTCAGATGGATTGGGTGGAATAGGACCACAGCTTAACAGATCGAGACCTTCCACATCACTGCTGGATGCAGATTCTTCTAAGATTGACTCTCCTACTAAAACGCTACTTAATCCTCTTCTGTTATCCATGCGAAATGTATAATGCAACGTTGGCTTCCGCATATCGGCATCAATAAGCAACACCTTCTTACCTTGTTGCGCAAATACAATCGCAAGGTTAGCGGTAGTCGATGACTTTCCTTCTGACGGACCAGACGACGTAACCAGCATGGTTTTTAAATCTCCGTCAACGGAAGAGAACTGTAAATTCGTTCGAATTGTTTTGTACTGCTCAGTAATCGGGGAGCGTGGGTTCAATTTCGTAATTAAGTGACGAACGTTCGATACTTTAGACTGTTTTTTTCTTCTGACCACTAAAGCTCCCCCTCTCTCGTTTGTGACTGATGGAAACGGGCTTTCCCATTGACATCATATCTTTCTCATCAATATGGGAGATCACACCAAGTACAGGTAATTCTAATGTTTTTTCTACATCTTGTTCTGTCTTCACCGTGTTATCGAGGTATTCAAATAAGAACGCTAAACCTACTCCGATCATGGCACCGATGACAAGGGCAATCGCTGTATTCAACATTGGCTTCGGATTTACAGGTGTTGGGTCTGCTGGTACTACTGCTTCCGATAAGACACTGACATTATTAACGTTCATTAATTCGGGTAAATCCTCTTGGAAGATGGCTATCGTCGTATTAGCAATGTCAGCTGCTACATCAGGATCTGTATCGGTCGCGGATAGTTTCACTACTTGAGAGCTTTCTGAGTTGGCCACAGATATCTTCTCGCTAAGAGCACTAGGAGAGATCGTTAAATTCAACTCTTCAATCACTTGATCTAATATACGATTACTTGTGAGAATGTCATTATATGTATTGATAATTTCTAAGTTAGATCTAATTTGATTGATATCGACACTATTCGTTTCACTTGTATCCTGATTAACTATAAACTGCGTACTAGATTGATAGGTTGGGGTTAAAATAAAAAAACTGATAATTGCTGCTGCTCCTGCTGCACCAACCATTAACAAAACAATGAGCAGTAAACGCTTTTTTAACACTTCAAAAATCTCTTTGAGTGATATCGTTTCTTCCATATTTTTGTAACCTCCGCATGTAATGTATTTCTGACTGCTGCTGTCCAAGACACACTATATTCGAAATTATAACATAATAGTATTTTTTATGACATATAAATTCTCATCTTTTATGTAAAATTCATACATAAATTGTATAAATACACAAAAATAAGCCTGTGCACTTAGTGACACAGGCTTCTCACTTACTTATGATACATGAAACCATTCATTACGAAATGCCGTTATAACAGCATTCGTTCTGTCCGGCACTTCCAATTTGCGTAAGATGGAACTAATATGATTTTTAACTGTCTTATCGGTGATATAGAGTTTTTGACTGATCCGCTGATTACTGTAACCTTTCGTTAAGAGCTCCATGACTTCCCACTCGCGATTGGTAAAGACGCCAACTGGTCTTGACTCTTTACGATTATAAATTTGGCGATAATCCCCTAATAGGACAGGTGCAAGATCCTGGTGAATATAATGATTCCCTGCAACGATTTTATCAATGGCATCAATCAGTTCTTCTTTTTCCATTCCATTAAAGAAATAGCCGTGTAAATTCATTTTGAACAGTTCGGTTAGATTATTGTGATGTGGATTCTCCGTCCAGATGATGATTTTCTTGTTATTTTCCACATATTTTTCAACAAGTGACATTATGTCATTTTTCGTATCGATATCAATGATTAACAAATCAATGATATAGTCACGTAATTTCTCCTGTTGTTTCGGTTCCACTGCGATTACATCATAGTTCTTGAATTCCGTCGAAAGCACCCCTACCAAACCCTCGCGATAAATAGAAGCTTCTTTCACAATTGCAATTCGCATGTTTTTACCTCCTCTTTTTTATTCCCAAAAAAAATGACTATTCCTGAAAAAAAGCACAGAAATAGCCTAAAATGACAAAAACTTTCTTCGTCACACACACGTATCCGATTAGTGTAATTTTAGGTAACCAGGCGATCATAGGTATAAGATGTCGAATTAAAAACCCGTAGACCCTAGGCTTTGCGTCCTACCCTTTCGAGCAGTTTGCCTTTATCAAATACTTTAATTATCTATGTCTATCATACCGTTTTCCTAGTTTAATTGCAATAACCATAATATTCTAATAGCGAAAATGAATCAAATGACATGGTAAATTGAAGAAAAATCCATTTATAAAGGCTGAATGAACTATATGAAATTGCTGAGTTCTGTCGAAAATGATCTGTTTTTGACATTGATAGAAAGAGAGGGTTTGGGGATAGTTATCTTTTTCGGCTGGTTATGTAGGAAAGATACAAGGAGGCAGATAGTAAAAATATAATCAGAAGCGATTGTAAGACCATACATGATCATCCTTTTTTTATAAGGTTTGTTCATCCATTTATCTTGAATTCAATGTTTTTTTATTATACCGAATAGATTAGTAGGTTTTCAATAGCGAATAAATTGTATTATTGTTGGATTTTGACGAATCGTATAAATTTGTTAGTTGATACAAAAAACATGGATCTATAGTTGACCCATGTTTATCCTTGTACTTAACCTATCAACGGACGAAGTTCTTACTTAATCAAATGTAGACACATCAGATTGGTATGCTCTATTTCTCTTTTTTCTTCGTCACAGCTTTTTTCAGTTTCCCTGCTAAATCACCGGATGCATGTTGCATATATTGGTATATAATATCCAATACGTCTGAGGAAACTGTAGCCAATCCATCTGCTATATTTTCAATCAAATCTCCTTGTTCTTTCTGGGAAAGTGATTCAAAAAAAAGTCCTGCTTGTGTAAAATCATTCTGTTTTTCAATGTCAGATCGTTGAAGTGTACCTTCTACAAATCGATCATTACCGCTAGTAACTAAATCACCTGGCCACCAATCTGCCTCTTTGTTTACTGGTACATTTCGGAAATCCGGACCAATACGATAACGTTGAGAATCCCAATATATATTTGCACGACCTTGTAACATTTTATCATCGGATAGCTCAGCCCCCTCCAATAAATTCGATGGGGAGAAGGCAGCCTTTTCTACTTGCTCCATGTAGTTATCCGGATTTTTGTTTAACACCATACGACCGACAGGATGAAACGGAAATTGTTGCTGATCCCAAATCTTCGTATCATCTAATGGGTCGTACGGGAGGTTAGTTGCTTGATCTGGATCCATCACCTGGACATACAATCCATATTCCACAGGTTCTCCTTTTTCAATCGTATCATATAAATCCTGACCGGCAATATCCGGGTTTTCCCCTGCTAATTTCACTGCTTCATCATTACGAATATACTGTTGCCCTGCCATTGGTGACCAAACATACTTGACATAATATCGCTTTCCTTTTGCGTTTTTCCAAACATATGTATTCACACTATAGCCTGGTATATGTCGCAAACTTTTAACTGTACCGAGATTAGAGTACACAAGTAGTGTGAATAATAATGACTCTGGTGCTCTCGCAACGAAGTTCCAGTAACGGGTCGGATCGATTAAGTTGTTTTTGGATGATGGAAGAAATGCCTTAATCGCTTCAGGGAAGCGAATCGTGTCACGTACCGAAAATACTGGTATATGATTGCACATAAGATCAAAAATGCCTTCTTCTGCATAAAATTTGGTTGAAAAACCCCGCACATTTCTGGATGTATCTGGTGTTCCTTTTGTACTAACAGCAAGTGAAAATCTTACAAATACCGGCACCTGCGTTCCTGGTTCTTGTAAAAATGAAAGAGACGTATAATTAGTCATAGAATATATGGTTTCAAAGTAACCAAAAGCACCCCATCCCTTCACATGCACTGGCCTTTCTGTAATCTTCTCGTGGATAAATGTCTGTAATGTTTCATGTTCTATACTGTCTTGTTTGACAATTGGCCCTCGTTTGCCTACTGTTTGCGAGTGAAGCTTAGCTGGCAGGTCTATATTCCATTTATAGGTCCTTGCTGAAGATTGCGTTTGCTTGGAAGGATTCCGTGAAGTATGGTTATTTTGCAGATTTGTATCCTTATTACTCATAAATTCCCCACCATCCTTTTCAGACTTATTTCTTTAAAGAGTATGATAGGAACTTAATACATATAACAACAAGATAAATCGTTCCGTATTAAGCATGATGAAAAGAATTTTCAAGGGGTACCACCCAATAGCTGGTAGACATAGGAAGCCGATTATCTAAAGCTGTGACAATTATGAGTCCATCAGAAAGCTGGAATTATCGCAATCTAACCGATTAAATCTGACGATCCCCTGTTAGAATCCATGCATATTTAAGAATAAATTTGAAATAATAAGCAAACAAATTATTGAAATGAGGTGAGCATAATGAAATTTAAGAAATTAGCATTTGGTGTATTTACCGCCATTCTTTCCACTTCCTTATTAGTCGGGTGCGGAAATGGTAATGATGAACAAGAACCAGATCCAACCGAAGAGCCTTCTGAAGAACAAAATCAGGAGGAATAGGAAATAGAAAAAGAGTAACATATCGAAGCAATGTCCTATAATATGTAGTTGTTTCATGCGGTGTTGTCAGTGGGAGATGTTTCACATTAAAATTATAACTCTCACTGAAGACACCCTTATTTGTATTTTAGGAGTGCTTCTTTAGAAAGAAAAACCTTTTCCAGTGGGATTTTCGGACACGACCTGTGTTATTAGTAACCGCATATTTCCTACGCTTAAGGGAGTGCTACATCGTTAGGTACAGCTAATAGCAGTGGTGATAGGCATTAGGTTATTTATTAGAATCAACCATGTATACCCTTTTAGGAAGCGAAGTGGTCTCCGGGAGTGGTATTCAAACATATTTCATTTCTGACAGTCTTTATCCGCTCTCCTTCTTTGTATACAAGAAAACATGGATCAAGAGCTGATCCATGTTTATCCTTTGACCGAGCCTGCTAATAAACCACGGACAAAGTACTTCCCTAATAAAATATAGACTAATAAAGTCGGCATGGCGGCGAGCAAGGCACCTGCCATCTGCACGTTCCACTGGACGATTTGACTGCCGGATAAGTTCTGCAATGCCACCATGACAGGCTGGGCATCATTGTTGGTAATCGTGACAGCGAAGAGGAATTCATTCCAGATGTTCGTGAATTGCCAGATCGCTACCACGACGAATCCGGTAATCGATAATGGCAGGATGACTCGTCGGAAAATACCGAGAAAGCTTGCGCCATCCACTTGTGCTGCTTCTACCATTGAATCCGGAATGTTCGCATAGAAATTGCGGAACATCAATGTTGTAATCGGTAAGCCGTAAACGACATGTGTGAAGATCAGACCGTAAATGGAATTATAGAGACCGATCGAATTCAAGAATTGGATTAATGGAATCAGGATACTTTGATACGGAATAAACATCCCGAATAAGATCATCGTGAAAATAACTTCAGAACCTTTGAATCGCCATTTGGACAAGACATAGCCATTCATGGCACCTAAGATTGCGGATATTAATGTCGCTGGAATGACCAAATATAAACTGTTTAAGAAATTTGGCGCCAGCTTGGAGAATGCTTCACTGTAGCTGGTAAAGTCCAGCGTAGATGGCAAGGTCCACATTTCCGATAACGACACTTCATCGATTGGCTTGACACTTGTGATCAGCATGACGTATACAGGTGTCAGGAAAAAGAGCGCGACGACGCACAAGACTGCATATTTGCTGACTTTTTTTATGACCATTAGGATGCCCCCCTTCTGGAGTTGATCAAATACGGTACGATAAAGACGGCGACAAGTAATAACATGATAATGGCGATCGCTGCCCCGTTAGCATAATAGTTACCACGGAAGGTCGTCTCGAACATATAGACACCGGGCACATCGGTTACGAAATTGGCACCGGAACCGGTCATCGCATAAATCAGATCAAATATTTTCAATGAAATATGGGCCATGATAATGATGACACTCATCGTAATCGGCGTCAGCATCGGCAAAATCACTTTGCGATAAATTTGCAGTTCGGACGCTCCATCGATTCGGGCCGCTTCTCTCAGCTCATCCGGTATGCCGGTCAGTCCAGCGACATACATCGCAAGTGAGAAGCCTGTCATCTGCCATACCGCAGCGAGCACGACGGAGATGATGGCTACAGGTAGACCGAATTCGATACTGCCCCACTGGAAGCCAGCCAATATATTGGTGTCGGTATACCAGAGTGGTTCCATTCCAAATAATTTTAAGAATTGGTTATATCCGGTAGATGGATTCAATAGCCATTGCCATACGACACCAGTGACAACGAAGGAAAGAGCCATCGGGAATAGAAAAATATTGCGGAAAAGTGCATTCATTTTTTTGGTTTGGTCGAGCAGGATCGCTAATGTTAATCCGACTAAAATAACCAATCCAATAAATAAAATCGTAAAAAAGACGGTGTTCCGTAAATCCGCCTGGAATCGGTAATCGCCAAATAGATAGATATAATTTTTCAAACCAGCAAAGGATAGATCCGGCATCAGCGAGTTCCAGTTACTGAGCGACACCCATCCGGTCCAGCCGATAAAGCCATACACAAATATCAGGATGAGGATAAAAGATGGCGTCAGGAATAATAATGCCATAAGCTGATCTTTCGTGATTCTCATTGGATTGTCCTCCCATCATTGTTTTCTTTTTCGTTCTTGTTTGCTATGTGGTGCTGCTTTGTCATGTGGCGGATGGATTTATTCGCGACTCTCACACTTTATCCGCGACTCCCACTTCTTCATAACGATGGCTCGCGCTAGCGCGAGCCATTGATTTTATAGGTCTCCTGCTGCTTGTTGTAGTTTTTCGATGAATTGGTCGACGTTTTGCTGGGTGACGAAGATGTTGACTTCTTGGTTGACTTTGGTCAGGAAACCTTCTGCTGCGGCGGAGCCGTGAGCCAGACTTGGTGTCAGGTTGTTGTTTTGGAAGTCTTCCATCGTGTCGGTGCCATATTCATCGTATTTGGATTTGTCTGCGTCCACTCGTGCAGGGATCGAGCCTTTTAATGGATTGAAGGCGTCTTGCCCTTCTACAGAGCCTAGTACGGATAAGAATTCTTTCACTTGATCTGGATTCTCTACGCCTTGTGGCAGACCGAATGTATCGGTGATGACCATGAAGTCTTCGGTTGTACCTGGGAAGGCGAAGTAGCCGAAGTCGACATTTGTTTCGAGCTCAAGATCGTTGTTGAAGTACCCTTTTGCCCAGTCTCCCATATTCGTCATCGCTGCTTCTCCTTCTCCAACTAATTGGGAAGCATCTTGCCAGTTACGAGAGGCGTGGTCGTCGTTGATATAGCCTAAGATCGTTTTGAAATTTTCTGCTGCTTCGCGGACGCGTTCGTCATCGAAGCCGATTTCGCCTGCGAATAAAGCGCGGTAATCATCTGGACCTAGTGATGCTAATAGTAGGTTCTCGAAGATTTGGGTTGCTGTCCATGCTTCTTTATCCCCTAGTGCTAAAGGTGTGACACCTGCGTCTTGGAGCTGACTTAGGACGTTGATAAATTCGTCGATAGTTGTTGGTACTTCAATGCCATTTTCCTCAAATACTGCTTTGTTGTAGAAAATGACGTTGCCACGGTGAATATTGACGGGAACGGAATAAATATTGCCGTCTTTACTTACCATGTCGATTAAGTCCTGTGGGAATTTATCCATTAAGCCTTGTTCTTCATAGAAATCGTTTAATGGTTGCATCATGTCTGCTGCTACCCAGCTTTCATTCAATTCGGCACCACCGTGAACCTGGAAAGTGGATGGCGGATCATTCCCTTGCATACGCGCAGCAAGAACCGCTTTGGCATTGGTACCTGCTCCACCGGCAACCGCCGCATTCTCTACTTCTATATCTGGATGCTTTTCCTCGAATAAATCAATAAGTGCTAATAAACCATCTTCTTCCCCTGCACCAGTCCACCAGCTGAAGATTTCGACTTTGCCACCGTCTCCAGATGCTTCTTCGGAGTCTGATGAAGTATCTTCGGATGTACTGTCATCGGTGGTGTCGCTAGCATCATTGGAAGCATCCTCATTTCCTCCACACGCGACTAACGCAAACGTTAAACATAATAATGCAAGCAACGCTAAACTTTTTTTCAACATGTTTTTACCCCCTTGAAATAATAGAAGCGCTTTCAACTATGATTATATAGAGAAAACGCTTACGATTGGTTATTCCATTTCTGTAATATATTACGAAAATCTTCACTATTTTAAGATGTGCTGTTGATATTGCTTCGGGGACAGGCCGACTTGTTTCTTGAATACCCTGCTAAAATAGTTCGGGTCGCGATAGCCGACATCCGAGCTGATTTGTTTTAATGTCGCCTGATTTTGCTGGAGCATTTCCTTTGCCTTGGTAATCCGGATCTCAGTCAGGTAGTCACTGAAGGTAGTGCCGGTCGCCTCCCGAAAGGAATTCGATAAATAATTAGTGCTAAGATTGGTGTAGGACGAGACATCCTCCAGACTGATCTGCTCATGATAATGATCTTCAATATATTGCCTGGCACGCTCCATCTTGTTCTTGGAATGGTAATAATGACGCAATTCCAGACAGACGAGATGAATGAAATCATGCCACGTCTCCTTGGAATAAAGGTTCTCGACTGCCATATCAGGAAAATGGCAGCCTTTCTGCTCGATCATTTGTTTGATTTTGAAATAGGCTTCCATATCTAATTCCGCTGCAATCTCATCAAACAGCGACCACACCTGCTGTTCATCTCCCTCATGAAGTGCAGCCATAAATGGTGTGATATCCGTCGTTTCTATTTGTTTCGGCGGAAAGCCATATTGCTTCTGCCCTGCCTCTGTCAATCGGCGCAATGCTTGTTTCGCTTCATAATAGGAATGTGATAGCTGCTCCAATTGTGAATACGGATGACCAATCCCGATATAGATACCTGTTTCGAGCTGGAGCTGGCGCATCTTTTTTAACACGGTGGCATTGTCGAGCTGTGACTGTGATGGATAGAAGCCTATCTTCTGATACTGGATGTATGGCGCTGGCAGATCGACTTGCTCACTCATAACAAAGAAGAAGCCACTTTGCATATCTGGAAAAAGACTTTGCTGCAGCTCCGCGGCATCTTCCCCCTGGATCAATTTTGTAAGAAAAAGGCTGCGTCTGCTCTCGATGATTTGTCGTTCTTTGTTAATTTCGGATTCGACACGACGGATCGCCCGGATCGTTTCTCCCTTTTTGCTCGGTTTCAGAATGTATTCGCGCACGCCTATCTTCATCGCCTGTTTGGCATAATCAAACGAATCATAAGCAGTCACCATAATAAATTTAATCATGGGATGGGCTAGATAAATCTTCTCCATCGCTTCGAGACCGTTCAGTCCCGGCATCTTGATATCCATCAGCATAATATCGGGCATCAGTGATTCGGCGAGCTCGATCGCTGTCCGTCCATTGACCGCTTCCCCCACTACTTCCATATCGTGAAAATGCTCTTCTAAAAATTTGCGCATCGCTTTGCGCTCGAGCATTTCGTCTTCCGCTATCACGATTCTCATGCCACTTCCCCCTTTTTTTTCTGTTTCCGTTGTTGTTACTGTTCGGTTACTAATGGCTGCTTCGGCAAAATGAGACGAATGGTCGTACCTTTTCCAATGGTTGAATCAATCTCCATTACATGCTCTTCCTGATAAAACAGCTGTAATCGCTTGATGACATTGGCAAGTCCAATTCCAGTGACATGGCCAATGTGCTCCTCATCCTTCATCTGAAGCAGTCTCTCTTTCTCCTCCTCACTAATGCCTACTCCGTTGTCCTTTACTTCCATCCAGATTTCGTTCGCTTTTTCGATCATATTTACCTTGATTTTGCCGCCTTGCTCCAACGATTCGAGACCGTGAATAAACGCATTCTCGACAATTGGCTGCAGCGTGAGGCGTGGAATCACGATATTCAGATGATCGGCTAATGGCTCCATTTCGAATTCGATCCGCTCCATAAAACGCATCCGCTGAATATGGACATAATCGTGTACCATTTTCAGTTCGTCTTCGAGATGGACAAATTTATGTAAATCACCGAGACTGTGACGCATCATCGAGGCCAAGGATTCGATCAGATCCGATGTTGACGGTGCATCCTCCAAATAAGCCATCTTCGCTACTGTATTTAAGGTATTGAACAAAAAATGCGGGTGAATCTGATTTTGCAGGTGCTTTAATTCCAGTTCCTTCATTAACATATCCTGCTCTGATTGACCTTTGATTTCTTTGATCAACTGCTGGATGTTGGTTCGCATGTTGTTAAAGGAATCACCGAGCAATTGCAGTTCATCACTCGAATCAATTTGAATCAGCTCTCCATCAAAATGACCATCCGATACCTCTTTGGCTGCCTCTGATAATTTTTCGACCGGGCGGTGAATGCCACGTGCAAAACGGATAGCGATGTACCCGCCAAAGATAATGCTCGTGATCAGCAGGAAAAGCGTAAAATATTTAAACATTTGATTTCGCTCTTGCATATCTACATAAAGCGTCTGGTAATCTGTCAAAGATGTATCCAATAATTCCAGGGTTGTTTCCTGTATGTAATTGGCCGTGCTCTGCACCTCTTTCATATGTGCGGTGTATTGCTCGATGTCGTCACGCAATACGAAACCAACGGTCAATTCCGACTGGTAGATTAAGGCGTCAATCATATTTGTATAGTTTTTATACTGAATCGGTGTACTGTCTGTCAGTAACGGCTCGACCTGCTCTTTCAGTGTGCTGCGCGTGTCGTAATAAGCTGCCAGATCTGCCTGTTCACGTTCCAGCACATAAGCCTTGGTCGCATCAGACAATTCGATCGCTGTTTGTGAAATCGTATTGAGCCTCAGTAGAGAGGTAAAGCTGTCATGGTATTGCTTCATTAGTTGATTGGAGCTGACGTAAATGGAAATCGTAACAATATTAAATAATAGAATAATAACGGCAAAAATAACTGTTAGCTTCGATTGAATCGTCCGTCCGCTGATATGATGATAGAACCATTGCTTCATTGTGCTTCACCTGCTTCGATTGGTGCGATCAATTCTCCATTATGGATATCGGAAGAATCTACGATGCCTGTATCGGTAAAGTAAATCGGTGATACGTGCTGATGCTGTTTCAATTGATACATCAGGTTAACCGCTCGTATCCCCATTTCTTCAGGATACTGGGCAACAGTGGCGTCAATGTGCCCTTTTTCCATTTCTTCGAGTGTTTCTGGTAAAATGTCGAACGCGATCACGTAAGGACGCTGCACCGGCTCCATCTCCTTGATCCCTTGGACAATGCCGATGCCATCAAGTGCACTCGTGCCAAAAAAAGCGGTAATATCAGGATGAACCTTCAGTAACTGATAGGTCGCTTGCGCTGCACCTAACTCGGTTATATGGGATTCTGCTACGTCAATCAGTTCAATGCGGTTGGATTCATTAATCGAATCCCGGAAGCCATTAAGCCGCTCGACTTGATTTTGCGCAGAGGACAATCCGATAATGACGCCAACCTTTTGCGGGCCTTCTGTTTCTTCGATTAACCTCTTTCCAGCCAAATAGCCGGCCTGATAATTGTTGGTCCCCACATAGAAAGCACGGCCACTTTGGGCATTATCGGTATCTACCGTCGCAACCGGAATATTGCGGTTGGCTGCTTTTTGAATCAGTTCCTGAAAGGTGTCGTCATTCATTCCTTTTGTAATAATGCCATCAACACCCGCCGCTATCATGCGGTCAAGCGTGGCGAGCCGCTCCTCGGTATCTGTTACTTTCGGTCCAATATATTCTAAATAACTATTATGCTTCGCGGCTGCTTCTTTTGCCCCTTTTTCAATCAGTCGCCAATAATCATTGCCGACTTCCTCTGTAATCAGGACAAAATGGTAATCATAGGAATGCGCTGCCGTCATTTCACTTTCAATATAAAATGTTTCCTTTCCATAGTAAATCATTAGGGAAAAAGGTACTAAAAACAGTATGAGCAGACTCCCTTTTTTTAGGTATTTCATAGGTATCGCCTCCTGTCTTATTTCATTGTAAGCATTTACATTTTATTTGTCTATTGTGTGTGATGAGTGAGATAATAAATATATTATCTTGAAATTAATCTGATATATATTTAATATGACAAATCTTTGGAGCTTGATCTGCTATTAAGGCATTAGACTATTTTTGCGACAATCTCCAATTCTCTCTACATTACTACAAAAAAAGACACCTCTAGTGGGTGCCTTTTTCTGCTTATTCCTTACTGTTTCTCTTGGTTGATCCGTTCTCTGATAAATGATAGTTGACTGACTACCGTCCTCGTTTAAAACGGAATTGGATACATATAGTCTTGTTTTAATCAAAATTATAGAGCAATATCGGTTCAGTATTCACATCATCATAGCCCATCACACCTGACTCGCCAATTAAATTGTATATTTCTTGTTGGCTCATTCCAATAGTTAAATCATGCCGTTTTTATATTTTGTGTTGGTGATAGTTGAAGGTTCTGATGGTTCTAGAGAATTTCCTTTCATTTCACTTTGTCCCTATTCTTCCCTATATTGGCAGTGCTAGTGCTCTTCACTTTTGACTTCATCAATAGATGGGTACATTTATACATTCGCTGGTTCTTTTGTTAATACTTTTTTATTCTGAATAGAGAACAGAAGTTCAGACAATAGATCATAATCGTGTTTATCCACAGCATATTGCAAATAATCAACAAAATCCTTCCATTGGTTTTCACTATCGAAATTTTGTGCAGCCATACATGTGCTATTCGCTAATACTAAGCGTTGTGCCCAACTAGCTAGTGGATGAGTAATATCAATAGGTAGTGACTCGATATGTGCTAAATCTTGGATTGTTGTCACTAGTTCGTCTGTTTGATTATCCCTTAATTGTAAAAATAGTAATTCCCGTTTTTCATTATCTTCTGGAGTAATACACTTTTCAAAGTACATACGGTCTAATCTACTTAGTAAAATGGCAGCTTTTCCTTTTGTATCATTGGTGACCTTCTCTCTAATTTCAATTATTTTGGAAATGTTCTCTTCTTTAAAAGGACCATGATATCCGGTTTTTTTGTCCATATAACGCAAAATTTGTGCGCCACCTAACCCAATGCCATCAGTTCCTGTATAAATGACCTGGGGTAAGTGATTGAATCTAAATCCTGCAGAGAAATAAGTAATTAATCCCTTTTCATGTGCTCTATGAACCAATGTTAATGCTTCAGCAAAGCTAAGTTGCTCAATTACACACTTACTTGGATACGTATTAGCTGTTCCATCCCAAGTTACTTTCTCAAAGCCACCTTCTTGCACTATTTCGATTCCTATCATGCCAATTTCAAATCGATCTGTAATTAATTTTGGTTTACCATCATTTTCATTCATTGTTTTTTCACGATCATCTAAAATAGGCGTATTGATGTTAAAAGCAGCAGCTAATGTTTGGGTATGTGGATCTCTTCTAACATTACCAGCCATATATTTCAGGAATTGTATGGCTTCCGATGCAGTCATATTTTCAATCGCTAATTTGCATTCCGTTAAGCCATCCATAAAAATGGCTGAACATGCTGCAGACAATGTATGAACAGTTTTCACAGCAGAAGGTTTAAAATCACTTTCGAATAATGGTCTACCTACATATGACGAAGAAGGAGCATCGTTTCCGACATTCAATTTGACTTTTCCAATAATATTGAAGTTAGGTATACGATACGGTTCAACTAATTCACGATCCTGATACCTTCCTCTTTCAAGGTGTTCAATGTGAACAATAACACCTTGTAGATCTTGATTAGATTTTACAGTTCCATATAAATGCCCTATACCGGGGTCTGTAATGGAGGCATATGTTTGAACATCACGAAAGCCTGTATTTCCCCATGGAATAATTGCCCCATCCGGTCTGTGGCCTTTTTCTAATAATACATATGCTAAACGAATTGCAAGTCTTTCCTCGTAAGAAGGCAAACGGCTGGCTTTTCTCAAGTCTGTGATAAGCTGGCTAATTATATTTAAATATTGGGAGTTTGACAATTCTTGAGGTGGCAGATTATTGGCATTTCCAGTTTCTAGTGTTATTCCTAAATAGAAATTATCATCTTTTACATATAGTTTACTAGAATGATTTGGGTTATTTTCAGTACATGCTTCTAGGTGAAGATTGAGCAACGACAGAATTTGATATACATTATCCAATAAAATCCTGGAATCCTGTTTTCGTTCCAATAGCTTGTTCATTTCATGAAGGAGAAGTGTTTGAAATACTTCTAAATCTGTAAATTCCTGTACCAACAATAGTAATTCATTTCGAATTTGTTCGTAAAAATCTTCGAGTTTATAGTATTCAGAAATAACGTATGGCGTATTTTTAGTAAACTCATCATCTGTAGGAGCTATTTCTTTTGTCTTTTTTATCCTTAGCTCTTCCATCGCATCTAAAAGATCGGAGAAAATAGCACGTTTCAATAGCCCTTCATTAAATTTTATATAACCAGATTTCAATAAATGACTTTTTTTATAATCCACATTTGTTTTTACCATTAGAAAATCCTCCCATTTTATAGTTTAATGCAAAAAATACGATAAAAAACTTGATAAGGAATTTCAAAAATAATAAAATGGTATAAACAGAATAGAAAACGCTTTCTGTTAGTCGTTATCTCTTATGCGGCCAAACATCGGGAGGTAACGACCTATCCATTTTTCAATGAAACCCTTAAAATATTAAATTTCACCCCTCCTTTTTCAAATTATGTTTTTTGTTTCATCTCCCCTTTCATAATTATTTTCCCTAAAAAAGGAATTTCAATAGTTCATAACTATTATAGATTTATTGATATATTTTGAAAAGTAGATACATTCTTCTATTCTAATTACATCTGTTATACATAGTAACCTATAGGTAAGTAGAAATGTTCACGATTATTTTACTAACTGTGTTGCAAAGTTCCGACGTTTAGTCTATGTTTTTGTATATGGATTGCTAGTTCTATAAGGGGGAAATTAAATGTGTGCAGAAGAAGAAAGTTATGATTTAGTATGGGAGGAAACGAAATGTCCTATTAGTAATGCATTAGACGCAGTAGGTGGAAAATGGAATTATAAAATTATATTAAGTTTGAATAGAGAATGTAAAAGATTTGGAGAATTATTAGAAAGTCTTAATGGGATAAGCGCAAAAACACTCACTTGTTCTTTAAAAAAACTAGAAAAGAAGAACATTATTAATAAAACAGTTTATCCAGTTGTACCATCGCACGTGGAATATGAATTGACTAAAAAAGGAAAATCCTTACACAAAGTTTTGTATGAAATGTACTCGTGGGGGAGGCAATGGGAGGAAAAATAGATAAAGATTATACAGAACTCGATTGTTAAAATATATCGATCGAACATGTCATAACAGCACACTTCTACATTTAATCAAAATGATTTTATTGCACATACTCTCACCTGCGATGGAATAGTTCTATCTAATTTGCGCGGAGCCGTTACGAGCATGACTATTTTACGAAAGTGTGTATTTTTTAACTTCCACACGGTAGCATGCTCGTTCTCCATTTAAAATCCTGACAGCAGTTTACCATTTATTGTACACCTGCAATGTCTACGATCCATCCATTTTCAGAAGAAATATTGTATAAAAACTTTAATCAGTGCGGGTATAGAAACTAAGAAGTTTTAAACAGTGGGGTTAGTTAATTTCTGATGTTTCCTCTTTTAATACTCTCTTATAATTCTCTCCCCAATCTCGCATTAACAAGATAATGGGCTCTAACGTGCGTCCGAATTCAGTCATAGAATACTCTACTTTCGGCGGAACCTCGGGATACACTTTTCGTTGGACAATGCCATCTTCTTCTAATTCCCTTAATTGAAGAGTCAACATTCTTTGCGTAACTCCTGGCATTAGCTTTCTAAGCTGGTTAAATCTCTTTTTACCATCAATAAGATGAAATAAAATTACTCCTTTCCATTTTCCCCCTATAATATCAAGCGTCCCTTCTACTGGACAACCTTCAGGACAACCGTATCCACTTTTTCTATTTCTCATAAATTAACACACCTCACGAATGTATTTTATTACCATCCTACTCCATATAAATAACATAAATGTATCTAGATTACAAGAATGTGCCTACTTACAAACTTTATTTTTACTTTATATAATAATGCTGTAAGAATTTTTAAAGGAGGATGTTAGGAATGAAAGCTGTAGGACTCTACAAATATTTACCTATTGAACATGAAGAAAGCCTTGTGGAGGTAAACGTTGAAAGACCAGTACCCCATCAAAAGGATCTACTTGTAAAGATTGAAGCTATCTCGATAAACCCTGTTGACGTTAAGGTACGGGCACCGAAGGATAAACAGGAAGACACACCAAAAATACTTGGGTGGGATGCTTCTGGAATAGTGGAAGAAGTCGGACCTGATTGTACGTTATTTAAACCAGGTGATACTGTATATTATTCAGGTAGTATTACAAGGCCAGGAACTTATAGTGAATACCATTTAGTTGATGAAAGAATTGTCGGATCGAAACCAAAGTCGTTAACTTTTGCGGAATCAGCTGCTTTACCACTCACCGCCATTACAGCTTGGGAAGGCTTATTTGATCGATTAGGCATTGACTTAAATAAGAAAAATGAAAATGAACAAAAATCCATTCTCATTATAGGTGGAGCAGGAGGAGTTGGGTCTGTTGCTGTTCAGTTAGCAAAATTGGCAGGCTTGAAGGTGATTGCCACTGCATCCAGAAAAGAAAGCAAGCAATGGGTACAGGAACTCGGAGCAGACGAAGTCATCAATCATCACCAGTCCTTTCTCCCCCAAATACAAGAAATTGGCTTAGATCATGTGGATTATATTTTCTGTCTAAATAATACAGATCAACATTGGGATAACATGGGTGAGGCTATAGTGCCACAAGGAAGGATTTGTTCCATTGTAGAAAATAATGAACCTTTAGATCTCAATGTATTAAAAAGTAAAAGTGTTACATTTGTATGGGAGTTTATGTTTACTCGCTCTATGTACCAAACAAAGGATTTGGTAAAACAACATGACCTTCTAACAAAGCTTAGCCAGCTGATCGATGAAGATAAGGTTCGTACGACTTTAACAGAATGCTTCTCTCCTCTAAATGCGGTAAATTTGCGTAAGGCACACAACTTAGTAGAAACTGGGAGAATGATTGGAAAAGTAGTAGTTAAAAATGGCTAATGGAGCTATTTCCGAGAGGAGTGTGTGCAAATTATGATAATAATCATTGCTCGAATGCAAGTAGATCCGTTGTATCTTGAAGATTTCAAAGAGAAAGTCAACGCTCTCATTAAAGCTTCTCAGGCAGAAAAAGGGAATATTAGCTACTCCCTCTTTAAAGGTGTTAGTCAAACAAACGAATTCGTTATGATTGAAAAATGGGAGGGAGAAGAAGCGATTGAAGCACATAATAAATCTCTTCACCTAAAGGAATTTATTGCGTATACAAAAAAAGTGTTATTACAGCCTTTAGACATTGATAAGTGTTATTCTATCTAGAAAAAATAATATATACTTGAATATACCCGACTTAAAAACCACTTCTAATTTATTTTAGAAGTGGTTTTGTAATCTTCTTTTATATATTTGAATTAAATATTTCAATTATAGGATGTCTCCATAAAAAAAGCCTGAAATCATTCAGGCTTTAAACTTCCCTTCCATCACTGTCTCCGTTAACGGACGACGAGGTGAAGGAACTTCGCGTTCTTGGAATACTTCTTCTAGCTTTTCTTTCTCATCCTGGTAACCGATCGCGATAACAGCGTGCAGCTGGAATCTTTCCGGGATGTTCAAGGTTTCACGTGCCTGGTCTTTATAGAAACCACCCATTGCGTGCGTGATCAGACCTTGTTTCATCGCTTGTAATGATAGGAATCCCCAAGCTGTACCCGCATCAAAGGCATGTGCACCGCCTGCTTCGGTATCCGATATAATTAAAACATATGCAGGTGCTTTGGTACACCATGCTAAATTCCCATCCATTATGAAGGAATGAAATTGCTTGCGATCCTCCTCTGAACGGGCAACGATAAACCGCCATGGCTGTTTGTTGCTTCCGGAAGGTGACCAGCGAGCTGCTTCAAGTACGGTCATTAATGTATCTTCGTCTAATTCTTTTTCCGCGAAGGAACGAGGCGACCAACGATTAACAAACATTTCGTCGATTGGATAGTCCGCCTTGCGGTAATCTTGCATATTTATGTTCTTCATCTTTATTCCCCCTTCGCCACTTATTATATGACAAATGATTCACAATCACAAAAATCACGATTCTGGGCAATTGTCATACTTTATAGTATCACTATTTTGAAGGAGAAACAGACGATGAAAGGATTTATATTCTTTTGCCTAGTCATGATTATTGGATTTTTTGTATTTGTTCCTTGGTTACTTATCGTCATACCGATGATTGGCATCAAAACCTTTGTCATTGTTGTTATACTGCTGATTATTGGATTTCTGACAGAATACCTGATGAAAAAAAATTAAAAAAACTTTAATTTTTATAGTTACATTTATCCACTACTATAGTATTATATAAATGAGCTTTAAAAGTAAAAATATAGGAGATGAGGAATGTGAAGTATGATCGAGGAAAAATTGTAAAGAAATACCGAAAATTGCGAGGCTGGTCACAAACGCAGTTAGGTAATGAAGTAGGAGCCAGTACCTCTGCGATTAGTAAGCTGGAATCTGGAAAATCAACACCCTCTGAAGAAATCATGAACAATATCCAGCAAGTTCTCAATATTAGAGAAATTACTTACGCAGAATACCATCCACTTCTCCAGAAATTAAACGCCTGGCAAAAAAGCATTTCGATGGGTAATCACAAAATCGCGGATAGCTATCACCATGAATTCAAAGACTTATCCATCCGCTCCCTTCATGATCAGACAGGCTTATATTCGCTTTGTCATTTCCGTTATGCACTGATGAAATTCAACCTCGATTATGCCGGAGCTTTCCTAGAGGACGTAAAGAAACACGCCGACGTTATTCCCGCATCGTACAGTTACCACTATTATAAATCACTCGGTTGTTATTATTTACTCCGCTCGCAAATGGCAGACGCCTGGACCTATTTGAAAGTCGCAGCAAAATTGGACAAGGAGCAATTTAATCACGATGGAGAAATTCATTTATATTATGCACTTGCCTACTACTTCCGCGAGAATTTTGCTGATTCTCATCAACATGCTATAAAAGCGCTCATCCTTTTTCAAGACAAAATGAACCAGCCGAATATATTGTATTCCCGCTTCCTCGTCATCAAGAACCAAATCCGCAAAGAAGCGACGACAACCATCATCGAACAATTACACACTATCCTTGACAACTACCCAAGCACTCACAAATACTACATCTATTACTTAATAAGCTCTGCCTATATGCAACAAGACGATTATGAACAGGCATTGAAGTATATTCGCAAAGCACTCCATCATGAAACGAACCCATTTTTCAGAGAAAGATATCTGTACCTTTATGCATACATATACGCATTAATGGGCGATGTGGAGATGACAATTACGATGATCAATGGTGGCTTGAAGATGGCGATATCGGAGAAATATCAGTACCGCTTCTATATTTTAAAAGAAATTGTGCAGCGCACATATGGATCAGAATCCTTCCGCAAAAGAGTAAGTGAGGAGATCATCCCTTTTTACCAATCAAATGGTGATGTCGTCGAAGCTAAATATTGCCATGCTATCTTGGGTGATGTCTATTACCGGCTGAGATCCTATAAACAGGCGTGTAAGCATTATTACGTTTTTCCCGGTAACCGATTTATTTCACACTTGCTGCAGAAGTATCCGGTCAAGTAATAATTACCATACATCTTTTGTCTTGGAGTGAGTGATACTAGTGCTTGTAGGAGGTGTACTAGATGGCTAAAGATGTAAAATGTGAGGTTAACAACTGTAAGTTCTGGGCTGAAGGTAACCGATGTCATGCAGATATCATTTATGTAGTCAGCCATACAGGGCGCAGTGCTGCCACAGAAGAAGAAACAGATTGCCAAACATTCGAGCCGTCCGTCTAATCATCCTTCCTTTAATGACCTCAGCTAACTATGGGTGTTAGCTGAGGTTAACCTTTTTCAATCGTAGGCTAGCGCATTTTATCTGGCAAGGCGACGATGGACTCGATTAATGTGTTGAGCTTTGTTTCGATGCGGTGCAGCAGGTAAAAGGTGACTGCCACCGGGAAGCCGAGATCGGTGATTAATGTGGTCCAGGTGTCTTCCATTTATGCTCCTCCTTTCTAAAAAAGGAGAGCCTCACTTCAAAAGTAAGCTCCCCTTTTTGGCTAGATTATAATTCAATATCGGTTACATTGCGTTCGACAATGCGTGCGCTTTTCTTCGCAACTAAATCACCGCCAGATGAAAAGAAAGCGTTCTGGCTCATGATCGCGTCCATGGCAGTGTTAACCACTACCGGATCGACTGGTTCTACTGGATTATCCAGTGAGATGGTGGCCGTTTTACCTTCCTCATTTTCAAATTTGAGTTCGATCTTCTTCATGGCTTATTCCTCCTTTCTAATGTGTGATGCGTAAGATTATTCACTGATTAATTCTGTGTCATTTCGTTTCACCGAGTACAAGCTTAATTGCTGCAATGGAACAATTGCCTTCGTAATTTCCAGCAGCTGGTCGGCAGTTGCATCAATTTTTACGTTGTTGAATGAACGTTTCTTGTAGATCGGATCACCTGAGACAGGATCTGTTCCGTTCTCGAATGTTAACTGTAATCTGGAATCGATTCGATTTGCTGTTGCCATGTCGGTCACCTCCCTTCACTTCTATAATCAATTGGGAAGCGCGGGAGGTGTCGTGTAATTTCTATCTTTTTATTTAAATTGATATATAATAAGTAATGACAGTACATAACATTCATAGTAGAATGTACTTTGATGCTAATTTGTATATAGGAGTAATTATATGACTAACAAACAGGAGCAATTTCGTATTGAAAAAAGAATCAAAAAAAAGAAGAAACGGCTTAAGGTCTTACTTTTTGTCTTTATTCCACTCGTTATTATCCTTGGTTCCGTTGGGGTATTTGCAGCACAGTTAATTAATAAAGCACAGAATACAGTGAACAACGCCCTTGAATCGGATGGACGTGAAGGCGGTTCCGCACTTCGTGATGAGGAAGTAGACCCTGGTAAAGATAGTATTTCCATCCTTTTTATCGGGATCGATGACAGTGAAAAACGACAAAGCAATAATGAATCGAGTCAATTATCAGATGCACTCATATTAGCCACACTTAATAAACAAGATCACAGTGTCAAGATGCTCAGTATTCCGAGAGATTCCTACGTATATGTCCCGATAAAAGATAGACAGACTAAAATCAATCATGCTCACGCATATGGCGGACCTAGTGCAACTATTGAAACCGTCGAGCAATTTCTTGATATTCCTGTTGATTATTTTGTTCGGATTAACTTTAATGCATTTATGGACGTGGTCGATACATTGAACGGCATCACAGTGGAAGTTCCTTATGAATTCTACGAGCAAGACTCGCAAGACCGAAAAAATGCGATTCATCTGTTACCTGGTGAACAGACGTTAAACGGTGAAGAAGCATTGGCGCTTGCCAGAACGCGAAAATTGGACAATGATATTGAGCGTGGTAAACGACAGCAACAAATTATGAAAGCGATATTGCAAAAATCTATGTCACTGGGATCTGTTTTTAAATATGATGATCTCATCGAGGCAGTGGGCAACAATATGAAAACGAACATGACCTTTAATGAAATGAAAAGCTTAGTTTCTTATGGTACAAGTGGTCAGTTAAATATCGAAACATATACATTACAAGGGTCTGACTCCCGTATCGATGGAACGTATTACTACCAGGTGAACGAAGAAAGTTTATCAACGGTTCAGCAAACACTGAAACAACACTTGGATTTTGAAGAGACGACAGCGGAAACAGATACAGTCACAGAATAAAAAAATGGTTCTGAACAGCATCAAAAGCTGATCAGAACCATTTTTATTAGTACAGGAAGTATAAAGCATGGGTTCTTATAATACAGATTATGTAAAGGGGAACTGTAAGTCTATGTGGTTATTTTGATAGGTTTTATCTGCTTGGCAAAGCTCCGGAAATATGCTCCGCGTCCTGTGGGGCACGGTTCAGCTAGGCTACTACTTGCACTGCTTCTTTGCTGCCTTGTGCCGAGGAAGCCCGGTTCGAAGCAATACTTGTAGACACAGGCACAGACAAAGTGGGTCTTCAGCTCGTGCTGCCCACAGGGCTGGAGCGGTATACCAACACATGAACAATTTCAAAATTACCATTAAACCCGTTTTTCTTATTTAAAAAGCCGTAATCCAACCAAAATGAACACTGCCGTCAGCAAACCTCCACAGGCTAGCATGAGCAACTCATCGAAGCTTGCGACAACCGATTTGCTAATGACAATCAGACCGCTGGCCAGCAGGACATATATACTCCACTCCCACGGATTACCTACGGTGAAGCGATATTTTACCGTGGCTGTGATCATCAGGAAAATCATATTGGTCACAGTCGCAATGATAGTACCAACTGCTAGCGCATAGACACCAAGCTGATCGATGTACATATTTATAATAAAAATATTAATACCGAATACGGATAGCATACTATAGAATACCGGTAAATAAGATTGCTCCTTCGCATAAAAGAAGCGTGTGATATACGTATTCATGGCCAATGGCAGCATTGACAGTGCGAGCCATTGTAATAACGGGTACGTTCTTGCTGTAGCCTGCTCATCAAACTGCCCATATTCAAAAATAACCGATATGATAGGCTTAGCATAACTCATTAAAAAGGCGGTCGCCGGTACTAGTAAAATAAATAACCAGCGGATCCCTTTCTGATAAATACGTGACACTTTCTCATTCTGATTATCCCCCACCGCTTTGGACAGCAGTGGATACATAACCGTTGTCACACTGGTCATTAAGATTGCCTGAGGAAATTGTGTCATCTTACTGGCATAATTCAGTGATGCTATGATCCCTTCCTCTAACTGAGAAGCATATATACGCTGAATCAAAAAATAAAATTGTAACGTGGCACCGCCTAATAAAATCGGTAATGCCAATTTCATAAAGCGCCACATTTCATTACGATTTGGACCAAGTCCGATTTGGAAAGAAATCGGGCGTTGCTCCTTCAGCCATTTCGTATATAACAGAAATGCCATCAGAAAAGCCCCTGCAACAGCACCAACTGCATACGAATAAGTGGAAAATAATCCTGTAAGTCCAGCACCAAAGGTCAGGAATACACCGTTGAACACTAGCGTTGCGAAAGCCGTCAATCGGTAATAGCCTTGTATATTCCACAATCCGCTCAGCCACATTCCGATGACGAGAAACAACGAAGACGGTGCCATAACTTGATACAAATGAACCGTTAATTGGAACGATGGACCCGACAAGCCGCTAAATAATAAATGGATAAAATACTCGGCGAATACGATACTGATCACCGTCAGAACGCTTAAAATGATCAGCAATATCGTCCATATATTATTAATGAACAGCTGTTTTTTTGACTCTGCTAATTTGCTGTATACGGAAATAAAGGCAGTCGTTATGGCACCACCAACCACGAGATAAATAAAATTAGGAACGGTAAAAGCAGTAATAATACTATCTGCCACATACGTTGTACCATACTGATAGCCAATCACTACTTCTCTAGCAAATCCTAATAACCGGGCAATCACATTAATGACTGCGACCGCTCCTAATATTTTTACCCAGCGCACCTTAAACACCTTCTTTCCATTCTATCCTTTCCTAACGTGCAAAAAAGGAAACTAGTTAACCGATGATCGGAAAACTATCGATTAACTAGTTTTTATTTTGTTTATATATAGCTAATATCGATTCGATCAGACGATTTTGGTCATATGCTTCTGCTTTGAGGCGGCCATTTTCTACCAATGTATTCGCCAATGCCGGATAGGTTAATACTTGATCGATTTTGTCTGCTAAATCGTCCGGATCCTTTGGTTTCACCTTGAGTCCCGTCTGATCTGCTAATAAGTACGTTAAGCCACCGACATCAGTTCCAACTACCGGCACGTGACAGGACATGGCCTCTAACGCCACAAGACCGAATCCTTCAATATGTGACGGCAATACAAAACAGTCTGCTGCAGACAGCCAAAGTGCTAGTTCTTCCTGGCTGATGGAACCATGAACCTTGATCGCTTCTGATCGATATTGCTGTTGGAATTGTTCAAAATAACTAGCATCTTTCGGTTCACCAATTAAATGCGTGACAAGCTGCGGGTGCTTTTCCTTCAATGAGGCTGTCGCTTCCGCAAGGTCGTCCAGTCCTTTGGCATAGATCAGATTCCCGATAAAAAGAATAATTTCCTGATCCGCTGGTAATCCTAATTGTTGCCGTGCAAATGCTTTTCCAGCAGGTTTAAATACAGAACGATTGACCCCCATGTTGATCACCGATATTTTGGCTTGATCAACAGAGAAGTTGTCATGAATATCCTGCTTCAACCCTTCGCCAACGACGATAATATCATCCGCTTTCTGTAAGATATGCTCAGAAAGCTGGCGGACGCGGTTATTCTTTTTGATCATTTGATCGATATCTCCACCATGCGAGGTGACGACTAATTTTTTGTTAAATAAGTATTTATACGCTAGTCCGACGATCCCTGTTGGAAATATATAATGAACATGGACAGTATCATACCGCCAGCCTTTCCAGATCATGTGCCACAAATTCCGGGCAAAAAACAGACCGTATTTCTTCAGCAGTCTCGCTTTTCCTTTTCGTGGATCTTTAATAGATATAACATGCGCCTGGACGCCTTTTTCCTTCAGTAACTCGACTTGGTTCTTCACAAAGATTCCAAATGTTCTAGAATGCTTAGAAGGATACATATTACTAAGTACTAACACTTTCGGCTGCTTGGTTCTTTCAATAATACGTTCTTTCACCAATTCCATACCGGTAAAGGCTTCTTTTCGCATTTTGCTCGAAATCTTGCCGAACCTTTCTTTGGTAAGCGTCCAATTCATTCGCATCACTTCAATCGATTGCACAAAAAAGCCAGCATCCTGATCCAGTTTTTCAATAGGAATCGAGTATTGTCCCATCCCGATCATTCCCATGAAATCCTCTACTTTGTGATGATAGGAAACCGAAATCACCGGTGTACCAGAAACTAGTGCCAGTATTAATGAATGCAGCCTTGTCCCAATGACAATATCCTGTTCAGAAGCAAATTGGGCAATTTCTTTTGGATCCGCCAAATACTCTTGTATTCTGGTAGATTCCCGATACTTCATCCTGCGCTGGATATCTTCTGTCACTTGTACATCCTGTGGATATTTGGTTGAAAAAAATTGAATCTCGCAATCTGGATATACTTCTGCTAAAGCATCCAGATTCGCTACCATACCTGTTACATATCTTTCGTAGTACGTTGTTTCTTCACGTGGCCAGTAACTTTTATGATAATACGGAACAGCTGTTACTCCTATCTTCAGTGACGTCGAATCCGTGGCTTCCTGCTCTTTCGGTGCTTCAATCTGAAATGCCGGATCTCCAATGACATGTACCGGTGATTTAACCCCAATTGCTTGCAACAATTTCTTGGAATTGGGATCTCTCACCGTCACTAAATCCGACAAATGCGCCAATGAGCGTAACAGCAGCTTCCCTGTTTTGGTCAGAATCGGTCCAGCACCTACTCCGTACAACACAACTGGTGTTCTTGTAAGCTTTGCCAGCCATCCGTACATACCAAATAAAAATGCTTCACGCCCGTATAAGTCCATAAAAATACCACCACCACCGACAATCAGTAAATCTAACTGTCTAATAGCAGCTGCATTTCTTCGCATTGTTCGAAACATGGTTAATACAGCATTATTCTTTTTATAATAAAGGCGTTGAGATTGAACACCATATTGTGCAGTTGTCTTTTCCGGTTGATTAGAGAATACAATTATGTTCGAACGATCTAATTGAAACATCTCTTCAAGTTGAAGAAGAATCCCCTCAAGAATTGCTTCATCACCTTTATTATTGTTTCCATAATTTCCAACAATGCCGATCAGCATACTTTCTTCCATCCTTTTTTAACACATAGTTAGTTTAATCCATCTATTAGTAGTCAACGACTCATAAAGTCTTCCTGTTATTATCTCAGACAATACATACCATTATACTATTTTAACATGTTTTGTGCATTTGAAAATATTTATCTTTGAAGATTCGTCACTTTTCTACCTTAAGCATTACTGTTATTGTTGATTATTCATGATATACTAAAGATTGGAATATCTGATCTTTTATCGTCTAGAAGGAGTGGCTAGATAATGAAGTTATTAGATAAAATAAAACAGCAAAGACAAAAAGCATTCTTAATCGATACCAAAGTACTGTAGATAAAATAAACGACATCGAACAGCATTTCACGATTCTTTCTGATGAAGCGCTATAACAGAAAACCATCGAATTCAAAGAACGGTTAGAAAAAGGGAAGAGTGTTGCGGATCTAACAGTAGAAGCATTTGCTACTGTATGTGAAGCATCTAAATAGATCCTTGGCCTACGCCATTACAATGTCCAGTTAATTGGAGGACTCTTTTTTCTGGAATGAAACATTGCAGAAATGGCCACTGTTGAACAGCTTGCAGTTTCGATTCTGATCCGCAATGGTTCCAAAAAGAATCTCACCATCTCCAGCCTGCCACTTGCGTTATACGATCGTGAAGAAGAGCTGGTAGCAGAAGGATTATTTAAAGTAGATCAATTAGAAGTAAAAAACAATACAAGTAACCCGCGGAATTTTATTTTCCCAACTTACTTATTGAAGAAAGATATAGCTGACATAGATTTAAGTCAGTGGACAGTGAAAGTGGTTGAAAAAACAGGATAATATATGAAGAATTTTGGCTTGGCTATGGTTGAGCGGAGCTTTTCCATATTTATTTGCCAGAATAATTTCTGAGAGCAATATAAAAGTAGGTGTTGCATAACAAAGAAAAATGCGGATCAGCTCATACACAATGCCAATATCCGGATAGCCGGCTATTAATCTAGTATGAGTAATACTATGAAGCAATACAATACTCAAACAAGCAAACACACGAATTAAATTCCACTCTTTGACCATATCAGTTGCTCCTATTCTATTGATATGTAATTTTAAGATAACAGCTATATTTTGTACGATTATCTTCATTTGTCAAATCCATTTTTTACTACCGAATCAAAAAAAGAGCTCCCTTCACCTAGAAGAAAGCTCTTTTCTGTCATTATTCCCTGATATAGGTGCCGGATACCCAGCCAAATCCTTCTTTATAAATGATCTTGTACCAACCATTTTCTTTGACAAATTTGCCGGACTGATCAACTACACCTGTTACAAATTGACCTGCTTTCAACTGGCCAAGGACGCTCCCTTTCGTAGAAGAGGAACTTCTGACGTTCAATGCTGTTATGCCGTCGACTACTCTCAACTGTTGTTTGAATTTCAAATAATCGCCGCTCACCCAGCCGATATCACTACCTGCAACAACCTTATACCAGCCACCGTTTGATCCCATGATTTCTACTTGCTCACCATTGGATAACATTCGTACTTTCGAAAAGCTGGTCGATGGACCTGAGCGTAAATTCAAGTTAGCTGTTGTTTCCGCCAGCGAACCTTTTGAAGCTGTATTGACATAGTATTGGTCTGCTCCGGAAGGCTTACTCGTACTTCCCGGCTGGTTTTTATAAATTGGTACATCAAATTTTAAAATATAGGTTTCCAGCATATCGTAAATTTGCTGAATCCGGGATGTTTGTGATAATGCCCAGCTTACATGTGTAGCATATTGCGGATATCCCGGACTTTCCGGATTCCAGCGCATTTTATACAATGTATCCTGTCCATCGTTAATCCAGTCATCAGCAATGAATTCTGCTCCACCGATAACCGCTGCTTCCGGTGTGAACCAGCCTTCATCATAGGCATGCTGTGAGCCACAACTAACTGCACAGCCATCATATGCTTCGATCCCATACATGTTGTACGTCTTTTTACCATTAACAGTAACACCAGACGCAAGAGTTGATGTTCCATTTGCTGTTTCATGTAAAGCATGGGCAATTAAATACACTTCATTAACATTATATTTTTCCCCTGCTTCGATAAATGCTTCTGCTGTTCCTTCTAACGATCCTTTTCCTTTAAGTACTTTTGCATTGATTTCATCTGCATCGAGATTAGCAGGTTCAGATAAAATCAGGAATTGCAAATACTCTTGGGATTGACGATCGAAGTTATTGGAATTAGCGTAGTAGGAGACAAGCTCTCTACTTGCAATAAAACGACCAGCACCATCCACTTTAGGTGTTTTCGTCATTTGGATATCAAGCATATCCTGGTAATCTATTGAATAATTGGTTTCTGCAAACTGACGCTTATTCTCCACGGCAGTATAATAGATATAACCAATACGTCCACCATACTCTATCTCATACCAGTTCCCCACCATTCTAATATATGGATATAACTCATCTTTTGGAAGATAGGCAAAAGGAATAAGCTCGCCTGTTGAGTTATCGTAGACTGGTGTGGATTGCGACAGAATTAGTTTGTCTTTATTATAGGACGGATTACCTGCTAATTTAGGTGGCTTTGAACTTGGTTTAGTATCGAATTTCCATACAAAAGCATATTTATCACCGTATTGGATTCGATGCCAGTTTCCATAGTCACCTGTGCGTTCCAGTACAGCACCTTCAGGGAGTTTTCCAACCGCTTTAAGACTGCCAGAGCTATTATCATAGACCGTCAAGTTATCCTTCAATACTTCGAAATATTTATCTGAGTCATTAAAAGCCCGATATGTGGCAGGTGCATATACATAACCTTTACGACCGCCATAATCAATAACTATCCAATTACCGGTATGACTAACATAGTTAAATTCTTTGCCTTGCTCGATATAACCAAATGGAACAAGTGAGCCTGAAGTATTATCATAGATTGTCAATCGATCAAATGCGATTCGCTTATCTGACTTGTAACCAGAAGGACTGTACCAATTCTTCTCTGCTGATCGCTCTGCAGGTTTCGTCGTTTCTTTCAATACATATCTTCTTTCCCCTGCAACAAGAATCACGAGCCAGTTTCCTAGTACCCGTTCCAATTTGTATACTTCACCTTGTCTTAGCACACCTGTTTTGACCAGACTACCGGAACTGTTATCATAAACAGATTGATAATCTACCAGTACTTCAAAATACTCCGTATCATCTGTAAAGCCTTTCGCCATGGCAGGTACGTAGATATAACCCATACGCCCTCCAATTTCTATTCTAGCCCAGTTTCCTTGCTGATCAATGTAGCGAAATGATTCATTCTTATAAATCTGTGCGAAGGCTACCAGAGAACCACTGCTGTTATCATAAACCGTTAAATTCTCAAGTGCTCTTGCTTCTTTGCTATGATCTTTGCTGCTTGTCCAATTCTTCTCTGCGCTCTTATCAGCAGGTTTAGTAGCAGGCTTATACACATAGCCCATTTTTTCTCCGAACTGTACCTCATGCCAATTTCCAACAGTTCTAATTAATTTAAACACATCGCCTTCCATTAACTTTCCAATCGGAACCAATTTACCTGTACTATTATCATAAACGGTTAAATTTGGCTCCGTTACTTCAAAGTATTGATCGGAGCTAGTAAATGCGCGTGTAGTGGTAATGCTTGCAGAGGTGATTGATTTTTTAATTTGCTGTTTATCAATTGATTCTTTCGTGACTTCCTCTTCTGGTTCTTCTTCTGGTTCTTCCTTGTTCTTTTCTGCTTCATTCTCTGTTGCATCAGCATTTTCTTGGTCATTTATATTTGGTTGATCGTCTGAAGAGTCTGATTCCTGATCAGACTGCTCATCTGTTTGATCATTGGTTGATGATTGGTCGGATTCCAAGTTCGATTGGTTGTCGTCTGTTTGATCTGAGGAGGATTCCTCTGGTTGAACAGCACTAGCTGATATGTAGAATGATGCATGACCAATTTCTACTTCGACATAATCTTCTGTTTCTGTAACAACATGAAAAATAGCGGATTGATCTATTATTCCAACTTCTTCTTTGAGATTTTCACCCAAGTAAAGTACCGTATCCGCAGGGATTTCTGCTTGTTCGGTCTCTTCCTCTGCAACTTCTTCCTGTATGGAGTCTTCAAATGGCAGATACGCTTCCAGTTCCTGCTGTGATAGTTCTATACTCTGCTCTCCCCATTTCAGAAGATAGGTACCCTCTTCTCCTTGTTCTAAATAAACGGTTGCACCATCATGTAGTTCTCCTAACGTTTTGTCATCTTTTTGTATGACAAATGGCTGGGTTATATTCCACTCGTAAAAGTTTGATTGACTCTCTCCACTGGCAGACAGTGAAATTGGCCCATACGTTGGTAACATGACGAAAACCATGGATACGACAAGGAGTTTCGACATAAATTGTTTCATAAAAGTAATTCGATCCTCCCTCTTCTGTAATAAAACTATGATTCTATTACATTTTATTACAAATATCGTAATTTTTCGAGTGCTTTTTGCAAATATTGAAAGAATTTTGTAATACAGTACAAAGGACCTATAAAGAAATTAGATTGAAACAATTTTTTAACAAAATTTAATGGACATTTATATTAGATGTGAGATATACTCTTTATGATTGTCTTTCAAGAATGATTAAAAGGAGAAGCAATTATGTCAAAAGTTTTAAATAACGACAAATTTTTTCAATTATTAACTTTATTTATTATTTTGCAACCAATTCTTGATATTTTGACCAATGCTATGTTGCAATTTACCAATAGTAGTATCACCATTGGAATTCTCATTCGGATGCTATTTATGGGAATAGCGTTATTCTTTATCTTTTTTGGTTCACAACATCCTTACAAGAAGCAAGTCAGCATTTACTTAGCATTGCTGCTGCTTGTTTTAGGTATTGGATTTATCAATAATTATTTCCAAAAGCCTGTATTTAACTTATTTATAGAAGTACAGTGGTTGACGAAAGTGATTTATTTCTCCGTCATGATCTGTTCAATTTATCTATTGTTCCAAAACAAAAAAAACGTTGACTTTATCAAAACACGTTTATTGAATTACATTATTTATGCACTTGTTATCATAGGGGTGTCTATTCTGATCGCTATCATAACAAATACGTCAGTCGATTCGTATGAATGGGTGAAAGCTGGATTTAAAGGATGGTTCTACTCTGCCAATGAATTAAGTGCGTTATTAGCGATTGGCTTTCCTTTATCTATTTTATTCGCTATTCGAAAAACGAAGTCCTGGTACAGTTTTTGGGTATGGATACCAGCTTTACTGGTAGCGTTGATTGGTGCATTGATCGGAACAAAAGTTGGGCTGTTCGCTGTTTATATTACATGTATCTTCATCAGTCTGTTTATTGCGATCCATTATATCGTTGCTAGTATAAAAAAGACAAACGACCGTAAAATATTACTGCCTACGTTCGTATACAGTATTGCGTTGTTAGCTGTTATATTGATTGTTAGTCCTTTCACTCCTGGTTATCAGAATTTATCGGTAGAACTACCTGAGCCGGATCAGGAGGATATTGATAAAGGGTTTGAAGATGTGCCGGGACAAGGCGGAAATGGCGAATCATCCGGAGAATCAGAAGACGAAATTATTGAAGGCGAAGATACTCGCGTCACGTTTGAGATCAATTCTCCTATCGTTAACAAGATATTAAGTTCGAGACATATTTATTTCACTTGGCAGCTTAATCAAATGATCCGTGCTGATGTATCACAGAAAATATTAGGTATGGGCTATGCCGGTAACTATATTAACAATAGAAAAACGATTGAGATGGATTTCTTCGATATCTTCTTCTCATTCGGAGTGATTGGTTTCATATTAGTGATGTTACCATTGTTTATGTTAATCGGTATTGTGCTTAAGAAACTTTTTACTAATTTCAAACAAATTTTCCATGTAGAAAACATCAGTTTAATTATTTCGATATTGTTAGGTTTGGGTATTGCATTAATTGCCGGTCACGTCTGGGTGGCACCTGCAGTTAACCTTTATCTGGCACTGTCGATGGTTCTGCTGTATATCAATTTGAAAACAAACGAATAATGCCCCTTAGAAGCCTGGAAAAGATCGATCTTTTCCAGGTTTTTTTATATGTAAAAGTTGTTGCAGAAGCAAGCATACTCATTAATAAGTGTGTGATCTTGTAATATTGATTATGTTAAGTAAAACTGTATATCAACGTGCTAATTTTGATAGATTTTATCTGCTTAGCCAAAGATCCGAAAATTTGCTCCGCATCCTGTGGGGGCGGCCTCAACTTCCTCGGCACAAGGCAAGTAGCAATGAAGAAGTTCAAGTTGTAGCCTAGCTTCAGCCGTGGCCCAGAGAATGCGGAGTAGTTGGCCGGAGCGGTAGCACATAAACAATTTCAAAATTACCATTAAGCTACTTTACATAATCAGTTTATGGGTAACTATATATACCTAAGTTAGTGTGGAACGCAGAAGAAACACTTTATAATAAGCGGGTTTATCTCTACTAGACTCTAGTAATTTTATCCTATCTATTATACAATGATAGAAGGCAAAAAATGGGGAGGATACGTTTATGAAATGGAAACTAGCATTATCTCTGACAGCTGTTCTTTTTATGATCACACCGTTACATAACGAAGCTGCAACCGAAGATATCATGGACATTAAAGAAATGATAACGGAGGTCTCTATGGAAGAGGATATTCCGCCTGAAATCCTTAAAGCCATTGCATATAATGAAAATGCTTTCCAGCAATTTGATGAAAATGGAGAGCCTTATATTTCAGATGATGGCGGAATTGGTGTCATGCAAGTAACACCTGAAAAAACAGACGTGCCCGTTGATATTAACAGACTTAAAACAGATACAGAATATAATATTCGGATGGGTGCAAAGATTCTCAATGCAAAGTGGGATTTAAATTATTTGCCGATCATTAACAATCATTCGAAAGATGTGTTAGAAAATTGGTATTTTGCGATTACTGCATATAACGGACTTTCGAAACAGAATGATCCTAACCTGCATCCTGACAGTGCTTATGCAGAAGAAATCTACAGCTACATTAGTTCGCGGTCGCTTTTAGAAAAAGATGGAGACTACTTTGACTTCCCTACCTTCGAATTTAATTATGAAGACAATAGTTCTATTATGCACTTTCCTGTAGGAGTAGACTATCAAACTACTAAATCTACCATGACACGCCAAAGTCATGAAATCGGTGACCTGGTATATATCGATGGAAAAGATGGAGGAGCTAACCGCTACGATGAGTTATATGGTACCTCTACTCGTGTAGCTGCTAATACAACATGGACAATCGAAAGTAAACCAATCGAAGCGGAAGGATCCAGAAATGATCCAGCCTCGAATCACTATGTTTATTACAAGGTATCTAACGGCAATGTGGAAGGCTATATCGCTTCCTCCTATCTCGTGCCGCTTCTTTTTAACGATATTACACCTGGCACGGACGAAGCAGAGTCCATTCAACAACTGGTAACAAAAGGTATTATTAATGGCTACACACTTGATGATGGTACAAAAGAATTCCGTCCAGCTAAAACGTTGTCCCGTTCCCAAGCTGCAGAATTACTTAAAAGATCCCTTGATTTAAGTATTCCTAATAATGTCGAGACGATTCTTAACAACTATAACGATGTTGATGCAAATCATTACTATGCCGAAGCCATTGCTGCAACTTATGAAGCTGGCATCTTGCAGGGTGCACCTGCTGATAATGGACGAGTTTTCAACGATGATGAGCCATTAAGCCGTTCCCAAATGGCATCGATCCTGGTACGGGCATTTAACCTTGAAGATACCAAAGAAAATACTGGCGTGAACCTGGATAACGTTTCAGGCTCTCATAAAGAGAGTGTAAAGATCCTTGCTCAGCACGGACTTACCACGCAATTAGACGATTTCCGTCCAGCAGAAAGCGTTTCTCGCGGTCAGTTTGCTACCTTCTTGTATCGTGCATTACAATTAGGAAACAATTAATTATTGGTTATACGAAAGAAAAGCCGAGCGATCCGTCGCCCGGCTTTTTTGTACTTAAAATGAATCCACATCGCCGTTTGTTACATACCAGGAATGCGTTGTACTGCTGTCGATTGCCAATTCTTTGATATCTCTCACAACCATTGGCATTGGATTATCTTTGTGTAGAAACTTATGATTTTTTAACGATTGATAAAGAGCACTTGGCTCCAGAGCCCACGCCTGGATTGCCGCAGTTCCTTTCATTCGATCGACTGCGGCAGCTATCAGATTCTGCACTACTTCTCTATCTTGCCAATCGTGGACATCCATATCAATGATCATCCCTTGATTGGATTGCTCGATCACTCTGTACACGATGTACCCTTTTAATTGATTGTCCTCGACATGTGCCAGTATTTTATAATCACGAAAAGGATGATTCAGATAGCGCCAATTCAAATAATTCATACCCCGCTTTAGTTTAACGGGATATTGGTCTTTATTGTCTAATTGTAATTGATCAAAGCGAGCATCACATTTTTTTATTTCTTCTATTGATGAAGGTTGATAATCCGTCTTTTTCATTTGAACAGCTTGAAACAATTTGTCAATAAATGTGAAAGCTTTTAAAAATGGTTTATTACGGCTTAATAACTCAACCGGCTTTTGCAGAAGCAGTAAGCGAGGAACATCGGTGAGATGAACTGCACCTGTGTAACGAATAAACAATTCCTTCGCTTTTTCGGCTGGATAACCATATAGAATAGCGATATCTTTATCTTCAGCGACTTCTAATAACTCATCTAACAATTTACGATAGATTCCTTTACCACGGGCATCAGGGTCTACCATCGTATCAACACGTAATCCAACATTATGTATTTCGCCATTAATAAACGCATCATTCACCCATAATGCCACATGTCCCAAAATCTGATCATCTTCTTCATATACCAATACTAATGGATTACGCGGATTTGGATTCTCGTAATATTTCCATTCGTACTCTTCGTCTGACATCCTGTTGTGAAATACTTTTTCAAATAGATCTAATATTTTATTTTTGTCTTGTTTTGTTGCACTTCTTATCATTTGTTTCACCTTCTTATCTCATTCATTCTAATATACCATAGGTGTGTTGATATGCTTCCCTTTCACCTATTTTATTTACCATCATAAACCATCTTCGCCCTGCCAGGCAAATTACTTCATAGCTGTATTTTTTACAGTTCCCTATATTTCCAAATAATTTTTACCAAAAAATAATGTAATGACTGGCTAAATGTTATATAATGTACTAATGTTCTCAAACTAGTAAAGCAAAGGAAGATAAAAACTATGCAAAAAAGAATAGATTCTATTTATTTTTTACGATTATTTGCTATGTTGCTGGTCGTGTTGGTCCATGCAACCGGAACATACTATAGCACGTTACCGATGGATGGAGAGGCTTTTGCAAAGTATCATTTTTTCAATCGGTTTATCAGGATCGAAGCAGGCATTTTTATTATGTTAACTGCATTAGTATTCTTTTATAATTTTTCGAACAAAAATCTTTCTGTTTCTCTATTTATTGATTATCTTAAAAAGCGTGTACTCTATATCCTGGTACCTTATATCGTCTGGGCCGTTTTTTATGAGTTTTATGCTCGGCTTACGATCCACAGAGAACTAAGTATCATGGATATTCTCAGCAGGATACTTCAAGGCGATTCCTATTACCAGTTGCACTTTATTTTCTTGATTGTCCAGTTTTATTTGGTGTTTCCTATTTTTATCACGCTGGCAAAAAAACTCAGCTTCTTCCGGAAATATATGTGGCTGATCGGAATCATTGTGGAAATTCTATACTACTATTTAAATGACAAATATGACTTGGTTTCTTTCAACCTCTTTCTAAATATGCTTGGTCCCTACTTTATGGGCGCCTGGATAGGCATGCATTATCAGGCCATCAAAAGCAACATTCATAAGAGATTACCAACTATCCTGTTCGGTATAGTCTTTGTTGTTGCCGGTTCTGCTCTAGCACTGCTGCATTACTATGTATATACGGTGCAATCCTTTTATCTTAAAGGAATCTATTATAAACTGATAGAAACAACGTTTCTGGTAGGGGGAAGTTACTTCTTCTTCAGAGTGGCAGAATTATTACTGAAGATCAGTTCTGCTAGTGTGATGAATATCACTCGGAATATTGCTCTTTATTCGTTCGGATTCTATTTACTTCATCCCTTCGTGCTAAAAGAGGTTGCCAGATTCATACCGGTTCATAATAACTATCTATTTCATATTGAAGTTCTCGGACGCTATGTGTTCACCGTGATATTCTGTTATTTTATCATTTACTTTATACACCGTTTCTTTCCATTTGCAGGATTGCTGTTTGGTAAGCTCCCGAAAAAGGCTGCTCGACTACCGCTGCTGAATCAGCGTAAGTCTGCGAGTTAATAGCTTGATTAGAAAAACTCGCATTCGTCTCGTCTTTAAGCGAGTGGGTAGTTTTTCTTATACTTCGTACATTGTGAATTTTTTCCTGAACTACTTCATCACTAAAATTTTCTTAATGTGTAAAAAAAGCGAGCATCATTCGCCTGTCCAATAAATCAAATAATTAAGTTAGGTGAGTTTGATCGTTCATCACGTTTCTCGCTTTCCTCACTTTTGATCGAGTGACTTCTGTTTTTATTCATAAAATATTTATTTGATAATCATTGCTACAAAGTACGATAAAGGAATCACGGAGAGTTCGCCAATCGATGATGCGCCCAAGTGGACACGGCCGTTCATATCAAAGAACGGTACAAAGCCTCAAGCTTGTATGCTTTCTTACTTTATAAAAAAAAGACACAAAAACCATGACTGCTGTCACAGTTTTTGTGTCTTTTATTTCTTTCCGGAAAATACTTTTAACAGAAACTTCGGTAATGCTAGTTGTCTCTTAATTCGCCACGGTTCGATTAATAGGCGGTAAAGCCATTCCAGTCCGAATTTAATAAAGATTTTTGGTGCTCGCTTGATATTACCTGCGATAACATCAAAGGAACCACCAACACCTTGAAACACCGATACATTCAGGCGTTGTTTGTTGGCTTTTATCCATTCTTCCTGTTTTGGACTTCCTAATGCAACAAACAGAATATCTGGATTCGCTGCATTGATCGTCTCAATAATCTTTTCTTCGTCTTTCTCATAGCCATTGATCGTACCAGCTATATTGATTTTCGGATGGTCCAATTGGATTTGAGCGGCTGCCTTATCTGCTACACCAGGCTTACCGCCATATAAGAAAATCTTCTTTTCGCGCTTCTCTGCTTCTGCTACAAGTGTCTGCATTAAGTCTATGCCTGTAATACGATCACGTACAGAACCTTTTTGCAGGCGTGATGCAATCAGAATGCCGATACCATCCGGGATCTGATAATCAGCCGCATTAATGAGATCTTTTAATTCTGGATCTTCTGCTGCTTTCATGATTTTTTCAGGGTTTACAGCAACAATAAATGCCTGATCACTTGTTCCCATCAAGTTAAATAATTTGTCTGTTATGGATGAATATGTTTCCTTCGATACTTGTACACCTAATATTGTTTCCTTATTCATTACTACCTCACCTGTTTTTCGTATCGCCTAAGCGAGCATAATCGAAACCTGCTTGACGCCATTTGTTTTCGTCAATTAAGTTCTTTGTATCAAAAATAACAGACTGGTTCATTAGTGCTATTAATGTCTCAGGCTCATACGTATTAAATAATTGATGATCCGTTAAGATGACAATCATGTCCATGTCTTCTGCCAATTCGTTAATCGACAACACTTGATGAGGTACTCGAATATCCTTGATATATGGGTCAAATACTTTGTAATCTAAGCCCTCTTTGTTTAAATGTTCCATGACAGTTAAACTAGGACTTTCTCTCATGTCATCTACATTTCCTTTAAAGGACAATCCAAATAAGCCGATTTTAGGCTGAATAATCTGATTCTCTTCTGCAATTTCTTTGATTCTTTTTACAGTGTAAGCTGGCATATTATCATTTGTTTCACGAGCTAATGAAATAATCTTAGACTCTTCCGGCTCTAATTCCACAAGGAACCATGGATCCACTGCAATACAATGACCGCCTACACCAGGACCTGGCTGGTGAATATTTACACGTGGATGGAAATTAGCTAAGCGGATTGCTTCCCATGCATTAATACCGATATTAGTCGAGATTTTAGCCAGTTCGTTCGCAAAGGCAATGTTTACATCACGATAGGTATTCTCCATTACTTTTACCATTTCTGCAGTTGTAGCATCCGTTAAATGGATTTCCCCTTTCACGAATGCTTTATATAATTCTTTTGTTTTTTCGGCTGATGCCGGATTCATTCCACCTACAATGCGATCATTTTCTTCTAGTTCCTGGAATATCTTACCTGGAATAACGCGCTCTGGTGAATGGGAAATATAAATATCGTTATCTAAATCTAATTCTGTTTTACGTAAAACAGGCAGCATAATATCTTCTACTGTACGTGGTGGCACAGTCGATTCAAGGACGACAAGATTACCTTTTTCAACAAATGGTAAAATGGCTTCTGTTGCAGCACGCACATAATCCAAATTAGCCGTCTTCTCTTCTGTAATTGGAGATGGAACCGCAATAATAAATGCATCCGCCTTAATTGGAGAAGTAGATACGGTAAAATTACCCTCGTCCATTACTTCCTCCAATGCTTCTTGTAAACCTGGTTCTTCAATATGCAAAGCTTTTCTTTGTAATGTATCCACCACATCTTGATTTACGTCGACCCCATGAACTTTGTAGCCATGTTTCGCAAACATAACTGATGTTGGCAAGCCAATATAACCTAATCCTATAACACATAACTGTTTCAATGAAGTAACTCCCTTTCTTGTGCTTTATTTCTATTTATCCGTCTCACTTGGTATGTTCCAAATTAGTCTGGCGAATAAAGCAATGATAAATAAATATATGATAATTAGAACTATTTTAAATGGTGTCGTTGCAAAGGCTATAACCATTGAAAATATACCGAAGCTGATCGCAAAACCATAGATAATGAATACCGTCTGTTTCTGCGTCCACCCCTGCTCTATTAATCGATAATGTAAATGTTTTCGATCACGATGAAAAATATTCTGATTGTTCGAAAGTCTTTTTAGAATGACAAAAAGCGTATCAAAAATAGGAATTGTCAAGATGATAACAGGTATGATAAAGCTAAAGAAAGTCACTTGTTTGAACAAACCTAACAA
The DNA here is from genome assembly GCF_022919115.1 of Gracilibacillus caseinilyticus. Classification (NCBI taxonomy): domain Bacteria; kingdom Bacillati; phylum Bacillota; class Bacilli; order Caryophanales; family Bacillaceae; genus Gracilibacillus; species Gracilibacillus caseinilyticus. The sequence goes on along the minus strand of NZ_CP095072.1, from coordinate 2,019,379 downwards.
AGGTATTGTGGCCATCATATAGCCTAAGAAAAGTGACCCCGTATCACCCATAAATATTTTGGCAGGGTGAAGGTTAAAGATTAAAAATCCAGCTATAGCACCTATTAAAATCATACAAATAATAACGAGGTCTAATTGAAGATCAAATACTGCCATCATCATCATTACGGTCAAGCCGATCATTGTCACTCCGGCTGCAAGGCCATCCAATCCGTCGATAAGATTAATCGCATTAATCATACCAATAATCCAGACGAAAGTTACGACATAACCGAATATACCTAAATCAACAAGTCCAAAAATAGGCATGGCAAGCTTGGAAATTTCCATTTCACCGAATACAATCAGACACACTGTAATTGCTATTTGAAAAAAAAGTTTGACAATCGCACGTAATGTGAATTTATCATCTAAAATTCCAACTAACGTAATGAACACCGCTCCTGTTAGCCATACATTTATATCTTTCCAATTCAAAGGTGAAATTATGACTGTTAACAAAAAAGATGAAAATATCGCTAAACCACCAATACGAGGGATTGGTCGATCATGAATTTTTCCGTCCTTTGGAAGATCGATTATATGAAAGTAAATCGCTAACTTCTTCACTGGAATATAGAGAACACAACTTATAAGAAAGGCCAATACTCCATAAACTATAGACTGCATTGTTCATCCCTGCTTTACAATAACATTAGCAGTAGTTTTCGAAAGAACAATGCATTTTATGCAATGAACGGAATTGTTGTACTTAATTTTTGCCTCTAGAACAAAACACTTCCTGTAAAGTACAAGAAGTGCTTGTAAAGCTATTTCTTACGGTTTGTAGCAACCAAATTTAACAAAGGTCGATAGTTATGACTGACCAAGCCCGTTATTTCAACTATTAATTCAATCAGTACTAATAATAATACGAGCATGAACGCTGATCCCCATACAGTAGCCTTTGTGAAAAGAACCGCTGCAGCACCAAACAATGCACTTAATGCGTAAATAGCAACCACTGTCTGGCGGTGAGAAAAGCCTAAATTAATTAAGCAATGATGTAAATGATCTTTATCAGGTGCCGATAATGGTTTCTTCTTAATAAATCTTCTGATAATCGCAAAAGTTGTATCAAGAATTGGAACACCTAAGATTACAATCGGAATAATTAACGAGAAAAATGTAATGTTCTTATACAACCCGATGATGGAAAGCACACTAATCATATAGCCTAAGAACATCGATCCGGTGTCACCCATAAATATCTTTGCCGGATTAAAGTTAAACCATAGAAATCCTAACGTACTTCCTAACAATAATAATGCCATTACAGCAATATACAAATTCCCCATAGTAAAGGACATACTAACAATTGTTAATAAAGCAATGGATGATACACCAGCTGCTAGTCCGTCTAAACCATCAATTAAGTTAATGGCATTGGTAATTGCCACAATCCAAATGATAGTGATTGGAACTGCTAAAAATCCAAATTCTATCTTATCGGTAAATGGTAATACAATAAAATTAATTTGCATGCCTCCGACTACCGTAATACTAGCAGCCACGATTTGTCCGATAAATTTGATTTTTGCTGATAATTCGTATAAATCATCCAGAACCCCAAGTATGACAATCATCGTTCCACCGATTAACAGTGGCCACGAATCTATGCCGACAGGTTGAAAGATTAGATAACCTAACAGAAAGCTAACATATATTGCTAACCCACCTAGTCTAGGCATTAATTTCTGGTGAACTTTTCTTGCATTTGGCTTATCAACTGCACCTATTTTAATTGCTAACTTTTTCACTAATGGTGTTAAGATCAAGGCAAAAGTCAAACACAATATAAAAGGCAAGATATAATTCATGTCCATCCCCCTATTGATGTCTACTAAATTAATAGACGAACATCAAACTCTATAAGTTACAAAAATATATTCATATTGTTCAAGATTTTTTCAATACAATGTTGCCTTGGATAATTATAAAGAAATTCGTTTTAATTTGCAATGAAAAATGTGTTTCAATTTAGTTAACTATTTATTACTTCCCATAAACGCCTCGTCATAAAACTTCTTTTTCTCTTTTTGATTTTGATATATCGCCCACAACAAAGTATCGGTACGGTTGATTTGTTTAAAAAGATCCGGGTATTGTGACTTATATTGTTTTAATACTTCTTTCTGCTGGACAAGCTGCTCTTTGGATAACTCAATAAATACTTCAACAGCATCTGTCTGTTCCGCAACTAAATTGGTTTTCCATTGATTCAATGAGATAAACCCGTCAAATGCAATAGCTTGTGACTGGAACGTATCGATCGCCTGCTTCTTGTCAGCGAAAGTCTCGCTTATATCCACCACACAGTTAATATAAGATGGCGGGATCGCACAGTTGATTTCATAAAGGCGGATATCAAACTGACAGTCTTCCAGTTTCGGAATGACATTTGCTAATAGAATGGCTGTTTCCGTATGATCCGGGTGAGCATCTACAAACAATGTGCAATACACAAGATCAGGATTGACATCTTTTATGATTTGTATAAGTTTAGATTGTGCATGATCAGTGGAACGGACATTTCCATCTGGTAATCCCATGTAGATAATGTCTTTTATCCCCAATAATTTTTTGACTTCCTGCATTTCCTGAATTCTTTTTTTGGTCAGCGCTTCTTTTGATAAAGAACTCACACTATTGGACCCATCTGTAATTAATGCTACATGTACATCAGCACCTTCGCTGGCGTGTTTCTTTATGGTACCGCCAAGCCCTATTGTTTCGTCATCCATATGTGGCGCTAACACTAACACATTCTTTGCTACATTGGCAGTGGATAAGCTTTTCTTGTCATTGTAATAGTTGTTTAACGCATATTTCGTAATTGGATAGTTAATGGGTTTTGCTATTCGCAACATGAGTTCTTTACTATTCATTAAGATGACTCCCTTTTTTTACTCACGATTTCTTTAAAAACTTTTTTAATATAATCTGCATAGACTGAATCTTACATAACCAGGCTGTAAGTGTATAAACAGCAGCACCTGCAATTGCAATGACCACAATAATCAGCAGGTTCTGGTCAAAAGGCAAGATTGGTTTGATTAACAGAACCACTGCACTCATTACTGCTACAGCGAATGTCGTCTTCAGAAATTCTACTGTCATACTTCTTAAAGACAAACCACCGACCTGCTTTAAGAAAATCAGGAACGTTCCTAACGCATATAACAGACCGTTTACCGATGCTGCTAATGGAATTCCTAAATAACCAAGCCAATGTGTGAAAATAGCATTCAGTGCAAAAGTCAGCAAGATCGAGCTTCCACTGATAAACAGAATAACGTGCCCTTTCTTGAGAGAGTAAAAGCCTTTATTGATAACTTGGTTTAAGCTAAAGAATAATACAGATCCAAAGTAATAATACGCAACATAAGATGTTTGCATGGTTGCACTTTCTGAGAAGGCTCCGCGTTGATACAACAGTGCGATAATATTTGGCATCAATAACATCATGCCAATAGTAGCTGGCAGTAAAACAAAGTACATCGTCGTTAAACCTTGTTCAATCCCTCTCTTGAACAGTGCACGATTATCGGTTGAAATGGCTTTCGACAGAATCGGGAAGATGATAGTCCCTATCGTCACCCCAAACAAGGCTTGCGGCATGTGTACAAGGTTCTTGGCGTAATTAATATACGTAATGGCACCTTCACTGAACTTACTGGCATAAATGGTACCAATCATCAGATTGATCTGCCCTACCGCAACTGTAAGCCCTACTGGTATAAATACAGGGTAAAATGATTTTAACTCTGCTTTATTTAATTTACCAAATAAAGAGACAATATGTTGTTTTCTAATAATTATTTTCTTTAATATCAGGGAAATAACTGTACCAGCTACATACCCGATTGCAATGGAATAAGCGCCAATCTCTTCAGCAAATAAAAAAGCCGATAAAATCGATGTCAGGATCACAATTACTTGTGAAAATACAGAGAGACTAAACTTACTCTTCGCGTCAAATAACGCTTCTAACACGGCATTCATCCCTGTGAAAAATACCGCAGCGAATAAAATCATGGTAGAATAAACAGCGATATCCAATGCTTCGGGAGAGAAGTCCGGATAAAGTAATGGAACATAGACCGGAGCAAGACCCGCTCCCAGTAATGCTACAATTAGGCTTATCCATCCATTGCCTCTGTAGATATCTTTAAGATGACTGCTGGCATTCCCTTCTTGAAGAGCATCTGTGTATGACGGTACGAACGCATTCTTCATACCTGTTGTCATAAATAATATAAACATATTTGGTATAATGAAGGCAGCTAGATATGCATCTGCTACATAACTATCTCCAAAATAAAATGCAATGACCATGTCTCTGATGAGTCCAGAGACTTTTAATAATAATGAGATAACAATAAACCATAAACTGGCTAAACCTAACTTTGATTTCAAAAAACAAGACCTCACTTCATTAATAAGCATATGTCTAAGATGAATCCATATTCTATCATATCATAGACATAATCCAAAACTTATTTTATCATTTTTTTTTTAGATTTACTATACGAATTGATAATATGGAATTACATTTTTTTATTTTTTTTGCTATACTCGTTATTTGGGTAAAATAACAATAATACATTTAATTGTAATTAAGGAGGACTTCCATTGGAAATTGCAATATTGATCCCTTGCTATAATGAAGAGCAAACAATCGGAGAAGTCATAAAAGATTTTAAGAAAGAATTGCCTGGTGCAACTATTTACGTATACGACAATAACTCTGCAGATAATACATCGAAAGTAGCAGAGGAACACGGTGCAATTGTAAAAAAAGAATGGCGCCAAGGTAAAGGTAATGTGGTACGTTCCATGTTCAGAGAAATTGATGCAGATTGCTACGTGATGGTGGATGGTGACCAGACATATCCAGCTTCATTTGTACATCAACTGATCGATCCAATTAAAGACGGTTACGCGAACATGGTCATTGGTGACCGATTATCTAACGGTACGTATACCGAAGAAAACAAACGCCCGTTCCATAATTTTGGTAACACGCTGGTAAAAGGATTAATCAATTTTCTTTACAAAAGTGAATTGAATGACATTATGACAGGCTATCGTGCTTTTGACAGACTTTTTGTTAAATCAATGCCTGTTATGAGTCCAGGATTCGAAATCGAAACAGAGATGTCTATTCATGCTTTAGACAAACGTTTAGCAATAAAAGAGATCGCGATTGATTATCGAGATCGACCAGAGGGCAGTGAGTCCAAACTGAACACATTAAGTGACGGATTTAAGGTGCTTAACAAAATCTTTACCTTGTTTAAAGAATATAAGCCGATGCTATTCTTTGCGATTTGGGCTTTACTCTTCATGATATTAGGACTAGCCAGTGGTATTCCGGTTATTACCGAATTTGCTGTTACTGGTGAAGTGGATAAAATCCCATCCGCTATTCTCGCAGTAGGGCTTGTCTTACTATCTGTCGTGTCGCTTACTTGCGGTTTGATTCTTGATACTGTCGCAACCAGCCATAAAAAACAATTCGAATTGGAATTAAACAAGATTTCCAATGAGGGAAAATATGAATAAAATCATTTATTTCTTATTATTAATTGGTATTACGCTGTTTGCATCTGTCACTATGTTAAACTGGTTTGATCCGATTAAAGAGATGTCGGTCTTATCGATCACTGCTACCGGTATCTTTTTTCTTACTGTATATGCCGTACTATTCTATGAGACTATTACTTACAGGGAAAAGTTCGTAAAACATATTTATACGAAAGGTAATATGATTTTCATGATCCTTTTGACTTTAGTTGTTTTATTCAGCACCTTCTCTATTGGACATTTTAAATCGATGAGTTTGATTGTTCAGCTTGTTACATTGATTGGTGCTTGTGTCGCTGTCTTTAGTACGGTTCTCAGTATTACTGCTGTTATGATGAGAAAATCATTCGTCTTGCAACAGCAGTATGTATCTAAATGGATGATTCTTATCTATTCGATCCTCCCTATTATCGGCTGGAGCATTTATCTATTAGCGAATTTCCCTGGAGAAATGTCTCCTGACTCTTTCGCTCACTGGCGCCAAATTCATACGTTTGAATTTAATAACTGGCATCCGGTTGTCTATACGTGGCTGATGATCATACTGACAAAAATCTGGTATTCACCGGCTGTTGTAGGTCTTGCTCAAATCATCATTCTGAGCTTGATCTTCGGCTATGGCCTTTACCAATTTCAAAAGGCTGGCATACACCGGATCCTGATCTATATCTGTAATCTATTTATCGCGTGTTTTCCCGTTTACGGGGCATTTTCGATCGTACTATGGAAGGACATTCTCTATAGTGCCATTCTCTTATTGCTGACGATCTTAATGTTTGCCGTCTATTCCTCACGCGGTCAATGGCTTCGCAAGAACATGCACTTACTGTTATTAGGTTTTACCGGTTTAGCATTGATGTTAATGAGAAGCAATGGCATTCCTATTTATTTCGCGTTAACTATTGTGATGATTGTTATGTTTTTACCTTATTGGAAGCAACTGCTCATCACGCTTGTGGCTGTAATAGCCAGCTATATGATCATTACTGGACCGTTGTTCACCGCTTTTCAAGTCGATAATAAGGATCCGAACGAAGCTTTGGGAATTCCTACACAACAATTTGCAAGAGTAGTTGTTGAAAATGGAGACCTCTCTGAAGAAGAGGAACAATATATCTATCAAATGATGCCAGAGGATAAGTGGCATCAATATTACGATCCCTATATTACCGATCCAATTAAATTCTCAGGGGATTATAACAGTGATGTGGTCTTTGATGACGTGGGCTACTATGCAAAAACATGGGCAAGCGTCTCGCTAAAAAACCCTGTCATTGTGACAGAAGCCTTTTTAAAGCAGACCTCTTTGGTATGGCAAATGAATGAGCCTTCTGATGGGTATACTAACCTCAATCCAGGTGGTATCTATCACGCAAACACATTTAATATCGAACAAGAGCCTGTAAGTAACTGGCTACATGACAAAATGGAAAGAATGCTGAATATTACGGAAATCCATTTTAAAACATTAATTTGGCGCCCGGCAACCTATATGTTCTTCCTGTTATTAATGGGATATATTGCTGCACGCAAAACAAGCTGGAGAGCTTGGCTTGTAACAGTACCAGTTATCTTGAATATCGGGACCGTTACAGCTGGTATTCCGGCACAGGATTTCCGATATTTATTAGCGAACAGTTTTGCCATTGCCTTTCTATTTCTTTGTGCATTACTGACTGACAGAAAGCAAAAGGAGCGAAGAGCATGACAAGGATGAAAGAATCTTATCACCATAACAAATATGGCATACTCTTAATGGTTGTTGCTGCGCTTCTTACCGCTTTTGGTCAATTACAATGGAAAATATCTGATGCTGATATTAATTTATGGTTAATTGGCGGATTTGTTTGTTATTTCCTTGGAGCTGTTTTTATGATTCTGGCTTACCGATTTGGCAGTTTATCCGTGTTGCACCCTTTCTTAAGTACTGGCTATATATTTGCCGTTGTCTTTGGAAGTGTCTTTCTCGACGAAATACTTGAAGGAAAAAATCTGCTTGGCGTTGTTTGTATTATAGCAGGTGCGATATTGATAGGAGGTGGTGACGATTAGTTTACCTATCTTCCTATTACTTCTCGTATTCACCGCTATGGGGTCAATTGGCAGTTTTTATTTTAAAAGGATGAGTAACAGTGATATAGGATTCAACAAATCATTTGTTACTAACTTTATTGTAGGTTGTTTCTTTTATGGCAGTGGTGCTATTTTGAACATTATCGCATTAAAGTTTACAGATTATACGATCTTATTCCCTTTGACTTCTATTACGTATATTTGGACATTTATTCTGTCCGCTATGTTTCTGAAGGAAAAAATCACTACCAAAAAAATAATCGGTTTAGTATGTATTATGGGCGGCGCGTTTTTGTTAGTTTCATAATAGTGATGAGAGGACTGGGCATTGAACGCCCGGTCTTTTTTTATAGTTGAAGGAATGCTGCGAAGTAAGAAAGATTTAGTGAGAGTTTAGCAATGAGTTCTTTTTGAAATAATTCTTGTGCTAGGATACCGCTCCGGCCAATCACTCCGCGTCCTAGAGGGCATATTTCCGGAGCTATGCTTAGCACATTAGAAATGTCAAATCACCAAATTGAAATAAGTGTTTTTCTTACATTATATTGGATTGTTTTAAGGAGTTTATACATACCACATAAAAAGCCGAGCATACCATGGATGTTATAAAATCATCCATGTTGCTCGGCTATTGTTCCAGACTATGCTTATTCTTTTTGTCTAGCGATTGCCGGCTTCTTGTGCCAGATAGATCCCTACTGTTTTATTCTTATTCCAAATTGATCCCCATCGATATAAAGGTACCGGTTCCTGGTACGTGTATGGTGATATTTCGATGGTTAGACTTGGCGTTTGATGCTCTTGAATAACCCAGTCTTTATAACCGCCACCACTAGGGTTGGTGGTTGCAGCAACCAAGCTGTAGCCAGTGATATTAGAAACTTTTTGTGCTAACGCCTTATCTCTCGCTTTCGTACTAAATGGGTTATTAAAATACCAATAAATAATTTGCCCTGACGAGTGATAAGCAACTGTTGTCTTGAAATCTCTTTCGTTCGTAAAGTCATATAACGCCATTACTTCTGGCTCTGTAAGTGGAGCCGCTCCTTTATAAAAGGCTGGTCCCGGGCTGGAGGCAGCATTTTGGATATACTTCCATCTCGCAGGATACTGGCGATTCAAATCTATTCCTCTTATATTCGCTTTCCAGGAAGAGAAATCTTTACTGTAATTATTTAATCGCAATACTTGATTTGGATTTTTGGCACTTGTATAACCTTTCTGTACCAACGTAACACCATCCGGATTTACCATCGGCACAAACCAGATCGATACCTCATCCAAAATCTCTTTGACTTTATATCCATTAAAAGTACCATTTACAGCATATGCTCTTGCATACTGATCTATCATTTCCATAACCACATTGGTTGTCATGTGTTCGCGGGCGTGATGCGACCCATTGATAAATATTTCTTTATCACCATTCCCCACTTTGATGGCATACAGGTTTCTGCCATCGACAGAATTTCCTATAATTGTTTTTTGAGTATGGTCAGGATATAAGTCAACAATTTCATTTAAATCTTTTTGCATCTGTTCATACGTATAGGTAGTTTGCGGATTGACAACATCCTTCGTTAACAGTTTCAATGATGGTTTATAAATATATCCTTCTCGCCCAGCATAATTAACGGTAGCCCAATTACCTTTCGTATTTAATACTGGAATTTTTTCACCAGAAGTTATGGTACCCATTGCCTCCAGTGAACCTGAAGAGTTATCATAAACCGATACTGTTTCTTTCGTTTGATATATCGCTTGTACAGAAGTATCAGAAATTGGATTCGGGATATCTCCAGCACTCGCAGGAGAAGTTGCTTTCTTCCATACAAAAGCATGCTGATCACCAATTTTTATTTGATGCCAATTTCCATAATCGGCCAGGCGTTCATATGATTCACCTTCCTGCAATTCACCATAAAACTGCAGCGAGCCATTCCGACGAATCATGGCACTGACATTATCCTGATCAGTTGTGAAATATTTCGTATTCTTCGTGAATAATGCTTCAACACCTGCGTAGTAAATAAATCCTGTTCGATTGGCAAAATTGATTTGATACCAATTACCTTTTCTCGAAATATATCGTATTTCTTTCGCCTCATCAATTTCCCCAATTTGAATTAATTTTCCTGTGCTATTATCAAACACTGGTACATCTTCTGTCGTTTTTAATTTCAATTGACCTGTAGCACTTGTTGTTTTTAATGGTTTTTCACTTGTTTTCCAAACAGCCGCTTTCCACACATACCCTGTAAGGTTACCTATTTTTACTTTTATCCAGTTTGGTTCTTCATCAATTGTTTGATAAAGCTGACCTTCTTCCAGTGAAGCAAACGGTATCTTACCTGGTAAATTTACTGGTACATCTTGTTTTGGAATGATATAATCCAGTTGATTAATATTACTTTCAATAACTGCGCTATGATAGATATATGCATATCGTCCAAGATAATTTATCTTGTACCAATTACCTGATTTCCTAACATAAGTAAATGATTCGTCTGCTTCATAAGTACCAATATCAACTAACCCGTTTCTGCTATTATCGTAAATCGTTCCTTCAGTAATCGTAGTTAATGTCTGATTACCTGAGATTGCGGCCGGGTTATGTAAAGATGTGTCTGGATCAACCGGATCAGTTGCTTCCTGCCATAGATAATAAATCTTGCTTCCTATTTTGACACGCAACCAGTTCCCTACATCTTGATAATATTGATATATTTCACCCTGTATTAATGTGGATACTTTGATCAATTCTCCATTTTCTTTTTTGTAAAGAGAGACATTATCTTGATTGGTTTCAAACAGTTTCGTATTAGAAAAAGTAAGTTTTGCTGATATTGCCTTCACATTCACTTCTTTGTCTTCTGTATCTTCTACTTTTGAACTGTCAGACTCTGTTTCTTTATCCGTATCTTCTTTATTATTGGATTCTTTTTCTGTATCCTCATCACTTGAATTGGATTTATCGGACTCTTCTTGTGGGGTTTTTTCTTCTTCATCTTCGTTAGGTTGAGGCTTTTCACGATCGTCCGTCTCGTCTGTATTTAATTGTGGTGGACCTGTTTCTGTTGATTCTTCATTCGATGAAGTATCTTCTTTGGTCTGAGGTTTCACAATCGATATCTTCGGATCTGCTTCAGTGACTGGCTTTACGTCAGAAAGATTGATCGGCTCTTTCTCTGAATCTATGATAGTTTCAAATTTAATCGATTGCAGGTCATAGGTACGTTCGTCAAATACCAATTGCTGTTTCTCATTAAGTGACAGTAATGCCCCTTTCTCTACTTTTACATAGGAAGACTCATTAATCATGAACTGGACCGGTTCTTTCAGTTCTACCATAGTCGATTTGTTCTCTGCGAAAACAGAAATCGATGAAAACTGAGCCAAAATAATGGTCGATATCATCATGAAAATGCTCATTATTTTTAAAAACTTCAATATTCCTACTCCTTTCTTAATGCTACATATCTATCTTACTATTTACTAGCATGACAGAAAAGACATAATTTGAAGCTGAGAGAATAAAGCAGAATGAAAACACACTAAGTTTGGCATAGTTCGAAGATCAATTCTTTAGCTTGAAGCAGTTCAGAAGGATATTCAATAGTAGCATAATTGGAGCGTGATCACTGTATACCGAGCATATTGCAGAAGCATTGGATGCACACACACCATATGTCAAATCACGTCGATATCGTTTGCTTACATAATTTGTATTAAAATAAAACTACCTTTGCTTTTCAGAAGTTAATATAATATGTTAATTGTTATGCTACTTGCTATGCTGATTTTTTAAACGAGTAGGTAATTGTAATATTATGTTAAAATAAACAGAGATTTTTATCACATGAGTAGGAATGTGTACATAAAAATAGTTTTACAAAGGGAGTAAAATAGGAATGGGGGATTGCACCTCAAACTTGGACTTCTTTCCCATTTTAAATACAACAGTTGAAATAGAAACCTTTATGTCCATGGTCCTTTCTAATGTTTGGAGAATAGGAATACATACAAAGGCAAGGATGATTGCTTTAACAGAAGGAAATGTTACAAATAAAAATTATTTATCTTCCTAGTCTCAAACACATATAGAAATAACATGACATGTATCTCGAATAAGTTAACCATACTTTAAAACATTATAACGACTAACACCAACTTTCTCTGCAATATAAGAAACAGGAACTTTTTGATTTAACAAATCCACCATTCAATGATATTTGGCTCTATTATTAGATCTATCTAGTCAATAATATTTCTTTGCACCTTAGAAAGCACTCAGTTGCAATTTTCTTTTTTAAAAGACAACTATTAAATTGCAATACATAGCAGCTTAATATTACGCTTTTATGAAGGGATAAGTCATTTTGACTCTATTTTACCGTTTTCCATGAATCGAGGCTAAATAAATTTATTATGTAAGAATTCGAATTCCGGTGATGAAAATTCGAATTCTGAAAAAACGGATTTCATCCATCCCACAATTAAGAAATATCGTTAAAATATGGCGATCGATAAAGTCCTTCTATATCAGTCTTAATATCCTTTTGTGCGCTAACAAAATATTTAGATAACTTTTCGCGCCTCTACTAGTAGACAGACTGATTCAATATACGTTATTAATATACTCTAAAACTAATCTTTCCCTTAATTTGCTTACTTGGATTATGGACTTTTGCCACATCCCCATGATACGTTCCTGCAGCCATATTAGTAAATGTCGTCCAGTTCTTATCATCGTAGATATATTATATCATTCATTCACTTAGGTCCTCCCCCTCTCCAACCACATGCCCTCACATTTTCAAAATTAATCCTAGACAGCATGCAAAAAAGCTGGATACAACAATTATTGATTTGTACCATTATAGAGGGCATCATTCCAACAAGAGGAATGCCATTTTAGGATGGTGTTTCTCTCTTGTTGGAATTTAAACAACATCTATATATGCTAATATATTGCAGAATGCACATAAACTGAAAGGTACCTTTATTTAAAAAGACAATAACAAAAACGCTTGGATCCAAGCGTTTTTGTTTCTTACTTATACTGAGCTTTTCCTATCCTTTCTTCGTAAACCATCCCTTCACTCGCATCGACAAGCTGTCAAAGTACGTATACACAACCGGTATTAACACCAGTGTGAAAATACTTGATACAGACAGACCGAAGATAACCGTGACAGCCATTGGCTGCTGCATTTCGGCACCTTCACCATAGCCAAGGGCGAGTGGAACCATAGCGAGAATGGTGGTTAAGGTGGTCATCAGGATTGGGCGCAGCCTTGTTTTTCCTGCTTCTACGATCGCTTCATATCGGGCTATGCCGCGGGCTCTTAAGATATTGATGTAGTCGACAAGCACGATGGCGTTGTTGACGACGATACCGGCGAGCATGATGACCCCGATGAAGGCGGTGATCGATAGTGGTAAGCCAGTGATAAAGAGACCACCGAAGACACCTACTGCTGTTGCTGGCAAGGAGAACATGATGACAAGCGGATGCAAGAAGTTCTCAAATTGGACAGCCATGACAGCATAGACAAGGAAAATCGACAAGATTAACGCAAGGCTTAAGTCAGCGAAAGCTTCCGTCATGTCTTCTGTCTGACCACCGATCGTGTAATCATAATCCTCCGGGAAGTGCATCGAGTCGAGTGCATCCTTCACATTTTGTGAAACCGTACCGAGGTCACTTCCTTCGATACCAGAGGTAATATTGACTTGGCGCTGCTGATTTTCACGGCTGATCGTGGCAGCACTTTGGACCTGTTCAAAATCTGCAACCGTTGATAACGGAATGGTGGTACCTTGTTGATTCTGGATTTCCAGGTTTTCTAAATCGTTAATCGTGGTCGTCTCATCTTCTGGATACTGCAAGGTCACATTCATCTCTTCTCCGTCTTCACGGTACTGCATCACGGTTTGGCCGGTCATGGCTGTTTGGACTTGACTCATTACTTCCTGATAAGAGAGGCCATACTGTGATGCTAATTCACGGTTAACCTGCACCATCATTTCAGGCTGCGTATCTGATAAAGAAGACGTTGGATTATAGACCCCCTCTACATCCTCTAATACCGTTAATACTTGATCAGACAGCTCTTTTAATACATCATTCTCAGGACCGGACAGCTGAATTTGGATAGGATCCCCAAGTCCTGCTCCAGAGCTTGCTTCACTTACAGTGATCTCAGCACCGGCAATATTTTGTAACTGTTCATCGATCTCCTGCGCGAAGGATGACGTCGTTTGCTCCCGCTCTTCTGCAGGAACGAGCTGGATTTGATACGAAGCGTTTGAACCTCCGCCGCCGGACATCATCGCGCTTTGGCTGTTGCCACTTCCTACCGTGACATAGCTGACATCGATGATATCGTCATATTCCGATAGCTGTGTATTTACTTTTTCGGTAAGATCGAGTCGTTTCTGCTCGCTCGTTCCTGGTGGTGTTTCCACGGAAATCGTTAATTGTCCCTGATCCCCTTCCGGAATAAAGGCTGTGCCGATATAAGGGATTAAGGCAAGACTGCCGACAATCGCTGCAATCGTAATTAGAATAGTCGTTTTTCGTAATTTTAATGCACCTTTAATGACACGTTCATAGCCATTGATTACCTTCTGCATGACGCGATCGAACCAGTAACGTCTGCCATGATCCTCCATTGCTTTCGTTAACAGCTTGGAAGATAACATCGGAATTAGCGTAACTGCTACCGCAAGTGATGCGATCAGTGAGAACGAAATCGTTAAGGCTAATGGCGTAAATAGCTCGGATGCGAGACCTTGCACGAACACGATTGGTAAGAATACAACCAGTGTCGTCGTAGTTGATGCGATAACCGCTGGGGCGAGTTCGGATGCACCCTTGATTGCCGCTTCTTTCATGCTATAGCCTTTTTGGCGGTAGGCGACGATGTTTTCTAATATAACGATCGAACTGTCGACCATCATCCCGATACCGAGTGCGAGGCCACCCATTGTTAAGACGTTTAAGGTTTCGCCGGTGAAATACAGTAAAACGAACGTCGAAATAATCGCAATTGGGATCGACACGCCAATAACGAGCGTCGCACGGAAGCTTCTTAGGAACAGCAGCAAGACGAGTAAGGCAAAGATACCACCGAAGATCATATTCTGGATAACCGAATTAATAGATTGTTTAATGAAATCGGATGTATCAACGACGACATCGAGACTGACATCGTCTGGCAGCTGCTGATTCAAGTCATCCATCGCGTCTAATATATTATTGGAGACGTCAACCGTGTTGCCATCAGACTGCTTAAGAACACTGAGGACAACCGCTGTTTCGTTGTTAACCAGTGCTGTACTATTTTTTTGTCTGTTATCCTGAATATCAGCTACGTCATCAAGAGTGATTTTAGCCCCTTGTTGCGTCTGGATAATGGACCCGCGAATATCATCTACCGATTCATAGGAACCATCTATCCGGATCTGTAAATCCTGTTCACCTCGCTGGACAGTGCCAGCAGAAGCAGATTGATTGGCACCTTGCAGTGATTGCTGAATTAATTGCGTCGAGACTCCATATTGCTTCATGGCTGCTCTGTCTAATTCGACGTCAATGACACGTTCTTCGCCACCTTCGATACTAACGGAAGCGACACCGCTTTGACGTTCAAAATAAGGCTGAACCGTGTCTTCTGCGACAGATTGTAATTTTTGTGTATCACTGCCAGTTAAGCCGACCCACATAATGGGCATTTGGTTCGGATTAAAACGGAGTACGCTTGGATCATTGGCACCGTCTGGCAATGCCCCTTTTACCTGATCCACGCTTTCCCTGACTTCGAGTAAGGCATTATCCAAATTCGTGCCATTTTCGAACATAACGATGACAAGCGATGAACCCCTTTGCGATTGGGATTGAATCGTGTTGACACCTTCAATGGAACTAAGGGTGCTTTCTACTGGCTTGGAAACAAGCTGTTCCACTTCTTGTGGTGCTGCATCCGGGTAATTGGTTGCAACGACCGCAATTGGTAAATCAATTTCCGGAAATAAATCGATCGCTAAATTTCGAACGGAGATAAAACCCATTGCGATGATAGCGAGGACAATCATGATGACTCCGACTGGCCGTTTCACAGATGTTGATACTAATTTCATGATTAATCCTCCTCTACTTTAATTTTACTGCCATCGACTAACGTCAGCTGGCCGCTCGTGACGAGTTGATCTCCTTCTGAAAGCTCTGCCTTCACAGCGGTTGATTGAGATTGTGTGGCTTGAACTGTGACGGCTACTTTTCGAGCAGTATCACCATCAACGACATAGACAAACGTCTCCTGATCTTGTTCGACTAAGGCAGCGGTCGGAATCTGCAAGGAATCCTGCACAACGGTATCTTTAATAATAGCTTTCGCCACAACTCCTGCTTTCACATTCGTTGATTCATTATCAAAGGACAAATCAACATGAAACAGGCCGGAATCATTGGAGACATCTGCCACATAATCGATCGTAGCCTGGTGCGCTTCACCGTCATCTTTACCTGTTGTGACGCTCACTTCTTTTCCTTCTTCAAATAAATCGAGTTGCGTATCGGCAACTTGTAATTGGACGTTGAGACTGGCTAAATCCGTAACGACAGCTAATGGATCCTGTGTCGATACCATGGAACCTTCTTTGGCAGTTAACTGGGTAATCACACCATCAGAAGGGGCTTCTACTGTAATCATCCCTTGAGGACTGGCAATCGTAGCGATATCGTCGCCTTCTTCGACTTTATCACCATTCGCTACCTCCAATTCATCCATTTCACCAGCGACAGAGGGAATAACGGGTGTCGATTGATTTGGTGAGGTTCGTCCATAAAAAACACGATCCATAACCAGATCCCCTTTTGTTACCTCACCAGTCTCTACTGGTATAACACGCTCTGTCTCTTCCTCCTGCTCTTCGTTCTCATTTTGTGAACATGCAACAAGTGTGATGATCACAATCATCAGTAAAAACAATAAACGCTTCATACTTTTGTCCCCTCTCTGTTCTTAAAGATATTTTTTTATATTTTGCACATGGGCTTGTAACTCCTCATGTGTTTCTAAATGTTGCAGCATACTCTGAATAATGATACGTTTCGGCTTTTGCTTCGTTCGTTCTTCTTCTAATACTTGAATCGCTTCTTTGGCTTCCTGTTTGTCCTGTTCAGATAATCGTGCTATTTTTTCATATAATGCATCGATATTCTCTTGAATCGCCAGTTCGTCTTTTTCGTTAAATTGAGTTAAATCCTGATATTGAAAAATGGGTGGCGCATTTTCCTGGAGAACATCTTGAATCATAAGGTTGATATGATGGGTAATGTATGATGCCAAATGTGTTGAATCGAAATCCAAATGATGAATCGCAATCCATTTGAAATAGCCACTGAGCAGACTGTCGACCTGAATGATGATATCGGTCATGTGCACGGATAACTGACTGCCATAAATATTTCGCAAGCGTTCTTCCATCCAGTCGTAGCTTTGTTTATGTAGACTTCGGATTAAGTCATCCATCTTATCACCAAGGTGAATGTTGTCACGGAAATGCATCAGCAAATATTCTTTATGGTCTTTATATAAATCAAGAAATGCTGCAATTTGATTGGTGAACGTTTCAAATGGATCGTCCGAAGAATGCTCCATGCGGTTTAGTTTTTCCATGATTGTTTCGGAATAATATTTGAAGATTTCCACTAACAAGTCATCTTTTGAATCAAAATGGATGTAAAAGGCGCCTTTGGAAACTTCACTCGTGGAAGCAATCTCTTGAATGGAAGTCGTGTGAAATCCCTTTTCTGCGAAGAGTTTTAGACTTTCTTGCATAATTCGTTTCTTTTTGTCTTCCAGTTTCGACATGGCTTTTCTCACTCTCCTTTTCTTGTACGATAGCTGGGCTACAGAGGTTTCACTTTTTTCTCATGACTGGTCAGTCACATCTCTACGTTACCAACTCTAGCGTTTCGTTGCAACGGTTGTGCTTCAGATTTTTTCTGCTTGTGTAAACATAATAAAAGCCAATACTTCTTGGTATGAAGATTGGCTTTCATTATTATTTATTCATTTCCTGATTTGTTTTCTTCGTTGTCTACCGCATCTTCCATATTTTGTTCGGCTTCATCCATGGTATCTTCCATTTCTTCGCCCATATCTTCACCTGTGTTTCCATCTTCGGTAGTGCCTTCATCTATTGTACCTTCGTCAGTAGTACCAGTTCCAGTTCCTTCTTCTGGGTTGTCACCCGTATCGCCAGGTACCTCTTCCTCTTCAGTACCTGTTTGGTCATCTTGCTGTTGTTCTTCTTCTAATGGTTTTTCTTCTTCACTATTTGCACAACCTGCAAGAAAAGCAAGAGATAATAAAAAGGCACTTAGGTACTTGATGTACTTTGATTTCATATGCTTTAGTCCTCCTTTTAAGTCGTCTTCAGTGCTAGCTTAACCAACTTTTTCGAATTATATGCTTTTGTGGGTTGGTAATTTTTTATTGTAAATAACCAAGTTGATGAGGCTTTCTTGCTTGGCTGCTGCTTGAACTATTTTAGGCTGCATTGGGCTGAGGAAATAGGCGACATTGGCAAGGTATAAGTGCGAGCAGAAAAGTGTTTTTTTTTAAAAAACAATCGCACCGTCGGAAAGGGGTGGTTGACCACCCCTTTTTATTTTTTGTACATCACTGGCATTTAAAAAAAGGCACAAAGGTGAAAAATCTTTTGCGTGCTATGCTGTTACTATCGGGCTTCATTTCCCATAGTTGTGATTGGATGGGGAATTCTTTCGTTCGTTATGCGCTTTTGGCAAGGGCATTGTGATTGAATGAGGTGCATTTTCGTTTATTATACGCTTTTTGCAAGGGTGTTGTGGGCGAATGAGCCACGCTTTCGTTCATTATGTGCTTTTATCAAGGGTATTGTGGTTGAATGGCGAGCACCTTCGCTCGTTACACTCTTTTTCGCTGAAAGTGATCTTCTTTTCGGAAGTTTTTGAAACCACACCGAATCGCCGACAAGGTTTTCGAAGGGGGGGTTGACCACCCCTTTCCACAGTCACATAAGAAAAAGCAGAACATAACAGCTAAAAGAATCCGTGTTACGTTCTGCTTTTCGTGTTCCAGTTATTTCACCGCAAATGTAATCTCTGCTTCACATGCTAGGTCTTCGCCTACTTTTGCTACGGCTTTGCCTTTGCCGATTGGTCCTTTGATGCGGATGATTTCTACTTCTAATTGCAGTTGATCGCCTGGTTTTACTTGACGCTTGAAGCGGCATTTATCGATACCTGCCAGAAAACCGATTTTTCCTTTGTTTTCCTCTTTGCTCAGGATCGCTACGGCACCTACTTGTGCGAGGGCTTCGACGATGAGTACACCTGGCATTACCGGGTAATCCGGAAAATGTCCTTGGAAAAAGGGTTCATTGATGGTTACGTTCTTTTTTCCGGTAATCTTTGTATCCGTTTGGTCCGTGATTTGATCCACTAATAAAAATGGATAACGGTGTGGAATCGTTTCTTTTATTTGTTCAATATCCATATGTATTTGTCTCCTTCCATTTTATATACAACAAGGATCAGACCATTCGTCTGACCCTATCTTTATTTTTGAATAAAATCGATGATATGCTGCCATGTTTCCCATTTCAGCACATCTAATGGGCTGCCATCCCCTAGTATGCTAAATCCTACAATAAGTCCAATGAGAAGAGCAAATGAACTAAGCACTAAAAAGATCAGAAGCTTCGCCCAAATCGGAATGAGACGACGGACATACCGCTTCTCTTTTTCCTGCAGTTCCTCCTGCTTCTGCTTTTCTTTGACTTCTGCTCTTTTTTCATTCTTTTGTTTCTTTTCCTGATTGGATTCAGGGGTTTTCATTTCGTTCTTTATTTCCTCTGACATACGAGATGGCTCCTTATTTCGACTTTATCTCAATTGATTAATCAGACCATTCATCTGGTCATGCATCGAGATTGTTCGCGCATTAAACTGATAAGCGCGCTGTGTTTCAATCATATCGGTTGTTTGTTTGGCAATATCTACGTTCGATCCTTCCAGTGCCCCACTTTGGACACTGATATTATCAACATCATTTATAATTTCGTTTAGTGGATAATTGTTAAGACTGTCCTCTGATAATCGGAAAAGCGAGTCACCTGACGCCTCGAACAGACGTGGGCGTACGGCTTCTACGACACCGATCTGTCCTTCGACAACTTGTTCACCATTCCGTGTTACATTGATCATACCATTTTCGTCAATGGTCAAGTCTTCCATATCATCCGCTAATACAATCGGCTGCTGATTTGCACCAAGTACCGGATTTCCATCCGAGGTCACCAGCATCACCGTATCATTCTCCATCGGACTCAAGTAAAAGTTCCCCGCTCTTGTATAACGAACTTCTTCCTGACCATTCTCCTCAACGGCTACTTGAAAAAATTGATTATCCTCAAGCAATGCCACGTCAAGATTGCGATCCGTTGTCTGCAAAGAACCTTGAGTGAAGTCAAAATTAGTATGTCCTAATTTTGCTCCTGCTCCAACCCGTAATCCTTCCGGCGTTAATCGTCCTGTTTCATTCGTCGGATCTGCCTCAAGATTGATCTGTTGAGACAATAGTGAGGAAAAATTGGCATCACGGTTTTTGTAGCCAGTTGTATTGGAATTAGCGATATTATTCGCGATATTATCTAGTCGTTTCTGCAATTGCCCCATTGTGGCGGCAGCTTGAATAGTCATTCTAGTCATCGGCTTCTACCCCTTTACGTTATCCAAGTCGTGCAATTTCGTTGACCGCCTTATCTAAGCTGCGATCGTATTGCTGCACAACCTTCTGATTGGCTTCAAAACTACGATATGCCTGCATCATATCGGTCATCGTCTGCGAAGCATCCACATTGGAATTCTCCAAATGATTTTGCTGAATGGAATATTGCAATCCTTCTACGCCCCCGGCATTGACTAATGCTTGTCCATCCTCCGCCAGTTCAAACAGATCCTGTCCATTTTTCGATAAATCGTTAGCATTGGCACTGTAGGCAATTCCAAGCGGAATGTTCCCACCCGCTACTTGGACTACACCATCAGTCGACACGGAAAAATCCAGTCCGTTTGTATTTATCGGATTGCCGGCTTCATCTAATACGTAGTAACCATTATTCGTCGTCAGATTTCCTTCACCGTCCACCGTAAAATTACCATTTCGTGTATAGCGGATGTCGCCATCACCATTTTGAACAGTGAAAAAAATGGACCCAGTTTCATCTGGTGTGGTGCCTTGCACAAGCGCCATATCTGTAGAGACACCTGTTTCTTTTAACGAGCCTTGTACAAAATCAGGGATCGTTTCCTGCACGTACACACCTGTATTGATCGCACCGAGTTCTGTCATTGTCGGGATCTTTGTACCTTCCGTAGTCGGCAATTCACGGTTTTCCATTCGCTGAATCAACAGTTCCGGAAATGCCCTTAGTGTTGCGGTATCTTGTTTATAGCCTGGTGTTTGCGCATTCGTCATGTTGTTGGACAGCACTTCGAGATTACGTTGCTGCGCCATCATGCCATTTGTCGCTGTGTAGAAACCTCTTAACATGGGTCGAACCTCACTTTCGATTGCATTATACGATAGAACGTTCTAATTTATCGATGTTATCCAGCATAATTCCGGTACCTTTTGCCACACAATTCATTGGTTCTTCAGCTAGTAAAACAGGTACTTTCAATTCTTCTGCCAATAGTTGATCTAAACCATTTAGTAACGCACCGCCACCTGTTAAAATCACACCTCTGTCGATGATATCTGCAGATAGCTCTGGTGGTGTTTTTTCCAGTACAGTCTTCGCTGATTGTACGATTAAAGAAATTGATTCACGCAACGCTTCTTCTACTTCCTCGGAACGAATCGTAATCGTTCTTGGCAAACCGGATACCATGTCACGTCCTCTGATATCGATTTCCTCACTGCGGGCTCCTTGGAATACTGTTGCCACATTGATTTTAATATCTTCTGCTGTGCGCTCACCAATTAATAATTTGTATTTTCGTTTTACATACTGAAGAATTTCGGCGTCGAATTTGTCCCCAGCCATTTTGATCGATTGTGCCGTTACAATATCACCCATCGATAATACAGCAACATCTGTTGTTCCACCACCGATATCGACTACCATATTACCGCTTGGCTGAAAAATATCCATCCCTGCACCAATTGCTGCTACCTTAGGTTCTTCTTCTAAGTATACTTTCTTTCCACCTGATTTTTCGGCTGCTTCCTTAATAGCCTTTTGCTCCACTTTCGTTATGTTTGTTGGGCAGCAGATTAACATTCTTGGCTTTGACAAAAAGCCTTTGACATTAATTTTGTTAATAAAGTATTTCAGCATGGATTCGGTTACGTCAAAGTCAGCGATAACGCCATCTTTTAACGGACGAATAGCCTCGATGTTGCCAGGTGTACGGCCAACCATACGGCGAGCCGCTTCCCCTACTTCCAGAACCCTTCCAGTGTTACGATCCATTGCTACAACGGATGGTTCGTCTAATACAATCCCTTTTCCCTTTACATGAATCAGCACATTCGCTGTTCCTAAATCTATTCCAATATCTCTTGAAAACATGAACGATTATCCTCCCTATTTCAATACCTTGTGATCCATTTCGTCTAGGACGTTGTTTGTTATGTATGTAAGCTTTATATAATAATTAATATTATTATGGTACATAATACCTCTAATTATATATAATATCATAAAATGATCCAGATCGTTATAGCTTTCCATAAAAAATGTCAATATTTTTAGGAAAATATGTCGATGTTGTCGGATCTTAGATGGTATTGGCGATTGGTTATTGGAAATAGGCTAGTGGAAAAAGGATTTCAGATGAATTAGAGAGGATAATGTGCTGCTACTTTGTAATAAGTTCTTCAGGTAGTGGTGGTGCTTGTTTGCCATGAAGTTGATATTTCATCTTGGTTGCTTCACCACCCCTTAAATGACGGATCGATTTATGGTGGCTTAATATTTCTTTTACTTCGTTTGCTAAGTCGGGATGTAATTCTGGTAAACGTTCTGTCAAATCTTTGTGTACAGTGCTTTTGGAAACTCCAAATTCTTTCGCTATGACTCGAACTGTTTTCTTCGATTCTACGATGTACCTGCCAATCTTTAATGTTCGTTCTTTGATGTAGTCATGCACTTTACTCGCCTCCCAATAGTTGTCAGTCCAAGGCGTGAATTGAGACAAGCATTGCGTATAAAAATACATAGGATACTGAGATGAGAACTTCACCTTAGACAAATAAAAGATAATTTGTAACATCTTATTACTCAGCAAAGCCCAATATGACAGTAATTTTTGGGACATACTTATGCTTGATTGGTTTCCGAGTGGCAAGGCGAGCGTAATTTACCGTAATTGGACAAGTAGTGTTTGGACGGGATGTTGGGGTGGATTATTTAAGGTGCATGGGGGGTGTAGTGATGAACCGGATTACTTTGATGGATTCGCTACATCCAATGGCTGTTTATGGCTGATCGCGGTAGTGGATAAATTTCCCTTCAGTGGCTTCTGGATGAGGGGATGAAACTTTTGATTGCTTCGGTTGTGGGATTGGAGACAAATCTTTAGGGGCAAGCTTTCCTCTTTTGTATCCTTTCTCTCCAAATGGATACAAATCTACTGGTGCGCTCTTCTCTTTTGTTCCCTTCCTCCACTTTCGAGACAAATCTTCGGCTTGGTTTTCCTCTTTTGTATCCTTTCTCCCCCAATGGAGACAAATCTTCTGGTGCGCTCTTCTCTTTTGTTCCCTTTCTCCAATTTCGAGACAAATCTTCCTTTTGCTTTTCCTCTTTTGTATCCTTTCTCCCCCAATGGAGACAAATCAACTACCTACCTCCGCACTTTTGTACTCTTTCACTAACTTCCGCTACCATCCCCAAAGTCTCACTACAAGGAAAAAGATGATGGCTGAGCCATCACCTTTCATCCGATATCACCGTAGTCTGGATCCATTTTTTTAATTGACTTCATTAATCGAATTTCTCCTATTCCCTTGGATTATCTTTTTTATAAACCTAATCCTTCAGAAGCTTTAAGTGGCAATTTAGCAAAAAAATGATCACTCCTTTTCTCCATAAAGTGTTGGTAAGAATGTATAAAAAAATGTTGCTTCTTGGTGGCGAGTCCTAAATAGTATTGCGAGAAGGGAGTGGTGAATTCGAGGCCTTCCAGCATTTGCGTTGCTACATCGAAGTTCCCTTTCGCAATTTCAAGATGTGCTTTTTCTACAGGATGTTTTGTGTCTACACCTTCAGTCTTTCCAAAATGCGCACAAACAAATGGATAGGTGAAATTATCAATCATATCTAAAGTTTCTCTATCATCCAGGGCGATTGCCAAGTATTTTGCCTCTTCGATGTGATAGAGACACGAATGAAAATCTTCATAAATATACGTTAATGCCAAATTCAAATGAAGTTCTGCTTTTTGTTTGGCTTGATGCGGTAGCTGCAGTGCTTCGTAAGCATGTTTCCTTGCCAGAATTAATTCGTTGCGCTTCCAATAATAATGAAACAAAATAATTTGAATTCTACTATTAAAGAAAGTAATCAAAAGTGGATTATCCACATAACATATTTGTTTTTGGATTTTGTTTAAAAAATATCCGATTCTTTCAAAGTTATATACTTTTGAATCTACCTCTATATTTAAAAAGTATTTTATACACTTTAATTCTGGTGTATCGGCGGAAACCGTTTTCGCGAGTGCCCTAACTTCATGGGCAGGTTTGCCCGCTCTTAAGTCGAGCATAAGCTGATATAGTTTTGCTGAATTTTTATTTAGCGGATGACAATGTTCCTTATTTAATTTAATAAAGTACTGCACTTCCTGGTAGGATCGATTGATGTAAAAATATTCTAAGGCAAGACGTTGATCTGTGGTGGAGTTACTAAGAAGTAAAAAATCTTTAGTGATGGATAGTTCCTGTGTTTCGTCGTTATCTAGGCTGATCATCGTGAGAAATTGTGAGAGTTGCATCTGCTTCTCGGATTCAAAATATTCGCGGATCATCCCAGTTTTTATTTTTGTAGTTTCCATTTGCGATCTCCTTTCACATTACTATATTATTTCATATTCGAGATAGATTTCAATAGGTAAATCGGTATATTCGTTCGTCAAATACCTCATATTATCGACAGGATGATCGCTTTTAGGAACGTTATGTTCGTTGTATATAAAAACTAGGCATCTCGCTCGATCCTCTAAATACAACTTCCTTTAATACAGATTATGTCAGTTAGCTTAGCGGTTATTTTGACATGTTGTTAGTGGTAGGATACCCGCTCGACCAACCACTTCGCGTCCTGTGGAGCATATTTCTAGAGCTTTGCTAAGCAAATACTTTCTATCAATATAATCATTTCGCAAAACATGCTAGCATTACATAATCCTTATTATAAGAAACCAAATCACATTATTATTTTTGTAATTTGCCTTCATGTCATACATTATATATGTGGTTCTTTTAAGCCAGAATGCTATCTGAGAGAATTTTATAGTATTCCTGCCATGCAAAAAAATCTCCTTACCTATTTTCACAGGTAAGGAGATTCGTATTTATGCATTTTCCATTGCGCTTGAAGATTCACTATTTTCCATTTCAGATTCTGAGTTATTAGTAGAATCTTCTTCGGTATCCTCTGGTGTCTCTTCTGCATCATCTGTATTGTCTTCTTCTTCAGCAGCAGGGGCTTTATCTTCGCTATCATCCGTTTCCGTGTCTGCTTCCGTTCCTTGATCTGTCTCCGTGTCCGTTTCGGTATCTGATTCTGCATCCTCTTGATCAGGAGCTATAATCTTGTTAATAGGTTGATTAACAAAATCTTCAGGGTTCACGGGTGTACCATCTTTTCTTACTTCAAAATGGACGTGAATACCATGTTCCTGACCGAGTGTGTTCTGTCCAGCTGTTGCGATTGCCTGACCTTGTTCTACTGTACTACCTTGCTCTACGAGAATCTCTTCTAAACTAGCGTAATACGTTGTAACACCGAAATCGTGCTCTAATTTCACTACGTTACCTAGTAGTGGATCTTGTTTCACTTCTGCTACTGTACCTGATAGTGCAGCACTTACGTCAAAAGCTTCATCTCCAGATGTAGAGATATCAATTCCATCACTTTGATAGTATTGATTTTCGTGTAGAATTAACGCTTGTTCCTGTGTTTCTGCATCTGCACCATAATCATAAAATTTTGTCACGATTTCCGTTTGCAAGTCTTCCGCTACTGGCATTTCTAGCATTTCCTGTTGTTGCATGACTGTTGTTGCGTCTTCGTCATCCTGACTTTCCTGCTCACCATTCAATTGATCTTGCATGTCTTCCGCAGCCTCTGGAACTTGATTGATAGCATTCTGATACCATAATACCCCTGTTAAAAGTAGAGCCGCTACTGCTAAATATACTGCAGGAAAGAACCATCTTTTCTTGAAGATACGTTTCCAGCTATTTTTTGAAACGTTTTTGTTTTCCTCCATTATGCATCACCTCAGCAACCATTGTGATCAAATAGAGGAAAAAATATACATAAAAAAATTATTTTTTTACTAAAAGTTTTGGTGTTGCCTTTTCCAGCGTGGAAACCTGCACGCCCTGGTAGTAATATTCGATGATCTCTTCGTACGTTTTTCCTTCCTTCGCCATGCCATTTGCTCCGTATTGACTCATACCGACGCCATGCCCATATCCTTTCGTAGTAAAGACGTAATGATCGTCTTTTTTCGTGATTGTGAAGTCATTCGATGGCAGGCCGAGTTTTTCTCGTATATCACGACCTGAGAATGTATTGTCACCTATTTTGACAGTTTCTACCCGTTTACTTTCTGTCCTCGTCAATTGAAAATCATTGATCTGACTGGAAATCGTTACACCTAATTTTTTTTCTAATTCTGGCTTCGTAAATATCTTTTGATCAAAAAATTTAGGTGAAATTTCTTCATCCCATGGGCTTTCCACCGTACGAAGGTATGGCAGTTCGCCTTCCCAGTAATCTTCCGAATTCTCGGTATATCCGTTACTTGTAGAGAAGAATGCTGGTGTGATCGGCTGGTTACTATAAGTGATAATCTTACCTTGTGTGGCTGCTACTGCTTCTGTGATTTTTTCAATTTTCCAATGATAATCACTCCCCCACACTTGGCGTAGTTCATCTTCGTTCTTATAAACTTGATGCTGGACGGTATCGGTTACATCTGCCCCACCTTCTAACTTGCCTTGTTGACCTTGTGTTAGGTATTGAGTGATATACGTTCTTGCCGCTAGCGCTTGTGCCTTCAATGCCTCTAATTCGAAATCTGCGGGCATCTCCGAGGCAACTACGTGTACGACATAATCCTCCAATGGTACCTTTTCGACTTCGTCCGTTTCACTACGTAAGACATTGACATCAAAAGGAGAATCCAATGTGACGGGTGCTGCAGCTGTCGCTTCTTCGGCCTGTTTTTCGATAGATGCTTGTGTTGCGTTATCCCCTTTAAACGGAATAACTATGATTGTAGGTACGATGAACATAAAGGTCAGTAAAGTTGCTACGATGACTATGACGGGCAT
The DNA here is from genome assembly GCF_022919115.1 of Gracilibacillus caseinilyticus. Taxonomy (NCBI): domain Bacteria; kingdom Bacillati; phylum Bacillota; class Bacilli; order Caryophanales; family Bacillaceae; genus Gracilibacillus; species Gracilibacillus caseinilyticus. Next base: position 1,992,050 of record NZ_CP095072.1, on the reverse strand, counting down.
TTTCCAGTTGGACTGTTTGGTTTTTTTGTACTGCCATTTGGCCATGAATAACCTCCTCATTCTTGTCTTGTATTTCTACTCTATTTTATTCACAAGATTAGGAGAATAGAACATTATAGATAAACTTGGCTCTTCTCGTTGTCATTAGTGATTTTTATGAAAGAAAAAGAGGACTAGCATATGTCTCTGCTGTCCTCTTATCTCTATTATTGTACTTCTATTTGTTCTGTATCCGCTATATTAGCTTCTGCTACAAAAGATGTTTCCATTGCGTTAACGCGTTCAATATCCGCCCCGAGTTTCGCAAATTTTTCCGTGATATCGACATACCCTCTGTCAATATGGTGCAGAGAAGTAACACGTGTGTAACCATCTGCTACCAGTCCTGCCAAAATTAACGCAGCTCCTGCGCGTAAGTCTGTGGCAGCTACTTCAGCCCCTTGTAAACTTACAGGACCTTCTACAATCACACTGCGGCCTTCGATCTTCAATTTCGCATTCATTCTTCTAAATTCTTCAACATGCATAAAACGATTTTCAAAAACAGTTTCAGTAATTACACTTGTACCTGCTGCATGTAGCATAAGTGCCATCATCTGTGACTGCATATCCGTTGGAAAACCTGGGTGTGGCAATGTCTTAATATCGGTCGATTGAAGAGTTTTCGGTCCAATCACGCGAACACCATCCGCTTCTTCAAGAATACGGACTCCCATTTCTTCCATCTTCGATACTAGTGCGCGCATATGATCCACTTCAGCGTTCTCAATCAAAACATTTCCACCTGTAATTGCTGCAGCTACCATAAATGTTCCCGCCTCAATACGGTCCGGGATAATCGTATGCTCTGCGCCATACAGTCTATCGACGCCTTCGATTTTAATTGTCTCAGTTCCTGCTCCAATAACATGCGCACCCATTTTGTTCAGATAGTTGGCCAAGTCTACTATTTCTGGTTCCTTTGCAGCATTCTCGATGATTGTCTTACCATTTGCAAGTGCTGCGGCCATCATAATGTTCTCTGTTGCTCCAACACTCGGCATATCCAGATAGATCTTTGCACCCTTCAATCTGCCATTTGTTGAAACTTCAACAAAACCATTACCTACATGTACATCTGCCCCCATTGCTTCGAAGCCTTTTAAGTGAAGGTCAATAGGTCTTGAGCCAATTGCACATCCTCCCGGCATAGCAACCTTCGCATGACCATAACGAGCTAACAATGGCCCTAATACCAGTACAGAAGCACGCATTTTACGTACATATTCAAAAGGAGCTTCTGTTAGAAGTGGTTGTGTTGCATCAACTGTAACGGTGTTCTTTTCATATTTAACTTCTGCGTTCATGTGCGTTAATACTTGATTTATAGTGAGTACATCTGCTAATGCAGGTACTTCGTGTATAATACTTTTTCCTTCACTTGCAATTATGCTTGCTGCAATGACAGGCAGTACGGCATTTTTGGCACCTTCTACTTTAACGGTACCATTTAACTGCCTCCCACCACGAACGATGATATTTTCCAAGGCTCATTCTCCTCTGTAGTGCATATTCATTATTATTAGTATTCATTTATCAGGATAGGTGTTCCAATTGTTACGGTACTTCTGTCTCCTATCCCTTCTCTAACGGCGATTTGTATATTGAATTCTTGATCATATTGCTGTATTTCCTGCTTCCATTTCGCTGTATAACCAGTCCATGTAGTGAAGTCTGGCTCATTTACTTCGTCAATAATTGACATTTTCAGTTCAGATTTTACAAAATTTATAAAAGAAACAATATCTATAATACCATTTTTCCATGCTTGTGCACAAGAGAAATATTGTGCTTTGTCTGTAAATAATGATTTTGTAACTCCTTTTATATTCTCCTGAAACTTTTCTAGTACTTCCGGCGTCATTTTCGTCGTTGAAATAGTATAAAGTACTTGATATTCATTTTTCTTTTCATATGTGCGCACTATTAATAATGATTCGTTAACCCCACTATTATTCCGACGGTTTGAATCTAATTTATACGTATCGTCGTCAACCATAGTTAGTTGATACCCTTCCAGATTGTCGATAAAACGAGAAATTTCTTGAATTGTTCTTCTTTCTCTAATAGTAGTTTCTAAGTTTGCTAGATTCAAGTCTTGTTCCTCTATCATCGCCACCATATCATTTATCTCTTTCGTATTATCCTCCGTCGTTTTCGCATCTAATTGCTGCACAAAAAATATCATCATCATTGCCGTAATAGAAAAAAGTAAATACTTCATTCCCCGCACTCCTTTTTTAGTAAAAAGTATTGGCAGAAAATGAAGTATCCATACATGAAGATCTTATCTTTTTAATATAGATGAATTGGCATATCTTAAGAAAACATATATAACAGTTGCTGCGACCAGTTTAAGAAATCTAAGAAAAAGTTACTTACGGTGGAACCGATCGTAATCGTGATTAATATAAGGAAGATTCTTGCTTCCATTACTTTATGCTTTTTGAACCATTCATCAAAATTTAATGATTGCAATACTTGCCATGTGATCACAATAAAAAGCAGATGAGATAACATGCCGATCAACCCATCCTGCGCTAAACTCTCCAACATTCAAAATCCCTCACTAACCTATGATTTATTTTATATTGTAACATATCTGGATCGATTTCTGTTTTTTTGGATACGATTCGATATTTCCCGGGAAATTCGACGGCAATTTTGCGGATGATTTGTCATAATTGCGATGTTATTCGCACGTTATTGGGATTGTTTTATTATAGTAGGATTATGTTAACTAACTTGGTAGTGATTTTGAAATTGTTTATGTGCTGGGATACCGCTCCGGCCAACCACTTCGCGTCCTGCGCGAGCTGAAGGTCCACTTTGTCTGTGCCTGTGTCTGCAAGTATTGCTTCGAAACAGGCTTCCTCGGCACAAGGCAGCAAAGACGCAGTTCAAGTAGTAGCCTAGCTGAATCCGTGCCCCGCAGGATGCGGAGTGGTTGGGCGGAGCGACAGCCTAGCACATAGACAATTTCAAAATGAGCACAGTTTGTACAAAAAAATGGCTGCGCGTAACCTGGTTGGTTACGGCAGCCGTTTTTTGTTACTTATCTGTTTTCTTTAATTTCGATTCGGTTTAAGGCACGTTGTAGTGCTAATTCTGCCCTTCTGAAATCAATTTCATCTTGTTTAGCTTGTAAGCGGCGTTCTGCTCGTTCTTTCGCTGCGCGGGCACGTTCGATATCGATGTCCTCTGGTTGCTCTGCTGATTGTGCCAGGATGGTCACTTTGTCAGGGCGTACCTCTAGGAATCCTCCACTTACGGCAATGCGATGTGGATTTTCGCCTTTTAAACGCACAGCACTAATCGATAACGGTGCAACGAGCGGAATGTGACCAGGTAAGATCCCAAGCTCTCCACTCTCAGCTTTACAGCTAACCATTTCAAATGAATCTTCCAGAACAGGGCCATCCGGAGTAACAACACTTACTGTTAGTGTTTTCAACAGAACCCCTCCTTAGGCTGGAATAAAAGCAAAAGGCGTTCTTACGCCATTTGCTTCGCTTTTTCTACTACTTCTTCGATACGACCTACTAGACGGAACGCATCTTCTGGAAGGTCATCATATTTACCGTCAAGGATTTCACGGAAACCTTGAACTGTTTCCTGAACTGGTACATAGGAACCTTTTTGACCTGTAAACTGCTCCGCAACGTGGAAGTTTTGCGATAAGAAGAACTGGATACGACGCGCACGAGCAACGGTAAGTTTATCTTCATCAGATAACTCATCCATACCCAAGATGGCAATAATATCTTGTAATTCTTTATACTTTTGAATCGTTTGCTGAACTTCACGTGCAACATTGTAATGCTCTTCCCCTACGATCTCAGGGTCAAGGGCACGAGATGTTGATGCAAGTGGATCCACCGCGGGGTAGATACCTTGCTCAGATAATCCACGGTCAAGGTTTGTTGTCGCATCTAAGTGAGCGAACGTTGTAGCCGGTGCCGGGTCCGTGTAGTCATCGGCAGGTACGTATACCGCTTGAATAGATGTTACAGAACCTTTGTTTGTTGATGTGATACGCTCTTGTAATTGCCCCATTTCCGTTGCAAGTGTTGGCTGATAACCAACGGCAGATGGCATACGGCCAAGAAGTGCCGATACCTCTGAACCTGCTTGTGTAAAACGGAAAATGTTGTCGATGAACAATAGAACGTCCTGACCTTGCTCATCACGGAAGTGCTCCGCCATAGTAAGACCAGTTAGGGCAACACGCATACGAGCTCCGGGTGGTTCGTTCATTTGACCGAATACCATCGCTGTTTTTGCGATTACGCCCGAATCTTTCATTTCGTAGTAAAGGTCGTTACCTTCACGAGTACGTTCCCCAACACCTGCGAATACGGAAATACCACCGTGCTCTTGTGCAATGTTGTTGATTAATTCCTGGATAAGTACGGTTTTACCTACACCCGCACCACCAAATAAACCGATTTTACCACCTTTGATATAAGGTGCAAGAAGGTCTACTACTTTAATACCTGTTTCCAGAATTTCTGTTTCTGTTGCTAATTCTTCAAATTTAGGTGACTGACGGTGAATTGGATCACGACGTACTTGCTCTCCTAATTCTTCATCAAGGTCGATTTTTTCACCTAAAACATTGAAGACACGGCCTAATGTTTCTTCACCTACTGGTACAGAGATCGGTGCATTCATATCTATTACAGCTGCACCACGTTGTACACCTTCTGTAGATGACATTGCAATTGTACGTACAGCGTCATCGCCTAAGTGAAGAGCAACTTCTACTGTAAGGTCCTGCGTTTCACCGTTCGCTTCATACTGTACTTTTAACGCGTTGTAAATTTCAGGGAGGTGTCCGTCTTCGAACTTAACGTCAACTACCGGTCCCATAATTTGAATAACGTGTCCTTTTGCCATCGATTTCCCTCCTAACTAAATGATTCCGATTGTATTATTCTAACGCGGCTGCTCCACCGACGATTTCGGTGATTTCTTGCGTAATGGCTGCTTGTCTTGCGCGGTTGTATTGTAATGATAGATCATCAATAAGGTCATCCGCATTGTCTGTTGCACTCTTCATCGCAGTCATACGAGATGCATGTTCACTCGCTTTACTGTCGAGAAGTGCTCCGAAGATCAAGCTTTCCGCATATTGTGGCAATAATACGTTTAATATTTCTTGTTGATTTGGTTCATATTCATATGTGCTCTGTACCCCTCCAGACATTTCGGACAAGTCTGTTAGTGGTAAAAGCTTTTTCTCTGTAATTTCTTGTGAAATCGCACTGATAAAGTGATTATAGAAAATAACCAATTCATCGATTTCTTCATCAATAAAAAGTTGTACCGTTTCAGAAGTTAATTCTTTTATTTCCGCAAAACTTGGTTGATCGGAAACACCAGTAATTTCTCTCAAAATCGGCATGTCGCGTTTCTTAAAGAAATCACGCCCCATACGACCTAACGTAATAATCGTATATTCATCTTTTGATTGATGCTTTTCTTCAATTTTTCGATATACTTGGCGTAATACTCCACTATTAAAGGCTCCTGCCAAACCACGATCAGATGTGATAACAAAATAGGCTGTTTTCTTCACCTCACGTGTTTGCAGCATCGGATGGTCTGCATCCTGGCCACTTCCAGCAATACTATGAACGACTTCTTTGATCTTATTGCTGTATGGATCAAAAGATTTCGCTAATTCTTCTGCTTTATTTAACTTTGAAGCAGAAACCATGTGCATGGCTTTCGTAATTTGCTTTGTTTTCTTCGTGGAATTAATACGCGTTTTTATATCTCTAAGAGATGCCACTATTTTTCACCGCCCTTTCCAAAAAGGTTGAACGTTTCCTATATTGAAAGCTGAGTGATTTCTGTAACGCGTGTATCGTTACAGAAACTCTCGCTTCTTATTCAGATACTACAAATGTTTTCTTGAACTCTTCTACTGCTCCGCTCATTTCGTCAGCATCAGCAAGTTGACCAGTTTCTCTGATCGATGTAAGCAAGTCTTTCTTGTTTTGGTCCATCCAATTCAAGAACTCATCTTCAAAACGAGTAATATCCGAAACAGGAATATCATCAAGATGACCTTTTGTTAAAGCAAAGATGATCATAACTTGTTTTTCTACTACTAATGGCTTGTGAAGACCTTGCTTTAATACTTCTACTGTACGTTGACCACGGTTCAGCTTAGCTGCAGTCGCTTTATCTAAATCAGAACCGAATTGTGCAAATGATTCCAATTCACGGAATGATGCTAAATCAAGACGAAGCGTACCAGCAACTTTCTTCATTGCTTTGATCTGTGCAGAACCACCAACACGTGATACAGAAAGACCCGGGTTAATCGCTGGACGAACACCAGAGAAGAATAAGTCAGACTGTAAGAAAATTTGTCCATCTGTGATGGAAATAACGTTGGTTGGGATATATGCTGAGATATCGCCTGCTTGTGTTTCAACGAATGGAAGAGCTGTTAAAGAACCTCCACCTTTTGCATCACTAAGCTTCGCTGCACGCTCAAGTAAACGGGAGTGTAAGTAGAATACATCCCCTGGGAATGCCTCACGACCTGGCGGACGACGTAATAATAAGGAAAGCTCACGGTATGCGTTCGCTTGTTTAGATAAATCATCATATACAACCAATACGTGTTTGCCGTTGTACATGAAATCTTCACCCATTGATACTCCTGCATATGGTGCAAGGTATTGTAATGGAGCTGGTTCACTGGCACCTGCTGTTACAACGATTGTGTAATCAAGCGCGCCGTAACGACGTAGTGTTTCTACTGTTCCACGTACAGTTGAATCTTTTTGACCGATTGCTACGTAAATACAAATCATATCCTGATCTGCCTGGTTTAAGATGGCATCGATAGCAACGGTGGTTTTACCTGTTTGACGGTCCCCGATGATTAACTCACGTTGACCACGACCGATCGGCACTAATGCGTCAATCGCTTTGATACCTGTTTGTAATGGCTCATCAACGGATTTACGATCCATTACACCAGGTGCTGGAGATTCGATTGGACGAGTTTTTGATGTTTCCACTGGACCTTTACCATCAACAGGTTGTCCTAATGGGTTAACAACACGACCAATAAGTTCCTCCCCTACTGGCACTTCCATAATACGGCCGGTACGACGAACTTCGTCTCCTTCACGAATACCTGTATATGGTCCAAGAATGACAATACCTACATTTGATTCTTCTAAGTTTTGTGCCATACCCATGACACCATTTGAAAATTCGACAAGCTCTCCAGACATCACGTTATCTAAACCGTGTGCACGTGCGATACCATCACCGATTTCGATAACTGTACCAACATCTGCTACTTCGATGTCTGCATCATAGCTTTCGATTTGCTGTTTAATCAGTGCACTGATTTCTTCAGCTTTAATGCTCATGCCATTTCACCCCTATCGTTCTTAATTTGCAGTTGCGATTTGTCGTTCTAAGCGATCCAGTTTCCCTTTAATAGAGCCATCATAGACTGTATTGCCAATTCTGATTTTTACTCCACCTAGAAGGTTCGGATCAATTTGATTATTTATCTTCAACTCTTTAATATTCCATTTCTTAGTGAAAACTTGTTGAATCTCTTCCTGCTCTGCATCAGACAATGCACGAACAGAATAGATCGTTGCCTCTTTCACACCTCTCGCATCTTGTGCAAGGGTAATGAACGCTGTTGCAATCTCTTCGATAATTGCTTCATTGTGGCGGTCCACCAATAACGAAAGTGTATGTAATACATCCTTCGAGAACCCCTGGAACGCTTCATTTAACAGTTGTTTCTTCTTATCTGCGTCTACCTTCGGATGGTGCAAGAACTTAAGAAATTCTTGATTACTTTGAAAAACTTCTTTCACAGTTGCTAGTTCTGCTTCGAGAAAATCAATCGTTTCTTTTTCTTTTGCAATTTGAAAAAGAGCTTCTGCATAACGTTTGGCTACATTCGTTTTACTCATTGCTCTTCTCCTACCTCTTTAATGTAGTCACTGATCAACTGTTCTTGATCTTTTGCGTCGATTTCTTTCTCAATCACTTTAGTAGCAATTTGTACAGACAATGTTGCCACTTGTGCCTGAAGTGCTTCGACTGCTTTTTCTTTCTCGCGTGCGATATCTTCTTCAGCAGATTTCTTGATACGAGCTGCTGCCTGGTTAGCCGCTTCGATAATAGAGCGTTCTTGTTCTTGACCAGCTTTCTTGGCATCTTCAATGATTTTTTGCGCTTCCTGACGTGTCGCTTTTAATTGTTCATTCGCTTCACGTGATGCTTTTTCAGCTTCTGCACGGTTCTTTTCAGCTGTTTCGATTTCATTCGCTACATAGTTCTCGCGCTTTTGCATTTGGTTCATTAATGGACCCCACGCGAATTTTCTTAATAGAAATAGTAAAATCAAGAAACTGGCTAATGAGAACGCGATATCTCCCCCATGCAAACCGCCTAAAGACATTTGAATGATGAGCCCACTTGATAAAAGTTGCACAGTGTTCACTCCTTCCTCCGTATAGTCATCTATAGTCACATATAATTACATTCTGTATTCAAATTCGTTGCACAATGGCACATCTATGCCAGTTAACAATAAATAAATTTCCATAAACGAATGGCGAAGATTGTCATCGACGAACTCCGCCATTCTATTTCATCTAAAACTATTAGCTACCCATTACGATAAACGCGATAACTACCGCAAAGATCGGAATCGCCTCTACCAACGCTACCCCGATAAACATTGTTGTTTGAAGTGCACCTCTTAATTCTGGTTGACGTGCAATCCCTTCTACTGTACGACTTACGATCATACCGTTACCTAAACCAGCACCTAGTGCCGCTAAACCAATTGCTATTGCTGCTGCTAATGGACCCATTATTGTTTCCTCCTTTAAAAAGTATAAATTATTAAAATTGTTTATTTTAATGGTCTGAACTCACTTTATGAGACATATAAACCATCGTTAACATAGTAAAAATAAATGCTTGAATGGCTCCTATAAATAAACTGAACCCTTGCCATGCCACCATAGGAATGATGGATACGACTGTTGTAAATGGTACAGCAATCATCGCCATTTTGGTAATAAGTGATAATAATATTTCACCAGCAAAGATATTACCGAAGAGACGTAAACCTAAAGTTAACGTATTTGTAAACTCCTCAATAATCTTAAATGGAAGTAAAAATGGCACAGGTCTAACATAATCTTTTGCGTATTCCTTGAACCCTTTTTCCTTTACCCCATAATAATGAGATAGGACTACGACAAGCGATGACAATGTTAATGTCAATACCGCATCAGAAGTTGGTGATTTCCACCAGAGGTCGTGTCCCAAAACCACCATAGTAATAACTCCTAATATGTTACTGACAAATATAAAAACTAGTAAAGTTAATCCTAATGGTAAGAATGTTTTACCTGTTTTCCAATCCATGGTGTCGCCAATAATACCTTTAACGAATTCAATAATCCATTCCATGAAATTTTGGAAACCAGTTGGCTTCATTTGTAATTTTCTCGCTCCAAGCGTACATATAATAAATACTATTGCTGAAGCAATGAACGTCATCAAAACAGTGGATAAATTAAAATCCAACCATGGAATCCCTAATACATCATGAACTATTGGTGCCTCATGATCCAATTCCTTCACCTCACTTCCTTTGCTAGTCTTGATTTCTAAATAGTGCAAAATCTATCATAATAACAACATAAGTTGTCATTAATCCCATAATAACCGCTAAAGAATGGAAATGTTCTTCATAGTGCAGAGCGATTAATACCGCTAACCCTGCAGTGGCAAAACGGGTAAAGGTTCCTATCCCGAAAGCACGACCACCCTTTACGACTGCTTGTCCAAACCGGTCGATCTTCCGCTGCATTACCCATAAATTATAAAAACTTAGTGTTGTTCCAAGGAGGAGTCCGAGGAATATTCTCGTATAAGGTGTTAAGCCCAAACCAAGAACAAATAATGCAAGAAGGTAGAACATCCATTTACGCTGACGGGTAATTATATGCTTATATTGATTCATTATCATTCGTCTCCCGTTAACTCTCTAAGAAAATGGAACATTCCGTATAACCCGGCTCCTAAACCGATAAAGAGTCCGATTAATAAAAAAAGTGGTGATGTGGATAAATGTTTGTCTATAAATCTTCCAATGAATAAGCCTATAAGTGGCGCTCCGACAAGTTGTGACAAAATCGCCGAATATACTGCCAAACCATGATAGGGACTTTTCTTAGGTGGTGACATCTATTCACTCCTAATTCCGCACATTTTGTTACGTATGTACAAAGGAAGAAAATCTTACATGTGCATATAACATTTCCTTACAGATAGATTTTTGCCACTGTATTGAAACCCTTATCATCCACACTAAATTAGCATACAATAGGGGTAATCTAATGTCAATCTCTTTTGACCACAAAAACTAAAAATAAACGGACAAGTATCCACATCAGTAATCAAAATCCTTTAATAACAGCTTTCAACTGAATTTTCATATTTTTCGAAAGAATTGTGACAATTCGTTCGAGTGTCGAAACAACGTTTTTTTCAGAAAATTGCTCATTTAACTACTTCCATCCCAAATAGTCTGGTATTGAAATGTTTTATTATCTTTGGTTTCAATCGTAATATTAGCAATATATTGACCTTTTAGGTCTATTTCGAGTTCAATATCCCCTTCTATTACGCCTGGCTTCAGTTCTTCACGCTCGACAATTGTCGTTTTATACGCGAAGGTTTGTGGATCGTACAGGTCTATCGTTAACTTCTCTGCCTCTTCTACTAAATAGAGCTGATAATGATAGCCAGCTTCCAATGGTGTGACGGACAACTCGAGCCCCATCGCTGTTGGAATTTCATGTTCATCTGACAGGAACATGTATGGAATCGGTGTGTCATTGAGATACAGATAGCTTTGCTTCATCGTTTCTTCCATAAAACTTGGTCTGATCGTCGCCTTCACCTTTACTTCTTTTTTTTCGTGTGGTTGTAATGTAAAAGATTGTGGCAGCTGAAAGTGGACTGCTTTTTGCTGATCTGGCAGTTGAAAGGTGTATTCTTTCGGCTGATCGGATATATTCTCGATAATCAGCGTGTCTTGCTTCTGCTCGCTTTTGTCTCCGATCTTGCCAAATCGTAATAGGGATTGGTAGATCAATGTATCTGTCTCAATTGCTTCCTTCGCATCTACTTTTCCCGCTCCTTGTGCCGTTGGTTCAAAAGTCTGAAATGGATCAGCCGTTGTCAGCAAGGCAGCTTTTAATTGCTTTGGTGTCCAATCTGGATGAGCTTCCTTCAGTAAGGCAAGTACACCTGCAACATGGGGAGCTGCCATGCTAGTACCACTCAGTTTCTGATAACCACCTGGCACCGTACTGAGAATAGCTGCACCTGGGGCTACCACTTCCGGTTTAATCGCCCAGTTGACCGTAACAGGTCCGCGGGAGCTAAAATCCGTCACTGTATCCTGGACATGCTGATACTCGAGATTTAAGTAGCCTGGATTATTCCTGAGCCATTCGCCATCTTTCTTGGTTATCGCTGCTACCGGAATCGAAATATTAGGGTCAATTCCACCTTGAAAGATTCCTTCTTCATTATTAGCAATCAGCAAAGCAGCGGCTCCTTTTTCTTGTGCTTCATAGGCTAATTGCGTAAATTGCATTTCGCCTCGCTCCATTATCAAAATGGTGTCATGTCCAATCTCATCTGGATCATTTGTCACCTTCATATCTCGGGCAAAATCCCATGCAGGTGAGCCTTGCATCGGTAACATCTTAATTTTTTTGTTACGGAATCTTTCATATAAATAGGCAGATTCCATCGCTGGTGTCGATGCACCGACAGAGATCACATGATCGGCTGTTGCCGGAGATCCTACTGTCCATAAATCCGGACCGGTATTCCCATTTGCTATGACGACTGCCACACCTTCTTCGGCAGCACGATTGACCGCGACACTCGTCGGCCAATCCGGACCATTAATCGAATTACCTAAGGATAAATTGATAATATCCATGCCATCTTTCACCGCTTTTTCGATAGCAGCCATAACCTGCACAGATGTCCCGGTTCCACCTGGCCCAAGTGCACGATAGGCATATAATTCGGCATCAGGGGCTATTCCTTTCATCTTGCCATTGGCAGCAATGATGCCTGCAACATGACTGCCATGCAGCGTAGGAATGCCTTGATCCGGTTTCGTTTCCATCGGATCTTTATCAAAATCAACAAGGTCAAAACCACCTTTGAAATTTGGTTTCAGGTCTGGGTGGGTATAATCAATGCCTGTATCAATCACTCCAACCTTGACGCCTTCTCCTGTATAGCCTGTTTCGTTCGGGATGAGGAAAGGGATGCTTTGATTAATATTCTCCGCGGTTTGCTGGGTTTGATAGTTTTGAACGGGATACGTTTGTTTGAAGTAGCTGTTCTCTTTTATTTCTTCTAGGTTTTTCGGATCTGTTTTAATCGCTATGCCATTGAAAATCGTGTCATAAATCGTTAAAATCTCAACGCCTGGATGGTAGGTTTCAATTTCTTCTGCCACCTGATGAGGATCGCCTTCTACTTCTATAATAAAAGGTAATGGCTGTTGAGTATGTATAGATGTGAAAAGAAATAAAGATAAAATAAACGACACAACAAGCACTCCCTCCATTAGTTAGGAGTATTGTTTGCTTGGGGAGGAAAAGATATGTATAGGAGTTGGAGAAAATCAAGGTTTTTATCTGATAAAAAAACAACCAGAACGCGGCAGTTGGGTTCCAGTTGTTTTGATGGTTGTTATTTTGTTCCGAACAATCGGTCTCCTGCATCGCCTAATCCTGGCACGATGTAACCTTTTTCGTTCAGTTTCTCATCTAGTGCACCTAAGTAAATATCGACGTCAGGGTGTTCTTTTTGAAGGACTTCTATCCCCTCTGGTGCTGCAATCAGACACATTAATTTGATGTTCGTTGCGCCACGCTTTTTCAAGGAGTGGATCGCGTCATTTGCTGATCCGCCTGTTGCTAGCATTGGGTCAATTACGATCAGTTCACGTTCTTCTATATCTGAAGGCAATTTAATATAATACTCAGTTGGTGTTAATGTTTCTGGATCACGGTACAAGCCGACATGTCCTACTTTCGCAGCTGGGATCAGTTTCAAGATTCCGTCCACCATACCTAATCCAGCTCTTAAGATTGGAATTAATCCAATTTTCTTACCGCTGATCACTTTTGTCGTTGCTTGTGTGACCGGTGTTTCGATCGTTGTTTCTTCAAGAGGCATGTCCCTTGTAATTTCAAATGCCATTAACGTTGACACTTCGTCTACTAATGCTCGGAATTCTTTCGTTCCCGTGTTTTTATTTCGTATGTACGTTAACTTATGCTGAATTAACGGATGATCCAAAACAAATAATTTACTCATGAGGATCCCTCTCCTTTATCATTTAATATTCCATAACCCACAATATTCATCCTTAAAATTGTACAGAAAATCAGATGCCGATGCAAGTCTCGTGTTAAATTATTTTCAATTAGGGCTGAGGGCTTGTGATATGTGGTGTTAGGGGGCTTTTTTTATTGTGGTTGGAAATATTTGCTTCGGGGTTCGGGGTTCGTTATCGATGAGAAGAAGGTGTCGTACTATTCTTTGAGGGCTTACTAGATTTGTAGTGTGGCTTCCGCTTGAACTAAAACTATCACAGAAAAAAGAGATCCCTGCTATAACCTGCACGGTTCTAACTAACGTAAGTATATTTAATGCTACCTATAATACGGATTATATAAAGTAGCCTTTTGCTTATTTTGAAATAGTTAATGTGCTGTGATACCGCTCGGCCAACCACTTCGCGTCTTGCGAGGCACGGCTGACTGAAGGCGCTGATAAAATCAGCGTCCGTTTGGCATCATTAGTCACAGAATGACAGAGCTATCGGCAGCCTGGGATTTTAATGTGGAGTTTGTTTCATTAAAAAAGTCTTACATCATTGTCAATGTTAGCATTGATGAGGACCTGGCTAGGTTATCCCAGCCATTGATACAATATGGCTTTCCATTATATGAGATGAGCATGGAACAACAGTCACTTGAGGGAGTATATAGTAATAGTAAATAGTGTGATGGAGCTGTGGTAGGTGTTTTTACGGGATGTTTATTCTATCGGACAGTTGAATGCTTCCCGACTCTCTTTTTGTCCGATAGAACCGCACTGTACGATTAAATAATTTCTCTCACTGAACCTGACTTTTTCTTTTGCCACATTAAAATTCCCCCTATACCGCGGATTATATACTTTCTTAAATGATAAAAAAAAGACGCGATCTCGTTGATCACGTCTTTCGTTATTTATTGATATAAAGGGAATTTCTTAGTTAATGCAGCTACGCGTTCACGTGCTTCGTTTAGTGTTTGTTCGTCTTCTGGATTTTTTAGAGTAAGTGCGATGATTTTCGCTACTTCTGCCATTTCTTCTTCACCGAAGCCACGGGAAGTGACAGCTGCAGTACCGACACGTACACCACTTGTTACGAATGGACTTTCCGGATCGAAAGGAATCGTATTTTTATTGGTTGTGATACCTACTTCGTCTAATGCTTTTTCTGCATCTTTACCAGTCAGATTCAAACCGCGAACATCTAAAAGCAGTAAATGGTTGTCTGTTCCGCCTGATACAGTACGGATACCTTGTGCTTCTAACACTTCGCCGAATTTTTTAGCATTTTTGATAATATTCTCGCCATATGTTTTGAAAGACGGTTGTAATGCCTCTTTAAATGCTACTGCTTTTGCTGCGATGACATGCATTAACGGACCACCTTGCATACCAGGGAATACAGTCTTATCAATCTTTTTGCCGAACTCTTCTTTACACAAAATCATACCACCACGAGGTCCTCGTAAAGTTTTGTGTGTCGTTGTTGTAACAAAATGTGCATGAGGAATCGGATCTGGATGTAAACCTGTTGCAACAAGACCAGCAATATGCGCCATATCTACCATCAAATAGGCGTCTACCTCGTCCGCAATTTCACGGAATTTAGCAAAATCAATTTGGCGGGAATAGGCACTAGCACCAGCTACAATCAATTTAGGCTGTACTTCTTTCGCTTTCGCTAATACAGCATCATAATCAATTTGTTCTGATTCCTGATTCACACCATAGTCTACGAAATTAAACAATTTACCACTGAAGTTTACCGGACTACCATGAGTCAAGTGTCCACCATGACTTAAGTTCATTCCAAGAACGGTATCGCCTGGTTCTAAAATCGTGAAGTAAACCGCCATGTTTGCCTGTGCACCAGAGTGTGGCTGAACATTTACATACTCCGCTCCAAAAAGTTCTTTAGCACGATCGCGCGCTAGATCTTCTGCCACATCAACGTACTCACAACCACCATAATAACGACGGCCTGGGTAGCCTTCTGCGTATTTGTTTGTTAAAACTGATCCTTGTGCTTCCATTACTGCCTCTGAAACAAAGTTTTCGGATGCGATTAATTCAATTTTGTCATTTTGACGTTTGCGTTCATTTTCGATTGATTGAAAAATTTCTGCATCAAAGTTTTTTACGTGGTCCATTTGTTAGCTCCCCCTAAAAGTTCATTATTCGTTAATTCTATGATCCATCTCTAAAATAACATCATTCCGGAAATAAATCTAGAGATTTTCACGAATAAAAAAATAAAATACGCACCTTTTATTCGTGAATAACGAACAAGTGCGTATTCTACCCTATTTAATCGAGATAGACGGCTCTCGGTCCGCCAATTAGCTTCGGCCGCGTTCGAGCATTCGTTGTACGGGCATGCCCGACATAGCGTTTCTCCATGCGAAGCGGTACCGCAACTGACTTCAAGTGCATACCGATCATTGTTTCGCCAATATCGATGCCAGCGTCTGCCTGCAAGGACTCAACCAGGACAGCATCCTTCATATGATCGAATGCATACGAAGCCATCGCTCCACCTGCTTTTCGGACAGGACGGACCGCAACTTGCGTCAATTGATGTTCTTTAAGAAGCGGCTTTTCGATGACAACCGCACGATTCAAATGTTCACAGCATTGAAAACAAAGGGAAACACCTGTCTTCTCCTGCAATCGGATCAGTTCCTGAAAAACCATCGCTGCCACTTCTTCACTTCCTGCTGTTCCGATTCGTTCGCCTGCGACTTCGCTAGTAGAACATCCGACGATGAACAAATCACCTTCTGAAAGAACTGCTTGTGAAATCCATTCATCCACTATTGATCTTAAATCTTGTGCCCATTGATCTAAATTCATGGATTTCCCTCTCTTTCTGTTAGTTATTTTCGTAATCCGCTACTTTGCCGATACGGTTGGCATGACGTCCACCTTGAAACTCTGTTCCTAACCATTCTTTGACAATTTCTCTTGCCAGACCAGGACCGATGACACGCTCTCCCATTGTGATCATGTTCGAATCATTGTGTTCACGCGTTGCCTTCGCACTAAAAAGATCATGCACAAGTGCTGCACGAATACCTTTTACCTTGTTTGCCGCAATCGACATGCCAATTCCAGTACCGCAAATCAAGATACCACGATCAAACTCGCCACTCGCCACTCGTTCCGCAGCCGGAATCCCGTAATCCGGATAGTCCACAGAATCAGGGCAATTACAGCCGATATCTTCATACTCAATATTCAATTCTTCCAATAATGAAATGATTTCTTTTGAGAGATTAATCCCACCGTGATCTGATGCCAAAATGACTTTCATACTGTTTCAAGCTCCTTTTGAAAAAAAGTTGTTGTTTAGCTTAGCTTAAATTGGCCGATTTTTAATTTCAAGTTTTGTGCTTGCTGTTCAAGTGAAATCGCCAATTCTTCTAAACTTTCAGCGAAGTTAGCCTGTTCTTCTATGGTAGCTCGCATTTCTTCTGCTCCTGCCGATGTCTCTTCCGCAATCGCTGCCACGTTTTGTGATTTCGCCTGGGTTGCTTCGATTTCCTGCAACTGATGGTCGACCAGCTCCGAGATCTCTTTAATGGCGCTTGCCACTTGGAGTACGGACGTGGACATATTGTCAATTACAGTTGTTGTTTGTTCGCCTTTTTGTACCTCGCCTCTCGCTTCGTCCACTTGCGTACGCATATTCGATACGACTAATTCCACATCTTTTTGCATAGCTTGGATCAATTCTGAGATTGTTTTCACCGCGTCAGAGCTTTGATCCGCCAATTTACGCACTTCTTCCGCAACGACAGCGAATCCTCGGCCCTCTTCCCCTGCACGCGATGCTTCGATTGATGCGTTAAGTGCTAGAAGGTTCGTCTGTTCACTAATATCACCTACTAAGGAAATGACATTTTCTACTTCCTTCGCATTTTGAGACAATCGATTGACATCGTGCAGTGCATGGTCTTGATTATCAGCAAGCTGTGTAATGCCTGTGACTAACTGACTAATTACATCCTTTGATTGATTGAGCTGCTCGACCATTTCATTTGATTTTCGTTGTGATTCCTCTGCTTTTTGATCGACTTGAGTTGCTAGTCTTGTAGAATTCTCCACTGCTTCCGCTGTCTGCTGAATCGCTTCTGATGATTCTTCTGCACCGGCCGATATTTGTCCAACGGTATCCTCTAAGGTATTGGTCTGCTCTTTCGTATTAGAGGCTGCTTCTTTCATTTTATGTACTGATTCTTTCGTTTCAGAGGCATGCTTATCAATATCAAGCAAAACTGTTTTTAGCTGGCCGACCATTTTCTGAAAAGCAATGGTTAAGGCTGCCACCTCGTCGCCTATTGATTTCGGAGACTCGATTTCCTGATTCAAATCTCCTTCCGCCACTCGTTCGGCGACTTCCTTAAGCTTGGTTAATGATTTTGTGATAAAACCAGCCGCAGCAAACGCCAGAATACCGGACCAGATAATCCCTAATAGTAATGTTGCTAACACATAGACCATCTCCGGAACCTGGATGATCGGTCGAATGACTTCCTGTAGAAAATAGATAAAGAAAGCACTGGTAGAATAGGTAATAATAGCTAATAATGTGGTGAAAACCACCAGTTTAATACGTAAACTTGCACCTTTTTTTGCTTGTTCCATTTGGGGTCCTCCTCAGAAAAACATGACTTTTTATCTATTTTCATTCTCCATCTTTTTGACTAATTGTGCAAGATAATTATCCAATTCTTCATAAGTTTTTTGATAAGTCATGATATTCCCGCCAAATGGGTCACTAATATCGACATTTTGCACCTTTTTTTCGAGCTTATTGATCTTTCTGATGACATCTGCTTGCATTTCTTTTCCTACTAGTTTCTGATCTTCAAGCTGCGCATATGCTTCCTTTAATTCTGTCCAAGCTTGTTCATAATCTGGATCGATATATTCTTTCAGGGTAAAAACCTTGTTCGTTGCCGCCTGATATTGTTGTTTTAACAGATCTCGGTGGTTCTGCGTCATCGTCAGGACCACATCCGCCCACTCTAGCAAGGAAGCTGTAACTGGCTGTGATTGATGTTGAAAAGGAATGCCTTTCGCATGCAGCACTTCTTTCGTACCTTGTGATGCCGGGGCACCTTCTCCTGCAAAAATACCTGCAGATTGCACATTAATATGACTTTTATGCTGTATAATCGCCTGAGCCATCGGACTTCTGCAAGTGTTACCCGTACATACAAATAATATATTAGTCATGTTGGTTCCTCCATTTTTGATGATCCACCTCTATTATAGCATATGGAGGATATGTCACGCAGTGTTTACAACAACACGACCAAGCCGAAACCAAACAAGATAATACCACCTAATAATTCGCTGTAGGTACCTAATAAATGATGCGTTCGCCTGCCGATTAATAAGGCAGTCCATGTTAAAACCATACTAAATAATCCAAACATCGTTATCGCAAAAGCAGTAGCTGCACCAGATAATCCAAGCGATAAACCGATTGAAAAACTATCGAGGCTGACACTGAAAGAAAAGACAAACAATCCGAAGCCAACTGGTGCTAATATTGGTTTTTCATGTTTCATAAAGGTTTGGCACATCATCTGAAAACCGATGGCACATAACAATAAACCCGCTGTCAGTATTGCAATGCTTTCGATTTTGCTGGACAAAATTGATCCGAGCATCAATCCGATAAACGGCATGACAACATGAAAAATTCCGACCACAAAACCGATTAGCAATATTCGTTTAAGACGGATGGCCTGCATTCCAATTCCCAATCCTACTGAAAAAGCATCCATCCCTAATGCAAATGCCATGCAAATAATCGATGCTATTTCATTTATTGACGCCACCATAAAAAAGCCTCCTTCGCCGTCAGACAAGACAATGGGACAAAACTGTCCCCTTGTCCCATTTTTATGCTAGGAGGCTTTGTTATATGTTTTATTGTTGCTTCTTATTATAAGTGGCTGCTTTTGACAGTCTGTTCATGATAGCCGCACCAATTCCTTCTTGCGTAAAGATTTCAGCCAAAATAATATCGACATCTGTATCATTAAAGTAGCGAAGCGCATAATACAGCTTTGCCGCCACTTCCTCTAAATGGTCTTTGCTGCCGCATGCATAAGTGTGATCAGCATCAAGTTGTGTCAATAACTCCTTACTGGCAATGACGCCTACTTTTTTTCCCTCTTGCTGATAGGTGTTGATGTGCTGTTGAAAAAATGCTGAGTCGCCGGTAATTAAAACGAGCGGCGCATCTGGTTCATAATGATTATATTTCATCCCCGGCGATTTCGGCTGTGCTTCCTGTTCTGTCAGCTCGCCTGCCAGTTCGACTCTGCCAACTGCCTGTTCGATATCCTGCTTGGTGACACCACCTGGCCTAAGGATAACCGGCACGTCTCCAGTGGCATCGACTACGGTTGACTCAAGTCCAATACCAGTGGCGCCTCCATCAATAATGGCTGCAATTCTGCCATTTAAATCCTCATACACGTGAGTGGCATTCGTCGGACTTGGCTTACCGGACAAGTTGGCGCTTGGCGCAGCAAGTGGTAAAGCAGCTGCTTCGATAAGATCTCTTGCCACCGGATGCGCTGGAATGCGAATCGCGACCGTATCCAATCCAGCTGTTACAGTCGGAGCTACCGTCCCATTACTTTTCAAAATAATGGTGAAAGGTCCCGGCATAAACTGATCGATTAACGCCTGAGCCATCGGAGAGATGTCTGTGACATAGTGTGCAATTTGATTGCGAGCATGAACATGCACAATTAACGGATTGTCAGCAGGACGCCCCTTTGCCTGAAAAATTTTGGCTACTGCTGTTTCGTTCGTGGCATCCGCACCCAATCCGTATACTGTTTCTGTCGGAAAGGCGACAACTTCATGTGCTTGCAACCTTTGAGCAGCTTGTTGTAATGCGAATGGATTAGCATCCAAAAATTCTGTTTTCATATTATCCCTCGTTATCGATGTATTCTATCGTTATTATGAAACGATTCTGTCATTTTCGCAAGGATCAGCAACTATCCACAATACTTTCCACATCACAAACAAAATCTGTGCATAAACGGCGGTTTTATACACAGATTATTTTCTTAATTATCAGATATTTTTATCTGTTACCCACAATAGACATAATGTTATGCACAATTCGACTCATTCGTGTGTATAACTGTAATTTTTATCCACATTAGAAACAGTAGTTATCCACCACGAAGCATCAAGCGATTCGTCCAAAACATGATCTGTCTGTTGATAACCTAATTGTGTTAATAACTCATTCAGAACAGTCGTCTTACTGTGGACAATCAAGGAAGATGCACCGAAATGGTGGGTTAGGCTTTCTGCTGATTCAAAAATGGTGATTGGTAATAACTTAGAAACGTGCTGTTTCATGACGAGCGTTCGCAGCCAATAGCTGTTACGATCGACTGGCAGTAAGGAAAAAAAGGCAGCCGGTTGATCCTGATGATACAAGAAATAGCCATATTTTTTCATTTCATCTCGATCGAACATGGCCAGCTGCTGGTTAAAAAACGCGTCAAATTCACGATCGGATATGGATTTCGTTGCTTTTAACATCCTATCACCTCTATCATATTGTCTTATACTACTAATCTATGGCGAAATGATAGAGTTATGCCTATTGAAACCATTTTAAGAAGAAAAATGTATATTCTACTTCTTCTTCTTTTTTCTCTTCCGCTTCTTTCTCTTTCGATTCGGATTCCCCAGCATCCTCTTTTTCTTCGGCCTGCACCGTTGTACCGAAAGAGAAATCGAGGAAACATAACGGCGGGAAGACGACACACCACCAATTAGCTCCTTTCGCTTCTCCTAATGAAATAAGGATCGCTTCATATTCACCTGCCGGATATAAATAATGATCATATAATTTCGTTGGGAACTTTACATCTTTACGGTATTCCACTTTATATTCAACCTGCTCCTCAGCAACGGTATCTGCGACGATTTGTTCGATGTCATCGATCCGAGAAGAAATAAGCTGACGTGCTTCATCAATATCATCCATTTCTTCAACCCATTTGGTGACCTCCTGATTGACCGCATCCCGCACTTCCCGTTTGAGCGCCTGATCTTCTTCACTATCACTATTCGCTAAAATACGGAGACGGATTGCTTCATCCGGAATCACCTGATAGGCATTTTCATCCTTGCTTTCTATTTTTTGTGGAAAAAAACCAATTATTAAAAATATAAGTACAGAAAATAAAAAAAGTTTTCGCATTCTCTTCTCCTCCTAGCTGATTCTTTTGCTAGTCATATTGTGGACAAGAACGAAAACTTTTAAACTGGTAAACTATTATTTTTTTGCTGGATCAATTATGTAGCCGTGAACAATCCTGTCTTTTCCGTTGATATCCTGGATCACGTTCGTCTGATACGCAGGAAATTGAGCTTGGATCAGCGCAGATACGGCTTCTCCTTGTGTATGACCAATTTCGAAAAAGAGCGGACCGCCTTCGTTTAATACCTGTGGTGCCTGACTGATGATTTGCTGATAGGCATAGAGCCCGTTTTCTTTAGCAAAAAGAGCAAGCTCCGGATCAAACAGGCGCACCGTCTCGTCTAAAGTATCGGCCTCTTGATAGGCAATATAAGGCGGATTCGAGACGATCATATCCACCTTTTTTCCTTCCATAATGAGCGGTTCTAAGAAGCTTCCCTGGTAAAAGGTGATCGCTGCCTGCTGTTCGTCTGCATTACGCTGTGCCATCTGTAAGGCCTGCTCTGACAGATCGGTTGCCAACATCTTAAGGGATGGACGCGATTCTTTCGCTAACGTTATCGCGATTACACCGCTGCCTGTTCCAATATCGACACCACTGTGCACAGAGTTGTTCATATGCTGCAGTACATATTGGACGAGCTCTTCCGTTTCCGGACGTGGGATCAAGACGTGCTGATTCACATGAAAGCTTCTGCCATAAAAGTTTTCCACACCGGTTAAATGCTGTACTGGCACTTTCGTTTCGGCATGTGTGGATATTTGCTTCGAAAAGGTAAGCCAATCCGCTTCAGGCATGGTGTCACGTAATCTCGTAATCAGATCGGTTTTGGTCCAGTTCAGTTCATGCAACAAAAGGATCTCGGCGACTTTCGGTTCACATTGATGTGCTTCTAAAAAAGAAGAAGCCCAAGTCAGGGCCTCGTGAATAGTCTTAGAAGTCATGGTTATTCACCGATTTCTTCCATCTTTTTCGCTTGTTCTTCGATGATTAATGCTTCCACGATTTCGTTCATTTTACCTTCAAGGATTTGATCAAGCTTCTGAATCGTAAGACCAATACGGTGGTCAGTTACCCGGTTTTGCGGGAAGTTATACGTTCTGATACGTTCTGAACGATCCCCTGAGCCGACCGCTGACTTACGTGTCTGATCGTATTCTGCCTGCGCTTCCTGCTGAAATTTATCATAAATACGGGCACGTAATACCTTCATTGCTTTTTCTTTGTTTTTAATTTGTGATTTTTCATCCTGAATCGATACAACAATGCCAGTTGGCTCATGTGTTAAACGTACCGCAGACATGGTCGTGTTTACGGATTGCCCACCAGGTCCACTGGATGCGAATGTATCAACGCGGATGTCTTTTTCATGAACATCGACTTCTACTTCCTCTGCTTCCGGCATAACAACGACGGTTGCTGTAGAAGTATGGATACGTCCGCCAGACTCTGTTTCTGGAACACGCTGCACACGGTGCGCCCCATTTTCATATTTCAATTTGGAATAGGCACCAGCACCATTGATCATAAAGACAACCTCTTTAAAGCCACCGACACCAGTTGTGTTGGAATCCATAATATCAATCTTCCAGCCCTGTGCCTCCGCATAGCGGTTATACATCCGGAATAAATCTCCGGCAAATAACGCAGCCTCATCACCACCAGCTGCTCCACGGACTTCCATGATAACGTTCTTGTCATCGTTCGGGTCTTTTGGCAATAATAAAATTTTCAGGCGCTCCTCCAAGCCTTCCTGTTGCTCCGATAGCTCCGAAATCTCCATTTTTGCCATATCACGCATTTCTTCATCCAAGTCATCTTCCAGCATTTGCTTCGCATCACCCAATTGCTCGGTCACGTCTTTATATTCACGATACGCCGTAATAATGTCTTGTAAATCCGCTTGCTCTTTCGAATATTCTCTTAATTTCTTCGAATCATTAATAACCTCCGGGTCACTCAATAATTCATTTAATTTATCATAACGTGCTTCCAACGATTCTAAACGATCTAACACGCCCTTCACCTCTTTCTACGATTAGACAAAACTTTACTAAGTTACAGTATAGTATATAGCGAGACTTACTTCAATGGGGTGGTTTGTCCCCATTGAAGGATAGCGAGACTTACCAGGGTGTTACAGACCGTTTGCGACTTCAGGAACTTACGGCCTGTTACCACCGTGGTCAAGCGAGACTTCCTTCAATGGGGTGGTTTGTCCCCATTGAAGGATAGCGAGACTTACCAGGGTGTTACAGACCGTTTACGACTTCAGGAACTTACGGGCTGTTACCATCGTGGTCAAGCGAATGTGAGTTGTAAGGATAGAATAACTACTCAGCTTGAAATAATACTGATAAGGTTAAGTCAGGATCAAGCTGTTGCTTTTGTATCTGTTAGTGTCTCTACATATTATATTCATTATCTTCAATTGTACAATAATACGTGTCTTTTTTAGGTATTTAAAATAGAAATAGCCTAGTCACAATATAATTACGACCAGGCTAATCTAAACAAATTAAAATCTGACATTTAAACTTTGAAATCGATCTTAGAGTATTTATGGGAAGAAAGTCTATAAGAATCCAGTTCTTCAAATTTACTAACAAAATCATTCCAATCTTCTCTCAGTAACTGAATATTTTTATCTACACGCGATTCGGTCTTCTTATTCCAAGATCCACCTAATTGATCTTTTTGGATTTCCTTATATCCCGTCATTACCTCTTCATATTGGTTTTGAAACTGGGACAATGAGTTTAAATTAGAAAATAAATCATTATACTGTTTTTGCTCAACTTGAACAACATGATTACCTTCCCGAATGTTCTTAATGGAATTTTTCATCCGATTTGCAATTTGAACATATTCACCTGCTTTTCCCTTATCCCGATTATAAATAGCCTCATATACACGTAATGACTCATCTCTCACTGAAACAGGAGCCATCTTTTCAGCTATAAGGTTTAATTTTTCTTGAGTCTGAAGATGATACAAACTTTCTCTATCACTCGTCCATCCGCTTGAAAAATAATCCTCATTACTTTTTAATGCTGTTTTAATTAGATCTGATAGTGGAACTATAATAAGGGAAATTCTTTTAAAAAAGGAAAAAGAGCCGATATAGGTAATAGAATATACTGTCGGGGACTATGGTTATACAACTTACAGTAGCTATCACTACTTTGTACTTTGATATTATACCACTAGTTGTTTTTTCCAATGAGGATTCACTTTATCATTTTGCTTATTCTATATATCGACCTCACTAAAAAGGAGTGACTAAACTTGTACATTAGCACATTTAATAATCAGTCATTACACTTGAATAATAGTTTGCGTATTGAATCTAATCAATCAACACGTGAGGATATTAAGAATTCAGCAAGTATAAAGTTGGATAAGTTAACGCTTTCTGATGTTGTAGGAGAAATGAATACCTATGGAAATTTTAGTGTTTCGGTTGTTAAGTTTCTATTTGATCCGTGCTAACAACCTGATGCTAAAGCAATAGCCACCGTTTGCGGAGTGGAAAGTCAGCACAATTAGCAGAAATACCTCTTGTATAAATCAACATCAATAAATCCCACCTACTGATGCAGGTGGGATTTATTTTTACTTATGTTCTTTTTAATCAAACAAAAAATGTTTATCAAAGTGGTGGATTGACGTGGCATTTACGACATACCGGATAGTAGGAATCGTTTCCTCCAATATGAATTTGTTCACCCTTATAGACCGGCTTGCCTCTTTCATCTACACGCAAATTCATGATAGCTTTTCTTGCACAAAACCAACATATCGTTTTCATTTCTTCAATTTTATCGGCATACAGCAAAAAATATTTACTTCCTTCAAACAATTCGTTTTGGAAGTCATTTTTAAGCCCAAAACCCATAACAGGAATATCAAGATCATCAACGATCTTTGTTAACTGTAAAACATGTTCTTTGTTTAAGAATTGTGCCTCGTCCACAAGTACGCAATATGGGCTTTGCTTATAAAATTTAACAACGTCGTATATATTTGTTTCTTCATATATTGGAAGTGCTTTTCTTTTAAGGCCAATCCTGCTTGAAACGTAACCAATCTCATTTCTGTTATCAATTCCCGAAGTGAAGATTAAAACTGGCTTATCCTGTTCTTCGTAGTTATGGGCTACCTTTAATATTTCAATTGATTTCCCACTATTCATTGCTCCATATTTAAAATATAATTGTGCCACAATATTCTCTCCTTAACCTTCACTTTCCTTTTTTATCCGTCTAACAGATAAATTCTTCATACTTTATTTCTGCTTTTCTGTTAAATGTCTTCTGATTTTCCGAAGAACATGTCCTCACAAATTAATTCTATTCATCCCTCATGTTTTATAATGTGGATCGTTAATTGCCTATTCCAGCAATTTTGTTCTATGAGTAAAATATAAAGACGTTTCTCCTTTTGTATTTATGTCAAATCGTCTGGATAAACGCAACAGGAGAACCGCCCCTGTTTCATGTACATGTTAGGGAAAAGCCCAACCGGTCCTAACTGACATAAATAATATACAACTACCTATAATATGGATTATGTAAACTAGCTGCTTTAAGCTATGTGGTAATTTTGATATAGAGTATGTGTAAGGACACCGCTCCGTCCAACCACTCCGCGTCCTGCGGGGCACGGAGTGGTTGGCCTACGCTCTAATATTGGTTCTACAACGGACGCAAGAGGTAGCATTCACCGATTTCATCATTCACTGTAACAATGTTTAAAATCCTTACTTTTAGCTGTTACAAACGCAGTAGCACTTCCCTAAAGCGCAGGAAATATGTGGAGACTCCTCATGCGTCAGCGCGAACTGAAGATCCACTTTGTCTGTACCTGTGTCTACAAGTATCGCTTTGAAGCGGGCTTCCTCGGCACAAGGCAGCACAGATGCTTGTTCAAGTAGTAGCTTAGCTGAAGCCTTGCCCACAGGACGCGGAGCCTATTTCAGGAGCTTTGCTAAGCAGTTAAAATCTATCAAAATTACCACTATGTCAGACAGTTCCACTTTACATAATCCATATGATAAGAATCATCTAAGAATCTTACTTGTACTTGTTCGTATCAAGAACTTCTCCGCATATGCCACGTTTTTGGCAACATCGGAGTCGTCATTATCTATATATTAATAGTCAAAATCAATCTGTTTCCTAATCAATTTCGGAAATAAAAAACAGGCAAATAGTTGATGCATTTGCCTGTTTCGAAGGATTAATATCCTATTATATCTCCGTACAATGAAAAAATACCAATTAGCTAAGGTTGTATTTTTTCTTGAATCGGTCAACACGACCACCGACTTTGTCAGCTTTTTGCTTACCAGTATAGAACGGGTGAGAAGCTGAGCTGATCTCTACACGGATTAATGGGTATGTGTTGCCATCTTCCCATTCGATTGTTTCATCAGATGATGTTGTAGATCCGCCTAGAAATTTGTAGTCAGAACTTGTATCAAGAAAAACTACTTTTTGGTATTCTGGATGAATATCTTTTTTCATGTCTGTCCACTCCTTTTGCCCTGAATCCTTAAGAAACAGAGTGAGATTATGCGATGCACGCACTTTTGTCATACAGAAAGATTATAACAATCTCACCTATTGATTGCAAGCTTATTTTAATAAAAATCAATAGCTGGTATCAATTGTCATCTTTCCTTAATTATTTGTCGGTTTCTTGGTCCCTTTTCGCTTCATTTCTTCTTCTAATACGGAAAGAAATTCTTCATTGTTTTTCGTTGAACGTAATTTACGCAAGAATCGCTCTAAGAAATCCGGTGAATCCTGCATGCTTTTGCGAATTGCCCACATTTTTTCTAAATGCTGCTTGGACACGAGTAATTCTTCTTTACGTGTGCTGGAACGAAGAATATCGATCGCAGGGAAGATCCGACGCTGTGCAAGATTACGGTCAAGGTGCAGCTCCATATTTCCGGTCCCTTTAAATTCTTCGTAAATCACATCGTCCATACGCGAGCCTGTCTCT
This sequence comes from Gracilibacillus caseinilyticus, assembly GCF_022919115.1. Lineage (NCBI taxonomy): Bacteria > Bacillati > Bacillota > Bacilli > Caryophanales > Bacillaceae > Gracilibacillus > Gracilibacillus caseinilyticus. The sequence goes on along the minus strand of NZ_CP095072.1, from coordinate 1,964,301 downwards.
ACAAGCGCTGTCGCTAAAATAGTAAAGCTTCCGCCATCTTCAATATTACGAGCAGCACCGAAGAATCGTTTCGGACGGTGGAAAGCTGCAGGGTCAATACCACCGGATAACGTTCTTCCGCTTGGTGGAATTACCAGGTTATACGCTCGCGCAAGACGTGTAATACTATCCATTAAGACAACGACGTCTTTTTTGTGTTCTACTAAACGCATCGCACGTTCTAATACTAATTCCGCAACTTTAATGTGATTTTCCGGCACTTCATCAAACGTCGAGCTAACTACATCGACATTCTCGTCAACAGAACGCTCAATGTCCGTTACTTCCTCGGGACGCTCGTCCACTAGCAGGATAATCAGCTTCGTGTTTGGATGGTTTCTGGTAATACTGTTGGCAATTTGTTTTAACAGCATTGTTTTCCCTGCTTTTGGCGGTGCCACGATCAGTCCACGCTGTCCATAACCAACAGGGGTTAATAAATCCATGATTCGAGTCGAAATCAACTTCGTGTCTGTTTCGAGGTTCATTAAACGATCTGGATATAATGGGGTTAAGGCTGGAAAGTGTACACGTTCTTTTGCCGCTTCGGGATCTTCACCATTTACCGCATCAACGTGCAAGAGTCCATAATAACGCTCATTTTCTTTTGGAGGACGTACTTTACCGGAGACTTTATCACCGTTACGTAAATCAAAACGGCGAATTTGTGATGCAGAGATATAAATATCTTCCGCACTTGGCGAATAGTTAATCGGACGAAGGAAACCAAACCCTTCCGTCGGGATGATTTCTAAAATACCATCCATAAACAAGTAGCCGCTTTTCTCTGCTTGCGCTTTTAATATAGAAAAGATTAATTCACGCTTTGTTAATTTAGCATAATAAGATACTTTATATTCTTTGGCTTGCGCATAAAGCTCTTTTAATGTCATTGATTCTAATTCAGAAATTGTTACTTCACTCACAAAATCACCACACCTATTTTTTATGTTGTTCCATCTTTCTGTAATTCGAGATTAACCGTTCACAACTTGATAAACACGGGGAATAGCATCAATTCTATGAATTGACTAATATTCAATGATTAATAAAATTGTTTCATTTGTTTTTAAAAAATGTAATCAGTTTAGGAAACTCAATTGGAGCACTGAGATCACTTAAAATCCCAAGAAGAGTATGAGATGGAAGCAAGTTATATTTTCACTTTTTATTTGATACTTGGAAGAACTCCATTATACGGATAAATCGAGATCTTGTATTCCTTTTATATAGTACATGGTTAGGACAAGATATTCAACTAATTTTTGCAGAAAATCATATTTTTTATGTTCTTGTAATGAAAAAAATCGATTTTTGGGTACATGTATGGGGAAAAAATTCCTCAATGTTACTATTTTTTTACGTATGGATGGATGCACGATGGCTAATAAGTTATTTTGCAGCATTTCCTTTACAGCACAAGAGAAAAGCCGAACATTAGGTGAATATGTTCGGCTTTTGACTGCTGGCATTGTTTTGTGCCAGCTCTTTTATTTATGAATTTTGGAATTGCTGAACTTCTTTTTCTGTCATTTCCTCACGCCATACTTTGGCTCCGAGATTTTCTAATTTCTCGGTGATGTTGGCGTAACCGCGGTCTATGTGATCTAAACCGGTAATTTCTGTTATGCCGTTCGCCATCAGGCCAGCTACAATCAATGACGCACCCGCGCGCAAGTCACTCGCTTTTACTTTGGCGCCTTCTAGCGGTGTTGGTCCTTGAATGATCGCGGAACTGCCTTCTACTTTAATTTGCGCATTCATCCTTCGCAATTCATCAATATGCTTAAATCTAGCCTGGTAAATCGTATCAGTGACAACGCCCGTACCTTCTGCTTTTGTCATTAGTGAGGTAAATGGCTGCTGTAAATCCGTTGGAAAGCCGGGATGAACTAACGTCTTAATGTCCACACACTTAAGCTTATCACTTCGATGAATTAAAAGTTGTTCTTCTCCTTCTTCAATCTTAACGCCCATCTCACGCAATTTTGCCAGCAATGGTTCAAGGTGCTGCGGGATCACGTTATCAATCATCACTTTCTCGCCTTGTGCTGCCGCCATGATCGTATAGGTACCTGCTTCAATCCGGTCAGGAATAATGGTGTGCATGCAACCAGTTAATTGCTCGACGCCGTCGATTCTGATCACATCAGTACCCGCACCTTTAATTCTTGCACCCATGCTTGTCAATAATGTTGCTACATCAATAATTTCCGGCTCTCTAGCTGCATTTTCGATAACCGTTCTACCTTTTGCCTTCACAGCTGCCAGCATAATATTAATGGTCGCACCAACGCTGACCACGTCAAGATAAATGCGGGCACCAGTCAATTCTTTGGCACGCAAATAAATAGCACCTTGTTCATTGGTCACTGTGGCACCAAGTGCTTCGAAACCTTTAATATGCTGATCAATCGGTCTTGGGCCCAGGTAACAGCCTCCAGGTAAACCAATAACTGCTTCTTTAAATCTGCCTAGCATCGCACCCATGAAATAATAAGAAGCTCTTAATTTCTTCACCCGTCCATTCGGTAATGGCATGGCCGTCATCTCAGCCGGATCAATATGAACAGTTTGTCCTTTTCGTCCAACGGTTCCTCCGATTTCTTCTAATAAACAACTTAATGTTTCTACATCTGAAATATCTGGTAAACCTTCAATAATTACTTTCGAATCTGCCAAAATCGATGCTGGTAACAACGCCACCGCACTATTCTTCGCCCCGCTGATCCGAACTTTTCCATTTAACAAATGGCCGCCCTCTATTAGCAACTTTTGCATGGTATCTATTCCCTCACTTTCAAGGATTCCTGTCGTCATTTTACCCACTTAACATGTATAATTATAGCTTGTGCAACACTTGCCAAATTTATGTAATAAAAAACACATTAATCTTATTATATCTTATTTGCAGAGGTTTTCAAACAGTTGATTCCATGACTATTTAGTGAAAAAAAGTATGAGATAGTAATAGGGGGCTTGGTGCATTCGTTTACAGCAGAATTAGCTGTATTGGTGGAGGAACTGTTAGCAGGTTTGCGGATGAGGGGGTTATCGCATTACGGTTAGTATTTCGATTTTGATAGAGTCGGACGGTCTTATCATTCTTCGGCTAATCGGATTGATTCTTATGGACAGACTTTTTCATTCTCTCGAGTTTTTTGTCCATAAGCATCCATACAAAAAGCCACTCCGAAAGAGTGGCTTTACATTTGTACTTATGCTTTATTAGAAGAACCGAATTCGCGCATTTTAGAAATAACTGTTTCTTTGATTGCGTCGCGTCCAGGTCCTAAATATTTACGTGGGTCAATCATTTCTGGGTTAGCTTCTAACACTTCACGAACCACTTTAGTTTGTTGGATTTGGTTTTCTGTATTTACATTGATTTTAGAAGTTCCGTAAGAAATGGCTTTTTGAATATCTTTTACCGGGATACCAGTTCCACCGTGAAGTACTAATGGAATACCAGCAATTGTGTTGATTTCTTCCATTTCTTTGAATCCTAAGTTTGGTTCACCTTGATAAGGACCGTGTACAGAACCTAGTGCAGGTGCAAGACAGTCAATACCAGTACGTTGAACTAGCTCTTTACATTCATCTGCATCTGCATACATGATTCCACCTTGTACGCCATCTTCATTACCACCAACTGTACCAAGCTCTGCTTCTACAGAAACTCCGTGGAAATGTGCTAGTTCTACTACTTTAGAAGTAACAGCGATGTTTTCTTCGAATGGGTCGTGTGAAGCGTCAATCATAACAGAAGTGAAACCTGCATGGATTGCTTTCGCACAAGATTCGAAGCTTGAACCATGATCTAAGTGGATAGCTACAGGAACTGTTGTGCCTTGTGCTTCCATTGTAGCTTTAACCATTGCTACTACAACGTTGAAACCACCCATGTATTTCCCAGCACCTTCAGATACACCCAAGATTACTGGAGATTTTTCTTCTTCTGCTGCTTGAAGAATAGCTTGTACATATTCTAGGTTGTTAAGGTTGAATTGCCCAACCGCGTAACGATTCTTATTAGCAGTCTCTAACATTTCTTTCATTGAAACTAATGGCATAATTGCTCCTCCTTTAAGGTATGTATCACAATTGTTAAAAACAATCGTTCATACATCGATAGATTGCACCCATAAATAGAATACCAATTCCGACAAAAAGGTGCAACATCGCAATCCATAGTAAACGCTTACCTCGTTAATTTTTTATTAATTTATTTAGATTACACAAAAATGGAAGTTTATTCACTTAGCATTGTATTAACTAATTGACGAATATCATTCAATTGAAACGGCTTCCCAATCGTTTCCTTGACGGATTGGAGGTTTTCCACATCTGCTTTGGCTTTTTCCGGCAGACCACTCATGATAATCGTTGGAATGATGATCCCGCCTTCCTCTAATTGTTTCACTAATTTTGATCCATCAATAATCGGCAGTTTGTAGTCTAGCATCATTAAATCAGGCTTACTTTCTTTAACTTTGTCTAATGCTTCTTTTCCGTTTAATGCTAACTCAACCTGATAGCCCTCTTGCTGTATAACCTCTTCTAATAAAAGGCGTATTCCAATTTGATCATCTACTACTAACACTGTTTTATTCATATTTTGCCAGCTCCTTTATTACGTTTTATCTCTATATAAATAATATGAATCACTGGTTTATGGAAAATGATACAGCATATTATAAGCCCTTTTACTTAATAGTTCGATATGAAGTGAGAAAATCCTGCAAAATTCGTAGTAAATACATAATTTATTTACAAAAAATAGATGTTTGGAATAAAAATTGGGAAAAACGCTTGAACAAACTCTCTTGATAATACAGATTATATAAAATTGAATTGTATAACAAAGTGGTAAATTTAATATGTTTTATTTGCTTAGCATATATGCTTCTCGTCCTGTGGGATCTGTCTCAACTAGACTACTACTTGAACATGCTTCTTCGCTGCCTTGTGTCGAGGCAGCAGAGAAATAATTTGGTGTAGTAGCCTAGCATCAGCCGTGCCTCACAGGACGCGAAGTGATTGGCCGGAGCGATATCGCCGCACATGAAACGTTTCAAAATGAGCTTAACGCTATGAGCAGCCTTATCCCACGCAAATAAAGAAAAACAGGAGAATGCTCTCCTGTCTTTCAAATTATTTATTCACAGTTGCGTTGATGAAGCCATGGAACAGTTGTTGTGGTCTTGTTGGTCTTGATTTGAATTCCGGGTGGAACTGGGATGCGACGAACCAAGGGTGGTCGTTCAGTTCAATGGTTTCAACCAGTTTTTCGTCTGGGCTTGTCCCGGAGAAAATGAAACCACGCTCTTCCATTTGGTCACGGTATTGATTATTAAATTCAAAACGGTGACGGTGACGCTCATAGACAACATCTTCGTTATCATATGCTGCTTTTGTTTTGGTGCCATCCTTTAATCGGCAAGGATACAATCCTAGACGTAATGTTCCACCTAGGTCAGAAATATCTTTTTGTTCTGGTAAAAGGTCGATAATTGGATATGGTGTATTTGGATCAATCTCTGCTGAGTTAGCACCTTCTAATCCTAAGACGTGACGGGCGAATTCAACGGTTGCTAACTGCATACCAAGGCAAATACCGAGGAATGGCAGCTTGTTTTCACGGGCATAACGAATGGCTTCAATTTTCCCTTCGATACCACGATCACCGAATCCTCCTGGTACTAATAAACCATCAACATCCGCTAATTCTGCAGCAACATTCTCTACGGCTATTTCTTCTGCATTAATCCATTTCACATCCACATCTGCATCATGGGCAAACCCGGCATGCTTTAATGCTTCAACAACCGAAATATATGCATCCGGTAACTCGACATACTTCCCTACAAGGCCGATTGTAACTTTTTTCGATAAGTTCAGTACGCGGTCGACAAGCTGCTCCCACTCTGTCATATCAGCTGTTTGACAATCCAGACCAAAGTGATCACACGTTAATTGATCCAATTTTTGTTCCTGCATCGCTAACGGCACATGGTAAAGTGTATCCGCATCGCCAGATTCCACTACTGCTTTTTCATTAATATCACAGAATAAAGCAATTTTTTCTTTCATTTCCTGGCTGATTTTGTGCTCGGTACGTAACACAATCACATCAGGCTGAATACCTAAAGAGCGTAATTCTTTTACACTGTGCTGTGTTGGCTTTGTTTTTAATTCGCCGGCAGCTTTAATGTATGGTACCAGTGTACAATGGATGTACATTACATTCTCTTTACCGATATTGCTTTTGATTTGGCGAATGGCTTCGATAAATGGTAATGACTCGATGTCCCCTACCGTACCGCCAATTTCGGTAATGACGATATCGGCATTGGTCTGTTTACCTGCTTGAAATACTTTGTCTTTAATTTCATTGGTAATGTGCGGGATAACCTGGACTGTTCCACCTAGATAATCGCCACGACGTTCTTTCTTGATGACAGTAGAATAAATTTTACCTGTTGTAATATTGCTGTATTTATTTAAATTAATGTCAATGAATCGCTCATAGTGACCAAGGTCAAGGTCTGTCTCCGCGCCATCGTCTGTTACAAACACTTCACCGTGCTGATACGGGCTCATCGTACCAGGATCGACATTGATGTAGGGGTCAAATTTCTGGATGGTTACTTTCAAGCCTCTGTTTTTTAACAGGCGTCCTAATGATGCTGCTGTGATTCCTTTACCAATGGATGATACTACTCCACCAGTTACAAAGATATATTTCGTCACACTGTATCCCTCTTTCTTTTAAATGTTCTATTTGTTGCTTAGTATGAATCATTTCTTTCATACTAACTATTGTTAAATAAAGTCGTTCATGGTAATAAAAAATAAAAAGCGCTCCCCTTAAGCAGGGGAACGCTGTACATTCCATTAAATTATAGAGCCCAATAAAAATTTTACTCAGAAGCTTATCGAAAGTCAAGCATCTATTAGAACTATTTTTTATTTACTGCTCTCTTCTTCGTCGTCTTCCTCATCATCATCAAAATCTTCATCGATATCATCGTCCAGATCTTCATCATCATCAAAATCGAAGTCATCGTCATCAGCTGAAAGATCTTCCACGGCATCCAGGTCTTCATCATCGAAGCCTACGATATCATTATCCTTTGTTTGGTCAATGGATTCATCCAAATCCTCTGTTTCATCCAATTCTTCCACTGGTGCTTTCTTCTTCTTCTTCTTGGCTGCCTTTTTCTTTTTCTTCTTCTTCGGAACTGGTGTAATATCTTCGTCAATTTCTTCGACTGGATACCATCTCTTTAAGCCCCAAAGGTTCGAGCCCTTAGTCATAAAACGTCCATCTATATTTAAATCCGTATAAAATTGTGAGATTGACATATCCATCTGTGCTTCTGTTAATCCTTTGATCTTCGCCACACGGTCAAAAACCTCACGGAAATTCAATGCTTTATTTTCTTCTTCTAATATCAATGTTGCAATATCAATCATTGCCAATTCTTCTGCACGTTCTTTTGTTAAGTCCTTTAAACTCACGTTTCTAGCACCCCTTTATCAAATCTATATGTAAAGCCACTGACTGACTAGTTAAGTTCTACCATCATATTATATGGCTTTGTTAATTGAATTGCAACAATATAACAGGCAACTATTTGTTAATAAATCCGACTAATTTTGTCACTTTATCTTCTGTTAAGTCTCCAGAATTATCAAAAATCTCGATGTGATCCTCTGGAATGTCCCAATTAATCGTTGGCACAAAGTCCACTCTTGTTTCGTAATCACCCCAATTGTCCAGCTTCCAGGAATCACGAACCGTACCACGTTCTTCAATTCGCTTGCGTTGCTGTTCAATGTCTGCCAAGGTTACGACAACAACTTTCACATCGATATCTTCCTTCGATTTACCACTTGCTGCAATGACATCTTCCAACCATTTCTTATTCTTAAGTTCTGCTGTAAATGGAGAAATCATAAAAACATTTTGTCCAACACGTAAATTTTCAATACATATATCTTTTGTTGTATCGTATTCTAAATCACGAAGATTTTCTTTATAAAAAGAGGAATCACGATCATTCGGGTCTAAATCATTCATTTCCAAAAATCGTTCCACAAAGCGTCCGCCTACTGTATCACGATCAAGAAAAGCACACGGGATCTGCTCTGTGGCTTTCTCTGCTACAGTTGTTTTTCCTGTTCCTGCTACACCAACGAAAAATACTAATTTCTGCACGTTTACACCTCATTTAATATTATCTATTCCTTTTATATGTTAACGTATTATTTTAAAAAACGCATCCATTAAGTTACTCATGTTTTCTCGGTAATTAGGGCAAAGTAAAGAGAAGGTATCCTGATGAAATGGGGAATAACAATGTTCTGGATTATTCTGATTGCAATTATGCTCTTATTGATGTGGGTTGATTTTCTTGTAGGAAATTATCTCGTTTCTATTCATAACAAAAGCCAGCATATCCGCTCTCGAGCAGATAAGGTAGATGTATACACGACAGGTGATACATTATTCGAGGCGATGCTTGTGGATATCGAAAATGCCCGCCATTCGATCGATATTCAATTTTTTATTATCCGTAATGACCGGATCAGTAATCAATTGTATTCGCTGCTTGCAGGTAAGCAAGCAGAAGGGATACGAGTACGCTTTATGGCGGATTGGGCAGGAAGTATTGCTTTTCGTTCGAAATGGCTCGCAAACAAATTCCCATTTCTTAAAACGAATAAGCCACGTATTCCTTTTTTCTATCATATCCAGCAGCGGAATCATCGGAAGCTGATGATTATCGATGAACAGGTTAGTTACATCGGGGGGTTTAACCTTGGCGATGATTACCTTGGAAAGAATATCGAATTAGGCAATTGGCGGGATTATCATTTACGGTTGGAGGGCGATATTTCAAAGATTTTCCAACAATGTTTTGCCATCGATTGGGGAGAGAAAATCGATCAGAAAATAGCGCATGATGGTGATCTGCAAATTCTGTCAACAGAAGGAAATGTCCTGGAAAAAGAAATTGTTCGTTTTATTAAAGAAAGCAGCGAATCGATTGAAATTGGCTCGCCTTATTTTATTCCGACGAAAAGGATGGCACAGGCCCTCCATCATGCGCTGAAGCGTGGCGTGAAGATAACGATTCTTTTTCCTGATAAGGCAGATCATATATTGACAAAGGCGGCTGCACTTCCCTATCTGGATAAAATGCAGCGCGCTGGCGCATCCATCTATCTGTATACGAATGGATTCTTTCACGGAAAAGTGTTATTTTTTGATGAAAAGATGTGTGATTTCGGCACAGCTAATTTTGATCGCAGAAGTGTACAGGTGAACCAGGAGATCAACATTATCGCATCAAACAAACACCCGATCTACGATAAAATGCGGACAGCCTTTGACGTCGACGTCGGATCCAGCAAGAAAATGAGCGAGCACTGGATCAAACACCAGCCGATGTATTTAAAGCTGCTGGCCTTGGTGGTTGTACCAATACGGAAGTTGCTGTAGCAGGATTCTTTTGAGATTTCGCATGTAGTGCTATTTTCAGAAAAGCGGCCTAACATATAACTACCTATAACACAAATTATGTTAAATAAAACAAATGGTAATTATGCGTAAAAATATGCTCGGTGTCCTGTTGGGCACGGCTTCAACTAGGCTTCTACTTTGAAGTACTTCTTTGCTGCATTGTGCCGAGGAAGCATACTACGAAGCGACGATTCTAGCAGACGCTGGTACAGTGTACAGATTAAGTGGATCTTCAGCTCGCGCTGATTCCACGGAAATCTCCGCATTTTTCCTACACTTAAGGAAGTGTTACAACGTATGGAACAGTAAAAAGCAGTGGTGCGTTATTCATTAAATGGCTAATGAGGGATGCGCTATGGTAGAGTACCTATAGTTATCCTAGCACAGGCCAACTACTTAGACTCTTGGTCACTGAAAAGTCCATAAGATTTCACAGTAAGGAAATTAAATCCAAAATTTCATAAAAAATAACATATAAATGGTGGGTCAGACCTACTTATTGGAATTTTTAGCTATCTAAGTGGAGAACAACAATTTCCATACTATATTTTTTAGTGACCAACGTAGATTCCCGCGGGACGTGCAAGTGCTGAAGATCTACTTTGTCTGTTTCTGTGTCTACAGGTATCGCTTCGAAGTGAGCTTCCTCGGTGCAAGACAGTAAAGAAGTAGCTAAAAGTAGTAGCCTAGCTTCAACTGTGCTCCGCAGAATGTGGTTGGCTGAAGCACTTTAAATTTTTCAAAATTAAGTGTTTCTTTCCTTTAAACCTATGTCAACTTAGGCGTTTGCCTTCCCTTTGAACATACTCCTTCTTCATTTGTTTGTACTCAATTGAGATCCGCTTCCGTTTGAACTTACTCCTTCTTCATGCGTTTGCGCTCAATTGAGATCCTTTTCCGTTTGAACTTACTCCTTCTTCATGCGTTTGCGCTCAATTGAGATCCGCTTCCGTTTGAACTTACTCCTTCTTCATGCGTTTTGCTCAATCGTAATCCGCTTTCGCTTGAACCTGCTCCTTCTCCATGCGTTTGCGCTCAATTGAGATCCGCTTCCGTTTGAACTTACTCCTTCTTCATGCGTTTTGCTCAATTTGAGATCCACTTTCGTTTGAACTTGCTTCTTCTTCATGCGTTTGTACTCAATTGAAATCCACTTTCGTTTGAACTTACTCCTTCTTCATGCGTTTGTACTCAATTGAGATCCGCTTTCGCTTGAACCTGCTCCTTCTTCATGCGTTTGCGCTCAATTGAGATCCGCTTTCGCTTGAACTTACTCCTTCTTCATGCGTTTGCGCTCAATTGAGATCCTTTTTCGTTTGAACTTGCTTCTTCTTCATGTGTTTGTGCTCAACTGAGAAATCACTCAGTATTTCTTGAACATAAGAAAAAGCTGCGAATGACCCCGCAGCTTTTATTATTTACATGCTTTCTGGTGCATGTACACCGATTAAGTTCATTCCGTTTGATAGCGTGATACGGACTGCTTCCATTAATGCCAGCTTTGATTTGGTTGCTTCTACGTCGTCTTCGTTGATAACTTTTTCTGCATTGTAGAAGCTGTGCAGGTTAGCGGCTAAGTCGAAGATATATTGGGTAATGCGGTGTGGCGTGCGGTTTTCAGCCGCATCCGCAACGACTTGGGTGAATTCGCCCAATTTCTTCATTAAGTCTTCCGCTTTTTCCGATTGAAGCAGACTGCTGTCATAGCCAGCAAAGTCAATCCCTTTATCCTGCGCCTGTTTCAGCATCGTACAAATACGCGCATGGGCGTATTGAACATAGTAAACCGGGTTGTCATTCGATTGTGATTTCGCCAGATCCATATCGAAATCAAGATGAGAATCAGCAGAACGCATAACGAAGAAATAACGCATCGCATCAATGCCTACTTCCTCCATCAATTCACGCAGCGTGACAGCCTTCCCTGTACGCTTACTCATTTTTACCTTTTCCCCATTCTCAAACAGGTTCACCATCTGGATGATTTCCACTTCTAATGTATCTGCATCATAGCCCAATGCCTGAATTGCAGCACGCATACGCGGAATATAGCCGTGGTGGTCCGCTCCCCAAATATTAATTAATTTGTCAAAGCCGCGATCCAGTTTGTTTTTATGATAAGCAATATCAGGTGATAAATAGGTGTAGGAACCGTCCTGTTTTACTAATACACGATCTTTATCATCCTCAAAATCCGTCGTGCGGAACCATGTTGCACCGTCTTGTTCGTAAATAAAGCCTTTTTCTTTTAAAAGTTCAATGGCAGGCACAATTTTTTCTTCTTCATATAACGAAGTCTCCGAGAACCAATTGTCAAAATTCACACGGAACTGTCCTAAATCTTTTGCCAATTTATCTAGTTCGAACTTCAGACCGTAAGAACGGTAAAAAGCAAATTGGTCTTGCTCAGATTTATCTAAAATCGATTCACCGTATTCTTTTGCAAGGGTCTCACCAATACCAATAATGTCTGCACCATGATAGCCATCCTCCGGCATTGGAAAGTCCTTACCTAGCGCTTGCATGTAACGTGCCTGAACCGATAAAGCAAGATTGTTGATCTGATTTCCAGCATCATTAATATAATATTCACGCTGTACTTCATAACCAGCTTTATTTAGTACATTACACAATGCATCACCAACAGAGGCACCACGAGCATGCCCTAAGTGAAGGTCACCAGTAGGATTCGCCGATACAAACTCTACCTGAATGCGTTCGCCCTTCCCTGTATTTGAAGCACCGTACGTTTCCTGCTGATCCAAAATCGCAGGAATCAGTTTTGTCAAATAGCTGTTGTCGATAAAAAAGTTAATGAATCCCGGTCCGGCGATGTCCACACTTTTAATTGCTGCTTTGGAATGATCTAATTGTCCGACAATATCATCCGCAATCTGGCGTGGTGCTTTCTTCGCCACTTTCGCTAATTGCATCGCAATATTGGTTGCGTAATCTCCGTGCGATTTGTCTTTTGGCTGCTCTAATATGACATCCGGAATTTCTGCTTCTGATGCTAATTCCGCGGCTAAGACTGCACGTTTTATTTCTGCTTTTAAATTTTCCTGCATTTCCTGCATCACGTTCATGCGATAACCTCCATTAGTTTTCTTTTTTCATGGTAATGGTCAAACGATGCCGTCTTGGCGGCTCACCATTCAAACTTGTTTGATAGCTGATAAATAGCTTCCCTGATTTTTGTGCTTCAGGGGGGTGATAGAGAATCTGATCTGTTTCAGTTTCCATATGAATCGTGCCGAATTGATGACGGTAGACATTTTCCGTCTTTTGCTTTCGTTGGAACTGCTGCAGCATGGTTACAGCGCCAGATCGTTTGACGCTGACTTTATCCGGATGAATCGTGATCAATGAGTTGGTTTGCTCCTTGTTCTCATTTAATTCACTGAATTTCAAAACCGTCTTTCCCTCATTTTCAAAAAATAGACCGGTTTCCTCTACTACCGTGACATCCTTCTGACCAGTATCGAATATTTCCATCGTCATTTTGATGGCAACTTGTGATTTATTCACATTATCATGCTTCCTTTTATTCATCAAGCGTGTTTAACGCTTCTAGTGGTAATTTTGCGTAAAAATAATCATCGCGTTCTTCAATAAATCGTTGGTAGGAAGTACGCAATAAATGTTTATCCTGTTTAGCCAGTCCTAAATAATATTGCTGAAATGGCGATAACGTTTCAAAGTCTTCTAAAATACGGACACAGGTATCTATGTCATTCTCCGCTAGCGCGATATGGGCCCGTTCTGCCATATCCTGACTGGAAATGCCTTCTGTTTGTTTGTAATAAGCAGCAATAAATGCCAGTGTGTAGTTCTTCAAACCATAGATAGCTCGTTCGACACCTAATTGTTCCGCAATTTCAATTGCAACGCAAATATGGTTCATCGCCTGTTCATAGCTTTCAAATAAATAACCTTGTGCCAATATATTATGAATATCGATTTTTTTACGTATGTTGTTCGTTTCAGTTAATAAACGATAACCGTACTTGCGAGATAGGATCATCTCATTTCGCTTCCAATGAAAAACAAACAACGTTTCATCCAGTCTTGATTTAAATAATTGATATTGCAATGGGTCTTTTATATGTGCTAAGTTCTGTTTTATCTTTTCATTAAACGTGCCGATCTTGCCATACTGATGAATATCGAAATAGCAATAGATCTGGACAAGATCGCGTAAAATAAGTAACCGATAGTCAGTGTCTTTTAGTCTGATCCGATTGACATATTTAATGCAATACACCGGATCGTCTGGCTTTAATTGTTTTGCTTTTAACTTTTTGCGGTTGTACATGATCTGATAGATTCGTGATGTTTTTCGAAGCTGTTCACTTTCCGCATGTTTTGTTTTATCGATAAGCTCTTTTAATTCTGCTATTAATCCGTTATCGTATAAATATTCCATAGCTGTGCAAAGATTGGCTTCATTCTTTGTTATTAAACAAATCTCCTTCATATCCTGCAATTCATGTGGATGACCTTTTAACTGTTGATGAACGACATGCAGTGGCATCTCTGTCTCTCTAGTCAAAAACTCATTCATAAATTGATTTTTTCTCATGTGAAAAACCCCTAAAATTTTCATAAACTCGTATCATATTTTATCATATTTACAAACAAACTTACATCTAATCTGTGCTATTTGGACGGTTTCACCCAGCCAAGCAGCATTTCACGTACGAACTTACTCGCCGCAATGGCTGTTTGTTCAGCCGGATCATAGTTCGGCGCTACTTCGACAAGATCTGCACCAACGACCTGAAGATCCGAACGTGCAATCAGGTGAATTGCTTCAAGCAGCTCTTTCGATGAAATACCGCCAGCTTCTGCGGTTCCTGTTCCAGGAGCAAATGCAGGATCTAACACGTCAATATCAATTGTGACATAAACCGGTCTTCCAGCTAAGCTTGGCAAGATCTCTTTTAACGGAGCCGCCACTTCAAATGTGGACATATGCATGCCGCTTTCTTTCGCATAACGGAATTCGTCGCGGTCACCTGAACGGATTCCAAAAGAATAAACGTTTTTCGGTCCGATTTTTTCACATACTTTTCGAATTGGTGTCGAATGGGATAAGGCTTCACCTTCGTATTCTTCACGCAAATCGGCATGCGCGTCAATATGTATGACCGCAAGATCGGGATACTGATGATAAATCGCCTGAATGATCGGCCAGCTGACTAAATGTTCGCCACCTAGTCCAAGCGGGAACTTTCCTTTTGCTAGAATCTGCTCGATGTAATCCTGGATCATATCTAAACTTCGCTGCGCATTTCCGAATGGTAACGGAATGTCCCCTGCATCAAAGTAAGCTGCTTCTTCCAGGTGACGATCTAAATAAGGACTGTATTCTTCTAATCCTAATGAGGCTTCACGAATACGGTTCGGACCAAAGCGGGAGCCCGGGCGAAAGCTGACCGTCCAATCCATCGGCATTCCGTACAGAATCGCATCGGCATCTTCATAGGTCGGACGTGACATGATAAATACTTTCCCAGAATAAGCTTCATCAAAACGCATAGCTTTCATCTCCTCTATTCCGTTAAATCCTCAACAAATTTAGGTAATACAAAGGCTGCATGGTGAATATTTTTTGTGTAATATTTTGTATCCAAGTCAAAAAAACGCTCCTCTTTTACCTTCAGCGGGTCATGCATTTTACTGCCTAATGTAAAGGTCCATAAACCACTTGGATACGTTGGAATATTCGCTGTATATAAACGTGTTACCTGGAAGATCTCTTGTACATCGTGGAATACTTGCTTAATTAAATCTGCTTTAAACCACGGATTATCTGTTTGCGCGACAAAAATACCGTCATCTTTTAATGCGTTGGAAATCCCTGCATAGAATCCTTTTGAAAAAAGATTAACGGCTGGTCCCACCGGTTCGGTAGAATCAACCATGATCACATCATACGCTTTTTCACTTTCAGCAATATGCATAAATCCGTCTGCTACCCTTACTTCTACGCGAGGATCCTCTAATTTTCCAGCGATAGAAGGCAAGTATTGCTTCGAATATTCGATGACTTTTCCATCAATATCGACCAATACTGCTTTCTGAACGGATGGATGCTTCAATATTTCACGGATTACACCACCGTCTCCGCCACCTACTACTAATACATCTTTAGGATTAGGGTGGGTAAATAACGGTACATGTGCCACCATTTCATGATAAACGAATTCATCTTTCTCAGTGGTCATCACCATGTCATCTAACAATAGCATGTTGCCCCATTCTGCTGTCTCTACCATATCTAATTTCTGAAAATCAGTTTGTTCTGAATGATAGGTTTGTTTAATTTTTGCTGTAATACCGAAGTTTTCGGTTTGTTTCTCTGTGAACCATAATCCCATCTGGATCGCTCCTTTATCTATATCCAATCAATTTATCACGGCGCTAACCGTCCGTAATACCCCCACTTCAAGATTCGAGAGATAAATAAGAAGCTATGTGGGGGATAAACGGACGATAACTTCCTGATAAGTTTCGCTAGCAATCAGTGGGGGTCAAACCCCCCACTGATTGAAGTCTCACTTTATTTACTAGGAAACAATACTATTTTAGAGTTTTTCCTTAAAAAATCAAGTAATTCTTTACATTTGATGTTTAGTGACTGGTGGTTTTAACCATAATGCTAACAATAGGTTCTCATATATTACAGCTACTGTATAGCAAAAAATATAGATGGGGGTATAGCTGTGAGTCGCAGGCGTAGAAGAAAAAAAATCCGGGTAATGAAATTATTATTTTTTTTAGTGATGATGGCTGGTTCGTGTCTTGCGGTGTTATTGCTTGCCAGTTTTCTGCTTGGTCCTCCGTCCTTAGAGCGTCCGCAGAATACGATTTACTATGGCAATACAGAAGAAGTAATTGGAGAGGAATACGGATCCGAAAAAAGATACTGGGTATCCCTTGCGGACATTGACGACGACTTGGAAAAGGCAACGATCTGGACGGAAGATCAGCATTTCTATGATCATATTGGTTTTGACTTCAAACGATTAATGTCTGCTGTGGTCAAAAACATTACCTCCTTCTCTCTGAAGGAAGGGGCAAGCACGATTACCCAGCAATATGCTCGTAATCTGTTTCTTTCTCATGAAAAGACGTGGAAACGTAAATTATATGAAGCATTTTATACGATCCGACTGGAAATGTACTATGATAAAGAAGAGCTGCTGGAAGGCTATTTGAACACGATTTACTATGGCCATGGTGCCTACGGGATTGAAGCCGCCAGTAAGTATTATTTCAATAAATCGGCAGACGAATTGAGATTGGCAGAAGCTGCGATGCTTGCCGGCATTCCGAAAGGGCCGTCAACCTACTCACCTTTTCATGATGAGGAGAAAGCGAAAAATCGGCAAAGGTTCATTTTAGATAATCTGTATGCGCACGAAGTAATCGATGAAGCAACGTATCAATCTGCCTTAGCAGAAGAACTCGCCTACTCAGAGGATCATGTCATTACAACGCAGAGCGCTGCCCCTTACTTTCAAGACGTAGTCGTCGAAGAATTGAAGCAATTATTGGATGTCGATATTGAGAAGATTCGCTCCGGTGGGTACAAGGTGTACACGACACTGGATATGAAGCAGCAGCAAGCACTGGAAGAGGCCACTACGCGGAACGTATCCAATAAAGAAATTCAAATCGGCGCAATGGCAATGAATCCTAATTCAGGTGCTGTCACGGCATTAATCGGCGGACAAGATTACGAAGCGTCGTCCTTTAATCGCGTGACTCAGGCTAAACGGATGCCAGGCTCGTCCTTTAAACCATTTCTTTACTATGCCGCTCTGGAAAATGGTATGACGGCAGCGACCACGCTTATGAGCAAGCCGACATCCTTTGAGCTTGCGGATGGGAAAATGTATCAGCCTAGTAATTACAACGATTACTATGCCAACGAGCCGATCACGATGGCACAGGCTCTGGCATTATCGGATAATATTTTTGCAGTGAAAACGAACCTTTACCTGACACCGGAACGCTTCGTACGTGTCGTCAAAGATAAATTCGGCTTCAAAAGTGAGTTGGATGCAGTTCCAGCATTGGCATTAGGTACCGAAGTCGTAACGATGCAGGAAATGGTGCACGGATACAGTATGATTGCAAATGGCGGTGCTGAGGTAAACTCCCACACGATAACGAAAGTGACAGATGCATATGGTAAAGTGCTGTATGACCGTGAAGAAGTGAAAAAGGAAGAAGAAGCGTGGAGTCTTTTTCCAAAAGAAGACGACAAGCAAGTTTTAAAAGAAGCGTATGCGTTTATCTTGCAGGATCTGATGAAGGGCATGTTTAACCATGAGCTTGATGGCTACATGCAGGTAACGGGCTCATCGATCGCCAATCAGCTGACACATGAATACGCTGGTAAATCGGGAACAACCAATTCGGATAACTGGATGATCGGCTTCAGCCCGTCACTTGTAGCCGGTGTCTGGACGGGCTATGATGATAACCGCGAGATCACCCAGACAAATGATAAGCATTTTGCTAAACAGGTTTGGGCCGATTTCATGGAAGCCTCCCATCAGGATTTACCGGAAGAACATGTTGTCAAACCGGATAATGTGGTGGAAGTCAATATTGACCTGAATACGGGACTCTTGGCAACAGAAGATTGCGGCCAGACACATAAGATGTATTTTGTAAAAGGAACAGAACCGACGAAACAATGTACGTTGCATTTAGATGATGAGTTCACACCGGAACACCCTGACGATCTCAATGAAGGCATACCAGACGACGCCCTGCTGGAGAACTGGTGGAAATGGTTATGGACAGGAGAAGACGAGCAGTAATTCCATAGCACGGAAAAAGGCTGGGCAAATGCCCAGCCTTTTCCGGTCCTAGTAACAAAGAGTTACCATGTGTGTTCATTTTATAAAAAAAGGAACGGACTCGACAAGTATAATGTTGTAAATTCAATTAATGTTCACAAAATGTTCATTATTTCGGTAATGCCTGCTTTAATTCATCAGATGAATTTTTCCACATATCGGCATCGAATTCACGCAGAAAATCGCCTAATAATTTTTGCGATTTTTCGTCCATATGTTCCACGATGACATGACCTTTCATCGATTTGTCCATGTGATTCACATGCTCCGGCATCGATTTATAGGCACGTTTAATCGAACGGTCTACCAGGATTTCGCAGCCGGTCACCCCATGAAAGTACGGACCGTTCTCTCCACGCTCTACCGTAACCCATACAATCCAATACAATTTGCCATTCGGTACTTCGTTTCTATCTTTTAAAAATTTCACCCTGCGCTCGACTTCACTTCTGGCATGCATCGCCCCCATATCGACAAATGCACGATCTTCATTCGGATCAATGATAACAGGAGAAATATTTTCTAAACTAACCGAACCAACACCGTATCCACCATGACCATCCGTCGAATCGTCCTTCATGATCGTAAACGCATTGGATTTCTTTTTCTTCTCTTCACTCATGATTTATCCTCCTACTTCTTTTACTTTTCATTGTAGCATGTTTAAAATGGTGTTTTCATCTTCTTTGTTTCCCTGTTTTCGCTTTTACGATACAATAGATGTATCTTTTATTACAAAGGAGCAGATACATATGCCATATGTCACAGTACAAATGCTAGAAGGAAGAACAGATGAACAACGCAAAGCATTAATCGAAAAAGTAACCGACGCCGTCGTCGAAACAACCGGCGCGACCCGCGAGAAGGTTGTCGTATTCGTAGAGGATATTGATAAGCGTAATTATGGTGTTGGCGGTAAGCGTCTGGTTGATTGATTTATTGTGAAAGCCGAGCGATTTGTTTCGTTCGGCTTTTTTATTTCAAGTCAAGAGAGCATATAATCACTGTCACAAAGTGAGACTTCCATCAGTCGGGGGATTACGGACGGTTAGCGCCGTGATAAAAATGTCCTAACAGAAGTAGGTCAAAAAATTGGTTTCATTACGTAAAGTAGAACTGTCTGACATTGTGGTAATTTTAATAGATTTCGTTTGCTTAGCAAAGCTCCGGAAATAGGCTCCGCGTCCTGTGGGCACGGCTTCAGCTAGGCTACTACTTGCACTACTTCTTTGCTGCCTTGTGCCGAGGAAGCCTACTTCGAAGCGATACTAGCAAACACAGGCACAGACTAATTGGATCTTCAGCTCGCGCTGATTCCACGGGAGTCTCCGCCTATTTCCTACGCTTAAGGAAGTGCTACAACGTATGTAACAGCAAAAAGCAGTGGTTCTAGGCATTTATACATAGCTATTATATATGCATGCGATCAATTAGCTAGCTCTGACAAAAGTTGTAGAGTCCCTATCCTAGCGTAGGCCAACCACGGAGACTCCCGCGGGACAGGCAGGCGCTGAAGATCCACTTTGTAAAGCGATCTTCTTTACAAAGTTAGCTTCAGCCGTGCCCCGCAGGACGCGGAGTGGTTGGCCGAAGCGATATCCCAGCACATTAAATATCTCAATATGGATGCTCAGCTAACAGGGTGACTTTACCGGTTTTTCTAATGAAAATGCAACTGTAACTGTGACAGATTCGTGGGGATGTGTTTTGCTTGGTTGTTTAGTCACTCGTTCATTACTGCTTTTTCTTTTGATTATTTGATAGGAAAAGGTAATAGAATCATACTCACCACAAGCAATTCCACTTTTATCCTCTTTTGTGCTATAATCTCCTTAACTACTTTTGTGTTAAAGGTTGTGTATAGCATGCTTTTCGTAGGTATCGGCGGGTTACATTGGGGCGACATTGTTTTCTCACTCGTATTACTGCTGTTAATAGTTATAGTGATCACGGTGACCTGGTACACGTCGCGCTTGAGACCTCGCAAACAGCAAATGAATCGGATTGAGGATAAGTTGGATCGTCTATTAGACAAAAAAAAATAACCCACCTTCGTAAGGGGGTTATTTTTTAATGCTGTTAATATAGTCCCAAGCTTGTTCGATATCTTCTGATGTGTAGTTCGATTTTGCTTTGACTTCCTGCACCTTTTGTTCAATTTCCTGCTTTGGTAAGTGATCAAAATAAAGCATGGTGGAAACGAGCTCTAAGAAACGGGAACTCTGTTCTTTCATTTGCTTTGCTATCGAAATCTCCGGGGGCAGTTCTGTGTTGGAATGTTTAAGAAAATCTTCACCTTGTTCCGTTACTTGATAACGATATTGATAATAATTGCTCTTCTTTTCTTTTACCTCTGATACAAATCCAAGATTCGTTAACTCCTCGATTCGTAAGCTTAGTTCTTCTGAGTAGGGTCCGTAGAAATAAAAGGTATATTTCTCCTCAAATGGCAGCCCTAACTTTTTCATAATATAAATGATTTTCTGCAGTTTCTTCCGACCGACAATTCCTTCCGATGCTGCGATTACTTTAACAAGCTTTGCATGGTTATCTAACAATGAAAACACCCCAGTTTTTTATCAGTTTAATATCTCTTTGATTTTCGCCTTTTCCGGTCGATCATCCGGTAATTGTTCGATTAGATCTTTTGGATAATATAATTTATGGTCTGTCCTTTTTTTACCTGATATGGCCTCGACAATATCAGACTGACGGGACAATTCTCGTAATTCTTGATTTGGTAATAATAGATGAATCGGCAGACGTTCCTCCTCTTCACCTGGACGATAAAAATCATACGGCAAATCGGAAGAAGAATCAACTACCAAATAATAGTCAGGATCAAGGTCGATTGCCTGAAACAGTTGGTATAACTGCATCCATTCATTCATTTGTAAATTCGGATTAAATTCGACATATTTAAATAAACGCCTGTTGACAAAACGGTAAGCGAGATCACTTAAAATCGGATCGTCTTCTTCGGCCCACATTTGGAAATAATAAAGAACAAATGCTTCATCCAGACGAATGTAATCTTCCAAGGAAACCTGTTCTTTAAAAAAAGACTCAAACGGCGTAGGCTCTACTTTGAACGTATACCCCTCTTCAAATAACTGTTTGACGCGATGCAGGATTTTCGTCAAGATTACTTCAGCGCTGCGAGTAACCGGGTGAAAATAAACCTGCCAATACATCTGATACCGGCTCATGATATAGTCCTCGACCGCATGCATCCCGGATTCCTTGATTACGACTTGATCTTCGACCGGGCGCATGACACGGAGGATTCGTTCCATATCAAAATGGCCGTAGCTAACCCCAGTAAAATAGGCATCACGCTGCAAGTAATCCATCCGGTCCGCATCAATCTGACTGGAAATCAGGCTGACAACCAATTTATCATGATAGGTTTTGTTAATAACATCTGCAACTTTTTGTGGGAAATCTTTGCTTACTCTTTTTAAAACGTGATTGACTTCGGTATCACCTAAAATAATTGCTCTTGTGAATTCCTCATGATCGAGGCGGAACACTTTTTCAAATGAGTGGGAAAACGGTCCATGTCCCAGATCATGCAGCAAAGCGGCACACAGGCACAGCAAGCGCTCTTCATGATTCCATTTAGGCCTGTCCGCAAAATTAATTAAGATGCGACGTACAATTTCATAGACACCCAGTGAATGATTGAAGCGACTATGTTCTGCACCGTGGAAAGTGAAAAACGATGTGCCAAGCTGCTTGATTCGTCTTAACCGTTGAAATTCTTTCGTGCCGATCAAATCCCAGATCACGCGGTCCCGCACGTGCACGTACCGGTGAACAGGATCTTTAAATACTTTCTCCTCGTGTAACTGGTCATCTTTATAAGCCATGGCAAATACCTTCCTCTTTTTTCTTACTATTAGTATCATCATCTAATAGTAAACTAACGAAACAATTAGTTCGAAACCTTGTTATATCAATACTTTACTATTAATCTTATTAAAACGCAAACGCAAATTAATGCATGTTAAAGAAAGGTTCTGGGGCTGATTTGAGACTAGAAATGTGAGTAGATTAAATGAGGATAAAAGTCGAGTATTTACTTATTTTTGATAGGTGCTTTGTCAAATGTTCCAATTTAAATTAATTGTAATCTTCTTTTTAAGTAATGTGCTGAAATATTTAGAGTAATTATTCATCCAATAGTATACCCTAATTCTAAAGAAGAGATAATTATGGATTTTGCTTCACTAACAATCGAATTAGCAGTAGTTTTTTTCTTGCTCATTATGTCAAAGTTATTAGGAAAGGTGAGTCTTGCTCAAATTACACCTTTTGACTTTATTTCTGCCCTTGTTCTCGGTGAGTTAGTAGGTAATGCCATATATGATAAAGAAGCGCAACTTATTCTTGTCATTTATTCAGTTATTTTTATGGGCGCGTTAAGTTATTTAGTTGAATGATGCACACAAAAATTTCGAAAAACAAGAACTTTCTTTGAAGGGATACCTTCGATCAACTCATGAGAAAAGCTGGATTATCGGTACCTGGAATATAAGGCCCTTCTAAAGAAGAATGGGAGCAAATCGGCTTTGAACAACCAAAAGAGTCAACTTTCAATTAGTACCCTCCTAAAAATAGGAGGGATTTTTATTAATTTAGTAATTCACGACACTCTGCTACACACTCTTCCAAATCTTTAGAAGCATGTTGCATTTTTTGTTTTGCAGAATCATGTGCATGGCTCATAGCACTACTCAAATGAGTTAGCGCACTTTCGCATTCAGTAATACATTCTTGAAGTTGATTTTGGTCCACTGAATTCGCCTCCTTTTATTAAAATCACCTATATTATGGCTTAATTTTAATGAATTATTTATGTTTTTTCATTTATAATCAACATTAATTAGACTAGCACATACCCTCAACGTTCTTCATATAGTTATATGGAAACTTTAACTTAAGGAGAGTAACCATGTACTCAAATTATCAATATTTAAATTATGAAAACTACCGCGTCATGAATGATGATAATAAATTCATCGCAGACCTGCAAAAAGCAATTAATGCTGAATATAGTGCTATTTCATGTTACGGTATGCTAGCGAAAATGGCACCGAACTCTACACAAATAAATAGAATCTTAGAGATACAAAATGATGAAAAAAGACATCTTCAGGCATTTGCAGAAATTTATATTCGTTTAACAGGACAGCAACCCACCTATAATATAACGGAGGAATGTCCAACTAATTATCGTGATGGAATAGAATTTGCTTTTAATGATGAACAGGGGGCTGTGGACTTTTATTTAGATATGGCCGATCGTGCTCAAGAGGAGAAGATTAAACAATCTTTTCAACGTGCTGCAGCTGACGAGCAAAACCATGCTGTTTGGTTTCTATATTTTATAAATAAATAGAAATAGAATAAGCCCTTACCCCAATTCTAAGAAAGGGGTTATAGAACTAATAGGATAAGGACTAGAATAAGAGATGGGAGTTTTTCTCCCTCTCGGCATTATATCTCTACCGTCTTCTTCAGTCTAATATTTTGGTTCAATGCGAACATGAACATCAAATATATCGTGTTTTTCTATCAATTGGTTTTCTACTCTGGTTGAAAGATCATGAGCTTCTTTGATATCTTGATTAGAATATACTTGCATCACAACATCTACCACTACATTAGTACCATAGTTTCATACAGAAGAGATCGCTTGATACAATACTTGTAAACCCACTGCCATCATAATAAACGACCCCACCATCGACGCCACCATTTCAGCTTTCCAGTGACCGTAAGGATGATCATGGTCTGCAGGTTTTTGAGATAACTTTAATCCTACTAATACTACAATTGACGCTAAAATATCCGTAACGTTATTAAGACCATCGGCTCTCAAGGCTTCTGAACCAGTATTATAACCAATTAAAACTTTTATGATGGATAAGCACACGTATGCAATAATACTAATAATTGCTGCTCTTTCTCCTATTTTTAAAACTCTAAAGATTGTTTCCTCTATCAAAGTAACCTAGAAAAACTCTAAAATCCCCTACTAATAAGTGATGGGTGTTGGAGAGTGTGGTCTGAGATCTACTCTGGCTTTTTTAGTATGTTCAAAGTTAATTGTATATACTAAAAGATTAGATCTTTCATAAAGTAATAATAAAATTATTACAAAATGTGTATTGACTATCTTGTTTCAAAGGAGTAAAGTATGTTTTATCAATTTAATAAAACCTTTTTAAAGCTTAATCATGTTATTGAGCGGGGGAACCACTTTTGATAACTTTTGTTTATCTTGGGGTGAATCTTAACCATTCACGTTAAGAAGGGATACTCTTAGTCCCTAATCCGACAGCTAACCTCGTCAGCAATTTAAGAGAGAAGGGTTAATGTTATCATTGACCATTCTTTTTGGAATGGTTTTTTTTGTGCTCAATTTTAAAGAAAGAAGGATAAATATGAAAAAGCACTATGCAGTTTTTGGGTTAGGACAATTCGGAGGAAGTCTTGTAAAGTCATTCTCAAGTATGAATAATGTAGAAGTACTAGCTGTTGATATTAATCCTGCTAAAGTGGATGAATACAGCAAAATAGCGACGCACTCTGTACGATCAAATGGTATTGATGAAAATTCATTGAAAGAAATAGGAGTTCGAAATGTAGATCATGCCTTTGTTTCATTTGGCGAAAATATTGAAGCTAGCATTTTAACCTCTTTACTCTTAAAAGAAATGGGAATACCTAAAGTATGGGCCAAGGCACAAAATAATTATCATCATAAAGTACTAAGTAAAATAGGCGTAGATCGTGTTATGCATCCAGAGAGAGAAATGGCAAGGCGTATAGCACAACACGTAACCAATGACAATATGATTGATTTCATTGAACTTTCCAAAGACCATAGTATCGTGGAAATTTTAGCATTTGACAGATTATATAATAAGTCATTAACAGACTTAGATATCCGGGACAAGTATGGATGCAACATTATCGGTATTCAACGAAATGATGAAACCATTATCTCACCATCCGCTGATGAAACGATCTATAAAAACGATGTATTAATTATCATCGGTCGTAATAAAGATATTGAACGTTTTGAAAAACATAGGAGACAGAAATGAAACGAAAATATATTAACCTAAAGCCATCTCAATTGTTAATTTTTATTTTTGCCATTTGCATAATAATAGGAACCATTTTATTAAGACTCCCAATCGCAACTACAGCATCCATCACTTGGTTAGATGCCTTATTCACGGCGACCTCCGCCATGACCGTAACGGGCTTAATCGTTGTGGATACCCCTGTAGCATTTACTATTTTTGGAGAAATTGTTATTGCACTCTTGATCCAACTTGGTGGATTAGGAATAATGTCATTTGCCGTTCTCATCTATATTATGTTAGGAAAAAGAATTGGCATTAAAGAAAGACTTATTATTCAACAAGCTTTAAATCAGACCTCAATAGGGGGAATTATCAAGTTAGTACGTAATTTGTTTATCTTTTCTCTCACAATCGAAATGATTGCGATGTTTTTTCTAGCAATTAAATGGGTACCTGATTTAGGATGGGGAAAAGGTTTGTATTTTAGCTTCTTTCATGCTATCTCAGCATTTAATAATGCGGGATTTTCTCTATGGTCTGATAGTCTGATGGGATATGTTGGCGACCCAATTACAAACATTGTCATTTCAGGACTTTTTATTATTGGAGGGATCGGTTTTACTGTACTTTCAGATATATGGTACAAAAAGAAATTTCAGAAACTATCTCTTCATTCCAAATTAATGATTGCAGGAACTTTCATAATAAACATCGTGGCTATGTTTATTATTTTTATATTAGAATACAATAACCTAAATTCATTGGGAGGTTTGCCTACTTTATCAGATAAACTATGGGCCTCCTACTTTCAAGCCACTTCACCAAGAACAGCTGGTTTTAATACATTAGATATCGGAAGCTTAGAAGAACCTACCTTGTTTTTCATGCTTCTACTCATGTTTATTGGAGCCGGTAGTGCTTCAACTGGCGGCGGTATAAAATTAACAACCTTTATAGTTATAATATTAGCTGTTTTTACCTTTTTACAAGGTAAAAAAGAAATAACAATTGCAGAGAGATCGATTAGTCAAATTTATATCTTACGATCTTTAGCTATTGCAACAATGGGGGTATTTTTTATTTTTTCCGCCATCTTTTTATTAAGTATTACAGAACAAGCACCTTTTATGACAATATTATTCGAAGTTATTTCTGCATTTGGAACAGTAGGGCTCTCTATTGGTTTAACCGGATCTCTCTCTATGATAGGTAAGATTATCATTATTTTGATTATGTTTATCGGTAAACTTGGCCCACTGACATTAGCTTTTTCATTGGCCAGTTCTAAGGAAGAAAAAATAAAATATCCTCACGAAGGAGTATTAACTGGATAACAATAAATTAAGGAGCGCTTTCCACGGCGCTCCATTTTACATAAACAATTTACTTACTATATATAGTATAATGTAGATTCAAATGTACGAAAAGGTTTGGAGGATAATAATGAAAGATTGGAAGCAATTTTTTTTAGATAAACAAATACGAGTGGTCGATCACCGTGATCCGGAAGCGCTTGGAACGGCGATGGCATCCTTTGCCGCTGACGATGCATTATGTGAATCGATCGGTCGGACAGAGAATGATATTGCCTGCCGCTTCTGGGTCCATGATAAAACCGTGGTGCTCGGAATTTTGGACAGTCGTCTTCCTGCAATTCGTGAGGCTATCGATTTTTTGGAAGCTGCAGGCTATGATGTCGTCGTCCGCAATTCAGGTGGACTCGCAGTTGTGCTGGATGAGGATGTGCTGAACTTCTCTTTTATTTTGCCAGATTTACAGGAGATGGGTATTCACTCCGGTTATCAGCTGATGACGGCATTCGTACAGGATATGTATCGAGATCTGACAGATGAGATTGAAGCCTTTGAAGTAGTTGGTTCTTATTGTCCCGGTGATTACGATTTAAGTATTCGCGGCAAAAAATTTGCAGGGATCTCCCAGCGCCGGGTTAAAAAAGGAATCGCGGTGCAAATTTATTTATGCGTGCGCGGCAGCGGGGCTGAGCGTGCAGCATTGATCCGTGATTTTTATCAAAAAGGACATGCCGTTGATTCGGAGCGTTTTACTTATCCTGTGGTGGAGCCGGAAACGATGATGTCTTTAGCTGAATTAACTAGTGAGGCATTGACGGTGGAGGATAGTATCGAGCGTGTATTAGGACTGTTGGGTGACACGGAATGGCGTGATCTAGCAGGTTCGGAGCTCGAAGTGTTTGAAGAGCGGATGAAACAGATGGTTGATCGGAATCAAAAAGTACTCAAGTGAGTACCTTTTGATCCGATTTTGGAAGCTGGACCTGATAGCCGATTCCGGGCTGGTCTGGTAACGTGACGCAGCCGTTTTCTACTTTTACCTCCGGTGTGATGATGTCCTGACGCCAATAGCGGGCGGATGCACCGGGATCTGCCGGGTATTGAAAGTTCGGAAGTGTCGCCAATGCCAATGATTGTGCACGCCCTACCCCGGCTTCGAACATGCCGCCGCACCAGACTGGTATGTCATGTTGCTGACAGTAATCGTGGATGCGCATCGCATTGGTGAAGCCGCCTACTTTTCCTAGTTTCATGCTGATGATCTGGCAGCTTTTTAGCTGGATCGCCGTTTGGACATCCGCCATCGTATGAATGCTCTCGTCCAGGCAAATCGGCGTTTGCAATTGCTCCTGCAGCCGGGCGTGATCGACGAAATCGTTGTGCGCCAGCGGCTGTTCGATCATCATTAAGTTATAATCATCAAACTTTTTGAGATGATCGATATCATGTAAGGTGTAAGCCGAATTAGCATCCACCATTATCTGTACATCTGGAAAATGGCTGCGTACTTTTTCCAGTAATGTGAGGTCATGCCCTGGCTTTATTTTTAATTTAATCCGTTGATAGCCCTCTCTTATAGCTTGTTCCATTTTGGTTAGCAAAAGGCCATCGCTCGGCTGCAGTCCAATCGCCGCTCCGACCGGAATTGTATTCGTTTGCCCGCCAATGATTTTGTAGAGTGGTTGTTGCTGCTGCTTGGCGTATAAATCCCAAACGGCTCCCTCGATGGCTGTTTTCGCCATGTGATTTCTGTGAACCGTGTGGAACGGAATATCTGCCGGGTGTGAAAATGTTCGATGCCTGATCAGTGGCCACAGATGGTTTTCGATCATGACTGCTACCGTGTCCGTCGTCTCTTCTGTATACCAAGGCGCATCAAAGGCAACCGACTCGCCAAAGCCGCTGCGCCCTTCACGATCGATTAATTCCGTAATGATAATATCTTTTTCCGTTATCGTTGTGCTGCTGTTCGTAAATGGATGCTTCAACGGCATCTTGAAGCGATGTATGATGCATTTTTCGATTGTAATCATAGACGTGGCTCCTTTTATGGCCACTTTTGGATGTTTTATGGCCACTTTTGATGATTTAATGGCCACTTTTTTTGTTTTTTATGGCCACTTTTACTAGTTTTATGGCCACTTGCTTGTGCTTTATGGCCACTTGCTGGAATTCCTGGATGATAATAGATAGCACCTTTTCTTACTCCTGCCTTATGATAGCCTGCTCGAGCGATTAACTTTCTTGTCGCATCCGCAGTTGGGATTTGTAAAAAGTCTTGCACCATTGCTTTAGTCAGACGGTTATTCGTAAGTAAGGCGAGCTTAAAGAGAAGCTTTGTGTGCGCATCCGTACTGCGCGTTCCACAGTACGTGCATTGCCAGCGCATTCTTTCTCGTATCATCGAACGCCTGCTGCAATCCGGACAAGGAACTCCTTTCTTTAAATCTTCCCACATAATCTGATGTTTTTCTAGTATCACGCTAAATCGTTCTTGATGGCGAGAGATTAGGAAGGATCGAATCTGTTTATTTTGTTGATAAGAGATTTTAGAGGTATGCTTATTTGCTAATCGCTCTAAAATAATTGGAACTTCTTGGACGGTAAGGATTCTTTCATACTCAGTATAATCATGAAGCTTGAGAATAACGTTGGGGTTCGTAAAGACTGCAAAGCGGTAGGTTGGTAGTTGATCAATTTGGTAATCACTGAAAAAAGTTCTCAAATTGGCATACTGGCGGTCAACCTGCAAGATCGGGTCGTCAAATACTTCCTTTTCGTCTCTGATTCGCGCACAAGCTGATGGGATTTGGCATCAAAATAAATTTCTCCAGTGTGACCTTTCACTTCGAAAATAACGCGAAATGCTTCTGTTAAGATCAACCAATCTAATTGAAAGGGAACGTGATGTTCGAGGCGAAGTCTTTTTATACAGAGATCGAGTGGAATGTGTGTTTGCTGGAGGTAAAATGCGAGGCTGTCTTCACTGGCTTGACCGATGTCATGCCGTCTGAATTGTTCTGCGATCTGAAAATATCCGGGTTGATCAGGAGGTAGCAATTCGGAGAGTGCCTGGTATTGCTGCCAAATGATCGAGGATTCTGGAATCAATAATATCTCCTTTCTGCTATTTTAGTATAGCAAAAAATGAGGTTAGGTCATAACATAAACCTGCACATATACAACTGCCTCTATTATGGATTATGTTGGCTAGCTTAGAGATCATTTTGACAGGTAGTTAGTGGTATGATATCGCTTCGAGCTTCCTCGACACCACATAAAAGCCGAACTAACACAATTAGTTCGGCTTTTATACTAACTTACATTATTTCGCCTCAGAGGCATCTAGTGCTTGTGCTGCTGTGATTAATGCTAATTTATATGCATCTTCACTGCTGCAGCCGCGTGATAGATCATTTACTGGCTGGTTTAAGCCTTGCAGGATTGGGCCAACTGCGTCGAGTCCGCCTAGGCGTTGGGCAATTTTGTAGCCGATGTTTCCTGCTTCTAAGCTTGGGAATACGAATACGTTGGCGTCCCCTTTCAGGACAGAGCCTGGTGCTTTTTTCTCTGCTACAGACGGGACGAATGCTGCGTCGAATTGGAACTCGCCATCTAACGTTACATCTGGTGCCATTTCTTTCGCTACTTTTACTGCTTCTGCCACTTTTTCTGTTTCATCTGATTTCGCTGATCCTTTAGTGGAGAAACTTAGCATTGCTACACGAGGATCGATATTGAAAAGCTTCGCTGTTTCTGCACTGCCAATGGCAATCTCAGCAAGATCCTGGCTGTCAGGTGAAATGTTAATCGCACAATCTGCGAATACGTATTTCTCTTCCTCACGTACCATCACGAACACACCGGAAGTCTTTTTGACACCGGCTTTTGTTTTGATGATTTGTAAGGCAGGACGTACTGTGTCCGCTGTAGAGTGTGCCGCACCACTTACAAGTCCGTCTGCGTTGCCCATATAAACAAGCATCGTACCGAAATAGTTTTCATCTAATAGAATCTTGCGGGCATCTTCTTCAGTTGCTTTTCCTTTTCTTCGTTCAACAAAAGCTGCTACCATTTCGTCAAATGCAGGATATGTGCTTGGATCGATAATTTCTACTCCATCGATAGCAATTGATAATTCTTTTGCTTTCTGTTCTATTTTTTCTTGAATTCCGACTAGTACAGGTTCTACAAATTGGTCTTCCTTCAACTTACTTGCAGCTGTTAAAATTCGTTCATCTAACCCTTCAGGGAAAACGATTTTTCTAGCATTTCCTTGCAATCTGCTTTTAATATCTGTAAATAAATCACTCATGATTACACCCTCCAATATCTTATCTGTATTATATGATACGCCTTTTTGTGTCATAATGAAAGCATCAGCTAAAATGAAGGCGTTTTATCTTGAAAATTTTTTATTTGTTCAAATTCATGGTAAATACTAGGTGATGCTTATTGCTTTTCAATAAGTATTTTCCCCTAAATATGTTATATTAAAACAAGAGATAGTAAGCAAAGGAGTGAAGATAGATGCCAGAAGCAGTAGAAACAATGGACGGTTGGTATTGTTTACACGATTTACGAACCATCGACTGGACAAAATGGAAAAAAGCAACCGAAGAAGAGCGTCAGCAGGCAGTTGAGGAATTACAGACGATGCTCCGTGAATGGGAAGAAGTAGCTGAGGCCCGAGACGGCAGTCATGCCTTCTATTCTATTATGGGACAAAAAGCAGACATTCTTCTTATGATCTTGCGTCCGACAATGCAGGAATTAAGTGAGATTGAGCTTCGTTTCAATAAGTCCAAAATAGCGGAGTTTACTAAGCCTAGTTATTCCTATGTATCTGTGGTGGAACTCTCTAAATATATGTCGAAAGAAAGTGACAATCCGGAAGACAATCCAGGTGTACGTGCCCGTTTAGCACCGAAATTACCACTGTGGGATCATATTTGTTTTTACCCAATGGACAAGCGTCGGGAAGGAAATGACAACTGGTACATGCTTCCTTTCGATGAACGTCGCCAATTAATGTATGAACACAGTTTTACCGGCAGAAAATATGCGGGTGAAGTGAAACAGGTTATTACCGGCTCAATGGGCTTTGATGACTGGGAATGGAGTGTCACGCTCTTTGCGAAAGACGTGTTACAACTGAAGAAAATTGTTTATGAAATGCGCTTTGATGTGGTCAGTGCCCGTTACGGGGAATTCGGACCATTCTATGTTGGAAATATATTAAAAACAGAAGACGTCCCAGCTTATTTAGCTGTTTAAACACACGTTTTTTCTACGACGTGGTAAAAATTTTATGAACAAACGATACGGAAATGAAGGCTTTCGCCAGTATTTGGTGAAAGCCTTCGTTTCTTTATGCATGTTTGTTTTATAAACCGCATATAGATGGCTAGTAGGAATACGGAAAAAAGCACGAATGGATTCCCGACAACGGAAAGGAGCTTTTCAAAGATGAGTCAAGGACAAAACCCAAATCAAAGTCAAAGCAGACAGCAGCAGCCGACAACTACTCAGCCATATATCCCGCAAAATTATTATGGTATGCAGGACGGTTATACCAACGGGGGATACTCGTATCCAATGTATAACCAAATGCAGCAGCAATATCCATACGCTCAACAACAACCACCAGGCATGACTGCCACACCTGGCATGCTTCCAATGGAAGAATCGTATATTGAGAACATTTTGCGTCTGAACAAAGGAAAGCAGGCTACTGTTTATATGACATTTGAAAACAATGATCGCTGGAATGCGAAAATTTTCAAAGGGATTATTGAAGCAGCAGGTCGTGACCACATCATTTTGAGTGATCCTGATACAGGCAAACGCTACATCCTATTGATGGTATACTTAGATTACATTACGTTTGATGAAGAAATAGTCTACGAATATCCATATAATGCACAAATGGCCACCTACGCACCACGCTAATAGAACTAAAATCCGCTGGCCCTCTGAGACCAGCGGATTTCCTTTATCTTCTTTTTCAGGAGGCAGAACCATGAATAAAAAAGCAGAAACGCACGAAGTAATGATTAGCTTTTTTTGCATCTCCCTCGCATTAATTGTGTTAGCCTGGCAATACCATTCGGTCCTGCTCTGGGTGCTTGCTTTAACCAGTTTAAGCGTCAACTTTTTCATGGAAGCTTTTAAAGAATGGAAGCTTGGCCGCCCACCGTTATTCTTCTCGCAGCAGTTGTTCCGAGGTCTCGGCCTACTTGGAATCGCTATCCTTCTCTTCTTTGTTTGACAGATTCTGTTTGGAAAAAGTGGTCCATTTTAAAACAGCCCCGACAAACTCATCAAATGTCGGATAATTTCGGGAGCGCTGATTGTACCACTTCCTTACCGTTTCCACCACCCAGAATGGAATCGGCTTATTCGCAATCAAATGGTAATGCTCATCATATGCTTTCTTCAAATGTTCCCAACGGAAATCATTGCCTGCTTGCGAATACTCCGAGACATCGATGATTTTGGCGCGCCCATTTTGCAGCAAAATATTTTTCGTATGAATATCACGTGGATTGAGACCAAGCTGTCGCACATAATCACGCGCCTCTTCCACTTCTGCTATCACTTCTTTCGGAATGTAGACACCTTGCAAGATGCAATCAAATAACGTGATGCCTTCTTCATAACTAATCACGAGGTATTGCTCTGTTGCCCCATAACAGGTCGGGAAAAATTGGTTCTCTCCCAGCTGTTGATAAATCGCTTCCTCTACTGACAGCTTGTGCATTTTGTCTTTAGCATATAGCTTGAACGCATATTCCGGTATATCCACATGCTGAAAAACAGCCGCATCTGTACCAATTCCAATGCATTTCAGCTCATCAGACGTTCCTCTGATAAGTACTGGCTGATTCTGTGAAGTGGATTCCACCTCGATCTTACGTAAAGCCTCGCCTGCTTTCCTCCAGTTTGTCGTCATGATCCCATCTCCAAGCAGTTTTTTATAGAAAAAGAGGGTGTTCATCCAACATCCCTCTTTCACCGTTCAACGTATTCTATCTTATGTTCTTTACACAAACTTCATGACTGCGTAACCTAACAGTACCCAGCCGATTAAAAAGGCCAGGCCGCCAAGTGGTGTGATCATCGCAAACGTCTTAATTGCAGTAGTCGAATACACATACAGACTGCCAGAGAACAGCACAATCCCGGCAAAGAAGAACCAGCCCGCAGAAACGATGCTTCCTCCGGTATACTTCTGCATCAGTAAACCAGTTGCGAGTAATGCTACAGTATGGAACATCTGATACAGCACTGCTTTATCCCATGTTGCGAGCATTTTCTCGGATAATTTCCCTTCCAGTCCATGTGCACCGAATGCGCCTAATGCTACGGCAAGAAAACCATTCAGGATACCTAACAATAAAAATATCTTCATTCGTTGTCTCTCTCCCCTATATTAAAAGTCAAGTAACGAATCTCCATTCGCATCTTCTTCCTTTAACTTCTTACTGTCTGTTGTTGCTGGTTTCGGGGTTGGTTGCCCCACCATCTTCTCCCACTCTACAGGATCAATGGACGAACTGCTTGTGGTCGTTGTTGTGAACTCTTGCTCCAGCAATAAATCAGTCAACGATTGGACAGCTTTCGCATGTTCGCGGACTTTTGATTCATTGTGCAATGCTTGTTCGCATTCTGTTATAATTTTTCGCAAAATCTGCTGATTCGTTATCGCCATCTTATTTCATCCTCTCACTGTCATTATACAATTCCTAGTGAATTTAAGAAAATAATAATGATTATAATCGGTGCGACAATTCGAATTAATACTAACCAAATCGACGCCAACGCACTTTTCGTTAAATCCGCAGCTTCTAATGCCTCGCTTCTGGTAAAATACCAGCCGACAAAGACCGCCATCGTCAATCCGCCAACCGGCAGGAACACATTGGACGTTATATAATCAAAGGAATCTAAAATGTTGTGATCGCCAATCAAAGTGACGCCACTCCATTTTCCCATACCAAGTGAAACGGTAATACCGGAGATAAAAATGACGATACTTGCGATCAGTGATGCCTTTTTTCTTGATATATTACGGGCACGCATCAAATAGGCTACCGGCACTTCCAACAGGGAGATCGAAGAAGAAATAGCTGCCAAGCTTAAGGCCGTAAAGAAGATAAAGCCAACAATACCACCGAAACTCATTTGATAGAAAATTTCCGGTAAGGTAATAAACACAAGCGGTGGTCCTGAGCTTGGATCAATTCCAAAGGCAAATACCGCCGGAAAAATGACGATCCCTGAAATAATCGCAAAGAATGTATCCATGATCCCAATACCAACAGTGGCAGTAGGCAGTTTGTGATCTTTGGTTAAGTAACTTCCATAAGTCATCATTGTTCCTACACCAAGACTTAAGGAGAAAAATGCCTGCCCTAACGCCGAAATATAAACGCTCGGATCTTCAAGCACTGACCAGTCTGGTTTAAATAAAAACGCTAACCCTTCTGAAGCTCCTGGCAATGTCACACTGTAAATCGCCAAACCTATCATCATAAGCGCTAATAATGGCATTAAAATTTTGTTCGCTAATTCGATTCCTTTTTGCACACCGCCAAGGACGATGAACATCGTAATCACCATAAACAAGGCATGCCAGCCTAACGGAGCGTAATCTTGCGCAATAAAGCTCTCAAAAGATCCGCCAAAGCCGATATCAGGCATGACAGACATCGAGCCTGTAAGGTAGCGCCACCAGTAATACAACGCCCACCCTGCTACAACACTGTAAAAACTTAATATTAAAAAGGCACTGGCAACACCTAGATAACCTAGCATATACCATGGTTTGCCGGGAGCTAGTTTTTTATAGGATCCGACAATATCCTGACGCGCCTTTCTTCCAATACTTACCTCGACGAGCAACAATGGAATACCAATAACTAACACACTTAAAATATATAAAATTAAAAATGCGCCTCCACCACTTTCACCTGCTACGTAAGAGAAACGCCAAATATTTCCTAAGCCAACTGCTGAGCCCATTGCGGCCAGCATAAACCCAATTCTCGAAGTCCAATTTTCTCGTTGCAAATTGTTACACCTCATTCAACAAATTTATAAAAGCTTTCCTTATTGTACATGATAAGCATTCGCTTTTCTACCTTGATTTTATGATGATATAATGATGTAAACATGTTTTAATATGACTGCCCGATTGAGGAGGAGTTGTGATGCAGGAAAAAATCAAATTAATGGGCGATCAGAGCACTATTGAGAAGGTTCAACCAGTTTCTGGGGGCGATATTAATCAAGCTTATTATGTACAGACAGCGAACCATCAATATTTTGTCAAAACGAACCAGGATGTCCCAGCGGATTTCTTTCAAATAGAAGCAGATGGATTAGATCGGATCAGGAATACCGAAACGATTGCGGTCCCTGCTGTTTATCATGTTGATCATGACGCTGCAGATCAGGAAATGACATTGATTATGGAATGGATTGACGGCCGGCCAACCAAACAAACAGGTAACTGGTTAGGTGAACAATTAGCTGCCATGCATACCACCGATGTCGGCACGCAATATGGATTGGATCAGAGAACGTACGTCGGTGCATTAACCCAAAATAATCATTGGTATGACAATTGGGTGGATTACTATCGGGACAAGCGCTTAAGACCGCAAATGGATCTGGCGATAACGAACGGTCGTATGACTGGCATCCGTCAGGCGAGATTAGAACAACTGCTAGTGAATCTCGAACGATTTATTCCGGCCAAGCCCCGTGTATCGTTATTGCACGGTGATTTGTGGGGTGGTAATTGGCTAACTGGTGCTCACGGCCAGCCTTATCTGATTGATCCGTCTGTCCTTTATGGTGACCATCTGTTTGAAATAGCATTCACCGAGTTATTCAGTGGCTTTCCCGCTCATTTTTACCAAAGCTATCAGACTTCGTTTCCATTAGAAGATTATTATGAAGACGTTAAACCGCTCTATCAACTGTTCTATTTGCTGGTGCATTTGAACTTATTTGGTGAAGCATATGGATCCAGTGTGGATCGATTATTAGCTCATTACTCAGTATAGAGGTTGGGAGATAACAATTTAAGAAAAGCCGAACATAGCACGTTTTGTGTTCTGTTCGGCTTTTTATTTTTTATTTAGCGGATGAGTAATGTTCTCTGGTATTTTCTTGATAATGGTAGGCTTTCTGTTCTTTTCTGTTTTGCCACCATTGCTGGATATTGTTAAATTTTCCTTCGACAATTGGTTGTGTGAAGGTTACAACCGGCTTGGAAGCCAGGAACCAGACGATAGCTGCTGCGATAATCCCCATTCCAATCGTGTCGAGATTATGATCCACTCTCAATAAACTCGCCTCACGCACATATTGAATAATGATACCGTGCAACAGATAGACATACATCGTATTTTGACCTAGCACGGTAAAAGTAAATCCACGTCTTGGCACCAATAATAAAATGGCAAACACCATTAAGGTTGAAACAGCATATAACATTGATCGGAATACCCCACCATACATACCTGCCTCTAACGTTTGATAGGATTTAGATCCGAACATCCATTCAGATGGAACGCCTGGCTCGATAAAGCAGATCGCAAATATAACGACAAGTACACTAATTGCTGCTATTTTCATTCCTTTCGTTTGCCATTTAAACAGTTGGTCCTTCGTTAACCAGTAACCGATTAAAAAGAACGGAAAAAACACCAGTGTCCGGGATAAACTAAAACTAGGTCCTATCCATGAGATATACCCCGCCACAACCCCAACCGCGAAGGCGAGTGGTATCCCGTATCTCGGCTTCATTTTTTTATATCCTATCAGGAGCAAGTGCCAGCTGAATAAACTAAGCAGGAACCATAATCCCCATAACGGATCATATAAGGTGGTGTCCCAGCTGTCCTTCCCTATCCCTAAAAAATAGAGGAAATAAAACGCTTGGAACAGTAAATATGGTACAAGGATTCGCCTTGCTAATTTGCCGATATATTGCTTGTTACCAATTCCTTTTGCAAAAAAACCGCTTACCAATACGAATATTGGCATGTGAAATAAATATATCCATTGATAAAGTACATTTACTAATTCTATATTTTCTTTAAGGGGCTGAATTAAATGCCCGAATACTACCAAAAAAATAAATAAGAGTTTGGCATTATCAAAGTATGCTTCTCTTTGCATTTTACATTCTCCCTTACTTTTCGTTATTTCCATAATACCCACTACAAAAGAGAACAAAAAGTAAATTGGATAATTGTTATCCATTTGTAAATCAGATGTTAATAAACTGAAAAGCTTTGATTGTTTACGTAATATTTTCCGAAGATTTTTCATGAAGATGTAACGCATAGATTTATGTGGGTTAATAGGTGAATGTGAGTGCGTGTCTTGAAATTATTGGTGGAGTAAATCTTGCAATCGGTAATTTTTTTTGCCATTGCGTTGCTTCTTTGAACTTTAACTATGTTTTGGATACAAATCTTTGGATAGGGTAGGCTCTTTTGGCTTCTTTTCCCCTCTATGGATACAACTTTTTGGGCATAGCGTACACTTTTGTTCCCTTTCTTCATCTTTGGATACAAATCTTCAGACTTAGCGGCTCTTTTGTTCCCTTTCCCCATCTTTGGATACAAATCTTCAGACTTAGCGGGCTCTTTTGTTCCCTTTCACCCCTTTAGAATACAAATCCTCCCGATGTATTTTAAGATTTGTATTCTTTCTCAAATGACCTCTAGAGCTGACGGACATTAGAAATGGCTTACCTGAAGAAAGCTAATTTCCGCCGATATGAATGAATAAAAAAACACCCCAATCCGGGGTGTTTTCACTTAAAATTCAATTGCCCATGTTCCATTACGGAAGATGGCTTCTGTTTTGCCGTCCTGGGTGATGCCGTCGATGTTCATTGCTTGAGAGCCGATCATGAAATCTTCGTGGACAATACTGTCGTTGACACCATGCTGATCCATTTCCGCTTCAGTCATATCAGAGCCGCCCTTAATATTGGTCGGGTATGCTTTACCAAGAGCAATATGACACGAAGCATTTTCGTCAAACAACGTATTAAAGAAGATGATACCTGACTGTGAAACTGGTGATTCATGCGGTACAAGCGCTACTTCTCCCAAACGGGATGCGCCGTCTTGATCTGCATCTAACAGCTCCTTCAAAGCTTGCTCGCCCTTTTCACAGGTAAAATCGACTACTTTGCCTTTTTCAAACGTCAAGGTGAAATTCTCGATTAGCTGACCTTGAAAACTTAGAGGCTTTGTGCTGGTAACTTGGCCATTCACCCCATATTTATGTGGCATTGAAAAAACTTCTTCTGTTGGCATATTCGGATTGAAAGTCACACCATCTGTTGCCTTCGCCGCACCACCATGCCAAATATGTCCTTCTGGCAGCTCGATCGTTAAGTCAGTACCTTCTGCTGTAAAATGAAGTTTAGCATAGTTTTTATCATTTAAATATTCGCGGGCATTACGTAATAATGCATTATGATCTTCCCACGCTTTAATGGGATCTTCCTTATCCACACGCGAAATACGGAAAATCTCCTGCCACAGCTTTTCTGTTGCTTCTTCTGTTGACGAATCAGGATAAACTTTCTCTGCCCATGCCGCAGTCGGGTAACCGACAATCGACCAGCGTGCCCGGTCATTCATTAAGTAATCACGATATTCTTTTAATGCAGTAGAGCTCGCTTTGGTAACGGCAGCCATTCGTTTGGCTTCAATATCTTTCAGAAGATCAGGGTTCTCCCCATAAATATTCAAAATAGCATAACCATCTTTAACCATACTAAGCATCGCATCTTTTCGCCATTCCGGAAACGTTTCCAATACTTCCATCGGGGCATTTTTCATTTTTAGATATGTTAAATCATCGTCGTTCCATTCGACATGAACATTTTTCGCTCCAGCTTGATAGGCTTCTTTAACCACGAGACGGACGAATTCGGCAGCTTCGATTGGTGCCTGCACAATAAGCCCTTGTCCTTTTTGTAAATGAACACCTGTTTGTAATGCTAACTTCGCATACTTCGTTAATGCTTCTTTCATGTTTACTGCTCCTCTCCAAAGTGAACTATAATAATATGCTAACTTATTCCATGGAAAAAGCAAATCTTTTTCATTTACTTCTTTCATATACTATGGCATTAATAACTATATAGAGGTGATTTATGAGATGGAGACATTACTAAAATATCGGAAAATTGTGTGGATTTTTGTTCTGCTGCTTATTATTACAGGGATCTTCACCTATTTACAAACTCCAAAACGTGATATTCCCGAAATCAGTCAAAACATCGCTTCGATTTCGACCGTGTATCCTGGTGCCAATCCAGAAGTTGTAGAAAATGAAATTACCAATCCAATTGAAGAAAAAGTGATGGAGATTGAAGGGG
Source organism: Gracilibacillus caseinilyticus (assembly GCF_022919115.1). Lineage (NCBI taxonomy): Bacteria > Bacillati > Bacillota > Bacilli > Caryophanales > Bacillaceae > Gracilibacillus > Gracilibacillus caseinilyticus. The sequence goes on along the minus strand of NZ_CP095072.1, from coordinate 1,924,012 downwards.
TTGACAATGTCACGTCCGCATCCACAAACGGTTTTTCTACCGTTACGGTAACATTAAGTGATAACGCTAACTCAGATTCTGTGTACTCCACTATTCGACAATACGTGCAGGATGCCGAAAGCGGCTTCCCGGATGATGCATTTTCACCTGAAGTCAAAACAGACCTTGTGACATCCAGCGTCGCTACATACCATTTACTAAGTGATAACCGGGATGATCTATATGCGATTCGTGATCAGGTGGAGAATTGGAAATCAAGCTTAACGGAGATCAGTGGCATTTCCTCTGTTTCTGTAAAAGGTCTGCCTGAACAAAAGGTACTTATCTCACTTGATCAAGAAGCACTTGCTGACAATCAAATTCAGCCAAACCAAGTGATTGAAGCGATTCAGAATGAACTAAGTCCGACAGCCTTAGGGACAGAAAGTAATCAACAGCAAAACATTCTGTTAAATCTGGTGTCTGTCGATGATTTAGCACAACTAGAGGATATTTATATAGCTGGGGAAACAACACTATCAGACATCGCTTCGATTAATGTAGAGAATGAAGCAACGGAAGATTTAATTACCTATAAAGATCAGGCAGCCTTATCGTTAACGGTTTTCGCTGAGGATGGCGGAAACATTTCGAGTCTTCAGGATCAAATCGATGAGAAGGTCTCTAAATTAAAAGAAGACTTGCCAGCAGAAGTCAACGCGGACCGCTTCTATTCTCAAAGCACCGTTATTGATGAAGTATATAACAGTTTACTAATATCATTAGCGATTTCATTGTTGTCTGTCATTATCATCATGGTGCTCGGCTTACCAATATCTTCTGCTATATTGGTTGCCCTGGCTATTCCGATTTCGATTATTGTCGGGCTTATTCCGTTACCATATGCAGGAGTGGACCTTAATCAAATATCGATCATCGGCATTATCGTAGCGATCGGGATTCTTGTCGATGATGCAATTGTTGTGAATGATAATATTATGCGGCGCTATCAACTAGGTGACGGACCGATGGATGGGGTCAAACGCGGTCTAAAAGAAGTACGGGTGTCGATCGTTACTTCAACTTTATTAATCGTGTTCAGCTTCTTCCCTCTCACGTTCCTTTCGGGCAGCAACGGCGAATTTATCCGGGCCTTACCGATAGCACTCATGGGAACCATCATTGCATCGACATTGCTGGCATTAACTTTAATTCCAACGGTGCAATACACGAGACAACTAAAGCTGTATAAAACAAAAAAACGTCGCGTCGGTCTGTTAACGAGTTTTTTCCGTTGGTTAGAGAACCTCTATGCTGACAATGTCTTACCTGCCATTATTAAAAAACCTTGGCTAACGGTAATCAGTGGTATTGTCATTTGTATTCTCTTATTACTTTTAGCAGTAAAAGTACCATTTGAGTTCTTCCCTGCTGCTGATCGTGCTGAGGTGACGCTGTCGTTAACGTTAGATGAAGGTACACCAATTGAAGAAACTGATCAAAAACTGGCAGATATCGAAAGCTACATTCAAGAAAATGCGGAAGATATCAGCGAAACCGCTCGTTATACTGGTGGCGGATTACCAAATATTTTTAATTCAGGCTTAACCAGATCAGGTGAAAACACTGGGCAAATTGTCATCCGTGTAGACCGAGATAAAACGTCCGCCAGTGCCTTTATTGAGCAATATGAAAAAGAATTACGAGACGAATTTCCAGATAGTGAAATTTTCTTAGAAACAATTGTTTCCGGACCACCACCGTCTCCGGCAATTGAATTGAAATTGAAAGGTCCAGACCTCGATGTTTTATTAGAGAAATCAACAGCCTTAAAGGATCAGTTAAATGAACTTGATTCTGTCGAGATTGCGACGGTGAACACAGGAACGAGTCAGCCTGTCAAAACGTATGATATTGATCGTGATTTTCTTGCTCAAAATGGGATCTCACTTAATCAAGTGACAGGTACATTACAGCTGGCTAATGCAGGTGTTCCTCTATCCGAAATCAAGGTGGATGATCAAAAATTAAACATGGAATTACGGTTGGATGAAGGAACAGAGAATGCAATTGATTTAAGTGAGTTAAGTGCTGTCGTCGCTTCTGATCAGGGAGCACCGTCCATTTATTCCTTTGACGAATTCATTACAAGCAGTGAGGATCAACAAATTGCTGCGATCACACATACTAATGGGGACCGAACTATAACGATATCCGCGTATGAATCAGGTGAAGGGGATTTCGCTGCCGAAACCACTGAAGTAATTGATTCGATGCGTGCCGAGCTTGATGATATCGATGGTGAGTATGCTCTAGGTGAAGATGGGGAAGCAAGTGCAGAAACAGAATTCTTTGTTGAAGTAGCGAAGTTGTTTGTAATTGTCTTGTTCTTGATTTACATCACATTAGCCATTCAATTTAATTCGTTACTGACACCATTCTTAATTACAAGCACGATTTTCTTAGCAATCACCGGTGCAGTTGTCGGGCTTTTCGTCAGCGGTCAGCCGCTTAGCTTCTTAGCTGTCTTAGGTATTATCTCGCTTTCTGGTATTGTGGTACGGAACTCAATTCTCATTATTGAGTTCATTCAGCAAAATAAAGAACAATATGAAGGAAATACAGCAGAAGCCATTATTACAGCCGGCCGTGCAAGACTAAGACCAATTATTCTGACGACCTTAACGTCGATTGCAGCGTTAACGCCAATTATTTTTATGGGCGATGTCTTATTCAAACCATTGGCAGTATCGATTGTGGCTGGGTTAATCTTCTCTACTGTATTGACCTTGCTGCTATTACCAGCTTTCTATATGACCATGGAAAAGTTTCGAGCTAAACAAATAAAGTGAGACTTCAATCAGTGGGGGTTTTTAACCCCCACTTAGCTTCTTAATTTATCTCTCGAATCTTGAAGTGGGGGTATTACGGACGATTAGCGCCGTGATTAGAAAAACTCGGCATTCGCCTCGTCTATTAGCGAGTGTCGAAGTTTTTCTTATACTTGGTACATTCTAAATTTTCACTGCGTCGTGCATCTTCATTGCTAAAATTTTATACTTTTCTACCGTATAAACAAAATCCCCAAGTCAATTAAAGACTTGGGGATTTCTTTATTTTTATTTTACAACGCAATATCTTTGTTCACTGCTTCTTTGTCGTTATATTTAGTAATGTTTAACTTTTTCATAATTTTTGAAGTAAGCGTACCTGATACAATTGAGTCGTTTACGTTCAATGCTGTACGCCCCATATCAATTAACGGTTCGACAGTTATCAGTAACCCGGCTAATGCTACTGGTAAGTTCATTGAGGAAAGTACGATTAATGCTGCGAATGTCGCACCGCCACCTACACCAGCGACACCAAATGAACTGATGCCAATAATTAGTACCAAGGGAATTAGAAAACTTGGTGATAATGGATCGATGCCTTGTGATGGAGCGATCATCACTGCCAGCATTGCTGGGTAAATACCCGCACAGCCATTTTGACCAATCGTTGCACCGAATGATGCTGCCATATTCGCAGTACCACTGTGCACACCAAGGCTTTCTTTCTGTACTTGAATGGTTAATGGAATCGTTCCGGCACTGGATCGTGACGTAAAGGCAAAACTCAATACAGGTAATACTTTACGTATATACAGGAACGGATTCAGACCGAATACTGCTAGTAGAATTAAATGGATGACGAACATGATCAATAAAGCGACATAGGACGCACCTACGAATTTTCCTAGCTCAATAATACCGGCTACATTCGTTTGTGCTACCGTATTCGCCATTAAGCCCATGATACCGAATGGTGCAAGTCGTAAAATGATCGTCACCATCCGCATCACTACGGCATAAATTGCGTTAACCATTTCTACGAATTTCGTTGCTTGTTCCGGCTGTTTTCTTCTTACTCCTAGTACGGCAATCCCAACTAAAATCGAGAAGATCACGACAGCAATAACAGATGTTGCTCTCTCACCTGTCATATCCAAAAAAATATTCGATGGGATAAATTCTAATATTTTTTGCGGAGTCGTCATGCCTTCTAAAGAGCCAAGTCTTTCTTCAAGTGCCAGACCACGCTCTTCTTCCGCCTGCCCCATTTCAATTTGATCAGCATTTAAATTAAAAATAGTAGAGCTGGTAATACCAACTACAGCAGCAATCATAGCTGTCGTAACTAAAATCCCAATAATCCATGCGGACATTTTCCCTAATTCTGATGATTTCTCTAAATTAATGATCGATTGGATGATCGACACCATGACTAATGGAATAACGATAACCATTAATAAACGGACGTATCCTCTACCTACGATATTGTACCAATCTGTTGTGGAACTAACAATCTCAGAATCTGCTGAATAGACAATTTGTAAAAATGCCCCTAGCAGAATACCTAAACCTAAACCAGTGAATACACGTTTACTAAACGATACGTATTTTCGCTGCATACCGATTAAAACACCAATGAATACTAACATAATTGCAATATTAATAATAATCAAAAACGTATCCATACTTATTTCCTCCTCAAATAATATAATTCCGATTAAAATACTATGATATATTACTATCATTTTACGCAACTGTCAACTTAATGATGTTAATCAATTGAAATATAAAACAAATTGGGAATGATAACTTGGTAAAGAAAAGCCGGTCTTAACCCGCCCGGTCCTAACTAACTTAAAAATATTTAAGCTGCCTATAATACGGATTATGTAAAGTGGATCTTGTGTGTCAATGTGGTAATTTTGATATGTTATATATGCTAGCAAATCTCCGGAAATATACTCCGCGTCCTGTTGGGTACGGCTTCAGCTAGGCTAAAATTTGAACAACTTCTTTGTTGCCTTGTGCCGAGGAAACTTACTTCGAAGGGATACTAGCAGCCACAGTTGCAGACAAAGTGGATCTTCAGATCGTACTCGTACTGACGCATGCGGAGTCTTCGCTTAAGGAAGTGCTACAACGTTAGTCACAATTAATAGCGGCAGTGCTAAACATTGTGTATTTGCAATTTCCAATGCTATCATTGATTGTTACTTCTGGATAACAATCTAAAAGCTAAAACTCTTACATTAGTTGTAGAATCAATACTTTAGCGCAGGCCAACCACGTAGACTCCCGATGGAAGTGGTTGGCCCCGGAGCGATGTCCTAGCACATGAATCATTTCAAAATGACCACTAAGCCAGTTGTTAATTTACATAATCCGTATTATAAGAACCTACACTTTTATTCTTTATGACAAAGAAAAAGCCAAACACAACTCGAATTTTTTCGTCCATTCGTGTTATGTTCGGCTCTTTTTTGTTATGACTTATCATGTAATCGATATGTCTTCTTCTAATACGACATCGACATTGCCTTTGATAGCACGTGATATCATGCAGGATGCCTCAGCGTCTGTTACGATTTTTTCTAATTGAACCAGTTGGTCTGCTGTTGCTTCTTTTTTTAATCTGACCACTGGACGGTGCGTGATTCTTTTATAGGTAAAAACGCCGTTCGTAACGTCAACATCTCCGACTGAATCTAAATGTAAATAGTCCAGCGGAAGGTGAGCTCGTTCGATCATTGCGGCCAATGTAATAATATAGCATGTAGAAGCCGCGCCAAGCAGCATTTCATCTGGATTGGTCCCAATTCCAGGGCCATCCATCTCTGGAGGAATCGAAATTTGTGTCTTCAAATTACCTGCTTCCAACTCCCCTACTTCATTTCTGCCACCAGGCCACGATGCTTCTAGGTAAAAATGATGTAATGCCATCTGTACCATCCTTTCTTCCTCCCATTATAGACAGGTGATGGATGAGATGAAACTAAAATGATTTATGCTTCTTTTTTGTTTTTTCCTGACAAAAACCAGCCACCTACAGCAATTGCTACAAGTACGGCATAGAAGAATAACTTCCAAGCTGTTGAGTGGGCAAAGTCGTGCGGTAATAAATGAATATCTTCATGTGCCAGTACCGTTACTACCAGCTTCACACCAACCCAGCCGACGATAATAAAGGCTGCGGCTTCTAATCCCGGACGATCGTGCAGCAATTTAACAAAGACATTTGCTGCAAATCGCATAATGATCAGACCGATCATACCACCTGCTAAAACAACTAAGAATTGACCTGTATCAAGACTTCCAATCGTACCTATACCTGTTGCCGGTAGCGCGACTGCCAAGGCAACAGCTGCCAGAATCGAATCCACGGCAAACGCTAAGTCTGCTAATTCAACCTTAAGAACCGTCATCCAGAAGCCACTGCCCTTGTTCTCCGCATCTTCGCCCTCTTCCTCATCACCATCGTTCTTCCGTTTTTTATAAATATCATAAAGATTTTTAATCGAAATGAACAATAGATAGGCAGCACCTATTGCTTGCACTTGCCACACATCGACAAGGAAGGAAATAATGAATAATGATCCAAAACGTAAGATAAAAGCCCCTGCTAAACCATAAAATAAAGCTCTTTTTCGTTGCTCATCTGGTAAGTGTTTCACCATTATCGCAAGCACAAGTGCATTATCTGCAGCTAATATACCTTCTAAACCAATTAATACTAATAATACCCAGCCATACTCAAAAATTAATTCCAACTGCTTCAACTCCTCTTTGATATGTTCTCCACCCGCTAGCAAAGATCACACAAAAATAGCGAGACCTTTACCATGGATGGTAAAGGTCTCGCTAACAACGTCGAGTTGCCAATAATGCCGGAGATATTCTCTCGAAATGACGACATTTATTGTAACAGCTACTCCCCTTTATGTATATTCTTAATATACGTTCTTTTTCCGATTCTGTCAATCTTTTCTTAATTAGGATATTCAAAAAGGCATTCGGCAACATTTTTTGAACACGCACTTATAGAAAAAAGAACCTTCACCATCAGATTAGGTTTAGGTTCTTCTTTTATACTCGAATTTATGCATTAATTACTTTACTGATACGATCATCTACTTCCGTTTGCAACTGTTTGATCAGCGCCTTGCTTTTTTCAGATCCGTCTGTCTTCACACCGAAGTAACTTTTGATTTTAGGCTCTGTACCAGACGGGCGGAAGCAAACCCATGCTTCTTCTTCTAATAAAAATTTCATCACATTTTCCTTAGGTAAGGTAATGACTTCTTCTGTCTCTTGCAATGGAAGCTGGCGGATACTGCTGTGATAGTCCTCCACCGCTATAACTTTCCATCCACCTAATTGCTCGAATGGTTCTTGTCTAATATCATCCATAATCGCAGCAATTTGTTCTGCTCCATCTTTCCCTTTTAATGTTAATGACTTCATATCTTCCAGATAAAAGCCATGACGTTCATATAGTACATCCAACGCTTCTAACAATGTTTTACCCTGTACTTTCCAATAATTAGCCATCTCACATGCCGCAACTGCCGCTTGCACAGCATCTTTATCACGGACGAAGTCACCAATCAAATAGCCATAGCTTTCTTCATAGCCAAAAAGGAAATGACGGTTATCTGATTCAAATTGTTTCATTTTTTCACCAATAAATTTAAAACCTGTTAACGTATCAATTGTATTGACACCATAATAAGAAGCGATCGCTCTGCCTAATTCAGTCGTTACAATGGTTTTCACCACTTGACCATCTTGTAATTGATCCGCTTCCGTCTGTGCTAACGTATAATCCAATAACAACGAACCGAGCTGATTACCTGTCAAGACCTGATAAGAACCTTTACCATCTTTCACTGCTACACCAAGACGATCGGCATCTGGATCTGTTCCGATTAAAATATCTGCATCTACTTCCGTTCCTTGAGCAATCGCCATTTCGAACGCTTGGTGCTCTTCCGGATTCGGAGATGTTACGGTTGAGAACTCAGGATCTGGTTGTGCTTGCTCTTTGACAACATGAACATTATTGAAACCGATTTGTGCTAATCCTTTCAGCACCAAATCATGCGCCGTTCCATGTAAAGGTGTAAAGACGATATTCACCTGATCTTCAGCTGTTTGTTTCTGGATCGTTTTCAGTTCCTTTAGATATGCTGTATCGACGGATTCACCAACCCACTCCAACAGACCAGCAGACTCCACTTCTTCTCTGTCTAGTACTTCTACTTGCAACTCATCTTCGACTTTGTTCACTTCTTCAATGATAGCTGCTGCTTCTTCAAGTGGAACTTGACCGCCATCTGCATTGTATACCTTAAATCCGTTGTATTCTGGCGGATTATGACTTGCCGTTATCATAATCCCTGCCGCTGTGTGCAAATGACGGACAGCGAAGGAAAGTAATGGAGTTGGTCTTATCGATTCGAAGACATATGTTTTCACTTTATGGGCACCCAATACCCTTGCTGCCTCTACGGCAAATTCCTGAGACATATAACGTGAATCATAGGCAATCACCACTCCACGGCTCTCTGCATCTTTTATATTTTCTACTATGTAATTGGCGAGGCCTTCAACTGCCTTACGTACCGTATATATATTCATGCGATTCGTTCCTGGACCCAGCATGCCACGCATACCACCAGTTCCGAAGGTTAAATTTTTGTAAAACGAATCTTCTAATTCTTCTTCATTATCTGACAGCGTGTTCAACTGCTTTAACAAATCTGGATGAAGCGTCGTAAACGATGCCCATTTTTTTAATGTATCTTGCCATGCCATACGATTTCCCCCTAAACATACATTATTATAATCCTATAGTAGCATAGTCTTGCTGTCGTTTCTATTGATTTTATATGTATAATAAATTGTAGCTTACTGCTGAAATATCCTTTTCAGCCCTAACAAAAACATACCATCATTTGTCTACAGATGATAGAATGACAGTATGAAATAAAAAAGGTTGTGAAGCATTTGTTACAGAAAAAAAGCATTCGAACGCTAATAACATTCATATTAATTTTCATCTTAGTATACTTAATTTATTTATCCCGCTTTATTTTCCAACCAGTTGGTGCTTATTTAGCAGCTATCGCCGTACCGATTATCGGCTCTGGTATCATTTATTATATTACCAGTCCGATCGTTAATTGGCTGTCACGAAAAAAAGTCCCCCGCTTTATTGGGACCATGATCGTATTCCTGTTACTTATAGCGGTTATCACGCTGATTATCTTATTTATTGCACCGATTGTACAACGACAATTTTCCAATTTTGTCGATAGCGTGCCGAAGATGGTAAGAAGTGCGCAAGATATATTTGAGCTGTGGCAGCAAAATCAGAACATCATTCCACCTCAATTTGAAAGTGCAATTCAGAACGTGCTGGATAATATTAGTGGCTATGCGGAGAAAATAACGACGGGGATTATCAGTGCCATTGGACAAATATTTAGTTTTGTCTTTTCAATTGTCCTGATTCCGTTCTTTCTTTACTTCATGATGATGGACGGCTATAAACTGGTACCTTTTGTTTCAAAATTTTTAAGTCCGAAAAAAGCGGACAGTTTTAAAACCTTAACAGCTAATATTAATCATACGCTGTCATCATTCATTCAAGGACAATTTTTTGTCAGTCTTTGTGTAGGGATCATGCTGTACATTGGATATGTGATCATTAAACTGGATTACTCCCTATCCTTGGCATTATTTGGTCTTGTCATGAACTTTATTCCGTTTATCGGGCCATTCTTATCAGCTATACCAGCGATCATTGTCGGCTTCTTCCAGGAACCTATGATGGCTGTCTGGGCAACTAGTGTCATGGTGATTGCACAACAGATTGAAAGTAACCTGATCTCGCCAAACATTATGGGACGGGCCCTTTCGATCCACCCGTTAACAGTTATCACATTAATCTTAGCTGCCGGGGGTATCGCTGGATTTATAGGGTTGTTATTCATCATCCCTGCATATGCCGTTGTCAAAACTGTTATTTCTCATTTCTATCATGAATGGAAAGAAAAACAGCCAGAGAAAGATCCAGATCTGCTGTAAAGCTGTTCTACATAGGGTATGATGGCTTATTGCCAGTTAAAGTGGCAATAGCCTTATCCCTAGTTATTGCAAAGGATTATAATTTTTTTGCCATAATGTACATAATTTGCTCGTCATCTCCAAAATATAAAGAATAGGAACCTCTTGATTCAAATCCCATATTTTTATGAAAATCGATGGCATTTTTATTTTTTCGCCATACCCCTAACCATATTTCACTTTTTTGACGCTCTTTGGCAATCTCCATAGCTTTGTCTAGCAATACTTTCCCTAACCCCATGCTTCTGTAATTATTTTTTACATAAATACGTTCTATTTCTAATGCATTATCACTAACATTGTATGTTTGAGCATCTGCTTCATTAATTTTTAAATAACCAGCGAGGTTTTTGTCTACATATTGGAATAAAAATGTTGATGATGGATTGGATAATTCTTTGGTGAGTTGATCTACATTGAAGGCATTTTCCAAATATTCATTAATATTTTCGGGAGTATTTAAATGGCTATAAGTTTCGTTATACGTATCTGTGCCTATCTCTTGTAACAAATACAAGTCGTCTATTGTACATTGTCTGATACTTGTCTTCACATAACCAGCTCCTTTTGAAATTTTTAGCAAAATTATTGCTAATGATTTAAGTATATTTCGATATTGCGATTCCGTCAATGGAAGCGGAATCAAAACTGTGTGAAATTTTTGTTACAATGAGCGTGTTTTTGGCGTCATTAGGATTTTTATAACACTAATTTCATAACTTTGGTTTCTATAATATATATGATTAATAGCCTTTCTATTACATTATATTCGTAATATGATCGTCATAATTGCTTTTTGTTGTCTGGAAACCAGTCTTATCTATTATGAGCTTCGTTGCCTTGTGCCGAGGAAGCCCACTTCGAAGCAATACCAGCACAAGATCGATTTCAAAATGGTTGCCAAGCTAGTTGAATTTTAAGAGCTTTCACTTATTTTTACTCTTAAATACTCTTCACTTCTGCTATTCACCTTTTACGACTTTGAAATTTCCTAAAATATAAAAAAGAACCTGCTCCTTACATAAGGAACAGGTTCCGCTTAGAATTATTCGCCTTCTACTGCTGCGATTTCTTCTTTTAATTTGTCATAAATAGCTGGGTCAATACCTTCTACTTCGTTTTTGTAGTATTCGTGTACTGGCTCTGCAGCTTTTTTAAATTCTGCAATTTGTTCATCTGTTAATTCGATGATTTCTGTTGGGTTTTCTTCGTCCGCTTTAATTGCTTCTAACCCTGCTTCGTTTTGAGCTTTTTGTTCATCGAATACCCAATCTTGCATTTCTGCAACTGTTTCATCAACTAGTTGTTTCACATTATCGTCTAGACCATTATACCATTCTGTATTAACTGTTGTCATCGCTACATAGTTGTTATGGTGAGAGATCGTGATTGAATCTTGTACTTCATGGAAACTTGCTGATTCAATAAAGAATAACGGGTTCTCTTGGGCATCAACTGTTTCACGATCTAGTGCTGTATACAATTCACTCCAGCTTAATGATTGTACAGTTGCACCATATGCATCATATGTTTCACGCATTAATGGAGATTCTTGTACACGCATGTTCAAGCCTTCCCAATCAGAGGGAGACTCGATTCCTACATTACTAGTCCAAGCCATTGCACCTTCTGTCCAGAATGCAAGTGGAGAAATACTATGTTCTTCATACTTAGCACGAAGGTCTGTGTTAAGTGCTTCACTGTTTGTTAATACTTCTTGTACTTTTTCTTGATCAGATGGGAAGAAATAGTGTAGTGAGAAGATCTGACCGTCTGGTACTTGGCCACCTGTAAAACCTGGTGACATAACTGCTAACTGAACGCCACCTTGTTGCAGTAATTGCGCCTGGTCTACTTCACTACCTAACGCACCATATTCCAATGGTTCTACAGTAATAGCTCCACCAGATTTTTCGTTAATTCGTTTAGCGAATTCTGCTGCATATTCGTACTGTACTTCGCCTTTAAGCTCTTCTGTTACAAATTGCCAAGACTGCTCTTCGAATTCACCTGAAGCTTCTTCGCCGCCTTCAGATCCTGAATCTTCTCCAGAGTTTCCTTCATCAGTGCCTTCTTCTTCGCCTCCACCACACGCTACTAGTACAAAACTAAGCGTCAAGATGGAAAGTAACATAAGTAAATACTTCTTGTTTAAAATGACCATTACCCCCTGTAATTTTATTAAAAACTTTATATAAAGCGAGCTGCTTAGGGCAGCCACTTTACTAACTTAAATTAATGCTAATGACAATTGTGGGAACAGAATAAGTAACGCGCCGATAACCAGCAAAATAACAATAAACGGCGGTGTACTCCTGATTACCTCCAGATAAGGTTTCTTAAATACCGCACTGGCGGTAAATATATCGACCCCAAATGGTGGTGTCGCTGATCCTAATGCTGCCTGGAATGTAACAATAATACCTAAGTGTATTAAATCAACACCTGCAGTCTCAGCTGCTGGTACAAAGATAGGTGTCAGAATTAAAATAACTACGATTGGGTCTACAAACATACAGCCAACAAAGAAAAAGATACTGACAATTAATAATACATACATTGCACTTGGATCTGATCCCAATACTGCTTCTGTTATTTGTTGTGGTATACGAGCGTAACCTAATACCCAAGTAAACAACTGACCACCAGCTACCAGGATAAATACTGCTGATGTAACCAATCCTGTAGACAACGCAATGCTTGGTAACTTCTTCCATGGAATTGTTTTGTAAACTAACACTTCTAAAATAATGGCATATAAAACCGAAATCCCGGATGCTTCAACTGGAGTAAAGTACCCCATGTAAATACCACCAACGATAATTACCGGGAAACCTAAAGGTAATAACGCTTTTCTAAAAAATTTAAATCTATCTGGCCAGGAAACTTTTTCTGCTAATGGAATATTTTTAACCTTTGCATAGATTACACTATAAATGGCAAACGCTAAAAATACCATTATCCCTGGAATAATACCTGCAATAAATAAATCTCCGACAGAAACACCAGATCCTGCAGCTAAAGCATAAATAATCATCCCAATACTTGGTGGAACTAGTAATGCCACGTCACTGGAGTTTATGATTAATGCGATTGCACTGGAGTCACGATACCCGATTTTTAATAACTTTTCTCTCATTGGACGCCCAATTGCAACAACGGTTGCCTGTGTCGATCCCGAAATCGCACCAAAAAGTGTACAAGCTGCAGCTGTTGTAACAGCATATCCACCGCGAATATGACCAACAAACGCACCAATGAAATCTAATAAACGTTGAGAAGTTTTTCCTGAGGTCATAATGTCTGCAGCAAATATAAATAACGGCACACATAGTAATACAGGTGATTCGATACCTGTTAAGAGCTGCTTCATTAATAAATCCATACTTAAGTTTGGATTATAAATTAGCATGATGATAACTGGTGCAATAATTAAAGGTATCATCATCGGAAAATTCAACAGCAATAATACAATCATTATTGATAACAAAGTCGTTAACATAATCTTTTCCTCTCCACATTGACTTTTTATATGGAAATATCTTCCATTTTAATATCTTTTTTCTCTTCATCATTGTAATCTACCGCATCTATCCCTAAATACACTTTGTCTTTTGCCTTCTTAGTGAAGTTAATAAATGTATTGCGCAAGAATTGAATTCCTGCAGAAATAAAACCGATAGGAATAATAACAGACATGAAATAGCGAGGTACTTCTAGTGAAGTGGTAATCGCCCCTGTTTCATATTCAAACATAACAAAATTAAACGTAAAGTATGCCATTACGAACATCACAATTGCTGTCACAAAATTAATGATTATCATCATGATTTTACGCACTTTAAAAGGTGCAAAATCATAAAATGCTGACATACTGATATGACGTCCTTTTCTCGCTGCGTAAGAAATTCCAATAAATGTTGCAATTACAATAGCGAATTTACTTACTTCATAAGCAAAATAAAATGCACCTGAATTAAAAATTTCACGAGCAATAACATTTCCCACAATCATGATCGAGATAAGTATAATAGAAAAACTCAAGATAAATTCTTCTAATTTCATGATGAATTTGTCTAATAACTGAAATACTTTCAACCTTTTTTTCCTCCTCAAAGGATTCATTTCAAATACCGAAATTTTTTCATATTAATAATGTTACAGAATTGTTTCAGCATTCACAAATTTACTATACCCTTATTCAGCGCAAATAAACCACAAATTTTCTGACTACGTAAAAATGTTCTTCAATCATGGATATATGATGGCATTTCCTCATAAATAATCTAGAATACTCAAAAATTGGTAGCTATTTACCCAAATGTGACCTATAATATGGAAATCGTATTTATCTTGCTTATTAACTGTATCTGTTTTACGCTTAAGAAAACGACTGATGGAGGCTTGGAGTATATGAACCGTAAGGAAATTGAGGCTGAAATTGAGGATTTAAAGGCAGACTATGCAAGACTTTCGGCTGATTTAGAGAAGCTTGTGTATGTTGGGGGAAGAACGGAACATAACGAGGATGAGCTAGAAAGACTCACTGAACAGATTGCTTCGTTAAGAAAGCAACTTCAACATACGAAGGAATAGAAGAACCGAATCCGATAAAAGGGCTAGCCAAGTGGCTAGCCTTTTTCGTTACGTTTTTCTTCTAATTTTTCTTTTATTTTATTAAATTCTTTACTTGGTGGTGTCATGCTGACGATAGTATCTCCTGGCGATGCAGAAATTTCAACGTCATTTGTAAAGAAGGCAATTTGCTTCGATTGTTTTACGATAAACAACAGAATCGTCTCCTCGTGACGATCTTCTAAATAATCTTTATAGCGGTATTGCTCTGTCAACGACGTTTTGCGCATCACATAACCGCTTTTCAATTTATATTTTAATTCCTCGATGCCCTCCATTGGTGAAAAGACTTCTCTTCCACCAATCGTATGGTCAATATCGTTAATTTGATCACCACTGTGACTTTGATTAGGTAATCGGAATACATTCTTACGGCCGAATTCCGGTAAGAACGTTGAACAAACCAAGGCATTATACGAGTCATATTCCGTCGAAGCCAATAAATAATCATACGGTGTGAAATTCATCATATACTCTGTCTGCTCCGATAATATCTCACAATGGTTATGCGGTATGCCGGCTTTTCTTGCTCGTTGCAGGCGGTCCCATGAGGAATCAACCACAACAGATGGAATATCCAACTCCTGCATCACCTTCACTAGCGCATTCGAAAAACGATTGGAACCGACAATCAGCACACCTGGATTTCCTTCTGCAGAAAGGTTTAATTTTTTCGCCAGCCAGCCAATGGAGAACCCATGAACTACAACCGTTGAGAAAACAAGTGCAAAGGTTAGCGGTGTAATAAGTGACGAGCCAGCAAACCCTTCATCTGCCAAAATGGATGCAAAATAACTTGCTACCGTTAGTGCCACAATACCTCTTGGCGCAATCCAGCCGACTAACGTTTTTTCCCTCAGATTCAATCCAGAATTAATCGTTGAGAGAAAAACCGAAAGTGGCCGAACGACAAAAAGCATCAATAACACGAAACCGATAATTTCCGGTCGAAACACATCCATCAATGTCTCCGTTGTTAAGGAGGACGTTAATAAAATAAATACCGTTGATATGAGTAAGATCGAAATATTTTCTTTAAAATGGCGCATGTCTTTGATCGAGGATATCCCTAAATTTGCAAGTGTCATCCCCATCGCAGTGACAGCTAATAACCCTGTTTCATGTTTTACTTCATCGGCAATAATAAAACAGGCAATAACCGCCACGAACACGGCAGGTGATTTCAGAAATTCTGGGACATGGCCCGACTCGAACATCCACGCGACCACTTTTCCAAATATATAGCCAATGACGACTGCGAATAACGCCGCCAGTAAGAACAAGAACAAGGAAGTTGCATCCCTGCCATCTGCTGAAAGGAAAAGAATAAACTCAAAGGCAAAGATGGCGACTAACGCACCAAATGGGTCCACAATGATGCCTTCCCACTTTAAAATTTTGGCGGGTGTCGGCTTTAATTTTGACTGTCTTAATAGTGGCAAAATAACAGTAGGACCTGTTACAATAAAGATACCACCAATGACAAACGCAACCGCCCACGACATCCCTGCAACAAAATGGGCAGCTACAGAACCTAATATCCATGCAATAAAAGCCCCCCATGTCACGATTCGAAAGACAGGCTTCCCTAATCCTTTGACTTCCTTAAAATTAAGATTAAGACTTCCTTCAAACAGAATAATCGCAACTGCTATGGAGATAAATGGACGATACATATCCCCAAATGCCTCTTCCGGGTTCATCAAGCCAAACACAGGTCCGACTAGCAATCCTGCAATCGACATGACCACAATTGCCGGTAATTGAAATTTCCACGCCAGCCACTGCGAACCGATCCCGAGAACTGCTACCAGCATAAGTATTAATAATAAAGAGTCCATTATTATCCCCCTATCTGTTTTCTTATCTATCTCTATCTGATCTTTTTTTACACACAAGATAGCATTATTTTAAAGGTTAAAGGAATAGATGTAAATCATTTTATTTCGAGCAATTTTTACCTGCACGGATACCTGGAAAATGTTAAGATAAAATTTGAATGATATAAAGGATGGTTCAGATGTCGAAGGATACATTAGCTTTATTAAAAAAATATTTTGGTTATGACACATTTCGACCAGGTCAAGAGCAAATTGTCGGTCAAATTATGAATGGCGATAACACGTTAGCAATTATGCCCACTGGTGGTGGAAAATCAATCTGTTATCAAATCCCTGGACTTGCAATGGATGGGATTACAGTAGTCATCTCCCCTCTCATCTCATTAATGAAGGATCAGGTTGACGCGCTTAAATCATTAGGAATCACTGCTACCTATATTAATAGTTCCCTTACTTCAGAGGAACAAGCAAGCAGGCTGCGAGCATTGAGGCGCAATGAATACAAATTTGTTTACGTGGCACCTGAACGATTTGAATCGAACTCATTTTTCCATACCATTAACCAGTTGCCTATTGCCCTGATTGCTTTCGATGAAGCACACTGTATTTCACAGTGGGGACATGATTTCCGCCCTAGCTATCGTACGGTTGTACAGGTGGTCAATCAATTAAACCAGCGCCCGATTTTAGTTGGACTAACGGCTACGGCAACTGTCGAAGTTACACAAGATTTACAGCAATTACTGGATGTAAGGACGGAAACTGTCGTTAATACCGGATTTGCCCGACAAAATTTGATGTTTCAGATAGTCAAAGGACACGATCGTCAGACATATTTGCTTGACTATTTAAAAGCTCATGCTTCGGAAACAGGTATTATCTATGCCATTACAAGAAAACAGGTCGACTTGCTTTATCATTTACTAGAGGAAAAAGGATATGCGGTGCAAAAATATCACGCCGGGATGACCGAAGAAGCACGTAAACAAGCACAAAATGACTTTATTTATGATAATGCACAGGTCATGGTGGCAACCAATGCCTTCGGGATGGGAATTGATAAGTCCAATGTGAGATATGTGGTGCATTATGCATTACCGAAAAATCTGGAAAGCTACTATCAAGAAGCTGGACGTGCAGGTCGTGATGGAGAACCTAGTCAGTGTGTTGTTCTTTTTTCGGGACAAGATATTAATCTGCAAAAATATTTAATTGATCAATCTGAAATGCAAGACGACAAGAAGCATAATGAATATAAAAAGCTGCAAGCAATGATTAACTACTGTCATACCGAACAATGTCTGCAGCAATATATTTTGCGTTACTTTAATGATGTGGTTTCTTCAAGCGAACCATGCGGTCATTGTTCCAATTGTGATAATGAAAAAGAATTGGTTGATCACACGAAAGAGGCACAGATGGTATTATCTTGTGTCAAACGGATGGATGAACGATTTGGCGCCAGTCTTGTTGCCAAAGTATTAAAAGGATCGCAGGACAAAAAAGTGAAGCAATTCCACTTTGACCGGCTGACGACTTACGGTTTATTAAAGGAGTTAACCGAAAAAGAAGTGCTTTCCTTCATTCAATTTCTGGTAGCAGAAGAGTATTTAGTTTCGAAAGGCGGACAATTCCCTGTTTTACAGCTGGGCAAACGATCCAAGACCGTACTGAAAGGTGAGGAAAAAGTATACGTGCAAGTTGCCAAAGTGAAAGCACAGGAAGATGACCATTATGATGTCGATATGTTTGAACAATTAAGAAGACTGCGCAAACAATTAGCTACCGATCAAGCAGTGCCGCCATATGTCATATTTTCAGATAAGACATTGAAGGAAATGTCGAGAGTCAAGCCAACTACAAAATACGAAATGCTGGAGATCAATGGCGTTGGCCAGCGCAAATATGAGCAATACGGCGAACTCTTTTTGAAATGCTTTGTTGAATTAGTGGAGGAAACTTAAGAGAAACACCACCAGGTATAAAGTCCAGGTGGTGTTTTTTAGTTTTTCCTTTCGTGCCATTCTTCCAATTCTTTTTCTATGTCATCGTTGGATTCTTGTTCCACTCTTTCGTTAAGGATGTTTAATTGATGTTTTATCGTCTCAAGACTATAAATAACATAGAACAGAACACTTAACACCACGACAAGGTCAACTCACTTTTATAACTCCATATCATATTCCATCCGGTGAGCTGTAGCGTTTGCTGTCTCCTTCCCCACCAACCGTTGCAGCACGTGAAAAGACATATTGATACCTGCTGAAATCCCTGCTGAAGTAATGATATTTCCTTCATCCACAAATTTGACCTCTGATTTTACATCAATAGCTGGATATTCCTTTTGCAATCTTTCAAGACTTCCCCAATGTGTTGTACATTTTCGCTTAGTTAAGAGACCTGCTTTTGCCAGGAGAAACGCACCTGTGCATACAGAAGTCATAAGTGTTACCGACTGCATTTGTTGCTGGATCCAATGAATAACTTTCTGATTATGCTCTATCTCCCGTGTACCAGATCCTCCCGGAATAACCAAAATATCAAATTCCGGGGCATTCTCAAAATGGTAATCAGGTAGAATACGTAATCCGTTGCGAGCTTGCACCATTTCTCCTGTCTCCGAAACCGTCTTTACGTCAAAAGGCTTTTCCCCGTTATTATCATATGTAACAGAAAAAACTTCAAATGGACCAGCAAAATCCAATACTTCTACATCGTTAAAGAGGAAAATTCCAACTTTCCATTTTTTGCTCATGGCTATCTCTCCTTTTGAAATCAATAAGGTATTGTCGGATCAATAGAGGTATTTCATGACTACCGATACAGCTGTTTTTTTATAAGCTTACCAACCTTATACACAATGGTAATGTATAAGATTGGAAAAAGGTAATAGTGAAATATTTTGTATGAATTTATTTTTTCTGTTAAAATATGTTTAATTTTATGAGAGACCAAAGGATACAGGAGGCAAATTGAATGTACTGGGAAACCCTTCCTAACTGGTTTTGGACTATCTATTACATATTTTTATTAGCTACTTTAGGAACTGCAATCTTCCGTTTTTTCAATAAGCATGATAAGATCCTGTCTATTGTATGTATCATCTTTACGCTAACCATTCCAATTGTCAGCTTCTTTTATTCATTTGGCAGAGCAAGAGGAATGAACGAATTCGAACACTTACTTAATCAATTCTTTCAAGGAGCTGTTTGGTCGATTTTTACGTTAATTGGTTATTTATTTCTACTTATATGGTGGAGCTTGTTCCTGTTCAAAAAGAAATCATACGGTTCGGATTAAATGGCATAGATAATAGCATTTTGTTTCTTAAAGAAATTTTCATTCTTATAATACGGATTATGTAGCTTAGCAGTAATTTTGACATATTGTTAGTGGTTTGATACCGCTCCGGCCAACCACTTCGCGTCCTGCGGGGCACGGCTGAAGCTAACTTTGTGGAGAAGACCGCTTCACAAAGTGGATCCTTCAGCACCTGCATGTCCCGCGGGAGTCTACGTGGTTGGCCTGCGCTAGGATAAGAACTCTACAACTTTTGCAGGAGCTAGCATATTGAGCGCATCTTTAATTGTCCATAAATAATTGACTGCATTCATTAATGCCTAAAAACACTGCTTTTAGCGGTTACGTACGTTGTAAAACCTCATTAGAGCGCAGGAAATATGCGTAGACTCCCGTGGGATCAGTCGTGTCCGAAAATCCCGCAGGAAAGCGGTTTTTGCTTTCTGAGGAAGTTGAGGCCGACCCCACAGGACGCGGTGCATATTTCCGGAGCTTTGCTACGCATAGACAACATATCAAAATGGCCTACTGACGTATAGTTCCACTTTACATAATCCGTATTATAAGAACCCATACCGCATGTAATTTGCCTTCATGACAGTTTATATAATTGCCTTACTTCAAAAGAAAAGACCTGACCCTTACTGGATCAAGTCTTTTTTTTCATACTTAGTCAAAATCAATTGCCCATGCGCCTTGGCGGAAGACGGGTTCGGTTGAGCCATCTGCTGTTTCGCCGTCGATATCTAGATCAGCTGAGCCGATCATGAAGTCGACATGTGTTAAGCTGTCGTTGACGCCATGCTGATCAAGCTGTTCTTCATTCATATCAGAGCCGCCTTCCATGTTAGTTGGATAAGCTTTTCCTAATGCGATATGGCAGGACGCATTTTCATCATATAATGTGTTATAGAAAATTAAACCAGACTGCGAAATTGGTGACGCATGCGGTACTAATGCAAGTTCTCCCAATCGGCTGGCACCGTCATCCGTTTCTAGCAGGTGCTTCAATGTATCGTAGCCTTGCTCTGCTTTGAAATCAACCACTTTTCCATCTTTAAATGTCAGACTGAATCCATCAATCATGTTACCACCATAGACGAGTGGTTTCGTTGCCGTAACTGTTCCATCAACTTTGTATTTATGCGGCATTGTAAATACTTCTTCCGTAGGCATATTCGGATTGAAGGCATTACCATTTGGCGTTTGAGCAGCGCCACCTTTCCAAATGTGACCCTCTGGTAATTCAAAGCGGATATCGGTACCTTCCGATTTAAAAATTAATGCTTGATAAGATTTTTTATTTAAGTATTCGCGAGCCTGCTTTAATGTATCATTATGTGCATCCCATGCAGCCACTGGATCTTCTTTGTCAACACGGACAATTTTGAAAATTTGCTTCCATAAGCTTTCGATTGCCTCTTCCTTTGTTTTGCCTGGGAAGATTTTTTGAGCCCAGTCACCGGTTGGAATCGATATAATTGACCAAGGGATGCGATCGTTCATCGTATATTGGCGGAATTCTTTCATTGCTTCTCCTGCAGCTTTGTTTGCTTTCGCCACCTTGGAAGGATCAATGTCCTTTAACAAATCCGGATTGGTCGAACGGATCGATAATAACGCAGCACCATCTTCAGCAAAAGCTAATTGTTTGGCAATCTGCCATTCCGGGATATCGGTAAGCACTTCCTCAGAAGCATATTGATACTTCAATAATGTTAATTCATCATCAGCCCAGTTAACCTGAACATTTTTTGCACCCATTTCATACGCTTTACGTACGACAATTTTGGCAAAATCGGCTCCCTCTATTGATGAATTAATGACTAGTGCTTGTCCTTCTTGTAAATTCACACCTGTCTTTAACGCTAGTTCTGCGTATTTTTCTTGTAGTTGTTGATCTGCCATTTATGACTCCTCCTTCATTTCTTCTATTAAAAGGGAAAGTTCTTCCCATCTAACCATTTTTTGTTCCAATTGCTCTTCTAATTCACTTTGTTTGTTATATAACGGCTGAATGGCACCAATATCACTTCCCGCTTCTGTGATTTCCGATTGCACCTGTTCCAGTTCCGTTTCTAATTCGGTTATTTCATCTTCAATCGTATCCCACTCTTTTTGTTCATGGTATGATAATTTCTTCTTTTTCCGTTTGGGCTTCTGCGCTGCTGTCGACTTAGCAGGCTGATGATTCAGCTCTTCTTGTTGCTTCTGCTGCTCCCGGAATTCAGAATAATTACCATAAAAAGTGGTTACAGTCGGACTTCCTGTGAACGCAATGATCTGCTCGATCGTTTTATCTAAGAAATAACGATCATGCGACACGGTGATAACAACACCAGGAAATTGGTCCAAGTAATCTTCTAACACCGTTAACGTCTCTGTATCCAAATCATTGGTCGGCTCATCTAAAAACAGGACGTTCGGTTCCTTCATTAAAACCGTCAGCAAGTATAACCTTCTTCGCTCTCCACCAGACAGCTTGCGGACCAATGTCCACTGCTGTGATCTTGGAAAAAGAAAGCGTTCCAGCATTTGTTCTGCTGTGATCACGGATCCATCGACCGTATGAACCACTTCTGCCACTTCGCGAACGAGATCAATCACTTTTAGATTTTCATCGAGTGGTGGATGCTCCTGGGTATAATAGCCAATTTTTACGGTTTCACCAACTTCAATATCCCCAGCATCCGGCTCAATTTTTCCGGCAAGCATGTTCAATAGTGTTGTTTTACCACTTCCATTGGCACCGACAATCCCTAATCTGTCATCAGGCTTGATTAACAGATTAAAGTCCTTGAATAAAACCTTCCCATCATAGGATTTACTTAAGTTCGTCATTTCCATTACTTTTTTCCCTAAGCGGGTAGAGCCGACTTGAAAGGATAACGTTTGTTTGTTCGTGTCAAACGTCTTCTCCTTCATATCTTCCACACGGTCTATTCTTGCCTTTTGTTTCGTCGTTCTTGCTTTCACTCCTGCCTTTAACCAGGCTATTTCTTTCTTGAGGATATTCTGATGCTTGCGCTCTGCCTGCTGCTCTTGTTCTTCGCGTAATGCACGCTGCTCAAGAAACGTCTGATAGTTGCCGACATATGTATATAAGTTACCCTTGTCCAATTCAAACATACGATTAGTAATCCGGTTCAGAAAGTAACGGTCGTGCGTAACTAACAGAATCGCTCCAGAATAAGAAGGCAGATATTCTTCCAGCCATTCGATCGTATCATTATCAAGATGGTTAGTAGGCTCGTCCAAAATCAGTAAATCGGCAGGCTGAATTAATGCTTTGGCTATAGCTACTCTTTTACGTTGACCTCCTGACAATTGTTCGATCTTTTTGTCAAAAGCGGGTACACCTAATTTGGTCAAAATTGTTTTGGCAATCGTCATAGCATCCCATGCTTGCAGTTGATCCATTTTGTCCTGCATATGGATTAACTGCTGTTGCATTTTTTCATTAGCAGGATCTTGCTCTAATGCAAAGACAGCCGCTTCGTATTTTCTGAGCGTCACCATGATTTCGGCATCACCATAATAGATTTGATCTAATACAGTATCCCCTTCTGCGAGACGGGGTTCTTGATCCAAATATTCAATATGGTAGTCATTCGGATGATCAATTGTACCTTTTTCCGCCTGGTCAATGCCTGCCAATACTTTCAGCAAGGTTGACTTTCCCGTTCCATTGACACCGATCAGACCAATACGATCCTGATCTGTAATTGAAAAGGAAATATGATCAAACAACGATTTGTCACCATATGTTTTCACCAGTTGTTCTACTTTTAACGTGCGCATTCTATCGATCCTTTCGCCTGTGGTTCTTTTAATTGCAAGCTCTATTTAAAAATTAGTGACATCTTAGTGGTCATTTTGATTTTACATTGATAGCGTTGTTGCCCATCTACGAAAAAGAACTTAGCTGATGCCAAGTTCTTTTACAGGATTGGCGAGATTAACCTTGCAATCGATTCTTTCGTACGAATCCAGAGTGACCTTTTTTGATACAGTGGCAAGGTTAACGTGGTCACATACTCCATATCTTTTTCGAATTCATCTACTAGCATTTCTGCAAGTGTTTCATTATATAAGAAGGCATTCACTTCAAAATTGAGGCGGAAGCTCCTTACATCAATATTTGCCGTTCCGATTGAGGCGATCTTACTGTCCACTACAATCATTTTAGCATGCAGGAAGCCTTTTTGATAAATATAAACCGTTGCACCGGCTTTCAGTAACTCCCCAATATAAGAATACGTTGCCCAATATACAAACGGATGGTCTGGCTTATTGGGGATCATAATTCGGACATCTACTCCGGATAGACTGGCTATTCGTAATGCATCGAGCAGACTTTCATCCGGTATGAAATAAGGTGTTTGAATATACACATATTCCTTCGCCGACATGATCATCTTAATATAGCCATGCTTGATCTGCTCCCAGTCCGAATCAGGACCGCAAGATACGATCTGCATGCCGGCATTTCCCATCGGCACGGCGTCGTAATAGCGTTCGTCGTATTCGATATCATGACGTGATGCCTGATTCCAATCCAGGATAAAACGAGTTTGCAAATTTTTAACGGCACTTCCCTCGATCCGTAAATGTGTGTCACGCCAATAGCCAAAACGCTTATCCTCACCGAGGTACTCATCTCCAATATTGAACCCACCAATATAGCCTGCTTTCCCATCAATAATCACCAGCTTCCGGTGGTTACGGTGATTAATTTTAAGATTGACTTTAGGAATTAATGGCGGGAAAAACCCTTCCACCTCAGCACCTGCTTGTCGCATTCTTCGAATTAATTTCCTGCTTAGTGTTCTCGAACCAAGGTCATCATATAGAAAACGTACTTCCACACCTTCTTTTGCTTTCTTAATCAGTGCTTCCGCAAGCCGGACTCCGAGCCGGTCAGACCGTACTATGTAATAAAGTAAATGGATATGGTCTGTCGCCTGCTCGATATCTTCTAATAACGAATTAAATTTGCGATTTCCATCTGTAAAAATATTGACCGCATTGTCCTGTGTGAAAATCGCATCATTATTACGTAAATGCAAATAAAACAAGTCCTTGTATTGATACAAGCGGGGATCACTAATAAAGAAATCACCATTTTCGATTTCCCGCAGCTGATGCTGAACTGCCTTTTTGACCCCTAATTTACTCTTGGTATCCCATGTGAAAATCGTTTTGTTACTTAACTTTCTTCCAAAAATAAGATATAAAATAAATCCAAAAATCGGAATGAAGGTTAACACCATGATCCAAGCCCAAGTCGCCGTGGCATTTTTTCGCTCAAGGAAGATAATAGTTAATGATAAGACAATATTAAATACCAGTAGAAAAGTGATAACGAGCTGGGTAATCTCCAAAGGAAAACCTCCTTTTTAAAGAAAATTCGGCTTATCGACAAGTACTGGTGACATTTTCAGCCTGTCGAATTACAACGCTGAGAAAATTTCATACTTTTCTAACGTGCAAAAAAAGTCGTCTATTCCTAATATAGCACAATTATGATTAAGCTAATAGCAATTGCTATTAGCTTAATCAATACTTAAAGCGTCATCTTCTGCTTGATTTTTTGGTCCTCTGATTTCCAATACACCATCTTGAAAACTTGCCTTGGCTGTTTCTTTATCAACTGCATATGGTAAGGTGATCGTCCGTTGCTTACGTTGCTGTCTTCGTTCTTTATGATAATATTGATACGTTTGATCGTGCTGATCGATTTCTTCTTCATGATCAACAGTTATAGAAATTTGATTACCTAACAATTTCAACTTGATCTGTTCTTTTTTTATACCTGGCAAATCGACACGTACGATCCATTCATCGTCTGTCTCCACAACATCTGCGGGAATCTGTTTCGGCATTTTGACCTGTTCAAAAAAACTATCAATCGTTTCCATTACGTTACGGTTCGGTTTTTCATAAAGGAATGAGTCTAACTTCTTAATAAAGTCTTCTCCCCAATCATGTTTTCCGCCTTTTTGTGACATGTTCATCCCTCCTGGTCTTGTTACCCACTTTATACTATGCATAGCGAACGAAAAATGATCATAAAGTTTATGTTAATCTGCAGAAGATTCTATTACTTCGCAAAATTCTGATATATTTGTTGACGATTGCCAATGTATGACTTATAATGTAGTCAATTAAATAAATACGAACTCTTATTTCGAGTGGCAGAGGGAATAGGCCCTGTGAAGCCCGGCAACCGTCAATTTCTTTAGTTGAAATGGTGCTAAATCCTACAGGTTTGACCTGAAAGATAAGAGGAGGACTGAACTTACATAAGCAAACCTCTTCTTACTATCGGTGAGAAGAGGTTTTTTTTCATTAGTTTAGAGGAGGGTACATCAATGACAAATCCGTTTCAATTTCCAGGAAGTGAGACCAATTTATTGCATGGCGGCCAGCAAGTTGATCCAGCAACCAATGCGCGTGCCGTACCAATCTATCAAACTACTTCTTATGTATTCAACAACACAGAGCATGCCCAAAATCTTTTTGCTCTAGCAGAAATGGGCAATATTTATTCGCGTATCATGAATCCAACGGTTGACGTCTTCGAACAGCGTATTGCTTTATTAGAAGATGGAGTTGCTGCTGTCGGCACAGCTTCAGGCGCATCTGCTATTACACTCGCCATTCTGAACTTGGCTAATGCCGGCGATGAAATTGTAGCAGACAGCAATTTGTATGGCGGGACTTACAACCTGTTTAACACAACTTTACCTAAATACGGTATTAACGTGAAATTCGTCGATGGTACTAATCCTGAGAATTTCAGAGAAGCTATCACAGACAAGACGAAAGCTGTATACGGTGAAGTGATTACCAATCCTAGTTTACATGTGCTCGATATCGAAGCTGTTGCTGATATTGCCCATGAACATGGAGTTCCACTTATTATTGATAATACATTTGCCACCCCGTATGTGTGTAAACCAATTAGCTGGGGAGCTGACATTGTCGTGCACTCTGCTACGAAATGGATTGGCGGGCACGGTACTTCCATCGGCGGTATTGTGGTAGACAGTGGGCGATTTAATTGGAATAGTGACCGATTCCCTGGTTTTACGGAACCTGACGAATCGTATAATGGTATTCGCTTCGGAATTGATATTGGACCACCGGCATTTGCGATTAAGCTTCGTGTCCAATTATTACGAGATATTGGACCATCGTTAAGCCCGCAGAATGCTTTTTATTTCTTACAAGGTCTGGAGACGTTACATTTAAGAGTGAAACGTCACAGCGAAAATACCGAAGCCGTTGCGCATTACCTGAAAAATCATCCACAAGTGGAATGGGTTTCCTATCCTGGACTAGAGGATCACCCTTCCCATTCATTAGCAAAAAAATATTTTTGTAACCTTTTTGGTTCTATGATCGTCTTTGGTATAAAGGGTGGTAGAGAAACTGGACGAAAAATAATTGATCATGTACAATTATGGTCTCATGTTGCCAATGTGGGAGATGCGAAATCATTAATTATTCATCCTGCATCCACTACCCACCAGCAATTGACGAAGGAAGAATTAAAGAAATCTGGCGTTACAGAAGAATTAATCCGACTTTCTGTTGGTATTGAAACAGCTGAAGATATTATCGAGGACTTAGATCAGGCGATTGCAGTTGCAACAGATAGCGAACCAACGATTTCAACGGGTGCGGAGAAGGCAATCTCGTGGGTATTATCTTCCCCACTTGCGAGAGAAAACGGCGACATTCGCCCGAAAACAATCGCAGTGGCTGGCTCACTCGAAGACTCTGAAGCACTCAGCAAATTATCTAAATTAGGTTATCACATCACCAAAGCGGATCAGGCAGAAGGTGAGATTGATATATTATACATTTTACATCAAAAGGAAGCAGCTGCTGCATATACAAACCAGGCCAAAATTGTTTGGTTTGCTGAAGGGCAGACAGACCCTGCTACAAAAGAAAAGGCGGAAGCATACGGTCAAGTCATTGTCGAGAACAAATGCCCATTTCAAGAGGCAGACCGCTTACGCCGCGGAGAGTAACTCTCCCTGACTATCGTTATTTATCTCCCCAAGATAAATATATATATGTGAGACCGCAGGCCATTTCGGTTTGCGGTCTTATGCTTTTTAATGAATATTTTCCATAACACGGTCAGATTATTGTGATACAATTCGTATCATTTCACAAATTGACTCATTTTCAATTGTTAAGATGCATATTCTATAACACATGTTAGCAATCATAAATGGACGGGTATACTTAATAAGGATAAGATTTATAACTGTAGGTGTTGACCATGAGGAAAAAGGTATTGATTCTGGTCGTATTGCTGATTGCTGCGATCACATTGGCTGTTTATTTTGCTTGGCCATCAGATCAGCAAGAATCTTCGAACACGACCAACGAGACAGAAAATAATCAAACAGAAACTGAGGACGAAACCGCCGAAGAGGAACAAACCGATGAAGCGGAAGAAAACAGCTCCATTTCTTCACACGTCCGTGAAGCAGTCATGGGTGCTCTTCAATTGTTCAAAAAAGATGCACATATTGTTGCTATCGGGGACTCGTTAACACAAGGTGTTGGAGACGAAGAAGAAAATGGTGGCTATGTAGGTGTCTTAAAAGAGCAGCTTGATAACCAGAGCATTAATGCTTCGATTGATAATTTCGGTAAGCGCGGTAACCGTACCGATCATTTATTAAAACGCCTGGAACAAGAAGAAATTCAAGATTCACTAAAAAAAGCGGATACGGTATTAATCACAATCGGCGCTAATGATATCATGAAAATAATGAAAGATAATTTCGTTAATCTTACGGAAGAACCTTTTATTGAAGGACGAGAACCATATGGAGAACGGCTGACAGCTATTTTCGATAAAATCACATCATTACAGCCAGATGCAAAAATCTATTTAATCGGTTTTTTCAACCCATTTGAACAATATTTCGGTGAAATTGAAGCATTAAACCAAATCATCACCAGATGGAATAATAAGAGTTTAGAAGTAACCAATCAATTCGAACAGGTGCAATATATACCAATGCAGGATGTTTTTCAGAATGAAGCAGAGAATGTTTACGCTGATGATAATTTCCACCCGAATCATCGTGGATATCAATTAATTGCGGAACGCGTCATTACCTACCTGCAAAATGACTTGCGACAAGCAGAAGAATAATAAAGGATGACCAACATGGCAGAAAAAAAAGTGAGGAACTGGAGAAAATTATTTATTACATTATTATCGATTAATCTTGCTTTGCTTTTGGCAATCGTACTCTTTATCTTCTGGCCAGCCCCGGGTGCAGAAGAGCCGGAGCAAGTATTTATTGAAGATGAAGCAGGTGCAGAATTCACCATTCGTTCGAGCAAATCCAA
Organism: Gracilibacillus caseinilyticus; assembly: GCF_022919115.1. NCBI lineage: Bacteria > Bacillati > Bacillota > Bacilli > Caryophanales > Bacillaceae > Gracilibacillus > Gracilibacillus caseinilyticus. The sequence goes on along the minus strand of NZ_CP095072.1, from coordinate 1,894,905 downwards.
TTTGAACGAGCTGGTCAATGCGTATATTGATAAATTACCGAAGCTCGGCGAGAATATTCAGTATACCGTTAAATTCGATAAACAAGTGCATTTAATGGGTACGATTGAGGCATTTTCAAGCGAAGTACCCGTCAATATTAAATTCGAACCACAAGTCCAGCAAAATGGTGACATCATTTTACAGGCAACCGATATGTCTCTCGGTTTATTACGTTTACCAGAAGACCGGATTTTACAATATGTCAGCAGCCGTGTCGAAACACCCGAATGGATTACGATTGATCCTAAGGAAGAGCAGATATACATTGCTGTCACACAAATGAACATGGACAGTAACTTCCGAGTGCGTGCACAACAAATCGATCTGGCTAATGACAATATCTCATTCCGCATTAAAATTCCTAATGCTACATTGGGGTTATAATAAGTGTACGTTTTATGGTCACTTTAGTGGATTTAATGGCCACTTCTCATCAATTCATGGTCACTTCAGCAGAAATCCCGCTTCCATCGAAGCGGGATTTCTCTATTATTACAATAAATTATTTTGATAAACATAGACGGCTGCCTGTGTCCGGTCCTGCACTTCCAGCTTACTGAGAATATTGCTGACATGAACTTTCGTGGTTTTTAATGCGATAAAAAGCTGATCAGCAATCTCCTGATTTGTCTTCCCTTCAGCGATTAACAGCAGGATTTCCGTCTCTCTTTTTGTCAGACTGTCATGCAGCGGCACTTGATTAGACGAAGAGAACCTCGCCATCATCTTCGCTGTCACTTCTTTTTCCAGCACGGACTCTCCATTGTACGTATCACGAATGGCTCTCGCAATCACGTCTGCTTTGGACGTCTTCAACAGATAGCTGGTAGCGCCTGCTTCTAAGGCAGGATACACTTTGTCATCATCAATGAAGCTGGTTACGATTAAAATTTTTGCCTCTGGCCACTCCGTTATAATCCGTCTGGTCGCTTCAATGCCATCCATCCCGTCCATGACAAGATCCATCAAAATGACATCCGGACGTAAGGATAAGGCCAAATCAACCGCATCCTGACCATTTTCCGCTTCGGCAATAACATCGATATCTTCCTGTGTTGTTAAATACGCACTGACTCCGATCCGAACCATCTCATGATCATCAACAAATAGTACGCGGATCATTATTACTCACCTTCTTCGCTCATTAGTGGTACTCGAATTTCAATCTTCGTTCCTTCATTCTGCAAACTGACAATATTAAGTCGGGCCCCAATTTCAGCAGCACGCTCATACATATTGGTAAGACCATAGGAGTTATGTTGTTTTTCCTCTATATCGAATCCGATTCCGTTATCCGAAATTCGTAAAATGAGAAAATCATCCCGTTCCATTAATAATACTTCGATTAATGAAGCCTTCGCATGGCGTAATGCGTTGGAAATAGCTTCTTGCAAAATCCGAAACAGCTGGTCTTCAATCCCTTTGTTCACTTCAATTGTTTCTAATCGCCAAATAATATCCATTGGCACCTTGGCATGGAGTTCTTCAAGTAATTGCTCCATTCCCTCATTCAATGTTTTATCTTTTAACAAAACTGGTCGTAAATGCAACAGTAGTGCACGCATTTCCAGTTGAGCCTGCTGAATCATCGCTTCGATCTGGTGTAATTGTTTCGTTGTTTTTTCATCTTGCTCGATATTGGCTGCAAGCACAGCCGATACCAGCATTGACGCAGCAAACAGTTCTTGACTGACGGAGTCGTGCAGTTCCCTTGCCAGACGATTTCGTTCCTCGGAAACGACTTGATTAATCGTTTCTTCCTGTGCCGTCGCTCGTTCCTCAATCAATTTTTGTGTCCGTTTGGTTTGATCCTGAATGTATTGCTGCACTTCTTGCAATCGACTTAATACATCCGTCATTTCCTCATAGGATACAGGATCGGCAACTGACTGGTTATTTAATACACGATGCAAACTATTTTCGATAAAATGAATGCGACGTTGCCAAACCGCGGCGATAATAATACCCATGACAATACCAAACAAGATCGTGACAACTGGCATCATCAGTACAACTGGAATTTCCATCACTTTATGTGTCCAGAGCAGTTGCCAATTATTAATTGGAAAAGCTAAATAATAAAAGACGGTTAAAATCAGAAGCAGGAGAAAAGCGAGTGAAGTGGTCGTCGCGATCATTCTGGTGTATAACTTCATCCTCTTCTCACCTCAAGCTTTCCGACGATCATCTGTGTATAGATTTTCACTTTTTGGCGAGATTGGCGATAGCCTTTTGTTTGCAGCTGAACATGACGATTGAAAACATTTTTCTTCTGATGATCAAAGGCATGGATGTCACCGAAAATGACAGAATGATCAATCGTGACTTCGACATCATACGGTACAATCACTTCAATTTTTCCAGCAAAGTGACGAATTACCATAACATTCTCTTCATTTGGGAGCATCGTATTATTTAAATCCACCTGAATATCACCAATTCCAGACTGGATGTTCAAATCCTGCCAGGAGAAACCGTTCTTCGTTGTCTGGTACTTACCGAACCATTTGTTTTGAATCATCTGGTCTTCGTATAACGTCTCTTCGGTGATATCAATGAATTGTGGCAGTTCCTGATTTTCTTTTTGCTTTTGCTGATACCATTGCCATACAAAATAGATTATAATTGCAAAAATAAAGAAACGTATCGCAAACGTCTGCAAGATCGCAATAATAACAAAAAATATGCCACCCCAGAAAATCGTCTTGCCAGTTGTACTCTTGAAGGATCGTCTGCCAAAATAAATCCCCACCGCTCCAATTGCGATCAAGAAAAGTAGACCTACATCGATAAAGATTAATTCAATTAACAAAAATAGCGCACCTATGATTAATAATATTTGCAATAAATCATAGCCTGTCTTTTTTGACATATAGGGTCACCCCTTTATTCTATATAAAAATTTCGTTGCGATGACAGCTGGGACAGTCGCCCCGCAGGATACGTGTGATAATAAAACGTGCAGCAGAATCAAGGATTAGATTTTAATACATATCTTTTAGGAGCTGTCTTGTGATTTGTGCTCTTTCTCTGGTTTCGATACAAATCTATGGGGATCACTTCCCTGTTTTGTTCCCTTTCCTGGCTTTGGATACAAATCTCCTCATGCTTCTTTGAGATTTGTTCCCTTTCTCTGTCTTTCGATACAAATCTATAGGCGCTCTTCTCTGATTTGTTCCCTTTCCAGGCTTTCGATACAAATCTGCTCGTGCTTCTTTGTGATTTGTGCCCTTTCTCTGGTTTTCGATACAAATCTATGGGCACGTTCTCTGATTCGTTCCCTTTCATCGCTTTCGATACAAATCTCTTTATATATATTCGAGTTTTGTATCGTTACCTCGGTAGTAATTTTTGCAAGTGCTTTTTCAGACATGAAAAGGTGCAGATTTTTTCTGCACCTTTATAGAATAGCATGTTTTTAGTTAGAAGTTGTAGCTCTTTTTTCTAATTCTTGAAATCGGGCATCCAGAGTGTGCAGGCGGTGCTCTGTTTGAACACGTTGTTCGATCCGCTCAATATAGCTTTCGAGCTCTGCGAATTTTGATACACTTTTGGAGACTAGCTCTGTTTCGAGTACTTTGTTCATGCCTTGTTTCGTACGGGCAATATTTTCTCTGCTTCGTAATTCAAGACGCTTCACATAAAGATCTTTTAATTTTTGTTTCATTTGCACATATTTTGATTCAAGTGTTTCCAGATCTTGAATGGATTTATCTGACATTTCGTTCAGCTGTACAACACGTGCTTCGAATTGGTCCAATTCTACCTGTGCTTCTTTTGCTAATTCTGCTTCCTGCATTTCTTCTGCTAATTGGATTTGGCGTTTACGTTTTTCGACCATCGTTTTTGCCTGCGACAATTCTTTGGCGATATCGTGTTTAATCTCATATTGTTTTTCTACTAATCGCTTAATTTTCTTTACTTCCTGCTCACATTCGCGAATATACTGGTTCACATGTGCGATTGGATTTTTCTCTTCCTTACGATCCATTGCTTCGTGTAAGTCTGCCATCACTGAGTCTTTAATACGTGAAAATAAGTTTGCCATTTTTTATTCCTCCCTATATGTTTACAGCTTGTCCCACTCTAAGTAATCTTCGTATTCTTTCTCTTGCTTCCATTTTTTATATGTGTAATACAGCACAACCATTGCAACGACACCAATTAAAGCTGGGATATTTGAAATCGACATCGATACACCGATCAGGATAACAATGCCCCATCCTACTTTCGAACCGGTTGTGTCAGCCGTGATAAATTTTTTCACTCCGTAATAGGCAATGACCAGACTGATCAATAACATAATCATCGGACCAAGATTGGCTAGTAAGATGATTGCAGCAATCACCGCTAAACTAACGAGTAGAAATGTTCTCATTGACGTTCCCTCCTTCCATACTTATATGATAGCTCGTCCTGGTGGAATCAGTAACAGGCTGGGGTTATATTTTGGACTAAGCCTTGAGGCGTATTTTCTATTTATTGACACCACTAAAAGCGGACCATATAGTGCACATCACACATACAGGAAAGGGTGCTTTCAATGAGCGTTAAAGCTGTGTTATTTTTACAACTCGTTGCATGGGTAAAGTTCGCGAGGCATATCAGCAATACATAAGTCCTTCATTCCGTCACCACAATCCCTACTTCCCTGGTGATGCAGATTCACTTATGTTGGCGATGGAAGAGAGTGCCGAACAAAGCCCTGAAAACATACTGGATATTAACCTTATCATCCAAGTGAAAAAAAGTTTCAGTGTATTCCCATATCAGACAGAATCCAGATGATCGAGGAGGTGCAGCCGTCCATATCTTCCATTTTTAGGACGACCGAATTATTGAAATGCGGGATATTGGTCAGCCCATTCCATAAGAAAATAAAAACAATACCGCAGGACGCGAAGTAGTTGGCCGGAACGATATCCTAGCACATTTAATATTTCTAAATTACAGCATAGCTATTTTACATAATCCACATTAAAAACCCATACTCCCTCAATCCTCGGAAACAACTAATACTTCCCTCCCAAACAAAAAAACAGAAGCATGATCAAATTCCACGCTTCTGCTTTACCATCGCCTATAGTTCCGTAATTCCAAACGAAACCACACGATTTGTCATTGGATTGTAAACGACCGTTCCTCTCACCGTTAGTTGCTCCTGACCATTAGTAAGATAAAAATCGTACACTTCTTTTACTTGATCGTTGGTTAAGGACGTTCTTTCCACAAATCCATAATCGGTCACATTATAATTCGGATATGCAGTTTGTGTTACCTCTAATAAATACTTTCCCCATTTTTCCTGTTCGACGTCTGGGGATGGTTGAAATTGCACAGAAAGCACACCGACACTTGGACTCGCCAATGCCTGGAATGCTCTATGATGCAAATTTAATTGTGTTGCCGGTACATTCGGTACGGTGTCCACCACCGTCACGATCACTTGTCTGCCATTTTGCGGATTTGTCACTTTAAGCGTCTGACCACATTGAAAAGTAGAATTACTGCTTACCGCTACTGTCATATATTGATTATAAGACCACGGTAACCCACACTTCGTAATATTGCCACCATTTGTCCAAGTCGCTGTACCACTAATCATTTGCTGCCTCATCATATATGAATGCGGATAGGACGGATAGCCGAAATAATAGGAATGCATATTCATCAGCTCCTTCATGTTGATTCAACTTATTGTATGAACCGAAGTACCGATGTTGTGACAAAAGCCTAGTATTTTCGAATAAAGAATCATCACGCCGCACTGTTTTATGTTAAAATAATCCATATAAAACGAAAAGGATGATACTTATGAACAATTGGTTATATATACTGTATGCTACTTTATTAGCTTTACTTTCTTTCTTCACAGGAGAAATTGTTACATTCATCATGCTCGGTATTATTTTGATCAGCTTACAAAATATTCATCGCGTATTGAAAGAGTTGCTCAACGTAAATAAACAGAAATTAGAGAATGATCAAAAATAACCTATTTACATCAAATATCTTTGCCAAAGGGATACAGGTACATCGTAACCGCCATGGTATTGTAAATAAGCTATCAGTTCACCGTGGTAGATTAATTGTAACGCTTCCCATTCTTTTAAATCCTGTGGTTTCACCAGGCATGCTGGTTTTTCCGCTACATATATACCTGCTTCGTTTAAGACAGTCGCGACGAACTCTGAACAGAAATAGGCTTGCTCTCGTTGCCATTCTAAATTCAACAGCACACCAAATAAACCTAACAGATTATAGCGATAATGATCTGTTTCAGCTTCCATTTTTTCAATCCGTTGTTTTAACTGGTTATACGTTGCATCAGGAATGGTTAATTGATAGATGGCGCATTGGGATCGGCGAAAAAAAGGTGTGCGTAAATTCTCTTGGACGAAGCCGCCACTCCAAGGATTATAGGTTCTTTTTCTACCGAAGCTATAGACCTCTGTCAATGAGCTGTCGAATGAAATCGAGGCATGATTCAAGGTAGAATTCGTGCACAGGTTAATAAGACGTGATAACAGTGTTCCCGTATCCGTAAAGAGCAGGTATACATTTTTCAACACAGTCCACTCCTTGCTTCTTTATTAATATAGGTTTGATTCATCTTTGGAGTGCCATGTTTCCAGATGGTAAATTTTGAAATCTAATAATAATTTTTACTATATTATACTTTTACTTAATGTGCAATAGTTAATTCAAGATCGAGGTGAATGAATTGAAAAAATTAGATTTAGAGAGAATTGTTTTTATAGGCAGGACCTTTGAAGAATACATGAATATGTTTGCGCTAACAAAAGAATCACTTATCGATAAAAAAATACTGGACTGTCCGGCTGGAGCCTGTTCATTTACTGCCATTGGCAACCAATCCGGATTAGATGTAACAGCTTGTGATATTGCCTATCATTATTCTGTTGACTTCTTACAAGAAAAAGGCCACAGCGATATCAAGCATGCGATGGAACATATGAAAAAAGTCAAAAATAATTATCAATGGGGTTTTTTCGCTGGGGTAGAGGATTTACGAGCCCATCGAATTCGCGCCTTGCAAACATGTACCAAGGATATCGAACGATCCAAAGAACGGTACATTCCTGTTACACTGCCCTCTTTGCCATTTCGTGATGAACAATTCGATATCATTCTCTCCGCACATTTTTTATTTTTGTATGCAGACAGACTAGATTTATCCTTTCATCTTGATACCGTTGATGAGTTATTACGTGTTACAAAAGAAGAGCTTCGCATTTTTCCATTAGTTGACTTAAATGGAGCACGTTATCAGTATTTGGATGAGGTCATTCATTATTTGATAAAGAAAGGCTGCACTGCGGAAGAAATAAAGGTATCCTACGAATTCCAACGTAATGCCAATTCTATGTTGAAGATATGTAAAAAGGGGGAGCAATATGATTAGCGCACTGTTGTTTTTCCATCATTATAAGTATTATTGCAGGATTATTGTCCGGTCATTTCATAGCCTTTTTCTCCTGGATTTTTATCGGGACTATTGTTGTTATGTTATTTTTTGCGGCTGCTAACATTATTGATAATCAAGAGAAAATATTAAGTCAGCTCTATGCACAAGGCGCGCTAATCGGTAAACAAACGCGAAACTTTATCCAATGTGATAATTGACAGTATGAATATGATGAAACACGGGTTTCCTGCCCTAATTGCGGCAGCACATAACCTAGTTACCGTTACGAAAATCAGTTTGCTTCTTTCGGTACTGATTCGGCGTTACCCCGGTTCTTTCCTTAAACCTTCTAATAAAGCTGGAAGCAGAAAGAAATCCAACATGCTCAGAAATCTCCTGAACAGTCATCGTTGTGTCCGTCAGTAAGCGGTTTGCTTCAAATAATCTCCGCTGCAGAATATACTCCTGAATGGTCACACCAAATTCTTTTTTGAAAAAACGGCACAGATAATACTTGCTGATATGCAAATGCTCCGCAATGGTATCCAGACGCCATTCCGTATTCCAGACTTCATTGATTTCCTTGACGATTTGATCATGGAAATCTACTGGTTTTTGGCGCTCACTAGCCCAATCGAGCTGATGATTGGCTTCTTGATCGATCTTCATCGAGCGGCTCAGAAACAGGATCAGTTCCATCAGGTAGATCTCGAGTGCAGATTTTTGCTGCCAGTTGTTTTTATTATCATTTTCTAATAAAAGGTTATCGATGATCGATTGGAATTTATCCATATCCCAGACAAAAAGATCTAACATAAAATGGGGAAAAGGCAATTGATCCAAAAAATCAAAAAAAGTCTTCAGCAGCACATGGTCAAATGTAAAAAAGTCAGCCGTAAACATCACGACCACTCTTTCGTATGCTGCCCCATCCCGCAAGCTCACCCGATGAAATTCCGAGCTTTTGAACAGTAAAATGGTATTCTTCCGTAAATGATAGACTTTCTCTTCAAATACGTATAAAGCTTCTCCTTCTTTTAACCAAACGATTTCATAGCCTTGATGTCTATGAAAGACGTTCATTTGTGATGGATCCTGTTTGTGATGAATGAGAAAGCCCGGGACATGCTCTTCGTAGAACTCAAGCGCTGTTTCTGCCATGGACCAATCGCCTCCTTCCTCCTATTTACCGGACACAAATCTGGTGAAGATAATGGCGCCATTTCTCTGCTTCCTGCTGAGGTACACTTCGTCTGTTCGTGTTGATTACAGCACCAGACCCATGATTATCATATTCATATAATCTGGCATCCAAAGGAGAGTAGCCACCCATTTCTGTCCAGCCTTCTTCTTTAATATGAGCATCTACTTCACATTGGTAATAAAGCACACTGGCTATCGCGTTCGGATCTCCACCTGGATGCCATGGTCTCCCTAAATAAACAGTATGATCTGGCATTTCATTCGATTTTCTCTGTAATCGACACTGATCGAACAAATAACCATATGGTACGTCAATCGATGTGCTGGCAGCTGTGACAAAGCCATTATGGATAGGATCCTGAAGATTTAAAGATATAATATCACAGCTTTCAAACACCGCCTGCCCGGCACCAAAAATAAAATCAATCGCTCCTTCGACGACACACTTATGAAAATAGTGCGTTCCCTGATCGACAAGTAACGTATCCTGATAGCCTTTAAAATAACAGTTTTCCAGTTTCGTTTGATCGCTCTGATCTGCTGTACGAAAAGCAACCGCCTGTAAATTTTTCATTTTGGTTGGATCATTATCTTTTTTGAGGTATTCCTTCATGAAATCAAAGCGATTCTCAAACGTGATATTAAAAGCTGTAAAATTCGGTTTCTGAACGATGACACTGGCACTGCCAAATGTGCCATATGTCGACCCGTCTGCTTTTTCGGTACCGCTTGCCACATCATAGGTTAGGATGGTTTGATCGCGGCTCTCACCTAGTAACGTCACGGATGCCTTGTTGACCATCAATTTTTCCACATACACACCTTTTGCAATAAAAATGCATCCATCTGATTCATCGATATCGTCTATCGCTTCTTGAATGCTTCGATAAACCGGCTTACCCTGGATTGTTTTGTGTTCCAATTTAGTCGAATCTACAATACTATCAATCGTTTGACGATATTTTGATTCTAGTTCTACCATATTATAACGCATATATCCATCACTCCAAGCTTTATTTACTCCCTGCTTCCTGATACGCTTCATTGTATTCCGTGATAATTTGTTCGCCGCCTTCTTCCTTCCACTTATCAACAGCTGATTGGAATCCTTTTAAATCAATGTCACCTAACATATATTGAATCGTTGCATCATTGATAATTTGCTGCAGATACGTTCCATTCTCACCATATGTTTCGGAATGAAGTGCAACAGTCGGGTCATGAATCAGAATATTGTTATTATCCATCGTTTGATTATATTGCTTTTCATCCAAATCATTAGCAAAGCTTCGTGTCAGGGCATCAATCGCATTCTCTCCACCAATCGCTAATCCTAACAGGGGCTGAATCTCTGTTGCAAAGGAATCGGAGCCACTTTCCAATTTCTTCGCTTTGCCATCGACCATCTCATAATGTTTTCCTTCTGTACCATAAACAATTGAATTATAAATGTCCGGTTCCATCATTGTATCGAATAACGAAAGAACTCTTTTTAAGTCCTCTTCTGTTTTATTGCTTTCTTTTGGAAATAAAACAACAGATCCATATCCAGCGGTAGCCCATGTGCCGGGTTCCCCATCTGGCGTAGAGATGCGATTCTGCACATCCAACTCACCATCAGGATTGGATAACTGCAGATTTTCCTGGAAGCCTGCACCATTACACAGACAGCCAACAATTGCTCCTGCTTTACCACTTGTCAGCATTTCGGTCTGACTTGTTTTACTTGTTACTGGAAAATCCTTATTGACATAGCCATCATCTCGTAATTTTTTGAAGAAATCCATTGTATCGATATATTCCTGGAACATGAAATCTGGCATAAGCTCTCCATCTTTTTCTCCCCAGTTGTTAGGCGTTCCAAAGTAAGAACTGACAAATTTAAAACCGCCGTACACAAGGTCTGAATTCACCGCAACGCCAAAAGTATCATCTTTTCCATTACCGTCCGGATCTTCCTCGGTAAAGGCTTTGAACATATTATATAAATCTTCCGTTGTTTCAGGTCCTTCTATATCTAAGTTCTCCGCCCAATCCTTTCGATACATGATACCCCATCTTGATAAAGGTGTTTCGCGATAAAGGGCAAAAATCTTGCCGTTTACTGCCGTATTGTTTAACACTACCGGATCTAACTTACTCAAGTTCTTATAGTCATCAAGATATGGCCCTATTTCCCAATACACATCATCTGTTAAGGAGTCTTTCATTTGCGTATAAGACTCTGAATTTTTTACAAACATGGCTCTTGGAAAACTTTGTGTCGCGATGACGGTATTCATTTTGTCATCGTACGTTTCATCCGGTACCCATGTTATATCTAAATTCACACCTGCTTTTTCTTCGATCTGCTCAACAATTGGACTGTCTGTTGCCACTTGTGGTGTATGCACATTGGCCATAATACTTATCGTCTCTTCCCCATTGCTGCTTGCATTATCTGCACATCCGACCAGCAACAACGCTATACCGCACAATCCACCCATAATTCCTTTCTTTATGTGACCCCATTCTCGATTACGACAGTTCATTCCTTTCCCTCCCCTTCATTTTAACATGACAAGTAAGCGATTTCATTTACAGATTAGCATATTAAAGAAGAATTTCCATCAGTGTATATTGCTTTAAAAATGTGCCGAAATTGCACATTACGTCTCCCCCCTGTTAGCGATTACAATATAGATACTTTTCATGAAAAATCTAGTCCAGTGTTCAAGTCGAATTGCTTTTCCTATGGGGACATTCATGACATTTGCTCTCTTTTTTTAATGGGACCTTCTTATATTAGCTTGGAACGCCATACTATCAAAGCTTTCGATGAAAATAATAACGGAGTAAGGTATAGTAAAATGGTAACTTATTAGGGATAAAGGAGCGATAAAATGAGGAAGATTACCGTCTATCATTATGATGCATTCAGTAAAAAAGCGGGCAAAGGGAATCCTGCAGGGGTCGTTTTGAATGGAGAGCAGTTAACAGATGAAGAAATGCAGGAGACAGCGTTAAAAGTAGGATTTAACGAAACAGCATTTCCACTGCCCTCAGACGTGGCAGACTTACGCATCCGCTTTTTCACACCTGGTCACGAAATGAAGCTGTGCGGCCACGCCACGATAGCAACTGTCTATGCCTTAAAAACAAAAGGACTATTAGCTGATAAAACGGAATGGACCATTGAGACAAATGCGGGCACTTTACCAGTTAGCCTGCATACTATGGACAATGATCTGTTACTGACGATGCAACAAGCCTCACCAGCATTTAATGGATCTGTAAAAAATTTGGCAAATTCGATTGGATTAAACGAAAACGAAATTCGTGAGGATATTCCTGTCGTTTATGGCAGTACAGGTACATGGACGTTATTAATCCCCATTAAAGAGCTTGCTTCTTTTCAAAAAATGAAGCCTGACACCAAAAGGTTTCCCGCCATCTTACAAGAGAATACAAGAGCATCTGTTCATCCATTCTGCATGGAAACGATTGATCCAGAAGCGGATATGCATGCGCGACACTTCTCTTCTCCATACTCAGGAACGGTGGAAGATGCCGTGACTGGCACTGCGTCTGGAGTAATGGGGGCGTATTATGCTACTTATATGAATCCTGACTTTGCCGGATCACTACAACTTCTGGTAGAGCAAGGTCATGAAGTAGGAAAAGATGGGCGTGTACTAGTCGATGTCTCACGTAAAAAGGAAATTTGTGAGATTATGATTAGTGGAAATGCGGTATTTGTTAAGGCATTTGATGTGGTACTGGATGAATAGTTTGGGAGGGGAGCAAGTTACATATTTTGTTTAAATAACTGCTCCACATACCGAAGAGTTGGAACAAGCTGATGACTGTCATACATTGCTTTCAACTCTTTCTTCGTGACCCATTTGATATCCACCACTTCCTCTTCCTGTAACACAACATCCCGAATATCAACATTTTCTGTAAACAGCCAATCATCATTAAAATCGTGAAACACATCTCTTCTTGTACTTTTTACTAACTTACCATTTTCTTTAGAAAGGGTGACCCCTATTTCTTCTTTCACTTCCCGCAAAGCACCCTCTAAGCTGTTTTCACCAGCTATGATTGAGCCACCTGTGCCTTCCCATAGATTGGGATGCGATTTATCTGGATGTCTTCTGGTTACAAGGATTTCCCCTTTCTCATTCATGATCCAGACACTTACAACGATATGGTAATCACCTTCTGCTATAGGAAGTCCCCGTTCATGTGTTCTACCAGTTCTTTTTCTATCTTTATCGTAAATATCCCAGATTTCCATAAACACCCTCCCTTTTCGTTATAAACCCTTTATATCATCAACAAGTACAGCTAACCCATCATGAAACAGATGACGATCTCCATCGATCTGTCTGGCAGCTGCCTGAGGGAGTTTTTTTGCATAGGCTTGATGGTGTGCAAAAGGAACGATCTTCTCATTACGACTATGATACAGAAATATGTTAGCTATCGAAGGGAGTTTGTCTGCAAAATGGTGTTGAAGCATAAAATCAGCAAGCTGCCACTCCTCATCCAGTCCCCAATACGGGGATGCAAGGATAAACAAACCTCTTATAGTCAGCTTACAGGAATGCTCGGAAAGGTACTTTAACAAAACCGATCCACCTAATGAATGACCAATCAATATCGCTTCTCCGTTAAGCAAACTAAGCTCTTTTTCAAGCTGATGCTTCCATTGATCATACTTCGGATCTTCAGGTGCAGGCATCTGAGGATGGATGATTTGATAAGAATTCTCGAGTTCTTGTTCCAGATAATTGATTAAATTACTACTTCCTTGATTGGGTCCCTGTGGCCCTGCGCTATGTATAAACAATATGGTTTTATTCATTTTTTCACCTCATTTTTAGTTTAGCAAATCCTTCACAAACAAAACTCTATCCTGACCTTCACCATCATAATCCGTAAAAACAGAAACGCCGTCTACTTCTTTATCCCCTTGCTCAATCGCAAATCCGCTCTTCGTGTGGTAAGCAATAGAAGTTTTATTAACAGGAGAAGTTAACGCACGAATAAATTTTTTGCCGTTCTTTTCTGCCTCATTGAAAAATGCGCTGTATAGCTGCTTGCCAATATGTTGCTTGCGATAGTCAGGATGCACACCAACAAAATGAATATAAGCAACATCTTGATCAGATTGAGAGAAAAATCCGATCAAAAATCCAATTATTTCTCCCTTTTGCTCCATAATAAAACTAGTATCATTAAAGTGAACAAAAAACACTTTAGGCAGCATGTGGGCCATTTGCCTGCCGCCCCACCATTCATTAATGACGGGGGAAATAATATCATAATCAGAGCTTGTGACATTTCTTATTTTCATCTTTTTCACTTCCTTTCTGTTGAATTTAATCCCAAGATTACATATGGTTCACCGGGAGAAAAATGATCCTTATTTTGATAGAAACTTCTTCATCACTACTCTATTATCATGAACGAAGTAGTCGTTTTTTTGATAAAATACTTTTGCTTTGCCATCATTAGCAGTTAATAAATAAAGACTTTCTACCCCTATACTTTTTAGCCTTTCCTCTAAATAGGTAAGCAGCTTTGTTCCGTAGCCATTTCCTTGCTCCCAATTGTCAATACAAAGTTCAGCCGCATAAAAAGTGAAGCCAGTATACGACTTTTTACTATTTCCGGCAATAAACCCCATTAGCCTATCATCCTTATATAATAAATACCCTAGGAATTTTGGTGTCCGTTGCAAATCCGTAAGTCTCTCCCTGGCAGATTGATAGGTCCATGTCTCATTCCAGGGTTCATTATTAAATACTTGCATATACAATTCCGTACAGGCTTCTACTTGTTCACTCGTAAATGGAATTAATCGTTCTGTCACTTTCTATCGCTTCCTTTCTGCACAAGCTTCTCAATTCCTATGTTACAATGGTCACGAAAGGTGGTGCTTCACCAATGTTAGTCAGACCAGAAAAAAATGAGTATCCTGCTCCCTACAAAATGTATATCAGATTAGTACCAGAAGGTGATTTAATCGATATATTAGAAAAGCAGATGAAGCAAACGCTTGAATTATTAAGAAATACTACAAATAAAACATGGCAATTTCACTATGCACCAAGTAAATGGTGTTTGAAAGAAGTGATCGGACACATTATCGATAATGAAATAATGATGCATTATCGGATTCTCCGTATTTCCAGAGGTGATCACACCCCCCTTTTCGGTTATGATCAAACAAAATTCGTATCAGCAGCAAATTTTGAACATGTTGATCCTAAAGAGCTAATAAACTATTACAAAAACATTCGTCAACTTACTATTTCCACTTATAAGACCATTATGGACGAAGCCTGGCTTTATCAAGGTACGATGGAAAATATGACATTTTCCGCCCGATCTTTCGCTTATATTTCTGCAGGGCATGAATGCCATCATTTGCATATTATAAAAGAGAAATATTTACAACCCTAGACGCTTAAATCCGATAACAAAAAACTATAAGAATATACATCGTAATAATTGTCGCCATCTCGGACCCATGAAAGCAGAATGCCTTCTTTGGTAAAATGATTTTTTTCTAGTAACTTACAGGATGCCTGATTATCCAGGTCGATATAGGCAGAGACTCTTTCTACATCCCAGTTTTGTGATATATTTTTCAGAAAAAGCTTTAGCATCATAGATCCCAAGCCACGGCCTTGATACCCGGGCAAAATCAAATAATCAATCTCTGCTCGACAATGGAAAGCGTCATACCTTTTCAACGTAATAAAATCAGCTACATCTTTGGTATCACTTAGCCTTGCGACGTATCTTACACCTGTTTTTTCTTCTTTCATTTTTATGTTTTGCTCCACAATGTCTATTGCTTCTTCTTTTGTCGTAATCGGTTCTCTTCCAAAAGTACGCATCGCTTCCTGATTGGAATAACAGATATACAGATCATGACTGTCATGTTCGGTGATTTCTTCCAAGTAGATGTTGCTATTTGATATCATAAGACTCTACCCCTTTAATTCCTTTATCATCTTAAAATTCCTCAACTCTACTCCTCTTCTTTCCACCATTTGAGGCCGCAATGACTCGATAGCCTCGATGTAAGAAAAATGGTTTAGCCGTAATGCTAGCATCCGTATCAATAGTTAAAAGATCTAATTTCTTCGCTTCTGATTCCAGCACATCGACTAATGCTGTCGCTATCCCTTTCCTTTGAAAATCTTTATGTACATACAGTCTATCTAAATGACCTAAAAAAGATATGTCAGCAAACCCTACTATGCTTCCTTGAGATCTTGCCAGGTACGTTATGTTTGTACTTAACGACTTACTCCAGTTTTTCAGTTTAGCTGACTGTTCATTTGCCGGTGCCCAAGCATTAAGTGCTGCTGATGGGTAATCTTTTCAAGTAACATTACGAACCGTGTCATAGAATAAGAAAACAACTTCCTCAATGTCAGACACTTTGAACTTCTCGATCTCCAAACCGTACGCCTCCCATGACTTTTTAAGAACCATTTTTCTTCATCATCTATCCACTTTCTTGTTTTCAAATCAATGGATACAAATGTGCGCGCTCTTCTTTGCGATTTGTGCTCTTTCTCTGACTTTCGATACAAATCTATGAGTACTCTTCTCTGATTTGTTCCCTTTCCTGACTTTCGATACAAATCTATGGGCGTTCTTCCCTGATTTGTCCCCTTTCCCTGCCTTTCGATACAAATCTATGGGCGCTCTTACCTGATTTTGTGCTCTTTCCTGGCTTTCGATACACAGGTTATTGATTTTTCAGCTCTATTTCTTTTAACACTCTAGCAGGATTGCCTCCAACCACTACATGATCAGGTACATCTTTCGTGACGACCGCACCTGACGCTATCACTACATTGTCACCTATTGTTACGCCAGGATTAATAATAGCACTTCCGCCAATCCAAACATTATCACCAATCGTAATCGGTTTCGCATATTCTTTACCGGAGTTACGTTCAGCTGGATCCAATGGATGTGTCGCTGTATAGATTTGCACGCCTGGCGCTAACATGCAATTATCGCCAAATCGGACTTCACAAACATCCAAAATTGTACAATCAAAATTTGCAAAGAAGTTTTCTCCCACATGTGTGTTATTACCGTAATCAAAACGGATATTCGGTTCCATGTAGACCATCTCACCTGTTGAGCCTAGTAATTCTTTTAACAGCTCCACTCGTTTTGATTCTTCTGTCTCTTCCGTTTGATTATACTGGCGAACGATACGTCTGGCATTCATCCGACCACTTACTAATTCAGAATCTGCCGGATTATACATTTCTCCAGCTAACATTTTTTCTTTTTCTGTTCTCATTTCTTTATCTCCTCTGTTATATGTAGGAATAGATTGTCGTTACTTGCAATACTTTTTACTTTTATAAGCTTTCTGAATTCCAAGGGCAATAAATGTGCCTATTACACCACCAATACACATGCTAATAAACAGATTCCAGTCAACTTCTTCATTTTTCAATACACTTATAATCAATATTGCGGCAAAAACACCGATAAACCAACCAATAATTTGGATAAAGAAGTTTTTGATCATACTTATCCTCCTCGGCAGTCTCTGACAAGTAGTTTATAATGATATATCAAATGAGAATGAGCCCCACTATATAAAAGCACTGTGTTTTTTTCTCTTCAGACATATAGCACTCCTTTTTAGAAATCTTTATACCATTCCAAAGCTTTTGCTTCTATTTCCTTAACGAGATTACCTTTCCCATCGATATACGAACTGATATCATAAGGAAATTGATCAGCTAATTTCACTTTCAATTGACCATAGCGATTACGTTCATCAGGATGCTGGCGTAGGTATTCACGAAAGGCTAAGTGCCTTGTAATTTGATGGCTTCCTTTCTGATAGATATGAACATGATGGGAGCGATTATCGTCACCTTTTTGAAAATATCTGCGCTGTGGAATACCATTTTCTCCTTTTGGTGTATAGCCTATTTCCTGCATTTGGTCATTATATGTATCAATGATTTCAAGTTTTTTCACGATCGGCATTATATCAATGATTGGCTTGGCTTGAAGCCCTGGAACTGATGTACTTCCAATATGGTAGATGGCTGTCAATTCTGCTCCAAAGATTTGTTTCAGCTGCTCTGCTTCCGCTGCAAACATCGATGGCCATTTGTTATGATACGAACAGACTTCTACTCTTCTCAACGTCCCACTTCCTTCTATCTCAGATAATTCTTCGCCATAAAATAGGCATTGGCAGTGAATAATTGTGTTTTTATTTGATTGGTTGTAATCTGATGGCCAAACTGCTCAAAATCTACCAATTTCACTCTGATATCTTCCGTATCATCTGTGTCTTGCTGAAAAGCTTGGAACGCTTCCAAAAGCAGAAACGTTTTCACTGTATTGTTTTGTGTTGCTGGGTTGACCATAAATTCGCCAAGAAGGATCGGCTTTTGTTCCGTGATATAGCCCGTTTCTTCCTTTACTTCCCGTAGTAACCCTTCTTCGTCTGTTTCCTTTCCTTCCTTTTTACCAGCAGGTACTTCTAAGAAAAAATCCTCACCCGCATGTCGGTATTGCTCAACGAGGACTAATGTATGTTCTTTCGTCAGAACAATACATTTACCCAATCATCATATTCATTGACATAATAGTCTTCAATCACGGTGCCGTTCGGTAATTCACAACAGTCTTTTCTAATATTACCAAAGGGGCTTGTATGTAAATACTTTGAATCTAGTGTTTTCCATTTATCCATCATTATTTACCGGCACCTCTTCGATACGAATATTTCCAAACTTACTTTTATTTCCTACTTCCACTAATACAATCTCTTTGCCTTCCGGGAAAACCTTTTCCTACCGTACCAACACCTAAAGGGGCTGAAATAAACATATTAGAAAAGCTTCCGGTGAAAAACAAGGCAATCAAACTCACACAAACAATTACTATCTTTCTCAAAAAATCCCGCCTTTTTCATTCGTACACGAGATAATTTTAACATAAATTCCCACTAAAAGAACCCCTTCGATGATGTAAGGGGGTGATTTAAAAATTCAAATCTTTGTCACAGTATAATGATTCAAATAAGCCCAATTTTGAGGTGCCGGTAAATTTAACTGCCAGTATGTGACACCTAATAACTGATATAAATCAACTACGTTATACTTCGCTTGATAACTCCTGATATCCTCAAACCAAACGATATGCTCTTCTGTCTCATCCCAATAACGATACCATGGCGTAGCAGCCGGCTGATTATATGCAATCACTGTATTCGCTGCGATCGCCTGATTTTGGGCTCCATTAACCGATAAGCCCGCAGTATTGTTATCGCTCACCCGCCAATCGTAACCATACAAAGGAAAAGCAATTTGCAGCTTACGGGAATTGATCAGACTCGTCGCATACTGAACAACCTCATTCATCCACCACAATGGTGCTACTGGGTCAGGTGGACCACCTGGATAGCCATAATCAATCGTCATGACGGCTACGATGTCTGCGATCGCTCCAATCTGCTGATAGTCATAAGCACCGACAATGCGATTGGTTGGCAAATCTTCTGACTTCGCATGGACATTCACGTGTAAAATCAGGGAACCGAGAGCAGCTTTCAATTCTTGCAAAAAGGTATTAAAGTCTTCCCTTCTTGCAGGTGGAATAAATTCGATATCGAGCGAAACACCGCCATATCCTTTTTCATTAACGAAACGCATTAAACTATCGATTAAATTCCGACGGTAAACCGGATTAGCAAACACATTACCCGCTAACTCCGCATCAAAGTCCTCTGATGTAAAATTACGGATCATTAATAGCGGAGTGACACCTAGCTGGTTGCTCTCCCGAACCACTTCTTTATCATCTAACAATACATAGGCATAGCCTTCTGCAGTAAATGAATAAGACACCACCGCCACATACGTGAGCAAATTCGCTAACGACCGGATAACCGTTAACACAGATTCCTGTGAATATGGAATCACAAAACCTAATGTTTCTATTTGAGGTCTTATTGCTGTTGGAATCATCAGTATTTGTCCTGCATATATTACAGCAGGATCCAAACCAGGATTTTCCTTTACGATTGCTCCGATCGTCGTATTAAATCGATTCGCAAGCAGCCAGGTCGTATCACCGGCTTTTACCATATATGCTCTATTTTGAATAAAAGGTACATTCGGAATATAAAGTGCCAGACCAGGGATAATCTCATTGGCAGAAGGCAACCCATTCACTTCCATAATAGTAGCTATCGTAAGCTGATACTGATTGGCTATTTGCCACAACGATTCCCCGCTTTGCACAACATGGATGGTCATACTTTTCCCCTCCCTGTACCTAGTTTATGGTCTTGCATTGGCTAATTAGTACATAAACTTAGGAGGCAAAAGACGCGAACTTATTTGATGTCTACCTCATAAATCGGTACGACCTTAATCGAGGCAATAGCAGCTGTCACTTTTTCCGCTACTTCTTTCCGTGCCGCCATAGAAGAATCGCTTTTAACTGCTACACCTTCCTTAATTGGAGTAATATAAAGATACATCCCTTTTTCCAACAATTTCTTTTCAAATCGTTTTAACCCTATTTCCCATGTGTCCTGATTGGCAAAATGATCGTGAATCAATTCACCATCTATAAACGCATAGCCAATGTCTCCTTCATAATCTATTTTCAACAATAATTCTTTCACATTGGCAAATGCCGTTGGCGCAAAGGTGATTACCGCTTTGTCATCGGATCTGTAATCGACATCAAAGCCCATCTCTTCATTCATAAATGGTATCTTGTACTCCGTAAATATTGTTTGTTTTTCTGCTAACGGTGGAAAAGTTGCCAGGTCGATGCTATCGGCTCCCTCGCTTTCTAATCTTAGGCCGGATTCATCGGCTAGCACATTTGCTTTTGTCAAAAGAATGCGGTCATCCACCTTCCAAAACTGCATACTTTGCTCATGTGTAAGCGTACATATATGGAAGATATTTCCCTCTTTTGTCGTCAGGTCCAACTGCGTCAACTGCTGTGGCAGGCTAACAACGATATCTTTACCATTTTGTTCAATCGTTCCAACTTCTGTACGTATATCCAGAATCCCGCCAACATCCAACACATATTCACTTCTCATCCCTTTTGGCGTAAAGAAAAAATAATACGTTTCCCCTTGATAGCTCGTTTCGGTGATCAGTTGATTGGTCGCATAGCGAAGATTGACACCATCCAAATCAAAGTGAAACGGAAGGATACAATTTTCGTCTCTCGCCAATGTCAAAGAAGGAAATCGGACAAGCTCATCATCTAGCTGCAACTCAATCGTAAAATCCTTCTGATCCTTCGTCTCTAAATGATCCTGAAAATTATTGATATAGACATAGCCTGACTTCCCATCTGTACGAACTGCATAGCGCACCGTATCAATATCTTCCGGCTGGATTTCCTCTTGCGGCAAAATCGTTCTCGTTCTGGCAAAGCTCTCGCCATATTGCTGATAAAAAAGATGCTGTCTTTTCAAACGGTGATAAGAACCTCTGACTTGGCCGAATTCTCCGATTGGCGCTTGATAGTCATAGCTAATCTTCGGCGTGACCGTTTCGTTCAGAAATGGTGTATGCTTCCCCTTCGGATTGGAACCACCATGAAAAACATAATAACCGACAAAATTACATCCACCCGCTACTTTTATCGCACTTAATGCGTCCACACTTTGATATGGAAGCTGAAAACGGTAATAGTAAAACACCGTCATGCCCCCACCCATTTCGGCACAGGCATATGGGACACTTTCCGGCTGATAAGCAGGCTCAAAATCAAACGTCTCGGGAACCTGATTGTTATGATAATCCCGAAAGATAAAGCTTGGTGTTGCCGGATGCTTTTCTACATCTCCATAAAAAATCCACGGCCAGTAGGCATAACCCCCCCACAACGGCAGAACAGTATCCATCGGAGCAATCGCACCACCCCAGCCAGTTGCGCTATATATAGGTGTATCGATTCCGGTTTCGATTGCCAATGCTTTTAACTTTTTGATATGTGCTTCTCCATCCATCCCGGCCTGTAACCACTCATTACTCGTCCCCGTCGTCAATTCCCACGGCGCACCAGCATGCTGAAATTCATTTTCCAGCTGCGTACTGATGATCGGACCACCTTCTTTAAAAAGGAGCCCGGCCACTTGTTTTCCAATTTGCTGATAGAGTCTTTTCACATAATAAAGGTATTCCTTATCATTTGAGCGTAAGGTAAAAGGACGGCCAAAGAGCCAATCCGGGATCCCTCCATTCCTCGCTTCTCCATGATTAAAGGGTCCGATCCGGATATTAACGAGCAGTTGATGCTTGGCACACAACTCGATAAATTTTCTGACATTCTTATCGCCATCCCATTCGAAGGTTCCTTCCGTTTCTTCATGATGATTCCAAAAAATATAGGTGGATATGATGTTGATGCCATTCATTTTCATTTTTATTAATTCATCTTCCCAGAAATGCTCGTGGTAACGGCTAAAATGAAACTCTCCGCTAATACCGAAAAACGGTTGATGATTCCATTCCATGTAGTAATTAGTGAAACTGATCGTATCACCGTTCTTATTTTGTTGATGAAAATTGGTTAGTGCAGGATAAATTTCTTTCGCTTCGGTCGTGATATCCAATGGATAGGTGCGCATAAGTTCCTCCTATACTTCTTGCATTATACCGTCATTATATAAAAGAAACCGCTCTCATTCTATTGATCCAATTCGATTTTTGATGGATTATATTCTTTTCCACTTCGAGGAGTAGCAGTTCAATTAGTTGATAATGTTACATATCATTTGTATAATTAATAATATGTAACATTAGGAGGCGTCATTATGGAATTTGTCCATCCAATCAAAGATATAGAAGCCATCAATGAAATCAAACAACATTTACTTCGTCATTCAAAGCGAGATTACCTGTTTTTTGTTCTCGGTATTAACACTGGTCTCCGACTATCCGATTTACTCACCCTCAAAGTGAGCGATGTATGGGATGGACAGCATGTAACGTCCTATCTCTACCCCAACGACAGTGACACACCTTTTTTCCTCAATCAAAATGCAAAGAACGCCATTTTGGAGTATGTACACACGAAAAATTATCAGCCTGAACATTATTTATTCCAATCAAATAAAGGGATTGCCCCTATCACCCGTCAACAAGCATACCGAATCATAAAAAAAGCCGCTGAAGTAATTGGTGTACAAGAAAACATCGGTGCTCACACGTTACGAAAAACCTTTGGCTATCATGCCTACAAAAAAGGAGTAGCGATATCCTTACTGCAGAAAATGTTCCACCACTCGTCCACCAATGAAACATTACATTATTTAGACATTCACGATAACAATGATTCCATTATTCAGATTGATGTGAATCTATAAAAAAGGAGGAGTTACAATGGACCATGCATTACTATCGTTAGAAGACTTCATGTTTATCGCCTCCATCCTGTTAATTACCGGTGTATTAACGACAAAAATTTCTTCCAAACTGGGTGTCCCTTCCCTGATTCTGTTTATCATTGTCGGGATGATCAGCGGCAGTGAAGGGTTAGGTCTGATATATTTTGATAATGCCAAACTGGCACAGGTAATTGGTATTATCGCATTAGTCATTATTCTTTTTGAAGGTGGTTTGCAAACGAGCTTCCAGACGGTGAGATCTGTTGCTAAACCGGCCTTGTCTCTAGCTACACTAGGCGTCTTAATCACAACATCGATTGTCACTGTAGCTGCGAAACTCATTTTAGACATTAGCTGGCTGGAGGCCTTCTTATTTGGTTCGATTGTCGGTTCGACCGATGCGGCAGCTGTTTTTTCTGTGTTAAAAGGACAGAATGTAAAAGAAAGATTAGGTGCCACATTGGAAGTAGAATCTGGGACAAACGATCCGATGGCTGTATTTTTAACAATCTCGTTCATTGAATTACTAACGAACGACAGCCCGTCCTATCTGCTAATCTTCGGATCTTTCTTTTGGCAAATGGGAATGGGATTATTAATTGGTTTTCTCGCTGGTAAACTAGGAATCTTCGCTATTAATCGCGTCAACCTGGAATCGAGTGGTCTGTATCCTGTATTTGCCGTCGCTTTCGCGCTTCTTGCATACAGCATTACTAACTTCATCGGGGCAAGTGGCTTATTAGCGGTTTATTTAGCAGCCATGTTCATCGGGAATGCTGACCTTACCTATCGTCATTCGATTATCAAATTCCACGAAGGCTTTGCCTGGATCATGCAAATTTTGATGTTTATTATTTTAGGGTTACTCGTTTTCCCTTCGCAATTATTAACCTTTGATGTGATTTGGAAAGCTGTTCTGTTAGCAGTAACCTTAATTATTATCGCGCGCCCGATTGCCGTTTTCCTTTCGACGACCCGAATGGGATTCAAGTGGCGGGATAAATTATTCCTGGCCTGGGCAGGACTGCGGGGCGCCGTTCCAATCGTCCTGGCCACCTATCCGCTCATTGCCGGAATTGAAAACAGTCCGATGATCTTTAACGTTGTATTCTTCGTTGTCTTAACGTCTACCTTGTTACAAGGGTCCACCATTGCTTACTTTGCGAAGATATTAAAACTGACAGGACCAACAAAAGTGGAACCCCGTCATTCTTTGGAATTGGTTTCGATCGGCAAAGCCAATGCGGAAATCATGGAATATGAAGTCAATGAGGAATCACCGATTAACCAGTCGATCATAAAAAACATCGAATTTCCTGAGGATGTCCTGATTAATGCAATCATCCGGAAAAATGAGCTTGTCACGCCAAGTGGGGATACGGTGATCAGGACGGGGGATATCTTGTATATTCTGGCTTCGAAGAAGAGTAAGCAGACGATGAACCAGTTGTTGAAGAGTTAGGAAGACGTTATTTACAGCGTAATGACAGTTTGATGAGCGTTTCTGATTGTGATGAGTTCATGAAGATAGTGAGTTCGTACGAAAGAAGCCTCTATCGACCAATATGCGCTTGAATTGAAGTGATATTGTCCGATTGGAGCGCTCCTTCGTCCATTATGTGACTGAAATGATGGGCTCTTGTCCGATTGAAGCGCTCTTTCGACCTTTATGTGACTTAAATGATGTACTTTTGTCCGATTGGAGCATTCTTTCGACCAAAGATGCTAAAAAGCGAAGAATCTCTTCACAGCAGTTTATGTTTACATCATTAAGAGAAAAGCCGAAGATAGCACGAATCCAGTTTGATAATTTCGTGTTATCTTCGGCTTTTATTATGACTAAAAATCTTTTTATCAAGTCTTTCCAAATAGAAAAATTTTTAGTTTTTTTAAATATTAAGTTTTTCTAAATCTAACTTTATCAAGCGGAATATAAATTTCTAGAACAAACCATTCATCCTGCAGTTTCGCTTCCATCGTTCCGTTCATTTTTTCGATAATCTGCTTGGATAAATACAGGCCCAGACCGCTTGATTCGGTATTGGTTCTGCTGGTAACCTCCGTATAAAATCGCATAAAAACTTTTTCAATAGCGATTTTACTATTAGTTTGATGTCATTTTTTACCCGAAACATAAGATACTGATGCTCACTTCGATAGCTTATTATTGCTTCGCTTTTGGCATAGCGCAGGATATTCTAAACAAACAAAAACGATACAAGGCCCTCTCGCTCCTTGCATCGTTCTACACTTATTTCTTCAGTTTTTTCAGTGCATCTGCTAAAGCGGTGTTAGTGAAATCGTCATCTTGCTTTTTCAAATACTTGTTAACGTCTCGTTTCGTTGCTTTATTCTTCCCTTGATTTTCTTTCCGTTTCTGGAAGGTGGATAATTTCTCGCGATAACCACATACACAGGAGAAGGTCTGGGCATCTCCTTGTCCTCGCATTTCCATACGCTTGTGACAATTTGGGCAGCGGGCGTTTGTTTTCTTCGCGATTGGCTTACGTTCCCCGCAATCACGATCCTGACAGACAAGCATGCGCCCCTTTTTGCCGTTTACTTCGAGCATTAATTTGCCACATTTCGGACATTTCGTACCCGTCATATTATCGTGCTTATACTTCGCATCACTCGTTTTCACCTGATGGACCACTTCTTTAGTATAGCCTTTGATTTCTTTCAAAAACGCTTCTTTTTTCAGCTTACCATTGGCAATTTGAGTGAGCTTCTTCTCCCATTCAGCCGTTAACATCGGTGAACGCAAGTCATCTGGCACAAGCTCTAACAGTTGTTTTCCTTTTGACGTTAAATAGAGATACTTGCCTTTTTTCTCCATATAAAAAGTATTAAACAGCTTCTCAATGATATCCGCTCTTGTTGCAACGGTACCGAGTCCTCCTGTTTCCTTCAGTGTTTTGGTAGCGTGCTTTTCATTATCCTGCAGGAATTTCGCCGGGTTTTCCATTGCACTTAATAACGTACCTTCTGTCAAACGCTCTGGTGGTTTAGTTTCGCCTTCAGTCATCGTCATTGTTGGCTGTTGCCATGTATGATTTTCGCTAATGTTGCCGATTTTTTGTTCATCATTTTGTTCCTGCTCATCATTGTAGACCTTCTTGTATCCTAAATCGATCACTCGTTTACCGCTAGCTGTGAACGTTTCTCCTGCTAAATCGGCGGTTAATTGAATCTGTTCAAACTGAAAAGGCGGAAGCAGGACAGCTAAGAATCGTTTGATCACCAGGTCATAAATCTTTTGTTCCTGATCCGACAATTTGGATAAGTAAACAGGTTCCTCTGTCGGAATAATCGCGTGGTGATCGGAAACCTTGGCATTATCGACGAATGATTTATTGGCTTTGATTGGCTGCTTTTTAATTTGATTGGCCGATTTTGCATATGGACCAACACCACAGCTTGCCACTCGCTCTTTTAAAGTTGGGACAATATCGGTTGAAATATATTTGGAATCCGTACGCGGGTATGTCAATACTTTATGCTGTTCATACAATTTCTGCATAATCGATAACGTCTGTTTCCCGGAAAAACCAAAAATACGGTTGGCATCACGCTGCAAATCGGTTAGATCGTATAATGTTGGCGCATAGTTTTTTTTTAGCTTTTTGTCGATACTGGTTACTTTGAGCGGCTGTTTTTGCAGCTTCGATACAAGCTGTTTCGCCTTTTGCTGATCGAACAGGCGCTTTTCTCCTTTTGGATGCTGCCAGATCAACGTAATTCCATCGTTCGTCTTCGCTTTAATTTGGTAAAACTTCTTCGGTTTAAATTGTTTAATTTCTTTTTCCCTTGTTGCGATCATCTCTAATGTTGGTGTTTGAACACGTCCACTCGATAGTTGCGCATTAAATTTGGTCGTTAATGCTCTTGTTGCGTTCAGCCCTACATACCAATCAGCTTCAGATCGAGCGACGGCTGAAGCGTAGAGATTATCGTATTGTTTGGCAGGCTTTAAATTTTGAAAGCCTTGCTTAATTGCCTGGTCCGTTACAGACGAAATCCACAATCGCTTCACTGGCTTATTGATACGAACTTTATCCAGGATCCAACGTGCCACCAGTTCCCCTTCCCGTCCGGCATCTGTCGCAATCACTACATCCTTGACATCTTTCCGGACCAATTGACTTTTGACCGTTTGAAATTGCTTACCGGTTTTCTTGATGACAACCAGCTTTAAGTTTTGTGGAAGCATAGGCAAATCATCGAGCTTCCATGTTTTATATTTATTGTCATATGCCTCAGGATCCGCTAATGTCACTAAATGGCCAAGTGCCCACGTCACAATATAGGAAGACCCTTCTAAATAACCGTTACCTTTTTTATTACACTTCAGTACACGTGCGATATCGCGACCTACTGAAGGTTTTTCTGCAATTACTACTGTTTTACTCATATATACAATCCTTTCTCGTACCTTCACTGCTTTAAATGATAAGCGGCGAATCGCTCCATAAGCTTACCTAGTGGAATCTTCGCTGCCTCGACCTTCTTGCCTCTCATTCGTCAACTTTTTAAACACGCACTTATACTTTAACATACGAAATGAAATGAATGGTGTCTTTTTATTTTAACACGACAATACACATAGTGGAAAAAGGGATGAAATTGCTGTTTTCATAAAGGGGTTAGAGTGCGTATACGAAACAGTAAGATTCGCATATGCTGTACAAGGGGTGGTTGATTATGAGTGCAGAATTGCTTGGTATTATTATTGCATGCTTATCTCTAATCATTGCTTTCATGGGGTATCAGCTTAATAAACAGAGACAAAGATTACAAGCCGATCAACATATAAAATCAGAATCCGAGAAAGAAGCGGAAGTTCGAACATCACTTCTTTATATTAGCAGAGGAGTCGATGATATTAAGGTCGATTTGAAAGCCAATGAAAAAGTGGTCGCAGAAATTTCGGAGCGCGTAACCAGATTGGAAGAATCGACCAAGCAGGCACATGATCGAATTAATGAAATAAGTCCCAAAAAGTGATGATATCATTTTAGTATAAATGCATAAGACCATCGATTATTCTGTCACATATGCAGGAATCAGACAAGCAATGATCGAATTATATAATATATACTTTTTTTAATAGGAGGAACTGAATACGATGGTGAAACAACGCATAAGTCTTATTACAATTGGCGCTTTCGATTTACCAATGCTTCGCTCTTTTTATCAAAAACTAGGCTGGGATGAAACGTCATTTAGCTCCGATACCTATGCAGCCTTTCAAACAGCAGGTGTCATGCTTACCCTCTTTCCTGTTGACGAATTAGCAAAGGATGCCGGTATCACGTTAGACAAAGCACCAGAGAAATTCCAAGGTGTTACCTTCGCGATCAATGTAGACAGTGCCGGAGAAGTGGATCAGACAATGGATGCAATCAGAGAAGCTGGGGCAACAATCCTCCGTGAGCCTAGTGATGCTTTTTGGGGTGGCAGAACAGCATATTTTGCTGATCCTGAGAATAATATTTGGGAAGTAGCTTGGAATCCATCCGCTGTTTTTGATGAAAGAGGCGCGATGATCACTTTCTAAAAAAAGGAGCAGGAGACGAATGAATTCGTGGCTTGCTATGCTGATCAGTATGTTGACCTCCTTGCCCATTGGTTATTATTTTTGGTGCAAATAATGGATGGAAATTGGTTGCAGCCATCCACCTTTCCTGTTTTTATTTGCACTTTATTATTGGGTTCGACGAGACACCAGCATGATGAAATATTGGAGGAGGAATGGAGTATGACACCACCGAAACATATTGTGTCAGCAGCTACTGTTGTATTCAACGACAACAACGAAATTCTGTTGATCAAAGGACCGAAGAGAGGCTGGGAAATGCCTGGCGGTCAAGTAGAAGAAGGCGAATCGCCAAAGGATGCGGCGATTAGGGAAACAAAAGAAGAGGATGGCATCGACGTGGAAGTCATCCAATTTTGTGGAATCTTCCAGAATGTCGATCGCTCGATATGTAACACTTTAATTCTGGCGAAAGCAATCGGCGGGCAGCCCACTACCAGTCCTGAAAGCTTGGAGGTTGGTTTCTTTCCGGTGGATCATGCATTGGAAATGGTGATCTGGGGTAATTTTCGAGAAAGAATAGAATACTGCTTAAAAGAAGAGAAACAACCATTTCTTGTGACATTTTAAGCTTAGAAAAGCGCAAGCGCCCGTTTAGAAACGTAGCGACTGGACGGCATCAACTGAGATAAAGGAATCACGGTGGGCAAGTGATGTCGATGATGACTTTCGCCCAAGGGCATAAGGTCGACTAGGCCTCTGGTTATCACCAATCGGCAAGTCTTCTTTATCATAGGGCGATGCAGGAAGTCGCCTAGTTTCTGGGCGCCCGAGTGGACATGGCTGTTCATGTTAGAAAGCTTCACTGCGTCGAGCTTCATTATTGCTAGAATTTTATACTCCCTCTTTATTCTAACGAAATCTCTTGTTTTCTCTGTTTAGCTTAGAATTTCAGTTTATTTATCAAGAATCTATTACCTTTTTATGGATATAGAGAACGTTTTTTGTGTAGAAGGGTGCACTTAATAAACCATTCTCCTCTTTTTGAGAAAAAATAGGAATTATTGATATGATCGCACCTTTAATTCCCACAATACTCATGGCGACAAACCCTCCCACATCTCACCGCGTCTTTGCGCATACATTCCTTCGTTCGGTCTATCCATGAAGTGGGGCCGGCGATGCTTTCCTGCAGGGTCATTGCCCGTTTGTATAAAACTTTCCAGCTGCTCCGTGCTTCTATTATTAGGGATGATTCTATTCCAAATAAACGTCTAATCAAGCTTCACTTTGTACAGGTGACATCCTTATGTCTTTAGGCTACATGTTGTAATCGAAAATGCGGAATATCATGCAACATCTTCTCGGGACTAAATGGCACTTGTTTTGTTCCAACTGTAAATAATACGCGAATCAATTTACAACATAGGGCTATCAAGGATTGCTTTTTCTTCAACGAATTCTCTTTTCTGGTCGTAAAATAACCATGTAATGCTTTAAATGCAGGATTATGATGAACTAAAGGCAACACGACTTTAAATAATAGGGCTCGTAATTTAGGACGTCCCCTCTTCGTAATCACGGTTTGGCCTTTATATTTACCTGACGTAGCTAACTTTAAGTTTAACCCTGCTAACTTAATGATCTGTTCGGGATGGGTATACTTGTTTAGTTCCCCGGTTTCTGCGAGGAATGAGGCAACCGTTATTTCGCCTATTCCGTTTATATCTGTCATTTCTTTCACACCAGGAATCGGTCTAATTAATTCTTTTACCATGTCCAACACTTCATTTATCTTTTGATGGAGGAGGGCATATTGATCCATCAAGGTGTGGATTTTCACCCTCGCCATCCTTCTTCCTTCTTTGATCCCCACAGATTCACTTGATACTTCTTTTAGATGGCGGATCTTTTTTAATCCAATTCCTCGTTTCACTTCTTTGCGCATTTCTAGTAGAAGGCGTTCTTCATCCATTTTGGCTACCTCTTCCGGGAATAATCCCAGCTTCAATAGTTGAATCGATGCTTTTCCTTCCCAATTCGCAAAGACTTTCGTATATTCTGGATAATACCGATCCAACCATTGATGAACACGCCCTTGAACAGCTTGAAGATCTTTCATTAACTGCTCATACATATTCATCCCTTCCCGAAGATCTGCATAAATGGCTTCTGGTAAGTGCGGATCAGCGTAGCGTCCATCTTGAATCAAGCGCGAAATCACTCGAGCGTCTTTTACATCATTCTTCGTTGGTGAATTATCATCCAGCTCTTTTGACTTCTTCACATGTGCTGGATTAACAACTACAACTTTATATTGCTTTTCCATTAACCAATAGGTGAATGGCAGCCAATAGTGGCCGGTAGGCTCCATACCGATGATCCAATCACTTTTATTGTGCTGCCCCGCTAACTCTTTTCTCCAACACTCAAATCGTTGGAAGCCT
This sequence comes from Gracilibacillus caseinilyticus, assembly GCF_022919115.1. NCBI lineage: Bacteria > Bacillati > Bacillota > Bacilli > Caryophanales > Bacillaceae > Gracilibacillus > Gracilibacillus caseinilyticus. The sequence continues at coordinate 1,863,822 of NZ_CP095072.1, read as the reverse complement.
TCCAAACTATTGTCAAAATACAGCACTTTTCCAAATTGTATGCCTCGGTAATCTTGAGCGCGAGCAACATGCCTTTCTTTGGCTATATCCACTCCAATAATCAAAGTTTGTTCAGACAGTTGTAATATCTTTTCATTTTGTTTATAATGCATGATAGTCCTCCTTGGTTTATTTAAGGGTCCTTTTTGCTGATCAGCTCTGGACACCTCGTATCATACCAAGGGGGCTTTTTTTATTCAATCCTCATTTTGCTTTATTACAGGAATGCTTTCCTATAACGTGTTAAAAAAGGGTTTGATCATCATTGTCCGTTGATCAGAACCTTTTTGCTTTTATTCCAATTTATTAAATTCCAATTTCATCTGTTCATAGTTTAGTGGACCAAATACAAAAAACTGAATTATGCCATTGGAGTCGATCATATAGGTTGTAGGAATCGGTCTAATTTCATACCGTTCACTAACCTTCCCGTCTTTATCCAGCAAAATCGGAAACGTTAAACCATATTCCTTTTGAAAATCGGGGACATTCCGTCCATTCGTTTCAGTATCAGTTAAGTTGATCGCTAATATAGCTGCTCCTGTATCTTCGTGAAATTGCTGCATATCAGGCATCTCCGAGCGGCACGGTCCACACCACGTTGCCCAAAAATTCAATAGAACAGGCTCCCCACGAAAATCAGATAATCGTACTGATTCTCCAGCTAATGTCTGCAGTTCGAAGTCCGGTGCAATGTTGCCAGTTTGTAATCCTACATCCTTCTCCTCTGCACTTGAGTCCTGTTGCACAAAATTAAACACTGCCCATCCAGCCATTGCTAGCAAAATAACGATTAGTAGTATTTTTTTCATTATATGTTACCCCCACTATGCAGGCTATCTATTATAAGGAATACTATATACTACTATTATGTGACATCAGCCGAAATAATGTCAGATCTTCTTCTTTAAGGGTTAAAAGATATCCAGCCATATTTTACATGCTACTCCTACGATTAATATTGCCAGGATCACCTGCAGTATACCTGTATTGATTTTCTTACCAGTTATCGCCCCAAGAGGCGAAGCTATCAATCTAGCAACAACCATAATCATGGCCGGATAGTAATCAATTTGTCCCATAGTCATTTTGCCAATCGCAGTCCCAATTGATGAAATAAACGTGATCGCTAAAGAAGAAGCAATCGTCATTCTTGTTGGAATCTTCAAGACTACTAACATAATGAGAACTAACAAAAACGCTCCCACTGCCCCGACAATACCTGCTCCTACTCCAACCACCAGCGCTAAGGCAGTTGCCCAAGCTTTTGAGAAAGTAACTTGCTCCAGCGGTATATCATCGGTTCCTTTCTTTGGTATAAACATCATCACCGCAGCCATTAACGCTAAAATGCCGTATGTGACGTTAATTCCTGTTTCTGATAACAATCGTGATCCAGAGCTACCGATAAAGCTTCCGATTAAAATACTGATTCCCATATAAAGAATCAATTTTTTATTTACATATCCTCCTTTGCGATATGCCCAGACGCCACCAATCGTCGCAAAAAATACTTGCACGGCAGTAAAGCCTGACACCTCATGTGCACTAAAAGCCGTAATCCCTACTTATGTCGGGCATATATAACAGCATGGGATAGTTGATAACCGAACCACCAATGCCGATCATCCCTGACACAAACGAACCAACAAAACCTATTAGAAAAATGGTGATAAAAAACACCACATCCATCCTACAACCTCCGATAAAGCAGAAGGGGAACCGTTAGAGGTTCCCACTTCTTACTTATCCTTTTTTTATCCAGAATGTAAATACACCATTTTCTTCTTTACTGTCCAATAACTCATAACTCATGACCGCCTGATTTGGTCCATGCGGTTAAATCACTTTTGGCACCTTTATCGGTAGCCTGCAATTCCAAAATATCACCTGATTCGACCATCTCTATTTCTTTTTTCGTCTTGTCGATTGGCATCGGACACGCTAATCCTTTTGCGTCTACTATTTTTTTGCTATCCATTCGTTATCCTCCTCTATTTACTGCACTGCACAGCGATTTGGTCCTATTTCCATTTCTCGTTGTTCTTCCAGATCCGGATTCACCTTTCCCATATTAATGTCACGGATTTGCTGATGGGCATTTGGTTGAGGTGGCAGATTTTCTGTCACCATTTTGCGAAACTTCTCTTCATCAGCGACTTGAAGCCCATGATTGTTGAAAAAAAGTGATCCTAATTTTGCTGCAACCGTTCCGTCGTCATTTAATTCGGCGTTTGTCATAAAATGGGCAGGTAACACGATCAGCTCTTCTGGCAATGCCTGATATCGTGAATAAAGTGTCTCTCTCAGATCATCTACCCAATCGTCTGCTTTACCAGCCAAGTCAGGTCGGCCAATTGAGTCGATAAACAATATATCACCGGTTAGCAAATAGCGATCCTCAATAATAAACGAGGTCGATCCTGCTGTGTGTCCTGGTGTGTACAATGGTTGAATATCGATCGCAACATTTCCGATGGTGATCGTGTCTCCATCTTGTAAGGCGTGATAGTCAAACGTTACTTCCGCTGCATCCCTTGGTGGCAGCCAGTACTTCGCGCCAGATGTCTCCGCCAGTTTGCGTCCTCCTGAAATATGATCGGCGTGAAGATGCGTGTCCATGACATCGGTAATTCGGACACCTTTCTCTTCAGCAAAATCCAGGAATACATCGGTCATTCTCGTCGCATCGATAATGGCCGCTTCACCAGCTGAAGTTACCATGTACGAAAGACATCCTTTTCCAATCCTTACAAACTGATAAATCTCGCCATTTTCTCCTATGTCACCGATTTTTACCGGCTCTAAATGCTCACTCCAGGCTTTCATACCACCTTCCAGGTAATATACATCCATCCCTTTATCTGCCAACATCTCCGCCACCATTACCGATGATGGTTGTTTGGCACAGACAACTACCATTTCTTTATCTGTTGGCAATTTATCGATAATCGATTCGACACCTTCCAAAAGGTCAAAATATGGCACATTTAAATACTCCAAATGCTCTCCTTCTATTTTCCAGTCTTCAAATGCTTGTTTATTTCTAACATCTAAAATAAATAAAGAATCTTTGTTAACTATACGTTTCACTAACTCCGCAGACTTCATAGCGGTTACTGCCATCTTTTTACCCCCTACTGTATTTATGAATATCTAATAAAAGCAGATGAATGGTCTGTTTCCATCTGCACGTACTTAATTCGAATCTGTTTGTCCGTCCCATTCACTCATTCCCGGAACGACATTATACACTTGTTTGTATCCGTTCGCTGCTAGTTTTTGAGCGGCTAAATTACTTCTGCTACCTGTGCGGCATACGATATACACGTTTTTGTTTGGATCTACCTCGGTCATTCGGCTGTCGATTTCACCTAACGGAATAGATACCGCTCCTGGTATATGGTCAAAAGCGTATTCTGCTTTTTCCCTAACATCCAGAACCAACAGCTGTGCATCTTCAGCTATTTTATTTTTCAATGTTTGATTGCCGATGGTATGTGGATGCTTTCTTTCCAAGCTATCATCATTGGATGATTTTCGAAGATAATGCTTGAGTACTTCCCCTTCTTCTATCGTTCCAAGATATTGATGACCAGCACTTTTTGACCAGGCTGCCAAATCAGCTTTCGATCCTTTATCTGTTGCCTGTACTTCGATTACTTGACCAGCCTGCATATCTGTTATCGCCTGTTTTGTTTTGACAATTGGCATTGGACAAGCTAATCCTTGCGCGTCCACTACCTTCTCTGCGTGTATCATCTTCCTCTACGTCCCTTTTTATACCTAACTGGGTATTTTACCCATACGGGTATAAATTTACTGCTTTTCTTTCATTCTGTCAAGTTTAGTAGTTTCTCAAAATTTTCATTTATTATCTCTATCTATCTACTATTGTTTTCGATATAATAGTGAATGGAAACGATCACATATACTAGAGAGAATATAAGGGGACATAACATGAAAACTTTTACGTGGCGTTCATTTTTCATGGTGTTGTTTGGAAACATCTTAATTGGTTTAGCTGTTGCGATTTTGAGAGTAAGTGCGTTAGGAACAGATCCTTTTACAACGATTAATCTCGGGTTAAGCAGTCTGTTCGATTTGTCCTTCGGGATGTATCAGTTATTTTTCAATATTATTTTATTAGCCATTGTCATCCCTTTTTATCGAAAATCACTCGGTATCGGGACAATTGTTAATATGGTGGGAATCGGTTTTATTTCGGATTTCTTTGTCTTATGTATTTCTTTTATTACCGATGACTTATCTCATTTGGGAATACGGTTGATTTTGATGGCGATGGCCTTCGTTATAGCCTGCTTCGGTGTGGCGTTATACATTACACCAGAATTAGGCGTTGCTCCCTATGATGCAATGGCTTTTGTCATCGAAAATGTATCGAAACAAAAAATACCATTCCCGATTGCGCGTATTACGACAGATGTCCTTTGTGTTGCCATTGGCTTTTCCTTTGGTGCCATCGTCGGCATCGCAACCGTTATCTTTGCCTTTTTCACCGGACCACTCGTCCAATACTTCCGCCGCCACATCGCCGAACCAATGCTCAAGCAGCAAGGTGCGATGGTACCAGTGAAAAATTAGGAAGCACAAAAAGGACCGTCTCGGAAGACGGTCCTTCCCTTTATATTTTATTCAAAATAAAGATGCGAGAATAGAAATCGCCTACTGCTTCAAAGGCTTCGTATTCGCGGAATTGTTCGTGGTCAAGCTGCAGTCCAACTTCCATCAGCTCATCCCCATGAAAAACTCCCTCATAACCTACGATTTGATAATCGGCCTCTGGATCTAATCCTATCAACTGTAAGCGGACAAATCCAGGATTAGGGCGGCACAGCACATGATAATCTGCCACGATTGCTTTCGATTTATCGTTTGCTACCATCATCCAGCTCGTGCGGTTGCCGTCCAGCTCAAATGGGCTGTGGATCCGGTAAAATGTGCCAATTTGGAATAATGCACGATGTTGTTTGTAAAAGCTGATTTGTTCTTTCATCTCGGCTTTTTCCTCTTCCGGCATTTGGGTAACGTCCAATTCATATCCAAACGCCCCAAAGTAGGCTACCTCAGCGCGAGTTCGCAAGCTGGTACTCCGACCTACCTGATGATTCGGAACCGCTGATACGTGCGCCCCCATCGTACTGATCGGATAAACAAGTGACGTACCGTATTGAATTTTCAAGCGTTCGACTGCATCGGAATCGTCACTCGTCCAGGCTTGTGGTGCATAATATAACATTCCCGGATCGAAACGTCCGCCGCCACTTGCACAGGATTCAAATAAAATGTCCGGAAACGCACTCGTTAACCGCTCATATAAATCATAGACACCAAGGATATAACGGTGTGGTACTTCTTGTTGACGTTCTGCAGGCAATGCCACGGATCCGATTTCTGTCATGTATCTGTTCATATCCCACTTCACATAAGAAATTGGCGAATCACTTAAGATATCAGCCATCATCTCATATAAGGCATCCACCACTTCTTTTCTAGAAAAATCAAGTATATATTGATTTCTGGCGTGGGAAAGATTGCGATCTGGCACCTGAATAAGCCAATCTGGATGCTGCTCATACAAATGGCTGACTTTTGAGATCATTTCCGGTTCAAACCATAAACCGAAATCCATATCAAGCGCAACAATTTTTTCCGCTAGCCCTTTGATTCCATTAGGCAATTTGCGCTCATCGACAAACCAGTCACCTAATGAAGTCGAATCATCGTCACGTTTACCAAACCAGCCATCATCGAGCACAAACAACTCTACACCCAATTCCTTCGACTGCTTTGCCATTTCTACGATTTTCTCTTCATTAAAATCAAAGTAGGTTCCTTCCCAATTGTTCGTCAAAACAGGGCGTGTTTGATTGCGCCACTTTCCTCTGACCAGGCGATTTTGATATAAATCATGGAACTGCTGGCTCATGCCATTCAATCCTTGATCCGAGTAAACCATCACCACTTCTGGCGTTTGGAAGCTTTCGCCGTTTTCCAACAGCCAGTTAAAATCAAATGGATGAATACCTAAACTGACTCTCGAAACATCCAAATAATCCACTTCCACCTGAGCTAGGAAGTTACCGCTATACACCAGGCTAAATCCATACGCGTCTCCATGAAACTCTGTTGTCGCGGGTCGTTTTAGTGCAAGAAACGGATTTTGATGGCTGCTGCTGGCTCCTCTCGTGCTTGAAATACTTTGTATACCAGATTGGAGTGCACGTGTTTTCAAATGTCTCTCCCGAATCCAAGCACCGGACAGCTGGAGCATCTCGTAATCAGAATCAAACAGGTCGACGCTGGCGCTCATTGCTCGTGTTAATTGTAAACCACTATGGCCTTGGTTCGTGAATCTTGCACTTCTCACAATCGCATCCTGTTCTTCAAATACAGAATACAGCAGTACCAGCTCAGCATCGATGACCTCATCATACAATGTTATTTCTACCGTCTCGACATTATCGCCTTTTTCTGCATATGTTGCGGGTAAGCCAGTCAGCTTTGGTTTACCAGTTAAGAGACGATGACTAAGGTATTGGAAGTTGGTAATGCGGCTGCCGTTTTCCTGCAATACTTGGAAAGCAGGCTCTCTGTAATCCGTTGTTCCATATGACGGATATTCCTGTTTCGTTTGTTCCAGTGAAAAGGACATATCGCCTTCCTTGAGATAAGACGTATTTCCTCGATTCATTTTGACTAGCAGGTGTTCAAAGGAATCTTTATGACGGATTTTTTTGCCATAATATAAATGTCCTAACTGCTCATTCTCCAATACATTGAAAATATAACTGGAGTTCTTCGTTTGCAGATGGAATTCTTTTGTTTGTTGATTAATAATGATTGCCATGTTGATACTCCCTTACTTTTTAGTGATATTCCGGTAACCATTCGCCATGTGCCTCGATAAGATCGTCACACAGCGCGACAATGTCATCGATTGATAATTCTGCCACTGTATGCGGATCCAGCATTGCTGCCTGGTAGATTTTTTGTTTACTTCGAGATCGAGCCGCTTCGATCGTTAACAATTGTGTATTGATATTGGTCCGGTTCAAGGCTGCCAGCTGTTCCGGTAACTCTCCGACATTCGTTGGTGTGACACCGCTTGCGTCGACTAGACAAGGCACTTCGACAACAGCTTTTTCAGGCAGGTTACGAATTAATCCCCCCGTATTTCGAACATTACCTCCTATTTTGAACGGCTGATTTGTTTCCATTGCCTCGATAATGTAAGAGCCATATTCATGGGTCCGTTCGTGCGTTAAGTGCTGATCATTCACCAGTTCATTACGCATTTTCTTCCAATCTTCAATCTGCTTCACACAACGACGAGGATACTCATCAAGTGGTATTTGAAAACGATCAATTAATTCGGGATAATTACTTTTGATAAAATAAGGATGGTATTCCGCATTATGCTCCGATGATTCTGTCACATAATAGCCGAATTTATCCATTAACTCGAAGCGAACCATATCGTCATGTTTTTCTTGTTGCTTTTGCTTCGCTCGTTTTTTAATTTCGGGATATAAATCTTCTCCATTTCGGGTAATCTCCAGCAACCATGCCATATGATTAATGCCTGCGATCTTCCATTGAATATTGTTCTTTGGCATTTCCAGCGAATCGAGCAGATGATCCGCACACACCTGGACACTATGACACAATCCTACTGTTTTGATCCCTTCCTCGAGCATCACATTCGTCAGCACTGCCATGGGATTCGTATAATTCAAAAACCAAGCATCTGGACAAACTTCCTTGATATCGTGAGCGAATTCCTGCATGACTGGAATCGTTCTCAAATTACGGAAAATACCGCCGATACCCAATGTATCCGCAATCGTCTGACGGAGTCCATATTTTTTCGGAATCTCAAAGTCCGTAATCGTACATGGATCATAGCCACCAACTTGAATCGCATTGATCACATATTTCGCACCTCGCAATGCTTCTTTTCGATCGTGATAGGCCTTCAATTCGACTGTTGCCCCTATACTGCTCTTCATATTATTCAACATCATTTCAGAATCATGTAATCGTTCCTGATCAATATCAAATAAGGCAAATTCAAAATCCTTAAGCGCCTCCACTGTCATACAATCTCCTAATACATTCTTCGCAAAAACCGTACTCCCAGCACCCAAAAATGTAATTTTAGACAAGTGATTCCCTCCTTATGATTCGTTAGGAAAACTCAGCAATTTCACTACGTCGAGCTTCATGATTGCTAAAATTCCACACTTTCCTAATGTGCAAAAAATTGCTTCCTACTGCTTCTATCATAAAAAGGATTACAACGGTTTACAATCGTAAATATCGAGAAAATGAGTAATATATTGCTCTGTCAATCGATGAAAAGCCGATCCACCGGCATAACAGATTTGCTTTGGCGATATGCACTCGGCGTTTCGTGAAGTAACTGCTTAAATACCTTGGTAAAATAATTACTGCTGGCGTAACCAACGGAGAAAGCAATCTCCTCAATCGAATTTTCGGTATGCTGCAATAATTCAAGTGCTCTTTTTATTCGTACCTTCGTCAAAAATTGAATCGGTGTTTGTTTAAAATACTTGGAAAACAAACGCGTGAAATGGTATTTAGATAATCCGGAAATGGCGACAATATCGTCCAAACCAATATCAGCGGCATAGTTTTTTTCAATAAAGGTCACTGCCTTCGCTACTGCAACAGGCAGGTCTGCTTCCTGGCGCTCTTCATATTCAACATATTGCAAATATTCCATTAAAAAAGAATAAGCATACGCCGAGGCATCATAACCATGCTGAATCCCAGTTGTCTCAATTATATCGAGCAAGCGGAAAATATGCTTGATGGGTCGTGAGTGCAGTGGCAAGTGACTAATGTGACCCGCTGCTTCTGTGATCCGCTGATATTGTCTATTCACCTCATCCCCATATAACGTAATAAAAACAAACGCCCAGTGCGAAGAACCTTCTGGTAAATAGTAACAATGATTACTAGGGATCTTCACAAAGAAAGCATCCCCTTTTTCCAACCGGTGGATGGTCTCCCCGATTCGTATTGCTCCTCGACCATCCAACGTATATTGGAAGACAATGCGGCCATGCTCCGCTCGTTGCAAGCCATCCCAGCTGTAACTTTCTTCTGTTTGCTTTTCTTTTCCGATCGCATGTAACCCTGCTACGCGCTGTTGATGTTCCCCTTTGAAACGAAAACCATATGTATGATGCTTCACATAAGATTGCATCCGAATCCCTCCTTCTAAACAAATTATATCACTCCTTGATTGACTTCCTTCCATAAATCACTTAAGCTTGCTTTATATATGAGATAATGGAGGAATTGTGAAGTTATGCTACAAGCAACCAATGTTAGTTTACGTTTCGGTGATAAGAAGTTATTTGAAGACGTCAATATTAAATTTACAGCTGGAAATTGCTACGGCTTAATCGGTGCAAATGGTGCCGGTAAGTCTACTTTTTTGAAAATATTATCGGGAGAACTTGAACCACAATCTGGTCATGTTTCTCTTGGAAAAGATGAACGTCTGGCCGTATTAAAGCAGGACCACTTTGCTTATGAAGAATATGAAGTATTGAAAACTGTCATCATGGGCCACACACGTTTATATGAAGTCATGCAAGAAAAAGACGCTATTTATGCCAAAGGTGAATTCACGGAAGAAGACGGTATGCGCGCCGCTGAGTTAGAAGGCGAATTCGCTGAAATGAATGGTTGGGAAGCAGAATCAGATGCTGCCATTTTATTAAAAGGACTTGGCATTAGCGAGGATCTGCATTATAAGACAATGGCAGAATTATCTGGTTCGGAAAAAGTAAAAGTATTGCTCGCGCAGGCATTATTCGGCAACCCGGATATCCTATTACTGGATGAGCCGACCAACCACCTGGATATTCAGGCAATCCAATGGTTAGAAGAATTCTTAATCAATTTTGAAAATACCGTTATCGTTGTCTCTCACGACCGTCACTTCTTAAACAAAGTATGTACACACATCGCGGATGTCGATTACGGAAAGATTGAAATGTATGTAGGGAACTATGATTTCTGGTATGAATCCAGCCAGTTAGCCTTACAAATGGCGAAAGAACAGAACAAGAAGAAAGAAGAAAAAATGAAGGAATTACAAAACTTCATCGCCCGCTTTAGTGCGAATGCATCGAAATCCAAACAGGCAACTTCTCGTAAGAAAATGCTCGATAACATTACGTTAGATGATATCAAGCCTTCTTCTCGTCGTTATCCATATGTTGCGTTCACACCTGGCCGCGATATCGGAAATGACTTGTTACGTGTGGAAGGTATTTCAAAAACAATTGATGGTGTCAAAGTACTTGATAATGTCAGCTTTACCTTAAAGCCGTATGATAAAGTAGCATTCGTTGGTCCGAATGAAATCGCCAAGACTACTTTATTAGATATTTTAATGGGAGAAATGGAGCCTGATGAAGGGACTTTCTCTTGGGGTGTAACCACTTCTCAGTCCTATTTCCCTAAAGATAACTCCGAATACTTTGAGGGCAATAATATGACATTAGTAGAGTGGCTTCGCCAATACTCTCCTGAGGATCAGACTGAAACGTTCTTACGCGGTTTCTTAGGTCGTATGTTATTCTCTGGTGAGCAGGCATTGAAGAAAGCGAATGTCCTATCCGGAGGAGAAAAGGTTCGTTGTATGCTGTCTAAAATGATGTTAAGCAATGCCAACGTGCTCGTATTAGATGAGCCAACCAACCACCTTGATCTTGAATCGATTACGTCATTAAACAATGGTCTGATTAAATTTAAAGGCTCGATCCTTTTCACCTCTCATGACCATCAGTTTATTAACAGTATTGCTAATCGACTGATTGAGATTACGCCTAAAGGCATTGTGGATAAAGAGATCAGCTATGATGAGTATGTAGCAGATCAGAAGCTTCAGAAAGAAATTCAGGCATTGTACGTGTAAAATAGAGAGCAGCTTGAGATAAAAAGTATTTTAGTTAATCAATAGCCAAACGTAACACAAAATGTTTCCAACTAACATTCTTGTTACGTTTGGCTTTTCTAATGTGCTGTATGGATAAACTGCGCAGTAACTTTAATTCAGATAGCGACAAAGTAGGAACCAAATAATTAGGAGAACTCTTTATTTCGAATAGGTCATTTTGACATTTTTAATATACTAAGCATAGCTCCGGAAATAGGCTCCGCGTCCTATGGGGCACGGCTTCAGCTAACTTAGGAAAGAAAATCCTTTTCTTTCCTAAGTGGATCTTCAGCTCGCGCTGATCCCATGGGAGTCTCCGCCTATTTCCTACACTTTAGGGAAGTTCTACAACGTATGGAACAACTAAAAGCAGTGGTGCTAGACATTATGCAATTCATTCAATAGCTGTTATATATGGAGGCGATCAATATACTAGCTCGTACAAAAGTTGTTGAGTCTCTATCCTAGCGCAGGCCAACCACGGAGACTCCCGCGGGATTGTGCAGGTGATGGAGATCCACTTTGTGAAGCGTTCTTCTTCACAAAGTTAGCTCCAGCCGTGCCCCGCAGGACGCGGAGTGGTTGGACGAAGCGGTATCCCAACACAAACTCTATTTCAAAATGGACTCAAAGCATAAAGTTTATGAAGCCTAACCAAATTTTCTTTACTTCGCAGTTTGCTTCTACTAAGTATTATTTGTAATTAGACAGTACCTTTAATTCTGAATTGTTCGTTTTTTTCATATCCATTTTTAGTATGTCCTGTCCCAACCACTTTTTTGCTTTGTTAGGATTTATCGCAAGAGAAAGTATAATGTAAAGACAATAAGTCACTTTCTACATCCGGTATTCCACCGGATTCCTGACACCGGTCACTTGCAAGTTTGATTTCATTTTTATGGAAGTAAGCTTGCGTACCGATTAAAAATATGGTTATTAATAAAGCTAGAGTAGATATGCTGATCACCATTTTTGTGCTGTTCTTTATCAAATCTCTCCTCTATATGTCAAAAAAATTCATCCATCAGTTGATAGTAATCCATTTTTGTTTCATCTACATCTGTCATACCATACCCTTCAAGAAAATACGGTATATACTCCTTGCCAAAATTAGATGTAATGCTCCTGATCGCTAGAGCTACATCCTGATATCTGTCGGCGACTCCCGCTCTTCCCACATCAATAAAACCACTGACTTTTCCCTTACTCAGTATAATGTTGGGTAAACAATAGTCACCATGAGTGAAAACGAGATCTTCGTTGTTAGGCTTATTGCATAACAGTTCTTCGAAGAGTTCGGATGCTTTCATTCCTTTTCTTATCCCATCAAAATCTTCTTCATCCACAAGACTATTTTCCGCTCTTCTTTTAGCCTCTGCTATTTTAGGCTCTAATGTTTGATTAAACGGACAATCTTTCGTGTTGATATGGTGTAAAACTTGCAGACCTGTCCCTACTTGCTTTATCAAATCAGTTACATTTGCTAGGTGGATTTGATCAGATGCGTTGGTTCCTTTTACTTCCGTCATTAATAAGTATTCGTTCTGATGATCCATATCATAATAGACCACCTCTGGAACGGGTAGCTTACCCCGAAGCCACTGTAACCTGTCTTTTTCATCGGACAAATTTTCTACCGCATTCACTGGTTGTATTTTAAGGTATTGATTATACGTTGACCCTTGCAAAAAGAACGTCTTCGCTTCTGATCGACCAATCGTCATTTGTTCCCATGAAAATCCTTCTGTCCTCTTCGATAATCGATCTGGCATATCCTTCATTTCTGTCACCACTCTTTTATTTAGTAGGGGCTACTAGCTCAAAGTGTTCGACGGTTGGAAAAGGATCATAAAAGTGATGGAGTAAATTTTTCCACTCCTGATATTCTTCAGATCCTCGAAAGCCGATAGTATGATCTTCTAACGTCTCCCAGCGAACAAGCAATAAATAGTTCCCCTTCTCCTCGATACACCGCTGCAATTCGTGTGATAGATACCCTTTCATCGAGGAAATGATCGATGATGCTTCTACAAATGTATGTTCAAAATCCTCTTCCATTCCAGACTTCACTTGGAGCATAACCGCTTCTAAAATCATTTCTATCACTCCTTTAGTTTAGATTCATTTTATACAACTACTTTACTTTTCGCAATTCCTTACTTATTTTTTGAATATCTGTCTTTTTTTTTCGTTTTTCTTAAATTGAATTTACCAGGATATATATTTTGTGTATGCTTAATATAATAGTTAGAAAACGATTACAGGAGGTTCTCGCAATGAATAGAGGAATGACATCATATATTTCAATCGGAGAATGGCTATTTAAAATATTGTTGCTTAATCTCTACTGGTTTCTTTTTACTTTGGCTGGTCTCGTTGCGTTTGGAGTCTTTCCGGCAACAGCAGCATTATTCGCGACCATCAGGCAGGACATCAAAGAAGAGGATGATGTGAAATTATTTCGCACTTTCCTGCATTTCTATAAAAAAGAGTTTATCAAATCGAACTTGTTAGGATATATCATTGCGATTGCGACAGCTCTGCTACTATTCAACATTCATGTATTAGGCTTAATGGAAGCTTCTTTATTTAAATCTTTTATGATGGTGATGAGCTATATTTTGTTAGCGATTATCGCAATTGTTGCTCTCTTCCTCTTCCCGATCTATGCGCACTACCAGTTGTCACTGCTTGGTTACTTTAAATATTCAGCAATTCTGGCAATCGGTAAACCTATCAAAACAGTCATGATGCTCGCCTTGATTGCCGGGGTTTGCTATTTCTACTATTCCATACCAGGGTTCATTCCTGCGTTAGGAGTCAGTTTACTAGCCTATCTGATCATGCGGATTGCCTATCCGACATTTGCACAGGTTGTGGAAGGTGCTTAACAGCTAGAGTTATGTCCACGAGATTTGGTCTTTTGGACATTTTTTATTGTTTCTGTAAAAAGTTGTCCATTAGAAAAACCGGGCATAACTGACATAAATTATATACAACTACCTGTAATATGGATTATGTTAACTAACTGCTTAGTGTTTATTTTGAGATGATTCATGTGCTGGGAGACCGCTCCGGCCAACCACTCCGCGTCCTGCGGGGCACGGCTGAAGCTAACTTTGTGAAGAAGATCGCTTCACAAAGTTAGCTTCAGCACCTGCATGTCCCGCGGGAGTCTCCGTGGTTGGCCTACGCTCTAGTATTGGTTCTACAACGGACGCAAGAGGTAGCATTTTGTGCAGTCTCCACCGATTTCATCATTCACTGTAACAATGCTTAAAATCCTTACTTTTAGCTATTACAAACGCTGTAGCACTTCCTTAAAGCGTAGGAAATATGCGGAGACTCTCGTGGGATCAGTCGCGTCCGAAAATCCCACAGGAAAGCGGTCTTTGCTTTCTGAGGAAGTTGAGGCCGACCCCCACAGGACGCGGAGCATATTTCCGAAGCTTTGCTAAGCAGATGAAATCTATCAAAATGACCACAATGTCAGACAGTTCTACTTTACATAATCCATATTATAAGAGCCCATCAATTATGTTTAGCATGTTTACTTCTATGACTTTACTTTTATACTTTCTTACCTGGTAAGAAAAACCGGGAAAGCCCACCCGGTCCTAACTAACAAAATAATATACTACTACCTGTAATATGGATTATGTTAAGTGGCACATAGCGGTCATTTTGAAATGAACCATGTGCTGGAACACCTTTACCAGCCACTTTTCGCCATGTGGGAGTCTATGTGCCGGCCTGCGCTATGGTACAGACTCTTTAAGGAGACAAATCCAGCCGGGAAACACCATCATTTGTCTTCTTTCTTTTTAAACACTACAAATCTTGTTGCGCTGCTTCCCACTTTTGGTTCCTTTCTCGCTAAACGATACAAATCTTGTTGTTCTGCTTCCCACTTTTGGTTCCTTTCTCTTTAAAAGATACAAATCTTTGGCACCGCTTTCTACTTTTGGCTCCTTTTCTAATCACGCTAGCTAATGAGTGTGATTATATACTTTATTTGCTTAACATAAGGAAAAAAGCCGGGTAGCCCGGCTTTTTTCCTCTTCCTATCCTTTTACTGATCCAATAAGTACACCTTTTTCAAAATACTTCTGAATAAATGGATACAACATTAGCACTGGCAAGGAGGATACGATGATGACACCGTATTTGACCTGGTCAGCATAGCGTTGTGCATATCCACCACCGGTACCACCGCTTCCGGCACCTTCTGAGAATACTTGATTGGATAATAGAATATCCCTTAGGACGATTTGCAATGGCTGCAGATCGTAGTTTCGAATATAAATCAATCCGGTAAAAAAGTCATTCCAGTGCCAGACTAAATAATAGAGACCAATTACGGCAGTAACCGCCTTCGACAGCGGCATCACGATCGAGGTGAAGAAACGGAAGTGGGAACAGCCGTCCATCATTGCTGCTTCGTACATTTCGCCCGGAATGTTATTTTCAAAGAAAGTTCGCGTAATGATTAAATTAAATACGTTGACCGTTAATGGGTTAAAAATAAACACCCAGACCGTATCTAATAAACTTAAATCTTTCATCAGCATGTAAGTCGGGATTAACCCACCGTTGAAAAACATCGTAAATATAAAGAAAAACATCAGCAGGCGACGAGCTTTAAATTCATACCGAGACAGTACATATGCTGCCGGTAAGGTTAACATCAAGTTAATCAACGTTCCGAATAACGCATAGAATAATGTATTTCGATAGCCGATCCAGACACGTGAATCTTGGAAAATTTGCTCATAGCCGAAGAAGCTGAATCCTTTTGGCATAAACAGCACCTTACCTGTCGACACAAGCGTCGGGTCACTGATCGATGCAATAATGATAAAATATATTGGATAGGCGACAACGAAAAACATTAAGACACATAGGGCCACTATAAAAATGTCAAACAGCAAATCGCCTGGTTTCTTGTTTCGGATTCTATTTAGCGAGATCGAAGTCATAGATTTGTCCTCCTTTTTTACCACAGGCTGATACGTGCCACTTTTTTGGCAATCGTATTGACCACTACCAGCATCATAAAGTTAATCATTGTATTAAATAATCCGATCGCAGCAGCATAGCTGAACTGGTTGGACATGATCCCCGTTTTATAAACGTATGTTTCGATCACTTCCGATATTGGCAGGTTGAGACTGTTCTGCATGAGGAAGATTTTCTCGAATCCGGTACTGATGACGGTTCCCATGTTCAGAATTAACAAAATGACAATTGTCGGAATAATGGCCGGAATCTCTACATTGCGAATGATCTGCCAACGATTTGCTCCATCTATCTTGGCTGCATCATACAACTGCGGATCTACCGAAGCCAGTGCGGCGAGATAGATGATACTGTTCCAGCCGACATGTTGCCAGACATCTGATAACACATAAATAGGAATAAACGCATTGACCGAAGCGAGTAAATTCCCTTCAACACCGAGCTTCGCTAATAATAGACCAAGTACACCGGTATTTGGCGATAACATCACGTTTAACAACCCTACCAATACCACAATCGAAATAAAATGTGGCAGGTAGACCGTCGTTTGCAAAATCCGTTTTCCTCTTTTCCAGCGGATTTGGTTGACCAGAAGCGCTAACGCGATCGGTGCCGGAAATCCGACGACGATGGTCGTGATACTGATCAATAATGTATTACGAATTAAATCCCAGAAAAGATGACTATTGAAAAACTGAATAAAATACTGAAACCCAACAAATTCTCCACCCGTTAAACCAGCTGTGAAATCATATTTACGAAAAGCTAACTGAATACCGTACATCGGGATATAATTAAATATAATGACACAGATGATCGCAGGTAGAATCATAAGCCAAAGCTGATAATCTCTTCTAAACGTATTCAAAATAGTGGCTTTTTTTGGTTTGGACACACTTTTTGATTTGGTTGCTTGTGCAAAGGCCATTCCCGACTCTCCTTTGTAAGAGAGAGATATCCACTGCGAATATCCCTCTCATCTGATTTTTTCCTTAATCTAATTGCGCTTTGTAATCATCATAGTAGCTTTGAATAATCTCAATGTTGGATGGAAGACCGATTTGATCTACTTGTTTCACATAATCATCCCATTGCTGGTCAATACCGCCAGATGTGATCCACTCACCAAATTTTGAGATAGCAAGGTTCATAAAATCAGTATTTACTAATGTCATCTTATTGTTGTCTTCTTCTGAATACTTAAGCATCATACCTGGAAACACGTCATTTTCATCTACTGACTCAAATACCTTTTTAAACGGTGCCTGTTGCTCATCTACTGACTGCATATCGGTTGGTAATTCCACTTCTAAGTCATCTGAAATATACATTGGACCGTTATCCGCCCATGAAGACGTCCATTTCCACGTTCCAGGATCCATTTCTTCGTCTTGTGGAGCTAACACTTTGTAAGCATTATCGCCTGTTTTTTCAATATTCGGCCCAATCGAACCAAATAATACTTGTAAGCTTACTTCCGGGTCATATAATTCATTGATAAAGCGCATCGCTGCTTCTTTATTGCTTGTTTGGGAAGACATTTGAATAAAATTGACACCATAATTCAAGTTGTCGTAATCATATGACCAAGATACTTCACCTTGATAGTCAGCTGACTGCTTCATTGGAGCAAATGAGACATATTGATCGGCAACCTGTAAGCCGAAACGGTCCGTCTTTTCCCAACCGAATGTATAACCTACTTTCGCATTTTCCCCTTCACCACGTGCTACCGCCTGATACTGTGAATAGTCCTGGGTAAAGGCTTCTTCACTAATTAAGCCGTTCTCATACAATTTATGAAGGAAAGTCACTAAGTCTTTGTAACGCTCATCTGTGAAGAAGTTCTTCACTTTGCCATCTTCTAAGAAATACCCTTGACCACCGCCACCAGTAATTGTCATACCAGTGCTGCCTAGCAGTACTGTCGGCTGGAAGTAACCAAATCCGCCTTCGCCAACAGGAGAAAAGTCCATTGGTATTTCGTCATTAGGGTCACCGTTACCATTTGCATCTTCTTCTTTAAACGCCATCAATACATCGAATAATTCATCCCAATTTGTCGGAACTTCCAAGCCAAGATTATCTAACCATTGCTGGTTGATAAACTGCATGGTCGCTGTATCTGGCCAAAAGCGTTGGTATTTGGATAAACCGTAGATTTCCCCATTTGACTGTGTTGAAAGAATTTCGGTTTTTGGCTGTTGTTCAAACATGGTCTGAATGTTACCACCGTGCTCTTCAATCAACGGCTTCAGATTTTCAAACAACCCTGGGAATTGAGCAAAATCGGCGTCTGTAATCGCATTAGGGCCGACAATAATGTCTGGAATATCGCCACCTGCTAACATCGCACCTTTTTTCTGATCCCAATCAGCTGTTACTTCTTCCCACTTTATGTCTACCCCAGCTTTTTTCTCGACTTCTTCTAACCATTCCATATCTTTTAATTCTTTGGTTAACGGGTGTTTCGTAATTAAACCTGTAAGGACTACTCTTCCATCTTCCGTTTCCTCTGGTTCATTACTAGCTTCATCATTACTACAAGCAGCAAGGAACAATAGCAAACAAACAAAAATGAACAATACTATTTTCTTTTTCAAACTAAACTCCCCCTAATTAATTTGATAAGATAATGACTTCCAACAGAATATACATTATTTTGTTAATGAATTAAAAAGCGCACTACCTCACTATTATTTTGGTATCGCTTTCAAATATCAACAAAAAAATGAAAACATAATGCCTAAAGTAATGTTGTTCGTACAAATTATGAATCTATTGCAATAGAACTTATTTACAGTATGCCATTATAAGCGGATTGTGTGAATTCACTTTTTTTGTAAAAACATATCTTTTTTTTTGATTTATGATGCTTGCTTGTCCCATTTTATACTTTATCATTCTATTAATTTAAATCAGAAAATATGACTATTAACAAAACAATAGTAATATTGTACCAGTATTATATAACTATTTAATTAACTAACAAATTATCAAGATATGCACAGCTACTATTTGATTACAAGTGGAAGAAAACTGCGAAGTAATGTCAATTTTGCTTTGAGCCCATTTTGAAATGGGATAATTGCTAGGATACCGCTCCTGACAACCACTCCGCGTCCTGTGGGGCACGGCTTCAGCTAACTTAGGAAAAAAATTCTTTTCTTTCCTAAGTGGATCTTCAGCTCGCGCTGATCCCACGGGAGTCTCCGTGGTTGTCCTACGCTATGGTATATTCTCTACAACTGATAGAAGATGTAGTATATTGGCTTGTTTGCCTTGCGATTTATTTTAAAAAAATCTATATTCTAGTTAACATAAAATTCTTAGTACCATTGTTTGTAGTTATTTCATTCGATGTAGAACTGTAATTAAGTGTTAGATTCTCCCCGTCCTAGCACTTTATCTTATTACATCAACGATAATGCAATGGAAGTTATAATTAGCTGATATCCATGCATTTTAAAAAAGATAGATACATGTGGATACCGCTCAACATACTACCTCTTCCCTTTGCTGTAGTACTTATTATTAACGTAGGCCAACCACGGAGACTCCCGCGGGATTGTGCAGGTGCTGAAGATCCACTTTGTGAAGCGCCCTTCTTCACAAAGTTAGCTTCAGCCGTGCCCCGCAGGACGCGGAGTGGATGGACGAAGTGGTATCCTAGCAAATAAAACATGTCAAAATGACCTCACAGCTGATAAGGAGATTCATTTAATGCATATACAATGTTTTTACTTCGCAGTTTATACATACACCAAAAAAAGCCGAACATAACACGTTTGTTGTTTCATACAACTCCGGTTATGTTCAGCTATTCATTGGATCAGGACACTTATTTCACAGTCTCCGCTTATTTAATCTGCTGAGAAGTTATCTGGGCAGATTTTATCAATTCTTCAATGCATGATCGGTCGCCTCGGTGTAAGGAGTCTACGATTTTACTTCCTACAACCACGCCATCACAAAATTCGGTTAACAAACGGACGTGTCCGGGAGTGGATACACCGAAACCTGCAAGTACAGGTGCATTACTCTTTGCTCGTAAGGAAGCAAGATGTTCGCCTAAACTCTCTTTGAATGACGCTCTTGCTCCGGTCGTTCCCGTGACTGTCACTGCATATAAGAAACCTTCTGTCCGCTTCGCAATCTCCGTTAAGCGTTCTTCTGTACTTGTTAATGCTGCAAGTCGGATCAAGGCAATTTCGTGATCCTGAAGTGTCGGTACTATCATTCCCTCTTCCTCAAGTGGTAAGTCCGGAATAATCAGCCCATCTACTCCCGCTTCTTCACACGCCTTTGCAAAACGTTCCATACCATACGTATGAATCGGATTGATATACGTCATTAAGACGATCGGAATCTGACGAGTTTCCTTCGTTTCTTGCAACTTCTCCAAAACTGCATGAAGCGAAACGCCATTTTCCAGTGCGCGTAAACCTGCCTCCTGAATCGTCGGACCATCCGCTACCGGATCAGAAAAGGCAATCCCTAATTCGACAACCGTTGCTCCTGCCTCTTCTAGAAAGGCCAGCTGTTCCTCTAACTGACCGAGACCGCCATCACCAGCCATAATATATGGCACAAATGCTTTATCCCCACGTTCTAATACACGATTAAAAGCTTGCTCTAATTTTGCTTTACCCATTTGCTTCACCACCTAATGCATCTCTCACTGTTTCCACATCTTTATCGCCTCTACCAGATAAACAGATCACCATCACTTCATCCTCTTTCATTTCGGGTGCCAATTTCATCGCATAGGCAATCGCATGGGAGCTTTCCAATGCTGGAATAATTCCTTCTGTACGTGACAGCTCCTGCAAGCCTTCCAATGCTTCTTGATCGGTAATATGAACATAATTAACGCGGCCAATATCTCGTAAATAACTATGTTCAGGGCCGACACCTGGATAATCCAGACCCGCTGAGATCGAATGTGCCTCTTGGATTTGCCCGTGTTCATCCTGCAATAGATACGTCATGGTGCCATGCAGCATTCCTTTGGTTCCGTATTGTAATGTGACAGCATGCTTATCTGTTTCCACACCTTTTCCGCCTGCTTCGACTCCATATAGACGCACATCGTCATCTTCCACAAACGGATAGAACATCCCCATCGAATTACTGCCTCCACCGATACAAGCTACAACCGCATCTGGTAATTGCCCTTCTGCTTGCTGAAGTTGTTTCTTCGTTTCCGAACCAATCATACTTTGAAAATCACGAACAATCTGTGGGAATGGGTGTGGACCAACAACAGATCCAATAATATAGTGCGTATCTTCCACGTTTGTTACCCAATAACGTAATGCTTCATTCACCGCATCCTTCAATGTACCGCTTCCCTGATCAACACTTTCCACTCTTGCTCCTAACAATTCCATCCGGAACACGTTAAGTTTCTGCCTTCTGACATCTTCTTTCCCCATAAAAATAACACACTCTAACCCTAATAAGGCACAAACTGTCGCCGTTGCAACACCATGCTGTCCTGCACCTGTTTCGGCAACTACTTTTTTCTTGCCCATTCTTACCGTTAACAACGCCTGACCTAACGCATTATTGATTTTGTGCGCGCCAGTATGATTTAAATCTTCACGCTTCAAGTAAATCTTAGGACCGCCTAATTTCTTAGAAAAACGTTCCGCATAATACAATGGCGTTTCACGGCCAACATATTCCTTTAAATAATAATCGAATTCATCTAAAAAAGCCTGATCCACAATTGCTTCCTTATATGCCTTTTCTAACTCTAATACAGCAGGCATTAACGTTTCCGGAACAAAACGTCCTCCATATTCACCGTAATGACCTGTTTCATTTGGTGCTTGATATGTCATCATTATCACCTTTCTTTACTGCATTTATAAATGCGTGTATTTTGTCTAGATCTTTCTCACCGTCAGTCTCCACTCCGCTCGAAACGTCCACACCATGAGGCATCACCTCTGTGATCGCTTCTCGAACGTTTTCTGGTCTTAATCCTCCAGCCAATATGATTCGCTTCTGCAGAAAATCATATTGGTTCGCGATGGACCAGTCGAAGGTTTCGCCAGATCCGCCACGATACTTCCCTCCTGGACTGTCCAGCAAGTAATAGTCACAGTCATACGTGGCAACCTTTTCTAAATCACTTGGATCTCGAACCTCAAACGCCTTGATCACTGGCAAAGCCATTTCACTGCAAAATGCAGGCGATTCATCCCCATGCAGCTGCACATAATCTAAATTCACTTGTTCGGCAATGATCCGGATTGTTTCGATGCTTTCATTGACAAACACTCCCACTTTCTTAACGCCGGGAGGTACGTATGCTGACAGCTCTGTCGCCTCATCTATCGTTACTCTTCTTTTGCTCTTTGCAAACACAAAACCGATAAAATCAGCACCTGCAGCAGCTTCGATTGCTTGTTGATTTTGTAAACCACAGATTTTCACTTGAGTCATCACTTATTCTCCTAACGGAACCCGAAGTTGATCGAACGTTTCCTTTACATTCTCGGATCGCATCATCGTCTCACCGACAAGGATCCCTCTTGCCCCTGCGTTCCTCACTCGTTCAACATCCGCTTTTTCTTTCATACCACTTTCACTGATTAATAATGTCTTGCTCGTATCGATTTGTTCAGCCAATTTTTCTGTGATCGCCAAATCAACCTCAAATGTCTTTAGATCGCGATTGTTAATACCAATGATGTTAGCTCCAATCGACTGCGCCACCTGTAATTCCTCTTCGTTATGCACTTCAAATAGAATCTCCAATCCTTTATTGGCAGCATACTGGTATAACTCGGCTAAACGGTCTTCCGGCAAGGCGGCAGCAATTAATAAAATCAGGTTCGCCCCTGCATCATAAGCGCGATCAATCTGGATTTCATCGATGATAAAGTCTTTATTTAACACAGGAATGCTAACCGCTTCAAGCACTGCCTGCATATCCTCCATTTTTCCTTGAAAAAAAGGTGTATCGGTCAAAACAGAAATAGCGCCTGCTCCACATTTCTCATACAAACCGCCTTGTTCTGCAGGATCCACTCCGTCATTAATCAATCCTTTCGACGGTGAAGCCCGCTTCATTTCGGCGATAATACTCATGTAGTCCGATTTCATAAATTCCTCATACAACGAGACCTTTACTCGTTTTCCCTGAATGGTGCCAGGTTGATAATGTTCTTTTAATTGAGTAACTTCTTTTTCTTTTTCAGCTAAGATTTTATCTAATATCGTCATATTACACCTCTTGCTTCACTTTATTGCTATAGGCAATTAAGTTTTCTAATTTTTGCAAGGCGGCACCAGAATCTATCGACTCTCTGGCTAACGCTACTCCCTGCTGAACAGTTTCTGCTTTTCCATTCGCAAAGATGCCAAGACCAGCATTCAATATAACCGTATCACGGTGCGGACCTGCTTTCCCTTCTAATACATGACGTAATATTTGTGCGTTATCGTCGGCATCGCCACCTTTGATCGCCTCGTTATCCACGACAGATAATCCTACCTCTTCAGGATGCAGTGCGAATTGCATAATTTCTCCTCTTTCTAATAATACTAGATGATTGTCACCCGCTAAAGAGGCTTCGTCCATATGACCTGCTCCATTTACGACTAATGCTCGTTTGCGGCCTAACTTATGCAAGACATTCGCCATAATATCAAGTGAGTCACGACGGTATGTTCCTAGCAGTTGTGTAGTTAATTCCACTGGATTGGTTAACGGTCCGATTAAATTAAAAATCGTCGGTAAGCGTAATTCTTTACGTGCTTTCATCACTCGTTTCATAGCCGGGTGTACGTTCGGCGCGAATAAGAAGGCAATATCATTTTCCTGTAAGATTTCCTGTGTCTGTTCAGGGGTAAAGGTAAGGGATACACCAAGACGTTCTAACACATCGGCACTACCTGTTTTACTCGAAATACTGCGGTTTCCGTGTTTGGCAACGGTAATCCCAGCTCCCGCAATGACAAAGGCAGATGTGGTACTAATATTAAAGCTTTGCGATCCATCTCCACCTGTTCCGCAATTATCCATCGCACCTAATACTTCCTGCGGCAGCTTCAGTGATGACTTTTCCCTGATCACATTGACTAAGCCGGTAATTTCATCCGATGTTTCCCCTTTTGCTTTCAATGCAGTCAAGAAACCGCCAATCGCAATATCGCTTGTGTCTTCCGCAAACATATGACGAGCTGCCAATTCCATTTCTTCCAAGGTCAGATCTTCTCTGGCAATCACCTTATTTAAAAAATCCTTCATGATATTTTCTCCTTTCTTATCGCTTCAAAGAAGTTATTTAACAACTTTTTCCCTTTCCCTGTACCGATTGATTCGGGGTGAAACTGTAAACCATAAATCGGTAAATAAGTGTGCTTGACAGCCATGATTTCCTGATCATCCATTGCTGTCGCTGTCACTAACAGGTCACTTGGAATCGTGTTTTTTTCAATGACTAAAGAATGGTATCGCATTACTTCCAACGGCTGTTCCAAGTAATGAAAAATTTCATCATTTTGATGACGAATCATCGATGTTTTGCCATGTTTGATTTGACCGGCATGTGCGATGGTTGCACCAAACGCTGCTCCAATTGCCTGATGACCTAAACAAATGCCTAATATCGGAAATTCTGTTGACAATTGCTTGACAACATCAATGCAAATACCTGCTTCTTCTGGTGTACCAGGACCTGGTGAGAGGATAATGGCTTCCGGCTCTTTTGCTCTGATTTCGTCCAACGTTATTCTGTCATTACGGACTACCTCAACTTCCTTGCCAAGCTCTGAGACGTATTGAAATAAGTTATAAGTAAAGGAATCATAATTATCGATTAAGAGAATCATTTTTTACTTACCTCCAATAATGATTTGGCTTTATTTAACGTTTCTTGATATTCCGACTCTGGGTTAGAATCATAGACAATACCTGCTCCTGCTTGCACATAGGCGTTCTTGCCTCTAATCACCATTGTGCGAATGGCCAAAGCTAAATCAAGATCACCGTTCATATTGATATAGCCGACTGCACCGGCATAGACGCCGCGTTTCTTTTCTTCCAGGTCATTGATAATTTGCATGGCCCGGATTTTCGGTGCACCTGATACGGTTCCAGCTGGCAAGGCTGAAATCAATGCATCCAGTCCGGTGTATTCTTTAGTCAATTGTCCATGCACTTCAGAAACGATATGCATGACATGCTGATAACGTTCAATCATCATATATTTCGGAATTGTAATCGAACCAATTTCACAAACACGGCCAAGATCATTCCGGCTTAGATCTACTAACATTTTGTGTTCAGCCAGCTCTTTGTCATCTCCAATCAGATCTGTTTCGAACTGACGATCCTCCTCTTCTGATGTTCCTCTTGGTCTCGTGCCAGCAATTGGATTGGTGACGACTTCTTCACCAGTTGTTTTAATCAAACTTTCCGGTGATGCACCTAACACAATGTAGTCCTCAAAATCGATGAAATACATATAAGGTGATGGATTGGCAACTCTTAATTTTCGATAAAAAGTAAATGGATCAGCATCAAAGCTTGCTTTCATCCGCTGCGATAAAACAACCTGAAAGATATCACCGTCAATAATATGCTGTTTTGCTGATTCCACCATTTGTAAGAATCTTTCTTTTTCAATCGTTGGTTGGAAGCTGACATGCAGTGCTTCATCTGTCATCGTCGTCTCCGGTGTCAGAATCTGATCCTGCAGCTGATAGAGTTGCTGTTCTAATTGTTCATCATGCCGTGTTTCGTCTAAGTTAATGGTCATGACCGTCACTTCTTGTTTCTTATGGTCAAACACGATGACATCCTGATAAAACATCATGTGCACATCCGGCATCTCGATTTCGTCTTCCAGCAAGGTACCGATATCTTCATATTGCCTGATCGCATCATAGCCGATATAGCCAATTGCCCCACCGTAGAAAACAAATGGTAACGGCAATTCCTCATTTGGTATATGTGCTTTGACTACTTCCAGTGGCAGCTGCTGGATCGTGTCTCTGCTGTCATTGGTATAATCAATGATGGTTGTTTGTGCTTTCGTACCAATGATTTCTTTATAAGGGTTAATACCGATAAAAGAAAACCGCCCTTTATCACCATGACTGACGGAGCTTTCCAGTAAGAATTTCTTCTTTCCTTTGATGCGGTTAAAAACGGAAATCGGTGTGATCGTGTCACCATTTAATATAGTAGATTTATAATTAATCATCTTGTTCGACTCCTTTTTGATCATTTTTAAGCATATATGTTGATCTTGCCTTACGTTCTATTCATGAAAAAAAACGCCCCTATTCCTTACGCTTGTGTAGGGAATAGGGACGGTTTGGGTTCCGCGGTGCCACCTCTATTTGAAGGACTATCATTGTTGACAGCCTTCCGCTCTTGATCGGTTAACGGTGATTAGCCGGCGGGCTGTACTATCATTTCCAGCACACTCTCAAAGGTCCATTCCAACTTCCATGTATGCCGGGTTTTCAGCCTCCCCGGCTCTCTTTGATACAGCGGAAAATCGTACTAATCCTTCTCATCGATTTCTTTATTTTATACGATCTGAATTTTCACTACGTCGAGCTTCTGTTTTGTTAACATGTGATACTTTCCTGTATAAACAAAAAGGGCTCCCCCATCCATAAAAAGGACGAGGAAACCCGTGGTACCACCTTCATTAGCTGATTCGTTCAGCTCACTTATCACGCCATATTTAGCGCTACCCCTTTGCAACGAGTGGGAATCTCGCCAAAGCCTACTAGAAATTCGTTCGGTTTGGGGCTCAGAAGTCCATTCACTATTCCAGCACGCTGATTCACACCAACCATCAGCTCTCTTTAGTGCTAAAGAAAAAGCTACTTTTCTTCGTCAAAGCCAACACGTTATGAAATGTTGTTACTATCATAGTACGGTCTTCATCTTTTGTCAATGCCTTTTGATTATTTTTCTGAATATTTACACAATATTAAAATTCGACGATTTCTTCCTCGATTTTCTGACCAAGATGTCTGCCCGGTTGATCTACTTTTACTAAAATCCGGTCACCAGCCTGTAATGAGATTGCTTGTTTCTCCCCTTCATTAACAGCATAAACATGGACACTATCTGCTTCTTGCAGTGTCGCAGAGATCTCTGTGTCACCAACTTTTGCAACGACCCTCATCAATCGCCTCTTCTCCACTTTCACTCGACCGATCGCAATTTCTCTAACCTCACCTTGTTCATTATAGACAGACATTAATTGACCTGGTTGTAATTCTGCTAAATAAGCAGTAGTATCCTCATCTTTTAAGGCATAGTGATGAATCGCACCACTATTAATCCGAAAAGGCCTGGCAGGATATGTATCAGTAGAACGGTTTTCCGCTAACACAAATACGTAACCATGTCCTGTATTCCCAAGTAAAATTCCTTCTGTCGGGGAAAGTCCATCCACAAAATCCAGGCAAACTCTTGATCCTTCTCCAATTGATTCCACTTTCATAATTTCTGCTTCCTGAAAATATGTATCCATTCTTTTCCCTCCCATACACAAATTTGTGACAAATTTCCACAGAATTTATATAGCTATTATACGGTTTATCATATACAATATAGCTTAGATTGACAAACAAATGGGAGGGGTAACCTATGAGAAAATTATTAGTAGTGTTATTTCTTCTATTAATCACCGGCTTCAGTGTGATCGGCTATACGAATGCCGACCAATCATTAAATGATGAGGTGTATCAAACGGAGCAAGATCAATAGGAGAAAACAGAAGGCTGTTGAAGCGAATTCAACAGCCTGATTTGTACGGTAGGAAAGTATAAAATTTTAGCAATGAAGAAGTGCGACGTAGTGAAAATTTTGAATGTACCAAGTATAAGAAAAACTTCGGTACTCGCTAATAAACGAGGCGAATGCCGAGTTTTTCTAATTTTACCTTTTCAAATCTACTAAATCTTTAATTTTTACAGCTTGACCAGTTGCTAATGATTGATTCCCGGCAATACCTGTCAGGATCGAAATAGCGCCATCAACATGTGATGCTGCCCGCTGGAATTCATCTTCTTTCGGTTCGCCGAATAGATCATTTAACAATTCAGGATCACCACCGCCGTGGCCTCCTTCTTTCTCTTCCACTTCTACCTCATACGGTTCGCCAAACATTGGCAGGACACGAATCACTTTCTCTTTCAATTTTCCTTCGTCCCCTTTTTCTCCACCGGAATTAATATAGGATTGTTCTCTTACTGCTACTTCGATTCTTCCCTTTGTTCCGTTAAAAGCAATTTGGAATCCTTCCCAAGGTAGGTACGCGTTTAAAGAATACGTTAAAATCGCTTTATTTTTATAAGTGACATTGACACCTAATGTATCTTCAATATTAATCCCATCACCAAACACACTCTGGTCACGGTGATAGCCGTCTTCTTTCTCAGCATCTAAATACATTGCTTTTAAGTGCGGATTGGATTCCATATCAATTGCGAATGGATCGTCCTTCGCGTATTCACTGCCATGTGCCCGTTCATAAAACTTAGTAACACCGCGCTCTTCGGCATTTTCTTTTCCATAAAACTGTAGTCCACCTGTAGCGTATACCACTTCGGGCTCTGTATCAAGCCAGAAGTTGACAAGGTCGAAATGGTGGGTTGATTTATGAACAAGTAATCCACCGCTATTGCGCTTATCACGGTGCCAACGACGGAAATAATCAGCGCCATGCTGTGTATCTAATGCCCATTCGAAGTGAACGGAATTGACTTTTCCAATGACGTCATCGCGAATCAGTTCACGAATCTTGGTATTATGTGGTGCATAACGATAATTGAATGTAACCCTAACATTTTGTCCCGTGCGTTCAATCGCATCAATAATGGCTTGTGTTTTTTCTGCATCGACTGTCATTGGCTTTTCAGTAATGGCATCACAGCCCAATTCCAACGCTCTGATGATATAACGGTGATGTGTTCTGTCCATGGATGTAACGATGACGATATCTGGTTTCTCGGCTTCTATCATTTCATCGAATCGATCTGCTGTATACGTATTGATTGCTTCTACATTATATTTGTCTACTAACAATTGATTGGCATAATCGAGTCTTGTTTGATTGGAATCACAAAAAGCTACTAATTCACTTGTTTCCTGAAAGTCTCTTACTAACGAACCATAAAAGAATTCTGCACGTCCACCAGTTCCAACTAGGACATATTTTTTCTTCAAATCGAACACTCCCAATGTAAGTTTTTGTAATCGTTTGCAAATTTAAATAACAACGTTGTTAAGATTATAAGATATTTATCCAAAAATAGCAACTCTTAATCTGTGAAATGTTTTAAATGTTTTTGAATTTATTTGTTTTAGAAGATTTAGAGAAGAAAGAACAGGAACTGGGATGCAGCAGATGTATCTATGCTAGACAAGATAAAAATATCCGTGCATCACTGGAAAACACAATATCTGTCCACAACAATTAAAAGTACTCATGAACGTAAAGCAGCCTCGTTTCAGCTTCTTCCCCCGAACTAAAAATATATAGGTACCTATAATGCGTCTTAAGCAAAAATTGTTGTCATTCGGCTTTAATGAGGTAATCATATACTTTCTGGTGATCAAAAAAACTTCTCTGCCTAAAGGACAGAGAAGTTTGTTCCATTAATCTAGTGTAAACACTTGTGAGATTGGCTGCATGGAGCTTGATTCTACATTTTTTCCACGCCAGGTCATTACTTTCACTCGGTGGTTGGTAACATCGTTTGGTAAATCGAGACTCAGTTCCAGCGATTTTTCTTGATCAGCTCCTAAGGTGACTGCCTTCTCTTTCCAATCGATCATCTGATTGTCTTCGTTATATAACGCAATAATAGCAGTCAGTTCTTCCTCAGCCTCTGAGCCATTTTTCAAAGTGAGCTGCGTAGTTAACGTCTCATTTGCCATTAATTTATCTAGATTAAACTGTTGGTCTACACGAATTACCGACATATCGCTTACTTCTACAGTTGCTGAGACATCAACAGTCGGTCCGTTTACCAGTCCATCACCGCTTGGAATACCGAATGCTGGTGTTCCATCCTCGTTCCACTCTAATACTTTCACTCGTGTATGACGATTGGGATCATATAATGGATCGCCCTCGATTTCTTTGTAAGAACGAGCATGATAAACTAAGATATCTGTTTCACCATCTTCTGCCACAGTAAAAGTACTATGACCCGGACCATATTGGCCTGTCGATTCATTACTTTCCATTACAGGTTCTGGTGACTTCGTCCAGGAAGCTGGATCCATCATATCACTGTCTTCATCTGCTGTTAGAAGGCCTATTTTATAATTACTATCTGTTGCACTAGCTGAATACGAAATGAATATTTTCCCATTTCTTTTCATGACATCAGGACCTTCGTTCACCCAAAAGCCAATACGTTCCCACGCATAATCCGGTGTTGATAAAAGCACTGGTTCTCCTTTTATCGTATAACCATTTTCCATTTCAGCCATGTATAAATTAGAAGCCCCTCCATCTTTTTGTGCCCAAATGTAATATCGTTTGCCATTATGCTCAAAAGATGTGGCATCTAATGAAAACGTAGTAAAAGAGAATGTATCTTCAGCTGACTTCTGTATCATACCTTTTTCTACCCAGTCACCTTCCATTGGATCCGCACTAGTATTCTCTAATGCATATGGTCTAATGCGCCAAATATCATCTGAGGCACCCGCTGCATAATAAATATACCATTTATTATTAACATAATGAATTTCTGGTGCCCAAATATGTGCGGCCTGATCCCCAGATTCGTGTGCTTCCCAAATAATTTTTTCTTCAGCTGTCGCCAAGCCTTCAATCGTTTTCGCCTTTCTCATAATGATCCGATTATATTCAGGGACCGAGGCAGTAAAATAATAATTGCCATCTGTATGTTTATAAATATTAGGATCGGCACGCTGTTCTATTAATGGATTAGAATACATGTATTTAGCTGCTGTACCAGTTACCGTAAATGATCCTGCATTAGAATATTGTGCTGGATTCATCTCACTCCAGTCTACTGCGATTTCATCGGTCATACCATTTGTGTAATGTGCAGTGACAGTGGATGGCAATTCAGGTTCCACACCGATGTTCGTTTTCAGTTGTACATCCTCAGTATAGTCTAATTGTGCGACATGTATTACAGCTTTTGCACGAATATCTGTACCATACACGGTACCACTCAATGTATATGGAGATTCCTCTTCTGTTAATTGACGACTATCGATCATTTCCCATTCTACTTTTTGACTGCCTATCGTTCCATCATAATACGTTACCTTCACTGTTTCTGGCAGTGCAGGCGGATGATTTGGTGGTGTAATCGCGGTTACTTCTTCGATTGATTTCATATTATCAGCCAATACATGCACATCGAAAGACTTCGTTTGACTTACCTTTCCACGCGAAAATGTGGCGGTCATTGTTACTTTTGTATTTTGTTGATCATGTCCCGGTCTATTGACTTCTCCTGAATCATCGATAACTGCTGACTTATCAGATTTCCAACTGATTGCTACACCGTTTGTCGCATTACGGGGTAAATTAATATCATGGATGACTGCTGACATATCACCCAGTTCAAAATTCGCAACTGCTCTTGATACTGCTTCTTGGTCTGTTAACGATTCGTTGATTACTTTTTGAATCTCAGATTCTGTTAAGCCGTTATCATAAATACGAAAATCAGCAACTTGACCATCTAACCCTTTCCCTTCTACTTGCTCATGTGACATAGCATGAAAACCGATAAAACGGTTAGCATCTACCTCAATATCACTAGCATCAAGACCGATATCAATTGTTCCTTGAGAAATACCATTCAGATAATGAGTCAATTGTTGATCCTTAATCACTGTTGCTACATGTATCCATTCATTTTCTGTAATTGGATTCACTGTTAATTGTTTAAAGGATTCACCTGGCTGAAATAATTCAAGCATTCCATCATCTCTGCCTGCTTGCTTTAAGGCATAATTGATCGCATAACCTTGGTCCCAATTCCCAAACGCATACAATGATGCCCAGTCCTTCGCTGTATCTACTTTCATCCAACTGCTAATGGTTATGTTATCCACATCTTGAAAAAGACCTGCAGGCATCATTACATAATCTTGATCACCATCTAAATTTACTGCTCCCCCTTTTTCTGTTTCCATTAAGCTTGCATTATTAACGAGTGTGGCATGTCGATCGTTTCCCGAAACATCTAATATTGCTTTTCCTTGGGCTTGATCAAAGCTATACCACGTTATCAAATCTGCTTGAACATTTGCAGTAACATAAACCGTCGCAGAAACTGTTTCATTCATTCCTTCGATTGTGCCCTCTACGGTAAAGTGATTTCCCGCTTTGTCTAATTGCTCTTGCGAAATTTCTTCCCAAGTAACCGGAACTTGACCAATAGAGTTGTCTGAGTAAGTTACATCTATTTGATTTGGCAGATTGGGCTGATTACCTTGAAACGTATAGGTCACAACAGACTCTTTCTCCGTTATAGTCTGGTCAGAGCTTACAGTTACATTCGCTTTTGCTTTTAATGCTGTACCAGCAACCTTACCTTCTACGGAAAAACTGCCAGCAGTCTGATAATCTTCAAGAGCTACTTCATCCCAAGTAACAGCTACAGTATCTGTTACTTGATTCGGATAATGGACCGTGACCTCATCAGGTAACACTGGCATGGAACCCACTGCAGTACTAATGTTCACCTCGTCAATTTCACTAATGTTAAATTCAAAATCAGCTAAAGTACGAATTTCATTTAGCGATAAAGCCCGATTATAAATACGAAAATCTGAGACGAGCCCATCTAACCCTTTCCCTTCTACTTGCTCATGTGGCATGGCATGAAAACCAATATAACGATTGTGCGCTACATGAATGTCTCCAGCATCAATACCAATGTCGATCGATCCTTGCTCAATACCGTTAATATAATGATGTAATTGTTGGTCTTTAATCACAGTTGTTACATGTGCCCACTCTCCTTCAGTAATCGCACCTGTTTCCAAATTAGGAAAAGGATAGGAACCAAACAATTCAAGAGAACCATTTTTAGAATTCGCTTGTTTGGTGGCGTAATTTATTGCATAGTCCGTGTTTTCCTCATCAATAAAATTACCTAATGAATATACTGTCGCCCAATCCTTATGATTTTTTATTTTTACCCAAGTACTAATCGTTACGTCTTCCAATCCATCTAAAAGACCAGCAGGCAATAACGCATAATCTTGATCACCATCTAACGATAGTGCGCCACCTTTTTCATCATCAACTAGTGTTGCATCATTCATTAACTCACCATTTTGATTATTACCACTCTTATCCTCAATGATATTACCTGATGCATATTCAAAATCGTAATGTAACATTAAACCCTCATCCAACGTCGTCTCTTCTACCGCTAAGCTAGTCGAATTATTTACTGGAAAAGGACAAATAACTAAAGAGATCACCATCAAAAAAATTAGTAGTTTTTTCATTCGGTATTCTCCTTTCTTATATGAACAACTACAAACATCAAACCAGTCACAATTAGCAAGCCGCCAATCATTAGCAATTGAAATAGATTAGTAGCTGTATCTGGCAAATCATGATTTTCTTCTGTTTCATGATTCGTTTCTTGCTCCGCGTTACCTTTTCCTGAAGTATCGTTATTCGTGTCGTTCTTATTTGTTTCATTTTCTGTTTCGTCTTGTTCATTTTGGTTATCATTCGATCCACCTTCAGTTGAATCAGGATTACTTAACGTAAAACTAGTTTGGTAGGGATCGTTTTCGTTAATACCTAGTGATACAAGATATTTTCCAGCTGTCTGACTGTTCAACATGAAGTTTATTGCAAATCTACCGTCATCCGTTGAAGATACTTGATCAAGAAAATCAACTTCCCCCTCTGGATCAACTACTTTTATTGTGACATCGCCGCGCGAAGAATGACTAATAGATCCTGAAACTTCAACATCTTTGGTAGTAGAATTAGCGGAAATCGATACATCTTCTAGACCAAAAGAGTCCTCTTCTATCTGCTGTACTTCTACAGTTATCACTGTTTGATGGTTACCATCTAGCGAAGATAAAGTAACTGTAGTCATTCCTGCTTGTTTGCCTTTTAAGGTGATATCTGTTTTGTCTGATTGCTGGTCTGTTGATCCCACCTCGACAATATTCTGATTCTCCACATGAACGGCTATTTTGTCGTTAAGAGCAACCTTCGGTAATACCTGTGCAGATATCTCAGCAGTCGATCCAGCAATTATGGCAAGCGAATCTTGGGAAACGCTTACTTCTTTAGCATCAGCATTCTGTATTCGAAAGGTTGCATTTGATGGATCTGAAATGGCATTCTCTGCTTGGAGAGATAATACGTTACTGCTTGTTTTGGTCATATACAGTTCGTCATGTAAGGTCTTATAGGAACTCCAACTACTATCAGCCAACCCTTCCTCTTGTATAAATGTTGCGCGTTCTGCAAAACTATCTGTTCCATCATCTTTCGCTAGCGTGAGTGAAGTTCCGTCTCTCACCAAATAATTGCCAGGATTATTTTCTGATTGAAAAGACACAGAACCTTCTGTTTCCTCAGCAAGTCCTGCTACAACATGCCACTTAAAGTCGTAAGTATCTCCTTCTACAGGGTCAGCTCTTAATCCATTATCTAGATGGCGAACGAAGCGTGATTGATCAAATGATTGAATTGCATAACTATTCTCGTCAAAACCAGAGGCAGTCGGAATCATCTTTCGAATCGTTCCATCAGGATTATAGTGTAGTTTTTCGATGGAAACAGACCTTCTGTACTCGCCACCAGTTGGTAAAGCTGCCGTATGATAAATAAAATAACTTTGGCCTTGAAAGTCTAATATAGCAGGATGACTCGTTGCACTGCCTGGCAATGTATCCATTAACAGCCCTTGATATTCCCAGGGGCCTTCTGGACTATCACTTGTTGCATATGCCAATTCTTCTGGATAATTCATCGCAAAGCTTAAATAATATATTCCATTATGTTCATGTAACCACGGTGCTTCTGTAAAAGTGCCAGGAATATTCTGAATGTCGAGGCGATGAATGTCCCCCTCTAGTTCGATCATATTTTCTTTTAGCTTTGCATAATATAGATGCGTATTTCCCCAGTAAAGATAGGCTTGACCATCTTCATCAATAAATACCGTTGGATCAATGTCATCCCATGGTTCAGCCCCCATTGAAGCAGGATCTTCTGTCATACTTGCTGAAACTAATGGTTCATTCCGTGCATCCTCCCAACCAGATACAGGATCATCTGATTGCGCTACACCAATCGAATAGCCTGGATCGTCAGCATCCCCATTAAAAACCGTTACATACCAATAAAATTTTCCATTTCGCTCAATAACCTGTGAAGCCCAGGCAGAATCATTCTTTGCCCAAGAAAACGCTGTTCTTGGTAACGCTCCTTCACGCTTCCAATTGTTTAAATCTGTTGAAGAATAGATACTCCATTCCTTTAAAACAAAGAAATTACCATCTACAGCAGCTTCATCATGCCCGGTATACAAGTAGGCTTTACCATTGTGAGAAATCGCTGCTGGATCTGCTGAGAATTCATCTTTAATTACCGGATTATCTGCTTGTACAGATATAGCCGTACCTATGCTAACCGTCAAAAAAAAAGCCATCATTACAATTATTTTCTTATACATCTCCCATTTCCTCCCTTTCATTAGTTTTACTATTTGTCTAACAGAGAACACGCATGAACTATAACCATTCATGCATGTTCTACTGATGTTGAATCAAAGAAAAAATACTAGTGAATTTCTCCGCATCTTCAATAAGTATTTCCGTGAATGCTAATCAAGTATTACGTTCGATACCAATCATCCAGTTAACCGAATATATAGAGAAAACTATTATTGATTTCCTTGTTTCTTTTCACTTCTTAACACAATAACTCGTTGCAAAACAATAAATAACAGCAACAAAACGCCGATCGCGATCTTTGTCCACCAAGAACTTAAAGTGCCTTCAAACACGATGATCGTTTGAATAACCCCTAGAATTAGTACGCCCACTACACTACCTGCTACATAGCCTGCGCCTCCAGTTAATAAGGTACCGCCAATTACTACAGCGGCAATCGTATCTAGCTCCATACCATTTGCATGTAAACCATAGCCCGATAACATGTAAAATGTGAAAATTAATCCAGCTAACGATGCACAGAAACCGCTGAACGTATAAATCAACACTTTCGTCTTTCCTACTGGCAGACCCATTAGCATAGCCGATTGTTCGCTACCTCCAATGGCATAGACAGTACGACCAAATTTGGTAGAATGACCAATGAAGACTGCAATAGCAACAATGATTAATGCAATGATTACACTTATCGAAATAAAGGTATCCCCTGGCAAAGGGATACGTGTACTTGCCATATAACTGAAAAAAGGGTGATCAATGGCAATCGTCTCTACACTAATGACATAGCTAAGCCCTCGTGCGAGAAACATACCTGCTAAGGTGACAATAAATGGCTGCAGATTATAAAAGTGAATAAGTGAACCTTGAACGAGACCTAACACCGTTCCAATTAACAAACTTATTGGTATAACAATGAATGGGGACCATTGTGCAGACATAGTTAGACTTGCTGCAACCATACTTGTTAAAGCAATGACAGAACCAACAGATAAGTCTATCCCACCAGATATAATGACAAAGGTCATTCCAACTGCTATTACAATAAGAAAAGCATTATCAATGAATAAATTAAGAAAAACCTGTGCGGAAAAAAATCCGGTATATCGAACAGAACCAAAACTAAACATGAGAACAAACAAAGAAATCGTTGCTATTAATGGTAGTTGTTTATAATCCAGTGATAATCGGTTGATCATGGTAAAGTCACACCCTCTCTTGCTTTTTGTTCTCCTTTACGTTTTACTTTTCCGATTCCAAATACTCTTTTGCGGAATTCTGGCGATTGTAATAAGCAAACAATCAAGACAACAACTGCTTTTACGACCAGATTCGTCTCGGCAGGTACACCGATGGAATAAATGGTTGTTGTGAGGCTTTGTATGATTAACGCCCCAATTACGGTACCAATTAAATAGAAACGTCCGCCCATTAACGAAGTGCCGCCGATTACAACAGCTAGAATTGCATCTAATTCGAACCACAGTCCAGCATTATTACCATCTGCACTCATGACATTGGATGATAAAATCAAACCACCAACACCAGCACAAAAGCCAGAAAACATATACACCATCAGCATAATATTTTTGGAATTGATCCCAGCTAGTCGACTGGCATTTGGGTTCGACCCTACCGATTCAATGAACAATCCAAGTGCTGTTTTCCTTGTTAAAACAACTGCTAATATCAGAACAGCTGCTACAATAAAAACAGAGAATGGTAACGTAAATAAATAACCACCACCAATAAATGAATAGGGTTCATAATATACAGTTGTGATTTGACCACCAGTAATTAATTGCGCTATTCCTCGACCGGCTACCATTAATATTAAGGTGGCTACAATCGGCTGTACACCTATGCGTGATACCAATAGCCCGTTCCAACCTCCTACAAGTGTACAAATCAATAAAGTTAACCCAATTGCGATAAATATTGGAGCCAATCCCGCTCCTTCCGATCCCGCAATGCTCATAGAGCCGATTGCACCTGCCATAGCAATCACAGATCCAACACTTAAATCGATGCCTTTTGTAGCAATAACTAATGTCATACCAATCGATATCAAGATCAATGGTGCCCCACGATTCAAAATATCAATCAAGCTTCCCGTCAGATGACCATTTCTGACCTCCACGGAGAAGAAATTACTATCAAAAAATAAATTGATAAGCAAAATTAGTATTAAAATTACAATTGGCCAAAGCAGCCTAGATTTCATAATAGATTGGATCATTTTACATTCCCCCGGCCATTTCTTTCATTACATCTTGTTGTGCTAATCCTTCATGATTGTGGAACTCTTTTACTTTTTTTCGATCACGAAGCACCGCAATTCGATGACATGTTCGTAATACTTCTTCCATTTCTGATGAGATAAACAAGATCGAGGTATCTTCTTTACTTAACTTGGACATTAATTTCATAATTTCTGTCTTCGCTCCGATATCAATCCCACGAGTAGGTTCATCGAGTATCAATAAATCTGGATTTGTGATCAGCCATCTGGCTAACATTACTTTTTGTTGATTGCCGCCACTCAGATTTTTAATTAACTGTTCTGGATTTGCTGGACTTATGTTTAATAGATGTATATATTCGTTCGCAAGTTCACTTTGTTTTGACTTTGATAAGTAACGAAACCATCCATACACACTTTGAATCGCTAGAATCATATTTTCTCTTACTGTTAATTCTGGAATAATGCCCTCTGCCTTACGATTTTCGGAACAAAAACCAATGTTATTTAATATCGCATGTCTTGGTGCAGAAAAGTTAACCGACTTACCATTTATCTTTATCTTTCCTTGATCGGCCTTATCTGCCCCAAATAATACACGTGCCAACTCTGTTCTGCCCGAACCTAAGAGACCAGCTAAACCAACAATTTCACCTTTTCCGATTTCCAAATCAAATGGTTCTATATTCCCAGCCAAGCCTACTTGATCTGCTTGTAATAAAGCTGTGGTGTCAGCTTTAGCTTCTATTTCATGACGAGCAGATGAAACAGATTCCATTTCCTCCAAATCTTTACCTATCATTTTGGAAACAAGATCCATCCGTTCTATTTCTTTTGTTTTATATTCACCAATCCATTCACCGTTACGCAATACTGTTAAGCGATCGGTAACCTCATAAATTTGATCCAAAAAGTGACTAACGAAAATAATTGCCATTCCTTCATTTTTTAGTTGTCTGATAACAGTAAACAACTGATTTACTTCATCACGATCCAAACTTGAAGTTGGTTCATCTAAAATGAGTATCTTCGCAGACACATTTAACGCGCGAGCAATAGCGACCATTTGCTGAATCGCTACAGAATAAGAGGACAATTGCTTTGTCACATCAATCTCTAATTGTAATTTTGCCAATATTTCTTTGGCATTCTGATGCATTTGTTTCCATGATAATCTCCCTCGCTTCTTTATTTCTCGCCCAATAAATATGTTCTCGGTTACGGAAAGGTTTGAACAAAGATTGACTTCCTGATAAACGGTACTAATTCCGTGATTTTGCGCTTCCAAAGGACTAGTAATAGAGACTGGTTTCCCATCCAGGATCACATCCCCCTGATCAATGGAGTAGACCCCAGTTAATACTTTAATTAATGTGGATTTACCCGCACCATTTTCTCCCATTATTGCATGCACTTCTCCAGGATAAAGTGACAATTGCACATTGGAAAGTGCCTTCACACCAGGAAATTCTTTCACGATATGTTCCATTACTAAGCTCGGCTGTTGTCCTGACAAGTTGCATTCCCCCTTTTGAAAAATTAGTCAGCCTAAAGCAAGATTGCTTTAGGCTACTGTATTACTAAATTGCGGTTATTTAATATTCACGAGTTGGTAATAATTCTTCCGCTTGATCCATGGTATACATGCTTTCTTCTACAGCAATACGTTTATCTAATTCTTCACCTTCAAAATGACGTTCGATCAGATCTACTAATTGCGGTCCAAACAATGGGTTACATTCGATCGTTACGTTCATTTTTCCAGCGGCCATTGCCTCAAACGCACCTTTTACTGCGTCAACACCAATAATCTTGATATCTTCGCCAGGTTTTAATCCATACTCTTCAATTGCTTGAATGGCACCGATAGCCATATCATCATTGTGGGAATAAAGAACGTCTATATTCTCACCTTCAGACTTTAAAAACGCCTCCATAACTTCCTTCCCTTTAGCTCTAGTGAAGTCACCTGTTTGCGATTTAATAATTTCGAATTTATCTTTTCCACTAATAATTTCCTCAAATCCCTCTTTACGGTCGATCGCTGGTGCAGAACCAACCGTACCTTGTAATTCAACAATATTAACTGGTCCTTCTTGATCTGACATTTCTTCTACTAACCAACGACCTGCCTTACGTCCTTCTTCAACGAAATCAGAACCTAAAAATGTTACCCATAATGAATCATCTTCTACATCCACTGCTCGGTCAGCTAAAAACACTGGAATACCAGCATCCTTTGCTTCTTGCAGCACTGTCTCAAACCCTGTTTCTACAACAGGTGAGAACACTATCGCATCCACTTTCTGCGTGATGAAGGACCGAATTGCTTTAATTTGATTCTCTTGTTTTTGTTGTGCATCAGAAAATTTCAATTCATGCCCCGCATCTTTAATAGCATTCTGAATGGATTTCGTATTTGCGGTTCTCCATTCACTCTCAGCACCTACCTGCGAAAAACCAATCACTAGTTTTTCGCCTGCTTCTCCCGTTGTCTCGCTCTCGGATTGTTCTGCATTTTCATCAGAAGTTTCCTCGGTTTCATTATTTTCTGCATCACTATTACTACCACTTTCATCTGTAGAACCACAGGCTGCTAGTAGTAATATAAGTGCAAATAATAATACAAATAACCCCTTAACATTTGAGAATTTTTTCATGTGCGTATAACCTCCCTTTTTCTTCACCATTTAATTAGGTGTACTGATAGTATAAAACGCTTCCAACTTAGTTTTAATAGAATTATTTTTGAAAAAATTTAAATATTTTGTAAAACTGATATTATATTGCATTTTTTTAAAATAAAATTGTATTTTTTTTAAAAACAGCTAAAATGGACTATAGATAATTGTGCTAATAAGTTATACTAATAAAAACCAAATCAACGTCTCTTAACATAAGTTCAACTGTCCGTAAGAGCACCTGTCAATGACTTTGAGCGTATCTTTATTAATTTACCTATTAGTTAGGAGTTGTTTTTTTGAATGCGTTTACAAAGTTTCGCCAGTTACCGATTCGCTCAAAATTTCTAATCCTTTTTTTATTGCTTTTTATATGGTTTGGCATTATTCAGGTTGTCCAGTTCTTCTTTTTCACCAACTATATGAAGCAATATAATGAAATGACAGAAACGGTTCATCTAACGAATTCGATACATGGCCAGCTAAGAAAGCAATTAGAGGAGGAAATTCGCGATATTGTATATGGTAAAGTCTATTTTGAAGAAGGTCAGCAATATCAAATTCTATCAGAAATGAAGCAGCACTTAGATGCAGTAGCTGATAAGGATACGGCACAACCTTTTTCAGTTGAAATTAAAGAAGTAAGGTCGGTATTAACGTCAACAACCGAGTATGTTGACCGCCTAGGTAATCAAATTAAATTTAATGCATCAGCTGAAGAAAAATATATTACACAAGAATATATTGGTATTGCTTCCGAACTCATTAATGATCATGTCCAGACATTATTACAGAAGACATTACAGGAAAGTGAACAACAGAAAATAGAGATGAAGGAAAACATTAATCGCAACATCATCATAAGTATTGTCGTTTTTCTATTATTAGTAATTATTAGCTTTTTCATTATCTGGAATGCTTCAAATCGTACATTAAAACCGATTTACTCTCTACAAAATTACGCAAGAGAAATCGCTAAAGGAAACTTAAATGTTTCTATTAAACCAGTGACAGCTACAAATGAAATAGATGATCTCTATAATGGTTTTCATGTGATGACCGATTATTTAAAACATATTATTAGCCAAGTGAATCAAACAAGTAATGAAATCATATACACCTCTCACCAGATTCATCTGAGCACAGAAGATAATTTATCTGCTGGAGAACAAATAACCTCTACGACTCAGCTCATCACACAAGATTTACACATGCAAAACATTCAACTGCGACAATTACAACAAGAAAATCTAAAACTATTACAAGAGCAATTACAATTTGAAAAACAGTTAACACATCTACCACAAGAAAACCACATCAAAGAACATACCACTATCACCATATCGATGATTAGACACTTACAACAAAACCTCGAAGAATTCCATAAGCAAATCACGAAATGCATGACCAACATGGGGATCATTGGAACGTTAGGCGAGGAACAATTAACAACAATAGAGGAGATCGCTGAATACTCGGATAAACAGCTTACTGATTTAGAACAACTGCAGCAGCACTTAAGGCAATTTAAAGTATAACGCTGTATTGAAGGATGATTATTGTGCGCCCAAATTGGTTTACTATATTAGACAAAAGTCTAAGAATGAAAATGCTTGTTATGTTTGTATTATTAACCGTTTTACCATTGATCCTTATCGGATGTATTGCCTACATAAAATCTTCCAATATCGTTTCAGAAAGGGCATACAGCTTAGCCCAAATAAAAGTGAGTCAACTAACAAGGGAAATAGACGTACTATTTCAAGATATTTATCGTTTTAATGAAATTGGCAAACAACAAAGCACCGTGCAATTTCTGCTTAATGAAGAAGAAACATATGATGAAGCAAAGGAAATCTTAAACTTATATGATTTTTATCAAAAAAGTTACTTATCAGGTGAACATATTTTTGATATTGAAATTATGAGTTTAGCTGGTAAAACGATTAGTGACCGAAGAGGAGTTTATCAACGTCATGATATAGAACCAGAACAATGGTTAGCAGAAAATCCTACCAATCCCAAGATGGAGATCACCTCACGGAATGGTTTTCCAACTCTTGAAATGACCTATCCAATTGTTTGGGATATAACTGATACTGTTATCGGGATCATGAAACTAACGATAGATGCTTCTGTTATCACTTCTGTATTAGATGAAGTAATGCTTACTGAGAATAGTTCTTTTTTTATCACTTCCACTGATCGTAATATCTTCCTTCAACAAGAAGGCAACGACACAACGCCTTTTTACTTTGATTTAGATAAGATATCCAATAAGCAAGGATATTATCAAGATGATGGAAACTTTTACGTATTTGAGACTTCACAAATGACAGGCTGGAAGGTCGTCGGCCATGCACCTACTCACGAGATTATGAGGGATAGTAATGAAATACGAACATTAATTTTCATTACCGTCATCAGCAGTACCATCTTTATAATCGGTCTCTATATGTTTATATCTAACAAGTTAATCCTACCTATTCGTACGTTAAAAGACAAAATGAAACAAGCTGCAGGTGGAAATTTAACTACGCATGTCGATCCGGTAGGTGAAGATGAAATTGCTACTTTAGGACATAGTTTCAATCAAATGATCTATAAAATAAAGTCTTTGCTTGACCTAAGCATTGAAGAACAAAAGAAATTAAAAACAGCTGAATTTCGAACGATGCAAGCACAGGTCAATCCGCATTTTTTGTATAACACACTGGATACGATTGTGTGGTTAGCAGAAACAAAAGAAAACCAATCAGTCATTAAAATAACAAAAGCGTTATCACAATATTGTAGAATCTCACTAAACAAGGGCAAAGACTGGATTACCATTTCCGATGAAATAGCCCACATAAATAGCTATTTATACATACAGAAAACTAGATATGAAGATATTTTAGAGGTTGCAGTAGATATCGAAGAAGCTGTATTGCGTTATCAAATATTAAAATTATTATTACAACCAATTGTGGAAAACGCCATCTATCATGGAATTAAAAACAAACGCGGCAGAGGATTTTTACGAATAAAGGGTACTAAAGAAAGTAATCATACGATTCGATTTGAAGTAATAGATAACGGAATAGGAATGGAACAAGAAAGATTAGAGAAATTACGCCAACATATATTTTCTGGTGAAATTATTCCAGAAGCGAAAAATGGGTTCGGTCTAATGAATGTGCAGCAACGAATAAAATTATATTATGGAAAAGAGTACGGGCTAAAAATAAATTCCTGGAAAAGCTCAGGAACAAGAGTATCTATCACTATTCCAATTGTGGAGGGAGAAAATTGAAGAAACTATTTTTGGTTGATGATGAAGCAGTGATAAGAAGAGGAATTGCCCAAAAGATCGATTGGCGGCAAGAAGGTTTTATTTATTGTGGTGACGCCTCTGATGGTGAAATGGCTCTACCGTTAATCGAGAAACATCAGCCAGACATCTTAATTACAGATATTAAAATGCCCTTTATGGATGGCTTGACGTTAACGAAAATTGTGAAGGAAAAGTTGCCCCATACTAAAATTATTATTTTAAGCGGGCATGATGAGTTTGAATATGCTCAACAAGCGATACGATTACAAGTGGAAGAATATTGTTTAAAACCGGTAAGCAGTCAAGATTTGTTGACAATTTTGAGGAAAATAAAAAAAGAAATGAGTATAAAAGTTCATCCCTTTTCTTCATTAGAAACAAAAGAAGAACTTTACGAACAATTATGTAAAGGGGCCCTAACACCCGAAGAGATCCTTTACCAAGCGAAACATTTCCAAATCGATTTAATGGCTAGCTATTATACAGTCCTGGTAACAGAGCCTTTAGATAATACAGTCAAAGAGCAACTACTAAACTTTCAGCCTCTTTTTTTCATTAAAGAGACAAAATATATCTTTATTTTCAAATATGATATCGAACAGATTTTACTTCAACAGATTAGTAAGATCAAGCAACTGTTAACAGCACAGCAAAATGCCATATTATTTGGTTTAGGATCTATAGAAACGAGAACAGAACATATCACGATAGCTTATGAAACTGCTTTAGAAGCTTATAGTTACAGTCAAGCGATCCAATCTAATACATTGGATAAAGATATGTATCAAGCATTAATGGAATCATTCGACAGGAGAGAGTTAATATATTTCCTTAAATTTGGCCAGTCAAACCAGTTAGATAGTTTTATTGAATCTTATGCTAGCTTTGTCCATCAAAAAAATAATCTTTC
The DNA here is from genome assembly GCF_022919115.1 of Gracilibacillus caseinilyticus. NCBI lineage: Bacteria > Bacillati > Bacillota > Bacilli > Caryophanales > Bacillaceae > Gracilibacillus > Gracilibacillus caseinilyticus. The sequence continues at coordinate 1,818,905 of NZ_CP095072.1, read as the reverse complement.
CCGTGTCTTTCTTTATTATTTTTTGTTAGATTTCACCATCACTATTCGGCACTATCTTGATGAATCTGACATGTATGATCATCATTTCCGAGATATCATTAAACCATTAGAAAACTCATTACATCAAGTCCATACCAAAAAAGAAATGAGCAATTATATGAGAAAGATGCTACAACCTTTATTAGAATACCATGACAATCATTCCAGTAAATACGGCAAAGTCATTCAACAAGTAAAACAAATTATCTCTACCAAATACCATGAGTCATCGTTATCATTACAGCAAATTGCAAATGAAATCAATATCAGCGCTTCCTATCTTAGTAATATTTTCAGCAAAGAGATGGATCAAACGATTACGGAATATATAACAAAAAGTCGAATGGAGCATGCTAAAGAACTGTTAAAAACTACAGATCTAAAAACTTATGAAATCGCTTATAAGGTTGGATACAATGATTCACACTACTTTTGCCATACATTCAAAAAGAGTACAGGAATGACAACGAAGAAATTCAAGCAACAAGTACTAGGCAACACTACTCCAAGTATTACTTAGAATGAGGGATCTCTATATGAGAAAGTGGATACTACTAATATTAGCAACTTTTTTACTAGTATTAAATATGGATATAAACAGGCCAGTTGGTGAGAATGAAGTAATCAAGCAAGACAAAGAGACTCCGATTGATAAGACTTTTGCCATTATTTATCCTGTTGCTCATCCTTTCTTTGAAAAAGTAACCGAAGCAGCTCGTGAGAATGCTGCTGAAGTTGGGGTAAAGATAGTAATCGATGCTCCTAAAATCGCATCTGCTCAAGATCAAGCACAAATACTTCAGAAATATATTGAGCAACAAGTAGACGGTATTGCCATCGGTGCGACAGACCCTGAGATGATCACACCGATTATTGATAAAGCCGTAGAAAAAAATATTCCTGTTGTTTGTTTCGATACCGACGCACCGAGCAGTAAACGATACGCTTATATTGGCACCGATAATTATTTAGCTGGATTACATTTAGGCGAAACAGTTGCAAAACATTTACATTATAAAGGGGATTTGATTGTAAGTAGTGGCTTACCAACAATGGAAAATTTGCGACAACGTATTAAAGGGTTAAAAGCGGTTGTCGAACGATATCAAGGCTTATCTATTAAACAAATCTCTTATAGTAATGGTACAGCTCCAAATACGTTAACCAATATAGAAAAAATGGTTGATCAATATCCTGATTTTGATGGATTTGTTGGTATCGACTCATTGGCTGGCCCTGCTGCTATTACCGTATGGAAAGCACACGGACTCCAACAAAAAGCTGTTACGTTCGATGATTTACCAATTATTTTAGAGGGTATAGAAAACGGGCAAGTAACAAGTACAATTTCACAAAATCAAAGCAAATGGGGTAAACTTATCGTCCAACGATTATCGGAACTAGTAAATGGTCAAGAAGTAATCGAAAAAGAATTTACGAATACAATTGAAATTAACAATAATTATCAGAACTAGAGGGTCTTTGAAGACATTTAAAATCTATTTTCGAGGGTCTGCTTAGTTTTCGCACTATCGGCATATCGGGGCACATAAGAAAACCGGGAAAGCTCACCCGATCCTAACTAGCATAAATAATATACAACTACCTATAATCTGGATTATGTTAAGTGGAACTGTCTGACGTTGTGGTAATTTTGATAGATTTCATCTGCTTAGCAAAGCTCTGGAAAGATGCTCCGCGTTCAGTGGGGCCTAGCTTCCTGGAACGGTAGCATAGCACTAACAAGTTATCAAAATGGCCTAAAAGTTTGATAACGCATATTCACTTACTTCGCAGCATTTAAATACACCATAACAGAAAAGTTGGACATAACTAGAATCTTATTTGATAAGATTTTATATTATGTTCGACTTTTACTTTGTCCCATCCTCTTTTTACGAAGTACGTTTAATAATATAAGAGCTATCTCAATAATGAAAAAGATGATAATTCCCACGATGAAAACAGTTAGATTGTCTTTAATTAACAAAAAGTATAATAATATCATTAACAGCAATGTTCTAATTATCTGTTTTTTTCCTTTATATCGCATATACTTCATTCCTCTCTGCAATATTAGTTCACAAATTTTATTTATTATTACAGTTAATTCTGTTACAACCTTAACATTGCTATTTATACATCGTCTAACTATGGATTACTTGTCATTTCTCCTTTTATGCAAAAATAAAAGCTCCCTCGAAAACGAGAGAGCTAGTTGCCTTACATTGATTATTCAAGAATTGTGACGTCTACTGTTTTAACGCCCCAATCAAATGCTTCGTCTTTGTTAGGTACGTGGACATCAATTTTGTTACCTTTGATTGCTCCACCTGTATCAGCTGCAATGGCTTCACCATAGCCTTCTACATAGACTCTGGATCCAAGTGGAATAACGTTTGGATCTACAGCAATGACTTTCATATTTGGATTTTCATTTAAGTCAATTCCTGTTGCCGTTACACCAGAGCAACCTTCACACTGAGCAGTGTATGCTGTTGCACTTACACTGATCGTTTCACCAGATTTTTCTGATGATGCTTCTTTCTGAGAGTTTGTTTGTTCTACTGCCGGTTCAGACGCTTCCGGTGTTTCTTCCTTTGTACTTTCTTGTTGCTTGTCCTTATTTGCTGTTTGCTCAGCTTGAGCTTTTTGTTCTGTATCTTCTTCTTTTGCCTTCTTAGAATCTTTAATCATTAGTTTTTCACCTATGATAATTAAATCTGTTTCAAGTTTATTCCACTCTTTTAGATCACTCACTGTTACATCATGTTCTACTGCTATTTCACTAAGTGAGTCACCTTTTTCTACAATGTAAGTTAATTCTTTATCTATCTCTAATTTCTGTTCTGGAAAAATTAAGTCTGACTCCAGGTTGTTCGTTTCCATTAATTCCGCAACTGATGTTTTATGTTCCTCCGCAATGGACCAAAGATTGTCTCCCTTTTCTACTTGATATTCTGCTGCCGAAACTGGTAGCACAAATAGGAAACTAGTCGCTGCAAATCCTAATGTCACAAAAAACTTTTTCATCAAAGTTGCCTCCTTTCATGTTGACAAGCACCACTATAACACAAGAAAATACCTGTTGTGGTTACAGTGAATTTAAGAGTCTGTAACAAAAATTACGATGTTACAATAGCTTGTCACATTTGTCATTATGGGGCAACAATGATAGATTTTATACATCATTTCGTAATATTTTCTATTTAATTACCAATATTTGATTCTACTATTATCTCAGAATTTCAAAATGTTTAGTCGGATCTGGACGGATCATTCCTTGTTTTACTAGATCATCCGTAATCAGTTCCGTCATGTCAACAGGAATATCTTTTACAACTTCTTTCTGTTGAAACATTTGATAGTCGCCACCGCCACTGGCCCGGTAATTATTCATCACCACATGATAATATTGATCAAGGGCTAACGGCTCTCCTTGATAAGTAAGCTTGACGACTCTATCACCGATTGGCTTGGAGACCTTGATTTGATAGTCAATCCCTTGCCACATATCATAATTATATGGCTGTGGTTTCGGATTTAAAAAATCAGGATTGACGGCGATTTTTTCATTTTCCAACGTGAAATAAGTAGCGGATTTCTCCAAAGCTGCTTTTATATCTTGTCCGGTAACACGCAGCACTTTCAATGTATTCGGATAAATATAATTAGCGACAATATCTCGCATTGTAATCTGTTTTGGAAAACCAGGAGATTGATCATGGAATAACGCCGTACAGGAAATCGGTGCATTGGACACTCTCATTTGCAATGCGTTGATATAGTTTATAAAAGGGTGTCCCTGCTTTCGAACGACCATCGGATCTTGAATTTCCATATCCCCTTCTACCGTCGCAATTGTCTGATCCAGGAATTGTTGCACTTCTCTTTCTTCCTCAGCTATTACTTCTCTTGTTTGTGTATCGATTGTTGTTTGTTCTCCTACATAATGAATAGCTGTACTAATTGAATCAATTTTTTCCTCATCATAGGTTACGACAATTTCACCAAGAGCCTGTCCATTACTACCAGGCTGAATGACTGTAACTCCATTGACAACATCAGCCAAATAGCGATGCTGGTGCCCTGTAATTAAAATATCGATCCCTTTTACCATTTCACAAATTTGATAGCCTTGATTTTCTCCAGTGCACGCCTCCGTCGGTTCACCTGTGGAAAGATCACATTCAAAGCCGCCATGATAACAAACGACCATGACATCAGGTGCTTCTGTTTCTTTAATATGGGCTACCCATTTTTTGATAGATTGACAAGCATCTTCGAAGGACAGACCGTCTATTGTTTTCGGATCCTCCCAGTTAGGTATGTAGTGTGTGGTAGTACCAAGAATAGCTACTCGTACATTAGCGATCTCTTTGATGATGTATGGTTGACCAAATACCGGTTTCCCTGTAGCATTACGGATGATATTAGCTGAAAGCCACGGAAAATTAGAAGCTTCTATTGTATGATGTAAATAGGGCATACCATAATTAAATTCATGATTTCCAATAATAGCTGCATCATATCCTAATAAATTGGCGGCTTTCATCATCGGACTTGGCCTGTCGGACACTTTTTTTGCAAAATAATAGGTGAAAGGGCTTCCTTGAATAAAATCACCATTGTCAATTAATATGGTATGATTGTTCTTACGTATCTCTTTAATAATGGAGGCTGTCTTTGCCAAACCCATCGCTTCCTCCTGCTGGTTGCGATAATTATTAGGCATAATATAGCCATGCACATCACTTGTTACACAAATCGAAAAACGCTTCATCACCAGTCCTCCTAATAAATTTACTATGACCATTATAACGAGAAAATAGTAGTACAGGAAAAACTTTACATGATCTTTACTTAGATTTAACACCTCCTTTTCATTCATTTGATATATTAAAGATGTTCCAAATTGAGCAATGCTGCAAAGATTGCTTTCTCACAAAATGATAGCCCCTTTTTCTATTGGCCGGTGATGTCCTATCATCGGCCCTTTTTTCTATTATAATTGGAGTACATCATATAATAGCATAGATTGTTATGATTTATAACGAATTAGGTCTCATTTTCTCGGTAACACATAAAAAAACGGGAAAAACCCACCCTGTCCTAACTAACAAAATAATATACAACTACCTATAATATGGATTATGTCAACTAGCTGCTTAGTGGTCATTGTGAAATGATTCATGTGCTGGGATACCGCTTCGGCCAACCACTCCGCGTCCTGCGGGGCACGGCTGAAGCTAACTTTGTAAAGAAGACCGCTTTACAAAGTGGATCTTCAGCACCTGCTCAATCCCGCGGGAGTCTCCGTGGTTGGCCTGCGCTAGGATAGGTACTCTACAACCTTTGTAAGAGCTAGTACATGGAGCACATCCACCAATAACAGCATTTGAATTGATAACATAATGACTAGTGCCATTGCTATTAGCTGTTTCAAAAGTTGTAGCCCTTCCCTTAAGCGTAGGAAATATGCGTAGACTCCTCATGCGTCAGCGCGAGCTGAAGATTCACTTCGTCTGTGCCTGTGTCTACTAGTATCGCTTCGAAGTAAGCTTCCTCGGCACAAGGCAGCAAAGAAGTTGTTTAAGTAGTAGCCTAGCTGAAGCTGTGCCCCACAGGACGCGAAGCATATTTCCGGAGCTTTGCAAAGCAGATGAAATCTATCAAAATTACCACAATGTCAGACAGTTCTGCTTTACATAATCCATATTATAAGAACCCATCTTCATGTTCACCATGATTACTTCTATGACTGTACTTATTTGTTCAAAATAAAAAAGTTGAAACGTATATCTTATTAGAACGTATAGGAGAGAGAGCAGAATGAATTGCTTTTTTATTTTTCCCTTTTACCTAATAAAAAGAAGGAGATGAGACATATGAACAAGAAACGCTGGCTTGCGCTTTTAGTGGCAGCTGGATTATTTTTTGCTTCGATTGGCTTTCAGTTTATGTCCAGCATGCTTACGGCAGATTTTGAAAACATGTTCAGCATACCTGAAGAGGATGGGATAGCTGAGAAAGTAGTGGATAAAGGTTCTAATATGAATAAAATCGCCGTTCTTCATGTGAATGGAGTGATTCAGGATACAACACCTAGCTCATTAATCAATACGACTTCTTATAACCATAGTCGATTCTTAAAAAAGCTTGAAAAAGCGGGAGAAGATGAGAGCGTTAAAGGCATTGTATTACAAGTGAACACCCCTGGCGGTGGTGTCGTCGAAAGTGCAGAAATCCATGACAAAATTGTAGAAATTAAAGAGGAATATGAAAAGCCTGTTTATGTGTCGATGGGAAACACAGCAGCTTCCGGAGGATATTATATCTCCGCTCCATCGGATAAAATTGTCGCCCATAAAGCGACATTGACAGGATCGATCGGGGTTATCATGGAAAGTATTAATTTCTCAGAATTAGCGGATCAGCTAGGTATAGACTTTAACACGATTAAAAGCGGTGAACATAAGGATATATTGTCATCGTATCGTGATATGACAGATGAAGAACGCGAGATCCTGCAAACGATGATTGATGATATGTATGATGATTTCGTTCAAGTGATCGTCGATGGCAGAGGCTTGTCAGAAGATCGAGTTCGTGAACTTGGTGATGGCAGAGTATATACCGGATCACAAGCACAGGAAGCGGGACTGGTTGATGAAATCGGAACGTTAGATGATACAATCGCAATGATGGAAGAAGATTACGAATTAGGTAATGCACAGGTAATTGAATATAATCAGGGAATGCCTTTTAACCAATTGCTAGGTGGTACAGTTCAAAGTATGCTTGGTGCAGAGTTCAAGATACCAGGCATTACAGAGTTGTTACGTCAAGAAAATGCACCACGAGCAATGTACCTATATTCAAGATAAGGAGGTGTCGCTATGACTGAAAATGAAATAAAACATGCATCTTCCCCCACCATTAATCAGAGATATGCAGGGTTTTGGATGCGTTTCTGGGCTTATCTGGCTGATTTAATCATTGTCTTCAGCATTAACGGCATCTTGCTTATTCCGTTTAAGTTTGTGGACAATGGCTTTGACTTGGAAGTTGGTTTCTGGACCGTGACAAGTATCATAAGTTCGATCATTTTTTATCTGTATTTCTTGTTGACGACAAAGTATTTTAATCAAACGTTAGGCAAGGTGATATTTGGTTTGAAAGTGATACGGGAAGACCATGAACCACTGCGCTGGAGTGACCTGATCTTCCGCGAAGTAATTGGCAGATTTCTTCATCGAGTGTTTCCGATAACGGTATTACTTTATGCCTTCGTCGCCTTCACCAATCAGAAGCAGGGTATTCATGATATGATTGGCAACACGAGGGTTGTATTGGATAGATAGAGAAGTTAAATGTTTATTTAAAATATGCCGAATATAACACGAGACTCATCAAGTAAAATCCGTGTTATATTCGGATTTTTATGCAACGAATTAGGTATATAAGAACGACCAGGAAAGCTCACCTCGTCCTAACTAACAAAATAACATACAAACCAGCTATAATATGGATTATGTAAAGTGGCAAATAGCGGTCATTTTGAAATGATTCATGTGCTGGGACACCTTTACCAGCCACTTTTCACCTGTGGGGGTCTATGTGCCAGCCTGCGCTATGGTACAGACACTTTAAGGAGACAAAACCAGCCGGGAAACACCATCATTTGTCTTCTTTCTTTTTTAAACACTACAAATCTCTGGTGTCTGCCACCACTTTTGGCTCCTTTCTCGCTAATGAAAGTAATTATATACTTTACATTCTTATTAGAAAAAACTCGGCATTCGCCTCGTCTATTAGCGAGTACCGTCGTTTTTCATATACTTGGTACATTCAAGGTTTTCACTACGTCGAGCTTTTCCATTATTAAATTTTTCCTGCCGTATTAAAAAAACAACAGGAGAACTTCCCTCCTGTTGTTTTATAAAATCGTGATGCGGTTTTTGGCTGGTGTTCTTGGTACTGGTGTTTGTGATTTGGACGGATAGCCGACATGAATTTGTCCTACTACTCTCTCATTGTCTTTCAAGCCGATCAATTCTGCCGTCTCCTCACAGAATGCCAATTTACCAGATTTCCAGAAAACACTTAGGCCCTGCTCCCATGCTAATAAACTGAAATTTTGCAACAAACAGCTGGATGAAGCATAATCTTCTTCTTGTAATTTTTCTTGTTCATGTAACGTATTAATAACAAAGAAAATAAAAGGTACATTCATAACCTTTTGATACGCATTCTCACCTATCACTTTTAGATCTTCTTTTGAAGCATTATGGCTTTTTGCTTTTGCTACTTCCCGATTAATCTCAGCTAATTTTTGTTTTGTTTCCTCTTGTAAAAATACAAAACGCCACGGTTCTGTCATTTTATGATTAGGTACCCAAACAGCCGTCTCCAACATTTGCTGGATTTGATCTATCGAAACTTTTTTATCCAAATACGAACCGATCGAGCGACGTTCTTTTATCAATTGTTGTAAACTCATGAAGGCTCTCCCCTCTGTTAATGATAATCATTTTCAACTAATATAATTCTATCATAGCTATGTATACTGTCAAGTAAACAAAATTTTCTGAAACTTTTTCTGAAAAATACTTGTAATTGAATTATTTTTAATGTAATATACTTACAAAAGTTACTATCAATTACATACTTTCTTATCCAGAGAGGTGGAGGGACTGGCCTGACGATACCTCAGCAACCGTCATATCATGACAAGGTGCTAATTCCAGCAAGCGTAATGCTTGGAAGATGAGAGACATTTACCAATCTATCTCCGTCTTTTAAACAGGCGGAGATTTTTTTATTTTGTAGAAAAGAGGTGATTCTCCTTGCCAGACATTCTTACTAGTTTAAGAGATCGTTTGGTTGTGGCAGATGGCGCGATCGGTACACTGCTCTATGCTCATGGTGTCGATCGATGCTTTGAATCGTACAACTTAAGTCATCCAGATGAAATCTTACGTGTGCATCAATCTTATCTTGATGCCGGCTCAGAGGTGATCCAAACCAATACGTATGGGGCCAATTATATTAAACTGACACGTTTCGGTTTGGAAGATCGTGTCCATCACATTAATTCCAAGGCGGTCAAAATCGCTAAGAGTGCAGCAGGCGATAAAGCAGCAGTCCTCGGTACGATGGGTGGTATACGAGGTGTACAAAAGTTAGTAGCTTCGCGGAAAGAAATAGTCCGCAGTTTCAAGGAACAGCTTTTCACACTTTTACTTGAAGGTGTTGATGGGATCCTACTCGAAACCTATTATGACTTCGAAGAAATCCAAGAGGCATTACAAATTGCCCGTGAAGAGACGAACATCCCAATCATTACGAACGTATCCATGCATGAACCGGGCGTTTTGGAAAATGGTATCAGTCTCCCCTATGCATTAGCTAAGTTGGAAGAATTAGGGGCAGATGTAGTCGGTGTCAATTGTCACCTAGGTCCGTATTACATGCTTAAAGCATTGGAATCTGTACCTTTATTAGAAAATGCATATTTAGCTGCTTATCCGAATGCCAGCCTGCCCGCCTACGATAACGGGAAATTAGTGTATAGCGAACGCACACAATATTTTGAACAGTGTGCCAAAGATTTCCGTGATCAAGGGGTCCGATTACTCGGTGGCTGTTGTGGTACTACACCAGAGCATATCCGTGCCTTTAAAGACGGCGTCAAAGATTTAACACCATTAAAAGAAAAAGAAGTCAAAACCATTACGTTCACACCTGAACAACAAGCAACACCGCCACAACGTGTTACTTTGGCCGATAAGGCCAGGCAGGAACATACAGTAATAGTCGAGCTTGATGCACCTAAACATTTAGATACGAATGACTTCATCGAAGGTGTCTTTGCCTTGGAAAAAGCCGGTGTTGACGCCATTACTTTAGCAGATAATTCGTTAGCTACACCAAGAATCAGTAATGTCGCTATGGCAGTCAAAATGAAAGAACTTGGTTGTAAAGTAAAACCTTTGATTCATTTAACTTGCCGGGACCGCAATTTAATTGGGTTGCAGTCACACTTATTAGGCATGCATACCTTAGGATTCGATGAAATTCTCGCTATTACTGGTGATCCGACACGCATTGGCGGATTCCCTGGCGCATCCTCTGTTTTCGATGTTACGTCTTTTGAATTAACAAGATTGATTAAACAGTGTAATCAAGGGTTATCTTTTTCAGGCAGCTCTTTGAAAACCAAAACCAATTTTCAAGTGGCTGCAGCATTTAATCCGAATGTTGCCAATCTTGAAAAAGCAGTAAAACGGATGGAAAAGAAAATTGAGCATGGTGCTGATTATTTTCTTACCCAGCCAATTTTTAATCATGAACAAATCATACAATTACACCGGTTAACCAAAAACATTGACAAACCGATATTCATCGGGATCATGCCACTTACCTCTCATCGCAACGCAGAATTTCTTCATAATGAAGTGCCGGGCATGAAGCTGTCTGACGAAGTACGTTCACGCATGCAGCAACATCAGAATCGTCATGACAGCCGCAGAGAAGGAATCAATATTGCCAAAGAATTAATTGATACTGCCATTCAATACTTTAATGGCATCTATATTGTTACACCGTTTATGCACTATCCGGCAACAGCCGAATTAACAGAATATGTACACCAGCAAACCAAAGCTGTTACAAAAATATAAAACAAAAAGGAGTTTTTTTAAATGACTACTATTTTAAGCGCAAATCTAGGGTATCCACGTATTGGTGAAAAAAGAGAATGGAAGAAAGCAATTGAAGCATTTTGGAAAGGCGACATCAACGAGGCGTCACTATTAAGCCAGACCAAACAATTAAGATTAGAAGCTTTAAAGAAACAGAAAGAACAAGGATTAGATCTTATTCCAGTAGCCGATTTTTCTTTCTATGACCATGTATTAGATACGGCGGTTGCGTTCAATATTATTCCAAAAAGATTCCAGCACCATGACCCATCCGCATTGTCTACTTATTTCGCTATTGCTCGTGGTGAAAAAGATGCAGTGGCTGCAGAAATGACCAAATGGTTTAACACCAACTATCATTACATCGTACCTGAACTGAAGGATACTGAACCAAAATTAATCGAAAATCGTGCCCTTCACTATTATCAAGAAGCGAAGCAAGAATTGGATATTGACGGAAAACCGGTAATCGTCGGTCCTGTAACATTCGTTAAATTAGCGAAAGGCTATCAGGAAGATGAATTAGAAAACTGGGTTAACAAATTATTACCTCTATATGAACAAGTACTTCAAGAATTAGCAGAGGCTGGTGCTACCTGGGTACAGATTGATGAGCCTGTATTAGGAACGAATCTTTCTGAGAAAGAAATCGAAATTGTTGAAAATGTTTATCAAACAATTGCCCAGAATGTCAATGGTATTCAAATCCTTCTGCAAACGTACTTTGAAACGGTTCAAAATTACAAGCGTGTTATTCAGCTTCCAGTAAGCGGTATTGGATTAGATTTTGTCCATGGTGATAATTTATCAATAATACAAAAATTCGGTTTCCCATCTGATAAAGTTTTAGGAGCAGGTATTATAAACGGCCGTAACGTATGGCGCGCGGACTTAGAAGAAAAATATCAACTGCTGGAAGAAATTAAACAGGCAGCATCGGTTGATACACTCATTGTGCAGCCTTCTTGTTCCTTATTACATGTACCGGTTACCAAACAGTTGGAAGAAAAGCTTGATAATGTGGTCAAAGGCGGATTGAGCTTTGCCGATGAAAAACTAACAGAGCTACATACGTTGACCACGGCTCTTCGTGATGGAAAAGAGACTGTTAAAGAAGCATTTCTTGCAAGTACACAGGCCATTGATGGATTAAACCAATCAGAATATCGTAACCAAACACCTGAAGCAGCAAGACAAGATGCGAAACGCGATTTACCTTTTACCGAAAGAAAAAAACGTCAGCAGGAAAAGCTCAACCTTCCTTTATTACCGACAACAACAATTGGAAGCCTGCCACAAACTGTTGAAGTGAAACGTACCAGAACGAAATGGCGCAAAGGTGAAATAACGAATGAGCAGTATGAACAATTTGTGGAAGCAGAAACGAAGAAATGGATTCAGATTCAAGAAGATTTAGATTTGGATGTGCTTGTCCATGGTGAATTCGAACGTACTGATATGGTCGAATACTTCGGTGAGAAGCTCAAAGGTTTTGCCGTTACCGAATTTGGCTGGGTACAATCCTATGGTTCCCGTTGTGTGAAGCCGCCACTACTTGCTGGTAATGTTGAATGGGAAAAGCCGATTACAGTGAAGGAAATTGCTTATGCCCAGTCCTTAACTGACAAACCTGTAAAAGGGATGCTGACTGGTCCTGTTACAATCCTTAACTGGTCTTTTGTTCATGAAGGGCTGCCTCGTTTCAATGTACAGGATCAAATTGCTTTAGCACTTGAAAAAGAAGTATTGGCGCTCGAAGAAGCAGGTGTTGGTATTATCCAGGTTGATGAACCTGCATTACGTGAAGGCTTGCCACTTGACCGCTTAAAATGGCCAGCTTATTTCGATGCAGCAGTAAATGCCTTTTTATTAGCAACATCGACGGTGAAGCCTGAAACACAAATTCATACACATATGTGCTATTCTGAATTCGGCGAAATCTATGAAGCCATCGATGGGTTAGATGCCGATGTAATTTCGATCGAAACATCTCGCAGTCACGGTGAAATGGTGGAAACATTCGAAACAAATGATTACAAGAAAGATATCGGACTCGGTGTCTATGACATCCACAGCCCTCGCGTTCCAACTTTGGAGGAGCTGGAAGCAAACATTAAACGTGCGCTGGAAACGATTGATGTAGAGCAATTCTGGATTAACCCGGACTGTGGTCTTAAAACCAGACAAGAGCCAGAAACGATCGCTGCTTTAGAAAAAATGGTAGAAGCTGCAAAACTGGCAAGAAAAGAATATGCTGCGATTAAGCAGAATTAATTAGCTTTTAACTAACATCGACATTCCGTTTGAGGGATGTCGATGTTTTGCTTCTTACAGATAAAGAATATAGCTGTCACTAATTCATGATGGACCTCCCTTTTCATTATGCTGCATAGGAGGATCCTATCATTTATAACGCTTCCTATAATACGGGTTATGTAAACTAACTGCTTAGTGGTAATTTTGAAATGATTCATGTGCTAGGAGATCGCTCCGGCCGGACGTGGAGCATATTTCCGGAGCTTTGCTACGCACTCAAGATATATCAAAATTACACTATGTCAGACAGTTCTACTTTACATAAATCTATAAGCACTCTTCTATCCTGTTAGCCATTGTCGCTATACTCACAAAAAAACTGCACCCACCTTTAATTGGATGCAGCCTTTGTGGTTATGATTTTTTTATTCGTTGGCGGATCATTAGTAAAAAGCCCAATGCAAACACGAATAATCCTGCCAGCATATAATTAAATATTGATGTTGCTGTATCTGGTAATGTGTTACCTGCATTTGAAACTGTTGAAGCATCATTATTATCTGTATTATCATCAGTACTGTCATTGCCACCATCGGTGTTGTTATTTTCTCCAGCAGGATCTGCTGGGTCTGCTGGATCTTCAGGGTTCACGGGTGACTCAGGGTCTGTGTCATCTCCCCCATCTGAAGAAGTATCTAGCATCACGGTAAAGGTGGAGAAATGATTGGTTGTTGCTGTCACCTTACCATTTTTATAAGAACCACCAATTACTTCCCATTCGCCTGTTTCGTCATTTAAGTAAAAGATTTTCATTGAATCAATGTCAGATACATCTTTCTCATTTACTTTTAACGAAAGCTCTACTCCGCCATAATCCGAAAAGTCATGGATCATTTTATTGCCTTCCATAATCGTAAAGTCATAAACGGTACTTAAAGCACCTTCGACCTCTTCCAGCTTTTCTATTTTGATGGTAACATTCTCGTCACCACTGAAAAGGCTAAGTGGGAAAGCCAGGGTAACATCGCTCTTCTCGATCCTCAATTCCGCTTGTTTTTCTTTCAGCATAGCTATTTGCTCTTTTGCAAACGAAACTTCCAGCGGTTTGCTTTCGTCTATATGTTCTTCTTCACTCAAGTCAATGATCACCGTTCCATGATTTGGCACATTATCGATGACCTCATTTTCAACAGTAGCATTATTATCCTCTATTTCTGGAACTATTACTACCGGCACTGTTGAAATACGGCCTTCTGATCCATAAACTAACGGATTTATCTCTGTCGTTTCTAAGGAAACAATATAATTCTCAAGTGCTTCGACATCAACTGGGCCCTCTTCTTGTTCAGAATCAATCGATGCGAAAACACCACTTTCAGCAAGATAATTATTAGTGGTCAATGTATAGACTTCATCAGGATCAACTGCCTCGCCATCTGGTAACGTAATCGAAACTACTTTTTGCTCGGCATGGTCATATTGATAATGGAAGCCTGATACGCTGTAGTCAGATCCATCTTCAGAGAGCTGGTCATTTAAAATCGATTCTAGCTCTGCCCCTGTTACCTCCATCTTCACTAATGTATTACCATGCTTCAAAATTTTGTCTAACGATTCAGCAGTGATGTCACCTTTAAGTAAGGTAGAGCTGATTCCTCCACCATTGGTGACAGCAAAATCAGTGTCCATTTCTGCTTTCATACTATCGGTAATCAAATTTCCTAAGCCATGATCCTTCCCATTTGTATAAGCCCCCATTAAATCCTGTGCATTATAGCCAATCACTTCGCCTTCTGTGTCAATATCCGGGATCTCATCCGTTTGAGCAATTCGACCTTCTGGACCAATCACTAACGGATTCGCCTGTGTTGTATCCAAATGCTTCAAATAATCTACCGCTGCATCGACATCGACAGGTCCCATTTGTACATTGGTACCTAAGTTTTTGATCGGTCCATCTTGTGTGCCAATATAATTGTTTGTTGCCAGTGTATAGGTTGCTTCCGGATCAATTGGTGTACCATCTGGGAGTGTAATATCGACTACATGCTGATAGTCGTAATTGTACGTATAGTGCAATCCAGATACACTGTAGTCCGAACCATAGCTTGACAAGTTGTTATTTAAAATCGGGATAAGGTCTTTCCCTTTAATATCAACTGACATCAGTGTATTGGCAAAAGGCAGAATATTAAACACTTCACCCCATGTGATAGGTCCAACATCTAAACTGTCACGAATACCACCACCATTATGCATGGCAAAATCAGCATCCATTGCCCACTTCATGCCATCTGCAATTAGATTTCCTAAACCATGGTCCCCGTCATTTGTATATTGACCCGTCAGTTCCTGGCCATTATAGCCAATTTCTTCATTAATAATTGTTTCCACTTCTGATTGATAACGATCCAATATATCTTTTACTGCCGGATCAGGCTGGTAGTCCTCTTGTTTTACAAAAACGACTTCTGCCTCCACCTCTTCAATATCTTTCGTTTCACGATCAATTTGAAGATCGACATCTGCAAAAGCTTTTCCATATTCTGATGCCTGAATGATCCATTTATTATCAACCACTCCATCCACGACTTGATGATTATGAGCAGCAAAGATAATATCAACCGCATCATTCACACCTTTTGCTAAATCAGCTGCTGCACCTGAAGCAGCTGCACCTGACTGTGTAGCCGACATGTGTGCTAATACAACAATGGATTCTACGCCTTGCTCCTGCAGTTCCTCAACTGCATCATTGACAGCTTCTGTTTCGTCGGTAAATGCTACATTCTCTAACGATGATGGCATTACCATATTCATCGTTTCCTGTGTGTTCACCCCAACAAAACCAATTTCTACACCATCTACTTCTTTAATGACATATGGCGGAAGGAATGTCTCACCTGTATCTTCCTCCATACAGTTGGCACAAATCATATCAAAATTCATACCACCGTATCCTTCTGTACCTAGACCTTCTGGATGGTCTCCACCGTCGATCATACGATTTAGCTCACCCAAGCCTTCATCATATTCATGATTCCCTAACGTACCAACGTCAAAGCCCATTTCGTTCATGATCTCTACTGTCGGCTCATCCTGTAATAACGCTGATACTGGCGAGCTTCCACCGATCATATCACCAGCATGGACAAGCAACGTGTTTTCATTTTCCTGTTCACGTTCCTTAATAGCGCTCGCCGTGTAATCCATACGACCATATATGGCATCACCGCCATCAAGATTCAGTGTGTATTCCTGATCGATTTTTCCATGTAGATCATTCATACTTAAAAGCTGAACTTCTAACATTTCACTATCAGGGTCTGTACCCCCGGCCGCTGTATATCCTTGTGCCTCCGCTTCCTGAGCACTTGCAAAGAATATTCTCTTTTCGACTGGTACTTCTTCATATTCGGTAGGTTCTACATATACCATCGTTTCCGAATTACCTACATAACGATGGAAATCGCCACCTTCTGTGATTGCACGGTATTCAAACGGAAGTTCTTTCAATGGATTTTCCGGATTCCAAATACCTAACTCATTATCGATTGCTGCTTCTACAGTATCCTGATAGGTCTGGTATACCTCTTCATCACCGACTGGCCATATAAAATAAGTGGTCGCCAATCCTTCTTCTACCATTTCCAGATTGGTATTGATCCCATCATTATTAATGACTTCTGCCAATAATCTGCCATATTGATCTGTCGCTTCTTCTCCAATTTTTAACGTGATTTGATCGCCTGGCTGCAATAATTCTGACAAACGATCCTTCGCAGCTTGTGCATGCTCTTTTTGATTCGCTTCATCGACTCCATTTGCTCCATCTACACTAAGTTCAGGTGTATCGATATTAATAAAACGGACGCGATCAGAGCCTAATACGCCTTCTTGCAATCGAATCGTGTCACCATCTGTTACATAATCAACTGTTGCGGTATATTCACCACTTGCATCAGGTCCTTCTGGCTGTCCTTCTGCCAATTGGACATCTGCTGCTTTTCGCGTGAATAATTGATAACTGTTATACTGGCTTAATACCGCCGTAATGTCATACCATTTTCCTTCTTCTAATGTACTTGGATCGATTGTGCCTTCCATGACACGTAATGTCGTGCTATTTAATGCACTATTAATTAAAGATATATTATATCCGCCACCAGCAGGGCTGTCCGGAATCGATTCTACATATCCTGTAACCTGAACGAGCTGACCCTCTAGCGGTTCTGCCACTTCTGCATTATTTAATTCTGCAATGGTGACAGCTGCAGGAGATGGCAGAGCTACTCCTTTAGCACTAACCTCGATCGCTTCATTGGAAGCAGGTACGATTTCTTTTAAGCCGTTATACTCAGCCAGTTCACCTGTAACCTTAATGTGATCTCCTTCTGTTAATTCTGTATAGCCTGTTCCATCTAAGCTAAATAAATTAATACCTGCTGTCTGATCTTGTATGTAATAGGATAATTGCGTACCATTAGGATTAGCTAAATTGCCAGAAGTAACGACACCTTCGATGGTTACCTCATTACCATTCGCTTGTTGACGTGCATCTGCGATAGAAACTACTTCGCCAGGTTCAGTTGGATCTCCTCCTGAAGAATCACCTTCTTCCCCATAGCTGCCTAGATAAGTCAACGTATCTTGCGGATATTCCGACCATTCTGATGCATCAAATCTTGGGTTCCCGGATAACACGGAAACATTACGGACTAAGGTGACATCTTTTGCATATTCTGTATCGTTACCAACCTCACCAATAACGTCAATTATTTCACTATTCTTCTTCAGGGTAATGGCATCATTTCCATTAAAATTACTAACATTGTGCAGGAGGTCTGCTACCGCTTTGATCTCAGCTGAAGCACTACTATTAGCAATCACATAGACATCACCATCACTTAACGTTCCGGATAATTGTAATATAGATTGAACAGATGTTTTCCCATTTGAATACAGTTCCAGGGTATATGAAGATAAATCTATTGCTTCACCTGTGGTATTGTAGAGCTCCAGTGCCTTATTATTACTGCTGCCTTCTATATATTCCGAGATGAATAAATCCTCTGTATTATTTTCTGCTGCATTCAGTTGTACGACTGGGACAAATGCGCTAGTCAATTGTGTAAAGAAAAGTAAACATACTAAAAATAAACTTGTGACCTTCCATTTTGACCGTAATTTCATTTCTTGCCCTCCTTTAATTTTTTACTACATATGTAGTGTAGCAGTCGAAAATTGGGGAAAATTAAACTAGCAGTAAAGATATTGTTAACTTTTGTAAACTCAATCATAAAATATTTTTCGTATTAATGTTGTATATCTTGTCAAAATCGCTTACAATAAAGTTAGTAAATTAATTTAATTAAGTCAACAAAATACACCAAAGGAGGTTACTGGATAGATGGAACTTTCTAACCTAGTAGCTAAATTTCAAGACGTTTTTCAAACTACAGAGCAACCTAGAACTTTCTTTGCCCCTGGAAGAATTAACCTAATTGGCGAGCATACCGATTACAATGGCGGACACGTATTTCCTGCAGCAATTTCTTTTGGAACTTATGCTGTAGCTGTTCCTCGTCAGGATCGTACTATACGCTTGTTCTCAGAAAATTTTGCTGACAAAGGTATCTTCGAGGTATCATTAGACGATCTAGCGTATAAAAAAGAAGATGACTGGACGAACTTTCCTAAGGGAATGATTCTCTATTTCCAAGAGGAAGGCTATCAGATTGACAAAGGATTTGACGTCCTTATCTATGGAAATATTCCAAATGGGGCTGGTCTCTCCTCCTCTGCTTCGATTGAACTGGTAACAGGCGTATTATTAGAAAACCTTTACCAACTGGACATTGACCGCATTCACATGGTGCAAATCGGGCAAAAAGTCGAGAATCAATACATCGGTGTTAACAGTGGTATCATGGATCAATTCGCAATTGGGATGGGCAAAAAAGATAACGCTATGTTATTAGATTGTGATACGCTACATTATGAATATGCACCGATTCAGTTAGAACAACACGACATTATTATTATCAATACGAACAAACGTCGTGAATTAGCAGACTCGAAATACAATGAACGCCGCAGTCAATGCGAGCAGGCTTTAGCAGATCTGCAAGCAAAACTGGATATTAAAAGCCTGGGTGAGTTAACACCTGAACAGTTTGAAGAAAATCGTGGCCTTATTAAGAGTGACATCAACCAAAAACGTGCTAAGCATGCCGTATACGAGAATGCAAGAACCATTAAAGCATTACAAAAGCTAAAAGAAGGCGATTTGGAAACATTCGGCCAACTCGTCAACCAATCACACATTTCATTACGTGATGATTATGAAGTAACAGGTGTGGAACTGGACACCATCGCTGACACCGCCTGGCAGCAAGAAGGTGTGCTCGGTGCTCGTATGACAGGCGCTGGCTTTGGCGGTTGTGCCATTGCCATTGTAGAAAAAACAGAAGTAGAACAAGTCAAAGCAGCGATCGACAAAGCTTATCAGGAAAAAGTAGGCTATGCGCCAATATTTTATGTAGCCGCTATTGGCGACGGTGCGAAAGAAATTTCATTATAAATAATAAGGGGGAGTTTGTGATGCGTATTTTAGTTTTAGGTGGAGCGGGATATATTGGTTCCCATGCTGTCTATCAATTAATGGATCAAGGATATGAGGTAGTGGTGATTGATAACTTGTTAACAGGACACGAAGGTGCCATTCATCCAGAAGCAACCTTCTATAACGGAGATATTCGTGATATCGATTTTCTTCGCGAAGTGTTCAGCCACGAGCAGATCGATGGCGTTCTTCACTTTGCGGCAAACTCATTAGTCGGGGAATCCATGGAAAATCCGCTTAAATATTTTGATAACAATGTGTACGGTACACAAGTCCTTTTGCAAGCTATGACCGAGTTTGACATTAAACATATCGTCTTCTCTTCGACAGCAGCAACTTACGGAGAGCCTGAACAAGTACCAATTACCGAAACGATGCCAACACAACCGACTAACACGTACGGTGAGACAAAGCTGACAATGGAAAAAATGATGAAATGGACCGAAGCGGCACACGGTACTCGATTTGTTTCGCTACGCTATTTTAATGTGGCGGGAGCTCGCAGCACAGGTGAAATTGGTGAAGATCACCGTCCGGAAACTCATCTGATTCCGATCGTCTTGCAAGTAGCGTTAAATCAACGTGAGCATATCTCGATATTTGGCGATGACTATAACACAGAAGATGGCACATGTATCCGCGATTATATT
Source organism: Gracilibacillus caseinilyticus (assembly GCF_022919115.1). NCBI lineage: Bacteria > Bacillati > Bacillota > Bacilli > Caryophanales > Bacillaceae > Gracilibacillus > Gracilibacillus caseinilyticus. Next base: position 1,798,629 of record NZ_CP095072.1, on the reverse strand, counting down.
CATGTAGAGGATTTAATTGATGCCCATATTCTTGCATTAAAATACTTGAAAGAAGGTGGAGACAGTAACGTCTTCAACCTGGGAAGCAGCCAAGGCTTTTCAGTAAAAGAAATTATCGATGCCGCTCGTAAAGTAACGAATCATGAAATTCCTGCCGTCGTAGCACCAAGAAGAGCTGGTGATCCTAGTACGTTGATCGCTGCTTCGGACAAAGCAAAACGAATTCTCGGCTGGAATCCTAGGCGAACGGATATTGACCGCATTTTAACAGATGCTTGGAACTGGCATCAGGCAAACCCACATGGTTACAAGGAGGATTAAGGATGGCAGAGATTACAAATTTAGTAAACACCTTAGTAGACAAAGCCGTCGAAAAAGAACTAATTGAAGCAAGTGATCGAATCTACTCCCGTAATCAGGTACTAGGAATTTTAGAAGAAGTAGCTTATCAGGAGGATGCTCCAGCACTAGAGCTGGACATTCCTGACGTCTTGGAGAAGTTAGCGGATCTCGCAGTAGAAAAGCAATTAATCGAAGGATTACTGGATGAACGGGAGCAGCTTACAGCCAAAATAATGGATGCCTTCCTGTCGAAACCATCCGAAATTAATGCTGCTTTCTATCAGAAATATCAAGATTCAGCAGAAGCTGCTACCGATTATTTTTACCAACTAAGCAAAGACAGTAATTATATCCAAACAAAGCGAATTGCCCATAATATTCAGTTCAAAACGCCTTCCGCCTATGGAGAGTTAGATATCACAATAAACTTATCAAAGCCGGAAAAAGACCCAGAACAAATAAGACGCGAAAAAGAAATGAAACAGGATAGCGCCTATCCAAAATGTTTGCTTTGTGCAGAGAACGAAGGTTATGTCGGACGGATTGGTCACCCAGCCCGCTCGAACCACCGAATCATTGAAGTTCCGTTAGAAGATGAGTCCTGGTTCTTACAATATTCACCGTACGTTTATTACAATGAACACAGTATCATTTTTGCACGGGAACACCGACCAATGAAAATCGATTGGAATTCTTTCGCAAGGCTGACCGCTTTTGTGGAGAAGTTCCCACATTATTTCGTTGGTTCCAATGCTGACTTACCGATTGTTGGCGGCAGCATCCTGTCGCATGACCATTATCAGGGCGGACATTATACCTTTGCAATGACGGATGCAGAAGAAGAATTCGCCTTTGATTTGGGTGCTTTTTCCGATGTCAAAGCAGTTGTAGTGAAATGGCCATTATCGGTCATTCGCCTGCGTCACCAAGACCGCCACAAGTTAGTCGAGGCATCCGATTATATTTTACAAAAATGGCGTGACTATAGTGATCCGGATGCAGATATACTCGCATATACCGACACAACACCACATAATACGATTACGCCAATCGCTCGTAAGCGAAATGGACAATTTGAAATGGACCTTGTGCTTCGTAACAATCGCACCACTGACGAACATCCAATGGGTATTTTCCACCCACATGAAGACGTTCACCATATCAAAAAAGAAAACATCGGATTAATTGAGGTTATGGGACTTGCTGTATTACCTCCTCGTCTCAAAGATGAGTTAGAGATTATTAAACAACATCTGCTGGATGAAACGATAACGGTTGCAGACTATCATGCGAATTGGGTACAATCAATAAAGGATAGTTTTGAAAGCATTACCGAAGCAAACGTGGACAAAATCGTCGAGGATGAATTAGGAAAGAAATTTGCCCGAGTATTAGAAGATGCAGGTGTATACAAAACAGATACTGCAGGACGCACCGCATTCAAACGATTTCTGTCACATCTAAACGAAGCATAAGCAGTAGGAGGACCGGATAATGGAAGTAAAAACAGAAGTAATCGACGTACAAGATCAGCAATGGAAGGAATTTACGCTTGTCAATGATAACGGAATGGCTGTTTCCATTCTTAATTTTGGCGGAATTATTACAAAAATTCTTGCCCCTGACCGTGAAGGCAACCTGGAAAATGTCGTAATCGGCTTTGACAATTATACCGATTACCTTGAAAATCCAGGCTATTTCGGTGCATTAATTGGTCGTGTCGCTGGCCGAATTGAAAAAGCGCAATTCGAAATGAATGGCAAGACCTATACGTTACCTCAAAATGAAGGAGCACATCACCTTCATGGCGGTGAACCAGGTTTTCATAAATCAATCTGGACGACTACACCTTTCGAGAATAATGAAGAAGTTGGCTTAACCCTAACACTTCATAGTAAGGACGGCGAAAATGGCTACCCTGGAAACTTGGATATGAACGTTACCTATTCCTTAACAAATGAAAATGCCTTTACGATTACGTATGAAGGAATCTCTGATCACGATACAGTATTAACAACAACAAATCACAGTTACTTTAATTTAAGTGGTAATCTAAAATCCGATATTCAAGATCACGAGATAAGTTTGGATAGTAGTAGATTTGTAGAATTAGATGAGGAACTAATTCCAACTGGAAACATCCTTGATGTGGATGGATCTGTTTATGATTTCCGTGAGGGCCGTCCGATGAAAGACGGTGTCACTTCTGATTTCAAACAAAATCTCGTAGCCAATCACGGCTATGATCATTACTTCCTGTTCGATCAAGACAGCAGCGAAAATGCAGCAGTCATTGATCACAACAGCGGACGCCGGTTATCAGTTGTAACAGATCAACCGGGTGTGGTCATGTACACATCTAATAACCTTCCTGAAGGATTAGCACTACGTGAGCGCGAATCAGTAAGATACCTTGGTCTTTGCCTGGAAACACAAGCATCACCAGCTTCGATTCATCATGAAGGCTTCCCATCTGTTTGGCTAAACAAAGGGGAAAAATATTTCACGAAAACAACCTTCACTTTTGATACAATAGACTAAATATAGAAATTCCCGCTCCTCATTAGGAAGCGGGAATTTTTTTAGCTAAGTGGCCATGAAAAGTGGCCATTAAGTTGCTGAAAGTGGCCATAATAAACGGAAAAGTGGCCATTAAACGACCAAAAGTGACCATAAAACCGCGATAAGTGGCCTTAAAATTTATTCCAGCAATGTTTTTGCTAAAGAAGCTGCATCTTCCTCACTAGCATATGGCACCAGCCGCAGCGTAAATGAGAAGTCTTCTGGTCGTAACTGATACTGCTGTAACACATCAGGACCACAGCTCGCTGACCCTAATCCATGTTGTTTATAGTCAAGGTTGACGGTCAGTGCCTCCGCTTCTGTTAAATCATACGTATGACGCGCCTGATCGATATTTTCCATATCATAGCATTGCACGCTGAAATCAAAGACAGGTTCACCAATGACGAGCAATCCTGTTGCTTGTTCAGCAGATAAGCTCATCCATTTCACCTGATGGCGATTACCATTCTCTTGTGGCACGGCGTAATTGGTAAACAAGTCATTCACTGTGCTTGACCACACGCCTTGACGAGAAGCCTCTTTACTATCGACATAAGCTTCGCCTGGCCCCCCACCATTCCAACTTACCTGCTGAAAGTCTGTTGGTACTTTCATTTGCAAACCGATTCTCGGAATTGTTTCCGGCACCTCTCCGTTAAAGGAACCTTGGACGTTCACCCTAATATCACCGCTTGCGAAAATGTGATAGGTGTACGTCGTATCAATGGACCACGCCAATTTTGGAGGAGCACTCCGGACAGTCGCCTTTACTTCCACTTTCTTACCGTCTTCGCTCATTTGATAGTCAAACTGATCAAGGCGATGCTGCAACCAATGTAAGCCGAATTGTTTCCAGTAGCTCATGTTGCTCACCGGTTTCCACTGATTGGTTTCATATACGTCGTTATCAATTAAAGCTCGCCATACATTTAAATTCGGTGCGCGTGACAGCAAGCTCTCTCCTTGCACGTCCCACTGCGCAAGCTCTCCTTTTATTTTATTGAAGGCAATCGAAAAGGCTGCAGAATTAATCTGCAATTGCTCTCGATGCTCCATTACCGATAAATGACCATGCTGCATTCGAATCAATGGTGTTTGCTTCGCTGTGGCAGACACTGCAAATTGTGACCATGCGATCTCATAACCTGCTTTTGCCCAATCAAAATCCTTCGTCAGCACACATTTAACATGCAGCCAGACATCCTCAGCAAGTGACTGCGTTTCAAGTGGTAATTCAATTCGTTTCGTTTCAAAGGGCTTTACGTCCTCTAACAACACAGCTCCACTTTCGATCATCTTGCCATCCAGCTCAAGCGTCCAAATCAGTTGTAAATGACCAAGGCTAATAAAATCATAGCGATTCGTTACGTTTACCGTTTTCTCTCCCCAATTAAAACTTTCTATTTTTACAGGCTCAAGCACCTTTTTGTACTCAGCAAGTGCTGGTGATGGTGTATGATCAGACATGACTAATCCATCCATGACAAAGTTGGAATCATTCGGCTGATCACAAAAATCGCCACCATAGGCAAAATATTCCGTACCTTCTCCAGTTGTTCTCCTAATTCCATGATCCATCCATTCCCAGACAAAACCACCCTGCAATCTCGGATAGCGATAGAACGTTTCCCAATATTCCTTTAGCGCACCAGGACTGTTCCCCATCGCATGCGCATATTCACAGAGAATATGAGGGGTTTTTAAGAAATCCTTCGTGCCCAGATTTTCTAATACATCGATATCTGTATACATTGTTGTAAACATATCAGAAGAAATGGGATCAGCAGACGGATCTTTGGCGCTCGCATTCATGATCGTGCGGCATTCTCCTTCATAATGCACGAGACGAGAAGGATCACGTTCTTTCGTCCACTGATACATGGCGTCATGGTTTTGCCCGTAACCAGATTCATTTCCTAATGACCACATAATAATCGATGGTTCATTTTTATCTCGTTCCACCATCCGTATCATTCGATCGAGATAGGCCTCCTGCCATTCCTTATCATCACTGATCATATGCGGCTTACCGATGTACTCAAAACCGTGACATTCTAAGTCCGCTTCATCGATGACATACAGCCCATATTCATTACACAGCTTATAAAAACGAGGATCATTCGGATAATGCGCCGTTCTAACAGCATTAATATTGTGGCGCTTCATCAGCTTCACGTCCTCGATCATCCATTCTAACGGCACTGCTTTACCGAGGTCTGGATGATGATCATGGCGGTTGACACCTTTTAATTTGATCGCTTTTCCATTTACGAGCATCAGACCATTATTCAATTCAATGAAGCGGAAACCGACTTGTGCTGGAATCACTTCCACCACCTGGTTATCGTGCTTTAAGGAAATGAGCAATTGATATAATGCTGGACTTTCCGCGCTCCATTTCGTCGGATTTTTCACTTCTACTGATGTAACCGTTGTTCTGCCAGCCAACGCTGTCTCCCATTCCTTCAACAACACATCTTGTGAATCGAATAATTGGAATTGAAGCTGGTAATCACTACCCGGATCGATATTGAGCACTGTTTCTACTTGTAACGTAGCATCCTGATAATCTTCGTCCAGTAAAGTTCGGACAAAAAAGTCTTCCACGTGACAAGTTGGACGTGTTAGTAAATACACATCACGGAAAATACCACTCAGCCACCACATATCCTGGTCTTCAATATAACTGGCGTCTGACCATTGATACACTTTCACGGTAAGCTCATTTTCTCCTGGTTGTACATAATCGGATATTGCAAATTCACTCGGGATACGACTGCCTTGACTATATCCTACTTCCGCACCGTTGATCAGAAGATGAAAAGCACTGTCGACTCCTTCAAAACGAAGGTACACTTGTTTTTCTTCCCACTCAGAATCAATGTAAAAAGTTCGCCGATAAACACCTGTAGGATTTTCTGTCGGTATATGTGGCGGATCAATCGGAAATGGATATTGTTTATTCGTATAGTGTGGAATACCATAGCCATGCATTTGCCAATTCGATGGCACGTACAAGTCATCCCAATCACTGACATCGCACTGAGCTACGTCGTCCGGCACATGCTGATCTGTCGGAAAATACGCAAATTTCCACTTGCCATTCAACAGTTGAAAACGATCTGAATCAGAACGCACATCGTTTTTTGCCGTCTGCTGATCTGCATATGGAATATAATGTGCTCTTGCCTTTGTTCTGTTCCGTTCCAATACAGATAATGTTTGCCAATCCTTTGTCATGTTTGTCATTCCCTCACTTATAGATGATGTTCAAAAAATCACCAAATGATAAGCAGCGAATCTCTTCGTTGGCTTGTTTCTCCGTTACTCACGTATGGAAATACAAACGCTCCGTTACTCGATCCTTCGCCGCCTCGACCTTCTTGCTTCTCATTCGGCAACTTTTTGAATACGCACTTACAGTTTTGCTGTAAATTGTTGTGCTCTTGCTGTTAATGCCTGAAGATCCGCTGCTGAATAGCTGTCCTGTCCACGTACTAACGCACTGCCAAGCCCTGCTGCTTTGGCACCTACTTTAAAGTAATCCGAGATATTATCGAGATTAACACCACCTGTTGGCATTAACGGAATATGAGGCATCGGTCCTTTAATGTCTTTCAAATAGGTTGGACCTAAAATGGTAGCAGGAAATACTTTAATCAAATCCCCGCCATTTTCATAAGCTGTTAGTATTTCAGTGGGGGTCATCGCCCCTGGAATGCTGACCACACCATACCTTTTGGTTAGCTTAATCGTATCGATGTCTACCGTTGGCGAAAAGATAAACTGTGAACCTGCCATGATAGCAGCACGTGCTGTCTCCGCGTCCAATACCGTTCCAGCACCGACAATCATTTCATCATGGAATTCTGTTCTTACCTTTTCAATTATCTCCAATACTTTCGGCGTATCTGCGGTAATTTCCAACGTTCTGATACCGCCTTCATACAAAGCCTTCGTAACATCCATAACATCCTTAGGTGCAACACCGCGGATGATCGCCACTAATTTATGCTGATAAATGTTTTGCAAGGTTTCCATTTTTGTTTCCCTCCTTACCGATTAACATCCTCTTTGTCTTTTTTCATAAAATGGGCGATTTCCTCTACATCTGGCAACCCTTCGACATCTCCATTGACCATCGTCACCATCGCTCCGGTCGCGTTGCCTCTGGCGATTGCTCGCTTTAGAGGCATGCTTTCCAATAAACCAGAAAGTACTCCTGCCGCAAAGCCGTCTCCTGCCCCAATTGGGTCAACCACTCGATCCACCGGATAACTCGGGACAAATCCACTCTCTTTTTCAGAAAAATAATGAGCCCCCTTGCTTCCTTCTTTCAAAATAACGGTAGAGGCACCATTCTCGATAAACAGTCTGCCGTATTCGGCCAATTCCTGTTCGCCAAAAAGGTATTTCGCTTCACTTATACCCGGCAAAACAACATCCGCTAGAGCCGACAGCTGTAAGAGTACTTCTTTCGCTTTTTCTTTGGATGGCCATAATTTCTCTCGAATGTTCGGGTCAAACACAATCGTCACCTGATGTTTTTTAGCATATTGTATCGCTTGTAATACCGCCTGATGACAGCTCTCGCTTAAGGCTGACGTGATCCCTGTAAGGTGAAGGTATTTCGCATTCGCAATATAGTCTTCCTTAATATTGTCGGGTGCTATTCTGCTCGCTGCCGATCCCGCACGATAATAGTAGACCCTGACATCATTCTCTGTTCGCAGCTCTTTAAAATATAGACCAGTTTGTGCCCGGTCATCCGTTGTTACAGAAGAGACATCGACCCCTTCTCCGCGAACGAAGGAGAGAAGTGCTTTGCCCAACTCATCATCGCCAACCTTGCTGATCCATCCAGCATTGAACCCCAACCGTTCTAATCCAATCGCTACATTCGTTTCTGCTCCGGCGAACTTCCGGGAAAAGTAGGACGAATAGCGCATCTTCCCTTGCGTTTCTGGAGTGAACAGGGCCATCGTTTCACCTATTGTTACGACATCCATCATACGACCTCCTTACCATTCTGCTACGGTTCCATCCTGATGACGCCATACTGGATTACGCCATTTATGTCCCGTTTTCGCTAATTCTTTTACCTTTTCTTCGTTTATTTCAATTCCTAACCCTGGTCCTTGCGGAATCTTCACGTGTCCATCTTGATAATGGAAAACAGAGTGATCAGTTATATAATCTAGCAGATCATTTCCTTTATTATAGTGAATGCCTAGGCTTTGCTCCTGAATAAAAGCGTTATGAGCCGTTGCATCCATCTGTAAGCAGGCAGCAAGTGCAATTGGACCTAATGGACAGTGTGGTGCAACCGCGACATCATAAGCTTCCGCCATCGAGGCAATCTTCTTCACTTCCGTAATACCACCAGCATGTGATAGATCAGGTTGAATAATATCGGCATAACCTGCTTCAAATAACGGTTTAAAATCCCAGCGTGAATACATCCGTTCGCCAGTCGCAATCGGAATGCAAGTATGCTTGGATATTTCGGCTAACGCTTCATTATTTTCCGGCAAAACAGGCTCCTCTATAAACATGGGACGAAATACTTCTAATTCTTTGGCAAGTATTTTGGCCATCGGTTTGTGAACCCTTCCATGAAAATCAATGCCAATACCGATGTATGGTCCAACCGCTTCCCGGACAGAAGCAATTCTTTCGACCACATGATCAATTTTTTCATAACTGTCTACGTATTGCAGTTCTTCTGTACCGTTCATTTTTACTGCTGTAAAGCCGGCATCGACTACTTTTTTAGCAGCCTCTCCAACATCACTTGGCCTGTCACCGCCAATCCAGGAATACACACGAATGGATTCCCGACAAGCACCACCTAAAAGCTGATAAACAGGAGCATTGAAATATTTACCCTTTATATCCCATAAAGCCTGATCCAATCCGGCAATCGCACTCATCAATATTGGACCACCACGGTAGAACCCGGCACGATACATCACATTCCAGTGGTCTTCAATGTTCAGTGGATCTTTTCCAATTAAAAATTCTGACAGCTCTTGTACCGCCGTTTCGACAGTAGCTGCTTTCCCTTCTACGACTGGCTCTCCCCAGCCAGTAATTCCTTCGTCGGTTTCTACTTTTACAAAGCACCATCTTGGCGGTACGATAAATGTTTCAATATTGGTAATCTTCATTTGGTCACCTTCTCCTTTATTTGTTAAGATAGCCTAACTTAGCAGATATATCGTGACTTTCTTTCATAATCGCTCTCGTTAAATCGCCTTCTACCCGCTCCTTTGTCATTCTTTCGATTGGACCAGCAATGCTGATTGCCGCAATTACATGACCATCATGATCAAAAATAGGCGCTGCAATACAACGGATTCCATCCTCATGCTCCTGTTCGTCAATCGCATAACCTTGTTTTTCGATAGTCAATAACGCTTGCTCCAGCTCTTCCTTCGTTGTAATCGTTGTATCTGTAAACGAGGGTAACCCCTTTTCCTTCATTAATTGATCAATGGCTTGCTCGCTAAATCCTGATAACAATGCCTTCCCCACCCCGGTACAGTGCATCATCGCCCTTTTGCCAATTTGCGAATACATTCTGAGTGTTTGTTCACCTTCAACTTTATCGATGTAAACGACTTCATTCTTATCATGAATGCATAAGTGAACAACCTCACCGGCGTACTTTGCAAGTCGTTGTAACGCATCTTTAGCGATGGTCCGAATATCTAAATTATTTAACAGTGAACTTGCTAATACCAGGCATTGAACGCCTAGCTGATAGTAACCTGTATTGGTATCCTTTTGGACATACCCTCTTGCTACTAATGTACCCAACAGACGATGGACAGTGCTTTTTGCCAAATCCATTTCTTTCGATAAGGCAGTGATACTAACCCCGTCCGGATGCTGTGCGACAATTTCCAATATCGAAAAAGTACGCTCGACTGATTGAACTTGTGCCATCACTCAACCTCCCATGTTCCACAATTCGGAACGTTATTTTATATTATGGAATAATTTTATTGTAGCGAGAAATCTGGTTAACGTCAATTGATTTTCGTAATCGTTTGCAGTTTTGTTAAAATGGATAAAGTGAGACTTCAATCAGTGGGGGTTTTTAACCCCCACTGATTGCTAGCGAAACTTATCAGGAAGTTATCGGCCGTTTATCCCCCACTTAACTTCTTATTTATCTCTCGAATCTTGAAGTGGGGATATTACGGACGGTTAGCGCCGTGACAAACCGAAATAACCATATTATGTCTATAAATCTGATAGAATATAATGCGAAGAACGATGGTTGAATTGCACAAGAAGTGGAGGTATTACGATGAGTGATCAACCTTTTTCAGAAAAGCACTATGAGGTTCAAAAGATTGTCAGAAGAACATTTATATTATGTTTGTCTATTTATTTCTTTTATTTTTTGATCAGAGATGATTGGTTTCATATTGATCACTTTCTGTATTTCATTATTTTAGCGATAGCACTAACAACAATTATCTGGTTTTCTATGAAAATAGATCAATGGTTAGACGACATTCGCTTTCACATCCCGATTCGCGTAATTGCGAGCGTACTTATTCTTTTCTTTTTTATGTATCAGTTATTTACTCCTTACTTTTATTCTGATCAGAAATTAGTACATATTGGAAAGGATGTGCTGGAATCCTATTATGCTCTTACTGAGGAAGAAGATTTCAAGGCACTTGCTGACGCCGTACTGAATGAAGAGATCGTGTTCTCGTCGATAGAGCAAGAGCTTTATCCTGAAGGAAAACTGATAGATATCAATGTGGATGAGGTCAGTCGTTCTCTCTACCTGTTTGACCTCACATCTGAGGTGGAGAAGGAAACAGATGGTACCAGGGAACAGCATACGTACCGCTTTACTTTTGCTAAAGAATACGGTGATTTCAAACTAAAAGCTTATGTTCAGTTAGACTAACATCTCGTTGAAGAGCAAAGCATCTCACGTACTGCTTTGCTCTCTCTTCCAAATATTCGCGATACACTCGGTCCGCTTCAGCTTCGTTCGGTGCTACCCGGCTTATTTGTTCATGTATCGCATTTAATATATACAATCCTCTAAACAGACAACCGACTATAATCCCAAACGCAATCAACCCACCAAAAACTGGACCCAGCATTAAAAGAAGATAGCCCAGTATCGCGCTCGATATGATAGCTATTATATAGATACATTTTATTTCTCCTTTATATAATCGATTTTTCATTACTTCTATTTTTCAAAAGCATGACAAGCATGTTTGCTCCATATGTCTATGTTTAATACACACTCAAACAAGGAATGGTTAAATAGATAAGAACGGAAAGGATGAAATCTGATGATTGAAATTGCAAATATTGAAAACAGCTCAATTGTAGAAATTAGCGCAAGTGGAAAATTAAAAAAGGAAGACATTCAGCAAGTCGACGATTTCTTTGACAACAAAGTAAGTGACTTAGAAAAAGTGAATGTGCTGCTCCTGTTAGAAAATTGGGAAGGGTTAACCTTTAAAGCACTAATAGAAGATTTCAAAATGATTAAGCACTGGAAAAGCTTCCATAAAACTGCCTTTGTTGCGGATAGTAAATATCTGAAAGAAGATTCTAAGTTAGAAAGTCTCTTTCCAAGTACGAAGATTGAGTATTTTAACTTGGACCAAAAAGAGATGGCGAAAATGTGGTTAGAAGAATGGGCTTGTCAAGAAAAGTGTGTAAGTCATTCCAAATACTTTAATACACGATCCTTGAGGTGGTCATGAATTAATAACTGGTTCATCACCATGGCCCATTGCTGAATATGGCCACCTTCCCATTTATTTTCAAGTTCTTTTGTTCGTAAATATAAGACTTTTAATAGGGCATTCTCGTGTGGGAATGCTCCTTTTTGGGTAACTTTACGATAGCTGGAGTGAACACTTTCTACGGCATTTGTTGTATACATGATTTTGCGAATCGCACTACCGTAATCAAAAAGCTGTTCCACATGAGAAAAATGACGTTTCCACACATCAATGGCTCCAGGATAAGAAGACCATTGTTGTTGAAAGGTTTCAAAGGCGCTGCGACAAGCTTTTAGACTAGATGCTCCATATACTTTTCGTAAAGCAGCTGTGAAAGGTTTATAGTCTTTACTTGGTACATATTTAAGTGAATTTCGAATAAGGTGAACGATACAACGTTGGACTGTTAATGCCGGGAATATGGCACGAGCACCTTCTTCTAAGCCACTCACGCCATCGATAGATAGAAAGAAAATATCTTCTACCCCTCTTGTTTTAATCTCATCAAAGATTTGCATCCATTTATGCTTACTTTCGGTTTCATTAAGCCATAAGCCAAGTATCTCCTTTTTGCCTTCCATGGTGTAGCCTAACATCGTATAAACCGCATATTTCTTCGTTTCATAGTCATTGCGAATAGTGGCATAAAGGCAGTCTACAAAAACAAAAGGATAACACGGTTGTAAGGGTCTGGTTTGCCATTCTTCTAATTCTGTTAACACGTGATCCGTAATGTTAGACACCATTTCATGAGACACAGAAAACCCGTAAATATCTTCAATAGTCGAAGAGATATCTCTTTGAGACATACCACGGGCGTACATGGAAATTACTTTGTTTTCAATAGCTGAGACATCTCGTTGGCGTTTGGGAATGACTTGTGGTTCGAAGGAGCCGTCACGATCTCTTGGCACTTCTAGTTCCACTTCTCCAGTTGATGTTTTGACCGTTTTCTTTCCGTATCCATTACGTCGGTTTTCCGTATTTTTTTGGCCCTTTTCATTGGAGGAGTATCCTAGGTGATGGTCCATTTCGCCTTTTAGCATCGTCTCAAACATTGGTCCGAAAATGTCTTTTAATGCATTTTGCATGTCTTCTACTGTTTCAGGTTGATACTGTTCGATAATCTTGTTCGCTAAATCTACGGAGTTAGGATCTCTTTTTGGTTTCCCCATTTCAAACACTCCTTTAGCTTTATACTTTTATTCTAACAAATAAAAAAACTGTGTGAGTAAGAAACCGTACGCATTTCTTACTTACACAGTTAATATTACACTCCCAGAAGAATAAATTTATTCCAGTATTAACCAAAAGAAGCCGACCTCCATTACAATCAGGTCGGCTTTACCTATTTTAAACCTTCCCATTCTCGCCTCAAGATCCCCATCTTAATAGCATCAAAATATTCACCGTTGACGACTCTTGCTTCTCTTACTCTTGCTTCTTCCTTCATTCCGAGTTTTTCCGCAACCCTTATCATTCTGCTATTGCCAGACCATGTTGACATACCAAGCCGATGTATAGCAGTAGATGCAAAAAGATAGTCCATCCACTGTTTATAAGCCTCTGAACCATAACCGCCGTTCCAATAGTTACTGTCATAAATCACTATCCCGGTTTCTAACCAATTTGTGTTTTTATCCACCCAATAGGAGCCAACATATCCAATCACTTTATCAACAGTTTTGATAACTAGTGATGATGGAATACCTTCGATAATCTCTTGCCTCCATCCTTGCTTATACTCTTCCTTTGACACCCTCTCCTCTTTGATATAAGGACCATTCCACTTTTTTGCCGCTTGTTCTTTCTCTTCAAACTTCCAATAATATAACTCCGCTATATCACTATCGGTTGCTTCTTGTAAGAATACTTTATTTCTATTTATTATCGTCATATGTATGTTTTATCCTCCAACCTTTAGATCTGTTGAATCATCATCTATCTATTTCCTCTAACGGAAAAAAACATTATAAATGATCATAGCAACTATTATCACCACAATCAAGATTCCAGTACCTTTCCATCCTAAACTTCCAACTAAATCAGCAATTCCACCACCGTGAATACTGCTGGATGGATTTCCTTTCAACTCCTGTTGTCTGAATCGTTCTCTTCTTTCCTCTGGTGTTTGATTACTCATGGAAAAACCCCTTTCTTTTATACATATTCATTCCTTCTCTTTTTCCAGCAACTCAATAATCCGATCCAGCTTCTGTTCAATATTTTTCTCTTTCCCTGTGGGTGTATAACCATTGCCGTCTCCATTGTCTTTGAAGAATGTCCCAACACTATGAAAAATAAAAGCTATTAAACATATAACTATCATAACTATTAATATTAACCAGCCCATACTGCCGAGTACTTGCCAATTCATGTTATTTTCTCCCTTCCTTACTATTTATGGTTCACTAATGCCAATTGCTAGTAATAAAAAATACACCAATATGAGAACGGTTCCATTTGTAACTAACCCAAGTATAAAAAGTATCCTTTTTTTGGACATGATGAAAGTTGCAATACTAAATAAAATTCCTAATATTGAAAGGATACTATAAATCTTAACAACCAGTTTCAAATCGACATTCGGGCCACGCATGATAAAAAATATCAAAATATTAATCAACACCATTACTATCGATAGATAACCTAATGTAGTACCTACTTGTATTTTATCCATCTCTTTTGCCCACCTCACTTTTTAACAATAAGCAAAATTTCACCTTTTCCCAAATGATTAAAAAATGTATTACTACCAATTTTAACATAAAATAACAAATGATTTGCTATTTCTTCTAAGAAAACCGGGCATAAACCTGGTCGCTTCTAATGAACTTAAAAATATATAGCTACCTATAATACGAAATATGTCAACTAGCTGCTTAGTGGTCATTTTGAAATGTTTCATGTGCTGGGATACCGCTCCGGCCAACCACTTCGCGTCCTGCAGAGCATATTTCCGGAGCTTTGCTAAGCAGATGAAATCTTTGAATATTACCACAACTTCAGACAGTCCACTTTACATAATCCGTATTATAAGAACCTACATTTTATTTTATAATAATAGAAACAGACCAAATCACCCTTGATCTGGTCTGCTCATCCATTACTATTATTTTTTCAACACTTTCACATCATACGATGTTAATGTTACATTTCCTGATACCGCTTCCCCTGTTACATGATCCTGGTATTCTCCTTCAGCAAGCGTAATATCCTGGCTTTCACCGGAGAAGTTCATCAAGAATAAATAATCATTCTCGCCATCAGTACGGACTTGTGCACTGACACCAACTGGCAGCGTTCCGCCTGTTGCCCGTGTTAATCCTGCCTGATCTGCTAATTTTTCAAAGAATTCCTTATGGAAGGAACGGTCATTACGAGAAGCGATATAATAGGCTTTACCTTGTCCAAAATCGTTAACTGTCAAGGCTGGTCTGCCTGCATAGAAATCACTGCCATATTGTGCTAAAGCCTGAGCGCCTTCCAAATGAATCAGGTCACAAAGTTCTTTCGCCTGATATTCCCCGCTCAATCCTAATTCATTATTACCGATTACTTTTACATGATTCGTCTGGCCATCATATAAGGCATCTATTTCTTCTGACCAGATACCTAACGTTTTACGTAATGGACCTGGGAATCCGCCTAAGAAACATAAGTCTGTCTCATTAACGATTCCAGACCAATAAGTCGTGACAAACGTTCCGCCATTTTTAACAAATTTCTCCATGTTCTCGCCGACACCTTCGCGAACCATATATAACATTGGCGCCACGACTACTTTATACTTAGAAAGATCTTTTTCGGAATCAATAACATCAACCGCAATACCTTGCTCCCAGAATGCCTGATAATGCTCGGTTACTGTACGCTCATAGTGCACACCACTGTTACGTGGACCTTGCGAATCATTGACAGCCCAACGATTTTCCGTATCAAAAATGATCGCTACTTCTGCATCTACTGTCGTTCCTACTACTTCGTCTAATTGGGAGAGATTTTCTCCCAATTCTTTTACTTCTTGAAAAACCCGGTTATGTTCACTGCCAAGATGATCAACGACTGCCCCGTGAAACTTCTCACTAGATCCACGGCTTTTGCGCCATTGGAAATACTGTACAGAGTCAGAACCATGAGCAACCGCTTGTAAAGATGATAAATTATGCATGCCTGGCTTTTTCAATTTACTGATTGGCTGCCAGTTCGTTAAGCTTGGCGTGCTTTCCATCAATAAGAATGGCTGACCATCTTTTAAGGAACGGAACCAATCATGGTTCATCGCTGTATAAGCTGCTCGATAGGATGGATCACTTGTATCATGCCACAATGGGTAAGAGTCCCATGAAATAATATCGATATCATCCGCCATCTTCGCATAGTTTAACGGTTCAAATAATTCCATAAAATTTGCCGTTGCTGGCATCTCTGGTTTTACTGCCTTTAACGGTTTCACTTCATGACGATAAAAATCTAATGTTTGGTGTGTAACAAAGCGTTTCCAATCAAGGTTTAATCCATGTACCATGGATTCCCCGTGCGGAGCTGGTGACTCCACTTGCGCCCAGCTGGAATACGTATGACTCCAGAACGTGGTCCACCACGCATCATTTAAAGCATCCAATGTTTGATATTTTTCCTTTAGCCAATCACGAAAGGCTTCCTGACAGTAATCACAATGACATTCGCCACCATATTCATTGGAAACATGCCAGCCGATTACTGCCGGATGCTCTGCATATCGCTCCGCTAATTTCGTGTTCATTGTCGTTACTTTGTCACGATATACCGGGGACGTATAACAGTGATTGTGACGTAAACCGTGTAAATTACGGACACGATTCGCCTCCACTCTTAACACTTCCGGATATTTCTCTGACATCCATGCAGGTCTTGCCCCACTTGGTGTCGCCAAAAACGCAAATATACCGTTTTCATGGAACGTATCCAATAATTTATCCATCCATTCGAAAGTAAACGTTGCTTCCTCCGGCTCTAATTTCGCCCAGGAAAAGATGCCGACCGACATGACATTACAGTTGGCAAGCTTCATTAAACGAATATCTTCCTCCAACACTTCCGGATACTTTTCCCACTGTTCCGGGTTATAGTCTGCTCCGTGTAACATTTTTGGTATTTTTTCACTTACTGGTTTGAATTTCATGTTATCACCTGTCTTTCTTGTATGTTATTTATTGAATGCATCTAACCCTGCTAACTTATTGCCTTGATTATCAAATAAGGTTAGGTGAGACCAATTATTTTCATGCCCAACAGACCACGTATCTTTTGAAGGTATCCAGCACGGCTCCCAATAGTATATGCCTTTTCCTAATTGATCAGGCGTTTGTTTGACGGTTTCAATCAGCTTTTCTAAGTAAGCCTTTTGCCCCTTTTCTGTCGCTGGATAGCCCGGTACTAAATTTTCACGAATATCTGGTTCATCATCCACATTTGGAATATAGTCTGGAAGTGCCCATGGATAAGCTACCTCAACCACAATAATTTCTTTTTGATAGCGCTGAGCCACATCTGCCATATTGTACTCAAAGTCTTCATAAGGACCATGCCACCATGGATAATAGGATAGCCCAATCACATCATAGTCAAGCTTATACGCTGCCATTTGGTCATAGAACTTGCGCGATCCCGGATTATCTCCACCTCTGTCAATATGAATCATCGTTCTCACTTGAGAATCCACATCTTTTACAGCATTAAGTCCTGCTTTTAGTAAAGGGATAATGCCATCCCAGTTCTCAATTTCCTTACCTTGTTTCTCAAGATAAATCTTTCCTTCTTCCCATAACATGCCATTGGTAATTTCATTTCCTATTTGAACCATATCAGGGAGAAGGCCCTCTTTTTGAAAGGCTTCCATTACTTCTTTCGTATAACTATAGACTACATCCACTAATTCTTCAAAACTTAATGTTTCCCATGCTTTCGGTTTTATCTGTTTACCAGGGTCTGCCCAGTAGTCTGAGTAATGTAAGTCTAACAAGAACTCCATATTATAAGCTTTTATACGTTTGGCCATTTCAATCGTTCTATCTAAATTCGTATATCCCCCAGAGGGTGTATGCCATAACCGAAGGCGTACAGCGTTGACACCAGCTTCATCTAATATTTGATAAACATCCGCTGGCTGCCCGTCTATATAATACTGTCCACCTTCAGTTTCCACCTCATCTACAAATGAGAGATCGACACCCTTAATAAACTCTTTATTTGTCATGCATTACTCCTCCAAATCTTCCTTATCCTTTTGTTCCTCCTGCAGTCAAACCGGAAATTAAGAAGCGCTGTAAAAACAGATAAATAATCGCAACAGGTATCGCAATCAATATCGCACCAGCGGAAAATCGTGTGAAATTATTGGAAAACTGATCATTGATAAAGTTAAACAAACCTAAGGCAATTGTATAGTTTTCTGGACTTCTTAAAATAATCGAAGGCAAGATAAAATCAAATAATGGTGTCATGAAATTGAATAACGCAACCACTGCAAGAATCGGTTTTGCCAGTGGCATAATAATACGAATAAACACCGTAAAATGTCCCGCACCATCAATTCTGGCAGCTTCATCAAGACCTTTTGGAATCGTGTCTAAATAACCTTTCACTAACCATGCATTAAATGGAATTTGACCACCGATATATATCAGGATTAAACCGGTAAGTGTATCTAGCAGCCCAATTAAATGCAAGAAAATATATAATGCAACCATCGCCATCATTACCGGGAACATTTGCAGGATCAAAAACGTATAGAGACCTGATTTTTTCCCGATAAATTGATATCTAGAAAATGAATAAGCGACAAAGGATGTGATAATCACAGAAAATAACGCAGCACACCCCGATACGATCATACTGTTTTTGTACCATGTCAGATAATCACTCTTTGGATCAGTGAACAACCATTTATAATGCTCAAGTGACCAATCCTCCGGAATAATGGTCGCAGAATAGAGACTGTTTCCTGGATTAAGTGACATACCTACTGCCCAGATAATCGGATATATAATGATCACTGCCATAAATGCAAAGATGCCATATATGCCGACAAGCTCCAAGTTTGATTTTAATTTAGGACTCATTATATATTCCCCTCCTCTTTAAATGAACTAGTACGTCTAAATTGGAAAATAGCAAAAATAGAAACCATTAAACCAATAATTAACGAAATAGCAGCCGCCATACTGTAGTTATTCGTTTCAAATGTCAGTTTATAAACCCAAGAGATTAAGATATCCGTTCCTCCGGCATTTTGACCTTGTACGGCTGGTCCACCTTCATTAAATAGATAAATAATATTAAAGTTATTAAAGTTTGTTGTGTATTGAATGATTAATAATGGTGCTGTTGCAAACAAAACGTGTGGCAGGGTAATATTTCTGAATTTTTGCCAACGGGTCGCACCGTCCACTTCAGCAGCCTCATACCATTCAGAAGATATACTCTGCAGTACCCCTGAAAATAGCGCGAATACAAATGGATAACCTAACCATGTCTGAATCATGATTAAGACGATTTTCGTATAAAATGGATCAGTTAACCAAGGTAAACCATCTCCACCTATCAATGGAATTATAATATCTTTATTAATAGCACCAAACTCATCGTTGAACATAGCCGCAAAGATTAAAATAGACACAAAACCTGGAACGGCCCAAGGTAAAATCAGAATCGTACGGATCGTTTTTTTGAATTGGACACGCTTATCATTTACAAGCACTGCCAGAATCAGTCCGACTACTATTTGGAACGATGTCGCCACTAATGTCCAGATAATCGTCCATACAAATACGCTGGTAAAGGTATTCTTCCAGAGATCAACCGTCACTAAATCTGTGAAATTACCAAATCCAATCCACTCTACTAGATTTCGTGGTGGTGAGTTATATAAGTCATAATTTGTAAATGCTAACGCAATCGCAAATAATAGTGGAAAGACCACTGTAAAAATTAACAAGATAACTCCCGGAAGCGTCATAATGTAAGGAAATGCTTTATCATACAAATTTTTTAATGATTGTTTGATTCCAGGTGAAACCCAGCCATTGTTAATTTGGATCGCTTGTTTTCGCGCATCAATTACGTTCAAAACATAGAACGTCCCTGCTATTGCCAGTAGGAGCAAAGCAACAATACCATAAACCAATAAATAAATGGAATGGTCTACACCAGGTATTGTTCCCAGCGTGATAATTCCCCATAGTCCTAACCAGAGAAAGTCGAAAGTCGCTAAAATAAAGGCAATTTCCAATATGATAAAAGAAATTCCCTTCACATAGCGTCTGTTATACAATTGTCCAAGTCCTGCAAGTAATATGGAAAGAACCATAGCAACATTCGGGTTTAATTTTCTTTGAAAATCAGAAGGCTGTCTGTTTATATTTATCCCACTTGCCATCTGTACCACCTCTTTATTCTGTAAAATCCAAAATGGAGGAGCTGCCATTAAGACAACCCCTTATCCTATATTAATTAGTCCCCATCGTATCGATGTTATCCTTAATTGACTGAACAGTATCTTTTACTGCGCTTTCTACATCAGATCCGTTGTTAATCAATTCAATCGCTACGTCCATATCCCATACTGGTGACATTTCTGGGATATTTGGCATCAATGCACCATGTGGTACTTGCTCCGTATATCCTGCATAAATTGGATCATCCACTGCATCTAAAATTTCAGGTTTTGGCGGTAATTCACCTGTCACATCATAGTAAAGCTGAGAATTTTCGTCATTCGTCATAAACTTAGCAAGATCTGTTGCCCATTCTGGGTGCTCACTAAAGTAAGATACTAGCCACGATTTAACACCAACAAATGATGGAGCAACTTCGCCATTCATTTTTGGAAGTGGCGCTGTTGCTAAGTCATCTCCAAGCGCTTCTTTATAAATAGGCATATTCCATGGACCACTTACAACCATACCTACCTTACCTTCTTTAAATAAACCATCTAAAACATCTACTGTTAATGTTTTCGGTAGTAAACCTTCATCGATAAAATCTTTATATTTTTGTAAACCTTCAATTGATCCTTCATTATCCAAACCAATATCAGTTGGATCATAGACTCCATTTTCTTCACCAAATACATATCCGCCGTATGCGTTCATGAAAGAATATAGATAATAGAATTCTGGTGATACTAAAAATCCATACTCATCATTACTTGCATTTGTTAATTCTTTCGACATTGCCAGGACATCATCGATTGTTTCTGGAGCAGTATCAATTAAGCTTTTATTATAGTAAGTAAAATATGTTTCAATTGCGACTGGTGCGCCATAAATGTCCCCTTCATAAGTAAAGGCATCCATCGCAACGTCTGTAAATGCTGCTTTCTCTTCTTCTGTATATTCAATCGGAAGAGCAAGCCCTTGTGCAACGATATCTCCTAAGCTATCTTGCGGTTGGAAGAATAAGTCTGGTCCATCACCAGTTGGTCCAGCAAGTGCTAATTCCTGCACTTGATCCGGAAGTGCTACACGTTCAACGCGAACGTTAATCCCTGTTTCTTCTGTATATTTATCAAACATTTGAGTTGCAACATCTTCTGCAATATCCTCATCATTTACCCAAACTACTAATTCTTCAGGCTTATCTGTTTCTGTTGTATCTTGTCCCTCTTCAGTCGTTCCTTCGTTCTCGTTAGTTGCTTCTTCTGCCCCTTCACGTTCAGGTGCACATGCTGCAAGCAATAGAATAAATGCTACCATTACTAATAATCCCCACAAAGTTTTGCTTCTCGCCAACTTCATGACCTCCTTAATAAAATTAATTTATTATCTCTACACTCATTATTATAAAGCGATTACATTTTTAGGTATATATCAAATTCTTCTAACTTACTTTCAAAAAACAAAACCCGCATCATTATTGATGCAGGCTTCGATACGTGCTAGGCGTTATCCCTTCTCTTTTTTTAAAGGTTGAAACAAAATGGCTGACCCCATTAAATCCAACTTTTTTAGCAATTTCCTTTAACGATAACTCCCTGTCTGTAATCATAATTCGTTTCGCTTCTCGGATACGTAATTGAACAAGGAAAGAGTATGGACTAATGCCAAACGTATCATGAAACATTTTGTTTAGATGCTGAGAGCTTACTTCCGCTTTTTCTGATATTTCATACAAGCCAATATCTTGTGGATAGACTTGCTCCAACCATTCTACAATCACTTTAATTTTTTCAAAGGATTGTAATACGGATAACCGGTCATTCATTTTTCCGTATTTCTTCAAATGCATGATAAATTGATATAAATCAGCGGAAATTTCATGTGACAAATGATGCGGATCCTGATCATTTTCGAGTTTGATTATCATTTTTTCCATATTCTGATGAAACGAAATATCTTCCGTTTCTTCATACAAAGCGGAAAAGTTCATGTCTAACGCATTCAAGATCGCGTCAATCGCCGCTCCAGTAAATGTTATATAATACGTTTTCCAATGTGTTTTTGCATCATGATTGGAATAGTAACTATGTGGTGTGTAAGGTGTCAATAGAATTCCTTTTCCCTTTGGCAGAGAAAAAGTCTGATTTGCTAATTCAATAGTCCCTTCTCCATCCACTGTTTGGAGCCAATGATAGTATGGGTATCCCTCAGGTCGATGAAAATCTAATTCATAGGGATTATACCCGATACTTTCTATATACAAGGGCAATGGATTCTCGGATACAGAAAAAGTAAATCGTTTTTTCTCATCCATCAGCTATCCCCTTTCTTCTTGTAATCTGATAGAACTACTTTCTCTATTATAATTGAAAAATGGAAGAGGAGCCAAATTCTTTTTAACATTGAGCAGTTAGCTTCAGCTGTGCCCCGCAGGACACAAAATGGTTGGCCGGAGCGATGTAGCACATGAATCATTTCAAAATGAACATCTAAGCTAGTTAACAAAATCCGCATTATTAGACCATTCTTTTATTTAAACTCCATAACAATACATTTCCTTCATTCACCTAAATGCTTTTAGCAACAAAAATACGACTAAACACATCCGATGTATTTAGCCGCTTCCTCTTCATCTATTCAATTCATATTCGGTTCAAATAATTCACTTAAAATCAAAGCAACTGCACCTAAGGCGGAGCCGTATTGCCCCAGGTTAGAAAGGGATACTGGTGTTTGTTGTGCTTGGTCGGAAATGGTTCTTGTCTGGATGGTTTCGACGATGGGGGCTAAAATAAATTCACCCGCTTGTGCCACGCCACCTCCGATAATAATCGAACTCGGATTACAGACATGAATCAGGTTTGTGAGCGCAATTCCTAAATAATTCCCTGCTTCTTCTAAAATATTCTTTGCCAGCTGATCCTCATCGACTGCCGCCTGGTGAACCATTTCCGCTGTGATCATTTTAGAATGTTTTTCTAGAAGTGATGGATTACCTTCTGCCAGCAGTTCCATAGCTCGCTCTCCTATAGCAGGACCGGAAGCAACGGTTTGCAAACAGCCATCATTACCACATGTGCATCGCTTACCTTTTAAATCGATCGTCATATGGCCAATTTCACCAGCTATCCCATGTTCACCGCTAAATAATTTGCCATCGATGACAATACCAGCACCAATCCCTCGACCAACATTGACCGCAATCATGCTTCTGTGCGTCGTTTTATTCTCAAACCACGCTTCTCCTAATGCTAATGCTTTGGCGTCATTCTCTACCTTCACATCCATGTCAAAATGTGCTTCAAGGTGTTGTTTGATTGCTACATCACGGAGGTTGAGGTTAGGCGCAAATATGGATATCCCCTGATCCGCGTCGACCACCCCATGCATGGCAACACCTATACCAATAAATTGTAAGGAATCGTGCTTTTGGGTTAATTGCGTGACTACCTCCACCAGCATTTGCAAAAAGGCCTGTTTTTGAATCCCTGTGGTTAAAGGATGCTCCTGCTCATCGATGATATCCCCTGACAAATCAGAGATAACAAATTGAATATCCTCCGGTCCGACATCAATGCCAATAATATAGAATCCGGTTGTATTCAACACCAGCATGGTAGGCTTTCGGCCGCCTTGCGAAGCACCAAGCTGGCTTTCTTTGATTAAACCTTGCTCTAATAATTCTTTGACAATCGTTCCTACTGTTGGTGGTGTTAATTGCGTTTCCTTAGCAATTTGAGCACGTGAAATAGAGCCAGAGGTACGAATTTTATTAAGAATAATTGATTTATTTAATGATTTCATCCATTGAAAGCTTCCGCGCAGCATCATGTTCCCCAACTTTCTTAATATACTTTACTAAGTATACCACATTATTTGTGTGTCATTAAATGATTCTTGTGGACAACATGATAAAGATCTTTAAATGCGATATGCCGTTCATTTAACTGGGATGGAGATTCCACTCCCGCTGCTGATGCAATGTTATATAGACCTTCTCTAATCGATAGTACATAATTAGTGACACGATATGATTTTTCCTCGATATCTAAGCCCCGTTGCAATTTTGGATCAGTAGTCGCTACACCTACAGGGCAATGATTGGTATGGCAGACTTGAGCCATGATACAGCCAGTTGTAATCATAAAAGCACGAGCCGCCTGCACTAAGTCGGCACCAAGTGCTAACGCTAAGGCCATCCGGTCAGGTGTAAATAATTTACCTGAGGCAATAATCTTCACCTGGTCACGTACACCAGCTTTGATTAATGCCTGGTGCAAGATCGGAATCGCTGATTTTATCGGTAATCCGACACTATCTGTCAGCTCTTGAAAAGTAGCACCGGTTCCACCTTCCCCGCCATCAACTGAAATAAAATCGGGAATCTTTCCAGATGTTTTCATCACCTCTGCTAACTGATGAATCTCCTCTTCCTGTCCAACGACGATTTTAATTCCGACCGGTTTTTCGGACACCGATCTGACCTCTTCCACAAAATCTAATAAACCGTAGACATTATCAAACTGATGAAAACGGTTTGGACTGTCGTTGGCCTTAAATGGTTCAATCCCTCGATTACGCGCAATTTCTTCTGTTACTTTCTCTGCTTCCAAATGACCGCCTCTTGTTTTGGCACCTTGTGCTAGCTTTATTTCAAATGCTTTGATTTGTGTGATCGCTGCTTTTTGTTTTAACTGTTCCCATGACATCTTTCCGTCACTGGTACGCACACCATATAAGCCGGGACCTATCTGCATGATGATATCGACATTCCCTTTGAAATGATAGGCAGACAAGCCGCCTTCTCCTGTATTCATCCACGTACCACCTGCACGACCTAAGCCAATGGATAAAGCACTGATAGCCCGATCCCCGAGTGCACCGTAACTCATCCCAGACATGCCAATCAGTCCTCGCAAACGAAAAGGGTGTTTGACGTTAGGACCAATGACGACCTCATGTTCTTCCTTTAATAAATAAGGGGATACTTGCTTCGATTGACGATGTTCTTTGCGCGAAAAAAGGTTTTCTTTGTCAACGTGATAAATTTTTGTATCGATAAGTGGTGAATGCTGGATTGACAGCTCTTCTTTTAACTTCGGAAACAGCGTATTTCTTATATAATACCCTTGTTGGTCAAAATCCCGTTTGGAGCCAAATCCCTCTAGTCGTCTCTTATACTTTGCCGGCAAGACAACATCTTGATAATCTTTTCTCGAGAAAGGTTTTCCGGTATTATCCTCTGTGAATAAATACTGTCTCAATTCAGGACCGATACTTTCCAAGAAATAACGAACCCTGCCAATCAACGGGTAATTCTTAAGTACAGCATGCCTTTTCTGATTTCGGTCAGTTAAAAAGGCATATAGCATTAACAAGCCTGGAATGATTAGAATAACCACAACCATACTTAACAAAATCACCGATGCCATCTCCGCCATATCCGTCCCCCGCTTTTTTCTTATACTTGGTACACTTTACATTTTCACTACGTCGAGCTTTTTCATTGCAAAAATTTTATAATTCCTAACGCAAAAAATAAAAGGTATGGAAAGTTTCCATACCTCATTGTATTAATAGGGACCTCTAATATGATCATGCACGTCATTTTTATAAAAGTTTTGTAATCTTTTAAGCTCAGTTTCTGTGAAATCAGGCACTTCCATCGTCGCCAGACTATCCTCGACTTGCTTGACCGTTTTAAATCCTGGAATAACTGAGGAAACAGCGTCATGACTTAAGATCCACTTCAGTGCAGCTCTTGTCATATTACCTCGGCCATCTTTGATCCAATCCAGCTGATTACTCAATTCCACTCCTTTATCAAATGGTAGTCCGGCAAAAGTTTCACCGACATTAAAGGCTTCTCCATTTTGATTAAATTTTCGATGGTCGTCTTCTTCAAATTGATGACCAGACGAGAATTTACCTGTTAAAAGTCCGCTTGCCAATGGAACCCTTGCTAAAATTCCGACATTCTTTTGCTTGGCTACCGGGAACAGTTCCGTAACAGGCTTTTGCCGGAAGATGTTGAAAATGACCTGCAGCGCATCGACGTTAGGGTTTTCCATTGCTAATAATCCTTCCTCCACCGTCTCCACACTGACACCGTAATGGCGTATTTTCCCCTGCTTCTTCAATGAATCCAATACGTCAAATACGGCACCATCTCGAATTATCTCGATTGGTGGACAATGGATTTGAATAAGATCCAGTTGTTCACGTTCCAACCTTCTTAGACTATTCTCTACATAATTTGTGACGGCGGCTTCGGAATAATTGGCCGGATCATGAATATCTCCAGCACGACAAAATTTCGTAGCAATGTGAATTTGATCCTCTTTACCTTTCGTTGCTTTTGCCAACAGTTCCTCACTGTGTCCATCTCCATAAACATCTGCCGTATCAAAGAAATTAACGCCTGCATCCATCGCTCGCGCTAACCCATTGAGGGCTTCTGTATCATTCGTTTGTCCCCAAGCACCTCCTATCGCCCAAGTACCAAAACTCAATTCACTGATTTTCATATCTGTTTTTCCAAATTGACGATATTTCATAATCCCTCTCCATTTCATTCATTTTGATGAATCCAGTACGTGACTGCGCTTTCACTTTCTATTATACATAGGCCTTCTGTTAAAACAAAAATAATCCGCTTCCTGTTGAAAACACTTCCAATATTTATCATCGTACACTGCTGCATGATTTGATATGATAAAGTGAGACTTCAATCAGTGAGGGTTTTTGACCCCACTGATTGCTAGCGAAACTTATCAGGAAGTTATCGTCCGTTTATCCCCCACTTAGCTTCTTATTTATCTCTCGCATCTTGAGGTGGGGGTATTACGGACGGTTAGCGCCGTGATAAAATAGAAGCAGGATTTCCTTAATAAGGAGGACAAATCAATTAATGAAAGAATTTTATAAAGTTTTAATCGTAGATGATGAAATGCTGATCCGACAAGGCATTATTAACTATATAGAATGGGAACAGGAAGGCTACAAAATAATTGGCGAGGCATCGAATGGTGAAGAAGCTTTAGAACTACTTGAAACCTATCAGCCGCAGATTATGATCACAGATATTGTCATGCCAGGTATGGACGGAATTGAATTAGTGAAAAAAGTCAAAGAAAACTATCCCGATACAGAAATCATTGTCTTAAGCAGTTTTGAAGATTTTGATTATGTACGGCAAACCTTCCAGAACGGCGTTGCGGATTATATATTAAAGCCGAAATTAAACACGACAGAATTAATTAAAACTCTCAATCGTGTCACGGTGAGACAACAGAAGTCACCGACCATCCAAACGAGCAATTCATCTGTTCACTGCATATTAAAAAAAATGATTGAAGGCTATCATTCACATCGGGATATGAACACTATCCAAGAACAATTTCCATACGATACCTTTGTATTGGTGGAAGCGCTTTGGAGTAAAAAACATCCACCAAGCCTGTCAAAGCAACAGATGACTACTCTCTTTAAAAAAGAGCTAAAAGATGTCATCCATATAGATATTCCTGTACAAGACGAAGGTATTCTTTTTGTTACGAATTTTGTTACGGATGACTTACAGCATGTTAGAACGGCCGTTGAGAATTGTCATAAGGCAGCTGCTTCATCATCTGTAAAGTGGATTATTGGACAACCTTTTGACTCTATTGATCAATTAAAAGAAATATATGAAACAAATCAGAAGAAGCTGCAGCAATATCATTTTTATTTAGCAGACCGAAAATTGCTTGCCTATGATCAGTTACCTGCACAGGATGATACACAACCAGATTTTGACTTGAATCATCTGATTTACCTTATCAAACGCAAACAGTTCCAGGAAGCTTTTATCTACTTAAATGAGCATATTGGGATTCTCTCTCATCAGTATGATCGAGATGCCTTTGAATTCAAATCCTGGTTAGAGAATATTATCTTTAATATCATCGTGCTGCTTGGTAACATGAATTATTCCATAAAAGAATTGGAAGCAGAAAAATACAGCTACTTCTCCGACATTAATGATGCTTTTCATATTCGTGAAGCGATCGCCGTATTTGACGCATTTATTGCCAAAGTAGAAAACTTAGTGTTACCTTCTAATATCGAAACAACATCTAATATTCAACTGCTGCTTGATTACATCGATGATCATTATGAACAACATTTAACTTTAAAGACATTGGCTGATCATTTTCATTTTAATCCTTCTTATTTATCCAGTTACTTCAGTAAACATCATCAGGAAGGATTTAGCGAATACTTAAATCATGTACGCATCAAGAATGCAATGAAGTTATTGCAAACTACCGATCTGTCCATATCTGCTATCAGTGAAGAAGTAGGCTATTCAGATCCTAGTTACTTTACCAAAGTATTTAAAAAAGTAGCATCCGTATCTCCAAGCACATTTCGGCGGGATAATAAGACAATGAATTGAGGAAGTACTAATGAAAAGATTTCTAAAAGTCATTCAGGCAAATAATTTGTTTATCAAAATCTTTCTCGTCATGGTAATCAGCATTCTAGCTGTCTCCTTATCGATCACGTACAGCAGTATCCAGATGTCGAGTAACTTATTTATGGATACGTTCAGTATTACCAATTCAAAAATCATGAATCAGATTACCGAAAGAATTGACAATTTCACGGAATCTACTGTCTCTGCCTCATTGGAAGTAGAAACAAATGGTGTGATGAAACAGGCATTGTTAGAAAGTCACCCTACCACCGTCGATGTGTCTAATTTTTATTATGAAATGAAATATGAAATGGACAGAATCTATGCGGAGGTAGACCCTAATGATGCCAACATGATCATTATGAGTAATAATCGTCAAATCTTTAATATGAATTATATTAAATGGCCGGTAAATGGAAACAAGCTGGCTAACTCTGATTTAATTAAGCGCGTCCAGGAAAGCTCGAATGATATTGTCTACCAGTTTGAGAACTCTGAAGTCACGAATGGTGTCCCTATGATCGTTGCCTCAAAAGCATTACGTTTACAATCGGACTATATTTATGGTTATTTGTTTTTTTCATTAACAGAGCGTGATCTGAGGGAGTTCTACGAAAGTTATACGAGTGCCGGCAACAATGTTATGTTAATTACTCCCGGTGGAAAAATTATTTCTAGTAATTTAAAAGAACGTATTGGTGACACGTCAGAGAAATTGCTAAACTATGCAAAAAGCTTTGAAGATGAGAATTTGGAATATCGCCAAGTGAACGTGTTCGAACATGAATATACGATTCTTTCACAATATCTTCCAAGTCTTGATGTTTATCTGGTGAACTTGATTGATCAGAAAGTGGTGGCTGATAATGTGATTGATACCAGCGATATTATCTTAATTAGTGTGGCTATCGTTGGCATTGCCGTACTGGTCGCGTTCTTGATTTTGCGAAGAATGACTGTCTCGATCAGTCAATTGGTGAATCAAATTTCAGACATGGGAAGGTACCAGTTCAATAAACCGTTAAAAGTAACAGGTGGCTATGAAACTCAAAAGATAGCCGAAGCATTTAATTATATGTTAAATGAATTACAGGATTATGTGCAATTACTTATGAATACTCAGGAAAAACAGAGAAAAGCTGAATTAGAAGCATTACAGCATCAAATCAATCCACATTTCATTTATAACACGTTAGCATCGATCAAATTTATGATCAAACAAGAAAAACAAGAAACAGCTGAGAATACGATGGATTCGTTTATTGCACTTATTCAAAATTCATTAAGTAATGTTGACGAAACAGTAAGTGTCGAACAAGAACTGGAAAATTTAAAGAACTATGTACAAATTAATCAAGCCCGTTATGGCGATCGGATTAAAGTTAATTATTTAATTTCTCCAGATTGCCTGGATCTGTACTTGCCTAAGCTTGTATTACAACCATTTATAGAAAATGCATTCTTCCATGCATTTACCAAAAAGAAAAACGGCTTTATTCAAATATTGATTGCACGTCGTGATAATCAGTTAGTATGTGAGATTGTCGATAATGGAGATGGAATGGTCTCCGATCAGATCGATAACAAAACGGTAAAAACGAAGCGAAAACGACAATTGTTCAGCGGGATTGGTGTAAAGAATGTACACGAGCGTATTCAATTACTGTATGGGAAAGAATATGGTGTCGAAATTGAAAGCGAGCTTGCCAAAGGGACGAAAGTGATTATTGTTCTTCCTGTTCACGAGCACCCGGAATAACTGGAGATTACCATCAGTGCAGGTGATGGCTCCCTCTTCATTGCTTATTTATCGGTAATTCAATATGGTAAACTCATTATCTAAAAAAAATACCTTTTTCCAAAAAATCTACGAATAGCATTTTATGGATTTGTCCATTCTAAAAATAGTCTTATTTATTACTAAAGATCATCCAAGATGACTTTAGTATTTTTTTGTTACAATCATG
Source organism: Gracilibacillus caseinilyticus (assembly GCF_022919115.1). Classification (NCBI taxonomy): domain Bacteria; kingdom Bacillati; phylum Bacillota; class Bacilli; order Caryophanales; family Bacillaceae; genus Gracilibacillus; species Gracilibacillus caseinilyticus. The sequence goes on along the minus strand of NZ_CP095072.1, from coordinate 1,768,097 downwards.
TTACATCGTTGAAAACGATTTCAACGAAACTTATAAAAAAATATATAGGGGGTTTTTAGCAATGAGTAAACGTATCACAAACAAATTTTGGCTGCTAATGATAGCGCTTCTAACAGCTACTGTTTTAGCAGCATGTTCTGGTGGAGATGATTCATCTGAGGGAGATTCAGAAGGTGGAGACGATGCTTCAGGTACTTCTCAACTGACTGCATGGGCATGGGATCCTAACTTTAATATTGCAGCACTTGAACTTGCGAAAGAAAATTATGACGCTGAAGGTTTTGAATTAGAAATTATTGAAAATGCACAAGATGATATCGTTCAAAAACTTAACACTGGTCTTAGCTCTGGTACGATGAAAGGTATGCCAAACATTGTATTAATCGAAGATCAACGTGCACAAAGCTTTTTACAATCTTATCCGGATGCATTCTATCCAATCGGAGATTATTTCAATACAGAAGATTTCGCTTCCTATAAAATTGCACCAACCAGTCTAGATGGTAAACAGTACGGACTTCCATTCGATACTGGTGCTACAGGTTTCTTCTATCGTACAGATTACCTTGAGGAAGCTGGTTACACACAAGATGATTTAACAAATATTACATGGGCTAAATTCGTTGAAATTGCAAAAAATGTAAAAGAAAAAACAGGTCACCCTATGCTGGCACTTGATCCAAATGATTTAGGTATTTTACGTGTCATGATGCAAACAACAGGTACTTGGTACACAAATGAAGATGGCGAAATCAATTTATTAGATAACGAGCCATTAAAATTAGCATTAACTCACTACAAAGAACTAATGTCAAATGATCTTGTACAATTAGTATCTGATTGGAGCCAATACTTAGCCGCATTCAACAGTGGTGACGTAGCATCTGTTCCTGCTGGTAACTGGATCGCTGCTAGTGTCGAAGCAGAAGAGTCTCAATCAGGTAAATGGAGAGTTGCTCCAACACCACGTTTAGACATGGAAGGTGCAAAAAATGCATCCAACCAAGGTGGTAGCTCATGGTATGTCTTAAACATTGACGGTAAAGAAGCAGCAGCAGAATTTTTAGGCAAAACATTCGGATCTAACACTGACTTCTACCAAAGCCTTGTAGAAGATGTAGGCGCACTTGGAACATACACTCCTGCATCTGAAGGTGATGCTTACCAGTTCGAAAACGAATTCTTTAACAACCAGCAAGTAGTATATGACTTCTCGCAATGGATGGAAGAAATTCCACAAGTTGATTACGGCATGAACACTTACGGAATCGAAGACATTCTAGCAGCAGAAATCCAACAATACTTGAATGGTAAATCTCTAGAAGACGTACTAGCTGACGCACAAGCACAAGCAGAAAACCAATTTAAGTAAGAAAAGCGCAGAGCGTTGGGTAGCAACGTATGGTCTGGACTGAAGCGCAGGCGATAAAGGAATCACAGCGACGAAGGAGCTGATGATGACTTATCGGAGGGCGATTCGTGAAGTCGCCTAGTTGCTGACGCTCGGAGCTAGACACATGAAAAGCGCAGAGCGCTGGTTAGCAACGTACAAATTCTTAACTGATCCATCAAAAAATAAATAAAGCCCTTAAGGGAGAGCCCCACGAGGTAGCGGGCTCCCCTTAAAAGGGTATATGAACACAATCTATTGAATCAAAGAAAACTCATGAATGAGGAGGGGGAACAAACGTGAATCAATCTTCCAATACTGTATCAAAGCAACCGCAAACTTCACTGATGCACCGATTAAAAAAGAATTATATTGGCTGGATTTTTATCCTCTTATCTGTAATAGGTATCAGTCTCTTTTATTTTTACCCAATGATTCAAGCATTCCTGCTATCCTTACAATCAGGTATGGGTGCTAATCTAGAATTTGTCGGTTTTGACAACTATGTAAGATTATTTAATGACCCGACCTTTATTACAGCTTTAACGAATACCGTTCTTTATTTGTTAATTCAAGTACCTGTAATGATTGTATTAGCACTGATTTTTTCCGTGTTATTAAATGATCCTACATTGAAATTTAAAGGCTTTTTCCGTACAGCTATTTTCTTACCGGCAGTTACATCACTAGTAGCATACGCTGTTATATTCAAATATTTATTTGCGAATAACGGGTTAGTGAATGACTTTTTGATGGGGATGAACCTCATCTCCAGCCCAATTGCATGGCTTTCAGATCCATTCTGGGCTAAAATCACGATTATTATTGCGATTACATGGAGATGGACAGGATACAATATGATTTTCTATCTATCCGCACTGCAAAACGTGGATAAATCAATCTATGAAGCGGCAAAAATTGATGGTGCTTCATCAGTGCAACAATTTTTCCAAATTACGATACCAATGCTTAAACCGATCATCTTATTTACTTCTATCGTATCTACGATCGGTACGTTACAACTATTTGATGAAGTAATGAACATTACGAGTGGTGGTCCTGGTAACGCAACAATGACAATTTCTATGTATATTTATAACTTATCGTTTGAATATACGCCAGACTTTGGATATGCAGCAACTGTTTCTTATGTCATCTTGATCCTAGTTGTAATTCTATCCTTTATTCAATTTAAAGTGGCAGGTGATCGAGATTGAAAAAACTAAAACGATTTTTCATCTATTTATTTCTTAGTGTAGCCGCGTTTGTTTCGATTTTTCCATTTTTATGGATGCTCGTGAGTATGACGAACAAATCTGTTGATGTCACACAAGGGCGTTTATTGCCTGGTACAGCATTTGTTGAGAATTTACAGAATTTATTAGATCAGACGCAAATCGGTACAGCCATATGGAATTCCCTTATCATTGCGGTTATTACCACATTCCTAACCCTTTTAATCGGTTCCATGGCTGGTTATGGTTTTGAGATTTATCGCTCAAAAGGAAAAGATATCGTCTTCAGCGTTTTGATTCTGTCGATGATGATTCCATTTGCTGCAATCATGATTCCACTGTACCGCTTATTTGGTCAGGTGTCTGCTGATGCACCGTTAATCGGTCTTGATACATTAGCAGCTGCCTTATTGCCAACGATTATTACAGCGTTTTTCATCTTCTTCTTCCGTCAAAACACGAAGATGTTTGCGAGGGATTTAGTGGAAGCTGGCAGAATTGATGGCCTTAGTGAGATCGGAATTTTCTTCCGTATCTATCTTCCGACGATGAAAACAACATATGCAGCCGCTGCGATTATCGCTTTTATGAATAGCTGGAATAACTATCTATGGCCATTAGTTGTATTACAATCGCCAGAAAAGCAAACGATTCCGTTATTAATCTCGAACCTTGGAGCTGGTTATACACCAGATTACGGTGTGATTATGACTGCGATCGTTATCGCAACCCTTCCAACAGCACTTGTATTCTTCTTGATGCAAAGACATTTCGTTGCTGGTATGATGGGTTCTGTAAAAGGTTAATTTTTATAAGGAAAACCATCGGCATTTTGAGGAAGCCGATGGTTTTTTTGTTGATTATTTTACGAACGTATTTTTTTGTTGAATGACATCGATTAATTCGAATTTCGTAACATCTACCAAACCTCGATTTGAAATACGAATTTCTGGTATAACTGGCAAAGCAATCAGTGAGAAAGTCATAAATGGCGCATGAATGCTGCAACCTAACTCTTGCCATGCTGCCTCCATTTGTTTCACCTGCTTGACCACCGTCTCAAGCGGCTTGTCCGACATTAAACCGGCAATCGGCATGGGAACATGTGCTAACACCTTTCCATCTTTAACAACAATCATTCCACCACCGGATTCCGCTAATTTATTGGCCGCAATTGCCATATCCTCACGATCAACACCCATGACGAGCAAGTTATGACTGTCATGTGCAACAGTGGAAGCAACAGCACCTGATTGCAAACCGAAGCCTTTAGCAAATGCCAATGAAATCTGACCAGTTCCATGATGGCGATCGATACAGGCGAGCTGAATGATATCCTGTTCCAAATCCATTTGAATAACATGATCCTCTACTTGTAAACTTGCTTCCATGCGTTCCGTTCTGGCACTGTTTTCGATGGCAAGAATTCCGTTAATCATCACTTGCTTTGCTTCCGTATCCGTCACGTAAGCAAAGTCGGAAGGATATAAGGAGCGCGCTAATTTGACCGTGTTTTTCGCTTTGTCGGGATAGGTATACACCGGAATTTCTTTAACGATTTGATCATTTGCCACAACGATTTCTCCATCTGTAATTACTGTAGTGGCGTCCATTGCCTGGAGGTCCTCCAGAATAATAAGATCCGCTTTTTTACCAGGCGTAATACTTCCCATTTGCTTATCCATCTGAAAATATCGAGCGACATTGATCGTTGCCATCTGAATAGCCAGAACCGGATCTGTTCCTTCTTCTATCGCACGGCGAACAACATGATTCAATTGCCCTTTTTCGACTAACGTTTGGGGATAGACATCATCCGTCACTAACGTCACATTCGTCGGATCAATTCCGTCTTCTGTAACGATCTTGATTACTTCTTTCACATCATGCCATGCAGACCCTTCACGGATCATAATATGCATACCCAGTCGTGCTTTCTCCAGAGCCTGCTCCCTTGCGACGGTTTCATGACATGAGTCTACACCTGAAGCGATATATGCCTGAAGCATACCATTCGTCCCATCAGGAAAATGACCTGTAACCGTCTTGTTAGCTGCTATTGTCGCTTCTATTTCTTTGATCATTTTGGGATCGTCATACACGACACCAGGAAAATTCATGACTTCTCCAAGACCTACGACACCGTCCCATGTCAGACCTTTTTCAATATCTTTTTCGTCAAGCGTTGCCCCGGCATCTTCTAAATCATTGGTAGCTGGGACACAGGAAGGAAACGTTGTATAAACCTTTAAAGGCAGTTGTCTTCCTTCTTCATGCATCAACCTTACCCCTTCTGCTCCAAGGACATTGGCAATTTCATGCGGATCCATGAACACAGCTGTCGTTCCTTTTCTGAGTGCTGCTTTGGCAAACTCTGTAACAGACAGCATTGTACTTTCCACATGCATGTGACCATCCATAAGCCCCGGGGAGATGTATTTTCCACTTGCATCTATAACTGTTGTCTCCTTACCAATAACATGATCAGCTTTCCCGATAAATGCGATTCTGTCTGATTTTATCGCCACGTCAATACCAGGCTGTAATTCTCTTGTCATCACGTTAACTAACGTCCCATTTTGTATGACTAGATCTGCTTTTTCTTCACCGAGTGCTACTTTCCTCAATAATTGTCTGCTCATATTTTGGGCTCCTCTCCTTGTTTTACATGCTATATGGAGGAGAATTCTCTCATATAGTTTAACGATTTATGGTCGTTAAGTAGATACGCCTACGCCTTATTCATAAGCTTATACATGTTTTACTCATATTACGATTGTAAGCGCTTGAGCGTCAATGTTTTTCTACTGTCTCGATTGTGGTAAAATGGATAATACATTAACTACATTTAGGAGAAAAAAATAATGCGAAATTCTTTATTTGCTGCAACCGAATGGATAACCCGATTTGCTTATGTGAATTTGCTGTGGATCGCTTTTACGATTCTGGGATTGGGGATCTTCGGGTTATTCCCAGCGACAGTTGCCATGTTCACCTTGATTCGTCAATGGATAATGGGAAACACGGATCAACCAGTCTTCGCACAATTCTGGGAAACGTATAAAGCTGAGTTTTGGAAAAGTAATTTGTTCGGATTGATTTTTTACGCTTTAGCTATTATCTTCTTTATTAACTTCCAATTCATCCAATACAACCAGGAGGGATTGTTAGGGATTATTAAGATACCATTATACTTGTTTATGTTAGCAGTTTCTTTAACTTTGATATATATTATACCAACATTTGTCCATTATGACGTGCGATTTATCGATGTTTGGAAAAATGCTTTTTTTATCATGTTAATTCATCCATTACATAATATTGCCATGTTAGCTGGTACTGCCTGTATGCTATATGTGATGTGGCTGATTCCAGGTTCGTTATTTTTCTTCGGCGCCAGTTTACCAGCTTATATCATTATGGGAACGACTTACCATACATTTAAGAAAGTAGCAGCCAAACAGGAGCAGTTGTAGACTTGATTGGCCGGCGTGAATTCTTAGCATATGAAATAGTTCAAAATGACAATAAAGCTAGTCCTGTATTACGAGGTACTAGCTTTTTTTTACGCAAAAAAATAAATAAGCGTTTGGCTGTTTACGTCTATTATTCTTCGAAGATTTATCATGAAGATTAATCCATTGGTGTATCCGGGGAACTATCGATTGTAACAGATAAATGTGAATCCACCCCTATATTTTTGGGGAGTAACGTTGGCTAACTGTACTTTTTGAGGTGTTGTCTAGCTTTTGGGATCTTTTCCTCTGCTATTCGATACAAATCTTCAGATTCTGCTTTCCCTTTTGACTCCTTTCCCCACTTTCAATACAAACCTTCGCATTCTGCTTTCTCTTTTGGCTCCTTTTCACGATTAGGATACAAATCTTCCACATATCGTATAAGATTTGTATTCTTTCACATGATGACCTTATGATTTGTTAAGCAAAAAGACCGGCATCAATGCCGGTCTTCTCATTCATATAACCAAATAATACTTGTAACACCACGTGGATAATATTTGCTACCAATGATTTCGCCGGAGAGGATCTGATCGCTCCAGCTCCAGATCGATAAGATTGGATGTGTTAGCCATTTTACATGAGCTTGATCCGCTTTTGCTCCTTGATCGCCCCATGGAAATCCTAAAATCTCACGGGTAATAAATTGATTTAAATAAATCTTACTTAACCAGGAATTATTGCTTGTTGAAGAGATTTTCCAGCCGCCATCCTCAAATAGACAGACACCTTCTGTTAAAACAGTTTGCAAATGCTGTTTTAGCACGTTGATGTAGGTACCAAAACGACCTTCTGGATCCAACGCATCCTTATTATTTGTAAAATACGGATAGACTAATCCTTCAATTGCCGGAATAATTTTCGAATCGTTTCCTTCTCCGATAACGGCAGGGACATAGCCGTCCTCTGTTACATTTTCGACAATTGTATTCGCACATCTAACTGCCTGATCACCTGCTAATGCGGCAAGCTCTTCCATCCCTTGCTCCTTAAAAATCTTTTCTAATGCAAGATAGCTAGCCCAGTTTTTTCCTGCTAAATAAATATTGTTGCGAGCCTGACCTAAAGAAACATCCAGACTGTCATACGTCGTAATCTCTGCTCCACCTTTTACACGGGAAGAATCAAGCCCCATTACCCCATTTCGTTTAGCTGGCTCAGGATGATCTCTATTTACCATACTTTGCAACGTCTGCTCTAAAACACCGATATTATCGGCAAGCCACGCCTGATCGCCCGTTTGTTCCACATACACCGAAGCAGTTAAAATAAAATTAACAAGCTGTTCATGAGTCATGTGGGAAAAGCAGTCATCCAAGCCATACATTTCATAAGACGAATAATGTGGTCTTGAAATGGCGTTCGCTACACCCATATCATGGGTAAAGCTGATACCGCCAGGATACTCGGTTTCATCACTTGGAAAACGAACGGTATCGATGTAGCTGAAGCGCTCAATGAAATATTGAAGCTCATTTTTTACGGTCCAAGGGTTTTGTTTCAACTCAAAAAACATCTGGTCTACCGTTAAATCAAATGTATTCATCATCCGGTATTCGCCCTCATTCACATTCCAAAAAACATCATTATCTGTCGTCGCGAGCATTTGCGTCGAGCCGTAATAACTGCGAATCGCATGCGTCATCATAAAGCGCTGATCCTCTGAAAGATGGTCAGCCTCCACCAGCTGATTGGACTTGATTGCTCTTTCCTTTATTTCCTCAAAATGATCTAACGTATACGCCGCTACTTCTTCAATATTTGCAAAATGCTTGGTATAGTAATAACTTGTATCGAGTCCTGTCGTAACCATTCCACCTCGGTAAAAGCTTAAAGCAAATTGATACGTTTTCTTTTCTCCCGCCGGAACATCCATCACCAGTGCACCGATCGGCCCTAGCCCGAATGTCCAATTCTCTTCGTGTTCCGTAACCAGCAGCTTTTCAATACTAAATTGCAGTGCAGCCTGCACATCAGGATCCTTCGTCGTAATCGCCGTTAATCTTCCCTGGCCAACGCCCTGAATTCCATCCATCGTATCATTAAGACGACGCATTGCACTGTACACATCACTGCCTTCATAGCCAAAAAAAGCTCGACGATCGCGATCACCATTTCGGTTATCAATCGTTATTTCCGCAATAACGGAAGGGACAATTGTATGTTTCATCTCCGTTTCATTCGCTTGATCAGGATCAGGTACTCCCACTGCTTGTGAATAAATAGTAAACGTTAAATCTCCTGCAGTCCACTGATCCGTTCCTAAAGCGAACTGGCGCTTTACTGATTCTTTTGCAAAAGGTTCAACAAGCTGTTCTGTAATTGGGTTATGCTCGATATTTTCGACATCGTAACGTTTACTTTCATCTTCCCCAGTATCGAAAAATGGCAAAGCCTGATACTTCCCAGCTTCCTGTTTCTTTTCAACTCCGATATATACGCTTTTTTTAGGAGAACGACCTAATTCTAAATCAAATCCACCCCCAGCCCCAGGAAAGCCTAAGGTAAAGCTGGAAAAAGCACCAATTGGTGAATGATGAGCATTAAAAAACTGATTCTCTGGCATATTGATAACTCCTTTATCCTTTTATTGATCCTGCCGCAATACCTTCGACAATTCGGTTACTTAAGACAAGGAAAGCTATTAAGATCGGGATGATACTGATCATTAATGTCGCCCCGATTGCGCCCCAATCCGTTAAGTATTGACCGATAAAGTTCTGAATACCTACTGTTAATGTCTTAAATTCATCCGAGCTGATAAAAGTATTAACAAACACAAATTCATTCCAGTTATAAATCATATTAATAATTGCCGTTGTGGCCAGCACTGGTGTTGTCATTGGTAAGGTAATCTGAAAAAAGATCCGATGAACAGAGCACCCGTCCACTACTGCCGCTTCTTCAATCTCACGCGGTAATGTATAATAAAAACCTAACAAAATCATAATTGTTAATGGTAAATTAAATGCTGTATACGATAATACCAATGACAATGGATGATCAATTAAGTTCAGTTTCAAGAAAAACGAAAATAACGGTATTAGCGCGGAATGAATGGGCACCATTAAACCGACCATAAACAGTCCTAATACCAACTTGCTTCCTTTCCAATACATTCTCGTTATCGCAAAGGTAACAAAACTAGCTAACAAAATTGTCAACAACACCGACGCCACCGTAATCCAGACGCTATTGAAAAAATAGAGACTGATATTTCCATCCGTCCAGACACGGACATAGTTTTCCCATCGTGGATCTTGAGGCAGTGAGAATGGTGACATCCCAAAAACTTCTGCATTACTTTTTAATGAAAACTGAAACAACCATACCAATGGATATATCTGAAAAATCGCTACAATGATTAATGCGATATAAAGCAGCGTCATACCAATTCTGGTCCATAAGCTTGTTTCTCCGGCAGCTTCTTTTTTTATCTGTGCAATTTCTGCTCCCATTTGAATTCCTTCCTTCCGTTAATACTGTACTTCATCTTCTGTTGCTGTTAATTTACGTGTTAACCAGGTCACGATTAACGTAATAATCAATAAGAAAAAGGCAATCGCACTTCCATATCCGAAATCGAACGTATCGAAAGCTTTCTTGTACATATAAGATGCGATTACTTCACTCGCACCATTTGGCCCCCCGCCAGTCATTACATAAATCAAATCAAAATATTTTAATGAACCGACGATAGCCAGTACAACAGTCACTTTAATCACACCAGAAATAAGTGGTACTTTAATTTTATAAGCAATTTGTATAGGATTGGCACCATCAATTTTGGCAGCTTCCACTAAAGATTCAGGGATTCCTTTTAATGCAGCATAATAGATAATGATGTAGAAACCAGCATATTGCCAAAGAATTGCTACAAAAATTGCATATAAAACTAAATTCGTATCGGCAAGCCAAGAAGGCGGTGTCTCTACTCCCATGCTCATAAGCAGGCTGTTAAGCATACCATTGTTAGGATCATAGATTTTGATCCATAATTGCGCGATTGCAACCGATGATAAAAGCATCGGGATCAAATAAATCTTTCTGAATAAATCCGAGCCTTTAATCTTACCTGCTAAAACAAGCGATACAATTAAATAACCGGCCAGACTTAACGTAGAGAAAAATGCTAGCAGAAAAGAATGTTTAGCACTTTCCCAAAACTTCGGATCTTGAATCAAGTCGATATAGTTTTCAATACCAACAAACGTCATGGTAGCCATACCGTTCCATTCCATCAGGCCATAATAGCCCGTTAACAGCATTGGTCCATAGATAAGACCGACAATTAAGATCAATGCCGGCAGCACGTATAAAGCAATGACTGCCTTGTTTGACATGACTTTGTTCATGTTTATTGCTCCTTTATGTTAAAAATATAGATGATTTAGAAAAGGATATATTTCATATAAAATATATCCTTTTCTGTTGCTAATCTTATTCTTCTTGTGCTAGTGCATTTTCTTGTTCTTTCACAAATTCTTCTGGAGAAACAGCATCACCAAATAATGCCTGAATCATATCCAAATGCACCTCTGCTACCGCTGCACTCATTTGTACGTCGGCATACAACGTGATATTCGAAGCTTGATTTAAGTCATTTAATACATCCACGTACATTTGTGGTAAATCAGTACCTTCTGTATCTACCTTCGTTGCTGGGATTACACCCGCTTTTTCTACAGATTGCTCACCCCATTTTTCAACAAAGAAACTGACAAAGTCTTTCGCTTCTTCTTTCACATCAGAATTTTCTGCTACAAACAGTCCGACACCAGGGCCACCAACAAAGCTGTCTTTGTCGCCTTCTCCACCTTCAACGACAGGGAATTTCATATAGCCAATCGAATCTCTGAATTCCTGTGGATTATCTTCATTTGTTGTCCATTCTGGTAAGTCCCAAGAACCCATTAAATACATCGCAGCCTGCTCATTAATGAAATAACCTTTTGCTTCATCGTTACCTAAACCGTTATAACCATTTAAAAACGCGCCCATATCTACTAAACTCTTTAGTTCTTCTGCAGCTTGAACTAATGCTGGATCTTCGAAACTGCCAGTTCTGTTGATTGCATTATTTAAACTTTGCGGACCACCGATTCGATCTGCCAGGTACATATACCACATTGATCCAGTCCAACGATCTTTGTTTCCTAATGCAATTGGCGTCACACCGTTATCTACTAACGTTTGTACGACTTGCTTAAATTCTTCAAATGTTTCTGGAACTTCTACGCCATTTTCTTCAAAAATAGCTTTATTGTAAAACAATGGTGTAATATTCAGTTCTAGTGGTAAACCGTAAGTAGTATCATCGATAGCATATGCTTCTGCTGTACCAGGGACAAATTTATCCTTTAATGGTCCCTCTAATAAATCATCTAACGAAGCAAACATATTACCACTTACATAAGGCTCCAGGAAGCCTGCTGCCCAAGTCATTCCAACATCCGGCAACTCATTTGAAGTAGAAAGCACTTTCAATTTTTCTTTGTATTGTTCGTTGCTTAATATTTCTACTTCTACTTTGACATCTGAATGATTGGACTCATACTCATCGATAATTCCTTCGACAATTTCGTAATGCTGTTTGGAGCTTCCTTCTGGCCATAAGTGCATAAATTCGATTGTTTTAACATCACCACCTGAACCGCTTTCATTTTCACCAGAGCTTGCTTCATCTGAATCACCACCACATGCAGCAAGTACTAATACAATAGCGAATGCAATAAGCAGCAAAAGCTTTTTCCACACATGTTTCATTTTTGAATACCCCCATTTAGAATGTTTTTTAAGATCTGTTTAAGTGTATCACCGAGGGTATTTATCCGTAAGGTAACAATCATTAGGTAAAATACCACTTATTTTAGGAATCGCTTACATTTTGCTTACGAAAACTGTTTGGTGTCAAATTCTCATATTGTTTAAATAGCTTAATAAAGTATTTGGATGTATGATAGCCTGTCTTTTCTGCTATTTCTGCAATGGTGAGATTAGTGGATAACAATAACTTCTTTGCTTCTTGCATTCGTTTTCTTGTCACGTATACACTAAAGGTAATCTGGAGCTCTTCTTTAAAAAGAGCACTTAAATAACTGGCATTCAAATGTACTTCATTGGCTACTTGTTTCAAGGTCAGTTCCTTATCAAAGTGCTGTTCAATATAATCAAGTGCATGTTCCACTCCAGGACTGTACTTACTCTTTTGCTGCATCTCTAATAACTTTCCGTCGATCATTTTGGAAAAAATGTCCGTTTCTTCGCGTTGCTTTTCTACATCTATCGCTTTTTCTATTGCATTCATCAGTTTTTCTTTTGCAATTGGCTTTAATAAATAATTGACAACACCTAGTTCCAGTGCTTCATGTGCATAATCAAACTCTGAATATGCGGATACCACAATCACGACTGGCTCTTGGGCTTTTTTCTTCAGCTGCTTGAGTAACTCTAATCCGGACACCTCAGGCATACGAATATCCGTAATCAACACATGTACTTTCTGATTATCAATACGTTCCATTGCCTCTTTTGCATCATTTGCTGTGATGACTTGAAATTGATCAATATAGGTACGTTCAATGGTTTTTTTAATTCCTTGACGACTCTTCGGCTCATCATCTACAACCAATATTACTTTCTGATTCATACTAACAGACCCCTTCTATATTGGAATTTCGAAGCTTACCTTTGTACCTTTACCTTCCTCACTTTCGATGGTAATCTTACGTGTATCATCTTCCTCGAAGAACATACGTAACCGTTGCTGTACATTTTGTAAAGCTAAACCATGCCGCTTACTGCCACCAGCAATGCTTCCATCCATTCGGCTCTGTACCTCTTGACGTTTTTGCTCACTCATACCCGGACCATCATCCGCTACAGCAATTCGCAGCCTATTTGCATTGGTCACTTTTTCTACAGTAACTGTCACGACACTAGACCCTATCACATTTCCTGCCCCGTGAAGGATTGCGTTCTCTACTAACGGTTGAATCATTAACTTAGGGATTTGCACATCCAGCCAATCGACGTTCACATTCTTTCGCCAATACAAACGGTCACCAAATCGCATTCTCATAATTTGCATATAGCGGTCAATGTGCTCTAACTCCTCTTCAATCGTCACCCACTCATCTTCTTTTTCCTTCGCAATGGTATAACGGAATAATTCTGACATTGCCAAGACAACATTTGCTAGCTCTTCTTCTTCCTTTTCATCTAACGACCAATAAAGAGCATCTAACGTGTTAAACAAAAAGTGAGGATGGATTTGCGCTTGGATTGCTTTCAGCTCTGTGCGATTTTTGATAATTTCTTTTTCATATACCATCTCAATTAAATAGTTGGTTTCCTCTGCTAATTGATTATAAGTCTGATTGAGTTCATTAATTTCATTGGTAGAATGAATGACAGGATTATGGGCCAGAATTCCCTCTCCCGCCTGTCTCATCGTCTTCGTTAATCTAGTGATCGGTCTTGTAATAAAAGTCGACAGAAAGAAAGCGAAAATAAAAAATATGCCCAGTCCAATCAGTCCTGCAATTACAATCCCTGCCTGTACAGTTGATATACCTGCTGTTAATTGGTTCACAGGTGACAAATTATACATCGTCCACCCCGTGACCTCGGATGTTTCTTGGACTAACATGTATTCCTTCCCATCTATTTCAATGGTCTCGTCATCTGTATTCAAAATTTCTCCCAATACTTCATTAGGATAATTACTAACAATCAGTTCCTTTTGCTCATCCACTAAAATGCTGTATTCGTTTGTATCCTCAGATTGATTAGGATTCAACTGAAAATAATTCCGATTTATGCGAGCAACAATAAAACCACCAGGATTAAAATTGTCTCCAATTAGATTAATCCGTCTTCCGACGAGAAAGTAATTATGATCTAATGGATCTTCTCCCATCCAAACTAATCGACCGCCCTTCGCATCCGCTTTCATTATCCATCTGCGATTAAGACGATCAGGTAATACCGTCGAATCAATTGGGATGATACGTTGATTGTTGCTATTGTAAATTTCGACCGCATAAATACCATCTGCATTTGCCTGAATCAAATTGGTCGTATTCATTAAAGATTGTCTACCGTTAAATGATGTAGTCTCTCCATTTGCTTCTCGTTGTAACACATCTTGCACTTTTTCATTTGTGATCACTTGTTTAGTTACCATATTCAACTGCTCAAACAGAGAATCATAGCGACCTGACGATTCCAGAACCGTTCGCTGTATTTGTTCCTCTGCATTGTTTTGCAGTAAATCTTTCACCTGAATAAAAGTGATAGCACTTACAATAAACAACACCATACACATCACTACAAGATAAACGACAAGCAGTTGATTTCTTAGTGTATTCCATTTCCTTACGTATTGCATCATGCCAAACACTCCAAATTGTCAGAATACTTTGTTTATGCGATAACCAAAGTCTGCTACTATTATACTATGAAATGGTTATATAAAAAACAAATTTTAAGCAAAAAAGCACTCCGTTAACTTAATCATTAACGAAGTGCTTGGATAACTTCTATTCCATTGTCTTTCAAATCGTATAGTTGTTGATCAGGAGCATTACTATCCGTAATAATCCGCTGTACTTTATCAATTGGTGCTACATGGGCAAATGCTTTCATATGGAATTTCTGATGATTCGCCAGTAAATAAGTAGTATCTGCAATATCAATCATTTTTTGTTTCACTCGTGCTTGTTGCTCATTCGATTCACTCATTCCTTTTTCAAGATGGACACCTTTGCAGGAAAGAAAGGCTTTATTGACATGATACAGGTCCAATGAACTTACCGCTAATGGACCAACGAATGACAACGACCTGGGTAACAAGGTACCACCGCTTGAAATGACGGCTATATGCTTTTTCTTACTTAATTCCAATACAACATTCACTGAGTTAGTTAACACAGTAATCGGTATATTCGGAAGGTTCTTCGCTACATACCACGCTGTCGTACTGGCATCCAGTAAAATCTTATCTGATTCTACAATATGTTTAACCGCCTCTTGGGCAATTGCTTTTTTCTCATCGACATACATCACTTCTCGCTCTTGAAAAGGAATCTCTGGACCGTCCTGAGTATTAGCAATACTAACTGCCCCACCGTGACTCCGGGCTAATTTCTTTTCTTTTTCTAATTTCTCTAAGTCTCTGCGAATTGTCTCATCTGTCACAGAAAATTGACTGGCGAGTTCTGATACTCGAATACTTTTTCGTTGATTAACGACTTCCACAATACGTTGGTGTCTTTCGGCAACTAACATGACCATTCTCCTACCTTCGTTCTTCAAACATCCTATTACTGACTATAGGCAATTTCAAAGCAAAATTCAACTATTTCTCTCCTATATGTGACGTATGCGTATTCCGCCTAATCTTGTAACCGCATACATTTTATCTGTTTCTTTTTGAAAATGTTTGATATTATTTTATCATAGAATAAAACAAATACAAATAAAAACACAAACCTTTTACAGCTTGTGTTTAAAAAAATCTTTCAAGAAGTGATTCACACCTTCTTCATCATTAGTAAATTCTGTTGTTATCTCTGTTATTTTTTTGATCTGATCGGTCGCATTCTTCATTGCAACTGGATAACCGACAATCTCCATCATCGCGATGTCGTTGTTACTGTCCCCGATCGCTAATACCGTCTCAGCATCAAGGCCATAGTGTTCTAACAAAGCGGAGATACCCGTTGCTTTATGGACATTGGCCACCATCACCTCCACATTATGTGGGGATGAGGAAGAAGTGGAAAAAGCAACCTCCTGCTTAAGCTGTTCTAATTCGGAAATCCATTGTTGCATGTGCTGATGTCGATCAGCAAAACAGTACATCTTCGCGTATGGAACATCTGGTAGCTCGTCCACCCATTCAATTGCTTGAGCTATCGCCTCTTCCCTTTCCAGCCATTCATGGAGACCAACTTCATCGGGCTTATTCTGTTTAATCATTTGCTCCATGTAGTGCTGATCACCTTTAAGCGTCGTGCGATTCCCATTAACAGGATGTACTTCATAGAAAATATGATGCTCTCTCGCCAACTGAATGACGCGATCGACAACCTCTGGCGATAATTGATGCTGACGTAATATCTTCTCATCCAAATACGTAATCATACCATTCGCAGTGACAATACCATCAAGCTCAACGTTACCTTCCGTAATGTCGAGTACTTCTTTATAAGAGCGACCCGTGACAATAAATACTTTAACTCCAAGCTGACGAATTTGCTCGATCACGTTCCTCGTATTTTGTACCAATTGATTATGATTGTTCAGAATCGTTCCATCCATATCCAGACAGACAGCTTTTATCTCTTTCATGTGATTGTCCCCTTTCGTATAACGACGAAAATAGTATAACATATGATGTTAGCAAAAAAATAATCTGTGAATGTTGGGTGATGATCATAGAGTATGCTCTTGGACAGTTTTTTCGCTTTCCATCTAATTTTGGTCCATAAAATTAAAAAAACCACACGCATTATCGTTTTACGCGTGTGGTAATGTTTTATTTATGCTTTGTTTCTAATGGCGTTAAATTCGCTTCGATTTCTTCACGTTTATCGGCTAAAAAAGGTGGCAAAGCCAACGCTTCTCCTAAAGCCTCCATATTCTCATCGGTTGCGAATCCCGGTCCATCTGTTGCCAATTCAATTAAGATTCCATTTGATTCACGGAAATATAACGATTGAAAATAGTAACGATCAACAATTCCTGAGTTTGGTAATCTTTGTTGACGAATCACATCTCGCCATGCTTCTAGTTCCTCGACATCTTCAACACGAAAAGCAACGTGATGTACACTGCCTCGCCCTGGCCGTTCTTTTTGTAATTCTGGTCGCACTTCGACATGGACTTCGGCTCCCGTTCCGCCTTCTCCTGTGGAAAAAACGTCGATTTCACGGCCATTCAAAAGTGAATAATTACCTTCATGCCGGAATCCCAATACATCCGTCAGAATGCTTTTCGTCGGTGCCAATTCTGGAATAGTGAAGTGAACTGGTCCTAATCCAATCACAGCGTTTTCCTCTTCCACTCCATTTCCGTTCCACGGGACACCTGCAGCAACTCCTGTATTCGTTTCGTCGGATACCAATATCAACCGTTGCCCTTCATGATCTTGAAAAGGTAACACTTGGCGACCAAACTGTTCACTGATCCCATCATGAACGATATCATACTGATCAAAGCGATCCTGCCAATAGGCTAACGCTTGATCACTTCCCACACGTAATGATGTGGTGGAGATACTATTGTTACCTGTATACGTATGCCCTGCATTATTTATTTCAAAGAAAGTTAAATCAGTGCCTGGACTTCCCTTTTCATCTGCATAAAACAAATGGTACATACTCGGATCATCCTGATTGACTGTTTTTTTGACAAGTCGCATTCCTAAAATATTTGTGTAGAAATCGAAGTTATCCTGCGCATTGGCAGTGATCGCGGAAACATGATGAATTCCTTTTAATTGCATGATGCATTCCTCCATTTCTTTACATATAGTATACACAAAATTTATCTTGAATTCAAGATAGTTGCTTGAATTGACTTTTTTCTATTATTTGATAAAATTTTGTTAATTACATAAGTATGATCACTACTAGGGGTGCCTATGAGCATAGGTTGAGAGAAAAGCGCGCATAAGCTTTTTAACTCTAAGAACCTGATCTGGTTGGTACCAGCGTAGGGAAGTAGCTCTATTCTTGATACGGTATAACCAGTTTCTTTATTAGAATCTGGCTTTTTATTTTCCTTCAGCTGAGATCCCTTATGATAACAAAAGGAGGGAAAATATGAATCGTACATTATTATTAACCACAATGGCTGTTTTTATTGCCATCGGGACACTTGGTTCCCAGTTTCTTTGGTTTCCGACAGGTATTGCCAAAGCATACCCTGTCCAGCATGCTGTGAACGTGATGGCAGCGGTAACGTTAGGCCCCGTTCCAGCAGTTATCATTGCCTTCATGATTGGCTTACTACGAAATTTATTAGGGTTAGGTACATTGCTCGCTTTTCCGGGTGGTATGGTCGGGGCTTTACTTGCAGGTTATTTGTATCGATGGACGAATAAACGTACACTCGCTGGTATTGGTGAAATGATCGGAACTGGTATCCTTGGCTCTCTGCTTTCTGTGCCATATGCAAAAGTGTTGATGGGGTCATCTGTTGGTGCGTTCGCATTTTTGCCAGGATTTCTTGTCAGCAGTGTAACCGGAGCTATTATTGGACTATTCATTTTATCAAGGATAAAAAACGCTCCACTTATGCAACAAAGCGCATCAAACAGATAGTGAGTACTTTGATCCTTATAATTTTCACTTACGGAGAAACAAAATAAATAAGTAAAACCGAGCATAACTAACTTATGGGGGCAAGTAGTGGTTGGCCGGAGCGGTATCATACCACTAAAAATATGTCAAAATGACTTCTAGGCTGGTTGACATAATCCATATTATAGGAACTCAACTTCATGTTCAATATGATTACTGCTGTGGCTGCACTTATATACTTTCTTGACTGATAAAAAGAAACGCTCAGAGTTTTTTGAACTCTGGGCGTTTTTATATCATATATTTTTATCGTTTACTAAATGTATCAGGATCTGGTCCAACACGCTCGTCTTTATTCATATCATGGATCAGCTTCATCTCTGCATCTGTTAGTTCAAAATCAAACACATCCGCATTATCCTGGATACGATGTTGTTTGACGGATTTCGGAATCGTCACAACACCTTGCTGTAAGTCCCAACGCAGAATTACTTGTGCCGTTGACTTGCCATGGCGTTTTGCAATATCCGTTAAAGTCAGATCATCCAGGACTTTACCTTGTTTAAGTGGAGACCATGCTTCTAATTGGATATTGTGTTTTTTACAATAATCATGTAAACTGCGTTGCTGCAAGTGTGGGTGATACTCTACCTGATTCACCATTGGTGTGATCGCTGCATCCTTTATCAGGTCATCCAAGTGATGCTCTTTGAAATTACTTACACCGATTGCACGGATTTTTCCGTCGTTGTAAAGTTTCTCCATTGCTTTCCAAGTCTCTTTGTATTTATTTTGCTCAGGTACTGGCCAGTGGATTAGATAAAGATCGAGATACTCTAATCCTAATTTATTTAATGTCGTTTCAAATGCTTGTAATGTCTCGTCATAACCTTGGTCACCATTCCAAAGTTTTGATGTAATAAATAACTCTTCTCGAGGAATACCAGAATCCTTGATTGCTTTCCCTACACCTTCTTCATTCCCATAAATAGCTGCTGTATCAATGCTTTTATATCCATGTTCCAGTGCCCATTTAACAGATTGATAGACTTCTTCCCCTTCTTCTACTAAGAATACACCAAGTCCAAACCATGGCATTTTCACACCATTATGTAAGGTCGTAGTAGCTTGTAAACTGTTTACCATTTTCAATTCCTCCTTTTTATCTCATTTACCCTATATTGCCATAGTCTAATACTATTTTAAAAATATTGTGCTCATAAACTTGGCAGAACAAGCCACCAAGAAATTCTTAGTGGCTTCTCCGTCATATTTGTTCTATATCTTTCTCTTTGATTTCAAACTGTATATCTGCAACATTTTTAATAAACGCTTGATCATGAGTGACAAAAATGATCGTCCCTTGATATGCCTTTATAAATCGTTCTAGAGCTTCGACAGCATGGATATCTAAAAAATTGGTCGGTTCATCTAATAGTAAAATATTATTTTCTCCCAAGAAAAGCTGACTTAACTGGAGCCGAATTGCTTCT
Organism: Gracilibacillus caseinilyticus; assembly: GCF_022919115.1. Taxonomy (NCBI): domain Bacteria; kingdom Bacillati; phylum Bacillota; class Bacilli; order Caryophanales; family Bacillaceae; genus Gracilibacillus; species Gracilibacillus caseinilyticus. The sequence goes on along the minus strand of NZ_CP095072.1, from coordinate 1,748,150 downwards.
CCACCGCTTAAAGCCTTCACTTTTTTTCGTAAATCTGTACCAATAAACTGCATCGCATGTAATACACTGCGCAACATTCCATCTTCATAGTCTGACCGATTTTTCACGAATTGCCATACCGTTTCATCACACGTAAATTGATAACTCATTTGGCGAAAGAACCCGATTTCCGCTTTAGGAGAAATGGTTAATCTGGATTTATTATTGGCAAAATGGTACAGTAATGTACTTTTCCCACTGCCATTTGGTCCTGTGATGGCAATTTTTTTACCAAGTGGCAATTGGAAACTCATTATGCTAGCACATTAAATATCTCAATATGGATGCTCGGCTAGCAATGGCTAGTTAACATAATCCATATTATAAGAACCAATTTTCTTTTCCAACAAAAAAATAAGACAAGGTAGCTCCTTGCCTTATTTTTGTGCGATCTGGTGAACTTTGTAATGTCGGTATTGCTGCTTCGGTATGTCCTGCAGAAAATGCGTTGGTTTTCCAATTGAAAACAATGCAAGATCATGCATCGCTCTTGTACATGCTGTGTAGAATAAGTTGCGCTCTAACTCATCCTGGAAATTTTGATCGGAAGCATCCATGATAATAACTGCATCGAATTCAATACCTTTGGCAAGATATGCTGGAATTACAACAATCCCCTTATTAAAAATATGGGCTTCCTGTGTCATTAACTCCATGGTTACCCGGTGTTTTAACCGATTATATATTGTCTGGCATTCTTCTAAAGTTTTACCGATGAGCGCGATCGTTTCATGCCCGTTTTGTTCATACAGATCAATTTGTTCCAACATTTTTTGATCGAGCATTTCCTGCTGTTCAACTTCCATCACTATCGGCGTATCCCCTTCACGTTCGAACGGTTCGATCAAATCACCATTCGGCATGAACGATTTCGTGAATTCAACAATAGGAGCCGTCGATCGATAGCTTCTCATTAAAACAATTCGTTCGTGTCGTTCCTGCCATTTTTCTGATAGTAATGTTTCATCTCTCAGCGCATGCGCATAGATCGCTTGATTAATATCACCAAGCAGTGTCATGCTGCTGACAGGAAACATTTGCTTCATTAGCACGAATTGGAAAGGTGTATAGTCTTGCGCTTCGTCGATAAACAAATGCTGAATGGTGCGCTGTGCGTCAAAGCCTAATAAATTTTTCTCAAAATAAATAAAGGCAGGTGCATCTTCCCATGTCAGATATTTCTGTTTTAAATGTTCTTCTGTCACATAGCAAATCTCTTTCCATTGCTCCGGTAATATCAAGCTTTCATCAGTAATCCACTGAACTGATGAAAACAGTTGACGGAAGGTTCGCAGTGGATCCACAAACGCTAACTGCATTACTTTTTTCCTTAGCGGTCGTAAACGCCATGCGACTACTTTTTTCCGCAATAATTCTTCCTCACGATCATAATCGTCAAAGGTATCCTCTGAAAATCGATTTTCTTCCTGCAACGTATGATGAACGTCGACATAATCTGCTTTATCTAACAATTCACTCTCTTCCAATACCCAATCCTTTTCTCGCTCCACTTTCTCCAGACGTTTCAATTGAAAAAGTATCCAGTTCGCTACTTTCTCTAATCGATCCGCTATTGGCAAACTACCTTCTGTTTGATAGAAATATTTCTCTATCATTTGCTTTGGAATAATTACCTGTCCTCTAAAGGTAATATTACGAAAAACGATGCCACGGGTTGATAAGTGCTCCAAATAATGATCAATCAGTGCTTTATAATCAAGACTTGCCTTATAATGCATGGATTCTACTCTTGCTTCATCATCATTCCCCTGTTTATTTAAGTAATATTCCATCTGTTCAAAAGGAGTTTCCAATTGAAAGCTGTCATCTAATTGGCGATGCAAATATTGATAGAACGTCATCTGCTGCATATTGTCTTCGCCTAATTCCGGAAGAACCGTTGCTACATAGCTGTTAAATAGCGGATTCGGTGAGAAAAGCACAATCTGTTCTGATGTCAACGTCTCACGATACCGGTAAAGCAAATAAGCAACACGCTGTAATGCTGCGGATGTTTTTCCACTACCGGCTACACCTTGAACAATCAACACTTTCGATCTTTCATTACGAATGATCTGGTTTTGTTCACGTTGTATGGTAGAAACAATACTTTTCATTTTCGTACTGGCCTGATTACCAAGGACTGATTGTAATAAATGATCCCCAATAGTAAGACCTGTATCAAACATTCCTTTTAATTCGCCGAACTGAATCATATATTGTCGTTTCAAGGTTATTTCCCCGGAAATATTTCCTTGAACAGTGTCGTAACTTGCCGGTCCAGGAGGATAATCATAGTACATGCTCGAAATAGGCGCTCTCCAGTCGTACACGAGAAAATTGTCTTCGTTTTCGTCTAATACAGAGGCTAATCCAATATAAATCGGCAGCTCATCAGATCCATTCTCTTCCTTGAAATCAATCCTGCCGAAGTATGGTTTGTTTTCGAGCCTGCGAAGTATATCCAGCCTTTCACTTACTTGCCCATGGCTTCTTTCTCGTTCGGACAAAAATTCCGCTTGTTGTTTAATACTAGCTTCTGTTTCTATTTTATCGTCCATTTCTTCTATATTGACGGTGACATCTTCCCAGAAATCACGTCTAATATCGATGACGTCTTCTTTTAAATCTTTTGCTTTGGATTGTAAAGAAGTAATCTTTTTTTTGATTTCATGGACGACATCGTCAACTCTTTGCTTCTCTTCTTGCCATTCTTGGTCATTCCATTCCTCTGACACTCATTCCACCTCCATTACGGTGATTTCAGATAGATATATGCGCGCAATGCATGTCGTCATTATTATATGCTATCTACACTTGTATCAATCATAAGTAGTTTGTGTTGTGACTAGATTAGCATAAAAACCTTTTTGTTTCATCAATGATGAATGGTCGCCTTTCTCTATAATGGCACCATCCTTTAAGACAAGTATCATATCAGCCTTTTCGATCGTATTCAAGCGATGTGCTATGATAAAACTAGTCTTTCCTTTCATTAATGTTTGCAATGCATCTGTAATTCTTAATTCTGTAATCGTATCAATACTGCTTGTCGCTTCATCCAATATTAAGATGGCAGGGTCTGCAAGCATTGCCCGTGCAATTGCAATTAATTGTCGCTGTCCCTGGCTGATGCCTCGGCCATTGCCTTCAAGAACTGTGTCATACTGCTCTGGAAGCTGTTGAATAAAAGCATCTGCGTTCGCAAGACGGGCCGCTTCCAATACTTCCTGATCGGTTGCATCCAATTTCCCATAACGAATATTTTCTCTTATCGTAGTATCGAATAGGTAGGAATCCTGAAGCACCATTCCGAGATGTTTTCGAATACTACGATTACTTAATTCACTCAACGGAACACCATCCAGTAATATTTCCCCTTCTCTCTCCATAAAGAAACGTGCCAGTAAGGAAATAATCGTTGTCTTACCTGCTCCGGTTGGTCCTACAAGTGCAACTGTCTGACCAGCCTCTGCATGAAACGAAACATTTCGTAGAACCTGTTCCTCTTCATTATAGGAAAAAGACACATGATCAAATATTACTTCTCCTTTTACCTGCTCCAATTCCCGCTTTCCTTGATATAATTCTTCTTCGTCCTGATCCATCACTTCAAATGCTCTTTCTGCACCCGCTACAGCTGAAAGAATCGTGTTAAACTGATTCGCCAAATCATTTAATGGTCGCGTAAACTGTCGGGCATAGGTAGTGAAAGTAACAATGATTCCAATCGTAATAGCCTCAGCATCGGTGTATAACACGATCCAGCCACCGACACCGACGATGATCGCAAAACCAAAATTATTCAAACCGTTCATTAACTTAGGGATAAATCCAGAATAAACTTGCGCCCAATAGCCAACTTCGCGTAACTTTTTATTCTGCTTCCGATACTGTTCGATCACACGCTGTTCTTGATGAAACAGTTTTACCATCGAGTGACCTGACAACGTTTCCTCCAGAAATCCTGTCATTTCTCCTAATTCACGTTGCTGCTCTTTAAAGTAATAGCCTGTTCTGTTCGTTATCCATTTCATCCCGGCATACATAAGCGGTACGATGGTAATCGTCATTAATGTCAGCAACGGACTTAGCAACACCATCACGACGAGTGTCCCTACCAATGTTAATACACTCGTTGTCACTTGAATAACAGCCGTGTTTAACGTTCTGCTGACGTTCTCAATATCATTCGTAAGGCGACTCATTAAATCGCCGCTTTGTGTTTTTTGAAAACTAATCAATGGCAATCGGAGTACATGACCAAATAATTCCTGGCGCATCGAATAGACCGTGTTTTGTGATATGTCTATCATCCAGTAATTTTGCAGTGCCAATGTTAGTGAATGTAATATAAAAACAACCACGAGGATGATCAATATTGTCTGAAAGGAAAACATGCTTGTCGCACCAGTCATCACATCAACGGCAATCCCAATAAAATAAGGACCGAGCAGTGATAACACAGCACTTGCTACAATCATCGCCAGCACTAACCAAAACATTGCCTTGTCTGTCTCCATATAACTCCATATTCTCATCAGGGTTACACGGAGATTTTTCACTTTCGGCTTTTTGCCAATTGGCGGGTGATGTCTTGATGGCGGCTGTATCGGTTGATTTTTATTCGTCATCAATCTTCACCCCTTTCTTTAATTGAGAATCGGCAATCGATTGGTATAGCTGATTCGTGTTGATTAACTGCTGATGTGTGCCCATCCCCACTATTTTTCCTTTATCAAGGACCAAAATCTGATCCGCATCCTTTACCGAACTTATCTTCTGGGAAACAAGGAAGGTGGTACATTTTCGTTGACGTATAGCCTCTAAGACTTTTGTCTCCGTCGTAGCATCAAGCGCACTGGTACTGTCATCTAATAACAACACTTTCGGATTATCAGCCAATGCTCTTGCAATCGAAAGCCGTTGTTTCTGGCCGCCAGACAAATTCACACCGCGTTGCCCGATGACAGTGTCATATTGATTAGGCAATGACAGGACAAAATCATGAAGTTGCGCTTCTATCGCTACCTTCTTAGCTTCGTCTAATGATAAATGATCATTTCCCCACGTAATATTGTCCAATATTGTACCTGAGAACAAGAAGCCTTCCTGGGGCACTAACGTGATATCATGTCTCACTCTATTTCCCAATTGTTCAATCGGTACGCCATCTATCCAAATCGTTCCATTAGAAGGATGATATAAGTAAGGGATTAAGTTCAACAAGGTCGTTTTTCCAGATCCGGTTTCTCCTAATATACCTACTCTCTCCCCTGCTTTTACGGTGAAATGCAGCTGATCAAGCACGTTTCGCTTCGAGTTTGGATATTGAAAGGATACATCGACAAACGCCACATCTCCATGTAAGTATGTACGTTCTTGTGCAGCATCCACTTGATCATCACATTGGGCAGACAACACTTCATCAATTCGATTTGCGGAAGCCCTTCCTCTTGAAAGGTTCATTAGTAAAAAGGAAAATACTCCTAGAGATGCCAGCATTCTTGTGGCATAATTGATAACCCCAACTACTTCACCGGCTTGTGCAGAGTCTGTTTCCAATTGCAAATAACCAAAACCTAACAAAGCAATCATGGCAACATTCATAATCAACATCACGATCGGCATCACCATTTCCATGATCCATAACGCCTTGCTGTTTTGATCCTTTAATTTGGCATTAATTGCAGCAAAACGTTTATTTTCAAATGTCATATGATGGAATGCTTTCACCAGTTTAATTCCTAATAAATTCTCTCTGATAACAGTATTAACTCGATCAATTTGCTGTTGCACATAACGAAATAATGTCATCCCTTTGATTAACAAAAAGAACATGACAATCATCAAAATCGGGACCGCCGCAAGCAAAATCAACGCTAATGAAACATTAAGTGTAAATGACATCACAATACCAAACACTAAAAATAGCGGTGCTCGCAACATAATGCGCATAAATGCAAATAACAAGTTTTGTACTTGTGTCACATCATTCGTCATTCTAGTTAATAAGGTAGAAGTAGCAAACTGTTGCATCTTCATCGCAGAAAACATCTGTATATGACCAAACATATCATTACGTAAATCATGCCCTACCCCTTGGCTTACCTCAGCAGCAAAGAACGAACTTGTAATACCTGCAGCAAAAGCCACAATGGTAATTCCTAATAAAACACCGCCATACACGTAAATAACCTGCATATTTCCAACTTGAATCCCATCATCAATCATTTTAGCCATAATAATGGGCTGGACCAGTTCCACTATTAATTCAACAATCATTAAAAAAAGTGCAATACTCATCGCTTTTCGGTATGTATTGGCATATTTTAATATACGTTTCATCATTTTCCCCCATCATCTTTCTTACCTTATTATATCGAATAAAAAGCGCTTACTCCATTTATCACTATTAAGCCTTTGTAAAAAATATTAACGCATTTATAAAATTGTAATGTTATGGTAAATTCTATGGCTTTTTTACTAGATTACGTAGATAATATCTATGCAAGAATAATTAGGAAATATTGTGAGACTATTTACCAACACAGTAGATTTTCCAAATGTTTACTTAGATAATATTCTTGCACCATTATCTATTTCAAGGGGGAATAGGAAACAATGAAAAAAATATTATTATTGTTGATGATGTTGCTAACATTCTTTGTCATCACTGCTTGTGGTACGGAAGATGAAACCAATGGCAGCAGCGAGAATAGTGACAGTTCGACAGAAGAATCTGGTGAAGATACTTCATCTGATGAAGCAGATGCAAGTGAAGAAAGTGATATGCCAGAAGAACTAGTAATGGGATTTGTTCCTTCTCAAGATTCCGAAACGATTGCAGACACTGTTGCACCATTAGCGGACAAGTTGTCTGAAGAACTAGGTATTCCTGTTGAAGGGAAAGTAATGACAAACTATACAGCCCTAGTTGAGGCAATGGGTACAAACGAAGTACAGATTGGTTTTATTCCTGCTTTTGGTTATGTATTAGCAAACGAAAAACATGATGTAGAAGTTATTTTAAAATCAGAACGTTATGGAAGTGGAACCTACAAGGCACAATACATCGTCAGTGCAGACTCTGATTACGAAGAGTTATCAGATTTAAAAGATGCTATTTGGGCTTATGGTGACCCTACTTCTACAAGTGGTTACTTATTCCCGGCTGCTCAGATCATGGATGAGTTTGATGTAGAAAATCCAGAAACAGAGTTTTTCTCTGAAGCTTTCCAAACAGGTGGACACGATAACTCAGCGATCGCGGTATACAACGGGGAAGCTGATGTCGCAACAACATTTGACGATGTTCGCGGCGATTTAGAAGAAGAGTATCCAGATATTATGGAGAAGACGAGAATTCTTGGCTACACAGACGATATTCCGAATGACACCATTTCCGTTACAAAGGAATTAAGTGACGACTTAGTCCAACAAATTAAAGACACATTCTTAAGCTTTAACGAAGATGAAGAAATGATCACGATTATGAATGAAGTTTATAGTTGGGATGCGATTATCGAAGCGGAAGACAGCGAGTATGACGTAGTCCGCAGCACATACGAAAAATTCGGCGACAGTATTTCATTAGATTAATAGAATGCATGAAACAGGGGAGAGCAAGCTCTCTCCTGTTTCTCTATAAGAGGATGTTCAACAGGTGGGTAAGTTCGCTTTAAACTGCTGCGCTCGTTTGCATTTATACTCTTGTCCTCCTTTTTGAACACACTCTATACAGGAAAGGGGTTCAAACATGATAGAATTTCAAGACGTCTCGCTCGTATACCCTAACGGAACAGAAGGATTAAAACAAATCAATTTGAAAATAAATGAAGGAGAATTTGTTGTGATTGTTGGTTTGTCCGGCGCCGGCAAGTCTACCTTTATTCGAAGTATAAATCGGTTGGTCACTCCTACCTCAGGGGCACTCCTGGTTGAAGATGAAGATATCCTTCAGTTAAAAGGCTCTGGCTTAAGAAGACTTCGCACCAAAATCGGAATGATCTTCCAAAGCTATAATCTAGTAAAACGATCTACCGTAATGAAAAATGTTATTTCTGGACGCTTAGGCTATACTGGCACATTTAAAAGTATCCTTAATATTTTTTCGAAAGAGGATAAGCTGCTCGCCTATGAAAATTTAAAACGAGTCAATATCGAAGAGAAGCTTTATAATCGCGCAGATGAACTGAGTGGTGGTCAACAGCAGCGTGTCAGTATTGCACGTGTATTAACGCAAAAGCCGAAATTAATTCTTGCTGATGAACCTGTTGCAAGTCTTGATCCACCTACTTCTCACCAGGTGATGAAGTATTTAAAGCAAATTAATCGTGAGGATAACATCACAACCATCGTTAACTTACACTTCATTGACATGGCGATGGAATATGCCGATCGGATTATTGGCATGCGAGCTGGAGAAGTGGTGTTCGACGGACCAGCCAGTGAGGTAACCGAAAAGACATTTGAAGAGATTTATGGTCGTTCTATTCGTGATGAGGACCGCCGAGGAGGGGTTGAGGATGAATAAGCCATCAACCTATGTACCAAAAGGTATCTATCCTTTTAAGACAAAAATGATTATGACCGTGGCCTTAATTGTCGTCGTTGGCTTTTATTTAGTCAGTTCCATTAAAACCGAATCATTTATTATTGATATTTTTGTAAAATTACCGAATGTATTTGGGCTCATTAGTGATTTTTTCCCTCCTGATTGGGGGTATGTGGCTCAAATATGGCCAAAATTGTTTGAGACCATACATATGGCTATCATCGCTACTACTGTCGCAGTTATTGTCAGCATTCCGTTCTCGCTTTTGACAGCAAACAATGTGACAACAAACAATGTACTATATCAAGTGATGCGGTTTGTACTGAATTTAATCCGTACCATTCCGGACATTATTTTAGCAGTTGTTTTTGTCGGTTTATTTGGGATTGGTGCTTTTTCAGGTATTATGGCATTAATCATTTTCTCTATTGGAATCCTTGTGAAACTGATGAGTGAAGTAATTGAGGCAATTGATATGAATCCAACCGAAGCGATTCGTGCTTCTGGAGGAAATAGTCTACAGACGATTAGTTTTGCAATCGTTCCGCAAGTTCTACCACAATTTATTTCATTCAGTCTATATGTATTTGAGCTAAATATTCGTGCTTCACTAGTGCTAGGTTACGTTGGCGCTGGTGGGATAGGTCAACTATTGAATAAAGAAATGAATTTCCTTAACTATCCAGCAGTTAGCAGCATTATCATCATTGTTTTTGCAGTTGTCGTTATCATTGACATGATTAGCGCTAAATTAAGGGAGGGACTAGTATAATGACAGAACAGCATCCCCTTCCTCAGCCACCTAAAAACAAATGGAAAATGATCAAAAGAATATTTATTTTAATCATTATTTTACTTATTTATATTTGGACGATCTCGAGCATAAGCATTCGTTGGGACAAGATCTTCAGCAGTCGTACATTAGAAAACTTCGACCGGATCATCCCACGCTTTTTTCAACCAGCCGTCGCAGAAACCGAAAGCATCGTCGAGAAAATGATCGAGACGATTTTTATTGCCTATACCGGCTCATTGGCAGCCGCAATTATTGCAGTACCGTTAGCTTTTTTGTGTGCATCGAACATGGTCAAAAACAAAGTTCTCAACAATATCGGCATGTGGATATTAGGTGCAGTTCGCGCATTCCCGGAAATTGTTCTCGCAATTATCTTCGTCGCAGCAGTTGGTCCGAATCCATTTGCCGGGGTCCTTGCAATTGCAATAGGCTCGACAGGTATGCTCGGCAAATTGTACTCGGAAGTGATAGAATCGATTGATATGCATGTCATCGAAGCATTAGAAGCAAGTGGTGCAAACAAGCTGCAAATTCTCTTTTACGGGATTATGCCACAAATACTGCCGGAGTTTTTGTCTTATGCGATCTACCGTTTCGAAATAGACGTCCGTGCTTCATCTGTTCTTGGTATTGTCGGTGCTGGCGGTATTGGTACATTAATCACCTTCGCCTATATGAATCGTAACTGGGAAGAAGTCGGGATGATTCTGCTCGTAATCATCATTACCGTTACTGTTATTGATCAGATTTCCGGTTTTATCAGAAGAAGATTAGTATAGATACACATATACCTAGATAAAAAGGTAATGCCGAACAACACGACTGTCTTCATGGATATTCGTGTACGTTCGGCTTTTGTTTTTGTTCTGTATTTTGTGCTGATACATTTCTCCAGGATTAAGTTTTCTTACACTTTTATTCGGACGTTTTTTGTCATTGTATGAATAATACCAGTGATGACAAAAATCATGATTACACTTATTAGTAAGCTTAACCAGGCAGATGCATCCGGTAAATGTAATAATTCATAAAATGGCATCTTAATTTTTTCTCCCCATACACTGGATTGAACCATGACAATCGGATGAGCCAGAACAATAAAACTAATTCCAGTGACCCACTTTTCACTATAAAATCCGGCACTTATGAACCAGCCTACTACATAATAAAGCAGGATATCCGCAAGTAATTTAAGATAAAAGGAAGCAGGCATTATTACTGCTTCTTTATAGCTCGTCATTGCAGCAATTCCATACTCTATTCCTGAAAGGATGATGATAATAATAGAAAATGTGAAAACCAAAGCAACAATTGACTGTATTACTCCTTTAAAATAGGCAAGTCTTGTTACCCCATTTCCCACAAAATACTTGATAAACCCTCCCATGGACAGTAAACCACAAATAAGAAAGAAGATTCTTGATGTATCAGCGACAGCATAGGCAATCGACCAATCCGTATTGTACTTTTCAAAAACCGGTAAGTTAATTTGAACGCCACCCCCAAGAGCCGCAACAATTCCAGCAATGATCATGATGACAACCGCCACACCAAGGTACCATAACATCCACGTTGCGATGGTTTGATACATGGCCAATCCAACTAGATTTGCTTTCGATTTCATTCGCCATCCTCCTTCGTCAAATGAATAAATAATTGTTGCAGAGTGATAGTAGTTAGAACGAGATTAAGTCTCTTAGCTTCTGCAATATCTGCATCTGACATGTTCCCATACAAGGAAACAGATTTTGTGCCACCAAGCTCCTGCTCATGTAAGATTTGCTTTTCTCCTGCAAATTGCATGACTTGTTCTTTCGGACCCGTAACAGTGACGCCTCGATTGCGAAGTTCATCTGCCTCTTCATGCAACAATACTTCTCCGTCATCCAGCATAATTACTTCTTCAAATAGCTGCTCCATCTCTGAAATTAAGTGAGTGGAAAGGATCATGATTCTAGGATTATCGATAAAATCTTGCAGTACCTCTTCATAGAAAATTTCTCTTGCAGGGGCGTCCATCCCTAAATATACTTCATCAAAAATAGTGACTGGCGCTCTGCTTGCCAAGCCTATCACTGCTTGCAGCGCTGATTGCATTCCTTTAGACAGATTGGATACGGTTTGATCTTCTGGTAATTTAAATCGTTTCATCAGACGCTCCGCATAATCATTGTCAAAGTTAGGTCTGAAAAGAGCTACACCTTTTATATAATCTTTCACTTTGTCTGTTTCGTCATCCCATTTTTCATCGCGAATGAAGATGACCCGTTCCATAAGCTCCGCATTTTCAAATACAGATTCTCCATCTAGCATCATTTCTCCGCCATTTGCCTTTCTAAATGCAGCCAATACCGATAGCAGCGTGGTCTTTCCAGCTCCATTACGTCCAAGTAAGCCATAAATTTTCTTTCCGTCTAAATCAAACGATATATTATCAAGTACTGTATTACCCTGCAGCTGCACGTTCACTTGTTTGGCTGATATTTGTTCGACCATTACATATCCCTACCTTTCGCTTCATCAATCATTTTTTTTACTTCCTCAACCGAAATATCCAGTTTCTCCGCCTCATACAACAGATTCAATACATAGTTATCACGAAATTGATGCTTTCTTTTTGCGCGCAACTGCTTAACAGCACCTTCTATTACGAACATTCCAACACCTCTTTGTTTGTACAACACACCTTCATCCACCAGCTTGTTAAATCCTTTTAATACTGTTGCTGGATTTATTTTGTAATGTGCAACAAGCTGATTGGTCGACGGTACCTGCTCCCCTTCCTGTAAGGTTCCATTTACAATTTCGTCTTCAATCATCTCTTTTATTTGAAGAAAAATCGGTTTATCCTCATCTAACGTAGCCCGCATGCTATACCCCCTTTATCACAAATGTTAAATGGTTAGTTAGTTATGCAGTTAACTATATATCGGTTTATGTATAAAGTCAATTGTTTTTTTATTCCAAAATTAATGTTCGTGCAGGATAAGAATGTGGAACCAGGAGCTTATAAAACTTATCACTAAAAACTAACGTAAGTATATACACCTTCCTTTAATACGGATTATGTAGACTAGCATCTAACTGATAATTTTGAGATGATTCATGTGCTCAGATACCGCTCCAGCCAACCACTTCGTGTCCTGTGGGGCACGGCTGAAGCTAACTTTGCGAAGAAAGGCACTTCACAAAGCGGATCTTCAGCACCTGCCTGTCCCGCGGGAGTCTACATGGTTGGCCTACGCTATGATAGGGACTCTACAACTTTTGTATGAGCTAGCATTTTGACAGCCTGTATAATAGCAACAATTAAATCAATAACATAATGACTAGAACCACTGCTTTTAGCTGTTACATACGTTGTAGCACTTTCCCTTAAGCGTAGGAAATATGCGGAGACTCCCGTTGAATCAGCGCGAGCTGAAGATCCACTTAGGAAAGAAAAGAATTTTCTTTCCTAAATTAGCTGAAGCCGTGCCCACAGGACGCGGAGCATATTTCCGGAGCTTTGCTAAGCAGATAAAATATATCAAAATGACCATTTTGCAATACAGTCCCACTTTACATAATCCGTATTATAAGAACCCGCACTTTTATTTTCTTAATCTCAGGCAAAAATTTTATAATTTGGCTTTTATGATGCATAATGCCTTCTTCATTCATAAGAAAGACCAAATCAACGAATGATTTGGTCTGAAAAACATATTTTATTATCCAAGCAACCCTTTAATAGAATCAACGATATTCTGGAAGAAGTTCTTCACCCCTTGCCAGAAACCTTCTGTATCGCCACCTGTTACTTCTTCCAACTTACCTTGTAAATCGGATACAATGGAATCCAGTTGATCTCTTACTTGTCCAAAATCAATATCCAAGTTACGCATTCTTTCAAATAAATCCGTCAGCATCTGGCGATCTTCTGGACTTAGTTCGATGTTTAACTGATTTAATTGATCCTGGACAATTTGTTCTACTTCTTCTTTTGTCGCTGGATTTTGTTCAGATATTTGTTTCTTAATTTCTGTCAATAACTCACTTACTTTTTCTTGATCAATTCCTGCTTGCTCAGCTAAATTGGTTGCGACATCTAATTCATCATTCGCCACTTCCATACGATCCTGATCAAGTGTTTCTCCATCAACGTTAAAAGCTTTATAAATTCCAGTTAGTGCCGAATGGCCTGTAACCTTTACCGGGGAAGCTACTTCGATTAACGCATTCTCCACACCTGCAGTCAGTAGCGCATTCGCATACATTTCCTTCGTTACCTGTGTAATACTTTCTGGATTTACAATATTAACGACTACCCCATAACCATCTTCTTTTCGCGTAATTTTTGCAGATGAGTACATATTAGAGCTTGGATCACCACCGATGTAGTTTACCAAGTCATCTGCAGTGACAATGTATTCGTCTACTTGCTCAGCATCTGTCGCACTTAACAGATTTCGCACCTTATCCTTCTGATTATCGGACAACGCCTCACCAAGCACCAGCTTCGGTTTACCATATCGCTCATCGATGACCGTTTCATCACCCTCACTTGCTGATACAAAAGGTGAAACAACTAGTCCCAATATCGCCAACACAACAAGCATCCACGTGATTTTTTTCATGTAAAATACTCCTTTACACCTTTATACTTACCTTATATATTATGATAGATTTCACGGATTATGGGAAGAATTTTTGTCATTTTCTATCAATTTTACATAATTATAAAACTATTTATCCCCAATTATTGGCGAAAGCCTTCACTTTCTTATGTTTTTAATTCTCAAATTTCCATCACTTCAAGTTACTACTCACGCTCTTTACGTATAATTAAAAAGCAGAGGTGCTTGTATCTAATCTAGATCAATCCCTCTGCTTTTTCTTCGTTATCCTTTTTTCGCGATGACATCCATTTCCACACCGACACCTTTAGGTAATTGGCTTACTTCTACCGTTGCCCTTGCTGGATATGGCTCTTTCAGAAACTTAGCATATGCTTCGTTGATCGTCGCAAAATCATCCATATTCGTAATATAAATAGTGAACTTCGCTACATTGGCAAATGTCAAACCTGCTTCGGTTAAAATTGCCTCTAAATTTTTCATGACTTGGTCCGTCTGTGCCGCGATATCTCCTTCCACTACTTCCATCGTTTCTGGATTTAACGGGATTTGGCCCGAAACAAAGACCAAATCTCCTGCATCAATCGCTTGTGAATATGGCCCAATTGCTTGTGGTGCTTTGTCAGTATGTATTGCTTTTACCATGCTTATCGCATCCTTTCTAGTCTATTTACAGAAAATTTTAACATATAATTGATTTTTAGTAGAATAGAAAGAGACTATTTTTAGAAAAAGGGTGATAAAAGTGGAAAAAACATTTCAATTAAAAACAAATCATCATGACCAAATGATCGATATTACAGCAGAAGTAGCAAGCTACCTTCGTCAACAAGGAGTGAAAGATGGTATTGCGATCGTGTCTTCACTGCACACGACAGCCGGTATTACCGTCAATGAAAACGCCGATCCTGATGTAAAAACAGACTTTTTAAGAAGATTGCGTGAGGTTTATCCATGGGAACACCCAGAGGATATGCATATGGAAGGAAATACAGCAGCTCATTTGAAAGTTAGTACTGTCGGTCATAATCAAACCATGGTAGTATCGAATGGCAGCTTATTGTTAGGAACCTGGCAAGGGATTTATTTCTGTGAATTTGACGGTCCGCGTCAGCGTAAGTTTCATGTCAAAGTGGTGGAAGGATAAAATCCTATCATTGACCATTTAAGACCAAATCACGAATTGATTTGGTCTTTTTGCTGGCAAACGATCGCTTTTTCCATAAATGTTATTACTTCTTCCTGGACAGGATATAAATTTAAATCAGATGAGTTATCCTTTGATTTACGCGCTTCCCAGAACTTCCTTTCTAATTCGACATCACCATTAAACATTTCATTAGACAGGATCAATGTATCTTCGGCAATAAGTTTACCTTCTTCAGAACTAGGTGATTTACCTTCCTTTAAGCATAGTTCTATTCGTTTGATCAAGTTAATCCATTTAGCTATTTGACTGGAATCTGACTCCATTTTAGGTAATTGTTCATTCAATGTTTTTTGTTCCTCTTCCGAAAATAATTCTTCCATCGTATCGTTCTTTCTCGCTTCTTTTAAAGCAGGATCTTCCGAAAGTAAAGGTATTAAATTCTCCCACTGAATATTCCCTTCAAGTTTTATCGTATTTATCAGTGTGTTAGTATAGTCTAATGATTCATTTAGCTGCTTGATATTTTGTACTAATTGCTCTTTATGGACACTTAATACCGTTTCAGTCGAGATCATATTTATTATCTTTTCTATATCGTTTAGAGGCATAGAAGTAGATTTCAAAAGAAGAACTTTTTCAAGCATCAATATATCTTCCGGTGTATAAAAACGCTTTCCATTTTCCTCTTTCTTTGTTGGTACAACTAAGCCAATCTCATCATAATAGCGAATCGTTCTTACTGAGATGTTTAATCTTTTTGCAACTTCTCCTGTTAGAAAATAATTCATAAAAATTCCTCCTAACCACTTGCAGGTTACGTTACGTCACCCTTTATTCTAAATATATCACACTTATAGATGGAGGCATTAAAATTGAAGGAAAACTTATCGATGAAATGGAGCTATAAGGAACTAATTCTTTTATCAATATTGGCTTTAGCATTTGTTCCAGTTGTCATTGAGATTATATTAAATGATCTATTACACTTAGCATTTCAGAACAGTTTATACGCAGGTACAGCGACAGGACTAATAATGGCAATCGTGTTTACATCTGGCGTATACATTGTTGCGTTAAAGCCATACCACCTGAACTGGGATGAAGTAGGATTGACTTCCTTCTCCAAACACTATTGGAAATGGATTATCGTTTGGAGTTTGGTGTTAATAGTTGCTAGTATATTCGTTTTAGTAGTAATGGATTTTTTCGATATCGGGGTTGATAATAGTAAAACAGCATCTTTAAAGCAACATGTAACATGGTTTACCTTTAGTATTGGTTTCATTTCAGCCGCTATTATTTCACCTGTTTATGAGGAGATATTTTACCGTGGATTTCTTTATAAATGGTTTAGGATGAAATGGGGTGTCGGTGCTGGCTTACTATTCAGTTCTTTGATCTTCACACTTGTTCACATACCGACGTATAACACACTCCCCGTAAATTTCATTTCTGGATTGATATTTGCATGGACCTATGAAAAAACCAATTCTATTATTCCAGCAATTATTATTCATGGAATCTTTAACGGATTGGGAATTATATTAACTTCGGTCTCGTAAATATCATCCGTGTAAAACATCAGGAATAAACGAACACACGAATGCCTATACATTCCTTTCGTTTATTCCCTTTTTAAGGATGACACCTAATTAAACAGCCATAATGCTGCACTAAACAGCAAAATTGAACCAATAATACTGAGACTGACATACGTGGTTAAACTCCCCCACTTCTTTGCTTGATACAATTGAATCGTCTCCATACTGAAGGTAGAAAAGGTAGTAAATGCACCAAAAAAACCGAGACCGACCGCCAAATAGAGCGGATCTTGATAGGCATCACTTGGAAAACCGTGATAAGCAATACCGTAAAATGCGCCAAGTCCAAACGATCCGATCCAATTCACGGCAAGCATGGCTACTGGAAAAGGTGGTGACGGGAATTTATGCATAAAAATAAGACCTAATATGTATCTGAAGACTGCTCCTGCTGCTGCTCCTACTGCAAGTAATAAGCTATTCATTTGCTTTCCACCTCCACGCTAGATGCAGCTATCCGGTTGCCGATCATGTATCCACCTAACGCCAGCAACACTCCCCCAAATGTAGATATAAAAATATAAAGGATCGCTTTTAACATCGAATCATGTAACAGCATAACCGTATCGGCTGCCAATGTTGACATCGTCGTAAACCCTCCACAGAGACCTACGCCAAGTCCCGCTTTAAGCCATTCTTTTGGAATTTTCACCAGGAAGAAAGCGGTAAGAAAGCCTAATACTAAACTTCCTGTTAAATTTTCAATTACAGTTCCAAGTGGAAATGACGAGTCAACGAAGAGATTTATACCATAACGACCTAACGCACCAACAGCAGCACCAACCGCTATGGCTGCGATGTTTTTACTATATTGCTGGAACATGACGTTCAACCTTTCTATGAATCAAAACTTATTTGTGAGATGTATTCTTATTGTTAAAACTCATACCATAGTTACATTCCTAGTCATGGGTCTGCATCGTGTAAAAAGATAGTCACAGTATATCATTAATGCTCTTACCAATTCTAATCTTCTCTCGTACCGACTGGATATTTATGTTAAAATGAAATAACTTGAATCTGGCTTGTATTTGAAAGGTGGCTATGCAAATGAACAAATTCAGCTGGTGGATTGGAATTAGTGTTGCTGTCATTTCAGTGATCATTGGGCTTTTTTCCCGTAATTTGGAGCTGGTATTAACCATCTCCGGCATTGCGTTTATCGTACCGGTTTTATTGGCAGTCATTTTTTCAGGGGCATTAGTTAGCGGAGACAGGATGCATTCTATTTTTCTTACAGAATCAAAAGAAAAAAGAACTGAAAAAAATCGATGGATAAAGAATCTATTAGCTATAGCTCTTCCTAACTTATTCGTTATTCTAATAATCGTAGGGATAACGTATGGAGCCGGTTAAGAATTATCCAGTATATATCAGGGGATAGGGGAGAAGTTTTATGGTCTTTATTGTTTTGCTAAGAGTTATTGGCATACCGATAGCTGTATTTTTTCTGTTAAAATGGCTATACCAAATCAAAAAGAATAGCGATTTACAGGTGGAACAGAACAAAAAAATGATTCAGCTCTTAGAAAAATTGATAAAGTGAGACTTCAATCAGTGGGGGTTTTGACCCCCACTGATTGCTAGCGAAACTTATCAGGGAATTATCGTCCGTTTATCCCCCACTTAGCTTCTATTTATCTCTCGAATCTTGAAGTGGGGATATTACGGACGGTTAACGCCGTGATAAATATTCATTCGTATGAGGAGAAAGTGATATGGAAGTTAGGCAATTACAATATAATGATGCAGAAATATACTTAAAGATAAGACTGGAAGGTTTACAAAACAGCCCTACCGGATTCGCCTCCAGTTATGAGGAGGAAAAGAAGCAGACTGCTGAGAAATACCAAAAGCGATTTGCCTCACCAGAAACTTCCTTTACTTTTGGCGCATTTGAAAATACTGAGCTTGTTGGCGTAATCACTTTAGTAAAGGAACCTTTGTTCAAGTTACGTCACCGTTCCAAATTAGTAGCGATGTATGTAAAACCAGATCAGCGAGGAAAAGGGATAGGAAAGGCCCTTTTACTTAAAGCAATTGAAAAAGCAAAAAGTATAGAAGGACTGGAACAAATCTATTTAACCGTAGTCGATACCAATGCTTTCGCGAAACGATTATATACTTCCATAGGTTTTGAGGTTTGTGGAACAGAGAAGCGCTCATTAAAAGATGGAAATACGTATCATGATGCAGAGCATATGGTATTGTTTCTTTAAGGCGGGATGGGATGCATTTATATTTCACTCAAAGTAAATATGTGTTGAGATCAAACTTTATGTTAATTTTGATGGCTGTCGTTTTAATGGTATTAACCTCTTTTATTTCCGCAGGTATTCCAATTTTTATAGTGGGGAACTTTGTTTCAACTATTACTTCCAGTTTAGTGATCATTCACTTTTTCATTTCACTTACAGGCGGAATCCTCTACTCTTTATTTTTAATACCTTTCCATGTAAAGGTTGCCAGGCAGATCGCTGCAATTAATAATTTGACGGTACTGCAAACCTTTATTCGAATTGAATCAGTATGTATACTTATATGCTCCATTATATTTGAAAGTATACTGATCATATTGATAGGATAGCTTCACTTTATACTTCTCATATTAACCATTTTATATAATTCGAGAATAAAGAGATTGATACACGTTACAAATGGAATAAAGTGAGACTTCAATCAGTGGGGGTTTTGCCCCCCACTGATTGCTAGCGAAACTTATCAGGAAGTTATCGTCCGTTTATCCCCCACTTAGCTTCTTATTTATCTCTCCAATCTTGAAGTGGGGGTATTACGGACGGTTAGCGCCGTGATAAAAAAAGGAATGGCAAGAATACCTAAACTTTCAAACATCCCACTTGCATGCTTATGAAAATACTGTCCGTCTGCTCTATACAAAATGATTGCTATGGTAGTAAGAATCAAAGTATTTACTGCTATAGCAATCATTAGACTTAACCATTTATTGTTTTTCCTCGTGTAGATTGACAAACAACAAAAAGTTGAAATAATCAATGTTACAGCTATACTACTTAAAATGATCTGAGTCATAAGATCTCCTTTCCCAATACTAAGTAACTCATTTTCGTTCTTTTACCTTATTTAAGATAGTTTCCATTACATCATCCTGCGACATATCCTCCGTCAATATCATTTCGCCGTCGACACCAAGATAATCTTGCGGGTTCCACCAATTCCGTAATGCATCTTCACCAAATTCATTTCTTTTGGGACTTGCGTTGTGACGTCTAACGGTTTCTTCAAATGGTAAATCAAAATAAAAGGTGTAGACTTGCTGATGATAGAATGGGATTAAATTTTTCAGCATGTCACCGTAACGTTGTGTATACAAAATCCCTTCGACAATAACCCATTCACATTTATCTTTGCCGAATTCTGCAATCTGGCGAATTAAATCAATGGAAAGGTTCCCATCTCTATCATGAACCTTCAGCATTTCACGGCGAACGACATCTTGAGAAACCAAGAGTGTTCCGCGACCGAAATGTTGTTGGAGATGTTTAGCCGTTGTTGTTTTTCCACTGGCGGAGTTTCCTCTTAGAATAATTAACGTTGATTCCATTGTGGCAATACCCTCCCTTCCCGACTATATTTTTTGTGCAATAGAATGATGGAAATATTTATTCAAAGAACTCCACATGTGGCTTCTTCTCTTTGTAATAATCTAATCGATTTTGTAATGTCCCTGTATGAAACTCAAACTTATGACCATCAGGATCAGTAAAATATATCGACTGTTTATCTCGTTCATCTCGCTGACGACCTTATGAACATTTAAACGCAATAATTTTTCGTACATGTCGTCGAATTCACTCTCATCTATGGAGAAAGCAATATGAGTATAGGATTGATTGATTTCGTTACGAGGAATATCTTTTTCAACATTGAGGGCAAGCCAGATGCCGTTCAAATCAAAGTAGGCTGTGGTTCTGCCTTTTGCTAATAATTTTGCATCAAATACGTTTGTGTAAAAATCAATCGAACGCTCCAGGTTGGAAACAGAAAACAAAAAGTGATTCAGTCCATTTATTTCCATCTTATCCCTCCCTCATTTACTATATATCGCTTAACTTTAAATCTGTAATAGTACCCTGATGAAAATATAGCTGCCATCTGCCATCTATGTGTTTCCATATTGAACTTCGAAGCGTATTACGTTTTCGAGTCTTGTCGGTTATAAAGTATGTAGCTAGAACGACACCTTCTGCTAGTGGTTGTATTTGATAATTATGGAGTGTCATTTCCATTAATACAACGCCACTTTCCAGACATTCCTTTTTGCCGAACATCCTACCTGAACTACCAATTTCAAAAAAGTCATCAGCAAGAATGCTGTCCAATTTTTCTCGACTTGCACGTACTTCAAATTGTATATGGCTTTCCTCTAATTCTCTCAATTGTTCCGTCAAACTCTTTTTCACTACTGTCACCTCCAACTAACTAAATAACCAAAAGGGTAAAAACAACCAATAATTGTCGACGTAAAAAACTAGTATAAACCCAGCAGCCATCCCTAAACAAAGAAACATCATACTGTGAGAGGTGTTTTTAATCCAACTAAACGAATGTCCGATAGCCAAAGCTAAAGGTATAAATGTAAAACCCACTGTCAGCTGGCCAATCGAAAAACCTGCTATATAACTAAAAAGATACATAGCTAATGCCGAAACCCAATAATATAGATACTTGCCCCTAATGGCTAATAATAATGAAACAATTGCTAGGATTAATGAAGTATAAGCAATGACAGAAAAAATTAACATTCCTTTGCCTCCTAATACCCCTTTTTATTCCATCTTATTTTACCATAAAAAGGACTTCATTTATTAGAATATTCCAATAAATGAAAAGATTCTCATTTTTACGGACAGTTTTTGCCCTTTCCTCTAATTCGTGTCCATAACAAAAGCACCCAGCTATTTTAAAACAGCTGAGTGCTCTCTCCCGTTTAGAAATTAAAATATTCTTTCGCATTGTAGTACGAAATGTTTTGCACAATGTTGGCTAATGTCTCTTCATCGTTTGGGTATTCTCCGTTTTCCACCCATTCTCCTATTAAATTACACATGATGCGGCGGAAGTACTCGTGCCTTGTGTAAGATAAGAAGCTGCGCGAATCGGTCAGCATACCGATAAAACGGCTGAACACGCCGATATCTGCTAATGTTTCCATTTGATTGATCATGCCTAATCTTGTATCGTTAAACCACCATGCTGTACCGAATTGCATTTTGCCTGGTACACCTCCACCTTGGAAGCTGCCGATAATGGTGGCGATCGTGACGTTATCACGAGGGTTTAACGAATACAGGATTGTTTTCGGCAAGGCGTCTGCCTGATCCAGTGAATCCAGCAATTTTACTAACGGCTGTGCAAGCAGACTGTCGTTCATCGAATCATATCCTGTATCAGGACCAAGCTCGTTAAACATGCGTTTGTTGTTATTACGATGGGCATTAATATGATACTGCATCGCCCATCCTTTGGCATGATATGCTGTTCCTAAAAAGGTAAGCGTATGGGACTTGTATTTTTTCTCTTCCTCAAGTGTGACTTTCTCACCTTTGATTGCTTTAGCAAAAATGGCTGCTACTTCTTCTTTCGTCGCTTCTTCATACATCATCGTATCTAACGCATGGTCAGACACGCGTCCCCCCACAGAATGGAAGAAATCGATTCGTTGCTTTAATGCTTGCAGAAAGGCATCATAGGAATCAATGGATACGCCGGATACATCCGCTAATTTTCCAACCCAATCGGTAAAGCCGTCTCGATTAATCTCCAACCCCTTATCCGGGCGATAACTAGGCAATACTTTCACATCAAAATCGGGATCTGCTTTGATTTTTTCATGATATTCCAGTGAATCAGTCGGATCATCTGTTGTACAAACGACTTCGACACCAGATTTCACAATGAAATCACGTACATTCCATTCTCCGCTGTTCAATAACTTATTTACTTGTTCCCAAATCGCAGGTGCTGTTTTCTCATTTAACGGTTCTTCTACTCCGAAATAACGCTTCAGTTCCAGGTGTGTCCAGTGATAAAGCGGATTTCCGATCAATTGCGGCACGGTGCTGGCCCATGCCAGAAACTTATCATAATCACTGGCATCGCCTGTCACAAATTTTTCTTCAATCCCGTTGGCACGCATAGCACGCCATTTGTAGTGATCACCGTATAACCAAACCTTTGTAATGTTTTCAAATTGCGTATTTTCATAGATTTCCTGCGGGCTTAGGTGGCAGTGATAATCGATGATTGGCAGGTCCTTGGCATAATTATGATACAGTTTTTCTGCTGTTTCGTTATGCAATACAAAGTTTTCATCCATAAATGCCTTCATTTGTTTACTCTCTATCATATCCTATCCCTACTTTCTATCTTTTTTATAACCCTAATAAGTCTAAGTGACGACCAATATGTTTGACTAAGCCATTTCGGTACGTATCTTCATTGTTCATTAACGTATCAAAGAATTCTGTTCGGAAAAGGGCTTCTCCGGCTTGGTCTTTTGCCGTTAATAAAATTCCGTATGTGACATGGAATAATTGACGTGATGCATCATTGTCCATATATAACGGCAAGTCTTGATCTGATGTATCATCCAGTGGTGCGTAACTGGTTAAGTCCGGAGTTACATGATAGTACTTCAATGTTTCTTCAAAATGGTCTTCCGCATATACATGCATGCGACGGTATAAATCCGGATTAACCTGTGCGATCACACGAACCGCTTCTAGCCAGTTTGTACCTGCTGTTTTGATATGCAATAAGCCTTCTGTATATTTACCGATGATCGGGAATACGCTGAATTTATCACTTCCAGAGTGAATGCTTAATTTGTAGCCAAAATATTTTGCAATTTCAGCATGCTCATGTAATTCTTTTTCAAATTGCTCAAGATCACCAATATAGTCAATCCCTTTTTGGAATTCCCCACAGAAACGAGGTGCCAGACTTTGTACGGTAACGCCTCTTCTGCGCAATTCTTCAGCCACAAAGAAGTGTGCTTCCGGTGCAGTAACAGTCTCTGTTTCATCAATCGAAATCTCGAAGTCAATCGCTTTGTCTGCTTTTTGGATATATTGGTTATACACATGCTCCATGAAATCAATTGCTTCTCCGTACACAAGGACATTTTTGTGAAGACTGGCTTCATCAAATGATACCGTTAAGCCTTGTATGTCAAACGATTTATTTAAATAATGGTTCTGGAAATATTCTTTTCGGTCAACTGGTAAATCAGCGAATTCTTTTTCAATCGCTTCTGCTGTTGCCCCTTCAATATCATTGCGAATCTGCTCGGAACAATCCAGTGTCAAAAATGAGAAGCCCAATCCGAGTGCATACTCAATGTCTCGTTCTAATTTAATATGGTCGGCATCTGCGCCGAAACCATCCTTATATCCTTCTTGAAAAACAGCAAAAGTTGCTGCATCGAGAATATCCGTCATTGTACGATTTAATAATGTTAATTCACGAACACTTTGCTGTGCCAAAATCGGCTTTACTTTCCGGCCTTTAACGGTTTCGATGTGTCCTGGAGAGGCAACACCAAGTCGGTCCCCAAGTCCCATTGTGGCAATTTCTGTACCGAATGCTTGTGGTTTTGTATAAACGAAAAATTCGTTCAGTACTCTTCCATTTTCATGTGTTAGTGAACACACTTTCCCATTCTCTACGGCTTCCCCTTGTAAAGAATCAAATAAAGTACCATCACCTGCTACAACTAAAAATTTCTCTGTCCCTGTTTTCACCATCACAACAGAAGATCCATCTACCTGCTCAAAAGACTGATCATAAACATGAACCGTATCAGATGATTCCGGTAATTTACCAGCCTCTAATGCTTCCACTACATTTTTTAATTCTACAGTTTTCACTTGTCCCACCGATATCCTCTCCTTTTTTGTTAACGTTTTCATAACATTTTCTCGTTTTTATAACAACGTTGTTATTTTTATGATATACTATTTAAAAATAGAACACAACAATAAACACAAAATTTACCGAAAGAAAAAGGAGAGCAATCATGGGTATAACGATAAAAGATATTGCCAAAGAAGCTAATGTCAGCTATTCGACAGTTTCTAAGGCATTAAACAATAGTCCTTTAGTAAAAGAAGTGACCAAACAAAAAATATTAAGAGTCGCTAAAGAAATGGGCTACGAACCAAACCTGGCTGCTAAACAGCTCGTCCGTAAAAAAACAGAAGTAATTGGTTTAATCTGGCCAACAATTGAACGGATTGTGCTCGCTACCCTTGTGACGAATATTAGCAAAGCCTTTGAAGCAACCAAATACTCGATGATCCTGTCCGTAGATTCTGCTGAAACTTCACTTGATACGTTCAAAAAATTTCAGGTTGATGGCATGATCGTTTTTGCGGAATCCCATCAGATGGTACCAGAAGATCAAATTCCGCTTGTCGCTTATGGTGTTTCAGGAAAAAGGAAAGTGTCGTATCCCATTATCGATGCCAACCATGAACAAGCAATGGAACAAGCCGTGCAATACTTAGCAGAACTAGGTCATCATCATATTGCTTACGTCGGGCATTTGGATACCGAGGATGCCCTGCAGAGAGAAAAAGTAGAAGGCTATCAGAAAGCAATGAAAAAACGTAACCTCAAACAACAAAGTATCGATACGAATGGGTTGGATTGGTATGATGGCTATTTAGCAGTCGAGGAGATCATACGACTTACTCACCAGCCTACCGCAATTATTGGAGGTAGTTATGATATTAGCGGCGGGATTGTCCGGTCACTGCACGAAAAAGGTGTTAGCATTCCGGATGCTATGTCCGTCGTAAGCTATGATAATATTCCACAGATGGAAACGATGGAAATTCCAATGACCTGTATAGGCGTACCTGTCGATATACTTGCGGAAGAAATTGTTGCTACTATTATCCATCACATAGAATCAGGGGAAGAGGATGAATTCATTAAAAAATTAACCCCATCGCTTACCGAAAGAAAAAGTGCTGGCCCTGCCCCGCAATCATGAAGAGGATTGGATGGAAGATTATTTTTTAAATGGATGATGTCCTAGAGAGTTAATCGGTCTCGGTAAAATTCGAGATATAAGAAAAACCGGTAAAGTTCACCCGGTCCTAACTAACAAAATAATATACAACTACCTATAATATGGATTATGTAAACTAACCATCACTAACCAAGCATCCATATTGAGATATTTAATGTGCTAGGATACCGCTTCGGCCAACCACTCCGCGTCCTGCGGGGCACGGCTGAAGCTAACTTTGTGAAGAAGGGCACTTCACAAAGTGGATCTTCAGCACCTGCATGTCCCGCGGGAGTCTCCGTAGTTGGCCTACGCTAAGGTATAAATTCTACAACTGATGTAACAATTAGCATTTTGAGCGCTACCGATCAGTGGCATATTTGGATTTAATCTTGCATAATGCTTAGCACCACCGCTTCTACCTCGTACAAACGTTGTAGTACTTCACTAAAGCGTAGGAAATATGCGGAGACTCCCGTGGAATCAGCGCGAGCTGAAGATCCACTTTGTCTGTGCCTGTGTCTGCAAGTATGGCTTTGAAGCGGGCTTCCTCGGCACAAGTCAGCAATGAAGTAGTTCAAGTAGTAGCCTAGCTGAAGCCGTGCCCACAGGACGCAGAGCATATTTCCGGAGCTTTGCTAAGCAAATCAAATCTATCAAAATGACCACAATGTCAGACAGTTCTACTTTACATAATCCATATTATAAGAATCCATCTTCCTGTTAAGTATGGTTACTTCTATGACTTTACTTTTATACTTTCTTTACAGAGAACAAAACGGAAGTGCCTAGAGCGGTTAAAAGGGACTTTCTCCTTTTATTCGCGCGTTCAACGATTTATTCGCGACTTCCCGGCTCACAAAAAAGTAAGGGGAGAATCCTCGATTCCTCCCCTTACTTTAATTTCTTCCACACTTCATGATATACATCCTTTAATGGAACGTGGTGCTGCTCTGCTAATGCCTTACAGTCCTCATATTCTGGTGCTGCCTTCACGACTTGTTTCCCTTGCAATCCTTCTTTCACGGTGACCGGTCCCCATTTGGTATCGACTTGTCGAATCTGCCGTTCCATCCGATAGACGGATATAGGATAATAGCGAATCCCAAGTGTCGTTGTCTCAGCAAGCAGAATATCTTTCATTTCCGCAAAGCGATTTTCACTGCATAGCAACTGCAGCTGAACTGCAGGTCGATTTTTTTTCATATAAATCGATGTGTAGTATACGTCATTCGCACCGGCATCGAACAGCTTATCCATTACATAGCCAAGCCATTCACCAGGTGTATCATCTAAGTTGACTTCTACCTTTATCATGTTCTCATCGATATGTTCATGATCTGGTGGGTGCTTGCTCATTCAATTCACCTTCTAACCTTTTCAAAAAATAACGCGGTGAACTTCTGCGTATTTAAGCCACCTTGAAGTTCTTTGCGATTTTTTGGCTCCTTATTGAACACGTTCTTTTATCTATTAATAGCATAGATTAGACGTGAGGTAAAATCCGTTGCAGGAATTGCTTTGTTCTTGGCTCTTTCGGATTTTCCAAAACAGCTCGCGGTGAACCTTGTTCGACAATGTAACCATCATCCATAAACAAAACATGATCAGAAACTTCTTTCGCGAATGAAACTTCATGCGTCACCACTACCATGGTCCATCCTTCATTGGCAAGCTCTTTAATGACACCTAATACATCACCTATTAATTCAGGGTCCAATGCAGAGGTTGGTTCATCAAACAGCATCAACTCCGGTTCAATGGCAAGCGCACGTGCAATCCCTACCCGCTGTTGCTGGCCACCAGATAATTGGTAAGGATACAAGTCAATCTTATCTGCCAGGCCGACTTTTTCCAGTAAACGTTTGGCCTCTTTTTCTGCAGTTTGTTTATCCTTACCTTGAACGACAATTGGCCCTTCTGTGACATTCTCCAGGGCTGTCTTGTGAGGGAACAAATTATAGGATTGAAAAACCATGCCAGCTTTTCTTCTTAACGTAAGCATGTCTTTTTTGCTACGTTTGCCGCCAAAATCAAGTGAAAAACCATCATTAAATTGATACCGGCCTTGGTCAGGAATCTCCAAACCATTTAAGCACCGAAGTAATGTTGTTTTTCCTGATCCTGATGGTCCCATGATGGTAACGACTTTTCCTTTATTAATATCAATTGAAATATCCTTTAATACATCTAACGAACCAAAACTTTTCTGTAATTCTTTAATTGATAAAAACATCTTATCCCCCCTCTATTTAGCAATGTACCGTTCCAGTCTGCGTTCGACCACTTCTTGTATGAGCGATAAGATAAAGCAAATGATCCAATACAGAACAGCTGCTTCGACATACAAGATCATAAACTCATACGTAGATGAGGCGATTTCCTGAGCTTCGCGGAATAGTTCAGTTACTAAGATCATCGATGCTAGTGATGTATCTTTTACTAGACTAATAAATGTATTGGAAAGTGGTGGTATCGATACCCTCGTTGCCTGGGGAAGGATTATTCTTCTTAGTGTCGTTCCATACCCCATACCGATCGTATAGCCTGCTTCCCATTGTCCCTTTGGAATCGAAGAAATCGATGCCCGAATTATTTCAGAAGCATATGCCCCAACATTTAATGAAAAAGCAATGACAGCACTCGGCAACGGATCAATTGTCAAACCAATAGAAGGAAGCCCGTAAAATACTATAAATAATTGAACGAGTAACGGGGTTCCTCTCACAGCTGAAACATAAAAAACAGCCGGCGCTCTAACAATTTTTAAGGATGATAAGCGCATCACAGCTGTCAATAAAGCGATAAGAAGTCCGAATGCAAAGGAAATAAGCGTTAGCGGAATTGTATATTTAATTGCTCCTTCTACCATAGGACCAAAAGCACGGGAAATTAAATCCCATGCTTCTGCACCGCTTGTTACCGTCATGATTATGTTATTTGACAGAAACATCTTCACCAAACCATTCTTTTGAAATTTCTGCTAATGTACCGTCTTCTTTCATTTCCGCTAATGCGTCATTAAATGCTCTTACGAGCTCTTCATTTCCTTTGCGGAAGGTAAATGCCGTTTCAGATACATCATCTAGTTCCGCTGCAATCTTTACATCTTCATTGTTTGTTTCATTCATATATTGTAAGACAGCTAATTTATCGTTTACCGTTAGATCCACACGGCCTAATTTGATATTCTCTACAGCCTGTGCCATTCCTTCTACACCAACAACCTCTGCTCCATACTCTGTTGCGATATCTTTGAAATTGCTTGTCAGGGATTGGGCTGATTTTTTGCCTTCTATATCTTCAAAGGAAGTGATTTCATCATTGTCAGATGGTACAACCAAGACAGCTCCTGTATACGTATACGGATCAGAAAAATCATACTTTTCTGATCGATCACCAACATTGATCCCTACCTGGTTTGCAATAACGTCAAAACGTTCTGCATTCAAACCAGCAAACATCGAATCCCATTGCGTTTCATTAAACTCTACTTCTACTCCGAGACGTGACGCTACTTCACGCATTACTTCGACATCATATCCCGTTAATTCATCATTATCATTATGGAATGAAAATGGTGGATACGTTCCTTCTGTACCAACTGTTATGACGCCTTTTTCCTGAATTGATTCATATAAATTAGAGGAATCTCCCTCTTGTCCACTACTTGCATTATCTTCATCAGAAGAAGTACCACATGCTGCAAGTACACTGATAAACAGCATTGTTATAAGTACGAGATGAAATTTTTTCATGTTGTTCAAACCCCCAGTATTTTAGTCGGATTTAATATCCTTTGGCGATTATACAGTACGGTATCAGTAAAGTAAAACGAATGAGCTTATACACATTTTCCATTTCATTTAGCAAAAGTAAGCTTATCCTGCTTCTATTGTAACCAAGCTTAACAGATAATGAAAATTTGATGATTACAGATCACTAGCTACTGCACAAGCTAAAAATTTCACTAAAATAAAGAGAAGAAACGTTAACGAATATCGTTAGTTTCTTCTCTTTATAAAAAAAGTATGCTTGTAATAGTTAAAATTCTATTCATCTTCCACTGTCTATAAGCAGTAATATCAATTTATGGCGTGCTGCTGTACAAACGCTGCAAGGGGATGCTGCAGTCGTACGAGTTCCTGAACAAAAAGCTGACAATGCTGATGTGCACCTCTTTCGTGCAAATGCGTATCATCTTGTTCACCACTCGGATAGGCATCATACTCACCAGGTGCTAATCGCATAAACCATTGTTTAGAAGATTCATCCCCCACCTGCTGCAAGGCTTCTCTAGTTCGCAGCAGCATATCAAGGCAATCTGTCTGCTCAGCAATAGCAAGTTCTCGCATCGCTTTCGGATAATCTCCATGTGTCTCTTTAAGTTTACCTGTATCATCAAAATGTCTTCTGGCAATAGAAGTCAGTAAAAGAGGTGTTACTTGATACGAACGGGCACGTTGAACAAAAAAACGCAAATTGTCCTGATAACTGGTATACGGTTTTGTCGCTCGTTCTTCATCTGGCTTCTGATCGTTGTGACCAAACTGAATCAAAACAAAGTCACCAGACTGGAACTCTCTTTCAATAGCATCCCAACGGCCTTCATCTATAAAAGACTTCGTACTGCGGCCAGAAGAAGCATGATTTTCCACGATTAGATTCTCCGTAAAATATTGCTGAAGCGTCTGGCCCCATCCCATTTGCGGATATTTAAAATCTTCCGCTTCTGCCATCGTAGAATCCCCTGCCAAAAATAAACGAGTTGGCATGTTATCACTCTTTTCTTAATTTTTATTCGCTTTCTGTACCTTGATATTCAAACCAATCAAAGTCAGCATATTGATCACTTTCCTGCCCATTACCTGAACAGTAAAGACCGATATAAGCTCCAATAAACCCGCCAGCCAAGTCTGTACTTAAGATTCTTCCATCTGTATCAACCGCTAACTCACGCCACTCGAATGGCTCTGTCGTATAGAAGAAAGAATAAGCTTGCCCAACTGCTTCCACCTTCAAGAACACGCGGTGATGGTCCATTGGTTCTTTAGCAAGCACTTGATCTTCTCCCGCTTCACGGCGAACAAGCTGAATAACCTGTTGATCATCCTCTATCAATACTTCTAAACGGAATTGATAATCATGATTTTGCAGGAGTACAAGTCCAGCAGACTCATTCGCAGCTTTTGGTTCGAATTCCATGACAGTTTGTGCAACGAAATCAATATGCTGTTGTCTTCTGCCGACAAAAGCAGGGTTTTCTTCTTCCATAATGGTCTCTTTCTTCGCCTTCAAGCGCAAGTATCCTGGACGATCTGTTACAGACCAGAACTCCCCTCTTGGTGTTCGCAGAAAATTCCATCTGTCATCTAATTGTTCCGCTTCAAATGAATCACATGCAGGCAATGCCGGCCACTTATGTTCTTTTAATTTTGGAAATGGCATCTCAGACTCTATTTTCCCTTGACCCGGATTTACAATTGGCCAGCCGTCTTCCCATACAAATGGTACGAGAAACGTTTCGCGCCCTAAATTACGGTAATACCCACCGTATGGCCTCGAAGCGAGACAAACCATCCACCAGTCACCATCTTGCGTCTGAACAATATCTGCGTGACCTACATTGACAATGGGGTGATTCCTGCCTAAATGTCTGTGCGTTAAAATCGGATTCGTTTCCGTCATCTCATATGGTCCTGTCACATGCTTACTTCTCGCTATCGTGACTGCGTGTGTGTGTCCTGTTCCGCCTTCTGCAATAATTAAGTAATACCACTCCCCAATCTTATATAAATGGGGTGATTCCTGAGCGTGAGCATTTTTTAAAGCACCATCCCACAGGCTATACGTCGGTCCTACTAATTGTTGCTTCTCCAAATCGAGCTCCTGCAGCCAGATTTCGTTGTGCTTCTTATACTGCCTGCCGGATGGTGGCTTGCGATTACCCGTATAATATACCTTCCCATCATCATCAAACAATAAGGACGGATCGATCCCTGGTGCTCCTTCAAGCCAAACTGGATCAGACCACGGCCCTGCCGGGTCTGTTGCTGTCACATAAAAATTACGACGAGCACCTGTCTGACTGACGACAAATGTCGTAATCATATAAAAAGTACCCTGATGATAACGAATCGTTGGAGCATAAATCCCTCTTGAATTAGGAGTTTGATCAAGGTTAAGCTGTTCAGGACGATCCAACACATGACCAATCTGTTTCCAGTTGACTAAATCTTTACTATGGAAAATCGGAACACCCGGAAAATATTCAAAGCTTGAGGTGACTAAGTAATAATCATCTTCTACTCTGCAGATTGATGGGTCTGGATAAAATCCTGGAATGATTGGGTTTTTAAACATTTTCATTTTGTTACACCTACTTTTTGAATAAAATTTTGACCTTCCTCTATATCTTTGACATTCAGTCTGTTTGTTTCTTCATATAGTATGACAGATGTTTCCTGCTCCTCTTGCTGTACAAAAGAAAGTGCTTCAATATTCACATCGTTCGCGTGACTCAATCGTAATGCTGGCCCTGAACGAGGCTGTACCTGAACGTGGTGCAGGGTCAAGTTCTCGACATATTTTGCAAACATGCCTTCACCAGCCATGTCAATGACTTCCCGTACCATGTCAGGCTCTCCGCCTGGAATTGATTCATCCTGTGTCATTTCCAGTGTTACGTGCTCCAGACTGACATGCTTCACAGGCATTTCCGGCAGACCATAAATAAACGCTGCCGCTGCCCGGCAATTCTTCGCTATAATGTTATTTATTTTAATATGTTCGACAACTGGTGTTTTCTCGGAAACTTCGACAGGTGCTGCATCCAACAGCTCTGGATTACTTTTGCTGACACCGTGACGATAGAAGGAATTGATTGCGATTGGACAAAGTACATCATCCATCATGATATTTTGCACTAACAGATTACGAATGTAGCTGCCTCTTTCGCGGTTCGTTTTGATTCGGATACCACGATCCGTCCCATCGAATACACAATTGGCTACCGTTACATTCTCAATACCTCCAGAATTTTCACTGCCAAGTACCACACCGCCATGTCCATGATGCATTGTACAATTGGTAACGGTAACATTCTTTGTCGGTACATGATATTTCCTTCCATCCTCATTTATTCCTGATTTCAATACAACACAGTCATCCCCAACATCAAAATGACAATCCGCAATGCGAACATTTTGGCAGGAGTCAATATCCAGTCCATCACCATTTGGTGTATCAGAGGGATTCTGAAAATGCACCTGTTGAATCGAAACATTGTTACAAAATACGAGATGTGTATTCCAAAATGGTGAATTACATACGGTTACCTCAGAAATTCTTATATGCTCAGAACGGAAAAATTGAATTAGTGGCGGACGTAAGAATTGAGATGGCCACTCTACCAAATTTGTATCTGCGGGCTCAGTAAAATCCGCATTCGCTTCCGCTATTTCTTTCGTTCTAGGAGATTGATAGCTTTCTCCCTGACGCAGTCTGCTATTAATGTCCCACCAGGCACGACCATTCCCATCAATCACACCATCACCTTTTATCGATACATTCGTAACTCGATTGGCATAAATTAACGGCATAAAACCGTGGCATACATAGCCGGACCAACGAGTCTCTACAACTGGGTACCTCTCGAAATCTTCTGAAAAAGATAAACGAGCACCATTTTCCAAATACAAGGTGATATTGCTTTTTAACTCAATTGGACCTGTTTCGTATATCCCGGCTGGTATGTAGACCGTTCCACCACCATGTTCTTCACAACTATCTATCGCGCGTTGAATCGCATCTGTTGCATCCCTTCCTGGTACCGCTCCAAATTCTTTAATATTATATACTGTCACACTATTCACCTCTCTTTTAATAAATCCTCTCTTAATGGCGTAAATACATCTAACAATTTACTATTCACTAAAGCTTTCACCCCGTGCACCGCATTAGAAGGTATTCGTAAAGACTCCCCTGCTTGAATCATGATTTCTTCACCATTAACATGAAACATCAGACTCCCTTCCAAACAGTAGGTCAACTGTTCATGGGGGTGAGAATGTGAGGAACCCTCAGCACCTTCTTCAAACGCTACTTCCATCATCATCAGTTGCTCCCCTGGTGTATGAATTTTCCGTGTCACACCTGGTTCTGCCTGTTCCCATTCATTCACGGCCATTATCCTTCCTCCTTTACCTTTGTTAGTAATGGTAATAAAACCTGAATCGCCATTGCCGCTATAATGACATAGGCCACCGTATTTGTATCTATTTCATTAGAAAAAATCATAAACGTAATAATACCTAATCCTCTGCCTATGTTAATAATTGTCTCTCTTAAAACAACCGATTCAACACGGAATTCTGCACCTAATGGAAGACGATTGATCCACTGGAAATAATACGCTGCATACGCATTTGCCTGGAGTGGATTAAACATATTTTTCGTTACCATAAACAGGATCACACTCCAAATTGCAATCTCCCAAGCTAAAAATGTTCCAGAGATAAATAAACCGATCGCTGCCACCCATAAATAACCTGTGGTATGTTCAATATTCGCAAATCGAGAAATGATGTAACTTGCCACAATCGAGACAGCTAGAAATGCCGCATTTAAATAACCTACAACACTCTCTTTTTCAAAAATACTATAAATAAGAATTGGCGGCACATACATTAAAATCCCTTGAGGAAAGCCGATGATAAACCAACCAATCAAAGCGTTTCGGAATAACTTCTGCCGATCGATAATTTGCCGAAGATATTTCATATAATAAGTGCGGTGTCGTATCGATTCTTTTTTAATCCGGAAACTGCCGACGGTTGCGATAAAGAACATGAAAAAAGCCATCGAGAAAACAATCAGATAACCCGTTAATCCAGTATATAAGCTGATAATATACCCCGAAATTACTGGTGCCAGCAACTTGGTAGAACCCATTACAATCTGATTCCAGCCTAAATAACGATGCCTGTTCTGATCTGATGACACTTCATGCACAATGGTAAAATAGGCAACCCAGTAAAGACCTTGTGCAACACCACGTAATAAGGCAAAAATATAAAAATAGTCAACAATTGCTTCCTGAACAATGACAATCATTAAATAAAATACTGCAGTCATCAAAATACCGTAACGATATATGATGGTTCGTCCCTTTTTCTTCGACACCTTGCCAATCAAAAAGGTAGTGGCAGCCTGCGAAAAAATTGCAAGCAAATTATACATACCATTGACCCACAAGCTATTCGTCAAGCGCCATAAGTATAAATTGACGAAAATGATCGATAAGGAACCTCCAAATTGGAAAAGGGCATGATTGATTAAAATTTGAACAGCATGAGAGGATAACCTCTTCTCTTTATTTCCTATCGCTTGTGTCAAGATGTACACTTCTTTCTCTTTTTAACAGTAAAAACAGTCGGATCTAAATAAGATTTTAGTTAAAAGCAAGAGGCATTTCTTATAAAAGAGAATGCCTCTATAAAATATAATGAGCTAATGCCAAGGTTTGTACACCAACGAAAAGGATGCACACCACTCCATCATTTTCCTTAACCCTTGACAGATCCTAGCAATGCACCTTTCGCAAAGTATTTCTGTAAGAATGGATAAACTAACAGAACAGGAACTGTGGCTACGACGATGGTCGCCATTTTCACCGTTACTTCTGGTGGTGGCACATCCGTATATGTTTCTGCATCATAATTCATACCACTTGCCAATACGACGATTTGTCGCAGTAGTACTTGCACCGGCCACTTATCCGCATCAGCTAAATATAGAATGGCGTGCATATACGTGTTCCAGTAAGTTACCGCATAGAATAACGAAATGGTTGCAATCGCCGGTAAGGAGATCGGCAATACAATCCGAAATAGTATACTGAAATCATTGGCACCATCGATTTTTGCTGATTCTTCTAAGCCTGCTGGTAAGTTCATAAAGAAGCTTCGTAAAATAATCATGTTAAAAGCGTTAATCGTGACCGGAATAACCAATGCCCATAAGGAATTCAACAATCCGGTTTGTTGAACTACCAAGAATGTTGGGATCATCCCACCATTAAATAATAGTGTGAATACGATCATAAAGTTAATCGCACGTCTTCCGACAAGATCCCTTCTTGATAATCCATATGCAGTCAACGTAGAAAATAGCATACTCCATAACGTCCCACCCACAGTTACAAGTATCGATACCCCTAATGCACGAAAGATCGTATCAGTAGAGAAGATATACTCATAAGCTTTTATGGAAAAATCAGTTGGAAAAAGTAAAAATTTTGTATTTGCCACTTCTGCACTTGTAGCGAAAGAGCTTCCTACTACGTGTATAAATGGAAGTATCGTAATGATACCTAATAGCGCCAACAGGAAGTAGTTAAAAAAGTCAAACACCTTACTACCTGCAGAGATTCGTTGTTTTGCCATATTATCACCTCGCCAATTGTTGTTTATCTTAGTAAATACCTTCTTCATCGAATTTTTGAGCTAGCCAGTTCGCAAACACAACCATCGCAAGACCGACCCCACCTTTAAAGAAACCGACCGCGGTACTGTAACTGAACTGACCTTGCTGCAGACCGGCAACGTATACATACGTATCAAAAATTTCTGCGACACTTCGGTTGGACGAGTTCAACAATAAGTACACGTGTTCAAAACCAAGCTCCAGTACATCTCCAATTTTCAAAATAAGAAGTACAATGATAACGTTACGAATTGCCGGGATTGTAATATGCCACATTTGCCGGAAACGATTGGCACCATCCATTCGAGCTGCTTCGTACAACTGAGGATCTACTGCGGTAATAGCAGCTAAGAAGATAATTGTTCCCCAGCCAGCTTCACGCCAGATAACCTGAAGTATATACATCGGCCTAAACCAATCTTCATTTAACAGGAAGTTTATTTTCTCAAAGCCGAGTGTTTCTAAGATAGCGTTTACAATACCGCCATCAAGTGTCAGCATTACATAACTGATCGATACGATAACTACCCATGACATAAAGTGCGGAATATAAATAAGCGTTTGGACACCTCGTTTAAAGAAGCTGTGTCGCACTTCATTTAACATTAAAGAGATAATAATCGGGATCGGGAAAAAGATAAAAATCTGTAATCCAAACAATACTAGCGTGTTCTTAAAAATCATCCAAAATTCGGTACTCTCAAACAGACGTTGGAAATGCTCAAATCCAACCCATTCACTACCCATAATTCCTTTGTATGGTTTATAATCCTGAAACGAGATGATCAAACCATACATAGGCAAATATTTATAAATGAGGAAGTAAATAATTCCCGGAAGAATCATTAAGTAGATCATCTTGTTTCGTTTGATTCTTCTCCAAGTTTCGGAGCGTTTCATCTTTTTTACTTGTTTCGCATTTTCTTTTGCAGTTAGTGTTGTTGTTTCCATAAGCAGTATCCTTTCTTTTAAAATTTCTTGTCTATTAGAGGATGTTCAAAAAGTCGGAAAAAATTGCTGTGAACTTCTGCGTTGGCTTGCTTTTCCTTTCCTCATGTATTGATAAGCATACATTCCGGTACTCGAAGCTACTCCGCCTTGAATTTCTTTGCGCTTTTTGTCCTCCTTATTGAACAAGCACCTTAATGTGTTATTAAAATCGTACGCTAAAATCAGGTATAACGTAAATAATCATTATCTTACGAGTTGCTGAAACAGCTGTTATTCAAGGGTTTTGTCTATTTTTTGAACTCTTAAAGCAACTAACATAACATAATGATCATCTCCTCTGATCCTGTTGTTTGATAGATATGGAGCTGTCTAACTGAGACAGCTCCACTTTTTTTTGATTATTTCGATGCGTTATATTCCTCAATAATGGCATCTCCACCTTCAGATTTCCATTTCTCTACTGCTTCATCAAAGCCAGCCTCGTCAATTTGACCAAGAATGTACTGGTAAGTTGCATCTGTAATAATCTCTTGCAATCTAGCACCATCATTTACATATGTTTCAGAATAAAGTGGTACAGTTGGATCTTCGATTAAATGGTTCTCGTTATCTTTAAATAACTCTTCAGATTTTGCTTTCACATCATAATCGAAGAAACCTTCATAACGACCATTTGTTTCTGGTTCACCAATTTCGATTGACTGATATGGTTTTACTTCACGATCTGTTAAGTCTTGATCTTCAACAGGTAATGCTTTTCCTTCTTTTACATTATAGTGTTCGCCTTCAATGCCCCAGTAAGCAAGGTTAATTACTTCTGGTGTCATCATCTGATCAAAGAAACCTAAGATTTTCTTTAACTCTTCCTCTGTTTCTACAGAGCTTTTCGGGAACATAACTAAACTTCCGTACCCCGGAATGGCCCAAATACCAAATTCTCCATCCGGACCAGCAATGTTATTATGCACATCAAATTCAACGTCAGGGTTAATTGCTACTGCATCATTGTGCAAGCTGCCAACATCCCCCATTGAACCTACATACATACCTGCCGTACCGTTCTTAAAGAATTCTTGCTGATCTGGTTTACTTGTTACAGGAAAGTCTTGGTTGATGTATCCGTTCTCATGCATTTCTCTAAAGAAATCCATTGTTTGTTTGTATTCATCGAACATAAACTCAGGTAATAATTGACCGTCTTGTTCACCCCAGTTATTTGGAGTACCAAACCATGAGGAAACTGTTTTGAATGCCCCATATACTAAATCGCTTCGATCTGTAACACCGAATGTATCGTCTTTACCGTTTCCATCTGGATCATCTTCTGTAAATGCTCTAGCCATCTCCATAAATTCTTCTGTTGTTGTCGGAGCCTCTAATCCTAAATTATCTGCCCAATCTTTACGATAAATAAGACCTTGTCTTGAAAGAGGACGTCCTTGATATAAGGTATATAAGTTCCCATTTACGCGTGTATTATCTAATACATTCTCTTTCAATTTAGACAAGTTCTCAAATTCATCTAAATATTGCCCAACTTCCCAGAACTGCTCATCCTCCATTGCATCACGGAATTGAATGAAAGAAGTCTGGTTTTTTAAGAATACTGCTTCTGGTAATGAATTCGTTGCAAATGCTGTGTTTAATCTGTCTTCATAGTTGTTATCCGGTACCCATTGAATTTCGATGTCTGTATTGGTTGCGGATTCTATTTCTGTTAATACTTTTTCATTTGGAACTTCTGGTGTGTGTAAGTTTGCCATGATAGTAAATGCGTATGGCTCATCTGAACCTTCTTCACCACTATCCCCTGATTCTTCAGAAGAATCATCGCCTTCTGCGGATCCATCATCTTCAGATGCACTATCA
This sequence comes from Gracilibacillus caseinilyticus, assembly GCF_022919115.1. Taxonomy (NCBI): domain Bacteria; kingdom Bacillati; phylum Bacillota; class Bacilli; order Caryophanales; family Bacillaceae; genus Gracilibacillus; species Gracilibacillus caseinilyticus. The sequence continues at coordinate 1,709,028 of NZ_CP095072.1, read as the reverse complement.
CTATTACATGCTGTTAATGCAAGCAATAAAAGCAATAGCATAATTCCTAATAATTTTTTCCACTTACTCAAATTAACCACCCTCCAAAAAATTGTTTTTTTGGTATCACAACAATTTGCTGTGTACATCATTAATAGTACGGAAGCGCTAACATTTTGTATATAATCAGTTTTACAGTGTGTGTGTAAACGCTTACTGCACAACGTGTTTTTTGGTTAAATAATCATTATTTTATGAGCCTTAAGAAACATATAAGATAATGATTATTTTTACTTATCTTTGTTTCTCAAATCCTTTAACCACAAGTGTTTTGCCCTCCTTATAATATGATTATTTTTGAAAGCGCTTCAATAGTACTATTTACTAATTAAGGAAAAAAAGTTATCCTTATATATATTAACATTTATTTAGGAAACAGGTGATATCAATGATGGAAATGTCAGGACTTTGGGGTGGGTTTTACCGGATCAGTGTCTGGATTACACGATTTGCATGGCTGAATATTTTATGGATCTGCTTCACCCTGCTCGGACTCGTATTCTTCGGCATCATGCCAGCGACTATTGCAATGTTTACAATTGTCCGGAAATGGGTCTTAAAAGAATTTGATACCGCTGTCGCAGAAACATTTTGGCACGCATATAAGCAAAATTTCATTCGTGCTAACTTATTTGGCCTCATCTTATATATTATTGGTTACTTTCTGTCTGTATTCTTAAAATATACAGGACTAATGAGCGATAGTAGTGTATATCCTCTACTATTAGGTATTTTTATTATTGCTGCCTTTCTTTATGTCATGCTTGTATTATATATAGGACCAGTCTATGTACATTATCAACTGTCATTCTGGCAATATATTCGATACGCGGTCTCGATCGGTGCTGTTAACTTGCATTATTCTATATGTGCATTGACTATTTTGGCGGGCATCTATTACCTTTCGTTAAAATATCCTGGTGTAACGTTGTTTTTTACATTCAGTATTAGCTCTTATGTGACGATGTTTGTTGTTCACATCGGCTTCAGACAGCTTTTCAAAAAACAACAGGAACAATTAGATCAGACAACGGTGTCTGCTTCATAGCAATAAATTTCACGATTAAGGAAGATTGCCTATGAAAAAATTTTCTGATAAACATTATTTCAAGATAATATCTGTTCTCTTCATTCTAAGCACCGTTCCCGTTATCATTACAGGCGTATTATCTTATTGGCAATCCTCACATGCGATTGTTGATTACTCCAACGATGAAAAGAAACAAAACATTTTTCAAATACAGACAAATGTGGAACAGGTGCTACGTTATATAGATTTATCTACTACTTACTTTGTACGTTCTGCTCAGACAAAATCACTACTGAATGAAGAAATGAACGGAATGGCATTTAATGATTTTCAAAGTTCGCGAAAAGATTTGAATCATCTCCAGACGTTGGAAACAGGTATCGAGGACATCATTCTTGTCAGTCTGGAGAAGAGATGGCTAATTAACAATGATGGCTTAGTTCACCTTGATAATCAGACTTACGAGCAAATCAATCTTAATTATTTGAACTTGCCAAGAAAGTCCATGTGGGTTATGGAAGATGCTGAGGATATTAACTTACCGAATGCAACGACCAATAGTTGTCCACAATACATTAACCTGATTAAGAGGTTACCTATCTTATCTTCCAATCCTGATGGATTAATCTCTGTCATCGTCCCTACTTGTGAATTGAATGACATTATGGCCCAAAGCAACGATAGTGAATCATTCGTTATTTTAGATGAAAATAATCAAATAATTGCTCATAGCAATTCTGAATACACTGGTGATGATGGTTACATTCCTAATGCACTCTACGACAAAATTGACAGAAATGAATTGGAAGGACAATTTGAGTACACCATTAATGGGACAGATTATAAAATTTCATATCAATCATCTGATTATAACAACTGGACTTATTTATCTTTAGTAAAATTAAGTGATTTACACACAAAGTCTAGTTCCATCGGATGGCTGACTGCTCTCATCGTTACGATCTTATTAATTATATCATCCTGCTTTGCTTTTATCGGTAGCAAATTTTTGTATCGTCCAGTCAAGAAACTTAAGAGTGCAATTAAAATAAATGATGAGGAATCATTTCCTTCTCATTCTGGAAATGAATTCGAACTTATTGAAACTCATATTGAAAAACTATTAAACCAGAACGATCAATTGGAAAAACGTGTACAAAGTCAAATCACACAATTGAAACAGCTTTTTATGATCCGTCTATTACAGGGAAAAGTGTCATCGAGTGAAATTCCGTTAAAAATTAAATCATTTAATTATAACGATCAATGGAATTCACTTACCATCTTTTCTTTAAAAATTGACGAAATAGACCAAAAGAAATTTAATAAAAACGATCAGGATCTTATCTTGTTTGCGATTAATAATTTAATAGAAGACTTGATCCCTTCTAATGAAAGACTTACTCCTGTCGTTAGTAATGATACACAATCTACTATTATTCTAACTGATGAAGAGGATTCCGCTGCCTACATGCAGGTCATTAATGAACGGGTAAAATTAATTCAAGCCAAAATCAAAGAATTATTACATTTATCAATCAGCATCGGTATCAGCCAACGCTATCAAACATTAGAAGATGCCAGTACTGCATTTAAAGAAAGTAAAGAAGCTCTAAAATACCGGTTAAAAATGGGCGAAGCGTCGATCATTTTCTATGAAAATCTAAACAGACGCTATTCAAGCGTCGCCCCTTATCCAAGCCAGCTTAAGAATAAAATCATTGATGCGATTAAACTGACAGATCAAGAACAAGCTTTAAATGAGCTTGACAAATTTTTTGGTTATGTAAATCGTCATGATATGAATCACCAGCAGTTGGAGATTATCATATCTCGTTTCCTATATGAACTGTATGAATTAAAAGAAATGCTAGGTGTGAATGTGGAGAGGTTCCAATCGACAGAAATGATTACTAATTTCCAAAACTTAAGGTCCTTAGAAGCGATCCATGAATGGGTAAAAGAAGACATTATTCTTCCACTGATCGCAAATATCGATGCACGGGACGATTCTAAGAACAAGAAAATATCAGATAAAATGATTCGATTCATCCGTGATAATTTTAATAAAGATATTTCACTTGACCTGATCGCTGCTGAATTGCACTATAATCCGAACTACTTAAGCAGTATCTTTCAAAAAGAAACCGGTTATTCCTTTAGTGAGTATCTACTAAGATATCGGCTGAATAAAGCAAAAGACTGGTTAACGACAACGAATATGTCAGTAAAAGAAATTGCCGAGCAGTTACAATACAACAATTCACAGAACTTTATTCGGTCCTTCCGCAAAATGGAGGAAATCACACCAGGCAAATACCGTGCACAATACAAAAGTAAAGAAGCTTAATTTAAAAAGGACCCGGCGCCAGCCCGGTCCTTTTTAAAATTCAGATAATTCAGATTGTGTGAACTAGCTTACTAATTGTTTTGAAATGTGTAATGTGCTAAGATAACGCTCCGGCCAACCTGAGGGAACAATTTCAGCTAGACTACTACATGAATTACTTCTTTGCTGCCTTGCGCTGAGGAAGCACGCTACGAAGTGATACTAGTAGACACAGACACAGACAAAGTGGATCTTCAACTCATAATGTACCCTTGGAGTCTGCGTGTTTGGCCAGTGCTATTTTATGACCTATACACCGAATGCACGTGGTAGCATATTGATTAGTATGCCGATCTGATCATCCATCCGTTCTAGCAGATTCATTTTCATACTCTCATACGTAATACGTAGAGCTGCTGCTTATTGCTGTTACTAACGTTGTAGAACTCTTACAATATGTGGAGACTTCTGTGGGATCAGTCGTGTCCGAAAATTCCATAGAAAGTGTACTTCTTTACGAGGGAATTGAGGCTGCCCCCTCAGGGCGCGGAGCATATTTCCGGAGCTTTTCTTAGCATATACACCTATCAATATTACCACATTGTAATACAGTTCCACTTTACATCACCTGTATTACAATAAGCTTTTTCCCCTTTTCTTTGTTACATTTTTGGACAGTTAAGGGTTACTCTGATGCATAAAAGAAAATCACCAAAGCGCTATTTTGCTGCTCTGGTGATTTTCAATAAGGGTTTATTTATTAGAGATAAACGGTTTAGATAACTCCTTGTGAAACCATCGCATCTGCCACTTTCGTGAAACCGGCAATGTTTGCTCCGACTACCAAGTTGCCAGGTGAACCGTATTCTACAGATGCTTCCATGCTATTTTGATAAATATTACGCATGATATCTTTTAATTTCATATCCACTTCCTCAAATGTCCATGAAAGTCTTGCCGAGTTCTGTGCCATTTCCAGAGCGGAAACAGCAACACCGCCTGCATTGGCTGCTTTGGCAGGTGCAAATAACACATTATTTTTAAGGAATACATCAATAGCATCTAGGGTAGAAGGCATATTGGCACCTTCTCCAACTGCTTTCACACCATTAGCAACCAATTGCTCAGCTGCTTCTTTATCAATCTCATTTTGAGTTGCACACGGCAATGCAATATCACAAGAAATCGACCAGATGTCAGAGTGATTCGCTACAAACACAGCTTTTGGATGTGTATCGACATACTCATGGATTCTTTTGCTTTCCACTTCTTTTAATTGCTTGATTAAATCTAAATCAATTCCGTTCTCGTCATAAATATAACCACTGGAATCACTGCATGCCAACACTTTAGCACCAAGTTGTGTCGCTTTTTCCATCGCATAAATCGATACATTACCAGAGCCAGAAACAACAACAGTTGATCCCTCAAAGCTTTGTTTCTGTGCTTTGAGCATTTCATCTACAAAATATACGGTACCGTAGCCTGTTGCTTCTTTACGACCAAGACTACCACCGTAACCAATTGCTTTTCCAGTTAATACACCCGCTTCAAATGTACCGCGGATTTTTTTGTATTCTCCAAATAAGTAACCGATCTCTCTGGCTCCCACTCCGATATCACCTGCAGGTACATCCGTGTAAGGACCGATATGTTTGCTGAGCTCAGCCATGAAACTTTGACAGAAACGCATAATCTCAACATCTGATTTCCCTTTTGGATTAAAATCTGATCCACCTTTTCCTCCGCCAATCGGTTGACCTGTTAACGAATTTTTAAAGATTTGTTCAAAACCTAGGAATTTAACGATACTTCCGTTAACTGACGGGTGGAATCGTAATCCACCTTTGTAAGGACCGATTGCACTGTTGAACTGTACACGGAAACCTCTGTTTACTTGTGTCTTCCCTTGATCATCTACCCATGGTACGCGAAAGATAATCATTCTTTCAGGCTCAACCATTCTTTCTAATACGGATTGTTCGATATATTCAGGGTTTTTTGCCAATACTGGAATTAACGATTCGAATACTTCCTTAACTGCTTGATGAAATTCTGCTTCATTCGGGTTACGTTGTTGAACTTTCTCAAATAATTCATCTACATAGACCTTAGCAGATTCCATATGGATATCTTGCACTTCTTCAAGGGTTTTCATTACGTCCACTCCTATTTATCTAAATTTTGAATTAAAACTCTTTCTTTTTGGTGTGATTTCATTTTATAATTTTGGGAGTGATAGCTTCAATACTAATAAACGATGATATTAATGCGTTTAACGCATGGAAAATGAGGTGTTTAATTTGGAAATTAGACAAATTCAATATTTCATGGAAGTAGCCAAAAGGGAACATATGACAGAAGCAGCTGTGCATTTACATGTGGCACAATCATCTGTCAGCAGACAAATATATAACTTAGAGAATGAATTAGGCGTAGACCTATTTATTCGTGAAGGCAGAAGTGTAAAGCTGACGCCTTTAGGTAAGATTTTTTTCGAAAGAATGAAGCAGGCTACTTATATGATGGAAGAAGCAAAAAGAGAAGTGAAAGAATATTTAGATCCGGAGAAAGGAACTGTACGGATTGCTTTTCCTATCAGTATGGCTGCACATACCTTGCCATCTATTATCTATGCATTCCGTCAACGTCATCCGGAAGCGCAATTTCAAATGAGTAATGCTCTCTATTATGATCTCATCGATGGTGTAGCTGATGGTAATTTTAATCTGGCGATGATTGCACCAATGCCAGACAAAGGCAATGACAAGATTAACGGCACTACACTGTTTACCGAGAGTATTGTAGCGCTTGTTCCACTTAATCACCCATTTGCTAAAAGGAAATCCATCATGCTCGAAGAACTAAGAGATGATCCATTTGTTGTACTGCCAGAAGGATTTGTGTTCCGTGATCAAGTCATTGACGCCTGTAATAAAGCTGGTTTTTCTCCACAAATAGCCTTTGAAGGGAAAGATATTGATGCGTTGAAAGGATTGGTTTCGGCTGGTTTAGGCGTAGCACTAATGCCTGAAATGACACTTGTAGATAATACTCCCATATCAACTGTCGTTGTGCCACTTTCTGATCGGACGGTTAGCAGAACAGTTGGTGTTATTTTCCCAACACAACGCAAGCTATTGCCAACGGAAGAATTATTTTATGATTTCTTACTCGAAATATATGGCGGTCTAAGCGCATTAAAAAAAAGATAAAAGCAATATAAAATACATTTGACACGTTAGTCGCAAAAAAATAATCGGTTAAAGCTATTGAAATGTTCTAATACATGCAACGAATGGCAGAAAAACTGTTTGTATTTTCAGACAAATGTGTGATTTACGAAGACTATGCTTCGTTGTAAAATGAAGATACATAGGTATAAGTGATTAAATGCTTTATAATTAATAGAGTAAATAGATGATAGAGGAGATTGGATATGCGAATATTGTATGTAGATTGTTTTTCAGGAATCAGTGGTGATATGACGATCGGCGCCTTATTAGATGCTGGTGCTTCATTTCATGCGCTAGAAAGTCAATTGGCATTGCTGCAACTGGAGCAAGAATATGAACTATCGGTAGAAAAAGTGGTAAAAAACGGTATTCATAGTAATAAGTTTAATGTGATGATGAAGGAAAGCCATACACATCAGCGATCCCATCAGCATACAGAATCTGAAGACCATGATCACCATCATCATCACGATAACCATACACACAGCCACCATCATCGAACCTATCAGGATATCGTGAAATTAATAGACAATAGTGAACTAGATGATAATGTAAAATCCAGATCACTTGATATGTTTCGTGTCATTGGTGAAGCAGAAGGAAAAATTCATGGAATGGACATTGCTCAAGTGCACTTTCATGAAGTCGGTGCGATTGATTCAATCATTGATATTGTCGGTACTGCGATTTTGCTGGAGGATCTGGCTGTGGATCGAATTATAGCTGCGACAGTTCCAGTTGGTTCAGGACATATTCATATCGACCATGGCATCTATCCTGTTCCTGCTCCAGCTACATTAGAAGTCTTAAAAGGCATTCCATTGGCGTCAAGCAGTGTAAAAGGAGAATTAACTACCCCAACAGGAGCAGCCATTATAAAAACCCAGGTTAACGCATTCTCGACGTTACCAACGATGAAAGTGGACAAAATAGGCTACGGCGCAGGCACCAAAACATTTAAAGATCATCCTAATGTGTTACGAGTTATCATCGGAGAGGACTAAATAGTTTAATAAATAAAGGAAAACTCGTAATGATCAGCAACTAGGTTCGATAATATAGATATGTAAAGTGGATTTCTCAAAGTGGTAATTTTGGCTGTATATGCGTAGTCAAGCTCCTGAAATATGCTCCCAGTCCTGTGGGGTCGGCCTCAACTTCCTCGGAAAGAATTACACTTTCCTGTGGGATTTTCGGACACGGAGACCACTGAAAAAGTCCATAAAAATTTGCGACAGGAAAATCGAATCCAAAAATTCATGTTGAATATCATATAAAAGTGGTGGATTGAAACCACTTTTATAGCTATCTTAGTGGGAGAATGAATTTCCATAATATGTTTTTCAGTGACCTCAGACACGACCGATCCCTAGGGACACGAAGTGATTGTCCGGAGCGATATCCTAGCACATGAATCAAAATTACCACCTAAGCTGACATAATCCGTATTATAAGTAGTTTTTCTAATACTATTATAATTCCTGCATTGATTTGCTCCAGCTCCAATGTGTTTTCATCTTTACCGGAATAGAAAAGCCCTATCCGATTTCTTTCTACCGGATAGGGCTTTTCATTAATGATTTTATTCGCTTTGCTGTGATTGTACAGCTTCTTGCGCTTCGGCAAGTGCTTCTTCTGCTGTTTTTTCTCCATCTCTTAATACAGTATTAAGAGTGGTCGTGTTAAGCTCATTGGCAATATCAGGTGTAGCTGGTGAGATTTGAAGTGGTTCAATCTCATCTTTAATACCTAAAAGTACGTCGAAAATGTTATTGCCAAAGTATTTCGTATACTTGTTTTCTTCGCGTAACGCCGGATCATCCCAAACATCGTGTCTAGGCGGATCGAAACCTAAGATCGTCCAAAGTTTAATATTAGATTCTTTCGTAAGCTTAGCATATGCCAAGAATTCTTTAGCCAATTCCGGGTTTTCTGATTGGTTTGTTACAACAGTACCAGTACCACCCATACCTGCAGAGCGGTTATCATCTTCATCAAATACTGGCATTGGTCGAATTGTCATTTTACCTTCTAGATCTGGCATGCTATCTGTGAAGCGTCCCATGTACCAAATTGGCATAGAGACTGCTGCCGCATTACCGTCATTCATATACGAATAGAATTCTTCCGCATGCGGTGCCCCACCAGGTGCAACTTCAGCAATTTCTGCTTCTTGTAAATCTTTCATTACGTTAAGTGCTTGTACACTCTCTGGTGTATTAATTGTTAATTCACCACTTTCAGTCATTAAATCAGAGTGTTGTTGTGATACTCGACTCCAGAATGGTAAGAAGTCACCAGGGAAAGAGTTAATCATAAATGCATCTGTATTATCTACCACTTTTTGGCCAGCTGCTTTAAAATCATCCCATGTTTTAATGGAATCAATATCTACTCCTGCCTGCTCCATAATTTCTGTATTATAGTACATTACGGAAGCACCTACGTGTGTTGGCATACCATAATATTGTCCATCTTTCGCGTAAATTTCAAAGCGACCTTGTACAAAGTTTTCTAACTCTGGTTCTACATAATCATTCATTGGTAATAACTGCGGTTCCCCTTCTAAGAAGTTAGGAAAGCGCCCAATCTCAATGTCTGCAAGATCAGGTGCACCATTACCAGATTGTAAAGCTAGCAATAAATTATTGTGCATTTGATCTAAAGGATATGTTTCTACTGATAATTCAATCGCATTGTCAGGATTCTCTTCATTCCATCTTTCTGCTGCATCAATATAGAAGTCCACGTGTTGTGCAGCAAACACCCACATTTTCAATGGTGTTGCCCCTTCCATATCACTACCGGTAGTGGATACATCTGATGCTTCTGATGACGAGTCATCTCCTCCACCGCAAGCAACAAGTACCATTGCTAGCATACCAATTAATAAAACTAATAAACTTTTTTTATTCATTACTAAACCCCCTAAAATATTAATTAAAGATAGTAACCGCTTTCAAGTATTTCGTACTATTTCATACAGGAATAGCACTTCATTTTGATTCACTTATTCCAAAGCTTACTTTTTAAAGTTTATCTTGTTGTTAACTAAACAATATCATTTAGTTTTTAATTTGTCAATAAGTTTTGTTAACATAAAAAATAAGTTTTACATTAACGTTTTTATTCATTTAATTACATGAAAGAATAGTACGTACGTTTCTCAATTAGTCTGTTCCTTATCTATTTTTTCAAAGACCTGAACAGACAAGAATGCCATTGCAACAGCTATCAAACTTATCGTGCAAAATAACAGCATCGTTGGTAATTCTAATGAGACATACAAGATTATAAATAAGACTAACGCCATTGTAATAGTAACTGGCATTTTCGTTATGCCTATTATAAGCGCATTTTTAAAGTACTCTTGTACAGTTGTCTGATAATGGCTTAGTAATGGAAAGATCCACAAAGCTAATATACTGAATAGAAAGATGACAAAATAATAAGCAAACACAACAAATACAGGAATTTGATCACCTAGTTGCAATATCGCCTGATAATTCAAGAAAAGAATGGCTGCTATTACGACGAGAATATATCCCATAATATTAGCCCGGATAAATTCTTGTTTATAGGCTTGTTTAAAAGCTTGATATACCGAATTTACATCTTTTTGCTGAATCCATTTTCTTGCAACACTAATAGAAGCTGTAGTAGCAGGAAAAATCCCCCTGCCACTACTCCTATAAGTGTGAAAATAATCCACAAAAAGTTAAGCCACGCTATTCTTAAGATCACATTTAGAAATTGATCCAATGAGTTAACTATTTGTTTTCCAAACATGTATTGTCACATCCTAATGTTTAGCTATTATCCTTTGACACCGCCTGTTGTTAATCCAGCAACAAAGTAACGTTGGAAAAAGATAAATAAAATGATAATCGGTACAATCGTCATAACAGATCCTGCTATTAATACATCATAATTATTTCCATAAGGTGTTAATAAAGTAGCTAATCCTATTGGTAATGTAAACATATCATTGGAACGTAGTACGATTAATGGCCATAAGAAGTTATTCCAGCTTCCTAAACCTTGTAATATTGCCATAGCCCCTAAGGAAGGTGCCATTAACGGTAACATAATTTTGAAGAAAATACCGTATTCTGTTGCGCCATCTATACGTGCTGCATCCATTAACTGTACTGGCAACCCCAGTGCATATTGTCTAAAGAAGAAAACAGCAATAGGTGCAACAATCATCGGGACAATTACCCCTAAATAAGAATTGACTAATTGAAACGAAATCATCATTTGAAATAGAGGCAACATTAATATCTCAAATGGTACCATCAGAATGAATACAACAAAGGTGAAGAATAAGTGTTTCCCTTTAAAATCATATACGGCAAGCGCATAACCAACCATTGATGAGAAAAATAACGATAGTACAACTGTAATCGCCGAAATAACTAAACTGTTGGTATACCATGTCCAATATTCTGCTGACTGTGTAAAGATGTAGGTATAGTTATCAAGATTTAGCATGCTCCAGTCAAAATTCAGGCTTATACCTGTTCGCATTAATTCTGTGGACGGTCTAAAAGATGAAATTAATAACATTATGACTGGAAATAATGCTATTAAACAAACTATTGCCATCCCAATATTAGTAATCCACTTCAATGTGTTACTTGTTCCTCTTTTATTCATTATTGATCACCTCGTTTAAACGCACCTGTTAGGATTAATTGAATGAAGCTGATGATAAATATGATAATCATAAGAATTACACCAATCGCTGCACCGAATCCCATATCATTTTGCTGAATACCTTGCTGATAAATATAACCAACAACGGTTAAACCAATATTATTCGGTGAACCTGCTTCCCAGAAAACGAAACTTTCTTCAAACATTCTAAATCCGTTAATAATAGAGATCGTTACTACGAAGATCGTTACCGGTTTCAAGAATGGTAAGGTAACATAGCGAAATTTTTGAAATATGGTTGCGCCATCAATATCTGCTGCTTCGTACAATTCATTTGGTACATTTTGCAACGCTGCTAAGAAATATAAAATGTTAACACCTAACCAGCGCCATACACAAAGAAGTACCATTAGAAACATACCAGACCATGCATGGTAACGCCAATTGACCGGATCTAAACCAAACAAGCTAATAATTTGGTTGGCTGCTCCACTCTCGGTCTCACCAAACATTAATCTAAAAATCATACCAGCTACGATGGTAGATGCTAAAGTCGGCATAAATAACGATGCACGAAATAGCGTTTTCAATTTCACTAATTTTGAATCTAATATAACGGCAAAAATAATTGGCAAGATGGTTAGAATCACGACTGTTAGAACTACATAAATCGAAGTATTCATTAAAGCTTTATAAAAGGTTGGATTAAAAACCCTCTCATAATTAGCTAACCCAATGAATTCTACTTGTCCAGGTAATACGCTTTGAAAACTCATCATAATACCACGTATCGCCGGATATAAAGTTAGCACGATAAAAGAAATAATAAATGGTGATACGAAAATATAAGGTACAACTTTTTTTGAATTTAAAAAGTTTAATATTGGATTTGACCTTTTATTTGCGCTTGATGTTTGTGCTGATTGATTTGTTGCCAACATAACCCCTCCTCATTTTTTGAATACGCTTTCAACGGTTCCATGCTTTTTTTAAGCTTATTCCTTAATATTCGTTCTAGTAACCAATTCTTTCCTTGCCACTAAAACGTACGTATAAGTAATGTATGGTTATATTATATATAACTGCATAAGTTTTTTCAATCATTTTATAGAAAAAAACTCTATATTTTTAAACTTTTTAATTTATTTTCATCTATAATTTTTGTATTTATTTATCCTTTATGTTTATTTGCGTTGATTTGTTTTTATCTAAATCTATAATGGTTGGTTTTACATTGTAGTGCGATTATGTAAAATTCATTTATCATTGGCGATAACTTATAAACACATGAATTTATCCACTGAAAACTCATAGGGCCATATTGCTTTCCTACCGTATAAGAAAAACCAGCCAACCCTCCCCAATCCTAACTAGCATAAGTAATATACAACTACCTATAATGTGGATATATATTAACTAGGAGCTTACTAGATTAGTGTTAATTTTGAAATGATTTGTATGCTGAAATGCCGCTCCGGCCAACCTTCGCGTCCAGCGGGGCACGGCTGAAGATCCCGCGGGAGTCTACGTGGTTAGCCTACGCTAGGATAGGTACTCTACAACTTGTGTAAGAGCTAGTATATTGAGCATATCTATCAATAACAGCATTTGAATTTATAACATAATTCCTAGTGCCACTGCTATTAGCTCTTTCAATCATTGTAGCACTTCTCTTAAGCGTAGGAAATATGCGTACACTCCCGTGCCCCACAGGACGCGGAGTATATTTCCGAAGCTTTGCTACGCATATAAACCTATCAAAATGACTACCTTGTCAGGCGGTTTCACTTTACATAATCCACATTATGAGAACCTATCTTCATATTTAGCATATTACTGCTATAACTGTACTTATATACGCTTCTCATAAAAAAAGCTGATAAGTATCCACACTTACCAGCTTTTCTATTATTCTCATTATTTAATTGTTAAGCTCAATACAGATTTCGACGGTAATGTAAGTGTTAATTCATTATCTGTTACTTGGAATTGATCAAATTCTACTGGTTTCACGTTGTCTGGCTGCTCGAATGTATTGTGCGCGTCCATTTCTTCTGCAGTTATGATGCGTCCTGATACATTTTCGAAAGCTAGACCACGTAGATCAACAGACAAGTCTGATGCTTCAGCTTTATGAAGGTTACATAGCGTGATCGTTACAGCACCATCTTTTGCCTTTGATGCGGATGCTGATACCTGAGGGATTTCTTTGTCTCCCACTTTAATCGATCCGCTTTCAACACTCAGATCTAAACGCTCAGCATCCTGGTGCACTTTGTACATTTCAAAGACGTGATACGTTGGGGTTAAAATCATTTTCTCTTTATCTGTTAGGATCATCGATTGAATAACATTAATCGTTTGCGCAATATTTGCCATTTGAACACGGTCATTGTGTTCGTTAAAGATGTTAAGGGAAACACCCGCTACAAGTGCATCACGAATTGTATTCTGCTGATATAGAAAACCTGGGTTTGTTCCTGGCTCTACATCATACCATGCACCCCACTCATCAATTATCATAGCAATACGTTTTTCCGGATCATATTTATCCATTATCGTACTATGCTTTTCAATTAACTCTTCAATATGAACTGTTTTTTCCATTGTGATATCCCATACATCTTCAGTGAATCCTGTTGCAGGTCCTTTGTTCCAAAAACCACCTGGATGCACGTAATAATGCAGACTTAAACCATCCATGAAAGGAGCCGCTTCTCTCATTAATACTTCCGTCCAGTTATAGTCATCCACATTTGCGCCACCAGCAATACGGAAAATCTTATTATCTCCATAATCTCTTACGTATGTCTGAAAGCGACGATAAAGATCTGCATAATACTGCGGGCGCATATTTCCACCACAACCCCAGTTTTCATTACCAACACCGAAATATTTTAGTGCCCACGGTTCTTCTTTACCATGCTCACGACGCCAATTAGCCATTGGTGATTCACCGTCAAATGTCATATATTCTACCCATTCAGACATTTCCTGAACAGTTCCGCTACCAACGTTACCATTAATGTACGGTTCTGTTTCTAATAATTCACACAACTGATAGAATTCATGCGTACCAAAGTGATTATTCTCGATTACGCCACCCCAGTGTGTATTTACCATACGTTTACGATCTTCCCTTGGACCGACACCATCTTTCCAGTGGTACTCATCTGCGAAACATCCACCAGGCCAACGTAATATTGGAATGTTAATGTTCTTTAGTGCTTCCACTACATCGTTTCTGATTCCTTTTGTGTTTGGGATATCAGAATCTTCCCCTACCCAAAAGCCTTCATAGATACATCTACCTAAATGTTCAGCAAAATGGCCATAGATATTTTTGTTAATTTTCCCTTTACCAACATCTGCATTTACTACAATTTTTCTAGTCATCTTTTCACCTCATTTAAAATTTATGATTGTCCTGATAGATTCGCAGCTTCCACCTTAATAAACTTGGCAGCATGTGGTTTTAACTCATAACCTATCGTTCCCTGTTGCGACACTTCGTCTCTCCTTTTCCATAAATCGCGAATGATTGCTTCTTCTGTTTGAATGTTCAAATCTATTAGACTAACCTTAACTAATTGTTTTTGATCTGATAAATTAAACAATGCAACATAAATGGAGCCATCTAAACCATTGGAACTCCACACTACTCGATCGTGATCACGATAAATTTGACGTGCACCGAATCCTGTTTGATGTACCTCCAGCACTTCAGGATTGGTTAAGAGAGAGTATGTCCATTCGTCATTATCTCGTAATTCCCCACCGAACATGAGAGGTGAACGAAACATCGACCAAAGCGTCATCATGGTGACTTGTTCATCTTTAGTGAAACGAGTATAGCGATCTGACGCGCCACCATCTACCGAACGAATTCCGATATGTCCTAATGGAAGCATATCGGCATCCGGCCAAAATCCGGGTCCAATATTTTTACTCCACTTATAACACCGTTCGAACATGTCATATAGCAATTCCCAGATATCCCAAAAGTCATCTGTCATCCGCCACATGTTCGCATTTTCTTCTAACAAACTAGCACGGTCAAGTGGCGCAGGCCCTGGTGATAAGCTTAATACCATTGGTCTGCCACAATTATCAATAGCCTTGCGAATCATTTCTATCTCTTCTGCATGTGTACCATACAATTTGGAATCGGCAATATCATCGACCTTTATAAAATCGATGCCCCATTCGGCATACAGTTGAAAAAGCGAGTCATAGTATTCCTGTGCCCCTGTTTTATTGTGGTCTATTCCATACATATCTGTATTCCACGGGCAAATAGAATTTGGCTTTGCAATGTCACGGGCTCTTACGTCTGTATCTAATATTTTTGTATTTTGATGAACGGCTTGTCTTGGAATACCACGCATGATATGTATACCGAATTTCAAACCTAACTGATGCACATATTCTGCCAGTGGCTTAAAGCCCTGATTATTTTCAGCAGATGGAAACCGATTCGTCGCAGGAATTAATCGTGAATACTCATCCATTTCTAACGGTATAAATGGACGATAAGCAGATGAAACAGCCCCAGACTCTGCCCATTGAATATCTACGACAATATATTCCCAGCCATAACCCTTCAGATGCTTGGCCATATAGTCTGCATTACCTTTAACTTCCTCTTCTCGGACAGTTGCCCCATAACAATCCCAACTGTTCCATCCCATTGGCGGTGTTAATGCATATTGATGGTGTTTCATAACCAGAAGTTCACCCCTCATTCATTGTCCACTAAAGAAGGAGAAGTCTCACAATCTACTTCTCCTATCCTGTTTGCTATATTATGAATGCTTCTTTTGCAGACGAACCATGTTCCAAGAAAACTTAGGGAAAATACCTGTAAGTTTTCCACTATCAAGATACGATTCACCATTACTATGTGGTTTAACATTCTCTTGACCTGCTAAATTCACTGCTTTTGCATCTTCATTTTCTAACACGACATGTTCAACAACTTCATACCCTTCAAACGCACGAACATCGATGTCGACTTCTAATGTTTTTTCTAAGTGACGGTTTGTTGCGAAAATGACTAATTCCTCTTTTTCTTCATTATATACAACAGAAGGATCTAGATAAGGAACATCTGTAAAGTCCTTACTGTCATATTTCGGTGAACTAACTACTGGATTAAGCGCCACACCACGTCCATAAACTGAAGTATAATAATATGGATAGAAGATCGTTTGTTTCCAAGCTGCTCCACCATTTTCTGTCATAATCGGTGCGATAACATTGACAAGCTGAGCCATACAAGCAATCTTCACACGATCTGAATGACGAAGCATCGTGTTTAACATACTACCTACAAGCAATGCATCTTCGAATGTATAAACATCTTCTAATTGTGGTGGTGCTACAGTCCAAGGCTCGATTTCTTTATCTTGTTCATTAGAGTGGAACCATACATTCCATTCGTCAAAACTTAAGTACATTTTCTTCTTGCTTCGTTTCTTAGCCTTGATATAATCACAAGTTGCGATCACTGTTTGAATGAAATTTTCCATATCCATTGATTTTGCAAGGAAGTTGGCAGTATCTCCACTACGATTTCCATAATATTGGTGAAGTGAAATGAAATCCGCTACTTCATACGTATGTTCAAGCGTCTCTGCTTCCCAGCTAGGAAAAGTTGGCATGTTTGAATTAGAGCTTCCACAGCTTACCAGTTCGATTTCCGGATCTACAAGTCGCATTGCTTTCGCTGTTTCATATGCTAAACGACCATATTCCTGAGCCGTCTTTTGACCTACTTGCCATGGACCATCCATTTCATTTCCTAGACACCATGTTTTAATATTGTGAGGGTTTTCATAACCATGCGACTTACGAAGGTCACTCCAATACGTACCACCAGGGTGATTACAATATTCAAGCAAATTTCTGGCAGCGTCGATCCCTCTAGTTCCAAGGTTAACAGCCATCATTACATCTGTATTCGCTGCTTTCGCCCAATCAACGAACTCATTGGTACCTACCTGATTTGTTTCTGTTACTCGCCATGCTAATTCCAAACGGCTGGGACGGTCACCTTTTGGACCAACTCCATCCTCCCAATTATACGCGGATACCATATTACCACCAGGGTATCTAACGATTGGAACTTGTAACTCTTTAACAAGTTCCAGGACATCTTGCCGGAAACCGTGCTCATCAGCAGTGGGATGTTCTGGCTCATAGATACCACCATAAACAGCTCGACCTAAATGTTCTATAAAAGAACCATAAACCCGTGGATCAATTTCAGCTATTTGAAATTCTTTGTCTACAACCATTTTTGCTTTTACTGTTTCGTTTGCCATTGATATCATCCTTTCATTCATTACAATGATAATTATCACAACAAGTGAACCGCTTACAACAATAGCACTCCTATTAACTTGATCGTACATTTAATACATAATTATAGTTTTTTAGTTAATTGTACGTATATTAAGATTAT
Source organism: Gracilibacillus caseinilyticus (assembly GCF_022919115.1). NCBI lineage: Bacteria > Bacillati > Bacillota > Bacilli > Caryophanales > Bacillaceae > Gracilibacillus > Gracilibacillus caseinilyticus. Next base: position 1,691,269 of record NZ_CP095072.1, on the reverse strand, counting down.
GAAATTACGCTCTATTTGTCAAGGCTTACATTGTTAAATTATCATAACTTAACCGAAACATTAAAAAAATATTTACACTTATGTATTTCGGTATCCCACAGCTTTTAAAATACATCTGTCATTCAGGATATATCTGCTCCTTTTTTTACAGATACAGTAGATTGCCGTACTTTTAATGCTGGTTCATATAAAATCGATAAATCTTGGTTATGATATTGATTCTTTTTCTCAATCATATTTATCATCGCTTTTGCCGCGTCTATTCCCATTTGACTTTTCGGATGAACAATGGAAGTCAGTTTTACTTCAGAAATCTCAGCCAGCATGGAGTCATCATACCCGACAAATGACATATGTTCAGGAATAGAAATATTTTCTTCTCTCAACATATCCATTAACCGCAAAACGAGCTGGTCATTATAGCATACAATAGCCGTTGGTGCATTATTTTTTGCATCCATCAGCTTCTTCAAGGCATCAAATGGTTTACTCCCCATATTTTCAGTATGATAGGAAATAATGTTCTTCGGATTGATCACTGCCTGCAATTCCCGATGAGCTCGAATATACCCTTTCAATCGTTTGCGACCTTGTGCATCATCCGTTTTATACATACATGCAATATCGGAATGTCCAAGTTCTAATAGATGTTTCGTTTGCAAATAGCCTCCCCTGACATCGTCAAGCATAAAGGAAACAGGCTCCAATTCATCGTAATCCGCATTAATCATTACATATGGTATTTGCTCTTTCTCCATCATTAAATAGTAACGGAGATTTGGATTGGCTGATGCGCTGTTGGTTGGTTCAAGGATTACCCCGTCATAATTACCATTTATTATTTTCTCCAATACTCTTTGTTCTTCGTCATGCTTATTGTTAGTATTAAATATACTTACATGATAACCCTTTTCACTCAAAAATGACTCCGCTCCACGGATAATCGAGGGAAAAATATACTCTGATATATACGTTGTTATAATAGCAATGTTTTTCGCTGGCAGTTCGTATGTAGACCTTTTCTGTATCGATGATCGATCGGCACAGAAAGTCCCCGCTCCCTGCTCCCGGTAAAGCCAGCCTTCATTCACTAACTCACCTAATGCAAGACGTACAGTATGGCGACTAACCTTAAACTTTTCCATCAATACTGTTTCAGAACTGATTTTTTCATGTGGTATAATCAAGCCCTCGAGAATTTTAGATTTAATCGATTGTTTGATTTTTTTATATTTCGCTTCCATCTGTATTACCCCCTTTATCACCTTCCGATCGTTTCCACTTACGAAAAACTTTTACACATTTTTTCCATTTACACTAAGTTATTGATAACGTTTACAAACGATCAACAAGTTAACAAATTCATTTATGAAATGTACGTACTATTAGTATAACAAAAATCCCGTTATTTACAATACTCACCAATCTATAAATATTCATTTAAACTTATACGACCTAATTTTAATCAAAAAAAAATAAAAGCTATTACTTATTTTGTTCAGTAATAGCTTTTATTTTTATTTAATGGGTGCTGTCGAACTCCGAATGATCAACTCCGGATCAAATCGTATCAAATCTTTTTCCATATGCTTCTCTTTACTCGTAGGACGTTCTTGTTTCACCATATCTAATATGACTTTGGCTGCCAGTTCTCCCATTTCACTTTGCGGGTGAGCAACTGTAGTCAGTTTCACTTCTGTTACTTCCGCCATAAATGAATCATCAAATCCGACCATTGAAAGATCTTCGGGTACTTTTAGTTGAGCTTCACGAATTACATCCAGCAGTTTGATAGCTAATTCATCGTTATAGCAGACAATAGCTGTCGGTCGTTTTTCTTTCGGCTGATCTAACATCTTTCTCAGTGTTTCGGCCGGTTTGCTGTTTTTCTCTTCTGTGTTGTACGTGATGATGTTATTCGGCATAATATCGATTTTGTGTTTTCGATGCGCTTTTAAATAGCCTTTCATCCGTTTTGATCCTTGGATATCATCATTTTTGAAGAATCCCACAATATTTCGGTGTCCCAGCTCAAGCAAGTGCTCAGCTTGTACAAAACCACCCTTTTCATCATCCATTACAATGCGAAACGGCTCTAACTCATCATAGAACGCATTGATCATTAAATAAGGGATATTCTGTCTTTCTAAATTCAAATAATAATTAATATTTGGATTGGTAATCGCACTTCTGGTTGGTTCAATTATGACTCCGTCAAAATGTTGGGTCAGGATTTTTTCCAGGAATTTTCGTTCATTATCATGGTCATTATTTGTACTGAACAAGCTGACTTGATAGCCTTGTTCGCTTAAATGAGATTCAGCTCCTCTAATAATAGAAGGAAAGATATAATCCGATATATACGTCGTGATTATTGCAATATTTTTTTGCGGGATAGCCCCGGCGATTTCTTCTTTCGAACGATCTGCACAAAAAGTACCCGCACCTTGTTCACGATAAAGCCAGCCTTGATTGACGAGGTCACCAATAGCAAGACGAACAGTATGTCTGCTCACACCGAACTGCTTCATTAATTCACTCTCTGAACTGATTTTCTCATGTGGTTGAAAGGTACCATCTAATATTTTTGATTTGATTGCTTGTTTCACAATACTGTACTTTGTTTGCATCTCATCTACACCCCAATAATCCTACTAATTCATACTACTCTATTTTCCCTTACTTAAGCATATAGGATTCATCGCACCTGTCAAGGTTTGGTCCTTAATAAGAAGGCAGAGGCCTTAAATAAGACCTCTGCTGATCGACTTAACGGTAAATTGCTTCATTCCATTTTAATTCATTACGGAATTGACGTAATTTCGTGTCCTCATCAATGACAACACATTCGATTTTTGCCATATTGGCGAAATCGTATAACTGCTCTGTTGTTACATCAAATGAGAATACAGTGTGGTGTGCTCCACCTGCATAAATCCATGCTTCTGTCGCTTCACTCAAGGATGGCTGCGGCTTCCACAATACTTTTGCTACTGGCAGATTTGGTGTTTCGATTTTTGGCTGTTCTGCTTTCACTTCATTGATGACAAGACGATAGCGTCCACCCATTTCAACAAGTGATGCATTAACAGCATCACCACCGCGACCATCAAATACAAGTCTAGCTGGATCTTCTTTTCCACCGATACCTAATGGATTCACGACAATTTTAGGCTTGGTAGCCGTAACGGTTGGACAGATTTCCAACATGTGTGAACCTAAAATCATTTCATTACCCGGCTCTAAGTGATACGTATAATCTTCCATGAATGAAGTCCCTTCATTATCAGAAATGATCTTCATCATACGGAGTAATGCTGCTGTTCTCCAGTCACCTTCACCAGCAAACCCATAACCTTCTGCCATTAAACGTTGTGCCGCAAGTCCTGGTAATTGTTTCATTCCGTGAAGATCTTCGAAGTTTGTTGTAAACGCAGTATAGTTACCTTTTGCCAAGAATGATTTTAAACCTAATTCGATTTTACCTTGGTATAAAATAGAGTCACGAACTGGTCCTGGCTCACTAGCTTCTGCAGGAAGTTCATAAAGCTCTTGATATTCTTTATATAAAGCATCTAATTCTGCATCCGTTACCTTATCCATCTCTTCTACAAGGTCACCAATACCATAATAGTCAACAACCCAGCCAAATTTAATTTGTGCTTCTATTTTATCTCCATCTGTCACGGCAACATTACGCATGTTATCACCGAAACGTGCTACGCGAATATTGCTGCCTTCTGATACAGCAACAGCAGTCTTCATCCAATCAGACACTTTTCCAGTTACTTCTGAATTTTCCCAATGACCAACGACTACCTTACGGGAAACGTCCATTCTTGTTCCAATAAAGCCGTATTCACGATCACCATGTGCTGCTTGGTTCGTGTTCATGAAATCCATGTCGATGCTTTCCCATGGAATATCACGGTTAAATTGTGTGTGCAAATGTAATAATGGTTTTTGCAATGATTTTAGACCAGTAATCCACATTTTTGCCGGAGAGAATGTGTGCATCCAAGTGATAACACCTGCACAGCCTTCATCAGAATTTGCTTGTTGAAGAAGACGGTGAATATCTGTTGAAGTTGTTAATACTTCTTTAAACTCTACTTGATAAGGTAAGTTACCTTTTTCATTTAATCCAGCAACGATTTGCTTTGAATTATCTGCTACTTCCTGTAATGTTTCTTCACCATATAAATGCTGACTACCTGTCACAAACCAAAATGTGTACGGACGTACTTTTAACATATATTTTCCTCCTCAAATTTGCACATTATATAATTATTTTTTATCTTGACCATAATAAGCATTTGCACCATGCTTTCTTAAATAGTGCTTGTCTAGCAAGAATGAATCCATATCTTCTGTGTTAGGATTGATTTGATAAGTGTGCAATGCCATTTTAGCCACTTCTTCCAGCACTACTGCATTATGAATGGCTTCGTGCGGGTCTTTACCCCAATTAAATGGTGCATGACTGTGGACAAGGACTCCTGGAACTTGCAGTGGATCAATATCTTGATCTTGGAAAGCTTCGACAATTACATTGCCAGTTTCCCATTCATATTCACCCTGTACTTCTTCCTTCGTCATTCTTCTGGTGCATGGAATCGTGCCATAGAAATAATCTGCCTGAGTCGTTCCAAGCGCAGGAACGCCTTTACCTGCTTGTGCCCAACTTGTCGCCCACGGGGAATGTGTATGCACTATTCCACCGATACCAGGGAATTTTTGATATAATAAACGGTGTGTTGGTGTATCTGAAGATGGCTTCAAATCACCCTCAACAATATTCCCTTCTAAATCTAAGACAACTAGATCTTTTGGTTTTAACTCTTCATATGGTACACCACTCGGTTTGATGACCATTAATCCTGATTCTTTGTCGAAACCGCTTACATTACCCCAAGTAAAGGTTACTAATCCATACTTTGGTAAATCGCGATTTGCTTCCACTACTTGCTCTTTTAATGTTTCAAGCATGTTTTGTTAACACCCTTTCACTATTCATTTCTTTCTTGTACGTATGTGTAAAATGAATTACTTTCATAATAATACAATTCGTACGTACATTCAATAATAAAATCATATTTTTATAAAATTTCCTACGAAAGCATCAATCATTCTGAAGAAATCTATCCAGCTCAGGGTTAAAAATGGAAAAAAGCAGCTGTACACATAATAACAGCCGCTTTTATACATCCTTTTAGGTATCAATTAGAAACTCTACATCCTGATGCTGATAGATAAGTTCAAAGTCATCATTTTCTAATAACTGATGATACATATCCTCCGGTGAAAACCATAAATAATCATTCTCAAATGTATAATCAGCTCCAAAATGATAGCATAGCCATACCAATTTAGAACAATAAATTTCTTCCCACGGATCATCCAAATCTTGTGAAAGATTAAAAGAGAATTTTGGTTGTTGCACCCCTTTTTTCAAATTATTATGATAATCTTGCAAATATTGAATCGCATAATCTGCAGCTTTTTTCCCTATTTTTGCTTGTTTAGGTCGAAATTGTGCATGCAATGGGTGTTTTACGAGGAACTGCTGAATCGAATCCTTTACGATCGCCGGTTCGCTACCTGGGGCTTCTGTTAACTCCTTCTCATTGATAACGATAGCTGCATGCCCCAAATAACCTGTTAATTCTGCCTTTATATTATCACTTGCTACTAATATATCCCCCGCTTGGAATGTCCGGTCCCTTGTAACAAAATACTGTCTTAGCGGATATTGCTCTCTTTGCAATGTATCATTTACAACATATTCAATGGTGATCAAGGTAGATGGGGCTGGCTTCTGCAAGGTTAAATAGGCTTCGCGTGAATTACTGTTTGCAGCCAGGTGCAGGTTATTCTCATATACTTTAAAAGCCAGATCAGGAAATAGTGGCCTAACCCAAATCAGGTCACCTTGAATATGCACATCAAACATACGCATCCTGTATCACCTCACCATAACATATGCCGTTAAATAGGCGTTGGCGACTAAGGAAAGTGCCTAATTTGATCTCACCAACTCCCCCCATTTTCAATATGCGCTAAGAAAAACAAAACTTAAATCCTAGCCCGTTTCTATCTATCTTTAATAGATACAGCTACCTATAATATGGATTATGTCATGTGGAACTGTATGACGATAAGGTCATTTTGAAATATTTTATCTGCTATGCAAAGCTCCGGAAATATGTTCCGCGTCCTGTGGGGCACGGATTCAGCTAGGCTACTACTTGAACAACTTCTTTGCTACCTTATGACGAGGAAGCTCACTTCGAAGCGATACTTGCAGACGGAGGCACAGACGAAGTGGAGCTTCAGCCGTGCCCCGCAGGACGCGAAGTGGTTGTCCGGAGCGGTATGCCAGCACACTAAACATTTCAAAATGACTTCAACGCTTGACATAATCCATATTATAAGAAGCCAACTTATATTTGGCATGAATGACTGTACTTGTGTACTTTCTTTACTGACAAGAAAAAAGCATTCCCGACGTTTCCGTAATGTCTGGAATGCTTTTTTAGTTAAAATACGATTGTTTTGTTGCCGTACACGATAATTCTGTCATCTAATTGCCATTTGACCGCTCGTGCTAAGACACTTCTTTCAACCGATTGACCGATTTTCTTCATTGCTTCGGCATTGTCACGGTGATCGACACGACTGATGTCCTGTTCAATGATCGGACCTTCATCAAGATCATTGGTTACATAATGGGAAGTAGCCCCAATTAATTTTACTCCACGCTGATATGCCCGCTCATACGGTTTCGCTCCAATAAATGCCGGTAAAAATGAATGGTGAATATTAATGATTTTGTTTTTGAATGTTTCTACAAAATGAGGTGTTAAAATTTGCATATATCGAGCCAGCACAATTACATCGATTTCATGCTCCTTTAACAATGCAATCTGTTCTTCTTCTACCTGTTTACGTATATCTTTATTAGCTGGTATATGATAATACGGAATCCCCAATGGCTCCACAAACTCACGAGAAGTGTCATGATTACTGATAACAAGACTGATGTCTGCCATCAGATCGCCACTCTGCCATTCCCATAACAGCTCCAACAGACAATGCGGCTCTTTCGATACAAAAATCGCCACTTTTTTAATTTGATCGACATATTTAAACGTAGCTTCCAACTGAAACTGATCTTTAATTTCCTCAAAGTCTTGCTCCAGTTGATTAACTTGATTTTTTAGATCTTCTATTTCAAATTCAATGCGAATAAAAAACTCGCCACCACCATTTGGATCGGTAGAGTATTGATTGGATTCGAGTATGTTTGCCTGATGATCATACAAAAACTGTGATACCGTCGCTACAATACCTGGTTGATCATCACAGTTAATTAACAGCCTCGCTCTATTCTTATTATTTTTTTTAAATGTTTCCAGTTTTTCCGCTATATAGCTTTTCATCTTGATCCCTACTTTATACTATTATCCATTAATACTTTACCATCTTATTCAGTTGGGTCAAGTATTCTACGAAAAAACCTGCTCCATTTTTTTAATAAAATGTTCCACTTCTGTTTCTGTCGTTGTTAACGGAGGTAAAATTCTTACAATCGATGGACCGGCTACTACGATCAATAATTGCTGTTCTTCACGCGCTTTATTCACATAGTCGATCGCATTTCCTTCCACCTCTAAGCCAATTAGAAGACCTTGGCCGCGAACTGACTTCACCTGTGACTTCTTACTTACTAATTCTTCAAGCTTAGACCAAATAACATCTGCTACTTCATTCGCTTTCTCTAAGACATTATTTTCTGTTACATGCTTAATTGTAGCAAGACCAGCAGTTGCTGCCATTGGATTACCACCAAAAGTACTTCCGTGTGTACCAGGCGTAAATACTTTTGCTACATGTTCTTGGGCTACCATAGCTCCAATTGCAAAGCCTGAGCCAAGACCTTTTGCAATGGTGAACACATCCGGCTCTATTTGGTAATGCTGATAAGAAAATAACTTCCCTGTTCGGCCAATGCCTGTTTGAATTTCATCTATCATCAACAGTATATCATTTTCTTTACAGATGGCTGATAACTCCTTTATCCAATCAACATCAACCGGAATGACGCCACCTTCACCTTGTACAAGCTCTAACAATACAGCAGCAGGCTTAAGTGCACTTAATTGTTGTAATGCCTCTTGGTCATTATAAGGTAAATATTGAAAGCCTGGTGTTAATGGAGCAAATCCATCCTGAATTTTTTGCTGACCTGTAGCAGACAAGGTTGCCATTGTTCTACCGTGGAAAGAGTTCTGGAACGTAATAATAAGTGGATTGTCTTGTTTTAATACATCGTGACCATATTTTTTCGCAATTTTTATAGCCGCTTCATTTGCTTCCGCCCCACTGTTACAGAAAAACACCTGGTCCCCACAACTGTTGTCTGTTAATGCTTTGGCTAATTTCTCCTGAGACGGAATATGATACAAATTGGAGCAATGCCAGAGCTTAGTTAATTGTTCGCTCACAGCTTTTTCAACTGGTTCTGGGACATGACCTAAATTACATGTCGCAATACCAGACGTATAATCTAAATATTTTGTTCCTTGGTCATCCCATACATAACTCCCTTTTCCCTCGACTAATGTGATCGGGAATCTTCCGTATGTTTGCATGACTGGTTGAAGTGTTTCAGTTTGATTAGACATATGGCACCTCCTGAGTTAGTGCGATTCTTGTACCGATTTGCTTTCCTTGCATAAAATCAACAAATCCGTGCTCTTTCGTTCCGTCCACAATCGATACTTCCATTACATTACGATACAATGCGGATAAAGCAGACTGAACTTTTGGTATCATCCCACCATGAATGATTTTTTGTTCAATTAGTTCTTCAATTTTTTCTTCGTCTAACTGATGAAAAACCTGTTTTTCCCCATTTACTTCGTGAAATATTCCAGGAATATCACTAATAAAACATAATTTTGCTCCTAACGCCTGTGCTACTGCAGAGGCTGCCATGTCAGCATTGATGTTATACCGTTGACCGAAAGCATCAATACCTAGAGGTGACACTACTGGAATCAATCCTTGTGTAACAAACGATTCCAATAAGCTAGTATTAACATTCGTTACTTCGCCAACAAAACCAAGTGAATCAGTTTCCTCGACTGGTTTGGCTGCAAACAACGTACCATCCACGCCACTTATACCGATGGCATTCCCTTTTGCTTTCGATAACTTACGAACGATGCCCTTGTTAATCGAACCACTCAGTGCCATTTCAACGACATCCAGCACCTCATTAGTCGTCACACGTAAGCCATTGACAAATTTGGTCTCCACACCTGTTTGTTGTAATAAGTGGGATATCAACGGTCCACCGCCATGGACGATAATAGGCTGCCACTCCCCTTGCTTTTGAATGGTGACAATATCCTGATAAAAAGAAGGAGGCAGTTGTTCGAAAACACTACCACCACATTTAATTACGACATACTTCATAAAACTTCCTCCTCACGTACGATAAGAAGCATTAATTCTTACATATTCATAGGAAAGATCGCAGCCCCATGCTGTTGCTTTTCCATTAGCATCGCCTAATTTGGCGATAATTTTAACTTCATCCTCTAATAAGTATTCCTTTGCTTGCTCTTCATTAAATGGAGCTGGTACTCCATTTTCTACAACTAAGATCTCACCAAGATATACACTGACTTTGTCTGGATCTAATGCCTGACCACTATAGCCAATCGCAGTAATGATCCGTCCCCAGTTCGCATCCGCACCATGAATAGCCGTCTTCACCAAATTAGAAGAAATGATTGATTTTGCGATAGCTGTTGCACTCTCATCGGTGAAAGCTCCATCTACCTGCACCTCTACCAAGCGAGTAGCTCCTTCACCATCTCTAGCAATTTCTTTTGCTAAATACTCGCAGACAAACTGTAATGCCTGATAAAAATCGTTCCATTGTGGATGCTGAGCTGTTAATGGCTGGTTTCCAGCCTTACCATTCGCCAATACTAACACCATATCGTTTGTACTTGTATCACCATCTACTGTGATCATGTTAAATGATTTATTCGTAATGGATTTAAGTGTGTCATGTAATGCAGCAGACGCAATATTCGCATCTGTTGTCACAAAACTAAGCATTGTCGCCATATTAGGATGGATCATTCCAGATCCTTTTGCCGCTCCACCAATTGTAACGGTTTGACCGTCGATTTCTAATTCGATCGCGATCCCTTTCTCTTTCGTATCAGTAGTCAAAATCGCTGTCTCAAACTTACCTGCGCCGAGGTGCTCTTCGTGATTGATCTGGCTGATGCCTTTTTGCAAACGATCCATAGGCAATAATTCTCCTATTAAGCCAGTAGATGCTACAGCAGCCATGTGTTCCTCAATTCCGACTGTTTCTGCAAATTGTTTTCGCATATCGTACGCATCCTGCAACCCTTGTTCACCTGTACAGGCGTTGGCAATGGCTGAGTTAACAATGATTCCTTGCAGTTGATTTTCCTTAGCGATACTTTCCTGCGTTACTTTTAAGGGGGCCGCTTGAAACACATTGGTTGTATAAACGCCAGCTGCCTGTGCAGGTACATCGGAATATACCCATCCTAAATCAATTTTCTTCTTTCTTAGCCCACAATGTAAACCACCTGCCTGAAAACCTTTTGCCGATGCAATATTTCCGTTTTTCAATAGCTTAAATGTGTCTTGTTGATCCGTAAATACCACTTTGTTCACTCCTTAAGGAAAGATAGGTAACTGGTCTAAGCCTGTTTTCTCATCCCATCCATACATAATATTCATATTTTGAATCGCTTGGCCGGAAGCACCTTTTACTAGATTGTCAATAACAGATACAATGATTAGCTTTCCGGTCCTTTCATCCGCGTATAAACCAATATCACAATAATTACTTCCATATACTTCTTTCGTAGCCGGAATCACACCTTCAGGTCGGACCCTTACGAAAGGGTGATCTTTGTAGTAAGAATGATAGATATCCAATAACTGCTTCGTTTGGTATTCATCACTCATATCTGCATAAATAGTGCTCATAATCCCTCTTGTCATCGGCACTACATGTGGTGTGAAGATCACCTGAATATTTTCATGAGAAAGTTCTGATAACGTCTGTTCTATTTCTGGAATGTGTTTATGAACGCCTACTTGATATGCTCGGAAATTTTCAGTCATTTCAGAAAAATGGAAGTTTAAGGAGAGCCCTCTCCCTGCACCAGAAACACCCGTTTTCGCATCTATAATAATTGATTGTGAGTCAATTAACCCTTGCTCAATTGCCGGAATCAAACCCAGTGCTGTTGCTGTCGGATAACATCCCGGATTTGCTAGAATACTAGCTTCTTTAATGCTTTCTTTATTAATCTCGGATAAACCGTAAATTGCTTTATCAATATATTGCCAAGGAGCAATTTCTTCTCCGTAATATTCCTGATACTTGTCACCATTTCGTAAGCGAAAATCGCCAGATAAGTCGATACAACGTACACCTTTTTCTACTAAAGATGGGATAACGTTCTTACTGACATTGGATGGTGTCGCAAAGAAAACAAGCTCCACTTCCTCTGCAAGCGTATCAACTTCCAAAGCAGACATTTGAATATCTGCTACCTCTGTAAGATGAGGATATACATCCGCTAAATCCGTCCCACTATTTGAATGTGAAATTACTTTTTTTACATTTACATGTGGATGGTTATGCAAAAATCGTAATAATTCTACCGCACCATAACCCGTTCCACCTATTATTGCTACATCCACAACAGTTCCCCCTAATTTCCGTGTCTGATTAGTTTATAATTATACTCCATTTTGTATTTTCATGCAATATTATTTATGAACATTTTTAAAAAATCATTATTTAAACAGCTATTCGTCTAATTATCCATGTAAAATTCCCAGTATGTCGTATACTATCCCTTGCATATTACATAAAATGCTTATATACATAAATTCGTATAAATATACAAAAGTGGAAGAAACGTTCGAATTAAACACGCACCTTAGTAAATGAAAAAACCCATCCTAAACCTACTCAATCCTTACTAACTTAAAAATATATAGCTAACTATAATGTGGGTGATGTTAACTAGGAGCTTACTAGATTAGTGTTAATTTTGAAATAATTTGTAGCTCTGGCCAACCACTCCGCGTCCTGCGGAGCATATTACCGGAGCTTTGCATAGCAGGTAAAATATTTCAAAATGACCTTATTGTCATACAGTTCCACTTTACATAATCCGTATTATCAGAAGTGTTATTTTCACTTTATCGCTATAATCCCCTTGCGAAAATAATGGATTTACGACAATACCTTTTACTTACTGATAGAAACAGCACCCACAATAACTTAACTGTGGGTGCTGTTTTTATTTATCAATCACTCGGTTTGTAAGCGTACCGACTTTTTCTATTTCAAGTTTAACCGTATCACCTGCTTGCAAAAATCGAGAGGGGTTCATAGCCAATCCTACTCCATCTGGTGTACCAGTAAAAATAATATCCCCTGGCTCTAATGTCATCAGACTCGAAATAAAACTTATTAAATATTCAATATCAAATATTAAATGTTTTGTATTCGAAGATTGTCTGACTTCTTGATTCACATAGGAGGTAATAGCTAGATTACTTGGATCCGCCAGTTCAGATCTCGTTACCAGCCAAGGACCGATCGGCGTAGTATGATCCAAAGATTTTCCTTGCAACCATTGCGGTGTTCTTTTTTGCAAATCACGTGCCGATATATCGTTAGCAATCGTATAACCAGCAACATATGTAAGAGCGTCTTCTTTTTTGACATATGAAGCTCTTTTTCCGATAACAACCGCAAGTTCTACTTCATAATCTAATTTATTGGTAGTCTGCGGATTATGAATATCGTCTTCTGGGCCAATTAATGCATTATTAAATTTAGAAAACAGGACTGGATATTTCGGGATATCACTGCCCATTTCCTTTACATGATTGGCGTAATTGATGCCAGTACAAATAATTTTCGATGGATTTGGCACAGGTGCTTCTAATACAACATCTTCTCGCTTATGCATATGCAGAGAATCTGTATCCTTCATGTGTGGAAGCAATTGTTCTGTTTGTTCAATATGAAATTGAGCCTGTTGATAAAAAGCTTGTGGGTCTGACGGAATTAAATAAGTGGCAGCATCCAGCGTTCCTCGTTCGATCAACTCATGTTGTAATCCGCTAATATCAAGCACATGATCTCCTTGTACAATCCCCATTCTACTTTGGGCATATGGATGTTTGAATCGATAACGTACTAATTTCATCTCTATCTCCCTCCCATTTATTTCTTATTATACCACACCTGATTTTTTCAATTTGTCGCTTTGTGTCAACCAAGGAACTGCACGAAGTAGTAATTATCTGCTGAACCTGTTAGCGCCTTGTTTAAGAGTGAAAAATAACTCAAAATATTTCGGAATTTTATTATCCATATTTATACTTCATCCAGTCTTGAAAGGGATTTATTAAATTATGTGACATCATGATAAATTCAATTTAATATTTTGTAATTTATAATAGTGTACGACATACACTATACTGTGAACAGGAGTTGATAATATGAGCGAAGCAAAAGATTATATGGATAAACTAATACAAGAATTACGTCGTGGAACCATTACCATCGGAGTATTAAGTCAGTTATCCGAACCTCAGTATGGATATTCTCTCGTCAGTATGCTTGGAGAAAAAGGGATTCACGTTGAACCTGGGACACTCTATCCACTCTTGAGAAGATTAGAAAAACAAGGTCTGCTTGAACAGAAATGGGATACCAACGAATCCCGGCCACGCAAGTATTATTTTTTAAGTGAAACAGGTAAAGAGGTTTATGACCTTCTTATTACAGAATGGGAAAATATTGTTCAGAGCCTAAATCATGTGATAGAAGAGAAAGGAGAAAAACAAAATGGAGATGATTGACCGTTATATTTATGCCGTTACCCAAAGGCTGCCACAGTCGCAACAAAAGGATATTGAAATGGAGCTTCGTGGTCTGATTGAGGATATGCTGGCAGAACGAGTTCAAGGAGAAGGAGCTACAGAAAAAGATGTGGAAGAAGTATTACTGGAGTTAGGAAACCCTAGAGAATTAGCAAGAAATTATCGTGGATCAAAAAAATATTTTATAGGACCTGAATTATACGATCCATTCATGCTTGTAGTTAAAATCACTTTAATTTCAACAGCTTTGTCTATTTTTATCGTTTTCATCGTTCAGTCCATTATAAACCCTGTTGCGATTCTGGATCATTTCGTCGGATTTATCGTTTCACTCGTAACCATTCTTCCCGCAGCGTTCGGTTGGACTGCTTTCGGTTTTGGAATTGCTGAATATATGGAGAAAATAAACCCGAAAGATGTAGAGTTTAACAAGCAATGGCATCCGGCAAAATTAGCTCCCGTTCCCAATAAAAAAGGCCGCATCAAGCAGCATGAACCAATTGTGGGCATTGCATTTTTAGCAATACTGATCGTCGCCTTTATGTTTTCAAGCGAATATCTTGGTATTTGGGTTTTTGATGATGGATTCTCCGGAGTGGTACCATTTTTAAACACAGAAACATTCGACTTTCAACTGATATTAATCATCATTTATTTAGGGATTGGGATCATAAAAGAGGCATTAAAACTCGTATTTGGGGAATGGACATCCAAGTTGGCAACCTTTATATTACTACTCAATTTGGTACAATTAGCAGCCGTAATGTTGATGATCACCGGACTGGATTTTTGGAATCCAAACTTCATGCTTGAATTAACTCAAGCAGGCTTACTGAATGAAGGAAGCGATGCCTATCAAACCGTAAGTTCTATCTGGGAAAATTCCACATTATGCATTTTTATATTGATGGTAATTGGACTGATCTGGGAACTGGTTGAAGGGTTTATCAAAGTAAACAAAAGTAAGTAGATTACTTTTGCCAGTAATATAAATCTGGGACAAAAAAATTTAAGCCAAAGTAATAGCCGAACCTATCATAAACTTTGATTAAATAACGTTCATGTTAGGTTCGGCTTTTTTGTGCTGTATGTATATACTGCGAAGTAACTCTTTAAACAAACGCTTATTTCAATTTGGTGATTTTGACATTTTTGAGGTGCTAAGCCAAGCTCCGGAAATAGGCTCCGCGTCCTGTGGGGCACGACTTTAGCTAGGCTACTACTTGAACTACTTCATTGCTGCCTTGTGCCGAGGAAGCCCGCTTCAAAGCGATACTTGCAGACACAGGCACAGACTAAGTGGATCTTCGGCTCGCGCTGATCCCACGGGAGTCTCCGCCTATTTCCTACGCTTTAAGGAAGTTCTACAACGACTGCAACAGTTAAAAGCTATGGTGCTAGGCATTAAGCATTGCTAGACTTAGTATGAACACTCATTTATAGCACTCTATATACTATCTCTTGCACGAGTTGTAGAACAAATATCATAGCGTAGGCCAACCACGGAGACTCCCGCGGGACGTGCAGGTGCTGAAGATCCACTTTGTGAAGTGGTTTTCTTCACAAAGTTAGCTTCAGCCGTGCCCCGCAGGACGCAGAGTGATTGGAGGGAGCGGTATCCTAGCACTTACTCCATTTCAAAATGGTCTTCACGCTAGTTAGGTGAAGCATCACCAGAGATCGTCATTACTTCGCAGTTTGCTTCAAATCTGTATTGCTCGTAATTAGAGCATTACTGATATTTTTTATCTAACCAGAATGATCTTTTACAACACTTTACTCAAAAATGACTTAGTACGATCATGCTGTGGATTTTCGAAAATTTGCTTCGGTTCGTTTTCCTCGATCACGTATCCTTCATCCATGAAAATAACGCGATCACCGACTTCTCGTGCAAAGCCCATTTCGTGCGTTACGACAACCATCGTCATGCCTTCTTCTGCAAGCTGCTTCATAACTCCTAATACTTCGCCGACCATTTCCGGGTCTAAAGCAGATGTTGGTTCATCGAATAACATTACTTTCGGTTCCATACCTAACGCTCTTGCGATGGCTACACGCTGTTTTTGCCCACCTGATAATGATTCAGGGTAGGCCGCTGCCTTGTCTAACAAGCCAACTTTTTGCAGCAAGTCTTTCGCTTTCTTTTCTGCTTCCTGCTTCCCCCATTTTTTTACGGTCATAATCGGAAGCGTAATATTTTCTAATACCGTCTTATGAGGAAAAAGGTTAAACTGCTGAAATACCATTCCCACTTCTGCACGTAGTTTATTAATATCGACACCTTTTCCGGTTAATTCCTGCCCATCAATAGTCACTGTACCGTCCGTAACGGATTCAATTAAGTTAAGACAACGGAGAAATGTAGATTTACCTGATCCAGAAGGTCCGATGACAACAACAACTTCCTGTTGATCAATATCAACATTGATATCCTTTAATACTTCCAAATCGCCAAAGGATTTTTTTAAATTTCTAACCGAAATCATTTCACATCAAACCTTCTTTCTATATAATTTAATAAATAAGTAAGACCAAGCGTTAAGATTAAATAAAGCAGTGCTACCATTAAGTATGGCTCCCACACTCTTAAGTATTGTCCAGACGCTGCTCTTCCCCAATACAGGATTTCCTGAGCTGCAATCATGGCACCTAATGAAGAGTCCTTTAATAAGACAATGAATTCATTTCCTAACGGCGGAATGGAGCGCTTGAACGCTTGTGGCAGCAGAACATGACGCATGACTTGGAATTTATTCATACCTAATGAATGCGCCGCTTCCGCTTGTCCTTTATCAATCGACTGCAAGCCTGCACGGAATATTTCCGCTACATAAGCAGAAGAGTTTAGCGACAATGTTACAATCACCGAAATAACGGGTGTTGTCTCTCCAATAACCGTCGGTAGAACCGCATAATGAAATAAGAACAATTGCACTAATAATGGTGTTCCCCTCAAAAAGTTAATGTACCAGACAAATGGTAACCGTACGATCCATACAGGGGACATCTTTCCTAACGCTATAAAAAAACCGAGAATACAACCCATTAAGACGCCGATTACAGACATTAGAACAGTAAGCCCCATACCCTTCATGAAGAAAGGGAAGTATTCTACGATGATATCAAACCTGAAATCCATGTTGTAATCTCCTTTCTATCTTTACTTTACTTTGCTTTTGTTTCCCTTTTTTATACTTGCATAAACCAAACAAAACGAAAAGCGCAACGGGTTCGCTACGCTTTTCGTAGGATGTGAAATTATTGTTCTAACGCGGCAGTATCTGGTTCAACACCAAACCACTCTTTATAAATGTCTGCATATGTTCCATTTTCAATAAGCGTTTGAAGAGCTGCATCAATATCTTTTTTGATGTCACTGCCTTTCGGGAACATAATGCCATAATATTCAGATTCAAACGTTTCTGGATCTGAAATCATTTCAACGTCTGCCTCCGGATTGTTTGCCACATATTCATCCGCAACAACGTTATCTGTTACAACTGCATCTACATCTCCTGATTGTAGAGAGGTTAATGCCAGTGTATTGGAATCATATTTCGAGATATTGTCAGCGTTTTTGCCAAGAATCTTTTCAACTGCTTCTGCACCAGTAGTTCCTGATTGTACACCGACTTTCAAATCTTTTATGTCTTGTCCGCTTGTAATATTTTCACCTGAGCGGAAAATGATTTTGTGTGTTGATTCGAAATATGGAGAAGAGAAATCATAGGATTGTTTACGCTCATCGTTCACCGTCACACCTGCAATTGCAAGATCAGCATCTCCTTGTTCAACTGAAAGTAACATCGCGTCCCAGCCAACATTCTCAAGCTCATAATTATAACCTGCTTCTTCCATCACCGCAGCAAGTAAATCGATGTCGAAACCAACTACTTCGCCTTTATCTAAATAAGTAAATGGCATAAATCCTGCTTCAGTTACTACTTTTAAGGTTGGTTTATCGCTTCCGTTAGTTTGTTCTGCACTATCATCAGTACCACATGCTACTAGCACAGTGAGTAACAAAGCAGCAAAACCTTTTATCCATTTATTCATAAATATTCACTCCAGTTATTATTTATACATTTCACAACGAATATCTTAAAGTAATTCACTCTTAAAATCAATAGGTTTTCGTAAAATTTGTGTATTTTGACAATTCAGAATTTTTTGTATAATTATTACACATATTTGGAGGGGAGTATTAATATTTTCCCCCTCCTCTTCCTTGTTATACTAAAATCGTTAAAAGCAATGGCAATGTGATCAGACTCAACAAAGTCGTAATGAGTGTTACACTCGAAACGAAGCCTGGCCTTGAACCGAATTGCAAAGCATACATCGTTGTATTCGCCGCTGTCGGCATTGCTGCGGTAATGATCAAAATATCTTTAACCATCTCATCAACCGGTAAAGGAAGTGTTAGAAAATAAGCAATAACCGGAGCCAGCAACAAGCGGAATACAACCGCCAAGCTTACACGACCAAACTCCAGATCTCCAAGTTTAATTTTAGCCAGTTGCATACCTAATACAACCATAATGGTCGGAATCGTCGCATCAGCTACCATATCAATTGCCGTCATCATTTGATCATTAATAGGTAAATGAAACAGATTTAACAGAATTCCAAGTATGGCACCATACACAATTGGCACTTTCACGACATCTTTTAATGGCGATATCTTGATCCTTCTGCCATCCGCTCCACCTTTTGCCGCAAAATAAATACCGATTGTACACATAATTAACGTCTGCAATACCATTAATATAATCGCATAGTGAAAACCTTCCTCACCAAACACGAGTAAAATCAGCGGTACCCCGTAATTTCCATTATTCATAAAAACACTGGAAAGAACAAATCCACTTTTCACCTGCTGGTCCCACTTTCGAATATATCCTACCAGATAACTGAATAACAGACTGATCATACATAATACTAATAAGAATGCACCCAAATAAATATAATCCATATTCAGCTCATTTTGATAAAAGGTACGAAATGCCAAAAAAGGCGACATCAAATAAAGCGTCATCGTAGAAATCGATTTAATATCAATAGGCAAAAACTTAATTCCTATATAACCGATTGCAAATATACTGAATATCGGGATCAATACACCGATAAATTCCATCTTATCACACCATTTCTATTATGCTTTTCCGAAAGGGAGCCAATGATACAAAAGCATCATCACTGTCCCTGCTGAAGTCAAGATTCCCATATAAGCGTAGAGCGTAGAACCGCCTAAGTTGTCCATCATAACACCACCCAAAAGTGAACCAATAATGCCTGATAAACCAAAAAAGGTAGATACAAAAACTAAATGACCTGTCGATTGAAGCATTTTAGGGATTAGCCTTGTCACATACTGAAAAGCCGTTAAATAAAATACCCCGAATGTTAGACCATGTAAAAATTGCAGTGCTACAATTAACATCGGATCATTAAATACGGCATACAAAAACCAGCGAATCGAATAAAGCACACCCGCAGCGATAATAAAAATAAGGGGATGATATTTACGAAACCAATACCCTGCTGTCGCAAAAACAATTGCTTCACTTGCTACTCCTGCAAACCAGGCAATACCGATCAAATCCTCTGAGCCGCCCAGCGATGCTATGTATATGCCAATAAAACTGTCGTTCGCCCTATGCGCAATCGTAATAAAAACAATTAGTACAAGAAAGATAATAAATGGTTTCTTTTTCAGTAACATACTAATATCCTTAAATTGGATGGGAGGTGTTTCCACCTTTACATCCACCAATTGCGTACTCACCAGAAAACCGGCAGTCGCTAAAATAAAATATGGCCAGGCGATAAAATGGATTCCTGTATGAGAGAGGATTTCACCTACCAGTAGCGAAGAGGTGGCAAAACCAATTGAACCCCACGTACGAATGGACCCGAAGCTAACTCCCAATTGATCTGCGCGCCGTTGAGATAAACTGTCTCCGAGTGCCCCAATTGGTGATGCGAAGAAAAAGAAAGCAGCACCACTTAATAGTAACAACGGTACAGTCTCCATCTGCAGAAAGAGCAGACTCATAATCATAATACCGACTAAGCAAAGCATTACTATTTTTTTTACCGTTTGTCGCTTATCACTTGTATAACCCCAAAATGGTTGGGCAAATATCGAAACAAGCGGTCCTACCGCCATTATCCAGCCTATCTCTGTCCCGTTTAGCCCTTTTTCCTGTAGGCTTAATGGTAAGAAGCTGACGATAACCGTATTGGCCGCATGAAAACAAAATAAGAGCATTTTTAATGGTATCGTTGATTCTCCGCGAAATAACAAGTACATAGCTCCCTTCTCAAGTTGTACTAATAAGTTCTAATTATAGTGTTTCTTCGACATAAAAGAAAGGGTAATTTAAAGAGGGCTAAGAGGAAAAGAGCATAACAAGGGGGAGAGAAACAGCAAAACTCGTCTGACAACGGTGATCTTGCGAATAGATGATGACGATCACCCAAAAGCATAAGAGCGACTCAATTTCTGGTTATCACCACCAAGCAAGTCTTCCTTATTATAGAGCGATGCAGGTCTTCAGCATGTTTCATCGCTAAAATTTATACTCCTTGTTAACTTAGAAAAACCGGGCATAACCCACCGGTCCTAATTGACATAAATAATATACAACTGCCTATAATATGGATTATGTTAACTATGGCTGTATTGCAAAATGGTCATTTTGATATATTTTATCTGCTTAGCAAAGCTCCGGAAATATGCTCCGCGTCCTGTGGGCACGGCTTCAGCTAACTTAGGAAAGAAAATTCTTTTCTTTCCTAAGTGGATCTTCAGCTCGCGCTGATTCCACGGGAGTCTCCGCATATTTCCTACGCTTAAGTGAGGGTTCAACACCGTCTGTAACAGTTAATAGCAGGCAGCAGTACTAAGCATTATATCTCTGCAATTCCCCAATTTGATGATAGCAATCTAAATGCTAAGTCTTCTATTAGTTGTAGAACCAATATATTAGCGCAGGCCAACCACGGAGACTCCTGCAGGAACAGCGCGAGCTGAAGATCCACTTTGTGAAGCGCTTTTCTTCACAAAGTTAGCTGAAGCCGTGCCTGCCGGACGCGGAGTGGTTGGCCGAAGCGATATCTCAGCACATGAATCATTTCAAAATAAACACTAAGCAGTTAGTTAACATAATCCATATTATAGGAACTCAACTTCATGTTCAATATGATTACTGCTGTGGCTGCACTTATATACTTTCTTGACTGAGTACAAAAAAGACTAGCCTTAAGACTAGTCTTTTTTACATTATTTTTTGATAAATAATTGGGTCCAGTAATTGCCATCTGAACTGTAACCTACACCGATGTGCGTCACTTCGCGGTCGAGCATATTTCGACGGTGACCTTCACTGTTTAACCAACCTTCCACAACTTGTTGCGGAGATTGCTGCCCTGCCGCAATATTCTCTGATGCCTTTGTGTATGATACGCCAAACTGCTTTAACATATCAAAAGGAGAACCATATGTTGGTGAAGTATGAGAGAAGTAGTCGTTTTCCGACATATCATCCGCTTTCTTCTGTGCTACATCTGCTACTTCATAATCTATTTTTAATGGAGGTACACCATTTCTATTGCGGGCATCATTTGTTAAATCAACCACTTGTTGGCGGACTGCATCTAACGACTCGGCGTCATTTGACGGAGTTGCCTGGTCCGTTGTATCGTTTTGCTCAGCATTGTTATTTCCATTGTTTGGTCCGCGAAACCATTGATTGGGGTTCGCTTTTCCAAAAATATTTTGTTCTCTGCCAGGATTGACAGGGACTTCATCAGGATTATCTGTTGTCGGTTGATCTTCGTCTTTATTGTAGCCGCTAAAGTTTACATTCTCTGGCTGAATATCTTGATTTTCTGGTTCTAATGAACTTTCATTACATGCGCCAAGTAGGAAGGCGACAAACAATAGCAATGTCATCATCTGTTTGTACATATTATCACCTCTAGGTAGTATTTATCCTGTAGGTTTACTATGCACCAAAGATGTTGTACTTATTCTATTTCATTTACATCTACAACTCTTTTTTCTTCCAGTGATTTTTCTGCAGCTGCTGTGACTTTGAACGTATACCAGCTATCTTCATACGTGGAAAGTATTTTTGAACGATCGCCTGTTGCAACAGCATGCAAAAAGGCTTCTGTCTCCCGTTTATAAGGATTTTGCAGTTGATCATAACGCTCTTGTTTCCCCGGAAACTTCCAATTAACATGTCCCAATTTCCAATCAATAATGCCTTGATCCGTATATATTTCGATGCCTACATCCCCAGTTCCATTTGGCAATGCCGACGTATTCATGATTTGGACTAGCATGCCCGATTCCATCGTTAACGTAAAAAGACCAACATCCGCTACTGTTACAGTCGGGTCTTTTTTATTAGTACATTGATTGGTTTCTTGCGCATAAACAGCCTTTACCTCACCAAATAAATAGCGGATAAGATCTGTTATGTGTGTTGTCTGCTCATTAAACTGCCCACCAGACTGCTCCTGATTCCGCCACCAGTATACGCCTGGCATGGAGCCCATCCATTTCCCGGCTGCCATTGCCGTCTCCGCATTTTTTAGTAATTCCTGCACTCTGGCAATTGTATCGGAATAGCGCAGATGGTAGCCAACTGCAGTCAGATGTTGATGCTGCTCTACTTTTTCCTTCACCTTGCGAACTTGCTGCACATCTATTCCTAACGGTTTTTCTACTAAAAAAGGGATGCCGTAGTCTATTAACAATGCTTCATAATTCTTATGCGCCATTGGCGGGACACAGATATAGACCGCATCTAGCTGCTCCTGCTCTAACATCGTTTCTAATTGTGAATATCCAACAGCCCCTGTATACTGGGCTGCAAACTGTTCTGCTTTTTCAAGGCTTGATCCCACGAACCCTGCCACTTCTACATTTTCTATCCCTTGTAGTACCTGTACATGATGATTGGTAAATCCCCCGGTTCCGATAAATCCAATACGTAACATGTTTACCTCTCCTCTCAAATTAAACGGTTTCATGAAATCGCATCCCTGCCGAGGCAGGAAGACTTACTAAGCAAATATTCTTTTCTGACGCCATTTACCATAGCGGTAATACAAAAAGGCGAATATACTACTTATCATAAAGCTTATACCAATTCCATATCCAATACCATCTTCACCCATTATTTCTGAAAAAAGATACGACAGTGGATAACGAAGCGCCCAGAAGGATAGAAGATTAAGCACTAGCACCTGATACATCGCCCCAGACGCCCTGACAATACCATTCAAAACAAAATTAATGCCGAGAAAAGGATAGAAAAAGGCAATTACCATTAAGTAACTTGCACCAAACTGTACCGCACCTTCTTCCTGGATAAAAAGGCGCATTCCAAATTCAGCGAATAATGAAATGATAACAGCAACAAGAAGCATCACAGCTAAATTATATATGATACCGTATGTTGCAATTTTTTTCACTCGTTCCCATTTTCCCACTCCGATATTTTGACCAGCCATGCTATTGACGGTTGCACTTAGCGCATGAGCTGGCAACAAAAATAAACTATCCAGTCGCTGGGCTGCACTGTACCCCGCCACAGCATCTTCCCCATACCCTGCTACCACACTGATGATCGCAGCTGCGCCAGCAGAAATCACCGCCATTTGTAATCCAGACGGTATTCCTAGATTTAGGATCAGCTTCACTTCTGATATTTGCGGAATAACCGGCCACTTTAACGGAATAATCTTCTTCCTGACAACGTACAGGACTCCATATATAAATGCAAACCCTTGGGATAGAATAGTGGCCACTGCAGCCCCTTGCACCCCTAAATGAAAAACAGAGATGAACAGTGGGTCGAGTACAATATTAAGCAATACGGCAAGGGAGACAAATTTTAACGGTGTCTTACTGTCACCAACCGCTCGTAACGCCGTACTGATAAAGTTATATCCAATTAAAAATAAAATACCTATTGCATTAATTCGTAAATACATAATGGAGGAAACGAGCATAGAGGAAGGAGTGTCCAACAGTTGCAAAATCGCTTCAGCAAAAACGAATCCAATTACCCCCATCATGATACCTAATGCTGTTAAGGTAACGACGAAAGCATTCACGTATCGGGCTACACCTCGTTCATTCCCTTTACCCTTCTGCTGAGAGAGGACGGTCAGCGTTGTATTATTTATACCAATGATAAACGATAAAACCGTAAAAATGACAGTACCTGCAATGTTCACTGCCCCTAGAGCATTCGCGCCAATCAGATTCCCCACCCAAATACTGTCGACAAATTGATAGGACACTTGTAATAACTGGGCAAACATAATAGGTGAAGAAAAATGAAATAAATCTGTCCATATATTCCCTTTTGTAAAATCACGATGTTTACTCAAAAAATTTCCTCCTAGATGTTTAGTCTAGATTTAGGCATTGTTTTCCCATCCCAGACACGTTGACTTACGGCTTGTCTCTTTTTTACTTGTGGCTCATCTAATAATAAAAAGAAGTTCTTAGTTGGCAGTGTGCCT
The DNA here is from genome assembly GCF_022919115.1 of Gracilibacillus caseinilyticus. Classification (NCBI taxonomy): domain Bacteria; kingdom Bacillati; phylum Bacillota; class Bacilli; order Caryophanales; family Bacillaceae; genus Gracilibacillus; species Gracilibacillus caseinilyticus. Next base: position 1,666,735 of record NZ_CP095072.1, on the reverse strand, counting down.
AAATGATGTTTTTCCGAAAGCCGATCCAAATATGAACGCATACTGTCTAATTTCTTCGACTGATTCTGACCAAACTCGGAAAATTCATATAATACACTCGCCACTGCCACACGTTTAATTCGATGTTTTTCTGCTGTACGCAAAAAGAAATCCCAATCCCAATAATTCCGAACTTCCTCATCAAACAGGCCGATATCATTGTGAAGTGATTTACGGTACAAACTGCCAGAAGGAACATATGTCGAAAATGTACGCATTGCTGCAAGATCGAAATCATAAGCGAAAAGCTGATGATTTAATGGTATTCTTCTCTTCCCCACTTCTCGATAGTTAACAATCTCAACATCTGAATATACAAGATCGGCTTCCTCTATTTCCGGTAACATTGTTTCCAGATGCATAGACAATGGCAAATCATCGTCATCCATCAGCATGATAAATTCCCCTTTTGCAGCTTGTACTCCTTGATTCCGTGCAAACACATGGTAATGATTGACTGGTAAATGGATAACTTGGATATGTAGTTCAGGGTATAAATCTACTACTTGATCAATTGATTCACCAGCATCATTAATAATAATAACTTCGAAATTTTGGAAAGTTTGTTCTACTAGTGCGGCTAGCAGTTCAGCTAATGCAACGTGACGATTATAAGTCGTGATAATGACAGACACTTTAGGATTGAACATTTGTAAACCCCTCACTAAGATTAATTAAATTGTATGTAAACTTTATTGACATCCGCCATGACAAAGTTAAAATAATGGCATATAGTAAAGACATATCCTGTTTTTAATCTACCAGCCCTTTACTATTTCCTTCATTTATTATATTACAAGACGTTGTAATCTACGAAATCATTCGAATTTATTATTCCATATTACAATTTTAATACATTTTAGACACAGATCTGCAACAGTGACATGAAGTTTGATTGTATAACATATAACAGAAATGGCAATACTTTTCTTATAAAAGGATGCATACTGTATTTTATAATTATTAGGAGGTTAATCTCATGGCTTTTTTACGTGAAGCAGTTGAAAAGCAGAAGGCATATCTGATTCAGCAGTTGGTGGCCAATGGCATTGTGGATAAAGACGATCAAGACCTCTATAACAAACCCATTAGTGAAATCGTACATGATTATGAGCAGTTCTGTTTAGAATTCGAGAAACAGAGCGCAATGAAATTTACTCGCTTTAATCCAAAAAAAGATAAGGAGGAGCCTGGTCTTCATTAGGCTTCTCCTTATCTTTCTTTTTATCTTTCTTTCTGGATACCGAATCGTGCGTTGATTTCCCCTCGTAGTAGTTCTTTGCGCAATTTTTTCTCTTTCTTTTTCTCTGCCCGTATCATATCTTGTCTAATCTCGTAGGTTTGGACACCTTCTTCACGCTTATTCGCAATATCGATCAGTAATTCAACATCCGCAAAAGAGTATTTTCTATTTCCTTTTGCAGAACGTTCTGGAAATACAAGTTTTCTTTCCTCATAATAACGAATTTGACGTTCTGAAAGCCCCGTCAGTTCACTTACTACGCCTATCGTTATCACCTTACGTTCCTTGTATGAAGGACTTTGACTTTCTGCCATGTGATACACCACCTATTGCGTTTCCGTTGTAACGTGACCTTACTAGAATTATACAATTTTAGTTTATGGTTGCACAAACTTTTGTAAGAAAATATAACAATAATAATTTTATTCTTTTTTTGCTAGCTACATACCTTTAAATTCGATAGTATAGAGAAGGAAGGAGGAATGATGATGGAAATGTCCATTACAAAGCCTGCAGCAAAATGGTTCATTAAAGAATTAGAGTTAGCAGAAGGCGATTCAATCCGTTTCTTTGCCAGATACGGCGGATTTGGCGGTGTACATAAAGGCTTCTCCCTGGCACTCGAAAAAGCAGAACCCAACAATCTTGGCGCAGAGGTCACTGAAGAAGGCATTCATTTTTTCGTTGAAGAGTCCGATATTTGGTATTTTGACCAAAAAAATCTCCATATTAAATATTCACGTAAATATGATGAAATTGAGTATGTTGTAGAATAATATTCATAATCGGTATCACCAGCTCTCTTACCGTTATCCATTGCTTATGATAGAAACAGGCATACACCCGCCCTGTCCTGACTAGGTTATGTATACAACTACCTATAATACGAATTATGTCAACTAGTAGTTTAGTCGTCATTTTGAAATGATTCATGTGCTAGGATATCGCTCCGGCCAATCACTTCGCGTCCTGCGAGGCACGGCTTCAGCTAACTTTGGAAATAAATGGTGATTGGCCTACGCTATGGTACTTACTCTACAACTGATGCAAGGGGTAGTATATGAAGTGGTATCAACGAGTGTTCATACTACACTTCATCATTGCATAATGCCTAGAGCCACTGCTTTTAGCTGTTCGTGCAGAGCAGATAAAACATCTCAAAATTGCATCATTGTAAAGAAGCTCCATTTACATAATCCGTATTATCAGAATATACACTTTTATTTTTCCCAATCTTAAGCTAAAATTTTTCCATTTAAAAAAGCAACAAGGAGAACTATCAATTGTCCTCTTTGTTGCTTCTTTTTAGTTCAGTGTAATATGAGCCTTGGCTTTATAATTGGAGAAATCTAACTGGTATCCTGGTTCTCCGAAGTAAGGGAATCCGTCTTCAGTCCAGAAAAGCCTTTGAATACGGGCGTGGCGATTATGATCGTATAAAGGATTTTCCGTATTAAATCCTTTATACGGTCTGGCATGATAGATGAGGATATCCTCGCCATTCTCATCTACACTAAAGCTATTATGACCTGGTCCATACTCACTTGTTTCGTCACTTGACACAAGTACTGGTTCTTTTTTCTTTGTCCAAGAAGCCGGATCAAGCAAATCACTATTTACGTCCGCATGGAGTAAGCCAACCGCATAGTTCTCATCGGTTGCGCTAGCTGAAAAGGCAATAAAGATGCGTTGATCGTTTTTAATCATAGCAGGACCTTCATTAACATCAAATCCGATTACTTCCCAACCAAATTCAGGTGTCGAGAGTAACACTTGTTGCTTGATCGTCCATGGGTTCTCCATCTCTCCAATATACAGATTAGAGATCGTATCATTCTCCACTTTTTGGGCCCAGACCAAATAACGTTTTCCATTGTGTTCAAATGTGGTAGCGTCTAGTGAAAAACTTTGAAAAGAGGTATTAATTTGTCCTTTTTCGACCCATTCTCCTTCTAATGGATTTTCTGTATCACACTCTAACACATACGGTCTGATTGCCCAGACATCCTCTTTCTCACCAGCAGCGAAATACATATACCACTTGCCATCAATATAATGAATTTCCGGTGCCCAAATATGCTCTGACATAATACCTGATTCATGCTTCCTCCATATAACCTTCTCTTCCGCTTCTGGTAGGCCAGCGATGGTTTTCGACCTTCTTAAGACAATCCGATCATATAACGGATATGATCCTGTAAAATAATAAAATCCATCTGTATGTTTAAATAAATATGGATCTGCTCTTTGCTCTATAAAAGGTTTTGGATAATCATTATATTCAATTTCGCCTTCCACTTCAGCATTTCCTTTACTCTCAAGTTCATGAATATTTACATCACTCCACTTAACAGGAAATGGCGCTGTTAAATCCCGATCCAGATCAACAAGGACTTGTTCCGGCAACGAAAGATCCGCACCCTTATCAATATTGATCGTCACGTCATGTATCCGCTTTATTTCCATGTTTGACATCCTCTCTACATTCTTCCATTTCATTATAAACGAGAGAATTAACACTATCAACATATTAGTTTATCAAATCGATAGTAAAAGATATTTAAAAAATAAAAACCAACAGTTAATCAAACTGTTGGTTCGTTGGTTTTACTATGACGCTTCACAAAACGTTTCATTCTTTTCATCGCTTCATCCAATTGTTTAATAGAAGTCGCATAGGAACAGCGAATGTATCCTTCTCCACTTTCACCAAAAACGTGGCCTGGAACAACTGCTACTCTTTCTTCCTCCAACAGCCTTTGAGCAAACTCTTCAGAACTGAATCCTGTCGACTGTATCGATGGAAATACATAAAATGCTCCTCCGGGCAAATGGCAGGATAAGCCCATTTCATTCAACGCTTTGACTACAAAATTACGACGTTGCCGATAGCTCGTTTTCATCTCTTTCACACTTTCATTGCCGTTACGAAGCGCTTCTAATGCACCATGCTGTGCCATTGTTGGAGCACACATAATAGTATATTGGTGAATTTTCGTCATGGCTGCCAAAATCTCAACAGGACCAGCAACATAACCTAATCGCCAACCAGTCATTGCAAACGCCTTGGAGAAACCGGAAATAACAATCGTACGTTCTTTCATTCCCTCTATCACAGCCATACTGCTTGCCAGTTCATCATAGGAAAGTTCTGCATATATTTCATCCGAAAGAACGACTAAATCGTGCTTTTCGATGACTTTTGCTACAGCTGTTAATTCTTTTTTACTTAAAACTGCACCCGTTGGATTATTAGGACTGCACATAACAATCGCTTTTGTACGTGGCGTGATAGCTGCTTCAACTTGCTCCGGCGTAATCTTAAACGCATTATCCGCAGTTGCACTAACAGATACAGGCACCCCCCCCGCCAAAGAGACTGCTGGTCCATATGAAACAAAGCAAGGCTCTACGATAATTACTTCATCACCTTGATCTAAAATTGTTCGTAAAGCTACATCAATTGCCTGACTTGCGCCAACGGTTACAAGTAATTGAGTTTCCGGATTATAAGATATGTCAAACGTTTCATATAAGTATTTGCTAATTTCTTCACGGAGCTCCAGCAAACCCGCATTCGCTGTATACGCCGTATAACCCTGTTCCAGCGAGTGATAGCTTGCTTCTATCACATTCCAAGGTGTTACGAAATCTGGTTCCCCTACACCTAGTGATATTACATTATCCATTTTGGAAGCAAGATCAAAGAATTTCCGAATACCTGATGGTTTAATATCTTGTACTTGTTTTGCTAAGTATGATTGCGTCATGGTGTCACCATGATGCGTTTGTCATCATCATCGCCATCATCGAAAATAATTCCGTCATGTTTGTATTTTTTCAAAATAAAGTGAGTAGTAGTAGACAGTACGGTATCTAACGTTGAAAGTTTATCGGAAACAAAGCGACTCACTTCCATCATCGTCTTGCCTTCTACCGATACGCTTAGATCATAAGCACCTGACATTAAATAAACAGCTTTCACCTCTGGAAAACGGTAGATTCTGGATGCAATCTTATCAAAACCCAACCCACGAACAGGCGTTACTTTTACATCTATTAATGCAGCGACACCTTCATATTCATAGACACTAGACCAATCAACCAACGTGGAATATCCAAGGATGGCATGTTCTTCTTCTAATTTTTGAATCATTTCTTCCACTTCTGCTGGTGGAACATCTAGCATTTTACTAAGGGTTTCATTATTCATTCGTCCGTTTTTTTCTAATAATTTCAATAATTCAATTTCTTTTTGTTCCATTTGATTCACCTACTTTAAAAGTTGTGTATACACTAAATACAACTTTGATTTATGTTTCTAATAGTTAATAATACTACAATTAAATTTAAATATAAACCATCTAGAAAGCATACCTAAATCCAGAAAGGACTGAAACCAATGTTTAGCTATCAGGACCTCCTGAATCAGTTGAAAATTGCCTATGCACATCCTGGCGGAAAGGCCACTACCCAACAATGGATACAGCAGATTAATTTCAACCAGAAAAAACATGTCTTAGAAATCGGCTGTGGTACTGGCCAAACGTTGAAACAATTACGGGATCATACCGAAGCTTATCTGTATGGCATTGACCAATCCCATGAAATGGTGCAGCTAGCCAAAAAGGAAACACAAAAAATGCCTTCGATCGAAATCATGCAGCAACGGATTGAGGATTTACTTTTTATGGATGACTTCTTTGACCTGATTATATCGGAGTCGGTTCTTGCTTTTACACCTATCCCTGCAAACCTCCTTTTTTTAACTGATTTATTGAAACCGAAAGGACAGTTCGTTCTTATAGAAATGGTTAAATCTGATCAACTACGCCCAGAAGAAGAGGAAGACATAAAATTCTTTTATCACCTTCCACAACTATTTTCAAAGCAGGAATGGCTCCAGCAATTCCAAAAGCATTCTCTTGATGTCATCACAGCAGAACAAATCACAAAAACATCGAATACACCACCAGTCTTGCCTTCCTCCGTATCCGAAGAGGCAATCGAAACGCTTTTTCACCATTTTCAGTTGAATGATAAATACAACGACCACTTGCATACCTATTTATTCATCGTGGAAAAACGGAGGAATCTAACGTGACTATACACAAGACTACCCAGTGGATCGACGCCTTTATCAAAAAGAAAGACCAAAAATCAAAAAAAGAAGCCTTTCGCCTGCAGCAGTCAATGCTGTCCAAATACTTAGGTGAATTCTTTCCTGCTGTTGAACCATCAGCTATTCAACAGCACTTATTGCAACATGGCTTATTCGCTGCAGACATCAGTGAAAATGATTGGCAAGAATGGAAACAGCAATGTTATACACAAGCCGTTGAAAAGATGTACCTGAAGTGTAAGCATAGCTGGAAAGGACCTGACACAGATATTTTTATTTTCCCTTCCAATGAGACCATTCCTGAATTAAATGAATGGTTTAATGGCAATGCCGGCTTAAGCTTTCCTGATAAACTATTTTTATTTTTGCAAAAAGGAGCAGCAAGGCGTGAAATTGCAGCGCTGGTTATCCATGAATACAGTCATATTTGTCGTCTGCATCGATTCCCTAAGGCAGAACAGGATTATACATTAGAAGATGCTATCATGCTGGAAGGGATTGCTGAATGGCTAGTCCGAAAGATGGTCGGTCCTTCCTATGGCAACAAACGTGTTAGCCTGGTTACCGATAAGGAATTAACAAGGTTGTGGAAGAAATGGATAGAACCGAATCAGCAAGTAACAAGAGGAAATGCCAAGCATGATCTTATTATGTACGGCATGCGTGGCGCCCCTAAAAATCTTGGTTATATTATTGGATTTAATGTAGTTCACCGCTTCATGAAAGCTAAAAAATGTCCAGCTACCAATTTATTGCATACCAATAACGAAAATATTTTAAATGAAACCAGCTTTCACCTTCCAAAAAATTAAGCAATTTGCCGACGAACAGCTGACCACTCCCTTTATACAAACTGGCATATGCTAGTAACAGTTAGACGTAACTACTGTTAAATGAAAGGAGTTTGGTCATGTCACATTATGATTTTTGTTGTAATAATATGGGACGTCCGGTGAGAATCGTGACACACAACGGTGAAATACACAGAGGAGTTATCCGAAATGTTAATAGATCGAAAGTTTTTCTAGAACCATTTGGCGGAAATAACCGAATGGGTGGATATGGTATTGGTTATTACGGTGGTGGATATGGCGGTTACGGCCGAGGCCGAGGAGGCTTTGGTCTAGGTATCGCACTTGGAGCCATCGCAACGATTGCATTCCTGCCATTTTTCTTCTGGTAAGATAAGAAAATAGAGCCGTTATTGTTGAACCTACCTACCCACTTCGGCGACAATTTTAGTAAAGCTCGGCATTCGCCTCGTCCATTAGCGAATGCCGAAGTTTTATTTATGCTTTGCACATTCCAAATTTTCGCTACAAATAAGAAAAAACGGGCTTAACCCCACTGCCATACGTCTTCAACTAGGCTACTGCTTGGTTAGCCGGAGCGATGTCCTAGTACTTCATTTATTTCAAAATTAGTAAAAAGCTAGTAAGCATAATCGCATTATAAGAACTCACACTTCATCCTTCATCTTAGCATGATTGCTTCTACAATTCGCCTTTGTGATTGTAATTTTATACTGTCTTTACTCACGTTATAAAAAAGCGGAATCGTATGGACGATTCCGCTTCTTTGTTATTTATCGAAAGACTCCTGGTCAACATACCCATCGTTATCCATAATGATTCTTAATGCCTCTTGAAAATCATCCTCAGATACTTCACATTCTAACGTGTACTCTCTAGGATCATTATCTACTTCTAAACCTTCATCATCTTGTCTGAAGGCTGCTACAATGCCACCACCTGCTCCCATTCCAGAAGTGTTATTACCTGAATACGTTAACGGTGTCAAAATCAGCGTGTGATCGGCATCCGGTAATTGATCCACACGAATATCATTGGTCTTCAGCTTATTTAAATCTGCCTTTACAGACTCTGCATCATTTTCCGTCTTAAAGAAAGCTTGTAATGGTTTATACATTACTATCATCCTCTCATTTTAATGATGTACTGATAATAATGTACCCGTTTCCAAAAAAAATAAACTTTCTGTAAATTTTTTCTGATCTATTAAGTTTTTGGTCAGAAACTTTAGTAAAATAAAACGAAGAGTACTACGCACCTTATAAATCAAGGATGGTGACGACATGGACAAGTTATCAAAGCATGAAAAAAGTTGGGTTTTTTATGATTGGGGAAGCTCTGCCTATTCCATCATTATAACAACTGCTATTTTCCCTATTTTCTACAAAGCACAAGCAAGTGCAGCAGGTGTAGAAGCTGCAGATTCCACCGCTTATTTAGGATATACCATTTCTATTTTTACCTTTATATTGGCAATGTTAGGACCTATCTTAGGGACGATTGCCGATTATAAAGGCTTGAAAAAGAAATTTTTTGTAAGCTTCATCTGTTTGGGCATTTTCTCGACATTCGCACTGATTTTTGTCCCAGAAGGAGAATGGCTGCTATTGTTAGTGTTTTACACATTGGCATCTTTAGGTTCAACCGGTGCGAACGTTTTTTATGATGCATTCCTTGTAGATGTGACAGACGACAAACGGATGAATAATATTTCTTCTCGTGGATTTGCTCTCGGTTATATCGGGAGCGCGATCCCTTTTGTTCTTAGCATTGCCATAATATTACTATCCCAGCAAGGGATTCTTCCCATTACAAGCACTACCGCAAGTAAAGTAGCCTTTCTGATTACGTGTTCGTGGTGGGCGATTTTTGCTATACCCATTATAAAAAATGTCCAACAGGTGCATTATATAAAAAGAGATCCAAAGCCAGTCAGACAAAGTTTTAAACGACTATTTCGTACCATTCGCAATATTAAACAATATAAATATTTAACGTTGTTTCTAATAGCTTACTTCTTTTATATCGATGGAGTTGGAACGATTATTTCGATGTCGACCGCATACGGAACAGACGTCGGTCTCAGTTCTACTGTTTTATTAGTAGTTTTATTTGTTACCCAAATCGTTGCCGCTCCTTTCGCGATGTTATACGGAAAATTAGCGGATCGTTTTTCTGCTAAAAGCATGTTAAATGTTGGCATTATTATATATATGGTCGTCTGTATTTATGGCTATTTCTTAGAGACAGCATTTGATTTTTGGGTGCTTGCCATGCTGGTTGCTACTTCACAAGGTGGTCTCCAAGCATTAAGCAGATCTTATTTTGCCAAATTAATTCCGAAAAACAATGCCAACGAATTTTTTGGGTTTTACAATATTTTCGGTAAGTTCGCTTCCATTACTGGACCGTTGTTACTGGGGGTTACCGCTCAGATAACCGGGAAATCGAATGCGGGTATATTAAGCTTAATCATCCTGTTTGTAATTGGAATGGTCATTCTTTATTTTGTACCTTCAGATAAGAAGATCGAACACATCAATGCAGCGACTTCAGAGAGTAGCACCGTTTGAGTCAAGCGGTGAGAGGGAACAACACTATGTAGATTAAATATTACAAAAAGCAAGGAGAGAATTAGCGACAATGGCCAATGCAAAACAATCTGCAACAAATTACGTAAATCAAGTATTCGAAACAGTTAAAAAGCGAAATCCAAATGAAGATGAATTTCTTCAAGCAGTCAGCGAAATCTTCCATTCACTTGTTCCTGTCTTTGAGAAAAAGACTATTTATATGGAACACAATATATTAGAACGCATAGTAGAACCAGACCGTGCCATCAGCTTTCGTGTACCATGGGTAGATGATGATGGAGTTATTCAAGTCAATCGCGGTTATCGTATCCAATTCAACAATACGATTGGTCCATATAAAGGCGGGATTCGTTTTCACCCTTCCGTCAATATAAGTATTGTTAAATTTCTAGGATTCGAACAGATTTTCAAAAATTCATTGACTGGTTTGCCAATTGGCGGCGGTAAAGGTGGCGCTGATTTTAATCCGAAAGGGAAATCAGACGTTGAAATTATGCGCTTCTGTCAAAGCTTTATGAGTGAATTATTCAAACACATTGGTCCTAACAAAGATGTACCTGCAGGAGATATCGGTGTCGGTTCTCGTGAAGTCGGCTACCTCTTTGGTCAATACAAAAAAATGCGTGGACAATATGAAGCAGTTGTGCTAACCGGAAAAGGCTTAAACTATGGAGGCAGCTTGGCACGAAAAGAGGCGACAGGTTTTGGAGCTGTCTATTTCGTGAAAGAGATGCTGAAAGATCAGCAAGATAATTTTGAGAATAAGACAGTAGTCGTTTCCGGTAGTGGTAATGTCGCAACTTATGCTATGGAAAAAGCTAAGGAACTGGGTGCCAAAGTGATAGCATGCAGCGATTCAGATGGCTATATTTATGACAAAAATGGTATTAATATTGATACAGTGAAACAAATCAAGCAAGTGAAAGAGAAACGTATTAAAGAATATGTGAACAAGCACCAAGATGCTGAATTCATTTCTGATTCTTCTGCCATTTGGAATATTGCCTGTGATATTGCAATGCCATGCGCAACTCAGAATGAATTGAATGAAGATGCGGCAAAAACACTAGTGGAGAATGGCGTACAAGCTGTCGGCGAAGGTGCTAATATGCCTTGTACTGCTGATGCGATCGAGGTTTTTATGAAAAATGATATATCATTTGCTCCTGGTAAGGCTGCTAATGCCGGTGGTGTGGCTGTTTCTGCTTTAGAAATGTCCCAAAACAGCATGAGACTTTCGTGGGACTTCAAGGAAGTGGATGAACAGCTTCAAAAAATTATGGCTAACATATACAAACGATGTGTAAATGCTGCGACAGAATATGGACATACCGGCAACCTCGTCATGGGTGCTAACATTGCAGGCTTCCAAAAAGTCGCCGATGCTATGGTAGAGCAAGGAGTAGTCTGATCAGCAATACGTAACAATCCTCCTCTCTCTTATCGCAAAAATAATCCGGATTATGTATTTAAGGCAAAGCTTTGGCATATGCATATGTCCAAATGCTCTATGAAACAAACGATGCTAACTATAATACGGATTATGTAAAGTGGAACTGTATGTTAATGTGGTAATTTTGAGGCTTTATCTGCTTAACAAAGCTCCGGAAATATGCTCCTCGTCCTGTGGGCCGGCCTCAACTAGGCTACTACTTCTTAGCTGCCTTGCGCCGAGGAAGCATACTTCGAAGCATTTCTCTAGAAGACACAGGTGCATCACTGCGGGAGACGCGACTGATCCCAGGGGGGCGTTTCCTACACATAAGGGAAGTTCTACAACATTTGTAACAGTAAGTAGCAGTTGTGCTAAGCATTATACATGATTTGAATCAAGTATGGACACTGATGGGTACAGCTCAAAATACTATCTCTTACAACAATTGTAGAGCTTAAACATTAGCGCAGGACGAACCACCTAGACTCCCGCGGGATCTTCAGCCGTGCCCCGCAGGACGCGAAGTTGTTGGCCGGAGTGGTATCCCAGCACATGAGTCATTTCAAAATTACCACGAAGCTAGTTCACATAATCCGCATTATAAGAACCCATTCTTTTTCAATCTTAAGCGAAATTCTTTATTCTGCTTTTCCCCACGACGTGTTGCCAAACATTGTTGGGTTCTATGGCATGCAGACTGGTACAATTTCAACCGGCATGGCCCTGGTCAAAGCAGTGGATCCAAAATTCCAATCCAATACGACGGACAACCTTGTCATAGGAAGTGGGACGGCATTACTATTCGGATTTCCGTTTCTAAATATTCCTGTGGTTGGTTATGTACAGGACCAACCGATTATGTATGTTTATACAATGCTCGCATTAATTATCTATTTTACCGCGCTGCTCGGTGGAATTCTTTGGCGTACTAGAAAAAATAATGACATTCGTTCATGAATTACTTCTTGTCGTGGGCAAAATACGTTAATATATATGTATATTAACATTGAGGAGGAGTTACATGTTCAAAAAAATTGCAAGTGACGCTTTAGGATTAAGTGATATTGGTAAAATCATTCTTCCAGAAGATTTTGACAAAACAGACTCTGACGATTATGTATTGCATGAGGATGGGGAAAAGATTCATTTTCTGATCAAATCAAAATCAGATGAATACTGCTTTACTAATCGCGCTTTGATCCATCTGGACGGTGAAAAAGCATCCAGCAGTAAACGAAACATCTTCCGCTATGATTACTACCAGCATCAAATTCGCAATGTTTCCGTGGAAACAGCTGGAACAATCGATTTAGATTTAGAAATTAAATTTTCAATCGGCAACCAGGTTCTTTCTGTTGATATCGACAAAAAAGAAGGCGAGGCGATCGCTGACTTATATAAATCATTAGTAAAAATCTCACACATTCAGGATGAACACGAACGAATGAAAGATTTTGCCAAAGACAGTTTACAAATTTCACAGTCTCTTTTTACCGACAACCGATTCCATGATGGTAATGTTGCAACCGAGTTTGAGAAAGCAACCCATTTTGCCTATGACTGGTTCCAAGCTACTTACAACGAGAACACTCGTAAGGATTTCGGTGAAGTATTCGAAAAATATATCCAAAATTAAGCCAAGGAAAGAAGCAGCCATGCCAGTTAGGCTGTTTCTTTTTTCTTATCATCAGTCCTCGCCTAATCCGGATAGAATCGATTGGGCTTGAATATAATTTTTCTGAAATAGCCATGCCCAATCTGTCATTTGTCGCAACAGCTCTTGAAGTTGTAAGCTGCCTTCACGATACTTTGAAAGTATTTCCATAAAATTCCTCTTTTCCTCTACGGTTAAATCCTCGCGGAAATAACCAAACATATGACTGATTGCTTTCACAACCGCCCCACGAGAAGGAGCTTCATTTATTGATTCAACCAACCCATGCATTTTTTCGTATATATCTGTCATTTCTAACTTTTGATGATTGGCAATTATTTGTCCAATCTCTTTTTGTCTGGCTGGCGCTAGTGCCATTAGCAGATATTTATGTCTTGTTTGAAAAGAAACAAGACCTGACTTTGTAGTGATGTCAGCAACATTCGCTTGTAATAGTTAAATAAAAGCGGGTTCATATTCATCTCCTTACTTTTTCACGTTCATAAGAAATAATAACGGGTATACTACAAGTAGAATAGCGAGGTGCCTACAATGAGTAAAACAATAATTGTTTGGTTCAGAGATGACTTGCGTATACTGGATCATCCTGCCCTTTATCATGCCGCTTTGGACGGCAAAGTGATACCCCTTTATATACATAATGAAACAGAGCATACCAACAGTGAATGGTACAGTCTGCAGGCGCTCACAGCCTTTCAACAGCAATTACGAGATAAAGGTGCCACTTTGGTGATAAAACATGGTGAGCCGGTTCGTATCATACCAGAGGTTGTCCAAACATTTGAAGCAGATGCGGTATATTGTCATTATCAATACGGGCCAGGGAGCCGTGAACAAGACGAACAAATAAAAGAAAACCTATTTGTTCCTGTCAGACAGTTTCACGGGAACGTGCTTACCGAGCCTGGTACCATTTTAAACAAACAAAAACAGCCATACAAAGTGTTTACATCCTTTTGGAAAAGCTTGCGTTCTTTACCGATAGCAAAACCTTTTCCGGTACCACATAAGGTGGATTGGTATAACGGCAAAGCCTCGGCCATACCACATGCTCCAAAGTCACCATTAAACACGTATTGGCAAGCAGGTGAGCGACAAGCGTTAAATAAATGGCGGCAATTCCTGCATGATCAAATAAACCATTACCAGGAATATCGTGATTTCCCAGGAATCGATGCTACGTCTCTTTTATCTGGCCATTTATCACATGGTGAGATCAGTCCAAAGCTAATCTGGCATGAAGCAAAGGAAGCATTAGAGATTACCAGCATGGAAAATCGATTCCAACATACAATGGAAGAAAGCACAGAAACATTTTTGAAGCAGCTTGTATGGCGTGAATTCGCCTATCATCAGCTAACATTTTTCCCGCAAATTATCGATAAACCACTTCAGCCAAAGTTCCAAGCGTTTCAATGGCAGGAACCGGATCCTCTGTTACTCGATAGTTGGAAAAAAGGACTAACCGGTTATCCCTTGGTTGATGCCGGTATGCGCGAGCTCTTAGAAACAGGTTATATGCATAATCGCGTTCGTATGGTTACCGGTTCATTTTTGGTGAAGCACCTGTTAATCCATTGGCTGGATGGACAAGCCTGGTTTTCACGGATGTTAGTGGATCATGATTTAGCGAATAATACGATGGGATGGCAATGGGTCGCAGGAACCGGATTCGATTCTTCACCCTTTTTTCGAATTTTCAACCCTGTAAAACAAGCAGAGAAATTCGATCCAGATGGAACCTATATGCGAAACTGGCTTCCAGAATTGCGAAACCTCCCCCTCGAATACCTTTACCACCCTTGGGAGGCACCGGAGGGAGTATTACAAGAGGCTGGTATAACACTAGGTAAAGACTATCCACTTCCAATCGTTGAACACCAATATGCGAGAGAGCGTGCTTTAGAAGCTTTCAAGCAGCTTAAAAAGGAGGCAAATAACCATTGAGGAATTTTTGGATTAACTTGACCGCTTTATCACTTGTAGTAGTTATCAATGCATTGGCAAATATCATACCGATAAACGGCATGACAACAGGAGAAATATCTAATCAACTGACTGTTTTATTTACTCCAGCAGGCTATGTTTTTAGTATTTGGGGGCTTATTTATCTATTACTTGCTATCTGGGTGTTTGCCCAGCTGCCAAAAAACAGACGATATGCCCCTATTTATCAGGCATGCAGCGAATTATTCTGGATAAGTTCCATTCTAAATGTTGGATGGCTACTTAGCTGGCATTATCAGATTTTTTGGCTGAGTACGATCTTGATGATCGGTCTTTTAACAATCTTGATCGTACTGTATTTACGTGCTAAACAAGTGAAAAATTCAACCTTTGATATCTTACCCTTTTCGATTTATTTAGGCTGGATCAGTGTTGCAACCATTGCTAATATCAGCTATTACCTGGTTTACATCGGATGGGATCAGCATGCCGTTTTCTGGACAATGGTGATGATTATCGTTGCTACGTTATTAGCCCTGTTTTTTCTTTGGAATCAAAAGGATATATTCTATGTACTAGTGTTCATTTGGGCATTTATCGGAATAGGCGTCAAGAACCAAGCGGATTATATGAACGTCGCCGTAACAGCCTATGCCTGTGCCTTCATCCTATTGATAGTCACCACTATATACAGTATGAAAAGAGGAATACAAATAGGCGGTAATAATTAGATCAGATCATTAGAAAGTACCACATCAGATATATAAGACAGTAGCGCAGGCCAATCCCACAAGACGAGAAGTGGTTGGCCTGTGCATGTTCACTACAGTAATTATCGCCGCTCCATTAGGTTAATGCCAATCCCCATAAAGAACACTCCCATTAAAAACAGGATGACAACGGGCTGCGTGATGTCTTGTAATGGATGACCGTAAATCGCTACTGCCTTTAAAGCATCCATTGCATACGTAACAGGAATGAGTTGTGAAGCGAACTGAACTACCTGATTTTCCACAATTTCGCTCGGCCAGTAAGCCCCGCCCAACATTGCCATACTTACAGCAATGATCGGAACCACTGCATTTAATTGCGACGATCGGTTTACCAGGCCAATTAGCAGCATACCAAGTGCTACAATCGCAAACGTATAAAAACTGCAAATCACAATAATAGCAAGCCAACTGTCACTTATATCAAAATGAAACAAATGATCAAACATCAAAAAAACCAGCATCATTTGCACCATTCCGATTACAAAAGCAAATCCTAGATACCCGATATAAATTTGCCATTTACGAACAGGAGACAAAATCAGACGATCCCAGCTTCCCCGTTGCTTTTCCTCTGCTACTTCACTTAAACTGAAAACAATGGTATAGATAGCAAAGAATAGAGTCATACCAAATAACGCCTGCAAGTTATTATCAAATAACACGCCATCGCCACTCGTTTCACCTATGGTGCTCTTTACCTTAATAGGAGGTTGCTGCAATGCCTTTTCTACTGCCTCACGGTCCTCAGCTGCTACTTGATCGAGCTTCAGCTTTTCCCAGTAAGCGAGCTGAAGATGGTTATCGACAAGCATTTGGTTTTGATTTTCTGTACTGGCTATTATGGTGTATTGATCCTCTTCTAATTTAATACCTAAGCTGACATTCCCCAACGCTACATCCTCTCTGATTTGAGCCAGTTCCGTTTCTTCAAAAGAAAACGCTTCTAATTCTTCCATTTTATCTTTCAACCATAATTTTGATTCTTCTGTAACATCTCCCGAGAAGTGAATTGGAATTGCGATAGTTTGTGGCCCCATATTTGCACCGCCAATGAGCACAATGAATATAAAAGTAAGAGCAATCATTGATATGGTCATAAAAGGTGTTCGTCTTAATCGTTGCCATTGTAATACAAAGATATGTCTCATGATTGCGTCCTCCTTTTTGGAAAAATCAGCAAACTAATAAATAAGATAACGATTGTCACGATCAATAAACGTGTAATATAAGGAAATACATCTGATATTGACATACCTTGATTCACCAGCATGTAAGCCTTCATTGCCATTCCATTCGGCGTCCAAATCCCTACCTCCTGGATCACTTCCGGAAAACTGTTAGCAGGAATCATACTCCCTCCCAACAATGCCATGACACTAACAATTCCACTGGAGAACACTCCTGAAATCGATGGTTCATGATAACGAATAGTTAAAGCTACAAGTAAACTAGCTATAGAACCTACAGTGATTGCATAAACCAATGAAATCAATAGCATATTTCTGATCATGTCTATGTCATAAGGTTGAAAGGATTGTAAAATAATCGAAGATATCGCTAATAAAATGCATATTTGACAGAAGACTATCACAATTGTGGTGAACGTTTTCCCTAATAAAAAATATAATGGGTGCTTACCTGATAATAAAATTCGTTCCACCACTTGTTGATTCTTTTCATGATAGGCCATAGCAGCTATCGTTGATGCAACATAGAATGCGAACATCACCGCCATCCCAGTGGTGTAATATTCCATTGCCGATATTGGTCCTTTATCGGTTACCGTTTCGTACTGTCTAGTATTTTCGACCTCTAATGCAACAGAATTCTTTTGTCTTATCTGGCCAATGGCTGCCTCCACATTCATTCTGTGTGTAAATTGTTCTATGATCGTTTGAAAAATATCCCCTTGAAAATGCGCGCGCTCTGTTTTTCTAATTTCCAGCGTACTGGTCACTTTTTCGGCTAGGAGCATGTTCGTCAGCGTCTTATAAGTAAAATCTTTCGGAATAATGATTATAGCATCTATCTCTTGCGCTGCCATGGCTTCTTCAGCATCGTCCTCTTTCATCGTTTGAACCGTAACAATCCCGTTCAGATCTTCTTTCAGTACTTCCGTCAAGATTGTTTTGGGGGCTAATGTTTGTGCAGCATTCTCTAACCCCTTTGATGCAGGTGATGATTGTAGTTGATCAATAAACTGCTTCTGTCCTTGTTCTTCGTTATCTTTATCAATTAAACCAACGTTAATATCTACACCAGTGTTGTTCACCCCCATGACTCCACCTAATGCAAAGCCTAGAATAACCATTAATACAAACGGCATTAAGATCATCACCATTAGCTCGGTTCGATCACGCAACAGGAGTATTATATCTTTCTTCACAAAATCCATCATTAACCTGCCTCCTAATCACGCAGTTTTCTCCCGGTTAAATGAAGGAACACATCCTCCAATGAAGGAACAGCAACATGTACACTATGAACAGCAATTTGATGCTCCTCCGCCAACCGAAAAATAGCCGCTAGCTTTCTACTGTTTTTGGAGACAACTAATTGCAGTCCCTTTTCCCAAGCAGTCACTTTCAAAATGTGTTTTTGAGCTCGAAGTGCTTCTTTAAACGCAACAGTTGCTTGATCTAACTCCAGCTTAATCATTTCTTCTGAAGACAAAATGCTGATCAATTCTTCCTTTGAACCAGTCGCAATGATTTTACCGTGATCCATGATGTAAATGCGATCACACAACTTTTCCACTTCTTCCATGTAATGGGAGGTGTACAGGACGGTCATTCCTTTTTCTTCTTTAAGCTTTTTGACCATATCCAAAATATAAAATCGTGATTGTGGGTCAATCCCTACTGTCGGCTCATCCATAATGATAACCGCAGGTTCATGTAATAAGGCGACCGCAATATTAATACGGCGCTGCATACCCCCAGAATATGTCTTCACTAATTCTTTCTGACGATCAGCAAGACCGACTAGTTCCAAGGCGGCTTGTGTTCGTTCTTCAAGCCTTTTGCCTCTCAAACCATATATTTTTCCAAAAAATTTAACATTCTCATACGCTGTTAATTCTTTATAAAGTGCAATTTCTTGTGGTACCATTCCTAAAATTGGACGAATCACATTCGTGTTTTTTAGTATATCTTCGCCATTCCATGTCACTGTTCCTGAAGTTGGCTTTAATAAGGTTGCCAACATCGAGATTAACGTGGATTTGCCAGCACCATTCGGGCCAAGCAAGCCTACTGATTCTCCTTGTTTTAAATAGAGATTGACATTATCAACCGCCACTTTACTTTTGAAATCTTTTCTTAACGTATCTGTTTCAAGCATGCTGCATTTCCTCCTCCCAATCTTTATTTTCATTCTACGTGAAAAAGGACAGTGCGAACACTGACCTCCGTCATCACTTCTCATTCTAATCGTGACCTCCGTCACTTTTTTATATCAATCCATTTCGAATCGCATAAATGGCTAATTGCGTGCGATCCCTCAGATCTAATTTATCCAGCATATGAGTGATATGATTTTTGATTGTGCCTGCAGATAGTGAAAGTGCTATAGCGATCTCTTTATTGCTTTTTCCTTCGCCTAATAGCGAAAGGATATCAATCTCCCGTTTCGTTAAATGGTGATCTAATTCTATCACTTTCTTTTCATGTTTTTCTAATAATTCCGGTACCACTTTTTGAGCAACCAATCCAGGCAACTGCAAGCCTCCCGCGATACAATCCTTGATTGCGTGAATAAGCTGGTTTGCCTCCGCATCTTTTAGTAAATATCCATGTACTCCTAACCGTAAAGCTTGAATGGCATAGTCCTGGTCATTAAATGTTGTCAGTATCAAAACTTTCATTTTAGGAAATCGTCTTAATAATTCTTTTGCTGTTTGCAGACCATCCATTTCAGGCATCCGGATATCTAACAGCGCCAAATCAAAATGGTATTTCTCCCGTAATGCCAACGCTTCTTTCCCATTTTCCGCTTCTCCTTTAACTGTAAATGAACGTTCCGTCTCTAACATCATTTTAATACCTTGCCTCACAATCGCCTGATCTTCAGCTAGTAATATATCGGTCATCTCGTAACCTCCTCTAACAGAAATTGTCCTCTAACGATAAATTGTTGATCATACTGTTGTATTTCAAGTGAACCGTTAATTTGCGCAAGTCTCTCTCTCATCGACTTCAGACCAAACCCTTCTTTCACCTCCGTCTGCTGTTCTAATGGATTAATCACCTCAAACCTAAAAATGGACATACCAGGCACTTCCAATACAATTATCGCTTCTTTATCAGCACTATGTCGCATCACATTTGTTAAAGCTTCCTGAATAGCCCGGTATAATACAACTGCCTGATCCGGATTTAATACAACAGAAAGAACGTTCTGTTTCATGGAGAATTGTATTGAAATGTATTGCTCCGCCTCTAATTTCCGAATAAGGTGAAGAATAGCTGCTAAGCCGGTCTCATTATCATCTTGCAATGCCTTTACTGCTTTTCTTGTTTCAGATAAGCTTTCTTGAGCTAGTTGTTTTAGTTGCTCTAAATCCTTGTTGTCATTTTGTAAACGTAAAATTTCAATTTGCATTAACAGATTTGTAAGGGTGTGACCGACACGATCATGAATCTCTCTGCCAATAAAGACTCTTTCCTGCTGACGAGTCCATTGTTCTTTCGCAACAGAGTCACGCTTCATTTGTCGATACGTTTGCAGCAAGGCTTGATAACGTAAGGCTATGTCGTGCTGATCCACTAAATTTTGTTTGTAATAGTAAACAAAAAGGAATAATGACGTACTCAATAACAAAAAAAATAGAATAATAGACGTAGAAATATAATGAATATGCAGACCAAATAACGCCAGTAGCCATGCAGCAACTAACACGTATAATGACCATCCTTCTACTTGCCTTATCATAATGGCTAGAATAAAACAGAGCATTAGTAACACAAAAGGATTAACAACAGCATTAACCGGCCATATAAACGCGACTGAAACAATAATAATCAGGAAAAACCACAGAAGTTTGAAGACTTTTTTTGTCATGGAGGTGAAGAAAAAAACAGCAAAAAATAATGCCATCATAAGTAACAAATACGTGATAGTGACCGATCCGTGCCACCACTCCAGCCAAATCGCACCTGACCAAGTTAGTACCCAGAGCAGAAACCAAATCCAAAACCCCACCGAAAAACCTCCGTCATCATTTTCTATTCAAGCTAAATATATCATAAATAATTGGCAATTACAGGGTTCATTCATTTATTTCACTAAAATAAGTTCCAGGTAAAGGATCAGATTATTCGCAACTTAATCAACTATATTTTATAATTATGTAAACGCTTAATATTAGGAGGTATTTCCATGCAATATCGACATTTAGGCAATACTGGACTGAAGGTAAGTGAAATAAGTTTAGGCAGCTGGCTTACATATGGAGGCTATGTAGCAGAACAGAATGCAAAAGCATCTATCGATAAAGCATACGAACTTGGCATTAATTTCTTTGATACAGCGAATGTTTACATGCGAGGAGAAGCAGAAAAAGTCGTAGGTAAAGCATTGCGTAAATACCCGCGTAGTTCATATGTACTTGCAACTAAAGTGTTTGGAAAAATGGGAAATGGTCCTAATGATCAAGGTCTGTCACGCAAACATATTATGGAACAATGTGATGCCAGTCTTGGGCGATTAGGACTAGATTATGTCGACCTTTACTATTGCCATCGTTATCATCCAGTCACACCGCTTGAAGAAACATTACGAGCATTGGATGATTTGATACGCCAAGGAAAGGTACTGTATATTGGAGTCAGTGAATGGACTGCTGAGCAAATGACGGAAGCCATCCATTTAGCTGATAGGAAGCTTCTGGATCGCATTGTGGTGAACCAGCCAAATTACAGTATGTTCCACCGCAATATTGAGCAAGAAATTATTCCTGTAAGCGAAAAACACGGTATCGGCCAAGTCGTCTTCTCTCCTCTTGCACAAGGTATCTTAACCGGAAAATATAAAAAAGGAGAGTCCATCCCTTCGGATAGTCGAGCTGCGCAGGACAATATAAATCTATCCCGTAAGCTGACAGATAATAACCTAGAACGTGCAGAAGCATTAAAAAATGTGGCAGCCAATGAAAATCTATCACTGGCTCAATTAGCGATTGCATGGATTCTTCGCCAAAACAACGTATCCAGTGCATTAATTGGCGCTAGCAGACCAGAACAAATTGAAGAAAATGTTCAAGCGTCTGGTATCGAACTATCACAGGAAGCACTAGCAAAAGTGGAAGAAATCCTGCAATAGACTGCTAGATAAATAGAAGTTAAAAAAACCGGGCATAACCCGCCCGGTCCTAATTGACATAAATAATATACAACTGCCTATAATATGGATTATGTTAACTATGGCTGTATTGCAAAATGGTCATTTTGATATATTTTATCTGCTTAGCAAAGCTTCGGAAATATGCTCCGCGTCCTGTGGGCACGGCTTCAGCTAACTTAGGAAAGAAAATTCTTTTCTTTCCTAAGTGGATCTTCAGCTCGCGCTGATTCCACGGGAGTCTCCGCATATTTCCTGCGCTTAAGTGAGGGTTCTACACCGTCTGTAACAGTTAATAGCAGGCAGCAGTACTAAGCATTATATCTCTGCAATTCCCCAATTTGATGATAGCAATCTAAATGCTAAGTCTTCTATTAGTTGTAGAACCAATATATTAGCGCAGGCCAACCACGGAGACTCCTGCAGGAACAGCGCGAGCTGAAGATCCACTTTGTGAAGCGCTTTTCTTCACAAAGTTAGCTGAAGCCGTGCCTGCCGGACGCGGAGTGGTTGGCCGGAGCGATATCTCAGCACATGAATCATTTCAAAATAAACACTAAGCAGTTAGTTAACATAATCCATATTATAGGAACTCTACTTCATGTTCAATATGATTACTGCTATGGCTGCACTTATATACTTTCTTGACTGAGTATTAAAAAACAATTTCAGTCAAAACAAAACCGAGTGTAATACGAATTCTCATCTATTCGTATTACACTCGGCTTTACTCTTATACCGTATCTTCTTAAAACCATCCGATCTAATACCTAAGGAAACACTTATTTCAATTTTGACATTCTTGAAGTGCATAACAAAGCTCTACAACTATTGAAACGGATAAAAGCGGTGGTGCTAGACATTATACATCATAAGAATGAGGTGGTTGGCCGGAGCGGTATTCAAGCACACTAAATCTGTCAACTTCAACACTTGTTAGCATAAAGAAGTCTCAACAAATTGTCATTACTTCGCAGTATGCTTCAACAATGTATTACTTTTAGATAGTTTTGTTAGATTACACAATTTGGTCATTCCTCAGGAAGGCGTTTTGTTCTGCAGGTGCTGCTCTCCCCACTCAATCATCTCATATAATAACCCTTTGATGCTTTCTCCATAGTCAGTTAATGAATATTCCACTTTAGGAGGTACAACCTGATAGGACTTCTTTTTAATCAACCTATCTTGTTCTAATTCTTTCAGCTGTTTGATCAGTGTCTGATGGTTGATTAATGGTATCTGCTTCTTTAATTGACCAAAACGTAAAGTACCTTTTTCGTAAAGAGTCAACAAAATAACTGCTTTCCATTTACCACAAACAACATCCAAGGTCACCTTTATACTTTCCAGGTTTTGATTCATCTTCATATCGCTCCTTATACGGTATATATAAATATACCACTTTAAATATCTGTTTAATCTTATAAACTAGTAAGTGATGCTATTTTTTTAGGATGACCAACTTTTTGTCGCCGTTTCCTAATACACAACCAAACATACGTTTTTAGAAAGGAGTGCAGTATGTGACATCATCTTCATGTAAAGAAAAGGTCTCACACTGGATGAAAAAAAAGAAACAATTAATCGTCTCATCACTTATCGAGCATGATCAACCAGAACAGCTGACTGTCTTCTTGCAAAGTCTTATCTACTTAATAAGCAAGAAAATACCTATTACAACAAACCAAGCTGTTTTAAACAATATAAAAGAAATCGGTTATAAAAAAGGGCATGTTATTACAGATCAACGGATATTCCTGCAGATGATCGATCATTTTCCTTATATTAGCGCCCATATTATTCAGCACTTATTGGAGGAGAAAAAATGGCACAATTTCCCCAATAACGAATACGATGGCATAAGAAAAACAATAGATGAAATCATTTTGTTCTACAATGCAGGATTTATCCATGGCTACCTTGACTCCCATCATGAATCTCTGCCTCCACGATCCGATAATAAACATGTTAAAGATCTTCCCGTACCTATTATAAAAGTGGATGATGATATTGATATTTGTCCATTAATTGGTACACTGGATGATAACAAGACAACACTTTTGATCAATATGACAATCCAACACATTGCAGAAACAAAAATGGATTACGTTATTTTTGATTTTACCGGGATTACTACCGTGACTGATTCTGGCATCTATAACCTTTTTTATACGGTACAACTGATGGAGTTAATTGGATTGACAATTATATTTACTGGTATAAGAAGTCAATCAGCCTTACACTCTTCATTGCTTAGTCAAAAACTAAAAGATAAACAAGTATTTCAAACTGTAAAAGATGCACTGGAATCATTGAATAAAAATCATGAAACAGGATAAAAACCGATATATCAGGGTTTCAGAAGCAACTATTGCTAAAAAAAGATTTCAAATAAGCAGAAGCAAATGATGATTTTTACAATTTTTACATGTATCTGTATTGACATTTAGCGCTAAAACATTTACTATGTTATTAAATGAAAATGAATGGAATTCTTATCCAGAGAGATGGAGGGGCAGGCCCAATGAAATCTCGGCAACAGGTTGTATGGAAAACACTGTGCCAAATCCTGCGGTGCAATGAAGCGTTGCAACCGGAAGATAAGAAGGAATGCTGATACACTGACAACCTTCTTATCACCAACCGATAGGAAGGTTTTTTTAATAAGGAGGATGCAATCATGTTGACTTACGCAAACTATAGCGACAGTTCTTTAAATCATGAGGAACCATCTGCATCAGACCCAACCAAAGGTGCACAAGATATCCTTAATTGGGCCTATCAGACGTATGGTGACTCGCTTGTCTATGCTTGTAGTTTTGGTGCTGAAAGTATGGTAATGATAGATTTGATTGCGAATGTGAAGCCAGATGCCAGATTAGTATTTTTAGACACAGGTCTCCATTTCCAAGAAACATATGATTTGATCGACGAAGTGAAAGAAAAATATCCCAAACTGGATATTTTCATGAAGAAACCTTCTCTTACAGTCGATGAACAGCGAGAACAATATGGTTCCGCCCTATGGAGCCGAGATCCTAATCAATGCTGCTACATTCGTAAGATAAAACCGCTTGAAGAAGTGCTGAGTGGAGCAACAGCCTGGATATCTGGTCTGCGAAGAGCTCAATCACCTTCAAGAGCTAATACCGACTTTATTAACAAAGATGACAGGTTCGAATCTGTGAAGGTTTGTCCATTGATTCATTGGACTTGGGATGATGTTTGGAATTACATTAGGGATCATCAATTGCCTTATAACTCACTTCATGATGAGAACTATCCGAGCATTGGCTGTATACCTTGTACGTCCAAAGTATTGGATAACGAAGATGAACGTGCAGGCAGATGGGCCAATTTTAACAAAACAGAATGCGGACTTCACGTTGCTCCGCAGTCGGCAAAATAACTATTTTTTTATAGCTATAACAAAGTAAATCTATCGGATTAATTATTTAAAGAGGTGAACACGTTGACATTACAAGTAGTAAATAGTCCCTTTGATCAAAAACAGACCGAAATCTTAAATCAGCTGCTCCCAACATTGACAGATGCTCAGAAAAATTGGCTAGCAGGATATTTGGCCGCCTCTCAGGCTAACGCTAGCCAGGCGGCACCTGCGCCCGAACAGACTGCCACACAACAAGTGGCAACGAGAACGGTAACAATTCTTTACGGATCCGAAACAGGTAATAGCCAGGAGCTTGCGGAAAAACTATCGGAACAACTCAAGTCGATCCAAAGGGACGTTACCATCTCCTGTATGGACGATTATAAACCAAAAAAACTAAAGGAAGTAGAGGATTTATTCATTGTAACAGCAACCCATGGTGAGGGAGATCCGCCTGATAACGCGATTCAGTTCCATGAATTTCTGCATGGACGTAAAGCGCCAAAACTGGATAATGTGAACTTCGCCGTCTTATCATTAGGGGACGAATCCTATGAGCATTTCTGTCAAACTGGTAAAGATTTTGACAAACGCCTCGAGGAGCTAGGAGCTACACGGATCCACCCACGCGTGGATTGTGATGTCGATTATGAAGAACCAGCTGAGGAATGGTTCACGGGTGTACTCGACTTCTTAAAGAAAGATAACGATACAGGAACAAGTGCTACTGTTACGGAACCAACTCCGGCTGAACAACCGATATATTCAAAAAGCAATCCTTATACCGCTGAAGTATTAGATAATATTAAACTCAGTGGTCAAGGATCCAACAAAGAGACAAGACATATAGAAATTGCGTTAGATGGCTCCAATCTTAGCTATGAACCAGGTGATTGCCTAGCCATCTATCCAAAAAACGACCCAACACTTGTGCAACAAATTATAAATGAGCTTGAATGGAATCCTGAACAAACGATACCAATTAATAAGCAAGGAGAAATACGATCTGTACAGGAAGCGTTAACTTCCATATTTGAGATTACCAGATTAACAAAAGGCTTACTGGAAAAAGCAGCAGCACATTTTGAAAATAAAAAGCTGACCAAGCTTCTTGATGAACCAGAGCAGGTAAAATCGTACATTGATGGACGTGATTTATTAGATTTAATCATTGATTATCCGCCAGCACCATTCGAGCCATCTTTGCTTATGCAAATTTTACGTAAGATACCAGCAAGACAATATTCGATTTCAAGCAGTTACAAGGCAAATGAAGATGAAGTCCATTTAACCATCGCAACGGTACGGTATAACACACATGGGCGTGACCGCAATGGCGTTTGTTCTGGAGAAATCGCTGATCGAATTAAGCCTGGTGACCAATTAAATATCTATGTTCACAAAAATCCAAATTTCAAATTCCCATTCGATGAAGAAACGCCTGTCATCATGATTGGACCAGGTACAGGTGTTGCTCCATTCAGAGGCTACATTGAGGAACGAGAAGAATTAGAGCTCAAAGGAAAAACATGGTTATTCTTTGGTGATCAGCATTTCCGCTCTGATTTCCTTTATCAAGTCGACTGGCAAAATTGGCTTAATAAAGGATACTTAAGCAAAATGGATGTTGCCTTTTCAAGAGATACCGAAGAAAAGGTCTACGTACAGCATCGCATGAAGGAAAATGCCCAACAATTATATGAATGGTTAGAAGCAGGTGCTTATTTCTTCGTATGTGGGGATGAGAAGCGAATGGCAAAGGATGTTCACGAGGCACTGCTTGCCATTGTCAGTGAACAAGGTAAGTTATCACAAGAGCAAGCGACAGAATACATCAATAAATTAAAGCAAGAGAAGAGATATCAACGAGACGTGTATTAGGGGGGAAAATACAATGGGAAACAATTCTAACAATCTAGATCCTATGGAAAAATTAAAAGTAGAAAGTCGCTACTTACGAGGTACGATTGAAGAAGGCTTGCAGGATCCAATTACTGCGTCCATTTCCGAAGATGATACAAAGTTACTGAAGTTCCACGGGAGCTATCAGCAGGATGATCGAGATATCCGTGATGAGCGACGTAAGCAAAAACTTGAACCTGCCTATCAATTTATGCTTCGAGTTGCAATTCCTGGCGGTGTAGCGACACCAAAGCAGTGGCTCTCAATTGATGACTTATCACAACGGTATGGTGATCAGACAATCAAATTAACCACTCGCCAAGCGTTTCAATTGCACGGCATTTTGAAATGGAATTTGAAAGATACAATTAAAACGATCAATGATGAATTAATGACAACGATTGCTGCCTGTGGGGATGTCAACCGGAATGTTATGTGTAACCCGAATCCTTATCAGTCGGACATTCACCAAGAAATTCAAGAATGGGCGCAAAAAATCAGCGATCATCTCTCACCAAAAACCGGAGCTTATCATGAAATATGGTTAGATAGAGAAAAAATTATCGATTCCAAAGAAGAAGATGAGCCTATTTACGGCAAAACTTATTTACCACGTAAGTTTAAAATCGGGATAGCAGCTCCCCCATCCAATGATGTCGACGTCTTCTCTCAAGACTTAGGTTTTATTGCCATCATTGAAGATAATGAAGTACAAGGCTTTAACGTTGTAGTAGGTGGAGGCATGGGATCCACTCATGGAAATACCAGCACCTATCCACAAGTCGGAAAAATCACCGGGTACTGTAACAAAGAAGATGTCATTGACGTTGCTGAAAAAGTCGTGACGATTCAACGCGATTACGGAAATCGTTCTGACCGTAAAAATGCACGTTTTAAATACACCATTGACCGCTATGGTCTTGATTGGTTTAAAGAAGAACTAAACGAAAGACTAGGATTCGAATTACAGGAAGCGAAATCCTATCATTTCGACCATAACGGCGATCGCTATGGCTGGGTAAAAGGCCATAACAGATGGCATTTTACGCTTTTCGTCCAAAACGGCAGAGTGAAAAACACAGAGGATTATCAGTTGTTGACAGCACTACGGGAAATCGCGAATGTGCACACCGGTGATTTTCGGTTAACACCGAATCAAAATCTAGTAATCGCTAATGTGACCGCTCAAAAGAAAAAGCAGATTAATGAATTTATCGAGGCCTATGGTATTACAGAAGGGAAAAATTACTCAGGGTTGCGCCGCAATTCAATGGCGTGTGTTGCCTTCCCTACTTGTGGCCTGGCTATGGCAGAATCTGAACGCTACCTCCCTTCTCTCATTGATAAAATCGAAGGGCTATTGGAAGCAGAAGGTCTGAAGGAGGAAGAAATCGTGATCCGAATGACCGGCTGTCCAAATGGTTGTGCACGTCCTGGCCTTGCCGAGATCGCCTTTATTGGAAAAGCACCTGGTAAATATAATTTTTATCTTGGCGGAAGTTTCATCGGTGATCGACTTAATCAATTGTACCGTGAAAACATCGGCGAGGAAGAAATTTTGGCAACATTGAAAGAGATTTTCCACGACTACGCAACCAATCGAAATGAAAATGAACACTTTGGTGACTTCGTCGTCCGTAAAGAATATGTCGATGAAGTAAATGATGGCAGAAAGTTTCACCGTGAGCAGAAAGGAGTTTTATAATGGCAGTAATCGAGAAGAAATCAAACGAAACCATTGAAGCACATGGCGGGAATTTAGTTAATCGTGAAGTAACAGGTGCTGAAAGAGAACAATTACTTAACAAAGCAGAACAATTTAAGAAAATTACCATTAATGCATGGAGTATTTCTGATCTGGAATTAATCGGTATTGGTGGTTTTAGTCCACTGACTGGTTTTCTCGGTGAAAAGGACTACCAGGAAGTTGTCGAGAATCTGCACCTTGCCGACGGAACAGTATGGAGCATTCCGATTAATCTTGCAGTAACAGAAGCTGAAGCGAATGAATTAGAGATTGGCGAGCATATCGCACTTTATGGTGAAGATGATGTGTTATACGGTACATTAGAGCTTACCGAGAAATACAGCTATGACCAAGAAAAAGAAGCGCAATTTGTCTATGGTACAACAGAAGCAGCACATCCAGGGGTAAAGAAATTGTATGAGAAAGGCAATGTATATTTAGCAGGACCTATCTCTTTATTAAATCGCCCAAACCATGATCAATTTAAAGATTTTTATCTTGATCCTGTTGAGACGAGACAACTATTTCAAGACCTTGGCTGGAAAACTGTTGTCGGCTTCCAAACAAGAAATCCTGTCCATCGCGCACACGAATATATTCAAAAATGCGCACTGGAATCGGTTGATGGCTTATTATTAAATCCATTAGTTGGTGAGACCAAGTCTGACGATATTCCCGCTGACATCCGTATGGAAAGCTATCAAGTTATTCTAAAACACTACTATCCGAAAGATCGTACTCGTTTAGTTATTTATCCGGCAGCAATGCGTTATGCAGGTCCGCGTGAAGCTATTCTTCATGCCCTCGTTCGCAAAAATTACGGTTGTACCCATTTTATCGTCGGCCGTGACCATGCCGGTGTCGGTGATTATTATGGTACGTACGAGGCACAAGATTTAATAGCTAAATATGAAGCAGAACTGGGCATTCACATTTTCAAATTTGAGCACGCATTTTTCTGCAAGAAATGTGAAAACATGGCTTCTCAAAAAACATGCCCACATGACAAGTCTGAGCACGTTCACCTAAGTGGCACCAAGGTCCGTGAAAAACTTCGTAATGGTGAGCCATTACCTAGACAGTTCTCCAGACCAGAAGTGGCGGAAGTTTTAATTAAAGGATTGCAAAGGGGTTAAATACTAATGGCAGAGACAAAAAATATTGTCTGGCACGATTCAGCAGTTACAAAGCAGGATCGTGTCACACAAAATCAGCACCAAAGTCCTGTACTATGGTTCACCGGACTTTCAGGTTCAGGCAAATCTACCATCACGGTAGCATTAGAGAAAGCGTTGTTCGATCGCGGCATTCGCTCCTATCGACTTGACGGTGATAATATCCGTCACGGCTTAAACAATAACCTTGGCTTTAGTCCAGACGATCGTAAAGAGAACATACGTCGGATCGGTGAAGTTTCCAAGCTTTTAAATGACGCCGGCTTATTCACCTTGACCGCGTTTATTTCACCCTATCGCGAAGACAGAGATAATGTCCGTCAATTGTTGAATGATGGCGAATTTATCGAAGTCTATGTGAAATGCAGTCTTGAAAGCTGTGAAGCTCGTGATCCAAAAGGCTTGTATCAAAAAGCCCGCGCAGGTGAAATTAAAGGTTTTACTGGTATTGATGCGCCTTACGAAGAACCAGTCGCACCAGAACTGGTCGTAGACACAGAAGAAAAGTCAGTTGAGGAAGCCGTCGAAGACATCCTGGAATTCTTAGAGACTAAAAACTATATTTAAACTGATTGCACACCCGGTTCATGTGAACGAAGAATGCCGTTCATATTGCCGGGTGCTTTTGCATAGGATACATATCATTACCTTTATTTCATAAGGAGGAATGATGGTGGACCAATTGATTAGCCTGTTCATAGGAGTTGGTGTTGTTATTTTTTCCTTGTTCTTCTTTGTCATCTACAGCACTATTAGAAACAACAAATAAGTTATAAAGCTTCCTATAATATGGATTATGTCAACTAGCCATTGCTAGCCGAGTGTCCATATTGAGATATTTAATTTGCTTGGATACCGCTCCGTCCAACCACTTCGTGTCCCGCGGGAGTCTACGTGGTTGGCCTACGCTAGGATGGAAGCTCTACAACTTTTGTAATCGCTAGCACATTGATTGCACCAAAAATATCAGCTTTTGAATATCATAATGCTTAGAACCACTGCTTTTAGCTGTGCCAATCGTTGTAGAACTTCCCTCAAGCGTAGGAAATATGCGGAGACTCCCGTGGAATCAGCGCGAGCTGAAGATCCATTTATGAAAGAAAAGAATTTTCTTTCATAAATTAGCTGAAGCCGTGCCCACAGGACGCGGAGCCTATTTCCGGAGCTTTGCTAAGCAGACGAAAGCTATCAAAATGACTACAAAGTCAGAGAGTTCACCTTTACATAATCCATATTAAAGGAAGCTTTTTATACATAATCCCTTAATTCTCCCCCTATCGTTTTTATTTCATGCATACCCAATAGTTGCTTGACTAATAGAAAAACTCACATTAAGCTTAATGTAATATTAAGGAAAGGACGTGTTGTTGATGAGTGTAAAAACAGTATTTTTTGTTAAAATGGGAGGATTTCTAACGGCTTAGCACAGAGATATTCTCCCATCACTATTATCTTTTGGGAGGAAATTCAAGGTGAATTTAGAGAGATTAGGATGGTCTGATTTTTTTGCGGAAGATTATCAACAGAGATTTTCAAATGAATGGAATGTTGGTCGAGTAATCGGACAAGGAAAAAACATTTATAAATTAGCGACAAGGCTTGGTGAAATTAACGGCAAAGCAACCGGCAAGCTGCTATTCGAAACAGCAGCATCGGCACAGTTGCCTGCTGTAGGAGATTGGGTCGTCTTTGGTTATAAAAATGGTGACCAATTTGCGGTGATCCACGGTGTTTTGGAGCGAAAGAGTGTTTTTTCAAGGAAAGTAATCGGAAAGAATATGGAAGAACAAATTATCGCCAGTAATATTGACACCGTTTTTCTAGTCAGCGCCCTAAATAACGACTTTAATATTCGCCGAATCGAAAGATATGTAACATTAGCTTGAGAATCCGGAGCAAATCCGGTGATCGTGCTCACAAAGGCGGATTTATGTAATGATATCGACGCAAAATTACTTGAAGTGGAAGAAGTCGCGATTGGCGTTCCCATTCATGTAACAAGCTCTATCACTCATCATGGGATAGAGGACTTATACAAGTATTTGGAACCAGGCAAAACAATTGGAATGCTTGGTTCATCCGGTGTTGGTAAATCAACGTTATCAAATGTGTTATCGGGGCAAGAACAGCAAGCAGTCCATGCAGTACGAAATGATGATAAAGGGCGACACACTACCACATCAAGGGACCTGTTAGTATTGGAAAAAGGGTTGATTCTTGACACACCAGGCTTAAGAGAGTTGCAATTATGGAGTTCAGAGGATGCCATATCCCAAACATTTCAGGATATTAAAGAGTTGGAAAACAAGTGCAAATTCCGTGATTGCCAGCATGAGACAGAACCAGGCTGCGCGATACAAAAGGCAATAGATAATGGAATGATAAGTGAAGGTCGCTACTACAGTTATTTAAAGTTGTTAAGAGAAACAGCTTTTATTGAGAATTCAGCGGAATACACGCGGAACAAAATCGAAAACACGAAACACTATCGTCATCAGGCTACCCAACACCGAAAAATGAAAAAACATCGTTAAAACTATGGAGTGGTGATAGCTAAGTCTATCACACTCTTTTTTTATAAAATTCTTCACTTGCATTACTTCCTAGTATTTCATGTTAATATTTTTAATAATAAGTAGCTTAGTGGAAGGGGATAATATGGAGAACCTCAGTAAAGATAAAGAGAAAGCGATTAAAATTAGTTATGGGACAATAACTGCAATTTTACTTACATATTCCTTTATCATGATTTTTGATGAACAAAACCATAATGACGGTACAGGAAGTCTGTTATTAATCATTGCATTCATATTTAAAGGTTTTTATGATTTGTTCTACTCCATTAAAGAAAAAACTAAGGTATGGGCTGTTTTAGATTTATTATTTATCATCATGGCTTTGGGCGTTTTGGTTTGGGCACTATTGAATTATTTTATCTAAATGCTTACACTATTCCATTCCTAGAATTTTTTCTTGATGTATGTCCTTACATAAAAAGGTCAAACTACTGACTAGAACGATTGAAGGGGCGTTTTCCAATTGAAAAAAGTCATCATCATTGGTGGAGCTGGAACCGTTGGGGAGATATTATACAACCATCTAACAACTGACTATCATGTGCTGGTCTTCGATAAAATGGTTAAAAACGAAACCGATACGCACAAACAAATGGATGCAACAAACTATGATGAAATGCTAGAAAAGATACCGGAAGACACAGACGTCATTATCAATTTATTACGGATTGATACAAGTAATGCCATTGAAAATGTGGAAGCATTCAATCAGATGACAGATGTTTTCTTTAAGGCAAGCTATTACCTCATGCTGGTTGCCAAGCAATTTCAAATAGCTAAAGTGATTTATGCAAGCAGCAATCATGCCACAGATTATTATGAGGAAAACGGGTATTCCAATCTAGCAAGAGAAATAACTACCAAAGATTATCCCTTTCCTAAAGGGTTATATGGTGTGCTGAAAGTCGCATCAGAGGAAGCTGGCTTTATATTTTCGCTACACACAGAACTATCTGTCATTAATATCCGAATCGGGTCGGTACCAAAGGATGAAAAAAAAGCACTGTTAAAAAATGATCGATTATCTCGCACTTTACTTTCCAAACAAGATCTTGTCGCATTATTTACTGCAGCAATTGAAGCAGATGTAAAATACGGAACCTATTACGGCGTGTCAAATAATACCGATAAACCATGGGATATCTCAAATGCTATTGATGAGCTTGGTTATCGTCCTCACGTTAATACCGATCAGTTAAAGAGTCATGACTAGTCACCTTTATTTTCCCCATATGGTGGCTCTTCGGCATCATGATTTTCCTGCCACACTTTAAACCGATCCAAATCCTCGCTCACTTGCTTGATGACAAATCCAAGCACAGCTGCATCATCAAACAAACCCAATCCAACTAAAAAATCTGGAACTATGTCTATTGGAGTGACAAAATAAATGATCGCTGCAATGATCATAACAATAGACCCTTTCGGAATTTCTTTATACTCCTCTTTGATCCATGCCCTAAGTGCCTCAAATAATAATTGCAGCTTGTCCCATACCTCCTCTAACTTACCTTTTTTATCATTTGCTTTTATTTCTGCTTCCTTTAACAACTGTTTCGATTTTTCCTTATCTTGAAAATAGCTCCTTGCTTTCGAAATATATTTTTTATAGCCGTATTTATATTTCATGACATCAGCTCTCTCCTGTCCATTTTTCATATATTTTTCGACATTATTGTCTTTAATTGTCGAAAGTATAGATGATTTTTAATGCTCATGGTATTATGGAAACTATGTGTGATTTTTCCATGTTTATCCACAGTCATCACGCCTTTATACCTATCATAACAAATAGAAAAAAAAACATGGGAAATCATTGTAACCAATTTGAATTTAGGGGAGGACTAATCTATGGAAGAAGTGATTCATCAAGAACAACCCAAACAACAGAAAAAGAAAACCAAATGGATAATCATTGCGGTGGCAATTGTTGCTATTTTAATCGCAGGAATTGTATCTGTTCAAGCTTTTATACTTACATCCGCTAAAGAAGATTATTTCTTAGCAGAAAAAAACTCCATCCAGCAATTACAGGAAACCTTTGAATCAAGATTCCAGCAAGAAATAGCCTGGAAAGAACACACCGATGAGAATGCAATTGAATCTGTCACAAAAATAACTGGTCAGATGAACGTCCCAAGCATGGCGGGTATGGGGTATGACCAAATCATTAATAACGCAAATATTACGATAGAATCCGCAATGGATAAACAAGAAAATATGTCATCTGTTAGTATTTCAGCGGGGATGGCAGGTATTGAACTAAACGGTATTGAAGCTACTCTTGACAATAATGACTTATTCGTAGGATTACCGTTTCTAGATAACATCATTCAAGTAAATGGAGATGATCTCGGGAGAATTTTGCAGGAAATCGATCCAGATACCTTTACTGGTGAGGAAAATATCGACTTCAGCACATTGTACAACGAGAATCCATTCGCAACAGAAGACTTTACTTACATTAACGAAGAATACTTGATGTATCTTTACGATAAACTTCCTGACGAGGCATTTGAATCAAACTCAGAGGACATAACGGTTGGCGATAATAGTATAAATGCCGAAAAGATTACCTTCTCTTTATCGGAAGAAGAAGTGCAAAATATATTAAAAGGACTATTCGATAAAATGGCAGCCGATGAAAAACTCCGGGAAATCCTTGTTAATCAGACCTTTTATATGGATTATGCCAATGTAGAAGTAGCGAATGAAGAAATCGCTGCATTTGAAGAAGACTTTGTTTCAGCAATGGAAGATGCTTCGGCAAATGTTGATTCTATTAAACTTCCAGATGGGTTTGAATCAATCATCTGGGTACACGATGATATTATCGTAAAAAGAGAGCTTGCTGCAACACTTGAAGATGCAGGAGCAACGGCAGCTGTCCGGATCGACGGAACGAATGCCGTCACAGATAATAATCAAGTATTGGATTATAACTTCACGGTAGATGATGGCAATACGGAAGAGACAATGAATATTAACGCCGATCTGTCTCAACAGGACGGATCAGCGAATGATATGATTACCTTTTCCGCACAAGATGCAAGCTTTACGATTGAGTCCAATCAAACAGAGCAAAATGAGACGGATAAATCATTTGAACATATTTTCTCTTTTTCCCAGCAAGGTACACAATTGATGAGCCTTCACTGGGTTGGCGAAGGAACATATGAAGAGGATCAAATGACGGTGAATCATACGCTTTTCGCAGAAGATGGCGCGGCGCTTAATCAGGATACATTATCTATCAGTCTCTCACAAGAAGGTTCCACCATTAGTGAAGTAGAAACCCCAGACGCTGGTCAAGTGAAAAACTTAAGCGATATGAGTGGAGAAGAAATTACGCAATACTTTGAAACAGACGTTATGCAGCAATTTCAATTGTGGATGGGTAATATGATGGGCGGAATGGGAACCGGTGGCTTTTAACATTAGCGCTTAAAGTAGGTGTCATAAATGAAATCTCTGAAACATATTTACTTGTTTACGAAAAACAATCTAACCCAGCTAAGGAGGAAGTGGCTATCACTTCCTCTTATTTTACTGGTACCCATCATCATCACAGGGCTTATCGCCTTTTCAATTGTATCTATAATGGATGTTGCGGAAACAGATTCACTTACGATAGCGCTTGTCAATTTCGATCAATCAGAGGAAACAAAATTGATTATTGAATTATTAGAGGAATCTTCGCAGGTTGGTGATGTACTGTCAATGAAAGAAATGAAAGAGCCAGAAGCAAAGCAAGGTATAACAGCCAATGAATTAAGCTCTTACGTCATTTTCCCGGAATACTTTTTTCAAAAACTGATGGACGGACAGTCATCACAACTGTCCATCATCGGAAACCCCGAAAGGCCGCTGCAAAGCCAAATAATCAATGAATTAATCGAAACCCTTACTCGGCACATTCGTAGTTCACAGGCTAACATTCTAACCATCAATCACTATGCAAAACAATTAGGAATAAACGATGAAGAAAGAAATGCCTTACTGCTAGAACAATTCACTGATTACTTTTTTTATGTACTAGGCAGCGACAAAGTAGTAAGTGAGGAACAAATAACCAATAACGCAACCTCCTCCCCCACTGAATATTTCAGTTTAGCGGGATGGTTTACCATAGTAACGATTTGGTTATTTATTATTTATTCGATGTTACAAAAGGACAGCAGCGCAAAGATGAAGGAGCGCGTCCATCTGTATGGAGTTACTGACTTACAACAAGCAGCAGCAACCATCGTCACTACCTTGTTCGTGACAGCTATGATGGCAACTGCTACCTTCTTTTTATACCTGTTTTTCTTTGATGATATAACGATTACGACAGAGAATGGTTTCCGGATAGCTTGCTTACTGATATGCCACAATATGATGGTTTTACAATGCTTTACAATTATCGAGTGGCTGCTGAAATCACAAAAGGGTAAACTGCTGATACAGTCATTGTTCACAGCCATTGTCATCCTTTTTAGTGGCGCTATTATTCCAAAAATCTATTTTCCTGTCTATCTGGAAAACTTTTTTTCATACAGTTTCGCTCATCAATCCTTTTATTGGATAGAACAAATTATGCTGAATGGACGTTTTTATGCTGAATTTATGGGCTTGACGATGACCGTAGTGATCGGATGGATTGTCCTCATTATCATGTCCTCATGGAAAGGACGTGTTTATAAATGAAAGATATTCTATACACACGGTGGTTACTGATTAAAAAACAATCGATCAGTCTCTGCCTCTGGTTGTTTCTGCCATTACTGATCACCATTGCGATTCTTTCTGTAACAGAATCGGTACAGGGTGACTTTACTGTCCCGGTAGGTATTGTCTTAGAGGAAGAAAACGACTCATCGCTCGCCTTATATGATGAATTAAATGACACATCGCTAATCACCGCCACATTAATGTCAGAACGGAAAGCTCTTCGACAATTAGAAAGGCATGAACTTGATAGCGTATTTGTAATAAGAGAAAATTATCAAAGTGACTTGGAACAGGGAAGCAGAAACAATTTGCTGGAAGGATATTATTCCGATCGTTCCTTCGCCTATGATATTGTAAAAGAATCAATAGTATCGATTATTCAACAGGAGACCGGACGAGTTAATGCTGCTAATACTGTTATTCAGTTAGAACAGCAATTAAATGGTACAGCGAATTGGTCGGTCCATGAAATTACAGCGAAGTCAAAGCAAATCCAAACGAAAGAGAATTTATTGATACATCAATTTCAATACCAAGGAGAACGTGCGGTAGCTGATAAGAACGAAGCAACATTAAATCCTTGGGTAATCTGGGCTTTTTCAACCATGCTGATTACGATCTTTGTCTTTGACTGGGTAATAAAAGAACGACAGCAACATGTCAGTGTTCGCTTCCATTTTATGAAGATACCCTATCCTAAATATATAGTGTTGAATGTTTTAATCTATCTGCTTTTATTTCTCATCACCGATGGAATAACGGCTATTGTACTGTCTTCACAATATGGAGCAGCGATACCTATTATTAATCTGCTGTCTTTTCGGTTGATGATCTGTTTATTTGCCTTTTTATTTGTTTCGATTTGGAGCAATGTCTATTTCATGTATGTTGCTGCAATTATTTGGACATTTGGATTAATGGCGATATACAGTATTAACTTGTTAGGAGACGTGAAGTGGCTCTACTTCATCAATCCGTTAGAGCGATTTCTATCAGGAGAATGGACAATTGGCTGGCTATTCATCTGTCTCATCGGCACAGTGATCTGGTTTAACCGAGAGGAGAGAAATGATGCTTAAAGTTGAAGGACTACAAAAACTTTTCAAAAGAAAACATGTATTGGATCAGCTTTCCTTTACTGTTTATCCAGGTGAGATAGTTGGTCTTGTTGGCGAAAACGGTGCTGGAAAATCTACACTTCTGCAAATACTTGCTACCACTATGAGGTCCACAGCGGGAGAGATCACGTTGTATGACTCCAGTTACCATAAACACTTAAAACAAATACGGCAGCGTATCGGTTTTGTTCCACAAGATATTGCGTTATGGGAGCAGCAGACAGTAGAAGAAAACATGGTATTCTTCGAGAAGCTATCTTGGCAAAAGAAAACCAAGGCTCAGCTCGAGGAAATCTGTCTTGAGATGAATTTGGACCGATGGAAAACACCAGTAAAGAATTTATCTGGTGGTATGAAACGGAAATTGAACTTAGCGATCAGCCTGATCCACGATCCCAGTCTATTGTTGCTGGACGAACCAACCGCAGGAATTGATTTGAAGTCACGCAAAGAAATTGGTGCGTATTTACAAGATCAAGCCAAGACGAACCAAAAAATGATACTCTATACCTCCCATGACATGGATGAGATCACCGCATTATGCGATCGTGTCATTACGATTGGCGAGGATCCTTTTTATAAAGAATTGCTAGCGGAAGCGAATAAAGAAATACTTTGTTTCTAGCAAAGAAGCGGATAGGACGTAACAGCGCCAACTAAAAAGGAATAATTCATCCTTTTCAAGTAATACGTACTTGACGTATACTGCGAAGGAAAGAGACTCTGGCTATGTATCATATTTTATGCTAAGTAAGAATCTATCTAATGCTGTAAAATTTTATTTCCATTTGGTGATTATGACATTTTTACTGTGCTTAGCAAAGCTCCTAAAAATTGCTCCGCGTCCTGTGGGCACGGCGGTCTGCTAGGCTACTACTTGAACAACTTCTTTGCTGCCTTGTGCCGAGGAAGCTCACTTCGAAGCGATACTTGCAGACACAGGCACAGACGAAGTGGATCTTCAGCTCGCGCTGATTCCACAGGAGTCTCCGCCTATTTCCTACGCTTAAGGAAGTGCTACAACGCATGGAACAGCTAAAAGCAGTGGTGCTAGGCATTATCCATATTAAAGATGAGGTATAGACACTAAAGGACACCGCTCAAAATACTAGCTGTATTATTAGTTGTAGAGCAAAACCATAGCGTAGGCCAACCACGGAGACTCCCGTGGGACGTGCAGGTGCTGAAGATCCACTTTGTGAAGCGTTCTTCTTTACAAAGTTAGCTTCAGCCGTGCCCCACAGGACGCGGAGTGGTTGGACGGAGCGGTATCATAACACTAAGAACATTTCAAAATGGTCTCAAGGTTTAAGAGCACTATTTTGTTACTGCGCAGTTTATCCATACTACGTAAGTGTAAAGCCGGGCGGAACATGAATTTTTTTGATAAAAACGTGTCCGTTCGGCTTTGTTGTGATGAAATTATATCATTTATATAATGGCCCATACACCTGACAGGCTCGGAAATCTGCTCCTTCATTATCACTGGTACCAAACATGTTCCAGGCACTTGGTCGAAAGATCTTTTCTGGTGCTACGTTATGCATATTTACAGGAATCCTAAGCATTGAAGCTAATGTGATAAGGTCAGCACCGATATGACCATAGCTCATTGCACAGTGATTCGCCCCCCAATTTTTCATCACAGAGTAGACATCCTGAAATGCGCCAGCGCCAGTCAGATTTGGTACAAACCATGTTGTCGGCCACGTCGGATCTGTGCGATCGTTTAGTACTTCATGTATGTTCTCCGGTAACTCCACCGTAAACCCTTCTGCCAGTTGCAGGACCGGACCAAGACCTTTAATTAAATTTATGCGGGCAATAGTGACGGGCATATCTCCTCGTGTTTTGAAGTTACTGGATAAGCCACCACCTCGGAAATATTCGGTATTTGCCGGTCTCCATTCTGTTGCCTGCAAGCAATTTGCAGCCTCTTCTTTCGTCACTTCCCAGAAAGGTTTCATCACTGGTTTGCCATGTCGCTCTTGCTCTCCTGTACCATCAAGCGCTGCAGAGCCTGAGTTTAATAGATGAATAATACCATTACTTGCTCTGCCTTCCAGCTCATGATTCGTCACGCGCTCGACTGCGGATGGGCTCCAATACGTTCTTACATCCGCAAATACTTGCGCAGTGTTCGTTAACAAATGACCAAATAGCATAGTAGCAGCATTTAGCGTATCATTTTCGGTAGCAACGATATATGGTGCCCGTATACCATTCCAATCAAAAGAAGAATTAAGAATCGCCTCCATGAAATCACCATTTGGAAAATGATCGGTCCACTGACGCTGTCCTTGAAATCCTGAGGCAATTGCATTGTGTCCCATCGCCTCCTCTTCGTATCCTAATTCCGCTAATTTAAGATTGCCTTGCATCAAGTCTCTGGTAATCAGCGTCATTTTTATATTTGTTTTTAAGTCTTCCTCTTTTTGAACTGTTGTTCGTTGATTTGCCTCTTTATTCGTATCAGAGCCGAAGGTACCATTTTCTTTAATCCATTGATAAGCAATGTCAAATTCTTCTTTATCATAAATCTCCTCGTTGATCCGACGCGTGAATTCTGTCATATCTACATATTCATTGCGCATTCCTAGATACTCTTGGAAGAAGCTCTCATCTACCATACTCCCGGCTATCCCCATTGATACCGAACCTATGGACAGATAGGATTTATCCTTCAGTGTAGCAACCGTCATCCCCGCTCTTGCAAAA
Organism: Gracilibacillus caseinilyticus; assembly: GCF_022919115.1. Lineage (NCBI taxonomy): Bacteria > Bacillati > Bacillota > Bacilli > Caryophanales > Bacillaceae > Gracilibacillus > Gracilibacillus caseinilyticus. The sequence goes on along the minus strand of NZ_CP095072.1, from coordinate 1,625,416 downwards.
CGAATTATCTTTTCTTGAACATCAGAAGGGATGGTATCATCATCGATATCCTGTACATCCTCACCGTAAATCCCAAATGCCGGGAGCCCCTTTTGGTTATGTGCAGCCAACACTGCGGCTAAATAAACCGCACCAGGACGCTCTGTTCCGTTAAATCCCCATATTGCATTGGGCCTTTGCGGATCCATATCCATCGTTTCTGATCCATAACACCAGCACGGAGTCACCGTTATGGTAACACCGACATTTTCTTTATCGAATTTATTTTTTGCCAAAGCTGCTTCTGCTACCCCACCAATGCAAGTGTCTGCTATAACTGTTTCGACATGTTGCCCATTGGAATAACGTACATTCTCTGATAACAGGTTGGCTACAGACTTTGCCATATTCATTGTTTTCACTTCTAATGATTCTCTTACACCTTTTCTACGGCCATCAATGGTTGGCCGAATCCCTATTTTCGGCATATCCCCAATAAATCGTTGATTAGTTGTCATGTTATTTCCCCCTCGTATTATAATCCTGTGTATTGTACAAATCGCTGATAAGCCTCTTGCCATTGGATTTGCTCTTGTGGCTGATAATATTGGAGAGGGAATGATTCTCCTACAAGCTGTCTTGCTTCCTTCAAATCTTTCACTTCTCCTAAAGCAATCCACTGGCCAATGGCATTACCGATCGCACTCGCTTCAACCGGTCCGGCGATAATCTCTCTTCCGGTCGCATTCGCTGTTAATTGACATAACGTTTGATTACGAATCGCACCCCCACCCATATGAATGCGCTTCAATTCTTTTCCTGACAATCTTTCTAAACGCTGAAGCAGCCAGCCATATTTTAAAGCTAAACTCTCAAGAATACAGCGGATGATTTCACCTTGAGATGTTGGAACAGGTTGCGCCGTTTCCTCACAATAGCGTTGAATTTCTGTTACCATATTTAAAGGATTAAAAAATCGCGGATCATCTGGATTAATAAATGAACGATAAGCAGGTGCTGCTTCGAGGAGCTGATTCTCCTTATTAAAATCCGTCGCCATGCCTTCCCTTTCCCAGATAACCCGACATTGCTGCAACAACCACATACCCATATTATTTTTTTGTAATCGATATTTACCTTCTATCGTTCCCTCGTTGGTAAATCCCGATTCCATCACGTCATCATTGATAACCGGACGGTCCACAGGAACTCCCATCAGTACCCACGTACCACAGCTCATAAATACCGATTGCTGATCCTCTAACGGAAGTGATGCTATCGCGCTCGCTGTATCATGGCTTGCAGTATGAATCACTTTTACCGGATTCATTCCTATTTCTCGATTAACCACAGATAAAGACTGACCTGCAACCATCAATGGAGCTGTCGTTGGTGCTAAAATATCATCAGGGAGAAGCAATCTTTGAAGAATTTGTTTATCCCAGCTTGTTTCACCTGCACGGAGCAGTTGCGTAGTCGAGCTAATCGTAAATTCATTATGTTTCTCACCACAAAACAAGTAAGCTAATAAATTTGGCGTTAACAATAATGTGTCGGCATTCTCTAGTAAGGATGGATTGTATTTTTTTATCGTATATAATTGAAAAACCGTATTAATAGTTGCGGTTTCAACTCCTGTTATATCGAAGAGTTCCTTGGCCGATATATGTTGTAAAGCTTCTTGCATTCCTCGTTCATTCAACGGATTTCGATAGCTGTATGGATTCCCAAGTAATTCCCCAGTATCAGAAAGCAGACCGAAATCGACTCCCCATGTATCAATCCCCATACTTTCGATCTGTCGATGTCCTTCTTGTATACTCATTTGCATCGCTTTTTTCATTTCTGCAAAGATATACAGGATATTCCAATAATAATGACCGGTAAGGTGAACTGGCTGATTAGCGAAACGATATATCTCTTCTAGATAAAGCTTATGACCATCAAAGCTGCTTAGCATTAATCGGCCATTTGATGCTCCAATATCAAATGCCCATACTTTTTTCATTGATGCACCTCCTTTCACTTGTCATCCTTTAATAATTTGGCTCGATATTTTTCACTAGATAAAGCTCTCAGATCCTGACATTCTGATTCTGTTAATATTCTAGGAGTTCCTACCATGCAGGATATCGCATACACTTTTGCAGCCTCTTCCGTCAGCTGCATAAAGAAATAGGCCTCCTTTAGCGATTTACCAACTGTTAATACACCATGATTTCGCATGATGACAACATCCGTTTCTGTTATCACATCTGCAACCGCATCTGCGAGTATGTGGGTAGTCGGAATCATGTAATCTAAATAGCTTACTTTCTTCACCATTGCTGGAAAATCGGGAAACATACTGGGAATGTCTGTTTCTGCCGAAGCCACACCGACACTATAACTAGGATGTGCATGCAAAACTGCTTTGATGTCCGGTCTTTTTCTAAAGCATTCTAAGTGCATTAAGACCTCTGAAGATGGCTTTAATTTTCCTTCTACTTCACCAGTGGTAATACTAACCTTCACCCATTGATCCTCTTGAATTTCTTTCAAATCGAATCCGCTTGGCGATATATACATATCGTCGCCATCTCGCACACTTAAATTTCCTCCTGCTCCGACGACTAATCCTGCATCCACTAACTTTGAAGCATAGTTACATAATGCTTTTTTACTTACGGCCATTTTCTCTTCACCATCCTCTTAGGAAATAACACCTTTTTTCAAAATAATATTGGCATATAATGCTTGTTCGGATGTCGCTACAATTGCATGCGCTTTCTTTGCGCGTTCATAAAATGCAAATCGCTCTACGAATCCTATCTGATCCCTCGACACTTGATAGTTCCCTAAAATTTCCTCGTAGTCTTTCCAAATCATCGGCACTGGCGTACTATCCCCCTCCACTACTTGCATTAGATGGATCGGCTGTTCAACATAAGTATCTACTGGCAGCAGTTGCATGATTGCATCTAATAATCCAGGAATATCATGCCCATCACAGCGGATCAATCTGTTAGCATGGCTAGCTGCAGGAAAATTACCATCTCCCAAAACGACTTCATCACCATGCCCCATTTCATGAAGTATTTTCAATAAATCCGGTGAAATAATACTCGGTATCTGTTTCAACATAGCTAAGTCTCCCCTTTCCGCGAGAATCTTGAATTGATTTTCCGGGTAGATTTACGAATGTGAATATCAGGTGGTAACACTACTTTTCTCTGGCTAATAACTTGTTTTTGCTCGACCCGTTCCATAAGAAATTGAATGCCGATTTTGCCCATCTCATTTGCTGGCTGGGCAGCAACGGTAAAGAATGGGTCAAAATAAACGACAGGTTCCACTTCATCAAAACACACGACCGAAATATCCTTTGGTACCTGCAGCCCTAATTCTTTGACTGCCTTCATGACACTGATTGCTATAAAATTATTGGCGGCAAATATCGCTGTTGGACGTTTTTCCGGTTCTGACCTTATTAGTCTATCAACGATGATCTTCGCACTATCTTCCTCGATATTTCTATAATCAATTTCTGAGATGTAATGCTCATACACAGGCAGATCATTTAACTTCAACGTTTCTATATAGCCGCGCTTCCTTTCTCTTGCAGTCGAAACATTCGATGGACCATTAATTAGTGCAATATTATGGTGACCGTTGTCGATGAGGTGCTCCACAAGCTTTCGGCTGCCTTCATAGCTGTCTCCTAATACATAATCTCCTGTAAAACCTTCTATCAATCTGTCGATTAGAACTACTGGAATATGATGCCGCTTAAAACGCTCAATTTGTTCAAGTGTTTTATCACTTGTAGGAGCAATAAGTACGCCATCAACCCGTGCAGAAAGCATCATATCGATGTAATTAATTTCTTTTTCACTATCTTCATCCGTATTGCTCATTAAGACACGATAGCCCATTTGGACAGCGGCATCCTCTGCTCCTCTGGCAATCTTTGAAAAGAATGGATTCGATATATCGGTCAAAATAAGTCCCAATGTTTTTGTCTGATTCGAGATTAAGCTACGGGCAGCCGAATTCGGTATATATCCTAGTTCTTTGATCGCTATTTCCACTTTTTCTCTCGTTTTATTTCTTATATTAGGAGCATTGTTAATCACTCTTGATACGGTCATTGGTGATACATTTGCTTTTTTAGCAATATCATAGATTGTCACCATAGGCTTCTACCTCTTTTATTATTTAATTGGTATCGATAACATTCATATTCAAAAAAATAGAGTATATAACCACTCCTTCCTACTTGGAAAAACTTGTTATAAAAACATTTAATATATTTTTATTATAAAATCACAACAACATACATAAAAGTTTAGTATTAGGATTTGATTCTTTTTGATACCGATAACTGAAAACGCTATTTTATACAAGTGGTTGCAAAAGAAATTTGTTATCGGTACCAAAGATTCCAGACTATTGAAAAGAAAGGAGTATGATGATGCCAGAAAAAATACTAGAAATGAATAGTGTTCATAAATCTTTCCCCGGTGTAAAAGCATTGTCCAACGTGCAATTAGATTTAAATAAAGGAGAAGTTTTGGCGCTGGTTGGAGAGAATGGTGCAGGAAAATCAACTTTGATGAAAATACTTACCGGCATTTATCAGATGGATCAGGGCTACATCAAGTATGACGGCAAAGAGATCGCGCCATCACATACAAGGGAAGCTCAGGAACTAGGTATCAGCATGATCCACCAGGAACTAAATCTAATGCCAGATTTAACGGTTGCCGAAAATATTTTCATCGGTCGTGAACCAAGGGATCCGATGCGCTTCTTTTTAAAAAATAAAGAATTAAATCAGCAGGCTGCAGCATTGTTTGAAAAGTTAAACATCGACTTACAACCGAAAAAAAAAATCGCTGACTTAACCGTTGCCAAACAACAAATGGCCGAAATCGCCAAGGCATTATCTTTTGATTCCAAAATACTTATAATGGATGAACCTACCGCCGCCTTGACAGATAAGGAAATTGACAAATTATTCGATATCATTCACTGGTTAAAGAACGAAGGCGTGGGAATCATCTATATTTCCCATCGCATGGAAGAATTGAAGCGGATTTCAGACCGAATTACAGTCATGAGAGATGGCGAATATATCACAACGTTACCTACTAAAACAACCGAAATAAAACAGGTCGTCTCATTAATGGTAGGCAGAGAAGTAACGATTGAACCAAAAAAGTCGGACCCAAGCATCTATACAAATACCGTTCTTGAAGTGAACAATGTTAGTAATCATTATTTAAAGAACGTATCTTTTCATCTGAATAAAGGGGAAATATTAGGATTCGCAGGGTTGGTTGGCGCCGGCAGAACGGAAATTGCCAGGGCTATTTTTGGAGCAGATCCTTTTACCGGTAACATCAGGATAAATGGAAAAACTGTTTCAATTAAACAACCCGCTGATGCAGTAAAGAATGGAATAGGTTATTTATCTGAGGATAGGAAGCAATTGGGTTTATTACTAGAGATGAGTGTCCAAGACAATATCGTGCTTTCTTCTATGAAAAATTATGCTAAAGCTGCTTTTGTCCAACCTACACCTATATCTTCAGATGCTGAGAAGTATGTCACGAGATTAAAGGTAAAAACACCAAAGGTGAACCAGCCGGTAAAGCTTTTATCTGGAGGGAATCAGCAAAAGGTTGTAATCGCTAAATGGCTTCTGAAGGACTGTGATATTTTGATTTTCGATGAACCGACAAGAGGTATTGATGTCGGTGCAAAACAAGAAATCTATGACTTATTAGAAATGCTGGTAAGCACCGGTAAGTCTATTATTATGATCTCCTCAGAATTGCCCGAAATTTTACGATTGAGCGATCGTATTATCGTCATGAACGAAGGGAGCGTAACAGGAGAATTATTAAATAAGGAAGCGAATCAAGAGAATATTATGGAACTTGCCACAAGCCATCAATAAAAAAAAAGGGGTGAAAGTTAATGTCCACAGATATTGCAAATACTCACAAACCTGCTCAGAAGAAGTACTTTAAAGGATCAGGAGCGTTACAACAAATTCTTGCCTTTGCCAGTTTGATTATTTTAGTTATCTTTTTCTCTATTGCGTCAGACAATTTTCTCCATTGGTCAAACATTGAAGGGATTCTGTTATCCACTACTGTTATCGGTATCCTCGCATTAGGTACTACCTTTGTCATCATTACGGGAGGGATCGATTTATCGATCGGTACAGGGATGACATTGACGTCTGTGATGACAGGTGTATTCATTGTCTATTTAGGCTTACCTCTCTCGGTTGGCATTATCGGTGGTATTTTGTCCGGAGCATGTATTGGCTTTATTTCTGGTTTTTCGGTGTCAATTTTGCGTATTCCACCCTTTATTGCAACATTAGCAATGATGATGATTGCAGAGGGCTTGTCGCTCGTTATATCCGGAGCTTCACCGATTTATTTTAGCGATGTCGAAGGCTTCAATTCCATTGCTTTAGGTTCTATCATTCCAGGCATATCGATTCCTAATGCTATTTTAGTTTTCTTTTTTATGGTACTGATTGGATGGGTTTTATTATCAAAAACCATTGTCGGCCGGTATACCTTTGCGATCGGCAGTAATGAAGAAGCAACGAGGCTCTCGGGAATAAACGTAAAAAAGTGGAAATTGATCATTTATACGATTGCAGGGTGTTTCACAGGGGTTGCTGGTGTTATTATGGCTTCTCGTTTAAATTCTGCTCAGCCCGCTCTAGGAATGGGGTACGAATTGGAAGCGATTGCAGCTGTTGTGATTGGCGGAACTTCTTTAAGTGGTGGCAAGGGCTCACTAATTGGAACAATGATTGGTGCTCTAATCATGAGCGTTCTAACAAACGGATTGCGCATCATGTCCATCCCTCAGGAATGGCAAACAGTAGTGATTGGGTTCGTCATCTTACTTGCTGTTTACTTTGATATGTTACGGAAAAAGAATACCTAATGGAATCAACTCTTTTTAGGAGTTATTCATACAAAAAAATCTGCAAAGGGGAGTAAATCATGAAGAAGAGAATTATGTTAGCTATACTGATTGTTTTTTCATCACTTTTATTCGTGCTGGCAGCATGTGGTAATGAGGCAGAGAAGGAATCTGATGATACTGGATCTACTGGTACAGAAACGTCAGAAAATGAAAAGGCAGCAGAAGAAAATAATGAAGACTCTGACAAGCCGTATATCGCCATTATATCTAAAGGATTCCAGCATCAATTTTGGCAGGCGGTTCAACGTGGCGCTGAAAAAGCAGCAGAAGAATTCAATGTCAAAATTACGTTTGAAGGACCAGAGAATGAATCACAAGTTGATAAGCAGATGGAAATGCTTCGAGCGGTTTTGGATAAACAACCAGATGCCATCGGTTTTGCAGCATTAGATTCACAGGCATCCTCTCCATTATTGGAAGAAGCCGATGAAAAAGGGATTCCAATTATTGCTTTCGACTCTGGTGTTGATAGTGATATACCGCTAACAACAGCATCCACTGATAACTATGCAGCCGCTTCTTTAGCTGCCGATAAAATGGCTGAGTTAATTGGTGAGAAAGGTAAGATTGCTCTTGTCGTTCATGACCAGGTATCTGTTACAGGTGCCCAAAGACGTGATGGTTTTGTTGAAACAATGGAGGAGAAATATCCAGACATTGAGATTGTGGATATACAATACGGTGGTGGTGACCATTTAGAGTCAACAAACCTTGCCAAAACCATGATGCAGGCAAACCCTGATCTTGCTGGTATTTATGGTTCCAATGAAGGCTCTGCCATAGGTGTGGTTAATGCTGTAAGAGAGTTAAGTAAAGAAGAACAAGTAACGGTTATCGGCTTTGATTCAGGTAAACAACAAATTGATGCCATCAGCGATGGAGTGATGGCCGGAGCAATCACCCAAAACCCTGAAGGAATAGGCTATGAAACAGTGAAAGCGGCGGTAAGTGCCATAAATGGTGAAGAGATACCGGAAAATATTGATACAGGTTTCTATTGGTATGATCAAACGAATTTGGAAGATGAAGAGATTCAGGCGGCTGTTTATGAGTAAAATTGTATTCTAACAGCGGAGGTTAGCTTCTCCAAACTGTAATTAGCAAAATCCGTTATCCTCACGTCTTTCTTGCAATATGTAACGATTTAAGTTTGAAACGGGGGATAACGGACAATTAGTGCCATGATGAAATAAACACTGTGTATATTAAGATTAGATCGCAAGCTTACAAATCAGCATTTTCATGATATGATAAATTTTATAGATGACTATTTTCCAGAAGGAAGCAAAATACCCATGTCCATTGCAAATATGCTTTGAGAGGAAGGAAAAAGAGAAGGAAAAAAACAAACATTAGCTCAGGTGGCTATAAAATTAATTAATAAACAGGTAGATACCACCCCTGATGACCTGGAAAAAAAGTTATACAAACAGGATGAGGAAACACTAAACCAGTTAATTGATCAAGTTTTAGAATTAAAAACGATGGGAGTGTAATATAAACTGTGTAAGTAAGAAATGCGTACGGTTTCTTACTCACACAGTTTTTTGTTTGTTAGAATAATAAGTATAAAGCTAAAGGGGGGTTTTACATGGGGAAACCGAAAAGAGATCCTAACTCCGTAGAATTAGCTAACAAGATCATTGAACAGTATCAACCTGAAACAGTAGAAGATATGCAACATGCACTAAAAGACATATTTGGACCTATGTTTGAGACGATGTTAAAAGGTGAAATGGACCATCACTTAGGATATTCCTCCAATGAAAAAGGGCAAAAAAGCACGGTAAACAGACGGAATGGATATGGAAAGAAAACCATCAAAACATCCACTGGAGAAGTAGAATTAGAAGTGCCAAGAGATCGAGACGGCTCATTCGAACCACAAGTCATTCCCAAACGTCAGCGAGATGTCTCCGCCATTGAAAACAAAGTCATTGCCATGTACGCCCGTGGTATGTCTCAGAGGGATATATCCTCTACTATTGAAGATATTTATGGATTTTCTGTGTCTCATGAAATGGTATCTAACATGACGGACCATGTACTGACAGAATTAGAAGAATGGCAAACAAGACCCTTACAGCCTTGTTATCCTTTTGTCTTTGTGGACTGCCTTTACGCGACTGTTCGTAATGATTATGAAACGAAGAAATACGCAGTCTATACCATGCTTGGATACACCATCGAAGGCAAGAAAGAGATACTAGGTTTATGGCTTAATGAAACGGAAAGTAAGCATAAATGGATGCAAATCTTTGATGAGATTAAATCGAGAGGAGTAGAAGATATTTTCTTTCTCTCTATCGATGGCGTAACTGGTCTAGAAGAAGGTGCTCGTGTCATATTCCCATCCGTAACGGTCCAACGATGTATCGTTCACCTTATTCGAAATTCCCTTAAATATGTACCAAGTAAGGATTACAAACCCTTCACAGCTGCTTTACGAAAAGTATATGCCGCATCCAGCCTAAAAGCTTGTCGCAGCGCCTTTGAAAACTTTCAACAACAATGGTCTTCTTACCCTGGAGCCATTGATGTCTGGAAGCGCCATTTCTCTCATGTAGAACAGCTTTTTGATTACGGTAGTGCGATTCGTAAAATCATGTATACAACAAATGCCGTAGAAAGTGTTCACTCAAGCTATCGTAAAGTTACCCAAAAAGGAGCATTCCCAGACGAGAATGCCCTATTAAAAGTACTATATTTACGAACGAAAGAATTAGAAGATAAATGGAAAGGTGGCCATATTCAGCAATGGGCCATGGTGATGAACCAGTTGTTAATTCATGACCATCTAAAGGATCGTGTATTAAAGTATTTAGAATAACTTACACACTTTTCTTGACAAGCCCAAAACGATCGATGAAATATATACATTTGTAAAATAAACAAATAGTTGAAAGGCGCTCTTATCAAAGCGCCTCCCCCTATCTATTCCAAAATAAACACATCATACCCATCTATTTCTATTTCACCACTTAATTGCTTTCCACTAATCAAATCACGCATACTTCTCTTCAAATATACATGTTGTTTGCTATCCACAAAATTTAACAGCAGATAATAAGTCTTATCTTTTTTCTTACGTACTGCAAGCTCCACACTATCGGTAAGATCAAATTCATTACGATAATCCGTTACATTCAAATCCTCTAAAATGGCGTTCGCAACCTCGAAATCAAATACTCCACCAAAATAATAGGCGCTGCCTTTTCCATGACTTCTACGTGCCAAGGCTGGTTTGTTGGCATAATAGGCATTGCCGTAATAACCCAGGAACGCTACATCATCTTTTTCTTTGTGCAACACTTCATTGAATCCATGAACTTCGATTTTTTCCCGGCCAAACAGCTGTACTGTAGGTGCCGGTTGCAAACTGTTCAGCAATGTATAATCTTCCACTGTGACTCCGACTAGGTCTTTAATATAACCAGGAAAAGCCATCATATATGGCTGACCTGTTTTGTCCTTGTATCCTGTGCGGCAGCCAAAGACTATCTTACCACCTTGTACCACATATTCCTCCAGCAATGCAGCTGTTTTTTCTGTCAATATAGCAGCATGTGGATACACTAGTACTTGATATTTTGCTAATTCTTCAAGCGTTGTTGTTTCACGCAGATCATAAATATCTACTGGAATATGATTATATTGGAAGGCTTTGAACCATGCCTCTTTGCTCTTACTTAGAAATGAACCATACCAAACATCCTCTTCTCCATCCCATTCATTATCATAATCAGTCAAAATGCCCACATTGGCTTCGTAGCTAGCACCAATTAAATCGTTTCCAATCTTCTGAATTTCTTGACTTATTTGCTCAATCTCAGCAATTCGGCGATTAGGTAAATTATGATAATCATTGATGCCATGCCAGTAAATTTCAGAACCTTTCGTCGCTGTTCTCCAACGGAAATAGAGGATCATATCTGCACCATGGGCAAGGGACTGATACGTCCACAATCGTAATTGACCTGGTTTAGGAGTGGGCTGCTCAATACGATTGACCCAGCCACCAGGACCTGCCTGTTGTTCAAATATCGCAAAAGGACCACCAAGACTTCTTACTGTACTTAAGTTGAGACTCCATTTACGATCCTGTAATGGCTTAACGGAGGTATCCTCGATAATTTTATTAAAATTCGGATAAGAATCATATGCATAGAAATCTAATATATCCTGCGTCAATTTGTGATTATCCAAATGTCCGAACATACCATTCGTTGTTACCCACTGCTGCTTGGTATAGCTGCGAATAATATCTGCCTGCATTTTGGCAAAGGCTATGGTACTATCCGAAATAAAGCGTTTTTCGTCCAGCGCGTGATGTGGATTTTGTGAATCATTGACAGTTGGTCTTGTTAAATAGACCTGATTCCAATCCGTGTACGTTTGATTCCAAAACACAGTACCCCAAGCTTCATTTAACGCATCCAAGGATTGATATTTCTCCTGCAGCCATTGGCGAAATTTTTCATGGTCAGCATCCGAATAAAACACGCTAATCTCACAATTTATTTCATTATCAATTTGCCAGCCAACGACATTTTTATTATTATGGTAATGCTTTGCCATTTTCGTTACGATTCTTGCAGACAGTTTACGATATTTATCAGAGTTATAATTATAATGACGGCGAGAGCCATGACGATAAGTGATACCACCCTGAGAAACATTTAAAACTTCCGGATACTTTTCTGTTAACCAGACAGGAGGTGTTGCAGTAGGTGTACCAAGAATTACTTTCAAGTCATACTTTCCAGCTAGATTGATCGCTTTATCAAATAAACTAAAGTCAAATTCTCCTTCACTGGGCTCAAATATTGTCCAGGCAAACTCCGCCATTCTGACATAACGAAAGCCTAACGCTTTCATTCTTTCGAAATCGCTTTCCCATAAGTCATCTGACCAATGTTCCGGGTAGTAACAGACTCCTAGTGTAATTGCTGATTCGTTAATAATGTCTTTCATACTTGATGCTCCTTTTCGTTAGTAAGTGAATACTATATTATCATTATTCTTTAACAGAACCACCTAATATGCCAGAAACAAAATGCTTCTGCAAGAATAAGAATACGACCATAATTGGCAATACCGAAATAGCTGTCCCTAGCATTAATTGCCCGTAATCGACTGAATTCAATCCTGCTAACGTTGATAAAGCAACAGGTAATGTATACTTATCACTTGATGTCATGACAATTAGGGGCCACATAAAATTATTCCATTGATGTGTGAATAAAAAAATGCCCACTGCAGCTAGTGCCGGCTTCATGGTTGGTAATGCTAATTTAAAAAAGATGCTGATCTCCCCTGCGCCATCAATTCTAGCTGCTTCAATCATAGAATCTGGGATACCCTTCATATTCTGTCTGATTAAGAAGATCGCAAATGGATAACAGATTTGCGGCAAAATAACAGCTTGATAAGTATTAATCCAGTCCAATGCACCAAAGATTTGAAAGAGCGGAATGATGGTTGCCTGGTAAGGAATCATCATCGCCAATAAGAAGCTAGAAAAAATCACATTACTTCCTTTAAACTTAAATTTTGCAAATGCATAGCCAGCTGCCGAACAAACAAGCAAACTAGCTCCAACAAAAAAAACAGCTATCAAGGCAGAGTTGAACAAAGCTTTGAGAATTGGAATAGCTTCGCTTAAGTTCTTGAGATTTTCAATCAGATAATTTCCAGGTACGATCGTGGGAGGAAAGCTTAACACTTCACCTGATGGATTCGTCGCTCCTACAATCATCCAATAAAAAGGCCCTAAAGAAATCACAACACCTACAATCAGAATAAAATGCAATAATGATTTTTTTACATAGATATTATTCATTATTCTTTCACCACCTTAAATTGAAGCCACGATAGCACAGCAATAAACAACACAATCACATATGCAATAGCAGATGCATAACCAAAATCAAAATAGCCAAAACCTTGGTTATATAAATAATAGGTGATCGTCAGCGTGGCATTATTAGGTCCCCCACCTGTTAAGTTATACGGTTCATCAAATAACTGAAACGATCCGATCGTGGATAACACAAAACAAAATAACAAAACAGGCTTTAACTGCGGAATCGTAATATGAAAAAACTTTTTGATACTGCTTGCTCCATCAATACTGGCTGCTTCGTATAGATCATTAGAAATGTTCTGCAATCCAGCAAGCAGAATGACCATGTTGTATCCAGTCCATCGCCACGTGGTTACCATAATTAACGAAATCTTTGCCCAAATCCCATCACTCAGCCACGGAACACGTTCCATCCCTAACGATGTCAAAATATAATTGACAAGACCATAATCAGTATTTAAGAGCAAGATAAATATAATCGACGCAGCTACCAATGAAGTAACGGCAGGTGTAAAAAAAGAAACTCGATAGAATCCTCTGATATTTAAAAGTTTTGATTGTAACAACACTGCCAAGATAACAGCAAGAAATAACATAATAGGCACCTGCACAAGCAAAATAATAAACGTATTACCCAAAGCTTTATAGAAAACAGGATCGCTAAATAATCGAATATAATTATCCAACCCAGTAAACGAATACACACCACTAATCCTGGTCTGAAAGCTTAATAAGAATGATGCGATAATCGGATAAACCGTAAAAGTCAGAAACAATAATAATGCAGGAAAAACGAAAATATATGGTGCCGTTTTAGGAGTAATAAATCCTTTTTTCGTTTTGCTTGCTTCTAACCTTTTTGTGGTACTGGTCATGTTCATCCCTCTCTTCCTTAGAGATTTCACCTTGCTTATGCAAGCACATAAGCAAGGTATTCTTATTTATTCTGTCGTTTCCTTCCCCGTTTGCTGTACTGCCTGTTTCTCCCCATCCGTCAACATATCCATCGCGGGCTTATCATCTAACAAAAAGGCTTCTATTTCACTACCCATAACCGATCGCACCTCTAGTTCAGCACCATCATGATTGACGGCAGGAATTTCCGGAACAATATCAGCAAATTTTTTGAAGAAAGGCTGATTATTAAAATATTCCTGTTCCTCAGAGAAAACCGGCTCCTCATATGCCGCTGTTAAAGCTGGAAACAGTCCTCTATTTGTCAATGCTTTAATCTGCGAATCTACATCGGTCGTAGCAAATTCTGCAAACACATATGCTGCCGCTTTATTATCAGATTCAGAAGGGATAGCCAACGCAGAGCCACCATCATTGGAAGCACGGGTTCCTCCTTCTTCAAAGGCTGGAAGCTTGAACATATCCCATTTTCCAGCAAGTTCAGGCATTTGCTCAATCATCGTACCACTCCACCAAACTGCACCTGGATGTGTCGCCACTTCCCCATTCTTCATGGCTGCCACTTGCCCATCCCAGTTATTTGTATAAGTAATTAAATCATTATCTTTCATCTGCTGTAATACATTTGCGGCTTTTTCCCCAGCTTCGGATGTTATATCTAAGTTACCTTCCTCATCAAAATAATAGCTGCCTTGCTGTTGCATCATAATTCTTAATATACCGTCTCCCTCCGTACCTAAAAAGTATTTGCCGGTTTGCTCTACTACCTTTTTACCAGCTGCAATATAGTCATCCCATGTTTTAATACTTACGGGATCGACTCCCGCCTCTTCAAAAATATCCGTACGGTACAGGACTGCAACTGGCCCCAAATCTCGAGGCATTGCTATAATATTTCCATCGCTATCTTTTAATCCTGATATTTTCGCTTCTGCAAATTTATCTTCATGCTCGTCATAGCCTAACGCACTTAAATTCGTAAATGCATCTGGAAATTGTTCGGTAAAAGAATGAATCCGATTATTCTCCACTTGAACAACGTCTGGTAATCCGCTTCCCCCACTGGATAATCCAGCGCTTACCTTTTGATACACTTGATCGACTCCAATATGTTCAATCGTTACGTTGACATTGGGATATTTCTCTTCAAATGCTGGAAGCACATCTTTTTCCAAGTAGTTTGCCTCCAAGGCCCAAGCCCAAACAGTAACATCTCCTTCTACGTCTTCCGGATTATCCGGAATCGATACATCTGCTGCACTTTCCCCCGTACCACCACATGCTGTCAAAATTAAAACCATTACAGTAATAAGAAAAACAGTACAATAATGTTTCTTCATCACTAATCACCCCTTGGTTTTTGTACGTTACTATTTAAGTAACTTGCGACTAGTATAAGACAGCCAAACAATGAATAATGGTATATATAGTACTAATTTGGTATTTATTCATTTTTATTGTTTGCGCTTACATCAATATTGTCTGGAGGGTAAATTATGTTCGATACATTCATCACAGATAAAGAAACACTTTTGCATACGGCCTATGAAACGATGGGCATTCCTATTATGATCATCAATGACCAAAGTAAGTTTAATTGCATACCAGAAAACTTTCCGCTAAATCCGCTTTTCTCAGAAATTCGGGGTTTTATTGAAACTATTTGTCTTCTCAGGCAACAGAGCAGCTTGATTGAAACAGACTACTCTGAAAAAATAGTTAGTATACCTTTTGATCATCACAACGAAAAGGGGTGGCTGATTATTGGCCCGACTGTTTATCCCGAGCCCAAAAGCATCGCCATCGAACAGTTACTTTCTCATTTGCAAAAAAAGTACCTTCTAGACGAAATGGAGGATTATTACTTATCACTGCCTGTCATCGATCGAACCAAGTTACTTAAAAGTAGTAATTTAATTTATTATTTATTATTCCATGAACAAATAAGCCTGGATCAGCAACTGCCTGTATTAGATGAGGATATAAACGGTGAGAAAATGCCAAAACATATTCAATATATTGATCAGAAAAGACAAAACGCATCTTTTCACCATGATCCGTTACTGGAAAGGAAATGTTACCAGTTTGTTGAAGATGGTAATATTTCCGAAGTTATACCTTATTTTAAAGCATTTACAACTAGACCTGATTTCGAACATGCTATTCTTTCCACAAGAAGTGAATTACGAAATCAACAAAACTTAACTATCGCCCTTGTTACCCAGGCTACACGGGCAGCAATCCGAGGAGGTGTTCACCCTGAGATTGCTTATTCATTAGGAGATGCATTCATTCAGCAATCCGAAGGGCTCACTACTCCCGATCGCGTCATAAAATTAAAAGAAGAAATTATGTATGAATTTGCGGCAAAAGTGGCAAAAAGCAAAAAACTGAAATACACCAAAGTAATCAGTCAATGTCAGGCACATATATACAAACATTTATACGACAAAGAACTTGGATTAGCTAAACTAGCAGAAGACATGAAGATAAATAAAAAATACTTGTCCAATTTATTTAAGAAAGAAGTAGGTATTTCTATCAGTTCTTATATTCAAAAAGTAAAGATCGATGAAGCCAAAAAGCTCATGTTTTATTCCGACTATACTCTCATTCAAATTTGCAGTTTGTTAAATTTTTCTGACCAAAGCTATTTTACAAAAATCTTTAAAAAACATACCAAAATGACCCCACGACAATTCTTGCAAAAACCTTTAATATAGTAAGATAAGCGTAAGCACCTAGTGAGTTTGCCAGCCGATGATGACTTTCGCACATGTCTGGACACGGCCATTCATCTTAAATATAGGTACAAATCCTTTCCTTTTTATGCTTTCTTATAGTGCATGTTCAAAAAGGAGGACAAATAGCGCAAAGACCTTCAAGATGGCGTAGCTTATGGTACCGGAATGTATGCTTATCATTACATGAGGAACGGAGAAGCAAGCCAACGCAGAAGTCCACCGCGTTTTTCCCGGACTTTTTGAACATCCTCTTAGTAAAAAAGCTATTCCGCAACTACGGAATAGCTTTTCACTCTGGTTATTTTTGAAGTGGCTTCTTCCAAAATCCGATCATTAAAGCTGAAATAACTGCTCCAATTAGAATAGCAAGCAGATACAACCAGCCACTTCCTTCTACTGCCGGAATAACAAACACGCCACCATGCGGAGCTGGTAATCCTACGCCAAACAGCATCGATAATCCACCAGCAACGGAAGAACCTACTACTATCGAAGGAATAACACGTCCAGGATCTGCGGCGGCAAACGGAATCGCTCCTTCGGTGATAAAAAATCCACCTAAGGCATAATTGGTTTTTCCAGCGTCTTGTTCTTCTTTGGTAAATTTATTACGGAAAAAGGTTGTTGCCAGTGCAAGGGCTAATGGTGGTACCATACCACCTGCCATTACCGCTGCATGCGGGCCTAAGTTGCCAGCCTCGATCATGGCAATCCCAAACGTAAAAGCCGTTTTGTTAATAGGTCCACCCATATCCACCGCCATCATTCCACCTAAAATCAGTCCAAGTAATAAGGCGTTAGCTCCAGTTAATCCACCAAGCCAAGATTCCAGTCCTGACATAATGGAGGCCATTGGTTCAATCAGTACATACATAATGAGTCCGGTAATAAAGATGTTCATCACAGGATAGAAAAGGATCGTTTTAATCCCGTCAAATGATTTCGGCAAGCCTTTAAGCAGTCGTTTTACAAGTAATGCGACATAACCACCTAAGAAACCTGCAACCAAACCACCTAAAAATCCTGCATTACCGCTCGATGCCATAAAACCACCGATCATCGCTGGTGCAAAACCAGGTCTATCCGCAATACTCATCCCGATAAAGCCAGCTAAGACAGCGACCATTAAGCCAAAGCCATATTCACCGCCAATCGCCTTCAAAGCGGCGGCAAATTCATTATATTGTTCATGCCCCTGTTCAGCTGAATGAATACCAAAGAAAAAGGAAATCGCAATGAGTACACCGCCACCAACGACGAACGGAAGCATATTGGAAACACCATTCATCAAGTGCTTATAAAATCCTGATCCGCTGCCTCCTGAGCTTGAACTTTCACTACTGCCCTCACTTTGGTAGACAGGTGCCTCTCCATTTAATGCCGTTTGAATTAACTCTTCAGGCTTTCTAATCCCATCTGTAACTGCTTTTTGTAAAACTTGTTTTCCAGCAAAACGGTCCATTTCTACTTTTGTATCAGAGGCAACAATAATCGCCTTTGCCTGCTCAATTTCTTCTGCGGTCAAACGGTTTTTGACACCATCTGAACCATTAGTCTCTACTTTTATCGAGACACCTAACACTTTTGCTTTATCTTTTAATGCATCTGCAGCCATATACGTATGCGCAATTCCAGTCGGACAACCAGTAACTGCTAAAATCTCTGGCCCTTTTTCTTGGCTAGAGATGTTATTGGCTGTATCATCTTCACCCAATTTTTCTTGTTCCTTTGCATCTACTACTTTTATAATTTCATCTCTGGAATTAGCTTCCATTAATTGGATGCGAAAACTTTCATCCATTAACAACGTCGATAATCTTGATAGAGTTTGCAAATGATCATTATTGGCACCTTCACTTGCGGCAATCATAAAAAACAAATGACTTAGCTGACCATCTAATGAATCATAATCCATTCCTTGCTTGGATCTGGCAAAAGCAATCGCCGGCTTAGAGACCGCTTTTGTCTTGGCATGTGGAATTGCAACATGATCACCAATCCCGGTACTTGTCTGGTTTTCACGATCCCAAATTGCCTGTGTGAACTGTTGCTGGTCATTTAAATAATGATTGTTGCCAAGCTGGTTTGCTAACTCATCAATAATCTGCTCTTTCGTCTCTGCTTCTGCGTCTAGAATAATCAGCTCTTTACGGAGCAGTTCTGTAATTCTCATCCATTATTCATCCTTTCTTGATGCAAATTTTATAAAGTGAGACTTCAATCAGTGGGGATTTTGACTCCCACTGATTGCTAGCGAAACTTATCAGGAAGTTATCGTCCGTTTATCCCCCACTTCGCTTCCTATTTATCTCTCTCATCTTGAAGTGGGGGTATTACGGACGGTTAGCGCCGTGATAAATCTATTACTTCCACTTGTTGTAAGAGTACATCCGTTTCCGCTTTCGTACACAGTGTCTTAGAAAATGCGGTAGCACTGCCAGCAGCAATGGCATAAGCTGCAGCTTTCCGAGCATCTGTTGTTTCGTACCATTTGCAGATAAAACCCGCTACTGCTGAATCTCCTGCACCGACAGAATGAACGGCTTTACCCTTTGGTGCAAGGAGCTTGAATACACCGCTATCCCCTACATAGATGGCACCTGCTTTTGCCATGGATACTAAGACATGATTAATGCCGTAATCCTGATGCAGACGTTTTGCTAACTGGACAATATCATAATCATCACGAACTTCTTCATCAAACAAATCCGCTAGTTCATGATGGTTTGGCTTGATAAAAACAGGACTAGCCTGAATAGCTTCCTTTAACGGTGTGCCACTTGTATCTAATACTGCTATTGCTCCTTGTTCGTTCAGCAACGACACCATTTGACGATATACTGTTTTGGAAAGGGAATGTGGTAAACTGCCTGCCAGGACCACGATATCTCCCTCTTTTAATTGCTTTAGCTTGGCCAGTAATGCTTGATATTCTGCTTCTCCAATTGCTGGCGAAAGACCATTTACTTCTGTTTCATCCGTTTCTGTTTTTATTTTTATATTAATTCGAGTATCTTGCTGCAACTGAACAAAGTCATAAGGAATCTTCAATTCTGTTAAACTATCGGTGATAAATTTACCAGTAAACCCACCGACAAATCCTAGTGCTGTGGAGGACTGACCAAATTGATGAAGGACGCGTGACACGTTGATTCCTTTACCCCCTGCTTCTTTGTAATCATATTCGCTACGGTTGATTCCTCCTTGTTCGAAGGAATCCATCTTTACGACATAGTCAATTGCCGGATTTAATGTAATGGTATAAATCATATCTCTACTACCTCCAACGTTGATTGCTTGCGTATTTCTCTTAGCTGCTCTTGTGAGATACCATTCGTTGTGATAATGCTAACTTCTGAAAGCTGTGCCACATTTGCAAATGCAACTTCTCCAAATTTTGATGGATCTGCTAAAATATAACTCGCCTGTGATTGTGCAATGGCTGTCCGTTTCACACTTGCTTCCTCTGGATCTGGTGTTGTCAATCCTTGCTCAAGATGAATTCCATTGATCCCGAGAAAACATTTATCAAAATGAAATTCTTTAATTGCATCTACTGCTTTTGTACCAATCAATGCTGCCGTTCCCTTTTTCGCTTTTCCAGAAATGACATATGTCTCAATACCTCTCTCGGTTAAAAGCTGCACATGTGGGATACCATTTGTGACAACGACAACCTCCTTATTCTCCAAAAATGGAATTAATTCCATCGTGGAGGTTCCCGCATCAAGATACACCGTATCTCCTTGCTCAACAAAAGATGCTGCCCTTTGCGCAATCATGCTTTTTTCCTGCTGATGCCGTGTTGATTTTTCTAGTATAGTCGGCTCTTCCCTTGTCTTTTTTAAAAGAGATGCACCTCCATGTACACGTTTGATATATTGTTTTTTTTCTAACTCTGTTAAATCTCTACGGATCGTTGATTCAGAAGCATTGGCCGCTTCACAGAATTGTTTAACAGTCACGACTTCTTGTTTTTTCAAAAGGGATAGAATTAAATCTTGGCGTTCTATGGTCAACAAATGGATCATCCTTTATCTGTAAAATCACTTATTTGTTAATCGCTTACACTCAATATACAACCAAAAACAGTCATTGTCAATCACTTTCGATCAAAAACAATCAATCGTATGCAGGTAAATTATGTTATGCTAACTAGAGATTAAATGGAAAGAAGGGCTACTATGCCATATTTATTTTTGTTTTTAACAGCTGTTTTTACATTACATATCTTTTCTATCTTTTTCCCGAGTGATATTCTTGCCTATTGTTTAGGCGTACTTTCCTTCATTATGCTTTTGATCAGCTTCAAAAGAGCATCAAGGTTATTTCAAATACTTGGCGTTTTCTTTACAGTTGCGGGCATAGCCTTGTATTTTTCAGCTGATTTATCGGTCAATCAAGTGATTCCCTTGCTTGGGGATAACCTGTCGCTATTAACACTTCTGGCTGTTTTGCCATGGATGAACAGTATCGTAACTGCTGGCCGTTACGATCGGTTAATGCAGCACTTATTAAGAGGGAACGTCAAAGATTTAGGACAGCTTTATCAAAGAAGTACGACTACTATGATGTCTTTAACCGCATTCTTAAATGTATCTTCTGCTACCATTGCACAAGATGTATTAGTGGATAACTTGAAGCCCGTAGTAAAAAAGACTGCTAATAAGTTTATTATGATGACAACTTTAAGAGGCTATTCATTGGCATTACCCTGGAGTCCTTTAGAGGTATTGCTAGCTATGGGGATTTTTATCACAGGGGTAAGCTATACGACTTTGATGCCGTTAATGGTGTTGATCACCATTGTGATGTATGTATTAGACAGTGTATGGGGAAGACTTTATTTCAAAAAATATGCTTATCCAGTCCAAGAGCAAGCAAACGTCGGAAAGCAAAACGGTCAAAATCGGTCAAAAATTTTTCAATTAGTGGTTGCTTTATGTTCTTTTTTATTACTCGTTATTTTAATAGGGACTATTTTTGACGTGGAATTTATCGTCTCAGTTACCTTACTCGTTTTTCCTTTTGCCTCTTTATGGGCACTTGTAATTGGCAGATGGCAAAGCTTCTGGACTATCGGATGGAATCGATGGAAAAACAGCGTTAATCATATGGATAATTTCGTGGTGCTATTTATCACACTTGCTCTTTTTACCAATACCTTGAACGAATCACCCGCTTTATTGATGCTGCAGGACCCGATTATTTATGTATCCGATTATCCAATTTTGATTTTAATCATGATCCAACTCTTGTTTGTTATTTTAAGTATGTTCGGCGTCCATCCTGTCGCAACAATGGGGATTTTGAGCGGAATAAGTACGATGCTAATGGATATTCTCAGTCCGTTAAGTCTTGCTGTCAGCTTAATTATTGGCGGTGTATCTACAGTACCAATCGGAACTTATGGCCTGGTCGTCACCATTACATCCATGAGCCTGAAGCAAAGTCCGTATTATATCACTTATTACAATTTGATTTACTCGGCGGTATTCGGTGCACTTGGAATATTGTTGGCTTATATATGTATATAAGCCAGTTTTCCGCTGACCGAGCTTTTGTTGAATCATTGATAAATTCCTACCTAACTGAAGTATATAGCTACCTATAATACGGATTATGTAAAGTAGAACTGTAATAAGATGTGGTAATTTTGATAGTTAATAAATGCGTAGCAAAGCTCCGGAAATATGCTCCGCGTCCTGTGGGGCACGGCTTCAGCTAACTTAGGAAAGAAAATTCTTTTCTTTCCTAAGTGGATCTTCAGCTCGTGCTGATCCCACGGGAGTCTCCGCATATTTCCTACGCTTAAGGGAAGTGCTACAACTTATAGGACAGCTAAAAGCAGTGGTTCTAGGCATTATGTTATTCAAATGCTGTTATTTATGGAAATCAATATGCTAGCAATTCCTAAAGTTGTAGAGTACAAATCCTAGCGCAGGCCAATCACGTAGACTCCCGCGGGACGTGCAGGTGCTGAAGATCCACAAAGTCTGCACCTGTGTCTACAAGCATCGCTTCGAAGTAAGCTTCCTCGGTGCAAGGCAGCAAAAGAAGTAATTCGTGTAGTAGCCTAGCTTCAGCCGTGCCCCGCAGGACGCGAAGTGGTTGGCCGGAGCGGCATTATACCTCTAACTAGATTTCAATATGATTCAACGCTAGTTAACATAATCCGTATTATAAGAACCCATCCTTTATGAATCTTGAACACAATTCTCTATTCTATTTAATTAACGATGACTGTAACAATACTTTTCAAAAAAGCCGCTGCCTTCAAGGAGACAGCGGCTTTTTTATTATTCAACTAAATTTTCTAACGCGTCATCAATCATATGACTGTTAGCAATCGGCCCGGTATATAACCAGCTTGATTCTCGGCTGAATTCATATACACTACCATTTTTTACAGCGGGAATGTTCTGCCAGATTGACTCTTCTAACATGGCAGATCCTTCTTCTTGCTGACTGTTAATCAAAAAGATATGATCAGCTTTTAGTTCTGCTAGTTTCTCAAGAGAAATTTCAGACCAGTTTGCTGTTGTAGACTCAGAAATTTCTGATACTACATCTGGAGCAGTTAACCCTAAATCATTATATAATAAATCTCCACTAGATAAGTTTTCACTTACAATGTAGAACGTATCCGCGAATAGCCATAATGCCGCAACACTTTCATCACCAAGAGCAGATTGAATCTGTTCTTTTGCGTCTGCTGCTTTTGCTTCATACTCGTCTAATACTTCATTTGCTTTCTCTTCCATACCAAAAACGGTACCGATTGTTTTCAATTCTTCACGCCAGTCATTGTTTTCTTCTGAACCGACAACAAATGTTGGCGCAATTTTATTATATTGCTCGTATTTATTATCTTCTACCATGCTCGCTGAGTCCATGAGCAGTAGGTCTGGCTCGAAAGAAGTTACCGCTTCATATGGTAATTCACTTGGAATTGTAGGTACATCACCCAAATCACCTTGTAAATAACCTTGTACATCTGATCCATCTCTTACAGACCATTGTGCTACAGGCGTAATACCTAATGCCACCAGGTAATCCTCTAAGTAAGATGCAATAACGCGCTCAGGATTTGCCGGAATCTCTACTTCATGTCCCATCGCATCTGTAACTGTTCTTGTATCTGATTCAGATTCTTCTGTATTGGATTCCTCCGTATTGGAATCATCAGATGAATCTGTTGCACTATCATCCTCTTCACTACCACATGCTGCTAAGAATACTAATAAAGCAGCTATTAATAAAACAAGCCATTTGTTTTTTAGCTTTTCCATGTTGACATACATCCTCCTTCATACTATGTAGCATAAAACACTATTTTAAATGATAACAATTTTCATTTTCAATTACAAGAAAAATATAAAAAACATATATATTATCTTCTACTACCATTCCTTTTCTTTTTCCCTTATACTAGAATGATAACAGTTCTCACTATTAGTAAGGAGTATTATTCGATGGCAATTCGAACAGATAAACAAATACAATCAAGATCTTTTATAGCATTATTGATCATTTTCGGGGGAATTATACTTCTTCTTGCCGCTATGATTCTTTCGATAATATACGGTGCAGCAGATATTGACCTGCCTACAATATGGCAAAGTTTGACACAATTCGACCCCTCTCTGACTGCACACCAAATAATACGAAATTTGCGTATCCCACGTGGCTTAGCAGCGGCACTTGTCGGAGCATCACTTGCTGTTTCGGGTGCGATTATGCAAGGAATGACAAGAAACGCCTTGGCCTCCCCTTCTATCATGGGAGTAACAGCAGGGGCCAGCTTTATGATTGCAGTAGCAATGGCTGTTTCCTCACAGGTCACCACTATTTCTCTTGCCATTTGGGCTTTTGCTGGGGCTGGTTTAGGTGCTGGAATCGTTTTTGGTGTTGGAACAATTTCTAAAAGTGGCCTTACACCAGTAAAATTGGCGTTAGCAGGAACAGCAGTAACCTCGATGTTAAGCGCGCTTTCTTCCGGAATTGCGATTCATTTTAATATTGCAAAGGATATGAGCTTTTGGTACGCAGGAGGCGTTGCAAGTGTCCAATGGGTACATGTGAAATTATTAGCTCCTATCGTCATTATAGGCCTTATCCTTGCATTGTTATTATCGAAATCTATCACCGTATTAAATTTAGGTGAGGATGTAGCAAGAGGACTTGGGCAACGAACCGTTTTAACCAAAACAGTTGCCACCATTGTCGTACTTTTATTAACTGGTGCTGCTGTATCAGTGGCTGGAACGGTTGGCTTTATCGGACTTGTCATCCCGCACATTACTCGGTTTCTAGTCGGAGTAAAATATCAGTGGATTATACCCGCTGCAGCTGTTTTGGGTGCTCTCTTGCTCGTTTTAGCAGATACAGCCTCCCGCATGGTCAATCCACCTTTTGAAACTCCTGTTGGTACAATGACAGCGTTAGTAGGGGTACCCTTCTTCCTCTATCTTGCTAGACGTGAAGGGAGAGGAATGTAATGATATCTAAGACAAAAAGAACGAGTTTTTGGCTATTAGGATTGACGATTGGCCTTATTGCAACGATTTTACTTAGTTTAAACCTCGGCACAATGAGTGTTTCACCGATAGATGTATGGAAAACAATGATTGGACAAGGTACGGATCAAAATCAACTTGTCTTATTTGATTTCCGCTTACCTCGTATTGTGATTGCATTACTGATTGGGGCAGGAATGGCTATTTCAGGCGCTATCTTACAAGGGGTGACGCACAATGATTTAGCTGACCCTGGTATCCTTGGGATTAATAGTGGTGCTGGATTTGCGGTAGTCTTGTTTATTTATTTAACACAAAACAACCTTACGTCCACTGTTTTCATCTTGCCGCTGGCAGCGCTAGGAGGCGCCGTACTGGCAGCCGCCTTAATCTATCTGATATCATGGAAGAATGGGGTATCCCCGATCCGATTAATTCTTGTCGGGATTGGAATAAATGCCGCTTTTTCCGCACTAATTATTGTGTTCCAATTAAAAATGGATCCCGATGATTTTACCAAAGCACAAATTTGGTTAACCGGAAACATAGCTGGCACTGACTGGAGCTATACGTTAGCACTTCTTCCTTGGATTCTAATTCTGCTGCCAATCGCTTTTTTTAAAGCGGGCACATTAGATGCACTGCATTTAGGAGACGAAACAGCCCAAGGGCTTGGTACTAACGTGGAAAAAGAGCGGATATTTTTACTTGTGATTGCCGTCGCACTCGCAGGTGCCAGTGTGGCAGTTGGAGGAGCGATAGCATTCCTTGGTCTTGTCATCCCTCATTTAGCACGAAAATTAGTGGGAGCGCGGCACCATCATATGCTGATCACATCAGCCCTTTTGGGTGCTCTTCTTTTGCTGGTGGCAGATACGATAGGAAGAAACATTCTTTCCCCTTCAGAAATTCCGGTTGGGATTATTGTCTCGTTAATCGGAGGAAGTTATTTTGTGTACTTATTGATGAAGTCATAAAGTGAGACTTCAATCAGTGGGGGTTTTGACCCCTACTGATTGCTAGCAAAACTTATCAGGAAGTTATCGTCCGTTTATCCCCCACTTAGCTTCTTATTTATCTCTCGAATCTTGAAGTGGGGGTATTACGGACGGTTAGCGCCGTGATAAACTATTTTAATAGGAGTGATGAACATGTATCGTAAGGTATCTGATTTTATTGCTGATTGGAAAAATGCTCAGCAAGGGACGGTTCAAGTGTTAGAGTCATTATCAGATGAAAAGCTCAATCAAGCGATTGTAGAAGGCCATAGCACACTTGGCTGGCTTGGTTGGCATTTAGCAACATCTCCAGCATTTTTTGCAAGCATCGTAGGTTTAAAAGTACAAGGCGGTGACCCTAAACAAGTACCTGAAAAAGCGGAAGAAATCGTTGCTGCTTACAAACAAATGACAGATGACATACAACAGCAAGCAGAAACTCATTTGACCGATGACCAATTAAGTGAAGAATTTGAAAGCTTTGCTGGCAAGACGACACGCGGCAACATGCTTCGTGCATTGATTGATCATCAAACACATCACCGTGGACAAATGACGGTTCTGCTTCGCCAGGCAGATTTACCTGTTCCTGGAGTTATGGGACCAACTCAAGAGCAAAGTAACTCCTAATTGAAACCGGCACTTCATCTAGAAGTGCCGGTTCTTTTTATCCTTGATATTCTCTCAACGCTTCAGTAGTTAATTCAATACCCCCACGCGCCGTTTGATAAACGGTAACTTTGACAGTTTCAGCCTCTATTGCCCACATAATATCATCTGCGATTTGTGCTGCCAATGATTCACAAAATGCGCCATGATCACGAAACGACCATAAGTAAAATTTCATTGACTTCGATTCAATACACTTATGACGCGGTGTATACGAAATTTCCACCTTACCGAAATCCGGCTGTCCCGTTTTCGGACACACTGCTGTAAACTCCAAAGCACGGAAAGTAATATTCTGTACATTCGGTGCATCAAAAGCCTCTTGCTTTAATACTGATCTTCCTTCATCTACACTGCTCGGACGCGGCATTGGACCGGAACGTGGTAAATAATAATTCTCTGACATCCGATATTCCCCCTAGTTTTGGTTAAGCAGGATGGTTGCGAACTGCTCATTTTTCTATTCAAAAATGTATTATACCAAAAGCCTCATCAAAATAGCAACCCACAAAAACAGTGGGCTTAAGTACTTGTTTAACCTGACTGTTTTTTGATCGGAATAACATGATTGTCATTTTATGTTAATATGTATGTATGGTCTCTAATTAAAATACCATTTGGACCTAATCAAATTTAAGGAGTGATGACAAATGAAATCATCTACAAAATACCTTCTCATTTTCTTTTTAACAGTCTGTGTATTCACTGGATGCAGTACTAATAAGGAGGTACAAAGTCAATCAAATATTTTTACATATAATAACTCTTTAATAGGTGATAACAGCGCCGTTATTTCGATCATTAAACATTTACAACACAACAAGGAATTTAAAGAAATTTCTCTGCAAACAAAGGAAGAGCCATATGGAATGACTATTACCTACAACGAAATAAAAGCAACAGAGATAGAAAAGGAATATAAAGAAACAGCGATTTATAATGCTACTTTTCTATTTGCTTTAATTGAAAATGCTGAATGGGTTACTTTTGATTTTGGAGGCGAAAACTATCAATATAAAATAACTAAGGAAGAATTACAAAAGTGGTACGGTAAGCTATTAAGTGATTTTACCAATGAAGAAGAAATAAAGAACCTTGTGCAAAAACAATTGAAAGATGTTAATAAGATTAATCAATTATTCAGGTAATAGTTTATCTCAACTAAAATAAAGAGTAATAAAAAAAAGGGGACATAAAAATGATTGAATTACATTTTTTCGATCGTTCCGATTTTCAACAGCTGATCAATTGGATCGAAACACCAGCATTTCTACTCCAATGGGGAGGTCCACAATTCCGGTTCCCCCTTAATGAACAACAATTAGAAAGCTACATAAAAGGGGCTAACAAGGAAAAATCTCATACTTATGTTTATAGTGTTAAAGACAAAGAATCGGGTAAAGTCATTGGACATATTTCGTTAGGAAACGTTGACAGAGAAAATAAATCAGCAAGAATTGGTAAAGTATTAATTGGTGATCGAGGCATAAGAGGAAAAGGTATAGGACAACAAATCATAACCGAAATTCTTACGATAGCATTTACTGAATTGCATTTACACAGGGTCAGCCTCGGCGTCTTTTCCTTTAATTCCTCCGCCATTGCCTGTTATGAAAAGGCAGGCTTTATAAAAGAAGGGCTACACAGAGACGCTCGCAAAATCGGAAACGAGTACTGGAGCTTGTGGGAAATGAGTATTCTCGAGAATGAATGGCCTACGAAACATAAAAGTTAAGAGAACCCATCTTCATGTTCCAGCATGATTACTTTCTATGACTGTACTTATATACATTCTTTGCTCATAAAACGAAAATGCCCGGATTTTATAGCCGGGCATTCTTGTTTGTTACATATAAAGTCTACTGATGATCTGCCGCAAATTTCTTCATGAACGCAATTAAATCTTCGACGCCTTCCACTGGCATTGCGTTATAAATACTTGCGCGCATACCACCGACGGAGCGATGTCCCTTTAATGTTTCTAACCCTTCCTGCTGAGCTGCTTTCACGAATTCGCCATCGAGATCTCGTCCAGGAATGATGAATGGAATATTCATGATCGAACGACTTTCTTCTTTTACAGGTGAGCTATAAAAATCAGAAGCAGCAATATAATCATACAACATGGCTGCTTTCTTCTCATTCCTTGCCTGCATTGCTTGTAATCCACCTAAATCTTTTAACCATTCAAAAACTAGCTTGGCAATATAAATACCATAGGTAGGCGGTGTATTATAAAGTGAGTCACTGTCACTATGTGTTTGATAATCAAGCATGGTCGGACATTGTGGTGCAGCATTTCCAATTAAATCGTCACGCACAATTACGACAGTTAAGCCTGCTGGACCAATATTTTTTTGGGCACCTGCATAAATCAATCCGAACTTAGATACATCGATTTCTTCAGATAAAATATTAGAAGACATGTCTGCTACCAACGGTACATTTCCGGTATCCGGAATCTCATGGAATGCGGTACCTTCAATCGTGTTATTCGTTGTAATGTGAACATAATCCGCTTCCGGATCAATCATATCTTTATGAATAGCAGGAATATAAGTGAAATTATCATCCTCTGATGAGGCAATCACGTTTACATCGAGATATTTCTTTGCTTCTTTAATTGCCTTTTTGGACCAAGATCCTGTGTTAACAAAATCCGCTTTACCATTTTTCATTAAATTAAGAGGTACAGCAGCGAATTGCTGGGATGCCCCCCCTTGAACAAATAACACTTTATAATTATCAGGAATATTCATTAATTCACGCAAAAGCTTTTCAGCATTTGTAATAATATCTGTGAAAAGTCCAGAGCGATGACTAAGCTCCATGACTGACATTCCAGACCCTTGATAATCCGGCAGCTCTGCTTGTGCTTTTTCTAATACGGCTAACGGCAGCATTGATGGACCAGCTGAAAAATTGTGTACTCGTTTCATCTAACCACACTCCTCAATTAATAGTAAATAGAAAGAGGTAAGGACTGTATCCTTACCTTTGCCCAGGCGAGCGGCTTCGATACTATGTGCTCCCTTACGGTTATTCCGCATCCTCGCCAGTTACACATAGCCATGTTATTTGTGAAAATTATAACAATA
This sequence comes from Gracilibacillus caseinilyticus, assembly GCF_022919115.1. NCBI lineage: Bacteria > Bacillati > Bacillota > Bacilli > Caryophanales > Bacillaceae > Gracilibacillus > Gracilibacillus caseinilyticus. The sequence continues at coordinate 1,595,626 of NZ_CP095072.1, read as the reverse complement.
TTCCCCTGACATTTCAATTGAAATTTGTCTTAAAGTTTTGTTAAATTCGACTAATTTATTGCATTACACATGACTACTTTTTAATTTTACCAAAATCGTAACAGCTTCTCTGTTCAAAGTGTGGTAGAATAACAGGATGAGATTAACGAGCCAGGAAGAGGAAGGATAGTATGCAAACCATTATTTTCGATGTGGATGATACCTTATATGATCAGCTGCAACCATTTCATAAAGCAGTTCACCAGCATTTAAGTGAGTCCTTTTCTGATAACGATATGACGTTGTTATATAAAACGAGCAGAAAATACAGTGATGAAGTATTTGAACAGTATATGAACGGAGAAATCACTGCTCTTGAATTACAAACTTACCGGATCATGAAAGCATGTGAAGAATTTGGCATCCATTTACCATATGAACAAGCTGTACTCTTTCAAGAAACATATTTAGCAGAATTGCAAAAGATTCAATTATTCGAACCGATGGAACAATTATTGGACAAGCTTTTCCATCACAAAAAGCAATTAGCCATACTTACAAACGGGGAATCGGCCCACCAACGCATGAAAGTAGCACAATTGGGGTTAAACAAGTGGATACCTGACGATCATATATTTGTGTCAGGAGAAATCGGCCACTCGAAACCAAGTTCGAAAGTTTTTGAATATATTGAAAACAAACTTAAGTTACGCAAACAGGAAACCATTTACATTGGCGATTCCTTTGAACATGATATCACCGGTGCCAAACATGCTGGCTGGCAGGCAATATGGTTGAATCACCGTCTGCGAAAAGCTTCAAATCAGAGCATTAAAGCGGATTATGTGTTGGAACATCCGAACGATATTTTAAAAACTGCCAGCAGCTGGTACTCCACATAATGACGGATTGCTGGATTTCACCATTTTAGAAACAGGTATGACATTTATAGCGAGTGGCATAATCCCACTTAGATTATGCCCTTTCATTTTGGAGTGATAATTATGAAGTCGAAAAAAGTTTTAGCCGTATTATTCCTCGTCATGTTTTTTGTAATGGTCGGTTTCGGGATCATCATTCCGGTACTGCCATTTTATGCAGAGGAATTAGGGGCTTCTCCATTAGCACTAGGACTGCTAATGGCAACCTATTCCGTCATGCAATTCCTCTTTTCTCCTATGTGGGGAAGAGTATCCGATAAAATCGGGAGAAAACCGGTATTATTAATTGGGATTGCAGGTTTAGCGTTATCATTTTTCTTATTAGCAACTGCTAATCACTTATGGATGTTATTTGCTGCCCGTATTATTGGTGGCTTACTATCATCCGCTAATATGCCTACAGTAACAGCCTATGTAGCTGATATCACCACCGAAGAAGATCGTGGTAAAGGAATGGGGATAATTGGGGCAGCTGTTGGTCTTGGCTTTATCTTTGGCCCAGCAATTGGTGGTGTATTTTCCAGTGGGAATCTGAATATTCCATTTTATTTATCTGGCATTTCTTCCTTAATTACCTTTGCCTTAGTGGCGATTGTCCTTAAAGAAACACGAACAGAAAAGGCGGAACAAACTACTGCAGCAACCAAACGGAGATCCTTCCTAAAAGCATTAAAAACACCGATGGCATACTTGTATGTGTTGCAATGGTTTGTGTCCGTTTCTCTCGCAGGTCTAGAAGCAACCTTTGCTTATTTTGCTTTTGACCGAGCAGGACTAGGAACAGTAGAGCTTGGCTATATCTTTATGATTATGGGACTCGCAGGCGCTATCGTACAAGGTGGATTAGTGGGACAAATGACCAAAAAATTGGGCGAAGGAAAAGTGATTCAAATCGGTGTCGTCGTTTCTGCTATCGGTTTTGCACTGATTTTATTTGTGCAAGACTTCCTTACAGCAGCAATATTTTTAACCGTATTTGGACTAGGAAACGGATTGATTCGACCAAGCGTGTCTTCGCTTTTGACAAAAAAAGCAACATCAGGGTATGGGGAAGTAACCGGTATGCTTTCCTCGTTTGACTCGTTAGGGCGCATTATCGGACCACCACTTGGAGGATTACTGTATGGTATAGCGATAATTTTGCCATACGTTTCTGGAATTATCCTGTCAGTGCTAGCCCTAGGCATCTATTATTTATATTTACGTCAGAATGAAAACAATTCTGCATTGGCACATCATTGAATGAAGTAGACACTGGTATCTAACCATACTGGTGTCTATTTTACACACCCCTTATTCAGAGTTGTTAATATGTATAATAAGAATAGAAGAAACGAGGTAAACCTATGCCCATTCCTAAACCACTTGTTCAATTCAATCAATCATTTATTCTCGTCACTGTCCTTAGCGGTATATTCATACAACCACTCCTACTCGTCTTACCTTTCATCACAGGGCTTATCACATTAATAAACAAAAAGAATCCTATCATTTTGTTAGGCAAACCATTCTTAAGAAAACCAGCTGCATCCTATCCGCTAGAAGACAAAGCACAACAACTGTTTAATCAATGGATTGCTACTATCTGTATTGGGCTTGCACTCATTAGTTTTTCGATAGGAATCGATTGGCTGGCATATCTTTTCTGTGTAATGGTCGCACTGGCATCAGGTCTTGCATTAGCTGGTTACTGTATTGGATGTACGATTCGTTATCGTTATATGATGTGGAAACATAAACAAAAAACAAGTCATCAAGGTTAAGACTCTTTTCCCATGAAGGCATAAGAGCCTTTTTTTCTTATGTTCGATTATTCAAAGAAATGGCTTCGACTTTCAATAAGGAAGAGAAGATACGGACAAACACTTGATAGTGGTCTGATTCATTGCAGAGTTCCTCCAAATAATGACGTAAATGGAGTGCAATATCTTCTCGTGTACGGATATCGAATTCATAGAATGGGACAATAGGAAAATATAAGTCGTCACAAAAGGGAAGTAAGATGCCAGCAACAATTGATCCTTGCTTTGGAGGCTGGTGTGCTGGTATTGGGAGGAAAATTTCTACGGTTTTCTCTGTTTCGATTTCAACTGCTACAAATCCGTTCTTACCTATCTGATTTCCAATAAAGTAATAAGTTGGAACAGCTTCATACCACTTCATAAACCATGATTTCAAAACTGGCCAATCCTGAAAATATTCATTATTATGAGTGATAAATTGATGAAAATGAGTGAAGGAAGGCTCTAGCGCTTGTTCATAGAGGAGGCGCCACCAAAATAGATTCTCAAGAACTGGTTCATATTTATCTGGTGGAACATCACAATCATTTGCAAATTCAAGAAATCCAGGTTCCAATTGTTCGTAAAATGACTCGTACGTTTCTCTCGCAAATTTTAAATATACATGTACTAATAACTGATGGCGGAGTTCTTCTGACATAGATTCATTATGATGATATTCAACCAGTGGCCCCTTTCTCCGGGAAAGACGCACAACATCATTCGAGTCGTCTTTATTCATTTACTTCATCCTCTCTCCAACAAGTAACTTACTATACTATATATTCGAGATGAAACGGCAATATCCTGCAAAAAATCCCAAAAATTTTACATAGTAACCTTGGATATTACGTCACGAGTTAACCTTTCTCCAATGGTAATTCCTGATCAGGCAGTACACGAAGTCGATAGCAATTCTTAGCCGTTTTGCCTAATTGATCTAAAAGGTTATAGTTAGCATAGGCTCCAACGATCGCTCCTAATCCGGGAACCATCTGCAGCATTTTCACCAGATCAATATAGTCCCTATACTCCTGCTGAAAGACTCGCCAGTCCATATCGACCATACGTGCCTTCTCCTCTTCCCAATTCTTTAAAATATGATAAACCTCTCGACGTTTATCATCATTCGAAAAGGCAAGTTGGAAAACATGTAGTATATAGAGCCGCTCTTCATAACTAGAAGTATCAAATCCGTAAATAGCTGCTACTTCAAATAAATATTTCATTTTAATAGACAATAACAAGGGAAAATCTGCAAGACCGAGCAAGATGCCCCCGGCTCCAGTTCCTGCTCCTTCGAGCATTGCTGTTTTACGGTAACTAACTAATTTTTGATCAACCAATGTTTCCATTTCTTCTAATGATAAACCAGCGTATCGTTTTTTATTTGTGGTAAAATCAGAACCAACCAGAGTCGTTTTCACCATATGTTTTATCGCTTCCGTCATTACTTGATGTGCTTTATCTGGTATATAGCCATTGATTTTATTCTGTGCTTTTTTGGATAACTGCTGGAATCTGCTTCTGTTTTTCAATAGTTGTAATTCCCAGTTAAGCATCTCCTGATAGGCGCGTTGTTCATATTGCTTCATGTTTGCCCACACTCCATTCTTTGCTCTTATTCTTCATGTACGATCGATCATGCAAACAAGTTTCAAATACCGCTTGACTCTCACGTTACGTTATAGCATATCCTTAAATCGAAAGGGTGATAAGTATGAAAGTAAAAGAAGTTGCGGAACTCACAGGGGTCAGTGTTCGTACCTTACATCATTATGATCAGATCGGCCTTCTATCCCCTGCCAAATCTGCAGAAAGTGGCTATCGAATATATACGGAAGGAGATTTAAACACCCTTCAGCAAATTCTGTTTTTTCGAGCATTAGATTTTCCCTTAAAAAAAATAAAAACAATTATGACAAGTGACGACTACGACCGACTTGAGGCATTAGAAATGCAACGGGACATGCTTATCAGCAAACGGGAAAACATTGAAACGATGCTAGAAACGATTAATAAAACGATTAAAAGTGAGAAAGGAGCATATCAAATGAGCAAAAAAGATAAATTTGAAGGATTTGATTTCAGTCATAATCCGTATGAAAAAGAGGCAAGAGAACGTTGGGGAGATCAAAAAGTTAATGAAGCGAATCAAAAAGCTGCGGGTATGACAAAAGCTACACAGGAAGAAATGAACAACATTTATTGGGAACTGGCATCGATCCGTGATCAGGAGCCTGCATCCGATCAGGCGCAAGCCGCCATTAAAAAGTGGTATGATTTCCTCAATCAGCATTTCTCTACTTATTCCGTCGAAGCATTCCAAGGACTTGGCAGAATGTATGTAGCAGATGAGCGTTTCACAAAGAACATTGATCAATTCGGCGAAGGACTTGCCAAATTCATGAGCGAGGCGATGGAAGTGTTTGGAGAACAAAGAAAATAAGTAAACGAAAGCAACAACTCGAACCTTAGGAAAAATACTTTATTTCAATTTAATAATTTCGACATTTCTAAAGTGCTATGCAAAGCTCAAAATATGCCTCGCGCGCCCTGTGGGGACGGGCACAAATAGGTTTCTACTTGAACAAACTTCTTCGCTTACTTGTGCCGAGGAAGCCCCATCGAAGCGGTAATAGAAGACACAGGCACATCACCGCGGAATCTTCACACGCGATTTGAACCACGAAAATCCCCGCATATCTCTACGCTTAAGGGGCGTTCTACAACGATTGGCTAAAAGTAGCAGTGCTAAGCATAAAATATTTGAGTTAGAAGTTCCTGTTATAGAATGGTCAATTGGGGATATATCAATATGTTAATTCTTGATCAGTTGAAGCGTCCATACTTTAGCACAGGCCAACCACATAGACTGCCGCGGGATCAGTGCGAGTTAAAGGTCCACTTTTTCTCGCTTATGCAAAAAGACAATTCGCAGCATTTCTTTACAGCATCAAAAAAGCCGAACATAACAGATTGTTATGCTCGGCTTTTATTTGCCTAATAATCTTTTATCACAGACTCTTTTTATACATGTAATCAAAATGCATGGGAATAGTAAAACATATGGAGAAGAAGATCGGAGGTTCCAATATGCTAGCACCGCTATCGGATTTGTTACTGATTATCGGCAGAATTGTTACGATACTTCCTTTGCTGTTAATGGTCACCTTGTTCATGGGAAAAAGAGCTATTGGCGAGTTACCTGTGTTTGATTTCTTAGTAATTATTACTCTCGCCTCTGTCGTAGGTGCCGATATTGCAGATCCAAACATTCAACATATCCCTACTACTATCGCCATTATCGCCATCGGAGTTTTACAAAAAATTGTTTCCCATTTAAAATTAGCAAATCGGACAATTGGTAAGCTGTTGACCTTTGAACCAACAGTCGTCATTTATCAAGGGGCGTTCCTGCCGAAAAACTTAAAGAAAATCGGTTATTCCATTGATAATATTCTGCAAATGCTCCGAGATAAAGAGGTATTTGACGTTAGTGATGTTGAATTAGCATTGGTAGAGGCAAATGGTTCACTCAGTGTACTCAAAAAGGCAGAAAAAACTACATTAACCAGAAAAGATTTACAACTGAAAAATACAGATACCAGCATCTCGTACCCAATTATTATAGAAGGAAAGGTCGTTACGAGCATGTTAAACACGAGAAATTTAAATGAACAATGGTTAGAAACCGAACTAAAAAAATGGGACATTACAAAAACAAAAGAAGTATTTTTTGCATCAGTCAATTCAAATAATCAACTCCACATCTCCCTTTACGATGATCAATATCTTGATGTTCCCCCCATGGAGCATTAAATGCCGCGCATGATTCCACTCCCTCTTGCATATTTTCTAATGGAAGAATACTAGCAGGAGGGGATAGCAATGCGCGATTCACATAATTACTCACACGCAGGGCGCAACATCACTGTTTCTGGAAAAGGTATGGTCAAAGCAACACCTGATCTGGCCATGATAGACCTAAGCGTCGTAACCGAAAACAAAGATGCTTTGACGGCACAACAGGAGAATGCCCGTATCTCTCAGCAAGTAATTACAGCGCTTGTTGGCAGTGGCATTCCTCGTGAACAAATACAAACAACAGATTACTCGGTATTACCACAATATGATTATCAAAATAACACCCAGCAATTGACGGGATACCGGGTCATCCATACGTTCTCCGTTTCAACAGGTGTCAACCAGGTTGGTGCCGTTATCGATATCGCCACTAAGAATGGAGTAAACCAAGTACGCAACATCTCGTTGACTGTGAGCAATCAAACATACTATTACCAGGAAGCTATCAGGCGAGCCATTCAACATGCCTGTACAACGGCTCAAACGATAGCACAGTGCTTCCAAGTCACATTAGATGCAGCACCATATTACGTATTAGAACAATCAACCAACTCTTCTCCTGTTCTTTTCAAAACGTATGCTACCGCGGAAACAAACACTGCTGCAACACCCATTCAGCCTGGCCAGTTAGAAATCGAAGCAGATGTCAAAATTCAATTCAGTTATTCATGTTAATGAGCTGATTTCCAATCACTTGGTTTTTGCCGCTTCCTTTTGCCTGATAAAGTAATTCATCCGTTTCTTTAAAGAATTGATCTTTTGTCATGGATTCCGCTAATCCACAAAATCCGATACTGATGGTAATATGTTCGTTTAATTCTTGATGATATTGTGATGCGATATATAGCCTGATATTTTCAATGATTTGATAGGATTCCTCCATTTCTTTATTCGTCAGCAATACAGCAAACTCCTCTCCTCCATATCGTGCCACAATATCATCTTCCGTCAGTTGGTCAGAGATCGCATGTGCCACTCGTTTTAATACAATGTCACCAACATCATGACCATAATGATCATTAATCATTTTAAAACTATCGATATCAATTAAGGCTAACTGCAATGGCATTGCTTGAGAAATGCTTTGTTCATACAAGAAATCCAGATATTCATGAAATGTATTATGATTATATAGACCTGTAAGTAAATCTGTTTTTGATAATCGCTCCATCACCGTACTCTTAACAATCAGTGCTTTTTCTTTTTCAGCAGCGCGGTTTAAAAAGTCAAGTACTTCCGTTCCTCTGTCCAATATAATTTGATAAATCAGAAAACCCGCCAGTAAAACAAAATGATAGCTGAAATATTCATAGATAGTAGAATATTGCCTTATGTCAGGAACAGCATATAAAGCAGTGAGGGTGATGAAATTGAATGCAAAACTGAACTGAAGCAGCTTTTTATCAAAATAAATTAATATAACAGCCATCGCTATCAAGAATATAACTTTTAATCCTGATACATTGGGATGGACTGCTACAACAACGAGTGCAATTAGTGTCCCGATCGTGGTGATAAAATAGGAGCTGTACACTTTTTTCACTTTGATTAAATAGTGAGCAAACAGTAAGATTGCCGTTTGGATGTATGAGGGAATAACTAGTTTATACAGGATAAAGGTTTCTACATAGGTGGGCTCATAAAAAATGGTAATCAGTAAACCTAAAGTCTGTCCCACAATAACCATCAACACTAGCAACCAATATACACGCAAAATCTTTTCTACCCATAACTTATCATTTGAGAGTATTGGTTTAAATTTCACCATTTCCATTCCATCCTTGTACTAGATTTTTTACACATGTCATCGCTGTGAAGTAATATATTTTTCTATAACTATATTCATATACACCTATTATTATACACCTTTTTTAGGACTAAAAACCCATATTTTTCAAATTTTCCATTAATTTTTATCATCCTATATACCAATAGTTATATCAATAAATGTATGGCTTCAATGGATGTATTGACCAGTTGGTATAAAACCATTGACATTACTTTACTGAATTTACTTTTCTAACAAGTAGTTTAATGAGATGTTTCAAAACTGTTTGCAAAATAAATGTTTAATAACCATTGACAAAGGTTATCGTTTTATATAGCGAGTTACAAAATAGAGGAGGAACAAAATTATGAATTTAATGCGTGCAAAAGATATCAAAGACGATCCGGTTATGCAGGATGTCGTATACAACGGAAAATATGTATATATTGAGGATGTAAATGACGAAACGCAAGAAGCTTTAATTCGGTATACGAAGGAATCTACCGACACATTCGAAGTAGATGTGACACAATTAACCGAAGAAGAGTAATAGGAGGCAGAACATGGAACCAACAGAGATGCAAAAAGGATCAACACCAAGACAAAAGCAAATGAAACAACCCGGAATCGAATCCGAAATGATTCCACTGCCACACCAGCCTACCGAATATCAGGGTTCTGACAAACTCGTAGGTAAATCTGCTCTGATTACCGGTGGTGATAGCGGGATCGGCAGAGCTGTTGCCATTGTCTATGCCAAAGAAGGTGCAAATGTTGCCATCTCTTATTTAGATGAGCACCAGGATGCAGAAGAAACGAAAAAAATGGTGGATCAAGAAGGCGTAAAATGCGTGCTCTTACCAGGTGATATTAAAAACCATGAGCATTGTGAAAGATTAATAGAACAAACAATCGATGCTTTTGGAAGTATCAACATTTTAGTTAACAATGCAGCAGTGCAATACATTCGGGAAGATATTGAGGATATTTCTAATGAACAGTTTGAGGAAGTATTCCAAACTAACTTTTTCTCACAATTTTATTTAACGAAGGCAGCCGTACGTCACATGCATTCAGGTGATAGTATTATTAATACGTCATCCATTAACGCTTATCGGGGAAATGGTATTCTAATGGATTATTCAGCTACGAAGGGTGCTATCACAGCCTTTACCAGAAGTATCGCCCAAAGTCGATATAGTGTATAAGTGCACCATTAGGAAAATTAATTTTAGCAAGATCAGAAAAAACACAAGCCTGTTAAAACAGGCTTTTTTGTGATAAAAATGAATGTCTGTAGTAGCTATCGATTTTTTTCAAACTTTCTTTTGAGAAGAATGACCTAATGACCTTTGGATACATTTTTAGTAGCTTTCTGTTTCGTGTATTGAATTTAGACTTTTTATACCTTTAAGAGAGGTTTTTTATTTGTTTAGGTGAAATTACTTAGACAGGAATATAAAAAGGCAAATAAGGACGTTTATGACGTCCTGAGAGACACATATATTCAAAAATATACTGAAATAAGAATTTGAAGGCGTAATAAAGCATAAAGAATACTAGCAAATGAGTGAAGAATGATTAAAAGGTAAAATCAAGTCATTAAAGAGCTGTACTACTAATTTTTATAATAATGGAATTTTTTGACTTTTTTAGAAAAAATGGAATATTATCTTTTTTGTGATAAATTGGAATATGTAACTAATAAATTTGATTGAGGAGGAGAATGTTTTATGTTGAAGAAGTATTCAGAAAAAGGTGTATTAATTTTTTGTTCTGTGTTACTTATGTTCACTGTTTTTACTCCTATTGCTAGTGCAAAATCATCTGAGGTTACTTTGACTAATGAAGAGAAACAACTTGCTGCTGATTTAGAATACATATTTGAAACTGCAGCTACAGAAGAAAATGGAATATATACATTGGATGAGGATTTGGTTATTGAAAAGTTTGGGGAAGAGGCATTGCCTGCCATCCAAGCGTTTATTAAAATGACTAATGGGGAAGAACTAACTGAGAGTGATCTAGTAGGTGTTCCACAACCAACAGGACTTACATCTCCGAGCACAGGTGATTTTTCAACGCAAAGTTATACAAGTTGTGTAACTGATAAAATTATAGATTTTACTGGTATTGGTTTTCTTACTGGTGGTATGTATGAGTTGATTGAACAAAAAGCATGGAAAAAACTTTCTGTTCAGATTATCAAAGTAGTGGGTAAAAATGCAGTGAGAGGTGGAGCAGTAGGATTAGCTGCAAGTTTGGCTTGGTTTAGTGTAAGATGTATTGGAGAGTAATTTTGATAAAAAGGAGACAGATAATATGAACATCATTGATATCATAGGTGTTTCCGTTATAGCTACAATAATACTTGTTGTTGCTAATAAGATAAGTCAACGAAAAGAAAATAAAAGTTAATTTTACAAGTGAAATTAAAGACCCTTTTTAAGGGTCTTTTTTCTATGATTTTGCGACTAGCAAAATCATGTTTTTTCTTATCTTGATACTAAGGGTAACAATTTACGAGAAAAATCCGAGCGAACTCCGTTGCGCCTGGACCAGTATGGACACCTTTAATCCCTGCGTCTTTCGATGAAGATGGCGTAGAAAATTTTGGACAGGATGGACTGATTCAGCGACCTGGACAGCCATCCGAACACGCATGGCCATATGTTATGCTTGCTTCTGATCAAGCTTCCTATATGACAGGACAAGCCATTCATATAAATGGAGGAACATGGACCTCTTCATAATGTACAATCCATGAAGTTTGCACTTAACAATCCACTGAAATCAGTTTTTTCTTATGAAAGATCATTATCCCCCTTATAATATAAAAGAAAGCCTACCATTGATAGGCTTTCTTTTTCACGGTTGGCTTCCATCATGCCAGTTTATAAAATCCCTAATAATCCTTGCAAAAATGTTACTAATCCTTCTAGCAATCCGCCTACCATTATCGCACCACCTTTATCTTGTATTACAGTAACTATTATCTATTTTAACCATATAAGTTACAATCGACTTGTAAAACTATTTAACATTCAACATCATTACATCTTTTGGTAATTCTATTATCTACCATTTTATTTCGATTTTTTTCGCTTCTGCTATTTTCTTGTCTTGTTGATCAAATAAGGTACTGGTAGTGAAATGAAATTGATTGATCTGTTCTGAATCTTTTACGATAAATCCAATGTTCCCTGAACGACTTTGAGAACCCTCTAGTGTATCATTTAATCTTTCAAGATAAATGTCTTTCTCCCAGCTTATCTTCTCTCCTTGATCTGTTTCGAAAAGAGCCACTGGAGCGAATTTTCTTTTTTCCTTTGCTGTGTTTGTTATTTCTACAAACATCTTAATGTAATCAAATGTTTTTTCATGTGTCAACACGTGAAAATAATCGATCAAACTTTCATCCGGTTCCAGATGGATAAGTTTCACATCTTGAATGGTCAATTCCATGTCACCGATTGTGTAAGTTTGATCCATTTGTTTCAGCTTCTTTAATGTAATCGTGCCCTTTTCATCTGTAGTCGATTGTCCTGCTTTCTGTAATAACCGATCATCAGGAACCTGCGGGTTGGCCACATAATCTGCTAAATATTCAGGTTCCTCTATTGTATTTGCTTCTGCTGACTGATGCTGACCTGAACAGCCCGTCAGTATCACGATTGAAATGACAATTCCAAAAAAATATTTCATCATAGTCTCCTTCACAAAAGTGTTAAAGCCTTACATACCAATTCAAACCAGGATGTAAGGCTAAACAACGATTAGTGATCTTTATGTCCTTTTCGTTCATCCAAAAGATCAAAAATAATGGTAGCATTATCGGTATTATCAATCTGTCCAATAAATCGATCAGAACCTGGTCCATAGGCATAAAACGGCACATCTTCACCAGTATGACCACCCGTAGTCCATCCTGTATTGGTACGTGTATTAAATATTGCTTCAATCGCAGCATCTATTTCCTTACTTATAAAAAAAGGACCACAGGCAGTTTACACCTATGATCCCGGGGGAACGTTAGTTATTGCATTATACTAAATATTTATCCTGTAGCTTCTGACGCATTTCTTTGGAAATACCTAATCCTTCTTCTAAGTAATGATCGAAGGAGCCGTAAAGTCGATTAATCTCATCAAAATATGCTTGAATATAGATTCTTTTTGCTGACACCATCGCAGTTCCAGCTTCTTTTACCTTCTCTTTTAAATCCTCCTCCAATTCGGCAGGTATAGTACCTTTTGTTAAGTGTTTCAATTGCTCTATTGCTTCATTTGTCTTTTCGTAATCTTCTAAAATGACAGTTTCTGATACACCAAGCGTTTTTAAAATCAGTGCACTTCCTACCCCGGTACGATCCTTACCAGCAGTACAATGAATAATGAATGGTCCTGAATTATCATCCATTAATAGATGTAATAGATCACGCCATACGTTCTTTTGTTCTACCATCGTGCAATATAAATCCACCATCATTTGTTCACCTTGATTTTGTTGCACAAGTTTCATATAGCGTTCCATTTGCTGCTTAGGATCAAGAATCTTTTCATTCTTTGGTATTACTGGCATATGAACATGTTCTGCTTGTTCGATGATGGGATCAGGGTTCTCACTTATTTCATTCTTACTTCGAAAATCACATATTTTCCATATATTAAGTTGTTTTAATTGCTGTAACCCTGCATCTGTTAATTTGGAAAGATCACCTGAACGAAAGAATTTACCCTGAACAACTGTACGACCATCCCCTGTTTGATACCCTCCCATATCGCGAAAATTTATTGCTCCCTCAATTTCTAATTTTCTTTTTTCATTTAATGGCACTTTAACTTCTGCCATCTTCTCACTCCTAACTCATTTTCTATTATTCCATAGAATTTACCAATACAAATATAACAATCGCTACTAAAATTACCTTATCTCAGCGTGTTATAGACCAAACAATTTACTACCTTTTTACTTGTGTCCAAGTTGTATACAAGTAAAATTATAATCACTTATTGTGAAGTTACTATAAACAGGAGGTTAAGATAATGTAAAATTCATTTTTTTAACAATACTATTGAACAAGATTAAAAAGCATTATACTATTAAACTTAATATAACATATAAGAGGAGCTTACGAATTATGACCTCATTATCTGAACTTGCTTATGAAAAAATAAAGCAGAAAATAGTAGATGGAGCATATTTACCTGGCGACATGCTCTCTGAAAATCAATTAGCAAAAGAACTAGGAATGAGCAGGACACCAATCCGGTCAGCGATTTCTAAATTGGAGGAACAAGGAATATTTGCATCGTTTAAAAACAAAGGAATACTAGTAAAAGAACTAGCAAGGAAAGACATGTTGGAAATGCTGGAATTAATATATGCAATGGTCGTATACACATTTGAAACAAGAAACCCTGAAGATTTATACGTCGATACAGAAGCCTTGCAGCATCACCTTCAGATACAAAAACAAGCAAAGGCAGTTAACGATTATACGTTGTATGTGACACATTCTCAGCTCTTTATTCAAACCCTTATTGAAGCTGCAAATAATAGTGCGATGGTGCAACTCATTGCTAAGAATCATGAAACATCTTATCTCGTCGGTGTCATTAACTATAATCTCAATCCGCAGCAAACTCACTACTCCGCCGTTAAAGTTAATGAACAATTATACGAAGCCGTTATTCACCACCAATTCGATAAGATTAAATCGATTTTGATTAATCACCATGCCAGCGTTCGCTTACGATCATTTAACGAACGCCGTATTTAAGAAAAACCAGACTATACACACCTTTACTTAAGTATATTGAAGCTACCTATAATACGGATTATGTCAACTTGGTGGTAATTTTGAAATTATTTATGTGCTGGGAGACCGCTCCGGCCAACCACTTCGCGTCCTGCGGGGCACGGCTGAAGCTAGGCTACTACACGAATTACTTCTTTGCTGCCTTGCACCGAGGAAGCTCACTTCGAAGCGATACTAGAAGACACAGATGCAGACTTTGTGGATCTTCAACACCTGCACAATCCCGCGGGATTCTACGTACTTGGCCTACGCTAGGATAGGTACTCTACAACTTTTGTAAGAGCTAGCAAATGGAGCGCATCTATAAATAACAGCATTTGTATTCATAACATAAATGCCTAGAACCACTGCTTTTGACTGTTCTATACGTTATAACACTTCCTAAAGCGGAGGAAATATGCGGAGGCTCCCGTGGAATCAGTGCGAGCTGAAGATCCACTTTACATAATCCGTATTATAAGCTTCCATTTTTAAGGTTTTATTACAATTTCATAACAGATTATTAAACGATCATTATCAATGGTTAAATTTATGGAAATGGTGGTATGTATCAATAAAGTGATTCATAGAATGATGTAGCACAAACATCATTTACTAAATCCCCAGACAAAAATCGTTTACATCATTCTCATCTAATTTTGGCATTAATAAATTTTATAAATATTAATGCAGTAGGGGCGTGATGCGATAAACAGGCTACATCACTCGCAACTTGCTCGTAGAAGCTCCGTTAAAGGACAAAGGAGGTTTTTGTTGTGAAATGTAAGAACTGTAATGGTCAAGGATTAAAGCGTTGTCCGAATTGTTCGGGAGAAGGATTTGACTACGGTGTTCACAAATGTGAAACATGTGGTGGCGAAGGAGAGTTTGCTTGCTCAAACTGTCAAGGTAGTGGAAAAGTAAGTTTGTTAAATAAATTAAAGTCGTAAATGTTCTTAAAAAGGGAGAAACTAGCGTCACACTTCCATAAAAAAGCATACTAATTCACGGACCAAATCGTTTATGATTTGGTTCTTCGTTTTGTTACGCTATTGCCCCACATTTCTTCTTTATGCTTGTTTCAGGATTTGTTCCATTCTATTGTTTTGTAAATTAAAATCAAAAAGCGTTTGAATATAATGTTCAAACGCTTTTTGTTTACTATATTGTTTCTTAAACGACTTCACGATTCCAATGTCTATGGACAGCGATAGCTTCCATAAACTGTTTAGTGAAATCTTTACAGAAAGATTCTAGCACAACACCTTCACTATCCTTCATATCGTCCACCTTCAGAAGTTCTTCACCAATGTTAAGAGCACCAACTGGTTTAAGGTGAGAATAGGCCTCATGTAAAAGCAATGCTGCTTGTTTATAGAATGCTTTATTTTCCTCGTCACCACCAGCAACTAGTACTGCATCAAACAAGACGGAATCTGCTGTTAGAAAAGTGTGATCCATTTCGTACACAATATTGTCAGTTCCATTCACTGTGCCTAATTGGTTACTTATAAATTCTACATGAATGTTGTTCATCTTAAGATCATTTACTACTTCCTGTACTTCTTTTCCTTTAAATCCTTCTCCAACAATAACACCAACTTTTCGGGTAGAAACCGAATGTACCGTATTTTGTTGACTTAAAGCAGGAGATGATTTCGTAATATTTATCTCTTTTTCCTCAGGAATTTGTGCTCCAATCGCTTTTGCCACTTCTTGCGTTAATTCGGTACTGACATTAGCGTACATATCAATGACTTGCTGCTGGATAGATTTGCTTTCTACTTTGCCTAATTCAAAGCTGAAGGCATTGATTAAATGTTGTTTCTCTGCAGCACTCATACTGTTCCAGAAAAGCGTAGCCTGTGTGAAATGATCTTCAAAGCTTTCGCTGCGGGCACGAATCTTATGTCCATCCACTTTCTCCTGATAATGCTTATAGCCGCCTTCTTCTTCTGTTGAAGTCTGTGGCGTATTGTCTGCCATTGAGTTGTTATGATAGCTGACAGGTCCGCTATTGATCGTATGCCTTCCATAACCATCACGCTGATTATTATGGAACGGACAAACCGGTCGATTAATCGGCAGTTCATGGAAGTTTGGTCCACCTAAACGAATCAACTGGGTATCGGTATAAGAGAACAGTCGACCTTGTAGTAGTGGGTCATTAGTGAAATCAATACCTGGCACGACATGTCCAGGGTGGAAGGCAACTTGTTCTGTTTCCGCGAATACATTCTCAACATTTTGATTCAAGGTCATTTTGCCAATCAACTGCACCGGCACTTCTTCTTCTGGCCACAGTTTTGTCGGGTCTAGTACATCAAAATCAAATTTAAATTCATCTTCTTCCGGGATCATCTGCACACCGAGCTCATATTCTGGGTAATCTCCATTTTCAATGGATTCCCATAAGTCTCTTCTGTGAAAATCCGGGTCTTTCCCGTTAATTTTTTGTGCCTCATCCCATACCACAGAATGAGTACCAAGAACTGGCTTCCAGTGGAATTTTACAAAATGGGACTTACCTTCAGCATTCACAAAACGGAAGGTGTGCACACCGAAGCCTTCCATCATTCGGAAGCTTCGTGGAATGGCACGGTCTGACATCGTCCACATTACCATATGAGCCGATTCTTGATTATTAGCGACAAAATCCCAAAACGTATCGTGTGCAGAAGCAGCTTGCGGGATACCATTGTGCGGCTCCGGCTTCACTGCATGGATTAAATCAGGAAACTTCATTGCATCCTGGATGAAAAAGACCGGTATATTATTACCCACAAGATCATAATTTCCTTCATCGGTATAGAATTTTGTCGCGAAGCCGCGAGCATCACGCGCTAATTCTCCTGACCCTTTACTGCCTGCAACTGTAGAAAACCGAACAAAAACAGGGGTTGTTTTAGACGGGTCTTGCAAAAAGTCAGCTTTCGTAAATTTTTTCATTGATTCATATACTTGAAACTCACCATGAGCGGCAAAGCCACGAGCATGTACAATACGCTCTGGAATTCGTTCATGGTCAAAGTGCGTCATCTTCTCTCTGAAATGAAAATCTTCCATTAAGGTAGGGCCACGTTTTCCTGCTTTCAACGAAAATTCATCTTCATATACTCTCACACCTTGATTGGTGGTCATCTTCTTCTTGCGGTCATCGGTCGTATATTGTTCTAATTGCTCTTTTTTGCTGTTATTTCGTGTCAACGTCTATTCCTCCTTATGGAAAGTTTTTATTATTTATTTCAGAAAGCTTTTTCCCATTTGATTCGATGATAAAACATAAAATTTTACAAATTTGGACAACTTAACGAGCTATCTGCCGTCAGAAGCGTCCTGATCGAAATATCGAATAAATTAACCAGGCGAACATAAGCATAGCAATCACAAAACCAATTTCAATCGCTGGAATATCCCATAACAAAGAAGTCTGCCTTCCTAATGCAGAACCAATAATCAGCCCCACCATAATTAAGCTGAAGGAAAGCAGAACAATACTGAAGGATAGACGATTACTGACTCGATCCAGCTTGGAGAAAAAAGATTTTGCTTCCGGAATGGAAATCTCAATCGGCATTTTTCGCTGTTTCACCATATTGGCCAGCTCTTGAACTATTTGTGGCATGTCGTGAACGATCTCGCCATATTCATGCATTTGATCAAATATTTCTTCAGCTATCTGTTTCGGATGGTACCTTTCTTTAATTAATTCTCGGCCAAATGGCTCGGCCGCATCCATAATACTCAGTTCTGGATGAAGCTGTTCGATGATTCCTTCAAGTGACAATAATGTTTTCCCAATCATCGTTAAGTCCGTTGGAATCCGGATCTTATGTTTATTAGCAACAGTTAACAATTCAGTAACAGATTCCCCTAAACTGATATCACTTAAAGACACGCCATAATATTTAATATTGACTTGTTCAATATCACCTTTTAATTCGTGGATGTTTATTTGTTCGGGCACGGCACCCATTTTTTTGATGGCGCGTATCATGTCATCCGTATCTTGCTTGATCAGTGCAATAACAAGAGAAGCTAAGTGCTTCTTCATTTCCTGCGAGAGCCGTCCCACCATACCAAAATCGAACAATCCAATGCGATTCCCTGGTAACGCCGTCAGATTACCACTGTGGGGATCGGCATGGAAAAATCCGTCTTTGAAAATTTGATGAAAAACCGTTTGGACAAGGTGCTCCGCTAATTGTTCCGGCTGGTATCCTTCTTTTTTCAGATGCTCCACATCATTCATCTTACAGCCAGCGATATACTCCATCGTCAGTACTTTTTCTGTAGTATGCTGCCAATACACCTGTGGAATAACGATGTTCGGGTTGTCCTTAAACTGTTGACCCATTAAATCGGCATTTCTTCCGTCACTGACAAAGTCTAATTCTGCCTCTATTGATTTGGAGAACTCCTCCACCATATCGATAAGCTGGTAGCGTGACGCCCAAGCCAGTCTCTTTTCAGCCCTTTTCGCTAACTCGTGCAAAATTTCCAGGTCCGTATGTATATTCTTTTCTATATTGGGCCGCTGCACTTTAATAGCTACTCGTTCACCTGATAGCAGAACAGCTTGATGTACTTGACCAATCGATGCGACACCGATCGGTTCAGGATCAATTTCCTTAAGAACCTTCTTAACCGGATCCTCTAACTCCTTTTGCAACACGGCTTCCACCTCAGCAAAAGGAATAGGATGCAATTGGTCTTGTAATTGTTCTAATTCCTGTATGATTTCTTTCGGAATTATATCAGGTCTCGTACTGAGCATCTGTCCCATTTTGATAAAAGTCGGACCTAGTTCTTCTAAAAAAGCACGGATTCGTTGACCGGTCGTTTTGCCTTGCTTCACATCCTGGTCGCGATTCACAAAGACACGACGTGGCAATGTGAATAACTGATCAAGTCCCAATCCTTTCACAATATAACCGAAGCCATTACGCGAAAAAGCGACAGCTATTTCACGATAGCGTTGCAGGTGGCGCATTCGTTTGCGAAAAATAAATATCCCCCCTTTTTCGAAGTTTTCCTTTTCGATTATTTCTCCTCTAATTCACGCACTCTGTTTTCCAATTGAATGATTCGTTGTTCTAATTCTGTTACTTCCTCTTTGGTTACCACCTCCAATTCTGTTAACCATTGTTTTAACTGTTGCTTGATTTTCTCGTCTGCTTGCTGTTTGCTTTCTTCCCCTTTTTGCTTCCATTGGGCAAAAACATGGTCCGATTCTTCCCTTGTGATTTCTCCTTTTTTCAGCAGTTCATTCATTACTTTCTCGCCCTGCTCCTTACTCGAAGCTGCCATACCTAAGCCTAATGTAATTCCTTTGGAAAAAGCATCCTTCATCATTTCTCCTCCTCATTCATCTCTTTGTATAGGACTTTACCCCGAATTCCAACCAAAAAAACCGACCACTCCGTTAATACAAATTGTGTAAAGTGTAACCGATTTTCACATTGTGGTAATCTTGATAGTTAGCATAAGAAAAACCGGGAAAGCCCACCCGGTCCTAACTAACATAAATAATATACAACTACCTATAATATGGATTATGTAAACTAACCATTACTAACCAAGCATCCATATTGAGATATTTAATGTGCTTGAATACCGCTTCTGCCAACCACTCCGCGTCCTGCGGGGCACGGCTGAAGCTAACTTTGTGAAGAAGGGCACTTCACAAAGTGGATCTTCAGCACCTGCATGTCCCGCGGGAGTCTCCGTGGTTGGCCTACGCTAGGATAGGGATTCTACAATTTTTGTAAGAGCTAGCATATTTGATCGCTGTATATATAACAGCAACTGTATGAATAACACAATGACTAGGACCCCTGCTTTTAGCTGTTCCTTTTGTTGCAGAACGTCCCTTTAGCGTAGAAATATGCGGAGACTCCTCATGCCTCAGCGCGAGTTGAAGATCCACTTAGTCTGTGCCTGTGTCTGCAAGTGTCACTTCGAAGTGAGCTTCCTCGTCACAAGGCAGCAAAGAATTTGTTCAAGTAGTAGCCTAACTGAAGCCGTGCCCACAGGACGCGGAGCATATTTCCGGAGCTTTGCAAAGCAGATAAAATATATCAAAATTACCATTTAGCAATACAAACTGTTCCACTTTACATAATCCATATTATAGGTAGCCAATTTTTTAAAATTTTGTTCTACTTCTATAGTACATCTCTATGACAGTGATTTTATACTTTCTTTCCTCCTAATAAAAACAACACGGGAACATTCCCGTGTTGTTTCAGCTTCCTCTGTATACTTGATAACTCCATGGTGAAATGATTAATGGTATATGATAATGTTCGTTTGCGTTGTGGATATAAAATCGAACAGGAATTGTTTCTAAAAAAGGTGACGCTTGTTGATCAGATTGCGTTTGCCGGAAATAGGCTCCTGTATAAAAGCAGAATTCGTATTGACCGGCTTCTAATTCTTCTGTCATGAGCAACGGTTGATCAACACGCCCATCCTGATTAGTCACAACTGATTTCAGAAATACACGCTGCTCCCCTTTCCAAATGAATAGATCGATCTCTATGCCGTTTCCTGGTTTACCGTTCGCTACGTCTAATATATGAGTTGTTAAGACCATATTAATGAAGCTCCTCTACACTATTTTCTCTTCCAATCGTAATCTTGCTATTTGATAGATCTCCGATAAAGCTCGATCAAATTCCAATGAAGGTTCTAATGCAATCCGGTCACACATTATATGATATATTTCATCTGTTGTTTTTCCTCTCACCGATACGATAAAAGGAAATGCAAATTTTGTCTTGTATTGAAAATTAAGTGCTTGAAACTTTTTGAATTCCTGCTCATCCAACTGATCTAACCCTGCACCCTTTTGCTCATTAACCGAATCCATACTCATTTTAATTCGGTCACCAAGGTCAGGATGGGATCTGATTAATTCCAGCTTTTCTTCCTTCGTTGACTCCCGCACTACATCTACCATTCGTTGATGCAAATCATGCACCGAATGATACGGCCTGGCATCGACGGCTTTTTTGGCTATCCAAGGGGAGTGTTCAAAAATAGATCCCAACGCCTCCACAAACGAGTCATTATCCATCGCATTTAATTCTTCTAAATTCATGACCATACCCCCTATAATCTGTATCCTATCAAGGCGTCCAAGATAATACTGACATTGCCTTGGTACACGTTATACATATTGTAATAGGATAAAACGTACAAGTCATTGTTTATCTTCTCTAATTATCCTTCTATTTTTTGGCATTTTTTATAATATTTATATGCCTAATACTTTCTTAATACGTAACGCAAGTCTGATTTGCAGGCTCGTATCAGGATCACTAAGACTCCTGCCTAATAATTCTTCACACTTTTCTAAACGATAGACGACCGTATTCCGATGAACAAACAGACGCTTTGCTGTCTCCGAAATCTGGCAATGCGCTTCTAGATATACGAATATTGTATGCAGTAATGTATCATCCTCTTGATCGGTTACTAAAGGGTGCAGCACATTATCATAGAATTCGAGCAAATCTTCTTTTGGCATGATCCGAATCAGTTCTAGTACATCCTTCGTCTTATAGCTTTGAATAAATCCTTTTTTCCCTGCCAGTCTACCTGTTTCAAGGGCATCCATTGCTTCTTTAAAGCTATCCTTCACATGGAGAAAATCACGAACGAGATTACCGACACCAAATGATAAGGTCTGATCGAACCGCAGCTCGACTTTCTCCTGAATGATTTCGAGGGAAGAAATAATCTCAAGGTCATAATCCGTTTTGCCAAATAAAAAAATACACATATCTCCTCGCGTAAACAAGTGGGTAGATAAAGATAAACTGACTAACTCCTCTTCAATATATTGATAGATTTCATCCATTTCTAATTGATTCTGTGTATAACTGCCAAACATTCTGTCCATGCCTTCCATTTTTCCAGCGGCACAAATATAATGTTTACTCGTATCAACCGAAAATTCCTTGGCACGATTCATAATCTCTTCATCGGAAGTAAACAAACCTTCCGTAAAATTATAAAAAAATTCATTCTTCACTCTGCGTGAATACTGTGTTAAAGCATTCTCCTTCATTAGCGCAAAGGAAATAACATTGGTTGCCTGCTCAATCGTCAGCATGGTCGCATGGTCACCAGGAAATATTTCTCCAAGTATTAGTAGATAGCCCGCTTTTTTGTTATGGGTATATACCATAAAAACAGAGTATGTTTGCTGATCATGTATGGTAGAGAAACTAAAGAAACTGGTATCTGGAAAAGACGCTACAATGTCCTTCACGTACAAATTTTCTACAATCGTATTAGCTTGTCGATTATAAATGGATGCCGCGATCGGTTTTGAATACTGATCAAGTAGAATAACAGGGTCATTCACCATATTTGACAGACTTGTCAATAATTTATCGATCCCCTTACCACTCATAATTTGTTCCGAGAATTGTCGGTGTACATCAATGGCAGAGATCAACTCGTTTGTTCGTTTATCTAATATTTTACTTAATATCTGATTAACAATATCACCTAATGAACTTTGCATAGGGATTTCAATAATTGGAAATGAGCACTGTCTAGCCAGTTGAATTACTTGTTTCGGAATTTCTGACAAAAAGCGTTTTGTTTTAATACCGAGCGCTGCACAACCTTGTTCATGCATTTGCTGCACTAATTCCTCAAGTAATGCTGGCTGATCTTTCAAATGATAAGCAGTCGTTACCAGCAGTTCATTCGGCTTTAAGTATT
Source organism: Gracilibacillus caseinilyticus (assembly GCF_022919115.1). Taxonomy (NCBI): domain Bacteria; kingdom Bacillati; phylum Bacillota; class Bacilli; order Caryophanales; family Bacillaceae; genus Gracilibacillus; species Gracilibacillus caseinilyticus. The sequence continues at coordinate 1,572,748 of NZ_CP095072.1, read as the reverse complement.
GTGCTATATCCGGCGCGTCCATCATGTTCACATAAAGCACTTCACGGTTTAAGCCACTTTCTCCTGCAATAATTGTGCAACCTTCTAAAGTAGGTACTTTGATCACATCTGACACCTGCATGTAAGCCATCTCCTCATCCATCTCGTTATACCATTGATATTACAATGCATTTAGTCTTTTTGCACAAAAGTTGTAAGTAAATATGACAGTATTGCTAATGAAGAAATGGAATTCTGTTGGTAAACTTATTCATAACATGAAAGGAATTGTTACACAGAAACCGAGGTGTTGCTCATTGATTACAAAAACAGAAATGGATGCTTACAACATAGAAGATGTAGAAGCATTAGTACATTGGATTTCCTCATTCGGCATGTCAGAAACAGGTGGGACTAACCGTTTACTGTACTCTCAAGCATGGAAGGATGCACAGAACGCCCTGAAGGAATTGATGGAGACAAATGGACTCATCACCTCCTTCGACAGCATCGGAAACCTCTTCGGAAAATTAAAAGGAACCTCCGATAACCAGAACGTCATTCTAACGGGGTCTCATATCGACACAGTGATCGAAGGCGGAAAATATGATGGGGCGTACGGCATTGTCGCCAGTTTCCTCGCTACCCAAATACTTTATCAAAAATATGGTCTGCCGAAAAAAACAATTGAGGTCGTGTCGCTGTGTGAAGAGGAAGGCAGCCGCTTCCCACTAACTTTTTGGGGATCTGGCAGTATTACCGGAAAATACAGCCTGACAGATGCCCAACAGATAGCCGATGCAAATGGCGTTTTATTCACAACTGCGATGAAAAATGCAGGTTTCGATCCGCTCACTTATCAATCACCACATCGGACAGATATAGATGCATTCATTGAAATGCATATTGAGCAAGGTATTGTACTGGAACAAAGCAAACAATCGTTAGGTATTGTCGACCATATCGTCGGCCAGAGAAGGTTCACCGTACAGATTACAGGCGAAAGTAATCACGCTGGTACAACGCCAATGCCTTTTCGAAAAGATGCATTATGTCTTGCCTCCAGATATATTCATTACCTGACCGAAACTGCCAAACGAGTGGATCCTGATTTGGTCGTGACGGTAGGCAAATTACAGGTAAAACCAAATGTGCCGAACGTAATTGCTGGCGAAGCGGAATTTTCATTAGATGTTCGCCATTATAACGACAGCGTACTCGATCAATTTTGCACAGAGTTCCGCTCTTATTTTTTATCTAGTGCCGAAGAGCTTGGTATGTATATAAGCATGGAGCCCTGGATGGAAGTTAAACCAGTCTCAATGGATCCGAAACTGACATTACTATCTAAGAAAACAGCAATAGCAAATAATATATCCTATCGCTCGCTTGCCAGTGGTGCCGGTCATGATGCGCAAGTATTCGGGGAATATTGTCCGACTGCGCTGTTATTTGTCCCAAGCGATAAAGGGATCAGCCATTCTCCGAAAGAATGTACTAAAAAAGAAGATTTAGAAAATGGCGTACGAATATTAGTCGATTATTTGTACGAGTTAGCCTATGCTTAAGGAGGAATAATGAGATGCAATATACAGACTTATCTACACCAATTCGTACGATTATGACACCAGGTCCCGTCGAAGTAGATCCGCGTGTGCTGCGAGCGATGAGTAATCCGATTGTCGGACAATTCGACCCATCATTCACCACGATCATGAATGAAGTCATGGAAATGCTTAGGTCCCTTTTTCAAACCAAAAATCAGTGGGCTTTCCCTGTGGATGGTACGTCAAGGTCCGGTATTGAAGCCGTCCTATGCAGTGTCATCGAACCTGATGATACGGTGTTAGTACCAATCTTTGGACGATTCGGCTATTTACTTACCGAAATTTGTGAGCGATACGGAGCAAATGTCCATACAATTGAATGCGAATGGGGAACTATTTTCAAGCAAGAGACCATTAAACAAAAAATCGAAGAGATAAAGCCTAAAATAGTGGCGGTTGTTCATGGAGAAACATCAACAGGATGCATGCAGCCGATTGACCAGATCGGAAAAACATGCCGCAAGCATGATTCCCTTCTAATCGTTGACGCAGTAGCTTCTATTGGCGGAGTAGAGATTAAAGTGGATGAGTGGATGATCGACGCGATGATTGGAGGTACACAGAAATGCATCTCTGTCCCGTCCGGATTAGCACCAATTACTTACAACAACCGAGTTGAAGCAGTCATTCAAGCACGCAAGAAAGTGGAACGTGGTATTTCAACCGAAGAAGATCAACAATTGGAATTAGCCAGAAAACATCATTTCATTAAGAGTAATTATTTTGATATCAGTATGCTGCAAGATTATTGGGGGCCTCGTCGGTTAAACCATCATACTGAAGCAACTTCCATGCTGTATGCCTTAAGAGAAGGACTGCGTATAATCCTAGAAGAAGGATTAGATCAACGTTTTCGCAGGCACTTGTATCACGAACAAGCGTTAATAACAGGTTTAGAAGCAATGGGATTAACCTTATTTGGAGAGGCCCAATCCAAATTGCCAACCGTTACGTGTGTGGAGGTTCCGGATGGTATTGACCCTGAATTCGTACGATCCACACTGCTGGATCAATTCGGAATTGAAATCGCCAAATCCTTTGGACCGTTAGAAGGAAAAATATGGCGTATCGGTACGATGGGGTACAGCTGCCGAAAAGAAAATATCTTATTTGTACTTGGCGCACTGGAAGCGGTACTCCTGCAGCACGGCGCATCCATTCACGCAGGAAAAGCAACCGTAGCTGCTTTGGAATATTACACAGAACAGGCTGCTACTTCCGTCCTGTCCGTTTGAGGCAGAAAACGATACAAAAGGTGGAATAAGATGAATACTGATTATGATGTAATTCTTAGAAATGGCCATATCGTGCTCCCAGAGAGTGTACAAAAACAAGATATTGCGATAAAAGATGGGAAGTTCGTGTGCATCGCTGACTCCATTTCTGGTACAGCAGCACAGATAGAAGATCTCCAAGAAAACTATGTATTTCCTGGTGCAATAGATGTGCATGTTCATTTAAATGAACCAGGGCGAACAGATTGGGAAGGATTTACATCAGGATCCAAGATGCTTGCTGCCGGAGGGATGACTACTTTTTTTGATATGCCGCTAAACGGAATCCCTTCGACCACCACATTAGCTGCGTTTCGCCAAAAAAACAGCATCGCCAAAGAAAAGTCTTTGATCGATTATCGCTTATGGGGCGGACTTGTTCCAGGTAACATCGATAACCTAGAAGTGTTAGCAGAAGCGGGAGTGATTGGTTATAAAGCCTTTATATCTGAATCTGGCAATGAAGAGTTTGAAGCTGCAGACGACATGACGTTACTAGAAGGAATGAAAGAAATTGCTCGTTTAGGAAAGATTCTGGCATTACACGCAGAAAGCAAAACAATCACTAATTTTCTAGTTTCCGAGAAAATAGCCCTAAACAAACGGACGGCTGATGACTATTTTGCATCGAGACCGATCATAGCAGAAGTTGAAGCGGTACAGCGTGCATTATATTATGCTGAACTTACAGGCTGTTCCCTTCATTTCGTGCATATCAGCAGTGCACGTGCCGTAGACAAAATCTTGGAAGCTAAACAAAGCGGAATCGATGTTACAGTCGAAACCTGCCCTCATTATTTATTATTTTCCCATCAGGATTTGCTAACAAAAGGAGCTGTTGCCAAATGTGCACCACCACTCCGAGCAGAACAGGAAAGACAGAAATTAATAGCACTACTGGCAGACAATAAATTTGATATTGTAGCATCCGATCATTCACCCGCCCCTTATTCATTAAAAGATCCCACACATCACGACCTGTTTAGTGCCTGGGGAGGAATAAGCGGCGGTCAGTTTACCTTACTTTCCATGCTAAAGTTAGCAATAGAAAACCAAATTCCTTTTTATCGAATTGCCAAATGGACGGCCAGCAATCCAGCACAACGCTTTAACTTAAAACAAAAAGGAATGATAGCTGCTGGTTTTGATGCCGACTTTACCATTATCGATTTTGAGCGTAAAACTATCATTTCAAATGATAATTATTACGCACGACACAAGCAAAGTATCTATATGAACTATCGTTTCCCCTGTCATGTTGTGCAAACATTCAGCAAAGGCAAACAAGTATATAACAGCATGACTTCCGACGCCTTTCTTCCTCTTCCTGACACCCTAAACAATTAAATAGGGTGTTTTTCTTTTCCAAAACCCACAAACAACAATAAGTCAAGCACAAATATTGATACAAAAGTTATACAAAATACGTTTCAATCGAGCTTACTAGGGAAACTAATACTGCACTAAAGATCCAGACCAGCTGTTGAACTTTACGAACCCTTAGCGTTACCTTTACTAGATTTCAGAACAACTATTAAGCTACAAACAATTCGAAGCTTCTTTGTCTACTGTCCCATCTTTCATCTTATCATCGTCTGCGCCTTCTTCACCGCACGAATAATCCCACCATATCCCGTGCATCGACACAAATTACCAGACAACGCCGTTTTAATCTGTTCATCGGATGGATCAGTTTCTTGATCTAGTAATGCTTTGGTTGCCATGATCATTCCTGGTGTACAATAGCCGCATTGGAATCCGCCCTCTTCCAGAAACGCCTGCTGGATCGGGTGAAGCGACTCCTCCTCCCAAATTCCTTCTATCGTCGAAATAGTCGCCCCTTCTATTTGATACGCCATGACGAGGCAGGAGTTTGCTAGATTGCCATCTATGATGACGGAACACGCCCCACACCTGCCAATTCCGCAAGACAGCTTCGTTCCTGTCCGGTCTAGCTGATTTCGGATGATATCCGTCAAGCGCATGGTAGCGTCAACCTCTATGTCTACTTGTTTTTGATTCAACGAAAAGGTAATGGTCTCCTTGACACACCCTGTTTCTTCTACTGGAATTGCTTTACTTCGTTCCATGCTCGTTCCCCCAGCTTTAATCGCCATTAATACTTCCTCAGAAGATATCGGCAACTTATTCGGAAAATAACCAATCGCATCATGGATCGCTTTGGCAATCGCCGGTGCTACAGCAACCGTTCCAATTTCGCCTACACCACGAGGACCAAATTGATCGTCTTTTTCTAATTCTTCAATTGCCGTAACCTCCATAGAAAACGGGACATCTCGTATACCAGGAATCAAGTAACCATCCAAGTTTTCTGTAATATATTTTCCTTCCTTCATGACCGCTTCTTCCATTAAAGCATACCCTAAAGACATAACTCCCCCGCCTTCAATTTGCCCGGTATAGCCTTTCATACTGACAACAGGACCTGCCGCTACCGCCTGATCTAAATCAATCACCGAAACTTTGCCTGTTAACAAATCAATCTCTAGTTGGGCAAAAGTCGAGGAAAAGGTATATAAATAATGGCCGCCATCAACAGCATCCGGCGTAGTTGGGAAATCGAATTGCGTTGAAACCAAAATGGGTTTAGAAACTGTACTTGCAAGCTTCTGATAATCTATCACTCTTTCACGAAAAGGCGTATGCTGGAATACACCACCTGGACCAAGTTCCAATACTTCTTTTGACAGACCGGTAAGTGCGGCCGCTTGATCGAGCAACGTTTTTTGAAAATCGTTCTTCATCAACTTCACTGCATGCCATACCATACTGGTGCCACGTGAAGCAGTGGTCGAACCCGATGATGGTACCTTTTTAGTATCCCCTATTAAAATACGCAAATCTTCCGCGGTGATTCCCAATTCTTCCGTCGTGATCGTTTCAATCACATTAATAATACCCTGACCCGCTTCTTCAAATCCGAATGCTATTTCGATTTTGCCATCATCGGCTAATGTCAGTTGACCACCTGATGGATCGAGTCTTCCATAGCCTAAACCACCACCGTGCATGGAAACAGCAATGCCCATTCCTCGCACTTTGTAATCATCGATCTCACTTACCACCTTCTGCTGTTTCTGCCTGTGTGCATCGATATGCTCCAGCACCTGTGATGCACCATTAGTTGCCACAATCCGATGCCCCATCGGTCCAGGATCATTTGTTTTCCTTACATTTTTTCTTCTGAATTCGATTGGATCGATCTGTAATTTAGCAGCTAAACGATCGATTTGTCCTTCGAGCGCAAACGTCACCTGGTTACCACCAAACCCTCTGAACTCACCTGATACGCCGTTATTGGTAAAGACAGAAACACCTTCCACCGCCACATGTTCAAACCGGTAAGGTCCAGTAGCATGTTCTACCGCAAAATCCAATATGGCAGGACCTAGCGTTGCATAGGCTCCTGTATCTGCCAAAATATCTACTTTGTGCGCTAACAATTTCCCTGTCTTATCTACACCCGTTTTCATCGTTATTTTCATCGGATGCCGTTTTAAACCGGAGATAACCGATTCCTTTCTTGTCTGATGAATTTTCACAGGAATCCCCGTCTTTAACGCCAACAGCACACCATACGGCTGGACATTCAACTCATCTTTTCCTCCAAAGGAACCACCCATCGGACTCGAAACAATTCTGATTTTTTCTTCTTCGATATTTAAAATTCTTGATAATTGAAAACGGTCCTTATAGCCATGTTGCGTGCCGACGTAGACCGTTACACCACCATGCTCTTCCGGTACAATGACGCCACCTTCTGTTTCCATATACGCATGCATCTGTCTTGGGAGTTGATAGGTTTCTTCCACGACCACTTCACAGTTTGCAAAGCCTTGGTCGATATCCCCTGTATGATAATTTGCCATGTGCAATATATTGCCATCAGGGTGCAAAAGCGGAGCATTACTCTCTAATGCTTTTTCAGGGGAATCCAATACAGGCAGTTTTTTATATTCCACTTCAATTAAATCGAGTGCATGCGTAGCAATCTCTAACGAATCTGCTGCTACCGCTGCTATCGCATCACCAACATAACGTACGATATCTTCACATAGAACGGGCTGATCAGGAGTCACGATACCAAATCGATTTAGTCCCGGAACATCCCGATGCGTGATTACAGCTTTGACACCAGGTAATCTCTCCGCCTTTTCTGTAGAAATAGATACAATCTCCGCATGCGGGTAACGACTTCTTAATATTTTGCCATATAACATATCTGGCCATGTTAAGTCCGTTAAATATTTTAATGTTCCAGTGACTTTACCCTTTCCATCCTGTCTGATTCTTTCTCTGTTCTGATACATCCTCACACCTCTATTTCTCTATAAACTTGGCCAATTCTGCTGTCATCAGATTAGCAGCAACGATTTGCTTATACTGCTTTGAAACAAACGGGTCTGAAGCAGGCAAAAATTCATCCATGATCCGTTCATGAAGCTCATCAAGACATTGCGTCGTGACAGTCTGCCCAATTAAATATGCCTCACAGTTCTCTAATCGAACCGGTTGACTGCTTCCCCCTGCAACCGCCATCCGGATGTGATCGATTTCCCCTCGATAATTCCTTTCACAAACAATTGCTGCGGTAACTAAGGAAGGAATAAACGATTCACGCCTACCCACTTTTTGATAAAAGGCGTGCCGTTTCGCACTGGATAATTGCTTTGGAATCTGAATAGATAGAATCAACGCCATTTCCTTTCGAGCATACTGCAAAAAATACCATAAAGAAGTCGTAAGCTTCTGTTCTTCGTCCATCCAGGTAATATCGCAATCAAGCGCCAACAGAGCCGGGATAGTATCGCCAATACCGTAAGCGATATTCCCGCCAATCGTACCTCTATTTCTGACAGCAGGGGAAGCTACCCCATTAGCAGCTTCCTGCAGCAGCCTGGCTTGCCCTTCAAACCATCGATGTTGTACACATTCTGCTAATGTTACAAAAGCGCCAATTTCGACGCTGTCTTCTTTATCCTCAATGTTTGAAAATGTCGTTAATTGATCAAGCCGAATCAAGTGGGAAGGAAGTGGCGTGCCTTGTTCTTTTTGTAATTGAAGCAACGTACCACCGGCAATATAGGCAGCACTTTGCTTCCTTCGTCTTTTTATCATAGCCGCTTCCTCTATACTTGCCGGCTTCCATACTTTAACTACAGATGGTTCTGTTAATGTTTCTCCACCAATTTCTTTGCCCATTGATAATCATCCTTCGTGTCGATATCATAAAAACTCTTCCAATCGCGATATTGTTTCCGGTCCCCCTGATGGTGTATGGCCTTCAGAATCGATCTTGCTCCCTGGTCACCTTGAATACTTAACAGACTTTTAAACAAGGCGGATCGGAACAAAATAGGTGGCTGCAATATATCTGCGTAACTAGCAGCGATATATTGAACATCTAAATGGCGTTCTAGATTTGCCCTGAAAGTATCCACCAGATCATTAATAATATCCACTTGCAGAAAGGGCTGATCTCCTAACATGATTACGGCTCCATCCGCCTGATCCTGTTTCGCCTGCCGAATCCCTGCTTTAATAGAATAGGATTGACCGAGACAAGCTTTCTTACAACGTACAATTTGGAATTTATCCTGTTGCACTTTCACTTCTTCTGTCATCCAATCGAGACAATCTTGTTGCTGCACTACAACAAGGACTGTGTCCACATGTGAAGACAATGCTTTCAGCAATGATTCACTTCCTACTGTGCTTTCGCCAATTGGTAAATGCAGTTTACTTTCACCCATACGTTTACTGTTTCCCGCCGCTAAAAGTACTCCTGTTACATTAACTGGTTTCACGAATCGATACCTCTTCACTCCATTGTTTTTTCCGTTGCTGAATTAACTCCGCGACTATACTGACTGCTATTTCGTTTGGACCTTCTGCATCAATCGTTAATCCGATTGGCGAAAATAAATTCGCAGGGGCCTCCTGTCCACCAAGCAATCTTTTTGTTCGCTTGGCAGATCCCAATATACCCAAATATCGCAGCGGCTCGTTCTTAAGGAAGGCTAATAGTTCTTTGTCTCGCTGAAAATTGTGGGTTAATAGAATGACAAAATCAGAAGATTTCAGTTTTAGCTGTTGCTGTAATTCATTCGGAAAACCAACATAGAAATGCCGGACTTCAGGAAAACGCTGCTTATCGCAAAATGCTTCACGCCAATCCGCTAAATCAACTATGAAGCCACTTTGGTCAGCAAGTGATACTAATGGTTTTGCATCATCACCAGCACCAAAAATAAGAAGACGTGATTTCGGCTTATAGCAGTCACAATAAATACGTTTCTTTGTTTCTCCCAACTTCTTTACACCTTTTTCTCCAGATACATACGAGGCATTTTTCGTCACATGCAGAAAACCGTCATCCTGATTCACATGACCAAAATGTTCCTCGTCTGATTGATAAAGGTAATTCATTTGGTTATTTTCTGCAGGAAGCTCCTTCCAAACCGTAATCGTCCTTCCTTTATCTAAAAGATCTTTAATTTTATTTAAGTGGAATACCAAAGCACGATTAACAGGTTCTACTAGTATTTGTATGACACCATTACACCCTGATCCCTGTCCCCACAGCAGGTCATGTTCCGCTCGCATATCATAGGTTAACAACTCCGCTTGTCTACCAACCCCAAAATGCTTGATTCTTCCTGCCAGGTCTTCTTCCAGGCACCCCGCACTTAACATGCCAGTTTGTAATCCATCAGGTGAAATAAGCATCATAGCTCCTTCCTTTTTATAAGCAGATCCTTGCACATCCACGATCGTTGCAATGACTGAACCTTCGACATCATGAGTACTAACAGCTTGTAAAATCCCATGAATATCATCCATTTTCCTTTCCTCCTCTCCCAGGATTCACTTTTGTTATATTATCTGACAATAGTTACCTTAGTTATTATTATACTAAGATACAAATAAGCGAAAGTCATTGTACAATCTGGCATAATCTGATCCTAATCATTAGTAATAATCACTAATCACGCATGAAATACTGTAAAGAAACATACCAAACTAATTTCACCCGAAAAACATTTTGGCTAAAATTACTAATACAGAAAACATTTTTTGGTTATTTCAGCTATGTCATATATTTATCATACATGATAACATCATTTACATTACACTTAATGTAAAATAAGTTAACAACTTTTTTGAAGAGGTGAGATGAAATGAGTCTAGAGGAGCTTGGCAATCGGGTGAAACAAGATCTTGCTTATCTTAATATACCTGAAAAAACGTGGATACCGTCCGCTACACATAACGGCAAGCATATCTATGATGTGGTCATTATTGGTTCTGGGCAAAGCGGCCTCGGGGCAGCGTTTGGTCTGATCCGGGAAAAAATCACCAATATTCTGGTTATAGACGAGAATTCAGAAGGATTGGAGGGTCCTTGGGATACGTATGCCAGAATGACGACACTTCGAACGCCGAAACATTTAACATCTATCGACATTGGAATTCCTTCCTTAACATTCCGATCCTGGTGGGAAGCGCAATACGGAGAAGCAGAATGGAACACACTGGACAAAATACCTAAAGGTGAATGGATGAATTATCTGCGCTGGTATCGCCAAGTATTGGACTTACCTGTGCAAAATAATACACAATTACAACTAATTGAACCACTGCAGCAAGAGAAACTGCATCAGCTCCACCTCACCACGAATAAACAAGCAGATACAGTAATAGCAAGAAAGGTTATCTTGGCTACCGGCATCCAAGGTGGCGGACAATGGTTTGTCCCACCTTTCATTAAAAATCATCTATCCAGACATGTTTTTGCACACACTTCTGAATCAATAGATTTCACGACACTAAAAGATAAAAAGATTGCTATTCTTGGAGGTGGAGCATCTGCTTTCGATAATGCCCATCACACTTTAAAAAAAGGGGTCAAAGAAGCACACGTTTTTGTTCGCCGTTCCGAAATGCCCAGGATAAATCCTATTCGGCAAATGGAAGGCTCCGGTATGATCGACCGTTTTCATACGTTTACGGATGCACAAAAATATCAGGTGATGGCACATTTCTTTAAACACAATCAACCACCAACTAATGACACCTTCACAAAAGCAAATGCTTGTCAAGGATTCTCGTTACATACGGGGGAGACATGGCTTGCTGTAGAAGAAGGAAGCGAAGGAGTAATCGTAACAACTAATAAAAGGGAATATACCTTTGACTTTCTTATCATTAGTACAGGATTACGTTCAGATCCTGCACTCCGGCCTGAGCTCCGCCTGGTAGAACCATATATATTCAGATGGCGAGACTACTATCAGGCACCACAACACCTCTGCAATGAACAGCTAGATGCGCATCCTTATCTTAGTCCTGGCTTCGCTTTTCAAAGTAAAGCATTAAAGGGGCAAAAACAGTTACACGGATTATTTTCATTTAATTATGCGGCATTAATCAGCTGCGGACTTTCCGCCTCTGCTATATCAGGATTGCGTTTTGCCATCCCAAAACTGGCAGCAGCAGTAGCAGACCAGCTCTTCGAAGACCATCACCAGCAATCACTGGACGCCTTCTTCTCCTACGATGAAGAAGAATTTGTTGCAGATCGTGAAACAGCAACAGAAAACCAAAAAGCAATGACATAACAGTATAGCTCTGCTTTAATCTGATCACACCAGGAAAGAACCGAGTAAATCCCACTCGGTGCTTCCTGGCGTTTATAAAGTTACCCATAATGCGGATAATGTATAGTGGAACTATATGTTAACACGGTAATTTTGATAGGCTTTATCTGCTTAACAAAGCTCCGGAAATATGCCCCGCAGGAAGTGGCTGGTAGAAGGTCTCCCAGCACATTAACAATTCCAAAATGACCACCAAGCTAGACATAATCCATATTATAAGAACCCTCTGCATTCTTTTCTACTACTTTCTTCACTGACAAAACAGCCAAATGGTCATCATTTTGACCATTTGGCTTATGTTGTCATCTTTTCATAATAAAATGTTGTTTCGACGGGATCAGTTTCGGACAGCAGCTCGCCATTTCTGAATACATACATCGGCTTTGGCTGCTCACTAAGTAAAATCGCTAAATCGTTAGCAGGTAACACGACCCCATTAGCCGGCTTCCCTTCTTCAATACCGTAACGATCATGAATATCCAAACAAGTCGCCCCATTTACCGTAATCATTTGCACGACATCATGAAGGTCTTGTTGTCCAGACATATGCGCTAAATGCAAACCTAGGTGTGCCGCCTGCAGAATATTACCTGTACCTAACGGATAGAACGGAGTACGAATATCATCGTGAGCCATGCAGACATTTACACCTGCATCATGCAACTGCTTAACTCGCGTCATTCCTCGACCTTTGGGATAACGATCAGCACGGCCCTGCATCATACTATTCACAAGTGGACAAGCCACTACGGTTATATTCGCTTGTTGCACCAAGCGTATCACTTTGCTGGCATAGACATCATTGTAATAAGCTAACGCATTAGCGTGACTGACTGTCACCAGGTCATATTTCTTACTTATAGCCAGGTCAGCAACCACCTCTAAAAAACGGGAATGCTCATCATCCACTTCATCACAAAAAATATGAATCGCTTTGTTCCATTCTTGCGCCAGCTGAAAACAAAACCGCAGGGACTCTATTCCTTTTTCTCTAGTTGGTTCCAAATGCGGGGCAGCACTGACTAAATCAGCACCCCACTCCAACGCTTGGCGCATTCGCTTCTGGTTGTCCGGACTCGCCATTAATCCATCTTGCGGGAATGCGATAATTTCCAAATCTATTTTTCCAGTAAAGTATTTCTTAACCTTAACCAAAGCTTGCAACGCCGTTAACTCCGAATCTGAAATATCGACTGCCGCTCTAACAAACAACACCCCATAAGATAATAATTGCTGTAATGCCTGACAAGCTCTATCGAAAACATCTTCTACCGTAAGATTCTGCTTGCGCTCCTGCCACACTTCAATCGCCTCAAACAATGTTCCCGATAGATTAAAACGGGGGGAACCAGCAGTCAACACCGTATCCATATGGGTATGTGTTTCAACAAAGGGTGGTAACAAATAGAAGCCACGTCCATTCCATGTTGTTTGTCCCGTCATTTTCTCTTCTGCAATTTTCGCAAATCTGCCATCGTTTATCCCGACATTTACCACATCATCCATATTCAATAAACGAACATTATTGATTACTGTGTCAAACATGCGATAGCACCTTCTTCCCTAAATCTTTACCGAGGCCGCCTCCATAGACTTCCACTTATCTTCTAAAAACGGATCATTGATCATGCGAACGGTTTTGAAACCATTAAGCCACCGATCTTTCCTAAATAGATACCGAGTCGGTGCCATACTGGCAAACAAGTCATACATATCAGTTGAATCTACCACAACAAAATCTGCCATTGCACCTTCCTTGATTTCATGCTCCAAACCAAAAATCCTGCCAGGCATGGTTGTCATCATGCGCAGCAAATGCAACAGCTCTGTTTCACTCGCCAAGTGCCCTGCATAGGCGGTCAACAAACCAATTTGAACCAGGTCACCTCGACCGAAAGGATGAAATGGATCATGAACATTATCAGATGCCGTTGCTATCGTAACGCCACCATTTATTAATTCCTTAATTCTTGTTACTCCTCTGCGAACCACCCCCTGATCAAACCTACCTTGCAAATACATGTTGGCGCCTGGTAATGTAACAGCATGTATCGACGCTTCCGCCATTCCCTCTATTAATCTATTAGCCTTTTCGTGGTTCATCGCTGCTAACGAGCACAAATGACCTGCCGTTACTTGTCCTTGCATGTTGTATGCAATCGTTTTTTTAATTAGCGGTTCAATTGTACAAACATTTGGGTCATCGTTCTCATCGACATGCAAATCCAAAAATTTCCCATTGTCCACCGCTAAACGCATCAGTGCATCGATATTTTCTTCTGGATTTGCTCTTAAATGAGGGGCACCGCCAATTCCATCAATCCCTAAATCGATTGCCTGTTGAATAACCTCATATTGTTCTTTTGTACACGAAGCTACATCAGACAGCATCGGCACAATTTGAATGGTTAACACATCCCGCAACGCTTCTTTCACTTCGATCACAGCCGCAAGTTTATCTAGAGCCAGCTGAGGACTTATATCCAACTCAAAATTAACATGCGTGCGAATATGAGTGGTTCCATATGATAATGATTCAAGCGCCTGACGATATACTCGCTGCTTGATCATTTCAGGCGTAAACGTATGTGCTTTCTGATGATAGTTTTCGATCGCTTCAAACAAAGTGCCCGATTTATTAGGTACTTCTTTCAACGAGTAGGCTTTATCCAAATGTGTATGCATATCAACAAAAGAGGGAAGAACGATTCTTCCCTCTGCATCAACATCCTTGACTTGCGAGAAATCATTTTCTAACTCCCGAAACGATAAGCCTTCACGTTTTACGAAACCTGATTGCTCTTCCACTTTCTGATACACACCATCACGAATAGTAATACTGTACAACTGACCGACTTCTTGTAATGGCAGTGACGCATTAAATAAAGTGATCGACTCGTTCATGATTATTCCTCCATCGGTAAAAATTCTGTCGTAAAGAAATTAGTTGGATCCTCATCGTTTGTAACAATTCCTAAATCGAGCATTTGCTCTTGTAAACTCGCCCAACGTTCTTCTGTCATATAACCAAATCCATGTTCTTCAGCATCGCCGCCGAAAATAAGTTCTTCCTGCTCTTTGGCACCAAAATCCATTAATCCATCAGTTAAATCAGGGTTATATTCTTTTAAGATTTCCTTGTATTTCACAGGATCGTCACGATATGCTTCCCAACCTTTTACCGTTGCTGCCATAAATGCTTTGACAAGCTCTGGTTTTTCTTCCATAACATCTTCCGTCGTGAAAATAACATTGGAATAAGGTTGGAATCCGGAATCATGAATACGTAAATAATTATTTTCGACCCCTTGCTGATCTAACACATATGGTTCAGATGTGATATAGCCTTGTGTTACAGCATCAGGATCCTCAATAAATGTACTCAACTGTCCGGTATAGGATAATTCCTTCACTTCATCTAGTTCATAAGATTTTTTAATATACTCCCAATATCCGACACCTGGAGCAGTGATGGTGGTCATACCTTCGAGGTCTTCAAAATCCTCTACACCAGCATCTGCATGCGAAATAAGTACATAAGGGCTGACTTGGAAAATCGCTCCGATTGCTACTAACGGGATCCCTTTGTCGCGAGCATTCAGAATATCTTCACCAGACGTATAACCGAAATCCATTTTGCCTGAAGCTACCAGCTGGGTTGCTGAAATTTGCGGTCCACCTGGTTCAATAGACATTTCGATTCCTTCTTCTGCATAAAAGCCTTCTTCTAACGCTGCATAATTCCCACCATGTTCAGGCTGAGCAAACCAGTTCGTTACTAAAGACGCCTCACCTAAACTGACCGCTTCTTCTTCCTCTGTATCCGGCGTTTCTTCAGCAGGTTCTGTATCCGCTTCTGCCTCTGAACTTTCCTCGCCACCACAAGCAGCCAGCAACAAAAGAAACATTACCATTAACAATATTAGCGTTTTATTCCAAATCGTTTTATGCATTCCTTTTCCCCCTTCATTATTAACTATCTTTTTTCATTTCGGACTCATGCCATGAACCTAATAGCATTTTGGAGAGCAGGTTGACCAATAAGAAAAATATAATACCCAACAAGGACGCTGCTATCCCGCAAGCAAATAAATACGGTATTTCCATTGTTGTCGATGCTACAGTGATCGCATAACCCAGACCACCATCACCTCCCCCAATACCCGCTATATATTCACCAACGATAGCGCCAATAATCGCTAACGTACAGGATATTTTCAAACCAGCAATAATATATGGCAGTGCTGCTGGAATGCGAATTTTCCACATGATTTGCCATTTGGATGCATGATACAGACTCATTAAATCCATCATTCCGCGATCCGTCGCATTTAAGCCAATCAAAGTATTCGACAGCATGGGGAAGAAACCAATGGTAAACGCAATAATCACAATCGCATTCATCCCTGAACCAAACCAGATCACAATAATCGGCGCAATCGCAACAATCGGAATCGTCTGTAACAGAATGGCATAGGGGTATAAACTTCGCTCTAATAATTTTGAACTGGCCATCACAATCGCTGCTGATACCCCAATGAAGACACTAAACACAAAACCGAGCACCGACTCAAGAATCGTAGTGGATGCTGATGCCCATAATCTGTCCCAATTCTCTACTGTTGCGGATAGAACGTCAGTTGGTTTCGGCAAAATGTACGGAGGTATTTGCATCAATAGAACACCAAATTGCCAAATAGCGATAAAGAGAACAAAGGCAATAATCGGGGGGAGCCAGGTCTGAAGAAACTGCAAATTGACTTTCTTTGCTTTAACCGTTTCACTCTTCATTTCTAATTGTTTTGTTTGTGCATTCTCCATAATGAGCCTCCTCAGTTCATTAGTTCCATTTTTTCATCTTTTGGAATCTTACCTTTGTTTAACAAATCATATGGATCATTTTGCTTTTTCAATGTTTCAATTTCTTTCATTCGCAAATTATAACCACCAGACCCGAGCAAATAGGTATGTGGATCATTGACACTGACACCATTCTCTTCAAAAAAGTCAATAATTTCATACAATCGCTCTTTCGACTTATACTCGACAATTGGCAAGGAACCTGATGTTACTTTCCCTTTATTCTTCATAAATTCAAAATGAAATTGGACCTCTAACTCAAATTTTTCCCTAATCAGACGCATTTGCTCGAATACTCTTTGCGGATCAAATCGCGCTTGCAAGTATGTGATATTTTCTCCGTGTTTGTGCGCCCACAACGTGGCGTGATTCCAAGTGAAATCTGACACCTTCAAGCCTTTATGATACTTATCCGACGATATCGTAAAACTCACTTCACCGCTATATTTGTCGATCAGCTCATGTAAGAGCGGAACAGCTGGTTCGGCTATTTCCAGCATAGCTATCGACTTATCTTCTGTTAAATGTTTTTTAAGCTGTTGAAAATGTGCGGGTATCGGCCATTCACAAACAGACAAGAGTCGTTTTGTGATCGCTTCATTATGTGCCAGTTCGTCACAGAAGAGCACTGCCTGCTGAAAAGTAGTGAAAGATACAATAAATTGTGACCACTCTGTCTTCGGCTCTATCGGAAGAACCGCTTCAACCAATATACCTGTCGTACCATAGTTATGGATGTAATCATGCATCTCTTCACCTGAAACGTTTAGAATTCGCGGCTCTTCCTCTATGGTGATAATCGTAACTTCCAACACATTGCCGTCCCACAAATTTCCCCAGCGAATCGAACCAATTCCTCCAGATCCTCCGCAAAGAAAGCCTCCTACCGTTGACTTCATAAACGTACTCGGAAAAATCCGGAGTTCTTTCTCTTCTTTTCGTAACGTTTTTTCTAATATTCCCATTTTGACACCAGCTTGAACCTTAACCGTTGTGTCGTTCACTTCCACAATCTGATTTAACCTAGTCAAATCAAGCACAATACCACCAAACAATGGCACGCCTTGACCGTAATTACCAGTTCCCGCTCCTCGAGGTGTCAATGGTATGCGATTTTCCACTGCAAATTGCACAATTGTTTTCAGTTCTTCGATTGTTTTGGGCGCTACCGCACAATCCGCCACCTTATCTCGTAATTGTTCGTGTAATACAGGAGAGTACCAGTAGAAATCTTTAGATAACCGATCGACCGCCGCTTGTTTCACAATCACATTCTCTTCACCTATCAACTGCATCAGCTTGTCTTTCCACATCATGATCACCTCATTAAAATTTTAAATCACGGGAAACTTGTGCAACGATATCACTGAATTCATGGGTTGTACGCACTTCGTCATTACGAGGAAAAGGAAGTGGCACGTCCAATGTAGAAGCGACTTTACCAGGACTAGGTGTCATCACTGCTACTCTCGTTGACAGGTAGACTGCTTCAAACACGTTATGCGTGATAAATAGTACGGTCATTTTTTGTGATTCCCAGATTCGTAACAACTCAGATTGCAAGCTTTGTCTTGTTATTTCATCAAGCGCCCCAAAAGGTTCATCCATTAACAGCAGTTTTGGCTTAGCTACTAACGCTCTTGCAATCGACACTCTCATTTTCATCCCACCTGATAACTGTCGCGGTAATGATTTGGTATAATCTTCTAATCCTACTAATTCTAGTGCTTGAGTAGCTTCTTCTATTTTTTCTTTTTTTGGCTTTTTCTGAAACTCTAGTGGCAGCATGACATTCTCTAATACAGATCGCCACGGCAGAAGCGTTGAATCTTGAAAAACAAAACCTACATTGGTTCTTTTCTGCTGCATCGGGTTCATCTGTGATCCGAGGATTTCGATACTACCCTGTGTGTTATCTATCAAACCGGATATCATTTTAAAAATAGTAGACTTCCCACATCCTGATGGACCGACAAAGGAGATGAATTCTCCTTCCGCAATATCGATGTTGACATTATCGACTGCCACGTTACCATTTGGAAATACCTTACTAACTCCGGACATTCTCACTACATTTTCAATCGTTTGCTGCTTCACCGTTTCTTCTGCTAATGTTGTATTCATTAGGATCCCCCTTTTTGTAATTGATCGATATTAAACTTACTCATTTCAATCAACGCTTCTGCGACATACTGAGCGGATCTGCGATTTATCTCTCCCCCTTTTTCTTTCGTTGCCTGTGTGGCATCTCCAGCCATCCCCGTTTCCGAAATGTCATGGATTACCCATGCAAAATAACAGCTTCCTTTCAAATACAAATGCTTATTATCCTCCGGTAATCCAACGAACTCTTTTGGACTTAATGCGGGATGCACCCAGTTCTCTTTCATATCCAGCACCATGGAAGTTTCTACATCCCCGCCATGAATACCAAACACTCGCTCTTCCTCCGGCACCAAGTCCGCAACCAAGCTTCCATCCGATGAATTTAAACGAAACACCATCATACCGGTTTCTATTCTTATTTCCCGGGAAACCATATTTAACAAGTCATGATTCCCGCCATGCGAGTTAAACAACACAAGTCGGTTAAAACCACTTTCACTGACACTTTTAGCAATGTCCATGACGACCGCTTGTAAGGTAGAAGCGGATAAGGTCATCGTTCCAGCCATTTTTAGATGTTCGGTACTTTTGCCATAAGGTATTGGTGGCAATAACCAGATATTATCTCCCTCGGAAAAATGTTGAAAGGCTTCTGTTAAAACACCTTCTGCAATTAACGTATCGGTATAGATCGGCATATGCGGTCCATGCTGTTCTACTGCGCCTATTGGCAACACGACGAGTGCATCCTCTTTCGATAACTGCTTCACTTCCTCTGTCGTTAATCTTGGTAAGAAGCGTTTTTCAAATGCTTCGCCTTGATATCTCGTTACTTGCATTCTCACAACTCCTATATCTCTGACATATTCTATCTTCCATTGATTCCATTATTGCTAGTGTAATAATAATTCACATGATACGTTATTTATTATTACGATAATCTTAAGTGAAATGAGGACGACTGTCATTGGTCATTTTCGATAAATAATCCGCATGAATTAGACACTATTAACAAAAAATTCAGTTAATTTACTGGTGTTATGACGATAAAGCCTTATCTAGCAAGACATTTGCGAATTTCATCTATTGTCAGATGTTATTCCAAACAAAAAACCATTCAGTCTGGTTAACTGAATGGCTTTCTATTTTACTGGTATGTTTTCTTTCTTATATACCATAAGGAGGTAGACCCGAGCATAAGAAAGAGAATACCTGCAACAATATAATGATATTGAGTAGTCGCTGTATCTGGTAACTGATTTGTTTTATCTGTTAGCGGTTCTGATTCATCCTCAACAGTTTCTTCGAAAACTCCGTATATACTGAAATGTTTTACTGCTGCCGTCACTTCTCCTGTATCGGCATTATAAGAAGTTGGCGTTAATTGCTCCTGGACGTCTCCATTCTCATCGATATAATTGACGATGACATGCTCCCAATCTTTCACACGATCGCCATCAATCGAAAAGGTAACGTTAATGGCTTGTTCAAAATCAATCGTTTCACCATTTGCCTTCAAAGTAAAATCAATCAAATCACTTAATCTATCCTCATGCTTATGTTCAACAGCGTCTGTTACCCCTCCGAATTGGAAAGAGATATCTCCTTTACCTTTCAAGATAGAGACAGGTATCTCCACACGAATGCCCTGCCAGGCAAAAATAAGGGTTGCTTCATCTGACAACTGATCGATCACTTCCTGCTTGACCGAAATGTCACGCGTACCTCTCTCCATCAAATAGACTTGATCTCCTACTTCTTGCAAGACTGACATATCCGGCTTGTTTTCATCCGGATCTGGATCTACTTCAGGTGTTGTATCTGGATCTTCTGGTTCTGGATCAGGATCTTCCTCATAATCGCCTACCCGCTTCAGATAAAAATCATCCAATGTTCCCCAGGCATTCTCTGGTGCCTGAACCTGCACACCAATTGTAACCTCGCCATCAGTAACTAAAATTTGATCAATCACCGGCTGCTGCCAGTTCACCCAGCCATCGACGAACGTTTCTGCTGCATAAGATTGATTCGACGTTTCCGCATATAATTCCATGGCAGCACCGTCTGCTTCACCACCTTGAATGAACATCGACAATTGATAATAACCCGTTTCTAATCCTGTAATCGTCTGTGATACGCCGAAATCCACAGGCTGATCATTCCAGAAGTCCAAGGAATATTCCCCTGATTTAGCGTTCGATTTATTTTGTTTGACCTCCGCATGTGCATCTACTCCGTCTGGAAAAGTTATATTCCACATAGTCGTATCGCTATTTTCAAAGCCAGGATTGACGACAAAATTTTTCGGCGCGATAGTCAACGTTGCCTTCACCGTGCTTCCATCCGTTGTTTCCCCGTCAATCTGATACGTACCTTCCCCTGACGCAACCGCATCGTTTACTTGGTTTTCGTTCCACGTTACGGCTACTGCCTGTTCACTGCCATCGTTATAGGTAGCAGTGACCGTTTCAGGCAATACAACCTTTTCACCTAAAGTTACCGTTAACGCTACTTCCTGAATCTGATCGATTTCTAAAGGTGCCACAGCGCCCGTATCGATATAATTGAATAAATTTAGCGAGGCTAATGGATGTCCATCAAAATCAAACAGCGCTTGATTATCCACCGCGCTTCCACCGTACCACTGACCAGCGTCCTCAGGATCATATTCCGCTGCATTGCTTGTCGCCCAGCCTGATCCATATTGCTCCCATAACTGCTGGTTCTGTTGTAAATTTATATCGTCTGGGTTGCCAACCGGAATCCAAGCAGGCTCCCAGTAAAATACACCAATACCTGCCTCACCAACGTCGGCAACAGCCTGAAACACATCTCGAACTGCAGTAGCTTGTCCTTGTACCGAGACCGGATAGTTTATCGTTTGGCCGGAGTCCTTCGGCGCAGTATTCTCGTGTCCATCCCCATCCACTTCTGTATACGTATAAGAAGTTTCTGCTACCATTACTTTTTTATCAAATGTGTCTGCCACATTTTTTAATTGAGTCGTTAAATTCTCTAATGTACCATGCCAGAATGGATAATACGAGCTGGCAAATACATCATAATCAACTTGATTATCCGCTAATGTCTTTGCATAGCCTTGATACGTACCTTTTTCCGGATTGGTAAAATGCAAGGCAACTAAAATTTCGCTGTTGATCTCACGAACCGCTTGGCTGCCGGCATCAAACAATTGGGCCATGTTCGCCCAGTCCTTTTCACCAGCTATACCATTATTGGTTTCGTTACCGATTTGCACCATCCCGACATCAACGCCTGCATCAATGATCGCCTGCAGACTGTTTTTCGTATAATCATGCAATGCTGTTTTCTTCTCTTCCAAATTTAAAGAGGACCAGACCTTTGGTGCTTGTTGTTTGGCCGGATCTGCCCAGAAATCAGAGTAATGGAAGTCAACCAGCAGCTTCATTCCATTCGCAGTTGCACGCTTTCCGATTTCTACTGCTTTTTCCAGATCATTATTTCCGCCACCATAGCCATTACCGTCACTA
Organism: Gracilibacillus caseinilyticus; assembly: GCF_022919115.1. NCBI lineage: Bacteria > Bacillati > Bacillota > Bacilli > Caryophanales > Bacillaceae > Gracilibacillus > Gracilibacillus caseinilyticus. Next base: position 1,550,729 of record NZ_CP095072.1, on the reverse strand, counting down.
TCATACGGATCATTCCATACGCGGACGCGCACATAATTCACACCAGCATCAGCCATCGTTTGAAAAATATCTTGTTTTTCTCCTGCTTCATTATAGAAATCCACTCCGCTATTCTCCAACGAAATGATGCTTGAAACATCTACACCTTTAATAAAATCTTCAGACATTCCCTCTACTTTTTCTACAAAAATGTCTGCATCAACAGGTTCTTCTGCTTCTGTATCTATTGATGTTAGCTGGAAACTGTCCAGGTAGCCATATGCATTAGGTTTACCTGAAACTTCTGCCCCGACTGTAACATTGGTAGAATAATCTTCCACGTTAAATTCGTATGTAACGGTTTCCCAATTATTATAGCCCGTTGTCGCTACTGCCTCTGCTTTATTTTCACCTACGAATAACTTCACCTGTCCTGCTTCATCATCCACCCCTCCCATCGATCGCACAGATAACTGATAGTCACCTGCAGGAAGAGAATCGATCGTTTGAGAGAGTGTGATGGATTGCTTAGCAGTTGATGAGTCTTTGATCCAATATTTAAATGCATAACTACCCTTGTCCTTCTCGATCCATTCATCATCCTGATAAGCAAAGTGAGGTGCATCTACCATTTCCTGATCAGAATATTCGATGTTCCACCTGGAATCCTCTGAAAGGAAATCGCTTTCAAATCCGATGTTAGATAGATAGTTTTGTGCTGCCGCTTCTGTATGATCCACAGAAAAAAACGGGATCGCGGTCAAGCAAAGCAATACTATCATTAAGGATAACCGTAATCGTTTCAACATATAAATGCCTCCTTTAAATTAAATAAATTCACCTTCTATTATAAAGCGGTTTCAAAAATGGATATATATCAAATTATTCGTATAAAGTTTCAGAAAATGAAATGGGAGTAAGAGCAACGCGAAGTAAAAGGCAATGCTGCGAAGTATGCTTCCTCGGCAAGGCAGCTAGGAAGTTTATTCAAGTAGTAGCCTAGCAGATCGATGCCCCCATAGGACACAAAGCATATTTCCGGAGCTAGTCTTCCGCTTCAAAATTGTTAACATCACCAAAAGGAATAAGCGTTTTTCCTAAGCATTACATCGAATTGTTTTTAATGTGACTTCGCAGCATTCCTTTTTAGCATTAGACAAAAGCTGAACATAGCATGAATCTTGTTTAATGAGATTCTAAGTATGGTCCGCTATTAATACGGTGAAAATATTTTGTCACGGATTGATTGATTGTTTGTTTGTTTGTTCTACAGCCATCTTCTGATATCGATCGCAAATTTCTCTTTCCATTCCTTTTCGAGTTTTTGCAGATAATAGGTGCTGAGACAAGCTTTCCCTCCTCGAATAATTTCTTTTGCATAATGCTCAGGTGGTGCGGTTTCCGGTTGTTTGTCTGCTACTACAAATGTCAAGACATCACGCAAAATGTCGCCATTCACTTCAACGTCAACAAAAGTCGGACGATATTTTCCCTCCTCCACTCCTTCACGCTCAATCAAATACGCAAGAGCTTCGACACCAATCCGATACACTTTTCCTTCTGCCATTCCATCACCTTCGATAATATCTGCTCTCCCTCCATCACCGACAGATATGGTAAAAGCTAATTGGTACGACTGTAAACTTCCCCCGCCTACTATATCTGTGAAATACTTGGCAACATGATGATCCACCATTCGCTCCTGATCCATACAAGAACCATAGGCAAAATAATAAAGCGGAGTCTTTGATAACAGTTGATCAACCTTCCAATCACCACTTTTTATTTCACGCAACCCGGTTGTTTGCTCCTCACGAAAGGTATACACACAGGCTTCTACTTCGCCAATATCCATATAAATGGTTTGTTGCCCCCGTTCATATAGATTATCAAGCCCTTGTCCGTGATAGCCTTCAAGCAGATCCATTTCACGTAGCGTATTATGATCCACCTTATATAGTTCCCCATATACCTTTTGTTCCGGGTCCTTCACCATTGCAGGGTAGCCAACCCCAACATCATATAACCTGCCTAATGTCCAGGTTTGTGAAGCTACTAAAGCAGTGCTCTTGATAAAAGATGCATTGGATTGATGTTTTCTTAACGTTCCATAGACGAAGACCATTTTTTCCGACATGCGATCACGTTCCCTTCTAACACCATCTTATTAAATAGCAAGGTTGCCTACAACTATTGTTTTTCCCTTCATTCCCTCTCTTGTATGATAAAATAACAATAGATTCAAAGTAGAGGAGTGTCAAAAAATGAACAAGAAAGATATAGCTGATATTCGCAAGCAATTTAAAATAGATAATGATTTGATGAAGATTCATAACATTTTTAACGTCTACATCATGAAAGAATCCAGTGATATATATCATCAGCAAAGCCAGGCATTCGAATTGCTCGATCAGGATGAACAGGAGTTGTTTATGACCAATTTCAAAAAAGTACTAACCGGGCAACCTGACGAAAAGTTATTCGAGTTAAAATTTCAATCCGATGTCGATAATCCTACTCAGCTGATTTTACATAAAGGTTTGCTGACAGCGGAAAGTGAAGACTGGCAATCACAAATGCTCGAAATCGTAGAGAAAATGCTGCAAGACAGACAATACGAAATGGATATTGTCGTCACATTTATCCGCGGTGAGTATTTCAAACCGATGAAACGCCGTAGTGAAGAGTCAGAAGACAGCGACCGAGACTCGGTGTATTCTCATTCGTTTATTTTATGCAGTATCAACAAGACACAAGACCCGAAAAAAGAACTTCATTTCGACTATATCGAAAAGCAATTTAAATATAATGTGGTAGTCGATCCCGTTATTAATTTAAATGCTCCGATTGGCGGATTCTTATTTCCTTGTTTTACTGATAACGCAGCAGATGTGAATCACATTCTCTATGCGGCAGGAAAAGCTAATGAGCCAGATGAAGCTTTTGTTGAGGAAGTATTAAATGCGGAGGAAACCATGACCGCCAAAGAGGATAAAATCGTCTTTGAGGAAGTTGTCCGTGATGCGATTGGTCATCAGCTCAACTCTTCCACTTTGGCCAATGTCTATGAGGAAATTCATCGTATGACAGAAGAGGAAGAGGAAGAAACACCAACACTCGACTACAGAGACGTCGAGCGTGTTTTGAAATCAAGTGGTGTCGAAGATGTCGATACTGAAAAAATGGAAACAGCATTCAAGAATGTCATCGACAACACTGGCTATGAGTTAAAAGCACGTAATATCGTGCCAAAATATTCATCTAAATCAATCAAGATCAACACAAAAGTTGCGAATATTGCCGTGAGCCCAGAAGACCTCCGCCATGTGAGACAAGTTCAATTTGACGGCAGACGATACTTGATGATCGAAGTCGAAGAAGATACCGTGATTGATGGCTTCACAATGATTCCGGAAGCTTTTAAATAAAAAAATCTTCAAGGTTCGGGGTCTTACAGATGGTTGTAAATGTGTTAAGACTTCTTTTGCCAGTGGGCTCTTCTATCGGACAGTTGCGACTCCAGTTTGATCTCTTTTGTCCGATTGAACCATTCTATCGGACAAGAGGATCAACATTTAGCTTTCTCCTGTCCGTTTGAGGCTTTTTTCAGCATCACGAGCTCCACACTAAAGAAATTAGTCATCCAAATCTTTTCGCGTTTCCTCTCTTTGTTTCGTTTGCTCATCAATATACTTTCCTAGCTTCGATGCATTAATTCCTCTTCTTACTGCCGTTTCAATCACTATGTAGAGAACAAAAATCGTCACAACACCTAGCACTAAACCTTTCGTCAAATCATCATTTCACCTTCTCACGATTAATAAACAAATAAAATAAATGACAGATCATCAGCAAACATAAATACTTACCGTTTGTTTAAACCTTTGACAATTATCTGACGATGATATAAAATGTTTATAAATAAACCAACGTATTTCCAAACTGTTTGTTATAGGAGGAAGCCTCATGCAAATATCAGAGCAATTTTGGCAAGCATCGATCCAGGAATTAAAAAAAGGCTATATAGAAGAGCAGGATCACTTCACCTGTCTTCTCTGCGGTACACATATCGAAAAAGGTGTTATCTATCCGCATCATGATTTGTTATATGATGCGAAAAAGTATATGAGAATCCATATTGAGCAATCTCATCAATCCGTCTTTGATTATTTGCTAAAAATGGATCGCAAATTAACCGGAATCACGGAGCACCAGAAACGCTTGCTACAACTATTCTACCTCGGAAAAAATGATAAAGAAATACAAACGGAGCTAGAGATCGGCAGTTCTTCCACGATTCGCCATCACCGTTTTGCATTAAAAGAAAAAGAAAGACAGGCAAGAAATTTCTTAGCCATGATGGAGTTACTAAGGGAAAAAGATCAGCATTCACCACAATTTGCACCGGTTCATCCGACAGCGACAATGGTTGATGACCGATATAATGTGACAAAGGCGGAAAAAATAAAAATAATCGATAAGTTTTTTCCAGAAGGTGTGGCAAATGGATTGCATAACTTCCCTCCAAAAGAAAAACAACGAATGATTATTCTGGGTGAGATTGCAAAGCAGCTTGATACAGATTACCGTTATTCAGAAAATGAGTTTAATGAATCGCTAAAACAATACTACCATGATTATGTAAAGATCAGAAGGTATCTAATAGAGTACGGCTTTATCAGTCGCAAACCGGACGGAAGTGAATACTGGTTAACTAAGGATACTAAGGAGTGATCAAATGGATCGCAAAAAAGAGTTAAAACAACAATATAAAGATTCACCGATTGACGGAGGTATTTATCAAGTTAAAAATACGATAAACCAAAAAATAATGATTGTCAGCACACAGGATTTCAAAACAATGAACGGACTGAAATTCATGCTGAATACAAATTCCTATATGCCCAACAAATTGCTTCAACAGGAATGGAATGAATATGGCATGGACGCTTTTACAATTAATATTTTGGAAAGATTAGACAAAGAGGATCGTCCGTTTTTTACCGTAAAAGAGGAATTGGCCAAACTAGAAGAAAAATGGTTAGAGAAGCTTCAACCTTATGGAGACAAAGGTTACCACAAGTAAGAAAAAAACCGCTCAGCTCTATTTAATTTAAGCATTTATAAGAAAAGCTCGGTATTCGCCTCGTCTTTTAGCGAGTGCCATAGTTATTCTTATACTGATACACTCAAATTTTTCACTTCGTCGAGCTTCTTCATTGCTAAAATTTTAATACTCTAATGTAAAAACAAAAAGCCGACACAAGACTATTGTGTCGGCCTATCTCACTAACTATTTCAAAGCAATTTTTAGCGACTGGTTAATTAAACGAGGCAGAACAGAAATATGGTTTTCATTATCATATATTTGAAATGCTGCTTCTAAATTCGGCACTGCCTTTAGTTCTTCTGTCAGCTGTTTAGCGTTATCCAGCATATACGAGGCATGATTACCTTCCATTTCTCCAGCTGCGACTAGTAATGACACCGTTTTATCCAGCTTAGGCTTCGTATTTATAAACTGTTCTCTTTCCTTTAGAATAGCCGTTTGATTCCAATGAATAGATGGACTGCCTGCAATATACGTTTGAAACGCCTGACTATTTGTAAATAAAGTATGTAACACAAACAAACCACCTAACGAGTGACCAAATATTGTCTGTTTCTGTTTATTGATGCTGTACTTACTTTCAATCAACGGCTTTAAGTCATTCTCAATAAACGCTAGAAATTCTTCTGCTCCGCCATGGGCTGGGAGTTCCCGATCCCCCCATTTCTTTGTTACATCGAAATCCGGTTCCGTAAGGGTATAATCATAGAAACGTTCTGTTGCAAAAGGCTCCTCTGTTGGATAACCAATTGCGACTACAACTGCTGGATGGACTTCTGTTCGCTCCGGTCTTCTCGATTGCAAACGGACTGCATCAACCACCGTTGAGAAAGTAGAATTCCCGTCTAACAAATAAATCACAGGGAATCCTTCATCTGGAACAGGCAAATTAGGTTGATAGACATCGATTTGAAATGATCGATTACGATAATCTGCCTCTACGTTGAATCGTTGTGTATTTGGAATCGTTACATGCATGACAGCTCACTTCTCTCTATTTCGTTGATTTTCTTCGTAATAAATAAATAAAATATGGGATCCCAATAATGGAAATGACAACACCAACTGGTAATTCAACTGGTGCAAAAATAGATTTGGCAATAAAATCAGACAGCGTCACCAATACCATACCAATTAATCCTGAAATAACGATGACCATTTTGTGATAAAGTCCGATTAACCGCCTTGCGATATGCGGAGCAAGTAAGCCGATAAAACCAATACTGCCAGATACCGACACACAAGCACTTATTAAGCCGATACTTGCTAACAGCCAGATGCTCTTCTCCCACTCTGTAGACAAGCCTACATTCTTCGCTGTGTCTTCTCCTAAATAAAACAAATCCAAGTGTGATGCCCGAATTAAAATAAAAGGTAAAAGGATGACAAACCACGGAATAATAGAGACAATTTTCTGCCAGTTTGCACTCCAGATCGATCCTGTCATCCACATCGTCGCTGCTTCAAAATCCTGCGGGTCCATTTTCAGAGAAATATACAAAGTGATGGCACCCAGACCTGATCCTATCGCTATCCCAACCAATAATAAGCGATTAGAATCGAGCCGCCCATTATTCCAAGAGAAAGCATAGATAAACAGCGCTGATGCCATTCCACCAATCAAACCGAATAGCGGCATGGTAAACGTAGAGACCAGCTCTGAACCCAATGCAAATTCGCTTGCCAGGAACATATAGATGACGATTGCTAATCCAGCACCTGCATTGATCCCTAATATACCCGGATCTGCCAGTTCATTACGAGTCAGTGCCTGAATAATCGCACCCGCTACTCCTAGGCCCAGACCGACGAACATGCCAATAATAATCCTTGGTAAACGAAAACTGAAAATAACGATACTATGCTCGCGACTTTGATCTAATAACAACAACGTCTTGAACACCTCTGATACGGTCATCGAGAACTCACCATAAGTTAAGCTCAGGTAGCCACTTATAAACAACAGCACCAATAATGCTGAAAGAACTTGCAGAAATCTTTTTCGTCTATTTCGCGCCTGCATGGGATGTCCCTCCTCTCTTCTTAATCAGATAGAGGAAAAAAGGAACACCAATTGCTGCTGTCACTACACTAATCGGCGTTTCGAACGGATAGTTCATAAATCGGCTGCCAATATCAGCGAACACGAGAAAAACTCCACCAAGTAAACCGGCAAATGGAATCGTCCAGCTATATTCCACCCCTATTAAGAAACGACTAATATGCGGAATAATCAATCCGACAAAACCAATATTCCCCGCCAATGCCACTGCACAGCCCGTTAATAATACGACAGACAATATCGCAAGTGATTTCACCAGGAGATCTTTTTGACCTAGCCCTACTGCCACATCACGTCCTAAAGACATCACTGTCATTTGCTTTGAAATACCAAACGCAATAATCAAACCTACAATGACAAAAGGAAGAATCGTTTTTAATAAATCCGGATTAATTTGATGGAGTCGTGCATTATACCAAAAACTAATATCTTGAGACGTTTGAAAGTAGGTAGCAAGTGCTGTCGCAATACTGCTCAGAAAGGTACCTATTATCGTTCCAAGGATCGCCATTTTCACCGGCTTCATCCCGTCAGGAATAGAAGATGCCAATAAATAGACGACCACAGCAGCAAACGCTGACCCCGCTAATGAAAACAACACCATCGTCAAATTCGGTAATCCCGGAAAAAAGATCATACAGCATGTAATCATCAAGACAGAACCATCAGAAATCCCCATAATAGAAGGAGATGCAAGATAATTTCTTGTCATCCCCTGCATAATAGAGCCTGATACCGCTAAAAAACACCCAATTAATAACGCACCGATTGCTCTTGGAATCCGCGAGTAGCGAATGATTTGATGGTCGACATTTGATGGGTCAAAATGAAAGACGGCATCCCATATGACATCTGCCGCAATCGCTTTTGAACCAAAAATGATCGAAAGGACCAAACTTAGTAAAATGGTAACGGGAGCTACTGTTATGAAAATGATTGGCATTTTTAATCGTAACTGTTGCATAGCTCCTGCTCCTTCTCTTTATTCCGCTAAGACATTATTCTGAAATGCATCTAAGAATTGTTGTTTACTCCAAGCTGTACCACCCTGCGCTAATGGATCAACCGCATTAACGTAGACTTTATCATTTTGGACAGCTTGCAAGCTTTGCCAGATAGGATTTTCTTCTAAATCAGATAACGCAGTCGGATTGTCTGCATTTTCTGATTCTGCATATTGTACAAAAATATGATCTGGATTCAGTTCACTGAATTTCTCTAACGAAATTGCTTCTTGTGCTTCAGCCTGTTCAATTACGCTCGGTAATTTCAAACCTAAATCCTCGTATAAAACAGAGTTAAAGGAAGTATCTTGTGAATAAATCATTATATTACCAGATCTGATACGCACTGCTACAACGATCTGATTCGTTACGTCTTCTGACATTTGATCTTTCACTTCTGTTAACTGCGCTTGATAATCTGCTAGAATTTGTTCTGCCTGTTCCTGTTTTCCAGTAACTTCTCCCAACATTTGAAGATTCTCTTTCCAATTTGTAGAGATATGCGATACTGGAATCACAGTTGTAATCTCTTCCAATTTCGCAGCTGTGTCTTCCGGGAATTTCGTTGTACTTAATATAACATCTGGATTCAATTCTAGTATTTTTTCAATATTTGGCTGTCTTTTCTCACCAATTGATTCCGCATCTCCGACAATATCACTAAACATTTCAGGAAATTCCCCACCGACAGAAATCGCACCAATTGGCTCTACACCTAACAACAACGCATCCTCCATTGCCTCTAAAGCTCCTGCAATAACAATGGTAGGATCCTGCGGCACTTCATACTCTTCTCCTAAATAAGAAATAGTCCGAGTTTCTGATTCCGCATCTGTTTCTTCCTCTTGACTTTGATCTGTTTCAGTCTCCGTCTGATCCTCTGCACTAGCATCTTCCGTTTCGCTCTGTTGACAAGCAGCAAGCACGGCAACTAGTGAAACTAGTAAAATAATATAAATCCATCTTTGTTTCAACATCTATTAACCTCTCCTCTTTCGATAGTAATAATCATTCTCAATTATAGGGTGTAATAGATAAATTGAAAATGGACATTTTACTTATCGTCATTTGGACAAAATTCTATTAGTAGATCACGTATTTTTTGAAGCATACGATCATGCGCGACTGCTGAATACTCAAACCAAGGATCTGTTGCGATACAGTACACATTATCGTTATTCACTGCTTTTATTTTCATCCAGTCCATCGAATGCTGCAGCTGTTTCCAATCATATAACGTCTCCTGCTCCTGACAGATCATTAACATAATATGATCTGGATTCATTTGTACTATTTCCTTGAGCTGAATTTCCTGTTCATGTACCGGTTGCTGACCATAAGCTGACCGCATTCCAAGCTCCTCAAAGAAAAGCTCCGACACCGATCGACTCGAGGTCAGGTAAAAGGATTGCTTGAATTTACGCAAAAATAAAAAGGACGCATCTGAATAGTTGTTCTGTAAATCCTTTTTTAATTTATTCTTTTTTCGGTCGAAGCTGCGCAGCCACTTAGCAGCTCTATCTTCTTTCTTTAAAAATGCTGCTATTTCCTGAAGTTGCATTCGCCAAGTTGACTCCTCTTCTATACACAGCATTTTCGTCTTCCCATGCTGCTTATTATCTAATTGGCTGCTGTCAGACTGATTAGTAATTATAATTTCAGGTCGATATTGCTGCATTTTTTCCATATTAGCATGATGGTGCTGATCGATTTTATAAGCGCTTAAGTGGACAGGTATATCTGTCCGATAATGCTCATAATAAAAAGGCGTCCATTTCGGATGTAACGGGGCTGCATAAGGTACAATGTCTAACGCCAATAATTGTCCCATGAATTCTCGTTGGCTAACTGCAATATAGGTCTTGTGAGTGCTGCGAAAAGCGCTGGGCGACATACCGGTCTTCTTTTTAAACCATCTGCTGAAATAATATTCATCATTTATTCCTATTTTTTTCGCAATATCTCTTGATCTGGCATCTGATTGTATGAGCAGTCTTTTGGCTTCGGCCAGTCTTTGCTGGTGTAAATATTTTATCGGACTTAATCCATACTGTTTCGTGAATAAATCGACAAAATAATGCTCACTTACTTGGGCGATGCGAGCTAATTGCTCGATTTGAATCGTTTTATCGTAATAAAGATCCATATATTTTTTCGCCTCTAATACTCTGTTCTCAGAGGCACCTTTCTCGGAACTTAATATAAAATAGAACAGCTCCTGGAAAACAATCTGCATACGGAAATTCTCTAATTCACTGTTAGGCTCACTCATGGAATGCAGCTGATTACAATAGCTCCATACCGGGTCTATCGCCTGCAATCTGATAATTGTATTCATGCGTTGCCATGGTTCACCTGATACTTCGAAATGAAATGCATATAATTCAATTTCTGATGTTAAATGAAGTGCATATGTATCACCAGGCTTACAAAGATAGACTTCCTTCTGATTTACAGCTATTTTCTCTTCATTTATATAAAGAAATCCTTCACCTTTTGCAATATATAGTAATAGATAGTGATTACACCATGTAAATCGTAGTCGGTAATGGTTATCTTTTTTAATCCATTCCAACCGGTTTAACATAAATGAATATATGGAGTGATCAAATTGTTTGATTTCATGCACAGTTGATATCCTTCTTTCTCTCAATTGAGAATCATTCTTAATTAAATTATAACATATAAAACCGATAAATGGTGGAAAAACAGACATAAAATAAGAAGATTGTGCAAATAGCATAAGAATTAAGTCCATGTTGGCATGTAAAAAGTAAACTATAATGGACTAATAAAACTTCATAACAGAGGAGTTATATCGATGAGTAATTCAAAACAGTTACATATAGGACTATCATTATCTGCCACATGGTTGAAGGGCGACGGATGGCAAGACCCGAACAGCAGGGTGGAAGATATATATTGGGGATTATTGAATCAAGATTAAAAAAAGCATCGACTATTTTCTGTTCGCAATTTTCACCAGAAGGATGGCACTCGAAGTTGGGACATTGAGAATATTAATAACCATTTAGAGGATAAAAGCTTTAAATAATAGAAAAAGCCATTTGAGTAAGTGATGCACCAATAGCCCATGGACTTCCTTTTACACCAGCTTAATTAATTTTTTAGCAGCTTTGTAATATTGTTTGCCAAGCATATATTCATAAAACGTTGAAAAAGCAAAATTTATACTATAGTTAGCAAGGAATGAAGTCAATTCTTTTCTCATACACGCTTTATCTAATTCCACTATCAACACATATGGTTTGATTGTTCAACTTTCTGTCTATCCTGAATCATACAGATTGCATTCATTTCTTGTTTAAGTTGTTCTAATTCCGTGCTTGTACCATATTTTTCTTCTATCATATCAATATCTAAACCTATTATTTTACCATTAATATCTTTAATAGCAGCTTCTTCAAAAATAAATTCTAATTGTTCAGCTAATTCTTTAGCATCCGAATGTTTTTTTGCTGAAACACCCAGAGGAGCTATTGTGTTGAAGATAAAAGTCATCACCAGTCCTACCACTAAAATTTTGAGAAATTTGTTGTTCATATTCTGCATACCTCCTATTTTTTTATACAGTTACAATGATAAGGTATGAGTTACATAGATTAAACATCTTATATAAAATTTGTAAAAAAATGAAATTTATACCTGTGCAAATATAAAAAAAGAGCATTAATCGCTCTCTTTATCCTTTTTTCTCAGCTGTCCTTCGGCCCAATAACAAAGCCTAAAGAAAATGATGATAAATACTGTTTGAATCAAATTACCTAAATAATCTATTGGCTGATCACGAAATATATCAATTAGTAACATAACTAAGAAGTAAACCAAACCTGGCAATGTCCAAAATAGAAACGAATTTTTCATACTTGTCCTCCTAAGATGTGGATTAACAACAAGGATAGTGCCAAAAACTATTCTTTGCTATCTAACGATATGTACAGTATAACAAAATATGTTGTAATGAAATTAAAAAAGGAATGATATACTACACTCGAAAAAAATATGAAGCCGTACAAACCTTAATAGATCTAGATCTTAGGGGTAAGCCGCTTGATCAAATAGTCACATCAGATCTGCTACCGAATAATGATGTTTCCGTTCGCAGTCAAACGCAAGCAAATTTATTAAGAAGTCTGATTTCTGGAAAAGAGCCGACGATAGAAGAATTATTATCGAGACCAGAAGTAGTAGGTTCTGGTCACTGGGTGGTTGTTGGAACGGTAGAGGATGCCCTTGCATCCATTACAGAATGGGCTGAAGCAGATGCAATCGATGGTTTTATAGCCCTACCCGGTGGTTCGATTCAATCGTTAACGTTATTCTGTGATCAACTGGTACCGAAGCTTGTTGAAAAGGGATTATTTAGAGAAAACTATACCAGAAAAACCTTGCGTGAACATTTATTAATGAATAAGAAATAAAAAGCCGGCATGCGCCGGTTTATTTTCGTATAAGTTACTATGTGACATGGACTAGAAAAACCGGGAATAACCACGATCGGTTAGTTCGACTTTACATCATTCAAATTATAAGAACTTTTACCTTTTATTGCTTCCTGGATGGTTATAATTATATACATCTTAGAGTATTAAAACGAGCTAAACACAAATAATGTTTAGCTCTTAGCCGTCGTCAGGTCTCCCATGGTTTTCCTTTATGAATAAAACCAGCCAGTTCTTTACTCGCTTTTTTACGCTTCTTTCGTTCTTCCACTCGACTGCGAGCAGTTTCATGTAAGTATTTTTCTTCCTCTGTTTGCGGAATGACTTTTGGAACAGGTACAGGCTTCCCGTTGTCATCAATGGCGACAAACGTCAGAAAAGCTGTAGCAGCAATGGTTCGTTCACCAGTGATCAGGTTTTCCGCCAATACTTTTACAAATATCTCCATCGAACTTGTCCCCGTCCAGGTGACAAATGATTCTATACAAACCGACTCTTCCGTTCCAATCGGAGCGAGAAAATCAACAGAATCGGTAGAAGCGGTCACAACAGGACTTCTGGAATGTCTCATCGCCGAAATAGAGGCAATGTCATCAATATAACTCATTAATTTCCCACCAAATAGTGTCCCATGATTATTCGTGTCAGGCGGGAAGACGTGGCTGACTTTAACTGCTAGTGTTTCTCTAATATAAGACTCTTTCATGATCATCACCTTTTTTTATTTTTAAGTATATCAAATTCTCGGTGACAACCGAATCGATCTGACATGTTAAGGTGTAACATCGTCCTGTCCTGCCTGTAAGTTCGTCTCCACTCGTCTTAACTCATGCTGGCATTCTTCAATCCGTAATTGCGCATTAAACAATGGTTCCGTTGAGGTGCCACTACCGTTAATCGCTTTCCCTCGTGCATCTTGAATCTGTACTTGCACTTCTCTTAGCTACTGTTGTAATTTCTGTACCAAATCAGGGTCAGCAGAGTTCCTGACGTCTCTCGTAGCCTCCTCCAGCTGATAAGAAAGTTTTGCAAGCTGTTCGATTTCATGACCATTTTGAATAGGCATTTTTTCTTCCTCCTGTATTGCAATTTGCTTTGATTATTATATCCAGAATGGCGAAGAATTACTCTCTTTATTTAATCGTTAATGAACAATACCCACCCAGTAGCTTTTTGGTGGTTAACCTTCTGTCACTGATAAAGAACTGAAAACAACAGGTAAAGAAAAATAAAAAGTTGTGCCTATAAGCTCTTTACTTTCCACCCATAGCTCTCCTTGGTGATATTCAACAATCTCTTTACAAATAGCAAGCCCTAACCCATTACCCTCCTTGTCATTTTTAGTAAAATAACGATCAAAGAGGTATGGAATGTCAGATTGACTAATCCCTTTTCCTGTATCGCGAACGAAAAAAGTAACTGTTTCTGTTTCTTCTTTTACGATTCCTATCTCTATACTGCCAGAAGCGGTATGCTTGATAGCATTGGAAACTAAATTCATCATGACTTGCTCTATCCGTCTTGGATCTACTTCAATCAATGGTGATGCGTCTATTAATTTCTCATCATACCAACCCTTGAAGTGTAAATGTGCCTGTTCAACATCGCTCTTTAAATGCTTAGCTAAATGGTTATACAATTGTCTAACGGGGATAATATCCATTGAAAAACGCAAATTTCCCGACTCCAATTTTGATAAATCAAACAGATCTTTTATCAACTTATTTAAGCCATCAATTTTGTCATGCATAATGTGTAAATATTCATTTTGTTTATTAGGATCTTGCACCAACCCATCCCGCAAAGTACTTATGTACCCTTTAACAACCGCAATAGGTGATTGTAAATCATGTGACACATTGGACAGTAAATGCTGTATTTTTTCTTTTTGCTGAGAAAGTTGCTGATTCACGATGGTTAACTGGTGGTTGGATGCGTTTAATAACTGTGTTCGATTTTTCACCTTTTCTTCCAATTCTCTATATAAATAAGCATTTTCAATCGCTACAGCTGCCTGAGAAGCAATGAAAGACAATTTGTTCAAACGTTCATGGGTAAATATATGTGTAGATTTATTATTTTCCATATATAACACAGCAACTAATTTATCCTGATGCATTAACGGCAGACATAAAACAGATTTTACTTGCTCTCTTTTAATATAAGCATCCTCCGTAAATGCCCCTATATTTGTTGCATGATCCAATACTACCGCTTCCCGACTTGTTGCCACGTAGTGAACAACAGCACTGGACAAACATAAATGGTATTCAATAGGTCTAGCCCGTTGATATACTTCAACACCTAGCTCCATATGATGAAATCCGACTAATCCCAAGTCTTTTTCATACTGCAACAGGAAGGAGGCATGCTCTGCACCTGCATATTTAATAAAGACATCCATCAACTTTGTAATTAATTGATCAAATACTACTTCACTCGATAAAAGTCGTGCAGCTTCAAATAACGCTTCCGTATCTAACTTTTCTGCGAGGCCAACATGGAGTGATTCTGTTTGATCCTGCTTCACCTGCAACAATAAATGGGAATATTGATATCTGAACCTTTCTGCCAAATGACTTGCCCCCCAGTACAAATAGCCGTTATATGCTTCCGTTGCATAAGATTTCGCTGTACGATCTATCTTTCTGGAGAGATAAAACTCAGCAGCCCGATGACTAGCAATTGCTGCATCTTGTAAAAAACGGTTAGATTCTGCTAAGGATATCGCCTGATGATAGTCAGCTACAGCTCCTTGATCATTACCAGATAATTGCTTCATTTCTGCTTTGACAAGTAAATACTTGTGCATATAGTTATCTGGCGCATATACTGCCCACTTCTTTAGTCTTTTCAGATTGGCTTTCACCTTTCTGCGGTTATCTTTCCTTGTTTTCTTATTACTTTGCATAAATCTTATCAACCATAAGGAATGATAAAAATAAAATTCTGGAATGATAACAAGGATTAAGCGGTTTCCCTTAACCAAAGCCTCTAATTCCTCTATTAATGTCTTGGCAACCGCGTCTTCCTCAAACAGATAAGCCATCTGTAACCGAAGTGTTTTATGAATAATAGTTGTTGACAAATCATCAGTAAATCCAGGCAAATTCCAGGTTGGCTGGATTTTTTCATCCGATAAAATCTCTATCCAATCTAATATTTCTTTTAATAAGTCATCTGAAAGTGCATATTCATTTTTATTAGCAAAAATAAGTTGTCGGTCTATCCCTGCTTTAACTTCATCTAATCGATCTCCTTTGATCACATGTGTTAAACCAATAAATGCACTGTTAGAACCAGCTAAATGAAGGTTTCCTGTTTCGATACAAAGCTGTTGCGACCGCTCTAAATAATCCAGACTTAAACGCATGTGATGCTTCCAATGATTAATAAACGTACCATAGACAAAATAGACACGTGCCTGCAGCGCTCTGTCTCCAGACTTCTTTACGTGTTGAAGTGCAAGCTGTCCAAATTGATAGCTAGCCTTGTAATCTCCAAAGCCAGCACCTAATGTTAAAGCATAGTTATTATAGACCAAAGCAGCAACATCCATATCACCAAATTTCAAAATCAAGCGTAAAGCTCTCAGCATTAATACAGTTGCCAAATTTTGATTAACATGGTAAGCAGATGCATTCGTGTTAATCATAGTTCGCATAATTAATTTTTCATCTTTATTTAACACAACAGGCAAGTGTAATAAATCTATTTTTTTCTTTTTTCGTAATGCAAGCTTTGTTTTCAAATATTCTAACGCAATCATGGCATTACCTGGTCTTTCCTTCACTTTTAAACCAAATAATTCTGTACCGGTCAACCCGGAATCTACTGCCTTTTCCACTTCATGTATATGGTTGTACAGCATAATTTTCAAGTTATATATAGACAATTGCTCCCGCTTGGTTTTGGCTTGATACAGCATTTCTTCAAATATTGTTTCCGCTTCACTAAACTTTCTGTTCAGGTATAATGCTTCTCCGTATCCAAACATTACCCGAAATGTTTCTTCATATAAGTGTCGCCAACTCTGTTCAGGTAATAACTGATAAGATTGTTGATAAAACATGAGTGCTGACTCAAATGCCGCAGTCTGCCTTGCCTTGGAACCTGCGAGACGATTCCATTTAATTAAATCTATCCGTTGTCTATCATCCAATTGATCCAGCGCACTATTTAAATGGTTCACAATTGAAAAAATAGCTTCCTCCCATTCTTGATCAGAAAATTGGTCAATCAATACTTTCGCAATAGCAATATGATGTCTCTCCCTCTCTATTTCCGTCATCGATGTATAAAACGCTTGTCTAATCTTATCATGTAAAAACCGGTAGCTTGGTGATTCCCCCTCTAATAATTGCCTGTCACTATCAGGATAGAACCATTTATAACGGTTCTCCAACGGCAATATCAATCCTTCTTCCATCGCCTCCCATACACGTGTTGCGCTTTCCCTGAAGCTCTGCTGAGAGACCTTTGATACTAACTGAAGATTAAATGTAGAACCAATACAGGAAGCTAACTGCAGAAGCTTTACTGTTTCAGTTGGCAATCTGTTTAATTGATTCAACATTAAATCAATCATCGAATCAGTCACAGATATTTGTTGTAATAGGTGAAGGTTAATATGCCAAGTAGCTGTACTTATATCGAATTGAAGAACTTGATCTTGATTGAGCAACTGCAACCATTGATTGATAAAAAAAGGATTTCCTTTTGTAATGCGATAGGTTACTTCTGCTAATGATTGTGCCTTGTTTATATCAAACGAAAACACATCCATTAGCCATTCTTCTACATTCTGCTTCGTTAATGGCGCTACAGGAATAGTCGACATACTTATCTCTTTCCCATGTAGCTGCTTTAAGAATAATTCAAATGGTTGGCCAATAACTATCTCATTGTCACGATAGGCACCAATGATCAAAAGATTTCTTTCATCTGGATTGGTTAGCAAATGGTCAATCAAGTCCAAAGTAGCATTGTCTGCCCACTGCAAATCATCAATAAATAAAACCAATGGATGATCACTTGATGCAAAAACTTCCACGAATTTTCGTACTGCCAATAAAAAGCGGTGATGAATCGCTTGTGGTGGGAGATCTATTCCTTCTTGCTGACTTCCAATAAGCCACGCAATTTCAGGAATAAAATTAGCAATAAGCCACGCATTATGAGAAAGAGCATCTTCAAGTTTTTCTTTCCACAATTGAACTCTGCTGCTATCCTCTGTCAGTACTTGTCTAATTAATGATCGGAAGGCATCCAGCACTGGTGCATATGGTATATGCTGCTGATATTGAACAAATTTACCCGAAACAAAATAGCCCTTTCTATGAAGTAACGGCTTATGGAGATGTTGAACTAGCGCTGTTTTTCCAACACCGGAAGGTCCTGGCACCAGTAATAGAGAAGGTACACCATGCTTTAGACCTTCGAACATAGCTAGTAACTGTGAGAGCTCTTGTTCTCTTCCATATAATTCCAAAGACTTCTCCAGCAACGGCTGTGCATCACTTTCTGCTAAAGGAAATGAATCAATCCGATCACTGGATTGATATGTTCGAAGACATTTTTCTAGGTCTTTCTTTAAGCCTGAAGTACTCTGATACCTGTGTTCTGGCATTTTTTCCAATAGCTTCATGATAATTAGTGAGATCATTTCAGGGATATTCGTATTGATGCGATGAGGTGGGACAGCTGTTTGGGCAAGATGTGAGTGAATGACATCTGATGGATCCTGACTGTTAAATGGGAGCTTCCCAGTAGTCATCAGATAAAATAGAATACCTAAAGAATATAAATCTGTACGATAATCGACGGATCGGTTCATCTTGCCGGTTTGTTCCGGTGACAAAAAAGCAAGGTCATTTATCTGATAGGTATGATCGGTTACTGGTAACATTTCTCTCGATAGCTTCGTCGATTGATGAAATCCTGTCAGTCTGAATTGCTGACTTTTAGGATCGATCAGAATGTGGTCAGGATGTACCCTTTGGTGGATAATATGATGCTGATGGACCGAAAACAGTATAGTTGTTAATTGAATAGTCTGCTTCAAAAAATGAGACAACTCAAACATAGGAGAAGAAGAATCTAACCAATCGGAAAAAGATTCGGAATAAAAATTTTCCATTACAATAAATGGTTGAGCATTCTCTTGCTCCAGCGTAATCGGTTTTAGCAGACCATAAATTTGCTGATCTTTTATAGTATAAAATTCATGGATAAATGCCGATTTTTGCTGCGAGGTAGCGTTAGCACGTAATAATTTAATCAACACTGGTTTTTGATCACCTTTAGATAACGCTCTCCACAATTCCCATTCACTAGTAGTGACTAATTGATCCGTAACTTGATAATCTAATAGTTTCATCATCTCACCTTTATATTTTTAGAATTTTAAGATATTTTTAACTGTTTTTAAACCGATTTTTAAAATGATTCGATAAAATATGATTGTTGCTTTAAGAAGGGGGAAGGGATTTTTATGAAAAATTCAATGAAACCGATTTGCAAACACCAGCATGAGCTAGATAAGGAATGGTTAGTCCTGTTAACAATTGCCAGAATGAAAGGAATACGTGCACATGAAGTGGCACAATTCATAAAAGAAAAAAGCAATAAAACAATTAAATACTACTAATGTTTACGCTTTAAATTTGTATCCAATGCCGCGTACTGTTTCAATATATATGACTTTACCATGGTTATTCTCTAATTTTTTTCTTAGATTGCTGATATGAACCATCACAGTCCTGTAATCTCCAAAGTGATTCTCATCCCAAATCAGTTCAAAAATCTTCTCAACACTAAAGACTTTCTCAGGGTTCTGTGCTAGCAAGCATAGAATTTGAAACTCCTTCGCTGATAGGTGTAACGGTTTATCATAAAGTTTGACTACTGCACTATCTAAATTAATTTGCAACCCCGGGAATTCTATAGTGTCAGTATTCTGATTAGAATAACCTCTTTGTTTCCTTGGTAATCCTATGTTTCGGTACCTTCTCAAATGCGCTTTTACTTTTGCGATAAGAACAGATGGGCTTGTACTCTTTTCAATAAAATCATCACCGCCTACTCCGAGGCCAAGTATTTTGTCAACATCCTCATGCTTTGAACTAAAGAAAAGAATAGGCACATCTGTTATCTTTTGTAGTGCTTGACAAAGCTCATAGCCATCTAATTTAGGCATCATTACATCTAATATGATTAAATCTGGCGTTTCCTTTTCCACTATCTGCAAGGCCTCAATACCATCTGCTGCAGTGAGGACTTGATAGCCATTTTCTTTCATGTACATCGAGATAATTATTTGAATATCGTGATCGTCATCTGCTATTAGGATTTTTTCCCCTGCCATCTCTTTTCCCCTTTCATCCAATGGATTAAATGAACACCTTTGCTGCCGGAGCAAATGCTTGTACCTGATTTCGTCCTTGCTGCTTTGCATTGTATAGAGCCTGATCTGCTTGTTTCAGAAGCTCCTGTAAACTTTCCTGACCTTGCATGGATGTTACTGCAACACCGATGCTTAGAGTAAGCGGAATGACACGCTTAGAAGTTATAAGTGGCGTTTGTTCCATATTTGCTCGGATTTTTTCTGCTGTCTTTTTTCCTTCAGACAATGATAATTCCACGAAGGCCACAACAAATTCTTCCCCACCATAACGAGCAAACTGACTTCCTTCCCCTATTGACAATTTACAAACGCTTGCCACATGGCGTAACGCCTGATCACCTACGTCATGTCCATATGTATCATTTACACTTTTGAAGTGATCCACATATATAATTAAGTATGGGACTCCTTGGTTTCTTGCCTTCTCTAATTCCTTCTCAGTTCTTTGAAAAAAAGCACGCCTATTCCAAATTTGTGTTAGATCATCGTAATAAGCTTGATACTCCAATTTTAACTGTAGTTCCTTTATATCTGTTATATCAGTAAAGACAATTACTAGCGCTTTTGTATTTTTTTCATCTTTCAGAGGAGTAGTGCTCACCTGATAAATACTATCAGCGTGCGTTTGTTTCAACTTGATTTCTTTAGTATCAGTCCTACCTGTCAAATCTAATGGAAATCGATCATTGAAGGCTCTAGACCAAATTTCTGTAAAATGATCCCCGAACAAAGACTTGTCCAGCTCAGGAAGCATTTTCCTGAAGGCAGTATTATATTCGACTAACCGGTTAAACGAATCTAATACTACTACACCATCATTAATACTATTAAAAATTGTATTTTTAGCAATCGGCAGAAGAGAAAATAGCCTGGAAGAATTAATAGCCCATAAATAAAGAAAGGACGAAAGCCATAATACCATTGGGACTGGATCAACACCCGCTGGCGTTATACCGACCAAATAAAAAAAAGCTGCGACCATAGGTACTAATTGGCCAAACAGTAAGGCAATCAATTGCGGTATGTATTCCTTTGTTTCCTTCCATTGCAATAGAAGCAGAGAAAAAGCAACAAACATACAACCAAATGTATAAATACCGTGCACGATATACCACGGGCCTATTTCTTGATAAAAGTATGGCAAACCTAATTCTGAATCGATTTCAAGCACTCGATAATGAGCATGGTGAAAATCATTCGTATCAACCATCATAAGCGTAATAAAGGGAATAAGAAGGAAAGTAAAATAGGTTTTAGGATTCATATTCCTGTCCAGATATTTCATAGTAAACAATAAACCTATTGGCGGAGCAAATGCGATACCTATGTATTGAATGAACGTCCAGAATTTCATTTGTGCTAATGTCGTGGATAACAAGCCAAAAGCAGAGGCAAAACAATAAATTGTAATAATAACGGTATACACAATAAAAAAATATGCAATATTTGTATACAAATGACGCTTGCTAAATACATAAATGCTAAGACACAAATTTAGTACACCCGATAAACAGACCAAGGCAATAAATGCTGCTATTGGAGAAGTCACAATGTCATACCTCATTTAGATAGTAGTTTCATACTATAATATACCATATTTGAGTAGGTATGCGGTGAAATATTTACCTTTATTTCCCGAATATTGTTTATTTTTTAAACCTTTTGAAGCTGGACAGGGTATAAACTACTAAAGATTACTGTTCGGATGAAAAGTTTTTTATAGAATGATCCATATTTTTATTCACCTATCCAGCCAGTTTTAAAACTATTTTAAATTAGTAACCTGCAACCCATGGTGAAAGCATTAAATCAACATCACTGTCAGAAATAACATCACCAACTGTAAAACCAGTTAAATTCTGAGCTCTAAAGTTAATAGGTGGTGCATCCACTACTGTACCAAAACCGGTAGATTTCCCACCAATAGAAGAACCATTCACCTGATTATATACCGCAAAATAGTAGACTTGTTCTGGATCGAGTGTGACAGGCGCTTGTAACGGTAATGAAAATACTCCACCAGAAATCGCGTTGACAACGTTTGTTACTCCGACTACTTCTGCGGTTGTTGTACTTGTTGCTTCTAGTACTGCCATTTGAAATTGCCCATTTATAGCTCCTGTTTGAGTGATATATGCAGCCAACTCAGTAATGGTAGCACCATTACCCGAAAAAACCGCTGCACCAGTAGCCTGATTATTACCTCCCCCTTCATTCCAATCAATTAATGCATTAACATCACCTAATTCAACTGTTTCATACAATATTGATCCTTCACCACCAGGACCGGTTGGGCCGGTAGCTCCAGTTGGGCCGGTTGGACCGATAGGACCTGTTGGACCTGTTGCTCCATCCCCGCCAGGACCAGTTGGGCCGGTTGGGCCGGTTGGGCCGGTTGGGCCGGTAATACCATTTTGTGCACTTGGTATTTGCAATACGTTTTCTAATTTACTCTCCAAGATAAATTCCTTCTTCGTCAAACCTTGAATCATATCTCTTACACTGCTGTTAACATTCAATATATCACTAATTGTAGCAGTTGGAGATGTAACTCCTGGTAACGTCCCAAGTACATATTGTAATTTCTCACCCTCCGCATTTAATATATGACTGAGTCCTAATTCTTCTAATGCAATCGAGGCTAAAAGTAAATTAACGGAATCATCTCTGGTAAGTGTAATTTCAGGTGTAATATTAGGAATGTTCGATTGTGACATAAACATTCACTCCTTTCCATTTTATTTCTTTTTATCATATGTTTGCAGTTTTTTTGTGAATGGGGTATACATCACGCAGAAACGCACAATTCAAAAAATAGACTTTCAAGGTTTGAAGATAAAAGAAATATTCGTATTTAGGAATAGAGTAAACATTAAAAATGACAGCAACTACTCCATTGAGTTGCTGTCATCATAGTATTACATCTAATAGCAAACGCGATTTCTGCCAAGCCGCTTTGCTTCATATAAGCGTTGATCGGCTATATCCACAAGCGCTTCATTAATGGGGTATGTAGCTACACCAATGGAAACTGTGATTTGGATGATTTCTGTTGCGGAAATTTCAAACAGATGGCTTTCTACAGATTTTCGTATACGTTCTGCAATGTCAACAGCCTGGTGGTTAGGGCAATCAGGTAATATCACTGAAAATTCTTCTCCGCCATTTCTTGACACAACATCAAACGACCTTGTTGAATTTGTTAATACATCTCCTAATTCAATTAATACCTTATCCCCCGCAGGATGGCCATATGTATCATTCACTGATTTAAAATAATCAATGTCAATAATCAACAATGATAATCTCTCGTTTTTTTGCTTAGCATTTGTTAACAGAGTACTCCACACTTGATTAAACTTACGAACATTATTCAATCCAGTCAAAAAATCAATAGCTGCTTCTTCTTGATATCTTTTGAGTAGTTCGTTTGATTTCCTCTGATAATCAATAAACCAGACACTTACCAATCCTCCAATGAAGGAAACACACCAGAAATTGATAAACAACAAATGTATTCTTTGAAAATCTCCAATAATAAATACACTTATTATTGAAAAAATAAGATTATAAGTTAAAATCATATATAAACTCTTGCTATATAGACCAGTTCCTTCTCTCGTTACATTTTTAATAACAACAAAAGCCAGGAAAGCAAGTATCATAATAACGATGCTTGCTATTGATGATTCATTAATACCATAGCTTAATCTTCCAATAATAATAATTACAGCACAAGCCAGTGCAGGATATGTTCCTATGAAAATCAAGATCAGCATCACAGGCAAATAGCGTAAATCGACTTTCGCTACATCGGCTACTTGAATAGAAAAATACATTAAGACAATTCCTAATATCCCACCAGCAATTCCATCATAAACTAATGATACAATTTGTTTCTTTGACTTTATATTAAACTTCGCCCTTATCTGAACATAGACAAAAATCAACGTAAATAACACACACATATTTATAAAAAGCTTTTCAAACAATCTACACACTCCTGAGATCTCACTAGCATTGTTTCTTAAATAAAATATAGCACAAAATACTTGATATGACACAAATACAGCATCAGAAAAGCTTTGCATGTTTACTGCGATTATTTCATTATTTTCATGGATGATCTCATTGGCATGAGCGAATGCGTCAATCAAATTCTTTTTTCTTCGGACGTTTGAGACTTTTACAACCTAAAGTTGATCTCCAGCTCCTTCCTAAGAAAAACCGGGAAAGTTCACCCGGTCCTAACTAACAAAATAATATGCAACTACCTATAATATGGATTATGTCAACTAGCGTTGCATCCATTTTGAAATGTAGTTAGAGGTATGATGTCGCTCCGGCCAACCACTTCGCGTCCTGTGGGGCACGGCTTCAGCTAACTTTGGGAAGAAAATTCTTTTCTTCCCAAAGTGGATCTTCAGCTCGTGCTGATCCCACGGGAGTCTACGTGGTTGGCCTGCGCTAAGGTATGGATCTACAACAGAGACATGAGGAAACAGATTGATTGATATCCTCATGTGACAATCTATAATAGCTGCTTTATTTTCAAATACATTATGCATAGCACTGTTGCATTTAGCTGTTCCAATCGTTGTAGAACTTCCATTAAGCGTAGGAAATATGCGGAGACTCCCGGTGGGATCAGTCGCGTCCGAAAATCCCGCAGGAAAGCGGTCTTTGCTTTCTGAGGAAGTTGAGGCCGCCCCCACAGGACGCGGAGCATATTTCCGGAGCTTTGCTAAGCAAATCAAATCTATCAAAATGACCACAATGTCAGACAGTTCTACTTTACATAATCCATATTATAAGAACCCATCTTCCTGTTAAGTATGGTTACTTCTATGATTTTACTTTTATACTTTCTTTACTGATTAGAAAAACTCGGCATTCGCCTCGTCTATTAGCGATTGTCGAAGTTTTTCTTATACTTGGTACATTCTAAATTTTCACTGCGTCGTGCATCTTCATTGCTAAAATTTCACACTTTCCTACCGTACAATAAAAAAAAGCCCCGATCAACTGATCGGAACTTTTTTACTAGTTATTATATATGATCACAAAACCTTTGATAAAAAGGCTTGTGTTCGTTCATTTTTCGGATGTTGGAAAATTTGCTCTGGTGTTCCTTCTTCCACAATATAACCTTCATCCATGAAAATGACACGGTCTGCTACTTCTTTTGCAAATCCCATTTCGTGTGTAACGATAGTCATCGTCATACCTTCTTCAGCCAGATCCTTCATTACTTGAAGAACTTCGCCTACCATTTCCGGGTCAAGAGCAGAGGTTGGTTCATCAAACAGCAAAATATTTGGTTGCATCGCAAGTGCTCGCGCAATGGCTACACGTTGTTTTTGTCCACCAGATAACGTATCAGGATAGACATCAGCCTTTTCTGCCAACCCTACTTTCTCTAATAATTGCATGCCTAATTCCCGAGCCTCTGTTTCGGATTTATTTTTTAGGCGTTTCGGTCCTAGTGTAATATTTTCCATAACCGTCTTATGAGGAAAAAGGTTGAACTGCTGGAACACCATGCCTAATTTCTGTCTTAATTGATTGATGTTTGTTTTACTGTCGGTCAGATTATCTCCTTCAATAAAGACATCACCAGCAGTTGGTTCTTCTAATAAATTCAGACAGCGTAGCAGTGTACTTTTTCCCGAACCTGACGGGCCGATGACACATACTACTTCTTGTGGATCCACATTAATATTGATATCTTTCAAGACTTCCAAATCACCGAAAGATTTCTTTAAATTTTCTACTTTAATCATGCTCATGATACATTCAATCTCCTTTCAAGCCAGCGTGATAAGATACTCAATGAATAAATAATAACGAAATACAGAATCCCTACTACTGTTAATATTTCAAAAGCACGGAAATTTTCTGCATAGATGGACTGGCCTGATAAGGTTAATTCAGCTAATCCAATTGCAGAAAGGAGAGAGGTATCTTTAATACTTACAATGAATTGATTCACAATTGCGGGTATCATGCGACGAAATGCTTGAGGTAAAATAATTAATCGCATGGTTTGACTATAAGAAAAACCAATTGTTCTACCAGCTTCCATTTGCCCTTTGTCAATGGAGTTAATACCGGCACGAAAAATTTCCACTAAATAGGCTGCTGCATTGATCGTAATTGCGATAACACCTGCTGCAAATGCAGTTAAACTAATATCTACAACACTCGGCAAACCAAAATAAATAAAGAGAATTTGCACAAGCAACGGCGTGCCTCGAATGATATCTACAAAAACTGTGGATATAAAACGTAATACTTTGCTTTTTGTAATACTGAATATTCCAAGCATTACCCCAATGAACATTGCTAAAATTAAGGAAATAACTGTAATTTCTACCGTTAGCCCCATCCCTTTTAACAGCGTTGGTAATGCGTCTATAATCACATTGATAGTTTCCATTTATACTTGCCTTCCTTCTTTCAGAAAGGGTGTGACAGCAGCCACACCCTTTCCACTTTATTATTCTGCAAAATACTTACTATAGATTTCATCAAATTCGCCACTATCTTTAATCTCTTGTAAGCCAGTGTTTAGCTTTTCCACTAATCCTTCGCTTCCTTTAGAAATGGCAATACCATAATCTTCACTTGGGTATTTGTCTCCCACAATTTGAAGAACAGAATCTTTGCCGTCTTTCTTAAGTTTGTATGCTACACTCGGATAATCATTGATTAAGGCATCTGCATTACCGTTCTCTAATTCCATATACATCGTTGCATCATCTTGTAATTTAGTTACTTCACCATTGTATTTTTCAGCTAATTCATTGGCTAGTTTTAAACTGGATGTCCCTTGTTTTGCTACAATTGTAGCGCCTTCCAAGTCCTCTTCACTTTGAACCGAACCATCTTTTGTTGTTACTAGAGATAGACCTGATTCAAAATAAGGATCAGAGAAATTAACTACTTCTAAACGATCTTCTCTAATACCAATTGCAGATACAGCTGCATCTACTTGATTTGCCTGAAGCGCTGGGATAATGCCGTCAAACTTCATAATTTTCCAATTCACTTTTAAATGGGCCTTCTCAGCAACAGCTTCTACTAACTCCACATCAAATCCAGTTAATTCTTCATCTTCTTTGTATTCAAAAGGCGGGTAATCTTGGACAACAGCTACAGTAATTTCTTCTTTACTGTCACCTTCCGCATTCCCTCCATCACCTTCACCTGTTCCACACGCCGATAAAGCGATTGCAATAACACTTACTACTATTAACATGAATACTCGACGCCATAACGTCTGCTGTTTAATATCACTCATTAAGTTAAATCCCCCTGTAGATTTTTTTAAACGACAACATTAATTTTATCGAACATCAGAATAGAACCCAAATGAGATGAGTAACCTTATGTAAGCATATACTTATATTCTTCAATCTCTCCTCGGCTAATCTTGCAAATCTATAGAAATACTAGCTAACATTTACGTATCCTAACAAATACTCGAGATACGCGAAAAATGGATAAATAAGGCAAGGAATAAAAAGGGAATTACGCATGACGGAATTCCCGCTTTGTTTATTTATTTCGCAAAAACATTTTGTAGCACAACCAAATTACCACAATTAAACCTAGACTGATCATCAATCCAATTCTTTCATTAGCATGAAGGATGACACCTGAAATGGTAAGAACAATGAGCACAATCCCCATCCATGAAGTAAATGGATAACCTTTCAATTTATATGTATTTGTTCTGTCATGATAGGTTGGGTGCAGTTTAATATGAGAACCCAGGATGAGTAACCAATTAAGTATTAGCATCACACCAGCTGATGTCGTGACAAACTCATACATGGAATCTGGTAGGATAAAGGAACAACCAATCGAGACGGACAATCCGATCGCCGTTAGAAGCAGTGCCCGCATCGCAACTCCACGATTATTTTTCACTTGAAGACGCTTGGGTGCATCGCCATCTTCTGATAAAGATACTAATACACGACTAATCGAGAATAACGTACCAACCATCGTCGAAAAAGCCGCACTGATAATAATGATATTAAATATCGAATCCAGATATGGAATACTGAATGCCGATAAAGCTGTAACAAAAGGACTCTCCGATTCATCAATTTCTGTCCAGCTCACCAAATACATGACAAAAAACAAAGACAACGTAAATAAGGTAACTAATGCAATAATCAGCCCTGTACCCGCCTTCGGTATATCCCGTTTATATTTTAATTCGGATGAAGTAACCCCCATCACTCCAATCCCGCCAAAAGAAAAGAAGATAAAAATCAGTGCAGACCACAACCCTTTTATACCATGAGGAAAAAACGTTCCAACCCCATCGTTCGACGTTGAAACCTGATCATGGGGACTAATAACCCCTAGCAAAAACAACAAGCCAAATCCAATAAAAATAACTAACGTAGCAATTTTGACAATGGCAAATAAGGATTCAATCTGTCCGAAGTTTTTCACACCGAGGAGATTAATGCCGAATCCTAATGACGCGTAAATGACAGAGAAAATCCAGAGCGGAATATGCGGCAGCCAAAATTGAGTAAAGGTGGACAAGGCAACGATTTCACTCGACATAATGAGAATACCCGATAACCAATACATCCACCCTGACATAAATCCAACTGAATGACCAAACGCTTTCTTCGCATATGTACGAAACGACCCCTCCTGAGGATCATTTACTGTCATTTCTGCCAGTGCACTAAACACAATATATGTTGTAATGCCAGCAAGAAGATAGCCGATTAAAATAGATGGCCCTGCAGTCTTTATCGATAGACCTGTTCCAAGAAAAAACCCCGCACCGACAATCGATCCGATCCCGATCAAAGACAGCTGCCACCAGCGGAGATGCCCTTCCCCTTTTTTCATTTGTTTGTTCTGCTTATGCTTAACAACCTGTTTGATAACATGATGGTTCCTCATGAAGTCATTCTCCTTTTTTCGTAATCAGTTCCCCTCCTATTGATTATTTCCAACCCATGCTTATTCATTCAGCAGTGTCTATAACCGGTTTCTTCTATGTAATAAAGTGCGGTTCTGTGGTTCTGTATTTCAGAATTATGTAAAGAGGAGCTATATATCTAAGGGGTACTTTCGATATATTTAAAAGCTTAGCAAAGCTCCGGAAATATGCTCCGCAGGACGAAGTGGTTAGTAGGAGGTATCCTATTACATGAATTATTTCAAAATGACCATTAAGCTAGTTAACATAATCCGCATTATCAGAATCATACTTTTTCATCATGCGCACGGTTCATTTCTGCAATTCTGCTTCATGACTATATACTTTCTTGCATATAAAAAAACCGCTGTTCCTAGCTAATTAGCTAAGGAACAGTGGTTTGCTTTACATTATTTAGTTCTCTTCGATATTTTTACGATCTTTTTTCATCATCTTAGATAATACTTCATAGACAATTGGCACGATAACCAATGTTAAGATGGTCGATGATGTTAAACCACCGATTACTGTTATGGCTAATCCTTTTGAAATAAAGGCAGATCCTCCAGCACCAAATACCATTGGCAAAAGCGCTCCAATTGTCGCAATTGCTGTCATTAGAATTGGACGCAGACGGGGGTTGCCCCAGCTTCTACAATCGCTTCACGAATAGACATACCGTCACGTTCTAAGTGGATGATCCGATCCACAAGTACGATCGCATTGGTGACAACAATACCGATCAACATCAGCATACCCATCATGACCGAAACAGAAATTGTTTCTCCCGCAATCCAAAGACCAATAAAGGAACCAATTACCGTGAATGGTAAAGAGAACAGAATCGCAAATGGTGCCAGACCTTCTCCGAATGTTGCAACTAAAATGAAGTAAACAATCAGAATGGCAGCCAGCATTGCTACGCCAAGCTGTGTAAAGGTCTCTTGCATATCTGCGGCTACACCAGCAACATCCGCACGGACACTGTCTGGTAATTCTAGTTCATCCATTTTTTCATCTGCTGCAGATGTGGCAGCTGACACATCATCCGTTGTCACTTTACCAGAAATCGTAGCGTAATATTCCCCTTCACTACGCGCTAATGTGTTGTATGCTATACCTTCTTCTACCGTTACCAAATCTTCAAGCTTCATAGTTATGGTCGGCTATTATTTTGACTCCCCCCCTTTCGCACCTGCTTTTTCTTTCACTGCCTGTTTTATTGTATCCACCATCAAACACCCATCTGTCAATTGCGGAAAAATGACCGCTGTTTATGACGAAATTACTGTTTACATCCTTCTACAGGACCGCCTCCACCACTAACCAGTACAATCGTTGGTTTCTGAGATCCAACTATTTGATATTCGATAACACCTCTTTGTTTGCCCAGCTTCATCACCTCATTCCCAACTTCCTTTGTATAAAATTACAAGTAAGCTTAAAAAAATCCATTTAGGGGAGTATACTTTCCTTCCAATTGGGATAATAATTTGAGGACAGATTACTATGTGATATTGTTGACCTTTTTCATAAAAAGACATAAGATTACCGTAAGTCTGACCATTCCATAAAAAGTATCACTTTCCTAATTGATACTCTACCGTCCGGATGGTATGGTAGTGTGACAGTCCGAATATTTTATCAAAGAAAAGGTGTTTATATGAGCCGTATTTCAAGAAAGGTTGAGATTTTAAATGCTGCTTCAAAGGTTGTAAGTGAACGTGGTATATTTGAATTAACGTTAGATGCCGTTGCCAAGCAGGCAGGTATCAGTAAAGGCGGACTTCTTTATCATTTTCCTTCTAAAGAGGCACTTGTCGAAGGAATGGTTCAGCATCTAGCCATTAATTATCAAGAGAAAATAGAAGACAATGCCAAACAAGATCCAGACGAAAAAGGCAGATGGATTCGTTCCTATGTAGATGTTACCTTTAATCAAACGTACCAAAACAAAGATATGAATGCTGGCCTTCTAGCTGCCAAAGCAGTTAATCCAGATTTGCTGGATCCAATTCGCAATTTATATGAAGAATGGCAAGAACAAATCGAAAATGAAGGAATCGATCCAATGAAAGCAACCATTATCCGCCTGGCAACAGATGGGATTTGGTTAGCCGAACTTTTCGATATCTACCATATCGAAGAAGAAAAAAAACAAGAAATTTATAAAGTTTTGTTATCATCGATTGATGAATAACCATTAACATCTTTCCACGTATCGAAGACATGGAAAGGTGTTTTTTTTTGCGGTTTGTGACAAAAAAATTACTAAATCATTAAAAAATGGGCGATCGTTTGCTATAACAGTGATAAACCTCTCTAAAAACTTTGCAAGCCCTACCTTAGTAAGCCCTTTCCTTTTGAAATCAACTTGAAAGATTACCGTCCGGATGGTATAGTTTTGCTTGTGCCAAATTCGACACAAAACTTTTAAAGTCGACATAAATACTAATAACTATTCAATTTGAACACAAAGGAGTTGTGAACATATGGCGAAGAAGATTATGCTGACAGCAGCAGTAACCGGCGCAGGAGACACAACGACAAAGAGTTCACATGTCCCTGTCACTCCGAAAGAAATTGCCGATGCAGCAATTGCCTCTGCAAAAGCAGGAGCAACTGTAGCCCACGTCCATGCACGTGATCCTAAAACAGGTGGCATCAGCCACGATGTCAATCACTACCGTGAAATTGTAGACCGTATTCGCGACGCAGAAACAGATGTAATCATTAACATTACCTCTGGTGGAGGCGGAGATTTTATACCGAGCTTACAAACACCTGCAGCAGGCGGAGACGGCACTGATATGCAAACACCTGAGGAGAGACATCAGCCAGTCGGAGAATTACTCCCTGAAATGTGTACCCTTGATTGCGGATCAGTAAACTTCGGCAACATGATTTATATGAGTCCAACCGATTGGCTTCGTAAGCAGGCAAAGCTCGTTCAAGAAGCTGGTGTAAAGCCTGAATTAGAATGTTTCGATACAGGCCACCTTCGTTTTGCGAAACAATTAATAAATGAAGGTTTGATCGATGACGATCCAATGTTTCAATTCTGCTTAGGAATACCTTGGGGAGCAGATGCAGATGTTGAAACAATGCTCTACATGAAGAATCGTCTGCCGGACAATGCACATTGGTCTGCATTTGGAATTGGACGTATGCAATTACCAATCTTGATGCAAACAGCATTACTAGGCGGAAACGTCAGAGTAGGATTGGAAGACAATCTTTATATAAGTAAAGGTGTACTAGCTCGTAACGATCAGCTCGTTAATAAAGCAGCAGGTATGCTTCACCAAAATGGCATCGAGATTATGACGCCAGCAGAAGCAAGAGAGCAGTATGGTTTACGAAACCCTAA
The DNA here is from genome assembly GCF_022919115.1 of Gracilibacillus caseinilyticus. Lineage (NCBI taxonomy): Bacteria > Bacillati > Bacillota > Bacilli > Caryophanales > Bacillaceae > Gracilibacillus > Gracilibacillus caseinilyticus. Next base: position 1,518,377 of record NZ_CP095072.1, on the reverse strand, counting down.
CGGAGGAGGCAAATAATGGCTGAAATCAAAAAAGTAGCCGTCATCGGAACTGGCGTCATCGGTAATGGATGGATTGCCCGTTTCCTAGCACAAGGACATGAAGTCATCGCGTTTGACCCTGCAGAAGGTGCAGAACAACGCACAAGAAAAGTAGTCGATCAAGTATGGGCAGATCTTGAAAAACTAGGTACTGCTGAAAATGCATCAAAGGAACGCTTATCTTTTGTTCCTACTATTGAAGAAGCAGTAAAAGAAGCGTATTTAATTCAAGAAAATGTACCAGAACGCGAACAATTAAAAAAAGACGTATTAGCATCAATCGATCAATACGCACAACCTGATGCGATTATTGGCTCAAGCACCTCAGGCATTATGCCATCTACTTTGCAAGAAGGGCTGACACATCCAGAACGTGTAATGGTAGCCCATCCATTTAACCCTGTATATTTATTACCCCTAGTAGAATTGGTGGGCGGAAAAGAGACGAGCGAAGAAGCTATAGAAACAGCTAAAGCATTCTATACATCGATCAATATGAAGCCACTAGTCATCCGTAAAGAAATCGAAGGTCATGTAGCTGACCGTTTAATGGAAGCTTTATGGCGTGAGGCGCTACACCTGGTAAACGATGGCATCGTGACAACAGAAGAAGCTGACGCAGCCATTATTTACGGTGCCGGACTCCGCTGGGCACAAATGGGACCATTCTTAACATTCCACTTAGCAGGTGGAGATCAAGGAATGCGCCATATGCTCGAACAATTCGGACCAGCGCTTAAATTACCATGGACAAAATTAGAAGCACCTGAATTAACAGATGAATTGAAAGAAAAAGTCATCGAGGGCTGTGAAAGCCACGCTGGCGATACTTCAATCACAGAATTAGAACAAAAACGTAATGAATTTTTAGTAAAACTACTAGATTTAGTAGAAGACTACTGGCCAGCATCTAAAATCTAGTGTTAGAGGGGGCTCTTTCCCCTCCAAACTAGAAATCTATGAGACACGAGGTGAAACCCATGCCGAGTAACTTCACATATCAGGACATTGTCCGCAATGAATGGGTAGACTATAACGGTCATATGAATGATGCAGCCTACGCGAAAGGATTTAGTCTGGCGGTGGATGCATTGATCGACCACATCGGGCTGGATGAACAGGCTCGTGCGAAGTTAAGCTATTCCATTTTCACATTAGAAACACACGTCTGTTACTTGCAGGAAGCAAACGAAAAACAAGACATCAACGTAACATTACAGTTATTAAATAAAGATGCGAAACGTCTTCACGTATTTTTCGAAATGTATGTGCGTCAGGATAATGAACAGCATCTTATTGCCACAAGTGAGCAAATGCTGATGGGGATGGATATGGAGCAAGGAAGACCTGCACCTTTTCCAGAAACAATAGCAGAAGCCATCGAAACAATATGGAACAACCATAAACATTTGGCAGCCCCTAAACAAGCAGGAAGACAAATCGGGATAAAATAAAACGTTCATTCGCAACGTTTTATTAATCGGCTCTTATCAACGCAACACGATAAGAGATGATGTCGGATGAAAAATAGAGGAGTATGTTTATGAATAAAATAGAAGTTAATCAATTAACCAAAGTTTTCGGTTCACATCCTCAACAAGGATTAAAACTGTTAAAAGAAGGTAAACAAAAGGATCAAATTTTAGAAGATACTGGAATGACGGTAGGTGTAAGCCAATCTTCATTTTCCGTAAAACCTGGTGAGATCTTCGTAATCATGGGTCTATCCGGTAGTGGTAAATCAACGCTTATTCGTCTGGTAAACCGTCTAATCGAACCAACTGATGGAGAAGTTTTAATCGACGGTGAAGATATTACCAAAATGGACAAAAAAGCACTTACGGAAACAAGAAGACAGAAATTAGGGATGGTATTCCAGAAATTCGGTTTATTGCCACACCGTAACGTACTGCAAAACGTCGCTTACGGATTAGAGCTTCAAGGGATTTCAAAACAAGAGCGTGAAGAACGAGCGAAGCAAACACTTCTAGATGTCGGCCTTAAAGGCTATGAAGACAGTCTTCCAAGCCAGCTTAGTGGTGGTATGCAACAGCGTGTAGGTTTGGCTCGTGCTTTAACAAATGACCCTGACATTCTACTAATGGATGAAGCGTTCAGTGCATTAGACCCGATCATTCGTACAGAAATGCAGGATGAATTATTGAAGCTGCAAAACAAATTAGGAAAAACTGTTCTTTTCATTACACACGATTTAGACGAAGCATTGAAGCTTGGCGATCGTATTGCGATTATGAAAGATGGTCGTATCGTACAAGTTGGTACGGCAGAAGAAATTCTAGAGAACCCGGCCAATGATTATGTGACGAAATTCGTTAAAGACGTTGATCGCTCCAAAGTACTGGAAGCATCTCACGTCATGAAAAAACCAAAAGTCCTGACCACTTACAAAGATGGTCCACGTATGGCTGTCCGCAAAATGGAAGAAGCCGGTGTATCCAGTATTTTTGTAGTTGACAAGCAGGATAACTATAAGGGACTGCTTACCATTGATGATGCGATTCGCGCTCATAAAGAAGGACTTACAATTGAAGAAGTACTTGTAGAAGAAGTCTACACTACTGCGCCTACCACTCCATTAGACGATTTAATCGGGATTGCTGCAGACACAAAATATCCAATTGCAGTTCTAGACGATGGCGCGTTACTAGGTATTATTTCAAGAGTTTCTATTCTTTCTGGTCTTGTACTAGGAAAAGAAAAACCATCTGAGGGGGCGACTTCATGAATTACTTCGACTTACCATTAGAACAATGGACGAACGATTTTGTAAATGGTTGGCTGCTTCCGGTAACCAGTGGTTTATTTGACCGCATCAGTGATTGGATTGGCGCTTTCATTGATGGTGTAACCAATCTATTAATCTTTATTCCACCGGAAATTATCGCCATTGTATTGATCTTGTTAGCATGGAAAACAGCCGGAAAAGGCGTGGCGTTATTTACGCTGATCGGTACCATATATCTAGGTTCAGTTGATTTATGGCCGGAGTCGATGCAAACACTAGCCATCGTACTCGTTTCTACCATTATATCCGTAGTACTTGGTGTGCCAATCGGTATTTTAAGTGCGATGAATTCAATAGTAAATAAAATAGTCAAACCAATTCTGGATTTTATGCAGACATTACCGATCTTTGTTTATTTAATTCCAGCTATTCTGTTATTTGGACTCGGCGGTGTCCCTGCCGTTATTGCAACCTTTGTCTTCGCAGCACCACCAGCTGTCAGAATGACAAACTTAGGAATCAGACAAGTACCAGAAGAAGTAGTAGAAGCATCCCGTGCCTTCGGTTCTACCTCTTCACAGCTATTATTCAAAGTACAGCTTCCATTAGCGATACCAACAATAATGGCTGGTGTCAATCAAACGATTATGCTTGCTCTATCAATGGCTGTTGTTGCATCCATGATTGGTGCACCAGGTCTTGGAGACACCGTATTAACAGGTATTTCAACTGTTAACGTTGGACTTGGTCTGACTGGTGGATTAGGAATAGTAGTTATCGCTATTATTCTTGACCGAATTACACAAGGACTAGGAAATAAATTATAAAGAGGAGAGATTTTAATGAAAAAACTATTATTAAGTTTATTAGCTCTTACCATGGTACTAGTGATGGCAGCCTGTGGGTCATCCTCAGAAGATACATCAGGCAGTGACAATGAAGCATCCGCAGAGGACAAAACCATTACATTAGGTGTAACACCTTGGACAAGTACAGTACCTCCAACAGAAATTGCGAAACTAATTTTTGAAGATATGGGATATACTGTAGAAGAAACAAGCGCTGACGCAGGTAGTGTATATGTAGGCTTATCACGCGGAGACATTGACGTATTTATGGATGCTTGGCTTCCAGTTCACCAGACATACCTTGATGAATACAGTGATTCTATTGAAGAAACAGCAACAAGCTATGCACCAGCAGCTGCTGGACTAGTAGTACCGACTTATATGGAAGATATTAATAAAGTGTCTGACTTAAAAGGCAAAGAAGACATGTTTGATAACACCCTTTATTCTATTGAAAAAGGTGCTAGTGTAACAGGCGTTCTTAACGATGCAATCGATCAATATGGTTTAGATTTAAAGCAAGTTAACTCTTCAGAAGGTGGTATGCTTGCACAGGCAATGAAGCTTATGCAGCAAGAAGAAGCCGTTCTTTTTTATGGCTGGAGACCACACACGATGTTCAACAAACTTGACATTAAAATTTTAGAAGATGATATGAAGGTACTTGATACAGCATCTGTACACGTTGTAACGAATAAAGAATTAAAAGACAATGCATCAGATGCATATGAATTTTTAAGCAATTGGAGCATTCCAATCGATGATGTAGAAGCAATGATTAAGAAGATTGAAGATGATGGTGAAGATCCAAAAAAAGTAGCACAAGAATGGATCGACAATAATCAAGATAAAGTAAACGAAATGTTAGGGAAGTAGGAAAGAAGCTATGCTGTACTGGTGATTACTGGTGCAGCATTTGCTTTAATCAATAACAAAGAAATGAGGGTATAACATGGAACAAATTATTGTGGATAGAGAAGTACCATGTGAACTAAGAGATGGTGTAAAGCTGTACGCTAACATTTATCGTCCGAGTGATGAAGGTACATATCCTGTACTTTTATGCCGTTTACCATATAATAAAAACCTTCCTGATTTTTCACATCGTTATGTGGACCCGTTCCGATTAGCGATGAGTGGTTACATCGTGATTATTCAAGATGTGAGAGGACGCTTCGCATCTGAAGGCGAATTCCGACCTTTTGCACAAGAAGTTGAAGACGGTTACGACGCAGTGGAGTGGGCCGCAGCCTTACCTTATTCCAATGGAAAAGTAGGGATGTTTGGTTTGTCTTATTACGGATTCACCCAAATATACGGAACATTAGAACAGCCGCCATCCTTAAAGGTAATTTTCCCAGCAATGACAGGTAACATTACTGGCGATGCCTTTAACCAAAATGGTGTATTCCAGTTCGCTGCTTCTGAAACGTGGATACTCGATTCTGTAGCTATGGATTATTTGAAACGAAAACAAACAGCGGAACAATATACCGAAACGGTTAAAGAGATCATCCATGACCTTAATCATATTGAAGAATGGCATGATTACAAGCCAGTTCAAGAATGGCCACCTGTTATGAAACATCCGGAATTACGTGACCTCTTCGAAAAGTACATCAACAATCAATTAGTAGATGAAGTGAAGAATAAATCCTATAATCATGAGCAGGCATTAAACTTGCCGGCCTTCCATTTAGCTGGCTGGTATGATAACTTCTTAAATCAAACGATTTTAAATTACGAAGACATGAGCAAGCTCAATGACAATCAGAAACTGATCATCGGTCCATGGGCTCATGGTATGTTCCATGCTGATATTGGTGAGCGTTCCTTCGGTATCTCCAGCTCCGGCTATGCTATCGACGGGAAAGAAGACATTACTTCCCTGCATATCAAATGGTTTGACCGTTGGCTGAAGGGCAAAGAAACAACGATATTAGATAGCAAAGATCCTGTTCATATTTTTACAATGGGGACTAATACATGGCGTTCTGAACCAGCCTGGCCTATTCCGGAGACGCAATATACACCATTTTATTTGCATAGTGATGGAGAAGCACATCAGACCTCCGGCAGTTTATCAACGGAAATGCCAGGTGAAGAAAAAGTAGATACCTTTGTCTATGACCCACACAACCCAGTGCCAACAAATGGCGGAGGCGTATTATTTTATAATGGAAGAAATGCAGGTCCTCGTGACCAATCAGTGATCGAGCAACGAGATGACGTGCTTGTTTATACGTCTGAGCCACTAACAGATGCCTTGGAGGTGACAGGCTGGATCAAAGCAAATATTTGGGCTTCATCTGACGCACCAGATACAGATTTCACCGTTAAATTAGTCGATGTAGCTCCTGATGGTACAGCCTATAATCTAGCAGACGGCATTGTAAGAGCTAAATGGCGTAACGGATCAGAAGAAGCTGCACCACTAACAGGAGAAATTGTCGAATATGAACTAGATCTGTGGGCTACCAGTAACGTCTTTTTACCCGGCCACGCGATTCGAATCGAAGTGTCATCCAGTAATTATCCATGGTATGACGTCAATCCGAATACCGGCGAAACCCTTATGACGACTGATAAAATGGTAACAGCAGACCAAGTAATTTATCATGACAGCGAGCATCCATCTTCGATCACGCTGCCAGTTATTCCGAAATCGGAGTAAGTAAGAGAAAACCGGGCTTTGAACAGCCCGGTTTCTTTATGGATGTACCCTATAAGGTAATATCGAATAGTTATTGATTAAATACGGTTGAATTCCATCCCAATTGTTGCTATTACATATGGAAAATAGTTCAATGAGATTTGTTGCGTTTAACAAGAAAGGTGACAAATGCGGAGAGTTGACCACTGAGTTTTGTCGTCTTTAACAAGAAAGGAGACAAATCGGGAAAGCTACCCAACGAGTTTTGTCGCCTTTAACAAGAAAGGAAACAAATCGGGAGAGCTGAACAACGAGTTTTGTCGTGTTTCTCAAGATAGAACACCAATAAATGTGTTGTCCTGTTAGTTTTGTCTGCTTATAGAGTTTGTATCATAGCACAGATCAACAGATAGACCCCTTGGGAGGGCACGTGCTGAAGGTCCACATTGTGAAGTTGCCTTCAACACAAAGTTAACTTCAACCGTGCCCCGCAGGACGTGAAGTTGTTGGTGTGGGTGTACCAGCAGACACAATATATGAAAAGGAGGCCAAAGACTTCACATAATCCATATATATTGTAAGTAGCTGTATAAATACTTACGTTTAAGTATAAGTAAAACTCGGCACTCGCTAAAGGTGAGACGAAGGCCAGGTTTCTCAAATTCACTTTTTCCAAAGTATAAATAAAAGAATGAGCATAACAATATCTAATCGGGCTTCGAACAAGAATTGAAAGAAGCCGGATTCCAGAATAGGCGCTTTCGTAAGGAAGAAAGCTGCGACCATAATAATAAATAATGGAATCGCTGCTTGTCTGACATAATAATTAAAAAGGATCAATCCACCACAGATCAATTCCGTCAATCCGACTAGCAGTACGATAAGCTCTGGATATGGAATCCCAAAACTGGAAAATGCGCCAGTGAAATCTGAAATCACAAGTTTCATTATAGCAGAAGCGATAAAGACATAACCAACAGCATATCGAATTAATTGATGGGCAGTCACATGTTTGGGCATAACAACCCTCCTTCGATTAAGTTACTTCTAATGTATGCAGACAAGCAGAGGGACTATGCTAGTTAATCGAAATTTAACCGGGTTTTATGTGGTTTGGCGATGAACCGAAGATAAGTGTGACAAACGATAAATTTTAGTCTATAATTAACCGTATTTGAACTGTACAATTTTTTCTAAATATAGGCATACAGCACGTTTAGAGGGGGAGTAATGTTGGATTCAATTTGGCTCGAGTATGGTTGGACATTATTAGTTTTAATAGGACTTGAAGGACTTTTATCAGCAGACAATGCGCTTGTATTGGCAGTTATTGCTAAGCATTTACCCGACGATGAGAAAAAGAAAGCTATTAATTACGGGATCATCATGGCTTTTGTTTTTCGATTTGGTGCGTTATTTGCTATATCATTTATCGCCAATGTTTGGCAGGTGCAGGCAATAGGTGCGGCTTACCTCATTTATCTTGGGTTGAAGCACATTATACCTGCTGGAAAAGACGTGGAGGAAGAAGCAGAAAAAGTCGACAAGCCTAGACAAGCCTTTTGGCCGACAGTGCTGAAAATTGGTGTGGCGGACCTGGCTTTTGCAATAGATTCCATTCTTGCCGCAGTAGCGTTGGCATTAGCATTACCAGCCTCTGGTTTACCAGACTTTGGTGGTATGGATGCAGCTAAGTTTATCGTTGTTTTATTAGCAGGTGTTTCTGGACTTATTTTAATCAAATTCGCTGCAACCTGGTTTGTGAAATTATTGGATGCACGACCTGGTTTAGAAACAACGGCATATACGATCGTTGCCTGGGTTGGAATCAAGCTGGCAGTCATTACGCTGTCACATCCATCAGTTGGCGTATTAGATGCACACTTCCCACACAGTACCTTGTGGACAGTTATATTCTGGGGAGTTTTACTAGCAATTGCTGTAGGTGGCTGGTTCTTATCAGATAACCACTCTTCAAAGAAAATGAAGGAAGATACGAAGTGATAACATAGAGGTCTTTTCCCTGAACCGGGAGAAGACCTCTTTTATTCTATAATCAGCAAACAAAGTATATCATTACTACATTAAAGCGAATCTTATGATTAGGTTCTTATAATATGGATTATGTCAAGTATAGCTGTATTATGATGTGTCCATTTTGATATATTTTAAGTGCATAGCAAAGCTCCGGAAATATGCTCCGCGTCCTGTGGGGTCGGGTTCAGCTTCCTCGGAAAAAAAAACCTTTCCTGCGGGATCTTCACACACGACCTGACCCACGGGAGTCTCCGCGTATTTCCTACGCTTAAGAAAGTGCTACAACGAACGGAACAGCTAAAAGCAGCAGTTCTAGGCATTCAATCAAATGCTATTATTTATGGACAATGAAGGATGACGATCAAAATCCTAGCTCTTACAAAAGTTGTAGAGTACCTATCCTAGCGCAGGCCAACCACGTAGACTCCCACGGGATTGTGCAGGTGCTGAAGATCCACTACGTCTGCACCTGTGTCTACTAGTAACAATTCGAAGTAGGCTTCCTCGGTGCAAGGCAGCAGAGAAATGATTCGAGAAGTAGCCTAGCTTCAGCCGTGCCCCGCAGGACGCGGAGTGGTTAGTATAGGGTATCCCAGCACATGAATCATTTCAACAATACCACTCTTCTAATTGACATAATCCATATTATAAGAACCCACACTTTTATTGTCTCAATCTAAAATTTTATACATACTTATCTCACAAGTAAAAAGCAGTGGTGAATGAACACACCACTGCTTTCTTTTATTCTTCTAGAAAGAATTTCTGGAATTCTTCTAACAGATATTCCATTGTAATTGGGTCACTATACGTAATGGCTTTCGTATTCAATTCAAGCACTTGACCATTTTCAACAGCAGGAATATTGTTCCACGTTTCTGTTTCAAAGAAAGAATTATCCCCATCCGGGTTCTTACTCAAGACAACATAGTCGCCCGCAAACTTTGGAAGAACTTCAAGTGATAATGTATAATATCCGTCCGCCAACGCTTTTTCTTTTACCTTCTCAGGCATACCTAACCCCATTGTTTGATAAAGTAACTCCGTACCACGCGCCCAATTGTCGCCGAATACATACAATTGTTTCGCGTCATTTTCGAAAACTGAAACGGTGGCATCTTCACCAATCTTCGCTTTGATCTCTTCGCCCGCCTCTTTCGCACGTGTTTCGAAATCTTCTACCCAATCTTTGGCTTCTTGCTCTTTGTTAATGATTTTACCAACTTCCACTTGCTGCTCTAAGTAATTTAAGCTGCCCCATGTAGAAACAATGGTTGGTGCAATTTCTTTCATCTTATCGATGTTTTTCATCCAGGAACCAACAATGATTAAGTCTGGTTCTAATTCGATGATTTTCTCTAAATTTTCATCAGATACGACTTCAATACCATCTAACTTACCTTCCATTAATGGGTTGTTGTATGTCCATTCGTCCACACCAACAACATTGCCATCTAACGCAAGTACATTCGGTCCGTTAGCTAACGCAACAATACGTTGGGGGTCAGAAGGTATTTCGATAGGACCATCCTCAGCTTCATATGTAATCGTTTCAGATGAAGCTTCTTCTTCTGTTCCTTGCTCCTCATTAGTATTTTCTCCTGAATCGGATTCAGATGCAGATGCGTCGTCTGTGCTTGACGAATCATCAGTGCTGCCACATGCCGCTAATATCAGTGCTGTTACAAACAAAAATGCTAAAAGTACTTTTTTCAAGCTATTCCCTCTCCTTTTTATGTACTGGCCAACTGCCTAATTATTAAATTGATAACAATTATCATTATCACTTATGGTACGGTTATTGATAATGATTGTCAATACTTTTTAACAAACATTTTTTCATTTCAAGATTAGTAAAACTTGGATTAACCCGCACTGCCCTAACTAACTTAAGAATATAATAAAGCTAGCTATAATCTTTTTTAGTCGTGAGCATAATTTAATCTCTCAATAACTATATTGATATGCTTTCTTTTCTTTCCTAGCGTGCAAAAAAATACCTGCTACGGTTTAAGTGCAGGTAATTCACATTCTAATGTGTTGGCAAGAATAATATATATCCAGAAAGAACCCGGAAAAGTTACGACAAAAAGAAGCCTGATCGCGAAGGAGTATATTCCGGTTAATGCAGCAATACCGCCACAAACACCGTGTAAAGAAGTATCAGTGGCAGACCTTTTTAACTTCAATAGAGACCACTCCCACTAATTGATAAAAATCACCTGTTTTTAGTATATCATTTGGTCATTGAAAGACATCACCTTTTTTTGCTCTCTGCACCGTCGTCTCGACAATATGGTGGATGTTCTTCTCCTTTTTCCTCCATCTCATCACAGATCCATACCATATTATATTCAGCGATAATCCTTTAATTGATAAATATCTAACGTTTCTAACCGCTAACCGCGTTTGTAATTGGTATTCTCCTTCTTTCCAACACTGTTTCCGGGTTAAAAAGAGCAGGTGCACGCTTTCTCCTTTTCTTAGCCGCCGGTTTCGTTGGGAATAGCTTCTCCAGTTACCGTATACATAACAACGCATCCCCCCTAAACGCTGTTTATTCTATCGGACATTTGAACACTTCTCAACCTTCTTTTTGTCCGATTGGGCAGCACTGTGTGATTAAATAATTTCTCTCACTGAACCTGACTTTTTCCTTTTCCCCATTAAAAATCCCTTTGTACCGTGGATTTATATTTTCTTAGCTGATTAGGAAAACTCTGCATTCGCCTCGTCTTTTAGCAAGTGTGTAGGTTTTCTTATACTTGGTACACTCTAAATTTTCACTACGTCAAGCTTCTTCATTGCTAAAATTTTATACTTTTCTAACTTATAAAAAAGGCTCCGTTCATAAAGAAACGGAACCTTTTCGGGGGTTTTACTTTTTATTTGTTCATCTTCGTCAGGAAATCACCTAACAGATCACCGAGGCCTTCTTCTTCCTCGGCTTCTGATTCTTTCTCTTGATTCGATTGACGATTTTGGTCTAATGCTTTATTCCAGTCAATCGTATCAAATTCATCGAGTGAGTCTTGTTTCTGATCATTTGCTTCTGCATTTACCGCCTGTTCCAGATCATCCGGTTCAGTCGGCATATCTTCCTGTAAATATAATGCTTCATCAATATCGGTAGCATTACTGTTTAACGACGTGAGCAGTGATGTTGCTCGTCTTGGATCGTTTAACAGATGATACAGGATACTGCCTAACAACGCTTCGGAATGCTCATGCTTTATCCAATTACGCTGTGCCTTCGTTAGACGTTTTGGCAGTGGCACTGTAACAGTCTCCTGTTGAACAGAGCTTGCTTCATTTACACCCTTTAGCACAAACTCTGCCATCTTACTCGAAAAATTACGACGCTCTTCCTTCTTCAAGCGTTGTAATTCTTTTAAGACATACTCGGGTGTATCACTGGGAATACGAAACGATATCGTTTGTCCTCTATTAATTTGGTAATTATTTTTCATATGATCACCTTATGATTGTTGCGGTTGTGATTCTTTCTTCTCTTTCCGCGTATCTTCTGTTTTGATCAAATACTCCATAACCAGTTTATAATAAGCATTTGCCATCATCCAGATGCTTTCTTTTTCATCTTCAAAGAATTCAATGTTATAGCCATCCAGGTTGTTATTTAATGTCTTTATATATTCTTTGAGGACATTAGAACCACCGCCAACGAAATAACAAATTTCAGATTGAGAGTTCTTTTGCCATACGTTACGTAACAGGCGATACTGCTTCTTCGCTAATTCCAGCAGTAATCTGTCTGTCGTATCGTGCACGCTCGTCCGGCTGCCTTTCACCATGATATGATTTCGATCATTCTTTCTCGTAATAATGTCGACCACATCACGACGGCTGTCTAATTCGACACCGTGCTTCGTAAAGATTTCTTCACGAATCGTCTCAAGTGATTCAGACACGCCAAGGTTAAAGCCTTGTGCTTTATCATCGTCAACGGTACGGTTACGAATCACAGCTATATCTGTGGAAAGACCACCAATATCCTGAATCAATATTTGCTTATCGATCAGTTTTTTGTTGATGATTTTTAAGTCCTTGTCCATTACAAGGTTAATGAAAGCAGCGAAGCCTTCTGGATACACTTTTGCTTCATCAAATCGAATGTTGATTTTCTTGCCCTGATGCTGTGGCGTAACGAGGAATTCTACTTGGTGTACCGATCCAATCAGTTTTGAACGATAACCAGCATCCTTGCCTTCCTTCACCTCACGTAATGGCAATCCAGTTCCCAGCGTATAATTGGCTTCAATCACTTGATTCGAGCTTGAAGAATAAGCTTTTGCTGCATCTAAAGCGATCGTTGATAACAGCATGACCAACGTCTGGTCTTCTTCCGATTTGCTGCTGCCTGGATCAAGTTCCGTGGAGTTGCTAGCTTTCGTTGCTAGATTCCCTACACGGTAAATAGCATTGTTCTCTTTTAGTGCTGGTGAATGTATACGAATATGTAACCCATCTGCAGGATCTTTCTCATCTAAATCTTCTATTCCAATAACAGGACGATCTTCCGTATCTCTTGCGATAATATTTGGAAGATGTACCTCTCTTTCCATTTCTCCAAAAATTGCCTTAACAGAATCATTACCTACGTCTATTGCTGCTATTCTTGTTTGACTCATTTTTATCCTTCCTTTCATGAAGTCCTATTAAAACGTCATACCTCAAATGATATGGGATTATACGCCTTTCATCAATGCCTTCAACTAAAAAGAAAGATAACCGTAATCTTTTTGAAAAAACAAAATTTGTATACGAAAAAAGCTTGCACGTTTACAAACCTATGTACAAGCCTTCCGTACGTTTTGTGTACACATTTGTATGCTTGTTTACTGATCTGTTTATAACGTAAACAATAACGTTTGCAGGACAACTGAAATACAAACGTCATTGAATTGTGACTAATTCTTAATAATCCTGGCATAAATTTCATCTGTGAATTACTGCGTTGCTTACATATTTTCAAAAGTGCTTTATCCAATCCCTCATGGTCAACACAGATACAAGGAGTACCATGAGGTATAATAGTTGATAAAGTGAGACTTCAATCAGTGGGGGTTTTAACCCCCACTGATTCCTAGCGAAACTTATCAGGAAGTTATCGTCCGTAATACCCCCACTTAGCTTCTTATTTATCTCCCGAATCTTGAAGTGGGGGTATTACGGACGGTTAGCGCCGTGATAAACACTAGCATTTATACTTTACAACAACAAAAATCCCTTCGTTACAGATACTTACCTGCAACAAAGGGAGATCGTTTTTATTTATTCTTTAACAGACCCTCCGATAATCCCTGCTATGAAATAACGCTGCAAGAATAAAAAGGCGATAAATATCGGCAATACAGAAATCGCCGCCCCCATCATTAATACACCGTAATCTACTGTTTCCAGACCGGCCAGCGTGGCCAGTGCAACAGGAAGGGTATACATATCCTGGGTCGTAATTGTAATCAGCGGCCACAAGAAGTTGTTCCACTGATGGGTGAATAAGAAAATAGACACAGCAGCTATTGCCGGTATCATTGTTGGCAATACAATTTTAAAGAAAATCCCTGTTTCACTACTGCCATCAATCCTTGCTGCCTCGATCAGCGCCGTCGGTATCGATTGCATATTCTGCCTCATAAGAAAGATCGCGAACGGATAAGCAATTTGTGGCAAAATAATTGCAGTATAGGAGTTCAGCAAATTAAAGCTCGCAAATAATTGGAATTGCGGCACAACCAACGCCTGATATGGCACCATCATCGATAATAAAAACAAGGCGAAAATGATATTTCTTCCTTTAAATTGATACTTTGCAAAAGCGAAGCCAGCCGCCGCACAGATAATACCACTGATAAACGTAAAGCTCACCGCTGTTACCGCCGAATTGAATAAGGATCGCCAAATATCGATTTGACTCAATAAGCTTCTTAAATTCTCCAAAAAGTAATCACCCGGTATAAAACTCGGAGGTGTATTTAACATATTGCCGGTTGGATTCGTTGCACCTACCAGCATCCAGTAATAAGGACCAATCGTCAGTATCACTAATAAAATCAACACCGTATAGAATAGTGTTTTCTGCAGTCCACTTACTCTCATTCATCATCACCTGCCAGTTTAAATTGTATGAATGATAGCAGTGCGATTAATACGACCACCACATATGCAATGGCAGAAGCATATTCGAAGTCAAAATATTCAAAGGCATTCTGATATAAATACATCGTGATTGTTGTCGTTGCATTAACAGGTCCACCACCTGTGAGGTTGTATGGCTCATCAAACAGCTGCAACGTACCGATCGTAGATACAATTGCTGTAAATAAAATAACCGGCTTTAACTGTGGAATGGTAATCGAGAAGAACTGTCTTACCTTCCCTGCCCCATCAATGCGGGCCGCCTCATACAAGTCATTCGAAATATTTTGCATCCCTGCCAGTAAAATAACCATATTGTAGCCAGTCCATCTCCATATCATAACGAGCACGATGGATATCTTCGCCCAAACCGGATGATTCAACCAGCCAATTTTATCAATCCCTATAAAGGACAATAAATAATTGATTAAGCCATAATCCGGGTTTAATAGCAACAAGAAGATAACCGCTGCAGATACTAGCGATGCCACTGCAGGTGAGAAATAAGCCACACGGAAAAACCCTTTTGCTTTTAACATGGTCGAATTCATTAACACGGCTAATATCAGCGCAAAAAATAACATAATTGGTACTTGAAGCACTAATATAATCAAGGTATTACTAAGCGATTCATAGAAAATCGGATCCTGAAATAGCCGAATATAATTATCTAAACCTGCAAACGTCGTAACATTCCCTTCTGATTGCTGCAAACTTAAGATAAAGGAATACACAATCGGATATCCTGTGAACAACAAGAAAAAAATCAATGCTGGCATCAGGAAAATATAGGGTGCATTACGCGGATTATCAAAGGATCGCTTGCTGCCACTCTTTTTCTTGATTGACTCATTAACTACTTCTCCATAAGAAGAATTCTTCACAATTTCCATCCTTTCGTTGTATATCTTAGGATAGTGCATGTTAGACCGTTAGCAGGCAGACTGCTAACGGCCACCTCCATTAATTTACATCCTCTTTCCCTGTACTTGCTTCAATCCGTTCGACTAGCCTTTGCTGCATTTCTTCCGGGTTTCCGTCATTTAACAGCATATTCGCCATTTCTTCATTGACCGTATCATCTACCTCTGGATAGTCACCGGTATAGGTAACCTGTGGGATGTTCACCGCAATATCAGCAAATTTTTGATAGAATTTTTCACCGTCAAAGTATTCCAAGCCCTCTTCGAATACTGGATCATCATAGGCCGCCTCTAACGATGGGAATAGACCAAATTCTTGCAAGCCTTTCACTTCCATATCAACATTGGTAGATAGAAATTCACCAAATACGTAAGCTGCTTCCTTATTTGAGGACGAATTCGGTATGGCAAAGCTTGAACCACCACTATTGGCAGCACGAACGCCACCTTCTTCAAAACTAGGTAAAGCAAACGTTCCCCACTCACCAGATAATTCTGGCGCTTGATCCATCAGTGAACCGTTGTACCAGACAGAATTAGGTACAGTAGCAACACCATCATTTTTGATCGCTGCCATCTGGCCTTCTGAATCCGTTACATTCGTTGTGATCCCTTTATCGCTCATTTCTTTAATTTTCCCCGCTGCTTTTAATAACTCATCTGAACCTACATTCAATTCCCCTTCATCCGTGAAGTAGAACGATTCTTGCTGGTGAATCATAAATCTCGCCAAGGCTACTTGCTGGTTTAATGCAAGTCCAAGCATCGGCACTCCTGTTTCCTCCATAATGACTTCACCAGCTTCGATATAGTCATCCCACGTCTTAATAGACTCGGCATCCACACCTGCTTGTTCAAAAATATCCTTACGATAAAAGACACCGACAGGACCTAAATCACGTGGAAAGGCAATATAATTACCATCGGCATCTTTCACCATCTCTTGTTTGGACTCTGCAAAAGATCCATCATGTTCACTAAACCCGACTTCACTAAGGTTCACAAACGAATCAGGAAATTTGCTCGTGAAAGAGGCAATATCCGTGTCTTGTATCTGGACTAAATCCGGCAGCTGACTCTCCTGTCCAGAGCCTAATCCAGTTACCAGTCGCTGAAAAATCTGATCCGGACCTTGCTTATTAATATTAACCGTCACATTCGGATACGTTTGATTAAAATCTTCAATGATCGAATTCAAAAAATCTGCCTCAAGTGACCAGGCCCATACGGTAATTTCTCCCGACACATCTTCAGGATTCTCAGGAATCTCCGTCGCTCCGGCAGATTCTTCTGCATTATTGCTACAGCCAATTAATGTTATCGCTATCATAACGATGAATAGCATCATTAGTTTACTAGATTTTCGCATTCAGATTGCACTCCTTTTATAATAGTTATCTACCATGTTCAACCAGGAAAATCTGGCTAATAGAAAAGTGAATAATAGAGAAACGCTTACACTAAACAGTAAAATTAAACCTGGAAACTGACACAATATCCAGACCCAAGACGCATTTACAAGCAGGATTAATAGAGAAATCGGCAATCTCGAAATCGAGAAAAATAGTGCTTGTTGATATTTTGATAAGGTGCTCCCCTCCACAAATGTGTACACCACATAAAATATCAGCATAAATATCGTAAATAACAGGAACAGGGACCAATTGCCGATGATAAAAATTGACGTAAAAGGGCTCGAAGTATTCGAGAGTATGAGGAGATTTGTCAATAAAATTATAAAGATCACCAGGTTTATTAAACCGCTTGCATTTGCTTGTGAAAATTCTTTTTTATAGACCTTCCAAAAATACGGAAGAATGCGGAACTCTTCCTTGTCCATCCACCTCCTCATAATAGTAAATGAAGAGACAGTGGCAGGTGCCCATCCAAAGATAATACCGCCAAGCATTGTAAACACACACCATAACACATTTATATAAGCCAAGCGCACAACCCAACTGCAGCAAACTAAAATCACAGATTCTTTCATAGTAGATTATCCCTTCATTTTCTATTTCTAACAAAAATCTGGTTACAGTGGATACTTTATAACAGAAACAAATACAAGTCAACAAATACAAACAGATAAACAGACAAAACAACACAATCAGACTTTTTTCTGCCATACAGCATTAGCCAGCAGTTACTGGATGCCGCACCTCTGCTATATTCACAGTCTTCCACTCTATCATCAATAGTTTGTTACTGTATTTTCTTCGATTCCGTGCTATCCTAATACTAAGAGAGAGAAACCTTTTTCATAACCATCAAATGTAAACCTATTCATTACATAACAAAAAGATTGATAAAGGAGCAGAAAAACTATGAAAAAACAGCAAAATTGGGCAGGAAATTACACGTACAGCACAACGAACTGGCATACCCCGCAAAACGTAGCGGACATTCAACAACTAGTAAAAGAATGTAATTACGTAAAAGTGGTTGGCAGCCGGCATTCCTTTAACAGCATCGCCGATTCTGAGCATCATATGATGTCCCTTGAGCACCTCAGCCAGGTGGTAGATTTTAATAAAGAAGCACAAACCATAACGGTCGAAGCTGGCATGAAATATAGTGATTTGTCGTTATATTTAGAAGGCACGGGTTTAGCACTTCATAACCTGGCATCGCTTCCACATATATCAGTTGCCGGCGCATGTATGACGGCAACGCATGGTTCCGGCGATCACAATGGCAACCTGGCAACAATTGTAAGTGGTATCGAATTTGTTGATGCCAATGGAGAACTGGTTCATCTTTCACGAAAAGACGACGAAGAAACATTAAAAGCTCTTGTCGTAGGACTTGGCGGGTTCGGAGTCGTGACCAAGCTTACCCTTGACTTAGTACCTGAATATCATATCAAACAGAACGTCTATCATAACCTGACGCTTGCTTCTTTTCAGGAGCATGTCGAAGAAATCTTCGCCAGTGCTTACAGCGTCAGTCTTTTTACAGATTGGAGCAGTCCCGGATTCAACCAAGTATGGCAAAAGGAAAAAGTTGCAGAAGACGCATCTGCTGAAGCAGTACCGGAATTATATGGCGCAACATTAGCCACGGAAAAAATGCATCCGATTGCCGGGCACGGTGCTGAGCATTGCACAGATCAATTAGGAGTTGCCGGTATCTGGCATGATCGAATGCCGCATTTCCGTATGAATTTCACGCCGAGCAGTGGAAAAGAATTACAAACAGAATATATTATTCCCCGACAGCATATTGTCGATGCGGTAACAGCGATCGGTAAGCTTGGTAAAAAAATATCACCATTACTCTATGTGTGTGAGCTCCGTTCTATTGCACAGGATGATCTATGGATGAGCATGAACTATCAGCAAGACTCGATCGGCATCCATTTCACCTGGAAAGATGACTGGGAAAGTGTCCAGCAAGTCTTACCAGAAATTGAAGCAGCCTTAAAAGCATTTGAACCACGTCCACATTGGGGCAAGCTCTTCACCATGGCACCGGCTCAAGTCCAAGCTCGCTATCCAAAATTGCCGGAATTCCGTTCGTTACTGCAAAAATACGACCCTAACGGAAAATTCCGTAACCCCTTTTTAGATCAATACATCTTTGGCGAGTAACATTTCAATTTCATTACCAGGGAAATAATTTGTCGTTTTATAGAAAAGCAGGGCATAACGATAGCTACCTATAAAACGGATTATGTAAAGTGGAGCCGTATGTCATTGTGGTCATTTTGAGAGGTTTTAACTGCTTAGCATAGCTCTGGAAATATGCTCCGCTTCCTGTGGGCACGGCTAAGCTAGCATAGTCTTTAAGTCTATAGAATATGGTGATTCGCTCCTATCTGCCATGCAAATGCTTTACTAGTGGGGAGAACAGCATATTGTAAAAAACGGAGCAGAAATGATGTGAGTGGAACAAATGATTACTTCCTTGTTCCACTCTGCTGTACTATTATAAACGAGATTTCACTTCTTCCCGATACCTGTAATCCTTCGGAGAGTAACCATGATGTTTCTTAAACAATTTCAAAAAATAACTTTTCGTATCAAATCCTAATGCATAGGCTATTTCCTCGGTGCTTTTGGTTGTATGATCTACTAATTCCAATGCTTTTTCCATCTTAAGTTTCGTTACATATTCGATGAACCCTTCACCTGTCTCGCGTTTAAACATTCTGCTGAAATAAC
Source organism: Gracilibacillus caseinilyticus (assembly GCF_022919115.1). Taxonomy (NCBI): domain Bacteria; kingdom Bacillati; phylum Bacillota; class Bacilli; order Caryophanales; family Bacillaceae; genus Gracilibacillus; species Gracilibacillus caseinilyticus. The sequence goes on along the minus strand of NZ_CP095072.1, from coordinate 1,498,812 downwards.
TGGCATTTAAATGCAGATGTTCCGCAGCCGCTGTTAAGGATAATTTCTTATCAAGATGAGTCTGTACGTATTTTTGCACTTTAATAATATCCTCATTTTTTTGTGATACATCCATCTCCTTCACCTGATCGATAAACTGAGTAAAAATAACTTTCGTTACCTTCTCGAGATGTTCAATTGTCTCTATTTTGTACATCACATACGCTGTTATCGTCTCCAGAGAATCTGCCTCAAAATTTCTCAACGCATTCAACGATATATTCATATCCAAAATAGCTTTCATCACCCAATCCTTCACCATAGCGGGCGCGTATTTTTTCTTCTTAATAACCGAAAATTCGTTGGACAGTAAATGCATCAGTGGTTCTTGTTCCTCCGTCAGAATATAGTCTTTTAACCGTTTAATAAAAGCCACATAGTTAGTGAACAGCGTCTCCTGACAATATGACTCAAGGTAAAAGGCTTGTATACTGTTATGTGGGTAATAGAATCGTGCGTCTTTATTATTTAATAATAATCGCATATGCTCAATAAGCTGTTGATGCTGGAGATCTGCACCACTCACCACAGACGTCACACTAATGTTTAAAAAATGTTTCATGTGAGCATGTATTTTCTCCATTGTATAATAGATGTCTTCAGCCTTATTCGGAAAAAGCATTAAAAATCTGCCTTTTAAATAAAATACTTGCACATGCTGCTGGTGGTTTTCACCTAAGACTTCTTCCACAATATTGTTTACCGCAAATTGAAGGATCGTGTCATTCTCATAATGCGCTATCGCATCATAATATTGATCAATATACGTTAGCACCACCGTAAATGCCTCATGATAAAAATCAATTCCTAATAATTGTTCTTGTTCCTCCAGCCAATCCGTATGCTGCAAACGATCCTCTTGCATAATTTTTTCAAGGAATTTTGCTTTTAAAATGGCATTATTATCTTCCAAGAATTTTGCGAGCTTATGCTGTTTGCTTACAGATAGCCGATCCTGATCAATCGTATCCTTTAATTGTTCTAATACTGCGATTAAGTGCTCCTCCTCCATCGATTCTTTCAGGATATAATCATATGCCTCTAGTTTTAATGCTTGTTGGGCAAAACGAAATTCATCATGACAGGAAAGAATAATATTATAAGATGCTATGTTTTGCTTTCTTAACTGTGAGATTAACTCAATTCCATTTAGTCTGGGCATGCCTATATCCGTAATAAGCACGTCAAAGCTATTATTCTCTAAATATGCTAATGCCTGCTGACTATCTTTAAAACTTGCCATCACTTCAAAACCATATTGCTCCCATGGAATCATTCTTCGCAGAAACTCTATAACCAGTGCATCATCATCTACTAACACTACGCGATACATCTTCTTCCTCCTCATTCAACCGGAATCCGGAAGACAATTACCGTTCCATCTCCTTCCAAACTATCGATCACCATATCAAAAGCATCTCCATAAATCAGTTTCATACGTTGGTACACATTTTGCAGCCCGATACCATTAAAGGATTGGGTATCCTTTCGCTTCAACTCATCCAACGTCATATCTGATATTTTATTGCGCAGTTTTTCTAATGTCGCAGTGTTCATTCCCACCCCATTATCTTGAATCAGTATTTCGACATAGCCATCCTCTTGCAGAAAAGCGTCTATCTCTACTGTCTCTTGCTTTTCATTATAACCGTGTATGATAGCGTTCTCAATAATCGGCTGTAAGAAAAAACGTGGTACCTCTTTCACGGTAGTTGGCTCATCTACAGATAGGAGCAATTTCACGTCATGCTGGTGTCGGAAGTTCATCAAATCAACATAGTGCTGGACAATAGACAGCTCTTCACCTAACGGAATAAATGCATTATTACGATTAATGGTCATCCGGAGTAATGCGGACAGCGAATAGATGACTGCTGCACTATCGGTATCACCCTTCATCTTGATTTGAAGACGAATCGCATTTAATACATTAAATAAAAAATGCGGATTGATCTGAGCTTGCAGCATATCCAATTCTGCATTTCTTTTCGTTTCTTCCTGTATCCTTACCTGTTCTATCATGGTTTCAATGGTATCAAGCATATGATTGAATGAATGACCTAATTGTGCTACATCGTGATTGCCAGGGGTATCGAATCTGGCAGACAGGTCGCCTTTCTCAACGGATTTTGTCACGTTCGTTAATGTGACCAATGGCTTTGTCATTTCTCGTACCAGTACAATCAAACCGATTAGAAAAATCACGAGAAAGCCGCCTTGAATCAGGATAGTCGTTCTTGTAACGGTATTAATAGAACCAATTGTGCTTTTATAAGGCACTAAGCTAACCAACCTCCAGCCTGTATACGATACAGGATAGGAAACAAGCAAATGAGATTCATTTTGATAGTCTACAACCTGATAAGATTTCTCTGAAACATTGTAAGGCAAGGTTTCGCCAATCTCTTGCTTATCCACACTGGAATATATCTCACCAGATTGATTGGTCAGGTACAATTTAGTATGGTGGTCGCTTTGCATATTCTCAAACATCTCTTTTATTTGTTCCTCCTTGAAACTGATAATCAGATATGCATCCAATGGTGTAGAGCTTTCGATTTTTCGCCCTATGGTGATCAAATAGGGATCTGACTTTCGCTCTGCCTGTATATAATTCTGCTGGGCACCAATCCATAACGTATCATAGAAGCTCAAGGTATCCAGCTTCTGAAACCAGTCCTGTTTTTTGAATTGCAATGGATTGAAATCGACCCTTGAATAATTGGTATAGTATAAATCATTGTTAAAAAGGATCGAAATATAGGCTGGTGTTAACATATCAGTCAGGCCCACTAACGCTTTCGATATATGCAGGTAATTCACGGCCATTTGTTGCGAAGCTTCCGGTGAATCTGCATTAATTAATTCTTGTTTTTTGAGCAGCTTATTCATATTCGTGTCAAACTGAATATAATTCGACGTATACATCATATCGTCTAAAATATTTTTTATCCCCGATTCAATCATGCGCAAGTCATCTTTAGACTGTTTTGCCGCCCGTTCCTCTAGAACATCTTTCGTGAAATAATTGGATACCAGGTACGTACTTACCCACGGTAATAAAATGCATAATATGACCGCAATGATAAGTCTTGTCCTTAGTGACAGCTGATTTAATTTGATTAAGCCTTTCTTCACAGTACAACACCACTTCCTGCTACATGCATAATAGAGGATGTTCAAAAAGTCACCAAATGATAAGCGGGAATCTCTTCGTTAACTTGTTTCTCACTCGGCAACTTTTTGAACACGTACTATTTTTGAACACATACTAATAGAGAGAAAACATAAGTTTTCTCTCTATTATAGCAAAGTGTTGCTATTGGTTCGCATCCACCACTGCTTGCACCTTCTCCTGAATATTTTTCATTGTTGTCTCTAAATCTTGTTCCCCTAACAAATATAGTTCGACTTCTGCATCAAATTCTGTATAGGCTTCTGTTACATAGGCAGGCGGTGCAAAAGATTTACTCGGCTGAACAGATGTCAGTGCGTTTTTCAATGATTCCATATCAATAGCATCTGGATTTTCCGTTCCACTCGCCAGGTTCTCCAAGACCGTATCTAAATCCGCTTCCTTCCATGAAGGCACCCAGACCCCTTGTTCCACAATTCCTTCTGTAGTTAACCAGCGCATGAAGTCATAAGCTTCCTGTTTGTGCTCGGAATTTTGTGCTACAGATACAAGGTCACCACCCATGGCTGAATACGCTTCATCTTCGGCTTTATTTTTTGGCCACGGTGCCCAGGCAATCTCAAAATCAGGTGTAAATTGACCCCACTCTGTAATCATATAGCTGGCGATTGGAATCATCGACGCCTCTCCACTGAAGAACTGTTGACGGTAATCTAATTTCTGCGAGAGAATTTCTGTGAACGGTACCGATGTTTTATCGACATTCTCCAGTTGATCTCTTAATTCAAGTGACGCTTTTAGCATCGGATCATCCGCATTAGATGAGCCATCTTCTTTTAAGATCATGGTATTTTCAGGTTTACTTAATAACTTCAAGGATGAATGTGTATTATGCCAGCTGTGCAAATAGGATCCATAATGGTCATCTGTTGTTAATTTCTGCGCATACTCCTGGTAGTCATCCCAAGTCCATTCGGTTGGAATCTCTAAGCCTGCTTCATCTAAATGCTGTTTATTTATCATAACCAGATTCGTCACATTTTTCATTGGTAAGCCATAATACTCTCCATCAATCGCTGGATACGTGTTATTGTACACCTCGTTGATATCAATACCTTCCGCTTCCATATACTCATTGATAGGCGCAACTAACCCGGCATCAATTCGTTTCACCCAGTCATTCATATTGGAAAACATAATTAAATCCATTTTTTCCCCTGCTGATGCCATTAAATCTAGCTGTTTAAAATAATCCTCCGAGTTCATATTTTCGACGAGTGGCATCGATTCAATCTTAACATTTGGATGTTCTTCTTCATATTTAGCAATCAGCGACTCCCATTTTCCAACATCATCGTTAATCCAATGCACGAATTTCAGGTTAACTTTTTCATCTGAGGAAGAATTCCCCTCATCATTTGATGTTTCTTCATTCCCTGAACAAGCTGCTAAGATCACCATCAGTAACACCCCAACCAAAGCAAACCAACTTATTTTTTTCATCTAACCCCTCCTGATTTTCTTATATAAACCTCTTCTATATGAGGACTTACCCTTTTACACCACCGAGCTGAATACCTTCAATAACATTTTTCTGACCAATAATAAAGATAATTAATAATGGTAATATCGCTGACACTGAAGCTGCCATCATTAGTGAGTAAACGCTTCCATGCTGATCAGAAAAACTTTGCACACCTAATTGTATCGTATAGAGTGCCTCTGTCCGAAGAAAGATTAATGGATATTGGAAGTCATTCCAAGTCCAGATAAATCGTAATATCGCATAGGTAGCAATGGCCGGACGAACCAGCGGTAAGGCAATCGCAGTAAATATCCTGAAATGCCCCGCGCCATCCATCCTGGCTGATTCTATAATTTCATTGCTGATACCTAAATAAAATTGACGAAGCATAAATGTTCCAAACACACTGAAACTATTCAGCAGGATAAGGCCGGTATGTGTATCATACAGCCCTATCCATCGATAAAGCAGAAATTGGGTAACAAGTAACGTTTGTGGCGGAATCATATAAGTAGCCAGCACCACTAGAAATAATACATTGCTTCCTTTGAAATTGATTTTGGCAAACCCATATGCTGCTAAACACGATATCGTAACCGAAGTAAGGGTCGTCAGCACCGTTACTTTAATCGAATTCCAATATAACAGTAGAAACGGCATCGAACCGGTCCAGACTTCTTTATAATTTTCTATTGCATGCCACGTATCAGGAATCCATTGGATCGGAAACGTAAGTACATCTTCCTCGACTTTTAAAGATGCGGATATCATCCAGAAGAAGGGCATTAAAAATGCAAGACCAATAATCGCCATTATAATCGTTGTGATCAATTTTCTCGTGTCTAATCGAAATGTCATATCATGAACTCCTTTCTGCTTAATAATTCACCCATTTTTTCTGTCCAATAAACTGGAGGTACGTAATAATTAAAATAATAATAAACATCACTAACGCAATGGCGGAAGCGTAACCTGTTTTCAATTCGATAAAGGCCTGCTGGTAAAGATATACTACAGGGGTTAATGTCGAGTTGGCCGGTCCACCTTCTGTCAGTACAATAATTAAATCGAATACTTTAAAGCTAGAGATGACTCCTGTTACCAAAAGGAGAAATGTCGTCGGAGACACCAATGGTATCGTTATTTTTGTAAACTGGAACCATGCGGAAGCGCCATCTATTTGAGCAGCTTCATATAATTCCTTAGGGATATTCTGCAACCCTGCTAAATAAATAATCAGATTAAAACCGATGCTTGTCCATATCATAATCAACATGACAGAGGGCAAGGAATAGGTCACATCGGCAATCCATTCGGGCGGATGATCGATTCCGATTGACATCAGGAATTGGTTGATCGGCCCCTGCGTAGGATGGAACATAACTTGAAAAACAACCGCAACCGCTACAATACTCGATATAAACGGCATAAAGTAAATGACCTTAAACAAATCTTTCAAATACACATATCGATTAATAATGACGGCTAAAGCCAAGGAAACCATTAACGTGATCGGTATAGCCAATAATAAAATAAAATTATTTTTCAGGGCTTTTATAAATAGTCCATTCGAAAATAGTGCCGTAAAGTTATCGAATCCGATAAACTTCACATTATTATAGCCGGATACAAAGTTCCAATCGGTAAAACTTAACGCTAATGATGCGAATATCGGAAACAGTACTAACAAAGAAGTACCGAGAAACATAGGGGCAATAAACAGATACCCTGATAAATTCTCTTTCCAGCCGCTAAAAGGATCACCATTACTTTTTCGGGCCTTTTTGCGTGCTTTCTTTTGTTGTTCTGATAGATCCATTGCTTCAGATTGTACCTTCACGTTGCTCACCTCTTTTTTCTGATAGTAGCTTTAGTATAGATTTTGTATCCGCTTCCAACAATCAATATTTTTTACCAATTGCGCAAAATTTTTACCTGTTTTCTCGTGTTTCATCATGCCGACTTTTGAACAGATCAAAAGCGGTACAATATTTTTACTACATTGAAAATATTTTTACTCGATTGCGCAAAGATGTCATGAACCGATGGCAGTAATGTTATAGTTATGGTTAGAATAACGGGCTTAATCACATACAGTTCTCCTTGATTCTTGATGCGATTTAATTATTCCATTCGGCATCATGACTGTCATTATATACTTGCGTTTCTTATACTTCCTAACGCGAAAAAAGAGGTGAGATCATGCAATTTGGTACATTCACAAATTCCATTTATACCTTCTGCAACTGGTTTGCCAGGCTTGCATATCTGAATCTGCTGTGGATATGTTTTACGTTGATTGGTGGCATTATATTGGGATTCTTTCCAGCGACCATTGCCTTACTCGCAACATTAAGACAATTTTTAAAGGGAAACTCCCCTGCTATCAGGAGTACTTTCTGGGGCTACTATAAAGAAGAATTTTGGAGAAGTAACCGACTCGGTGGATTAGTGGCTAGTATTTGCTTGTTACTGTTTATTAACTTCTTCTTTCTCCAACCTGCTGATTCCTTCTATGTCTTGTACACTTGGATCATAATGTGCTGTCTCTCTGTGCTCGTCATTTGTTATACGTTAGCCCTTTATGTAGAGTTTGAACAAACATTAACCATGCTGATAAAAAATGGGATACTCTTAACACTGTACAACCCTGTTCCCAGTTTGTTTATCATCTTCGGGTTTTCTGCGGTCTATTTCGTAATCACTAACATCCCTGGCACTGGTTTCTTTTTCTCAGCAAGCATCTTAGGCCTGGTAGTTCTATCATCTGCTAATCTAGCGTATCGCAAAGTAGAACGCAAACAACAAAACGGTTCTCCCGTTTCACAAAAATGAAACAGGAGAACCGCTCCTCATCAATCTATTAATTCCACTGTATCGTACACCCAGCCAGCGCTTAACCAATTCCCTAAATCACTGGAGCCACTAACCGGCGTAATCGACATCGTATTCGTCCCTTCTACTAGATCAGAAGCAGGAACAGTCCAGGAGAACGTCGTATTGTTACCTCTGTAGGTTCCAATCGTAAAGCTTCGCGAATTCGGCTGATTGGATGGACTATGAAGGCCTAGTGACGAACCATTCATCGTAATACTAGGTCTGCCACCGTTATAGGCAGTGGTAATACCTATATTTAATTCATGCGATGAAGCTGCCTGGGCTGCAGTCAAGTTGAACGTCACGGTTGTTGGTGAATTCTCACCCCGGAATTGAATCGCCGGGAATTTATTCGTTGCACTTCCAACTGCATATGTCACAGGTCCCCAGCTTTGGTTTCGGCTGTCAGAAGGATGACGAAGCGGAATCGTTTGCCCATTTTTCAGCTCCCACGGTGTACCATCCCAATCCCCAATTCGCCATATCGCAGACGCTGCACTCGGGTCATTGTTGATCGTTCTCGTATTTAACGTGGTCGTCTGGTTAGCGGAAACTGTGACCTGTTCACTGTAAACCTCCAGTTCTTTTTTGTAAACGGTCATCGTATACGTCCCAGGTATCATGCCATCTTTCACTGCGGTTCCAGAGGAAGATGCAGTCGTCCAGTATTGGGCATTATCATTGGCAAATCCAACCGTATATTCATAATTGGAATCCATGCCGTTCAACCCGTTTAATACCACTTTTCCCCTGCTGGAAACCCAGCCTTGCAGATTCAAGCCTGACATCCAGCTGAAGTCAGGCACACTAGGCGTCGAACCAGTAGTAAATACTAATGCGTATGGGCCGTGAAGTCCCATCCGCCAGTCCTCTGTCTGGGCATGTCCCGAATTCATATAATTATAGATTTCTGTATCCCCTCCACTCTGGAATTGAATATCCCGAAAAAAGGGACCACCGGAACTTTTTTCACGATTACCATACGCCATAAAGACACCGACATTGTTACCTGTTGCACCTTTTATCGTTAAATCCTTTGCCTGATCATTGCCATAATATTTAGACGTGGTATAGCCATTGGAATGTCCAAACACATCGGAGCTCTCGATCGCTCCTGTTGTACCACTATTATCCGAGCGTTCCGGAACATCGGTTAACACATTACCGTTTCCACGGAAAATGTAGCGTAACTCCCCAACAGATGGTTCTTGTGTCGTGTAGGTTGCCATATAAATAATATTTTGGCCGCCCCTTGATGAATAGTAATGCGTCAGTGTATCGGTACTAACAGTAATGAGAACGGTAGAACCTGACGGCGATTTGTTCCAAGTCACATCTGCACCCGATCCCAGCCCGGAAGCAATATGTGAATTCTTGGTGGAACCGGTAAGCTCCGTGCCATTCATTTTACTTGAGGTAATATCCCCATTATCTTTATCAACTGTATATTCCAGACCAGCCCCCGTATTAATCACCAATGTAGAACCATTATCCGTCACATAAACAGTAGCAGCTTGTCCTCTTTCAGCCGGAAACACCATGCATACCAAGATGATTGTTGCAGCAAAAATCACAAAGAGCGCGTTACGTTTAAAGCTTTTTTTCATCCTTTCTCCTCCTATCATTTTTAGGCTTAGACAACGAATGAATGCGTTTACATTTTAAGTGAAAAAAACGGGCACCTCCTCGCTTCATTTACTTACTTATACCTTACCATATCTGTAAAAAAATAGAATCCTCCATAATTGCTAACTTGATGGGAATTATAGGTAATACAAGAGGGACTACAGCACCCCTTTTCATATGTTACAATATGAGAATTGATAAGCAATTGAAGGAGCGGAGAAGATGAAGGAATTTACTATAGTTGGCGGTGGGATAGCAGGTGCGTCTATCGCCTATCATCTTGCCAAAAAAGGACAACATGTCACCGTCTATGACCGGTTTGATCAAGGTCAGGCAACATTTGCATCCGCTGGCATCATCTGTCCCTGGACCAGCCAGCGCCGTAATAAAAAATGGTACCGTCTCGTCCAGGAAGGTGCTCGTTATTACCCAGCCTTTATTAAAGATTTGGAACAGACAACGAATCAGCCTACAGGTTACAAACAAAACGGTGCCATCTGTCTATTTAAAGATGATCGGATTCAGCAGCTGGCATACGAACGGATATCGGCAAAACAGGAGGCATCACCTGAAATGGGAAGTGTCACGAAAATGGCGAAGAAAGATGTAAAAGCTTTGCATCCTTATTTGACCGACTATTACCCAGCCGTATTTGTAGAAGGTGGCGGTCAAATTGATGGCGAAAGCTTGCTTACTTCATTGAAAAAAGGTGTGTTGGCACACGGGGGGAATTGGCTGGTGGAAGACGTCGATCCTAGAGAGTGCCAGGGTACCGTCATTTATACAGCGGGGGCATGGGCTGGTGAATTTCACGATCAGCCAACAATCCGGCATCAACGAGCGGAATTATTACATTTTCAACTGGATGAAGATGCAGATGCAATGGGTACACCGGTTGTTATGGGACTTGGTCCGATGTATATTGTTGGAACAGGTGCCGGCAACAGCTTTGCGATCGGCACAACACATGAGAAAACAGAGGAATTCTCCGTTGCGCCTTCTGCGGAAAACAAAGCCTATTTACATCATGAAGCAGAACGCTATTTTCCAGACGTAAACATAGACGATCACAAAGTCTCGGTAGGATTACGACCGTTCACGAGAGATTCCTTGCCGTTTATCGGATATAACGATGACAATATCTTCGTCGTTAATGGATTAGGTTCAACAGGCTTAACTGCGGGTCCTGTCATTGGACGTGAAGTAGCTGCCTTTTTATCCGGAGAAGAAACTACCTTGAACTTAGCCGATTATGGTTATTATGAATGAAAATTGTAAAAAAAAAGCAGCTCATAACACACAGGTTAAAAAACTTGTGTTACGTGCTGCTTTTTACTCATTATGCGCTTATTGGAGTAGCATGTTGATCGAATGAGATGCTCTTTCGTTCATTACGGCTCCTCTTCCTCTGAATGTGCTCATCCTTCAACCATTTTTCAGACCACTCCACCGCTGCCAACTTGCAAAAGAGTAGTTGAACACTTTTTTGATTATTTTTCGAATGACAATCACATATTTTCCATGTTTTTTTAGCATGTGTCGCAGTTTTTCTTATATGAAGTATGTTCTAAATTTCCACTAACTTGGGCTTTTCTATATTGCTAATATTTTTTCCTATCGTGTAAAGAAAACGAAGAGCATCCTCTAAGAACCGCCATTTCCTATCAATCCATATACCGATATTCCATCAACCGCTTCAACATCTCAATCTCTTCTAACAGTTCCTTCCCAACGTTCGTTTCCCTTACTTTCTTCCGTTCCAATTCTTTATCCACTACTCGTCTGACAGAAAGAACGTCAGCGCCGTTGTTGATCACTTGCTCCTTCGAGTTAAAATGCTGATGGGCAACGAGCTGCATACCGAAGGAATTATATAATAAGGTGTAACCCGCGATACCTGTAGTAGATTGATAGGCTTTCGAGAAACCACCATCAATGACGATCATTTTGCTATTTGCCTTGATCGGATTCTCCCCTTCAATTTCCTTTACCGGCGTATGGCCATTAATAATATGGCCCTGATCCGGATCAAGCTCAAACTCCTCCAGCAATTTACGACAGACCGCTTCGTCTTCTCTTAAGTAATAATACGGATTTTTCTTTTCCTTATGAGATGCTTTATCATCGATAAAATATCGTTCAAATGTCGTCATCGCCCGTTTTCCAAATAATGAGGAATACTCCCCAGTCCACAAATACCAGACCATATCGGTTGCCAGATCATCCGTCCGATCCCGATGAGAAAAAGAATATTGTAAATAGTGTTCAAACTGATCGAGTAATGCTCTTCCTTTATATGTTTCGCCTTCGATCACCATCTGCTCCATCTCACCATCCTCGTTGAGCGGAATACAGCCGTGAATCAATAAGTTACCATTATACCGTAAGTAGAGATTCCCTTTTTTCATTAAAAATTTCATATGTCGTGCCAGCTTTTCCGAGTGCTGTACCGACAATAACAGCTTATTCATCACTTCTTCTTCCTCTTCCAGTAACCTGGCCGGGTCAGCTGGATCAATCGTAGCAAAGCAAGTATTTTTGAGCGAATACGTATTACCATAAATCGTTATTTCGTTATTCTCATAATCTACCTTTTCTAACACTAAGCGTTCGGACATATTGAAAAAATCACGACGCTTAATAATCGGACTTTCCAGCTTGAACTGAATCATCGCAATTGCCTGATGGATCTTGGTAATTTGTAACGATTCATGATCTGACAGCAGTTTGTCCTTGTGCTCTTTCGGCCGGAAAGGAGCATTATCATCGTAATATTTCTCTGCCAACGTCAACAATGGACGAAGGTTGATCCCATATACATCTTCAATAATATCGAGATTATCATAACGTGCACAAATTCGGATAATATTAGCCAGGCACACCTTAGAACCCGCAAAAGCCCCTAGCCAGAGCACATCATGATTCCCCCACTGGATATCGAGGGAATGATAGTTGATCAAGGTATCCATAATTTTATCAGGATCAGGTCCACGATCATATATATCACCAACGACGTGAAGGTGATCAACGATAAGGCGTTGGATCGTATAGGCGAGGCCTGTAATCAATTTCTCCGATTGGCCGAGTGTAATTATTTGTTGCAGTATCATTTCATAGTAGGATTTCTTGTTGGAATACTTATCTGATTTGTACAGCAATTCTTCAATAACATAGACGAATTGCTCAGGTAAAGCTTTACGCAGCTTAGAACGCGTATATTTCGATGAGGCATATGGAATCAGTGTAATCATGTTACAAATTGTTTCCTGATACCACTCGTGCAGCTCGTTTTTGCTGGAGAATTTGTTTTTCATTAATTTAATTTTTTCTTCGGGATAGTAGACCAGTGTGGCAAAGTCATCAATCTCCTGATCTGTTAATCTATCTTTGAAAATATCGGTAATCTTCTCTTTTACCTTCCCAGATCCATTACGCAGCACATGCTGAAAGGCGTGATACTCACCATGTAAGTCACTGACAAAGTGCTCCGTCCCTTTCGGAAGATTTAAAATAGCTTCTAAATTAACGATTTCCGTAACCACTTTTTCTTCGCAATCATATTTTTCTGCAAGCAAATCTAAGTATTTCGTATCCACCGTGACAATATCCCCCTTATACAACTAACAAAATATATCCTATATTGTAACAATAAACACAACGTATATCTATTAATACGTAATAAAATACAACATAAATAACAAAAAGCACATAACAATTCATTAAGGGATAAACCAGATCGTTCTCACGATAGCTACCTATAATACGGATTATGTTAACTAGCTGCTTAGTGGTAATTTTGAAATGGTTCATGTGCTTGCTTCTTAACTCATAAAAAAAGATTATGTCTTCCATATAATGAGTTTCCCCTGTTTATCTTTCTTAAAAATGTGGTATTATATAAATAGAAACTCATATAATAAAAAAACGACCACAGTTGGAACTGTGGTCGCCAGATGCCCACTCTCTTGATAGGGGGTTGGCGATATCTAATGAAAAAATAGCCCTTACCCATTTGCTCAGAACAGGGGGGCTATTTTTTGTGTTAAAAATAGCGACAACGACTGCAATCAGCGCTATGATCATCGTGGAAAAGGAAATCATGAGCGTGAGTGCTTGGAATGAACCGTCTTCTATTTAATCCCTTTACTTTTCTAAGTTTCTCCTATAGTTTCAGGGTTAACGTCCCTCCTCTAAACCGTTACAATAACAACGAACATATCACCACGAACTTGTAAGCGCTTCATAAAATCAAAAATGGAGGACCGAATCTATGGGTAGAAATGCAAAGAGATCGATTTCGCTATTCTTAATCATTATGCTAGTTTTCCCATCATCAGGCTTCACCCTTACCGCTCAAGCAGCAAGTGCAGACATCCCCGTGTTACTTTATCACAGAATCATCGAGAATCCGTCCAATGAATGGACCGATACAAGTATTGAAAAATTTGAACAAACGATGCAATACCTTCACGATCACGACTACCAAACCTTATCTGCTGAACAATATGTGAAGATACAGGATGGCACAGAAGCTCCACCAGAAAAATCGATTTTACTGACATTCGACGATGCGACCCCAGATTTTATCACCAATGTGCTGCCTATATTGAAAAAATACGACATGCAGGCTGTTCTTTTTGTTGTAAGTGACTGGATTAATGGCGATTACAGCATGTCCGAAGCGCAATTAAAAAGTCTTGTCGATGAACCGAGTATAAGTATTCAGAACCATTCGAAGAGGCATACCGAAGAAGGTGTATGGACCAACAACATTACACTTGAACAAGCAAATGAGGAAATCGCAGCAGCGAACACCTATCTGAAAGCCATCACGAATCAAGATCCTGTTTTGATGGCATATCCTTATGGCGCTTATAACGAACACGCCGAACAAGCCAATCAGGAAAACGGCATTAAGTATGCCTTCAAAGCCGGACAACCGAATGGAGGAAATTTTGCAATGGGACGGTATTATATCAAAACAGATACTAGCGTAGCAGACATTGCGGATTGGATTGGCGGGCCTGCACCAGAAGAACAAACAGACCAAGAGACAACGGCTGTTTTTCACGAAACATTCGCTGATGGAAAAGGTGCTGCCGTCCAAGCGGGCAATGCCACGTTAGCATCGAAATCCGAGCTGGTATATGACGGGAACGAGGATGGAAAATCCATTCTTATCAGCGATCGGACCAACAATTGGGATGGTGTTGATTTACCCTTTGATAATTTAAATATGGAAAATGGCAAAACGTATACCATTACGGTAAAAGGATATATAGATACTGACGTCACCGTTCCAGAAGGTGCTCAAGCTTATCTGCAGAACATCGACAGCTATGACTGGACAGTCGGGGATGACTTAGTCGCAGGAGAACCTTTCCACTTAACAGGTCAATATACGGTTAATACGTCCAAGGATTCTGCTCTGCGTATTCAATCTAACGATGCAGGTGCAACTGTTCCTTTTTATATTGGAGATGTGCTTATCACCTCGGAGGAAGCGGATCCGGAACAACCATCTGCTCAAGGTTTGGCACCGATCACATTTGAAGACGAAACATTCGGTGGATTCGAGGGTCGATCCGGAACAGAAACATTGACCGTAACAGATGAAGCCAACCATACGGATAACGGTGTTTTTGCGTTAAAAGTCGAGGACAGAACCGAAACATGGCACGGCCCTTTTTTGCCAGTTGCCGAGTATGTCGAGCAAGGAAAAGAATACACAATATCTGCCTGGGTAAAACTGATATCTCCTGACAGTTCAGAACTGCAGCTTTCCACGCAGGTAGGCGAAGGGGACAATGCCAGCTACAACAGCATACAAAGCAAAACCGTCAGTAAAGCAGATGGCTGGGTACAGCTGGAAGGAACGTATCGCTACAACAGTCTTGGTGACGGATCCATAACGATCTATATCGAAAGCTCCAATAACGCAACTGCTTCCTTCTATGTCGACGATATTTCATTCGAGCCAACGGAATCTGATGAAGTCGAGATAGAAAAAAGGTTAACACCGATCAAAGAGATATACCAAGATGATTTTCTAATCGGTAATGCGGTATCTGCCACTGAATTCGAAGGTACCAGATTAGAGCTTCTCAAGCACCATCATAACCTTGTCACTGCAGAAAATGCGATGAAGCCTGGTGCTGCATATAACGATCAAGAAGAATTCGATTTCTCAGCAGAAGATGCACTCGTTCAAAAAGCGCAGGAGCAAGGCTTTAACATCCATGGACACGTGCTGGTCTGGCACCAGCAATCCCTTGAATCCTTGCACACCGATGAAAATGGCGATCCACTATCACGTGAAAAAGCACTGACAAATTTAAGAAATCACGTCAAAACCTCTGTAGAGCACTTCGGTACCAATGTCATCTCATGGGATGTCGTCAATGAGGCGATGAATGACAACCCGCCGAATCCATCTGACTGGAAGGCTTCCTTACGCCAATCAGGCTGGTATAAAGCAATTGGACCAGACTATATTGAACAGGCCTTTCGAGCAGCAAAAGAAGTCATCGATAAAAACGACTGGAATATCAAGCTATACTACAATGACTATAATGATGATAACCAAAACAAAGCAGAAGCTATTTATCAAATGGCCAAAGAACTTAATGCAAACTATGCCGCAGAGAACAATGGTGAGTTGCTCATTGACGGTATCGGAATGCAAGCACACTATAACTTAAATACCAATCCTGAAAATGTTCGTCGTTCCATGGAGAAATTTATCTCACTTGGTGTAGAAGTAGGCGTAACCGAGCTTGATGTTACAGGAGGAAGCAATAACGAACAGACAGAACAAGAAGCAAATGAACAAGCATATCTTTATGCGCAATTATTCCAGCTCTACAAAGAACATGCCGATAGTATTTCCCGGGTAACTTTTTGGGGATTAAATGATAGTACGAGCTGGCGCGCTGAGCAAAGTCCATTATTATTTGACGAAAATCTGCAGGCCAAACCAGCCTATTATGCGATCGCTGATCCGGAAACGTTCATCGAAAATTATGATCCAGTAGAAAAAGACGCAAGGCAAGGCGAAGCAACATTTGGCACACCAGTCGTTGACGGAACGCTTGATGACATCTGGGACAGCGCAGCAGAACTTCCTGTCGATCGCTTTCAGATGGCGTGGCAAGGAGCAAACGGTGTTGCGAAAACATTATGGGATCAGGATCATTTATACGTCCTTGTCCAGGTCAGTGATGCTCAGCCCGACAAATCAAGTGAAAATCCGTGGGAACAGGATTCGGTTGAAGTTTTTATCGATGAGAACAATGGCAAAACAGCTTTCTATGAAAAAGATGACGGTCAATATCGGGTCAATTTTGATAATGAAACTTCTTTCAATCCAACAAGTATAGCAGAAGGCTTCGAATCTGCTACACATGTATCAGATAATGGATACATGGTAGAAATGAAGATACCGTTGCGCCATATTTCACCTGCCAACAAGCAAAAGATCGGTTTCGATGTCCAAATCAATGATGGAGCAGATGGCGCACGCCAAAGCGCTGCCACATGGAACGACACAACAGGCGCTGGCTTTCAGGATACCTCTGTCTTCGGCGAGCTTACGCTGATCGATACTTCTGAGCCAGATCCGGAAGACCCTGAAGACCCAAAAGATCCAGAAAAACCCGAGAAACAAACCCGTGTTACCGTAACGCCTGACGTTACCAATGGCGAGGCAGCGATTGAAACAGACTCGCTCGATCCACTGGCTGATCAAGGTGAATTGCTGATCGATTTAGGTGAGCATAATGATTCTATCAGCCTGGCATTTACTTCTGAACAAATAAAATGGCTGAAGGAACATCACATCACACTCATCATCCAGTTAAAAAATGTCAGCTTGCAGCTAGCAGCCGCCAATTTCACGAACGGATCAGACGCCGCAACAATCCAGTTAGATCGATTAGCTGATGTTGATCAAGCATTGAGTGTGGTCTATGACTTTAAAATCAAGCAAAGCGACAAACAAATAGACACATTCGAAGAAAAAGTGACACTGAGTTTTTCTGTGGATAGTGACAAAATAAATAATAAGGATCAGCTGCAACTGTTCCATTGGAACCCAGAGACCGAAGAATGGGAAGCAATCGGCGGAGAATGGCAAGATGGAAATGTGACAGCACAAACCGGTCATTTCAGCACCTATACCGTTTTTGAACAGGAAGCGAAAGAACAACAGCCTGTTACGGACGACGGACAAACATTGCCTGACACTGCTACTTCGACCTATCAGTATTTGTTGGCTGGGGTACTATTTTTCTTAGGTGGTGTGTTTTTCCTCTTTATGAGAAGAAGAAAAGCTTAATCGTTTGTAAAGATAAATATATGAAAATATTTAGCAAACCAAGTCATTTGTGATTTGGTTTGCTTTTTTATACTGGGATCGCTAAAGAGAACTACAAATTTCGTGATAACTCTCTACTTTTCTACATAAAATTCACACAATTTTAACAGTTTCCCTACATTCATTTAACATACAGTCCTTAGAGTGAAATTTGTGTGGTTAATTGATTTAAAAATCTGCAGCAGAAAAGGAGAAATGAAAAAGGTATGAAATTCATAAAAAAAATATCAATACTAGTAATACTTTCCACGCTAATTATGGCACCTTCTGAGCTTCCTGTTCAGGCCGCTAGTCCATATTCTGACACGGAGCATTCAAAACCTTCCAAGCCACAAGGGACTACTGAAGAACTCTATACAGATGCTCCTGAAGTTGAGAAACCTTTACCAGCAGTGGATAATGGCGGAAATGCTAATGATTTTATCTTAAAGAATGTAGCTGCGACTAATCCTTTTATACAAATTTTAGATGGTTTTGATCAAATATGGTCTATGAATCAACCAGATTGGAGAAACGGAACAGCGTTAACTATACCAGGTGCTAATGGTAAGGTTGCTAATTACGGGGACGGACCTACCGTTTATTTTGATGGATATAAAAATGATGAGACAAAGGTCGTAGCAGATAAGAATACATATGCGAACGAGGAAATCAGAGACCCGAAGACTTGGACAGCTAATATAAAATATGTAGAGAACGTTACTCAAAACAGAACAGATGAAGAGGCGTTAGCGGCCTATTACGATGATCAAAGGGATAAGATATACAGTATGATGGAAGCCTATGGGCCTTTAGCGAATACCTACGCAGATATCGTAAATCCGATCACAAGTGTTGTCAGGTCAGCAGAGGATATGAATATCGTACTCGAGGAAACGACTGTTGAGGATCAGGCACAAGGAATGGGACAATGGGAGGAATCTGAACTGTCAGATGCGATGGATTTAGTTCATTTAATCAGATTTAGGAATCCTTCTTCGTCAAATCCTTCTAAGTACTTTTTCTCTTCTCCAAGACCATATAGAATGAATTCAAATGGCGAAGTGAAGGAAGTTGTTGATGAGAACGGCTTACCTGTTTGGGATACCATCGGCAGTGGTGAAAGTACAGTAGAAGCATTACCTTCAGGTGGTAAAAAAGAAACAGGAGAAAGACATTACCAGCAATATGAAACGGATGTAGAAGTAATTCCTGCATTAGAATATGTAAAAAGAAAAGCAGAAGACGGGAGAGGTAAAGACGGAGCATTTCCAAGTGGGCATACAAGTGCCTCTTATTTGTCAACATTCGGATTTGCATACGCAACACCAGAAAGATATGCTGAATTTCTAACAAGAGCAGCCCAAATGGGAGAAAATAGAATAGTGACCGGCATGCACTCTCCACTTGATGTTATCGGAGCAAGAATACAATCTACAGCAATGACTGCCTATGCATACAATCTTTCAGAAAACCAAGAGGTATTGGATAAGGCTTATCAAAATGCTGGGGAAGTATTCGGTGAATTAGCTGAATCAAAGGAAATGAGCTTATACGAATTTGCACATACCGTAACCGAGGATTATACGTTTGAAAGTGCGTACGATGAAGAAAAGTGGGAAGATCATGAAGCAAATAAAGCCTTCTACCGGGAAAAACTTACTTACGGATTACCTCAAACAGGAACAAAAGGTCTAGACCCTGTAGTACCTAAAGGGGCAGAAGTTTTATTGGAAACTCGTCAGCCTTATTTGACAGATAAACAACGTAGAGAAGTATTATATACCACAGAAATTGATTCAGGCTATCCAGTAATAGACGAGTCAAATGGTTGGGGAAGACTTGATTTGGTAACAGCATCTGATGGATATGGTGCGTTTTTAAGCAATGTAACAGTCAATATGGATGCTTCAAAAGGAAGATTTAATGCTCATGATTGGTGGAGAAATGATATTACTGGCAGTGGTATGCTTACCAAGCAAGGGACAGGGACACTTACATTGACAGGAAATAATAGTTATTCAGGAGGCACATTGCTACAAGGAGGAACGTTAGAAGCTACTTCTGCGACTGCTTTTGGTGAAGGCGATCTTTATGTAGAAAATGGTGCAATCTTAGTTAATGTAGATGAACCACTGAATTTAAATGGCAACTTAACAATGGAAGCTGGAAACCTGGATATCGCAATAGATAATGACAAACCGCAAATAAATGTAGACGGACAGTTATACCTTGATGGTGGGAATCTGGATTTGGATCTTTCTAATTATGAAATGGACAAGGCTGCAAATATCACTTTAATGACTGCTGACAAGGTGAAAGGTAAATTCGATAATGTGACTGCAGATGATTACGAGGTAACTATCACTTACAACAATAATAGTGTCGTTGCACATATCAACACAAACGATACTTCTGATCCAGTTTCACCAGATCCGGAAGTTCCAAAAGATCCTGTCGATCCTGAAGAGCCTGAGGACCCAAAAGATCCAGAAAAACCCGAGAAACAAACCCGTGTTACCGTAACGCCTGACGTTATCAATGGCGAGACAGCGATTGAAACAGACTCGCTCGATCAACTGGCTGATCATGGTGAATTGTTGATCGATTTACGTGATCATAATGAGTCTGTCAACCTGGCATTTACTTCTGAGCAAATAAAATGGCTCAAGGAACATCATATAACGATCATCACCCAGTTAAAGAATGTCAGCTTGCAGCTAGCTGCCGCCAATTTCACCAACGGATCAGACGCCGCAACAATCCAGTTAGATCGTTTAGCTGATGTTGATCAAGCATTAAGTGTGGTCTATGACTTTGAAATCAAACAAGGAGACAAACAAATAGACACCTTCGAAGAAAAAGTGACACTGACTTTTTCTGTGGATAGTGACAAAGTAAATAATAAAGGTCAGGTGCAACTGTTCTTTTGGAATCCAACACTCGAAGAATGGGAAGCAATCGGCGGAGAATGGCAAGATGGAAACGTGACAGCACAAACCGACCACTTCAGCACCTATACCGTTTTTGAACAGGACGAAAAGGAACAACAGCCTGTTACGGACGACGGACAAGCATTGCCTGACACTGCTACTTCGACCTATCAGTATTTGTTGGCTGGGGTATTACTTTTCTTAGGTGGCGTGTTTTTCCTCTTTATGAGAAGAAAAAAAGCATAGTCGTTTTATGTATAGAAATATATATATATCACTAATTAGAAACCAAATCTCAAATGATTTGGTTTCTCTTTTTGTTTTGTATCCAATTTAATAATTATCATACGAACTCACAGATCAAATAACATATATAAACAGTTTTTTTAACTTAGTAAATGTTTTGGAACATCTAATTTTTATAAACCAAAAACGGACCGTCATGTTATGTTACTATTTATAGATGTTGTGAAGGATTGTTTTTGAACTAACGTAGCAGGGTTTTGAAAGAAGTATGGAAGTAAAATATCATAGGAAATTCTAAACTAAAGGGTGAGATCGGAGTGACAGGATGAAAAATCACAAAATGAAAGACATAGTAATAAAAATTTTTACAGTGTTGGTATTAGGTATCATCATTTGGAATTCCATAGCCTACCTTAGTGACATGTTTATGGGGCAAGAATATAATTCTCTAAGTCACTTCATCATTGCTCTAATCACAACTGTTTTAACCGTTACTCTCATACAAGTGGTACTAAAAACTGACAAAACCTCATGGACCCAACTTGGGCAATCTACTTTTAAAACAAATATCTTTTCATTTTTTCTTGGCTTTTCTCTCTGGACAATACCTGCATCTATTGGTTTATTTATTTGTTTAATGCTTGGGTGGGTTGAAATAGAAATTCATACAGATTTGTATTCCCTAATGGGGAGTATTTTGATCTTATTCATAACTGTATTTTTTATAGAAGCATTACCTGAAGAACTTGAAATGCACTTTGTAACTAACAACTTCCAAGATTGTTCTTTTAGTTAAGGGAGAGCTACCAAACTGCAGATCCGGTCAAAATGTGACAACTACTTAAACAAAACACACCTCACAATGTTCATAGTAGTAGTTACAATGCTAAGCTACACTTAAATTTTTACAGATCAAATAATTCAGGTATCCCTTTCTAATTAGGGATACTTATTAATCCTTTTAATCAAAACGGATAAACAATAATTATATATTCCCTATTGATAAACATTTATTGTTAATCAATAAATTTTGTATTACAATATAACTTACTGAAGTGCATTTTCATGGACAACATCTAGAATAGCGTGAAAGGGAGTGATTATCATAGGATTATCCATAATACTCTTACTGGTAATAGGCTTTATTGGAATAACTTCAATCGTTACACCAAATATATCTGTTAGAAAAAACGGGAAAGGAAAATCACCTCGAAAAATTTCTTATGTAATATTAGGTTTGTTGGTTTTGCATTGGGCATTTTTCTTGAACAGCGGTTACGCTTTATTTCAATCGAATATTGCAGATGCCATTTTTATGCCTGTATGGTTAGTGTTATGTGTAGCAGGATTGGTCACAGTTAGATATGAATATAAGAACAACAAAAAGTTTGCCTTTTTACTTGCCGGCTTCACAACAATCAGTTTATTATTTAGCATTTTCATTAACGGAATATCAAAAATGTAAATACTCTTTTAATTCAGTTAGGGTATGGATTACTCTATACTCTGACTACTGGGCTGCTCTTGCTCTTTTTGAGCTACGGAGTAAGCTAACTCAAAAACAACGTAGATAGGATTAGGCTTTATTTAATTACAGAGGGAGAGATGG
This sequence comes from Gracilibacillus caseinilyticus, assembly GCF_022919115.1. Taxonomy (NCBI): domain Bacteria; kingdom Bacillati; phylum Bacillota; class Bacilli; order Caryophanales; family Bacillaceae; genus Gracilibacillus; species Gracilibacillus caseinilyticus. The sequence goes on along the minus strand of NZ_CP095072.1, from coordinate 1,476,468 downwards.
TATGAAACGGTTAGCTTGCGTTTTGATGCTTTTTCATTTGTCTGTTAGCATATTGTGGTTAGCAAATTCACCTAAATTATTTTCGATGTTGGGTATGATTATATGGTTAATTTCGATTGTGTTAGGCTTTATTGCTTATAAACAAATAAAAGACAAAAACACAACAAGGAAGCTTTTATTGTATTCAAGTTCCTTTATGGTATTTTTGCTTGTTGTTACAGGTTTAATAGAGATAGCAGTAACTTCTATGCCATAAAAAGAACTAACGAGGCAGCAGATCGAGCAAGGAATTATTTAAGCTTATATTGCAATTAGTGATGGCTGTAAGTTATTGTAGAAGTATTGAATCGTATCTACAATAATTTCGTCAACATAATTACTAACATTCAATCATAATGGTAAGAATCTTTTAATTTTAGATTCCATTCGCTCTGGTTCTGGTTTGAATTGGTCAAATTAATAGGAATGGTTCATTTCCATAACCTCCTCCAAAAATAAAGAGGCAAAGGAAAAATATCCTTTACCTCTGCCCATCTTTACAGCATTATAGATATGTGCTTCCTTGTGGCTTTCTACATTTAACATACTAATTATTGCTGTTATTATATGCTAAAAATGCGCAAAATACAACTTACTAGATGTTTATTAGTTAAATGAAAACGAAATAACCGCAGGCTTACCTTAAATGTGACAATTTCTTGAACAAAAACAGAAACAAACCCACACACTTCAACAAAATATTACTATATATTTTTGACTTTACTTTTGTTCCTTTGTATAATGCTAACTAAATGATAATGTAAGCACTTAATTTGTCAAATAAGGTCTATAATGCTTGGAGGGACTATCATGAAGCGTACAATCTTTTGGTTACTTACGAGTCTGAGTATTCTTATAATTGTAACCGGATGCAATCAGCAGACACAAGCGAAGGAGCATGTTGTCTTACGATTTGCCTATGCCAGCAACGCACAGCCAGTAAAGGATGCAATGGCTAAGTTCGGCGAGTTAGTCGAAGAAAAAACAAACGGAGAAGTAACGGTCAAATACTTCCCTGATGGCCAGCTGGGCGGCGAGCGTGAATTAATCGAATTAACGCAAACTGGTGCGATCGACATTACAAAGGTAAGCGGTTCCGCACTTGAAAGTTTTTCTGATCAGTATTCTGTATTTGGTATTCCGTATCTATTCGATAATATTGATCATTTTACTCGTGTCATGGAAAGTGAAGACATTATGCAACCAGTCTATCAATCTACCAAGGACTTAGGATTTGTAGGACTAACCTATTATAATTCCGGGCAACGAAGTTTCTATATGATGGACGGTCCTGTGCAATCGCCTGAAGATATTAAGGGCAAAAAAATTCGTGTCATGCAAAGTGAAACCGCTATCCAAATGATTGAACTAATGGGTGGAACAGCTGTGCCACTCGGAAGCGGTGAAGTATATACCTCTTTACAGCAAGGGATTATTGATGGTGCCGAGAACAATGAGTTCGTCCTTGTAACGGCCGGGCATGGTGAAGTGGCCAAGTACTATTCTTATGACGAACATACTCGCGTACCGGACATTGTCGTCATGAATGATGACTCATTAAATCAACTGACAGCCTCCCAACAGCAAGCGGTTCATGAAGCCGCAAAAGAATCCACCGAATATGAAAAACAAGTGTTCGAAGAGGCCGTTCAGGCTGAGAAAGAAGAAGCCAAAGAAAAATATAATGTCGAATTCAACGACGTCGATAAAGCACCGTTTTTGAAAGCGGTTCAGCCCATTCACGATCAATTTAAAAATGATGAAGAGCTAGGCGACCTTTACCAAGCAATTCGAAATGAAAGTAACAGCGAAGAGGGAGCGTAAGTATATGAATCAAGCTTTTCGAAAATACCTTAACCGCACGATCGAGATCATCACTACTACACTGCTGATGGTGATGGTAGCAGTGACTAGTTGGCAAGTAATCAGCCGCTATATCCTGAATAATCCAAGTTCTGTTACAGATGAGTTTCTCCGATTCAGCCTGATTTGGTTTTCCTTATTAGCCGGTGCCTATGTGGTCGGCAAAAAAGGCCATATCGCGATTACGTTTCTTCATGACCGCGTAAAAAGTGAAACGAAAAAGCGTTGGCTGGAAATCATTGTCCAAATCAGCTTTATCTTATTAGCGATCATCATGGTAACAGGTGGTACAAAAGCCGTATCCTTAACAATGGCGCAAATATCTCCATCCTTACATTTGCCAATGGGGTATGTCTATTTAGCACTTCCAGTATCAGGAGTAATTATCCTTTGCTATTCGGTGATCAATTTATTCGATACCAGTAATTCAACACAACCGCAAGAAAACTCTTAACAAAGAAGGTGACTTCACTATGGTTGCAGAAGCTAGTATTCTGTTAGTCCTTGTTTTTGCTATATTACTCGCAGTTGGGATTCCCATCGTAATCTGTATCGCGATTGCTTCCCTGGCGACAGTACTTTTAATGTTGCCGTTAGATGTCGCTGTTTTTACAACAGGACAAAAAATGGTCGCAAGTCTGGACAGTTTCTCATTAATCGCCGTACCATTCTTCATTCTTTCAGGTGTGATTATGAACAATGGCGGGATTGCCCAGAAATTAGTCGACTTTGCCAAATTAATGGTCGGGAGAGTACCCGGTTCCTTATCTCATACAAACGTTGTCGGTAACGCCCTATTCGGCTCGATCTCCAGTTCAGCCATCGCGGCATCCACTGCTATCGGTGGTGTGATGGTACCTTTGCAGGAAAAAGAAGGCTATGACCGGAGATTTGCCGCAGCGGTTAACATCGCCTCTGCCCCATCCGGTATGGTGATCCCACCGAGTACAGGGTTCATCATCTTTTCCTTAATCAGTGGGGGAACGTCGATTGCTGCCTTATTCATGGGTGGCTACATCATCGGTTTGTTGTGGGCGGTTACGATTATGGCCGTTGCCTTTATCACCGCTAAAAAAAGAAATTATCCGATAGTGGATAAAGCAGAACTAGCGAAGATCAATAAGAAGAAAGTTATTTTTGACGCGATCCCTAGTATTCTATTAATTTTCATCATTATCGGCGGGATCTTAACAGGCGTGTTCACAGCAATTGAGGCATCCGCTGTTTGTGTGGTGTATTCCTTGTTTTTAGCATTGGTTTACTATCGCTCGCTAAGTCTCAAACAATTGCCACAGGTATTAATCAAATCCGTCGAAATGTCCGGTGTCGTCATGTTATTAATCGCGGCATCCTCGATGATGTCTTTTGCCATGGCTTTCACAGGAATTCCTGGCGCGTTAAGTGACTTCATTCTCAGCTTATCAGCGAATCCATTGGTAATTCTGTTACTGATCAACATTTTCTTATTAATTGTTGGTATGTTCATGGATGTGGCGCCGGCGATCTTGATTTTTACACCAATATTTTTACCAATCGCAGAAAACATCGGTGTCGATCCGGTCCATTTCGGTATTTTCTTCATCTTGAACCTGTGCGTTGGTACGATCACTCCACCCGTAGGAACTGGCTTATTCGTCGGTTCGATGGTCGGGAAAGAAAAGGTCGAAAATCTTATCAAGCCGTTAGCACCTTTTTATATCGCGATATTTGTGCTGTTGATGGTGGTGACGTATATTCCGGAGATTAGTTTGTTCTTGCCTAATTTGTTGGGGCTTTAGGTGAAATGGGCACAGTTTCCATAAAATAGCAAACAGAAGCGCTTGGATAGTTAGCATCCAGGCGTTTTTGTGTTGTAAACTTTAGTTGAAGAAAGGAATACCTCTAAAATCATATACATCATGATGAATATTTAATGTAACAGATGGATTTGATGAAGTTAAATGGTTAATTTTTATAGTCCTTGCACCTTCCCATTCTACAGTAAAATCATTTCCGCTCGGTCCTATCCAAAAAATATTCCGGATAAATTTATCATTCTTAAAAAGAGCCCCAACAAAACTATATTCGAAATACAAAGTTGGTCCCTTTTTTTAAAAATACCTTTACCGAATAATCATCCAATCAATTTTTGATCGTCATCGTGTATACCAATACCTGAAAATTTTCGATTACTAAAAATATCAGTTAATCGTCCTTTATCATCCCTATGTTCCCAACCCTCATTCCAAGGTTCAGCGTTAAAAACATCGGTATATACTGTAGTACATTCTTCGATACTTTCAATGGAGAGCATCTTTATTCTGTAATTCACTGTACATATCCCCTCTCGCTTCTTCATCTATTTCCTCCATATAACTTCAACAAGGATTGAGCCTTTAAAGTAACTTTTTTCGGTTTAACCTCAATAGATGATACCTATCCGTTGATTCTATTGGTGGACGCCTACAATATTCACTATAGCCGAGTAGTGCCTTCTTTCGTTCACTTTTGACTAACTTTTTAACTTTCTCATCCATTATTGAAACAGTATTATCAATAAGAATAGCGAAAATAGGAAGTCACTCCACCCATAAAATAACCTATAATGGCTATGAAAAGAATGTCCCCACCATTCGAAAAGAAAGCTATATGTTGAATTTTCGACGGGTCTACCAATTCATTTACAAATGGCAACAGGTTCAAGAGACGAATAAAAGCATATAACATTATTACTTGCCAGCTTGTAAGTGCTGCATCTTTAAGAATTTTCTTTTGGCGTTCATCTTCCTTTGATGAATCATCACCCGACAACCTTTTTGTTGAAGTTATTGCCGCGAATACTATTAACCCAGCAATGATAACTAAAATAATATTCATATCATTATCCTCTTTTCTTTATTTTTTTTGATATTTGAACAATAAGTCCACATTAGTTTCCAAAGCTTCAGCGATCCCAAATGCTAATTCTAGACTTGGATCATATTTATTATTTTCAATAGCATTAATGGTTTGTCTGCTTACACTACACATTTCAGCCAATTTCCCTTGGGAAATTCCTCGCCCTTCTCTTAATTGTTTAATATTATTTTTAATATGTAATCAACCCCTTACACCCAGTATGTCAAAAACCTTTTACACCTGATATAATAATAAAAACCAACCTGGTTGTCAAATACTTTTTACACATTGGTTGGTTTGGTATATTGAATTCTTTTGCTCATTGTATAGTTTCACGCAAACATAATAATTTTCATTCATTTCCATCCCCAATTTTCCTAGTGAGGTTATGTATTAACTCCCCATTCCGCCAATAATACCATTCCATATACTTAGTGTCATCGCCTTCTACCGTGTAGCCAACAACATAGTAGTTTTCTTCGCTCTTCATTTCGTCAATAAATTCAATTGTAAACGATTCGTTACCTGCTTTTTCTTCCATTACATTATTAATAGCATGTTCCAATTTATTTTCTTCCAGATAAAGAAAAACCGAAGCGGTTAAAACAATAAAACATAATATGATTCCTATCCAATCTATTACCCTTAATTTTATATTCTCTTTCCTGTTATACCACGTTATTTTGATTACAGACGTTATAATTATCAGTATTAAAACAGACACCCATAATGAAACCTGAAAGACCGTATAGGAATAGATGACTGCCCATCCTAAAACTAGCAGAAGAAAAAACTTCTCCACTCTAAATTTATTATCGTTAAAAATGAACTCGATTACATTATGCTTAAACAAAAACCCACTCCTTCTATTATATTTACCAGCCCCTCTATTGAGCCAAAATCAACTCATTAAGTCCTGTATCCAATCTAACGAGTTACTTATAATAGAGAGCGGTATCAAAAAAGAAGAAATAAGATTGCTTTCCATACTTTCATGTTGTTACGAACTTTATACACGAATAAAAAGATAGACACGGTAACTGCAAAATACAATATCCATAAAAATTCTTTTTGTCTTTTTATTTCGTGTTCAATAGCAGCAATCTTCCACGTATCTTCTTTCGAGAAACTTACGGTTGCGATATCCTTCTCAATTCCTGCGATATTGTATGATTGCAGTGTCATGCTATCGTTTTGTACTTCCACAATAGAATAACCTTTTGGTAAAAAAGAAAATTCGAATACCATATAAAGTGAGACTTCAATCAGTGGGGGTTTGACCCCCACTGATTGCTAGCGAAACTTATCAGGAAGTTATCGTCCGTTTATCCCCCACTTAAGCATCTTATTTATTTCTCGAATCTTTTAGCGGGATATTACGGACGGTTAGCGCCGCGATAATAGAAAACGCTTGCAACGATGCTTGCCATGAATAAGATGGCTAAGCCTTTCTTAACCTTCGTAACAAGCTTATTGTTGATTAATTGAACTACCCTCACCCCTTGCCGCTATTTCCTTCTCCATAATCTCCACCCCACCACAACGCCAATCACCCAAAACCAAAGCGGATCCGGTGATAAAATAACTGTCCTCATACGTAACACTAAACAAGCGAATAGACACCACCACAAAAAGTGAAAATTATCCATTTTGTTTATATTATAACAAATAAATACATGATACAATAACAGTACTGAAAACTGTTAATTTTTTCATACAATACTCATAGCAAAACGATGATAATTAAAATGGGGTGAGCAAGTGAGTAAGCAGCCTAAATCAGAAAAAGAGAAGATTGTTGGCCAGGAAATGGTTAACTTGCTGCAGGCTGGCTATATTAACGAGCATGATTTCATGTATATTATGAAGGCATACAAAGATTATACCCAGCACGAAGCAGAACCGGTTCCCACCACGAATGCAACTCCTGCAGCAGAGCCTGCCCGAACACATGCACCGAAGAAAGAACCCAAACAACCCATACCTAAAAGCCCGGAACAAATCAGGGAACGGAACATTACCTGGCTCCTTATCCTGGGTGTCTCCTTCTTACTTATCAGTGGGTTAGTCGTCGCCACCAGTACGTGGGAGCAAATGGGAGCGGCGTTAAAAGTACTGACACTCCTTGGTGTTTCCGGATTCTTCTTTACCTTAAGCGGAATTTCGTCCTCGATCTTGAAAATTAGCAAAACAGCCTTTGCATTTTTGACGTTGGGCAGTTTGCTGTTGCCGATCGCGATTATTGCGATAGGTTATTTTGAGCTGTTTGGCTCCTATTTAAGCTTATATGGAGAAGGAAAATTCGTATTGGGAATGCTTTGTACCTTATTGCCATTGCCACTCTATTTCCGCAATGCCGTCCAAAATAACTCCCGATTATTTGTCTGGATCTTTTACTTATTCTTGTCTTTCTTTGTCGGCTTTACGATCGCAGCCACCAGCGTATCAGCGGACGTGTTTTATTTACTGATCATGCTGTTTAATGCAGCGCTGTTGTTCGGCTATCACCGATTACGCCAACAGCCGAAACTGCCACTTTTCATTAAAGAATTACCAGCATATGCGCAGTTAAACCTGATTGTATCGACGTTACTGATGTTAGCTGTATTTGATTCCGCGCTTTTTTACAGCTTTAATGTCTTGCTGACCGCTGCATTGTATATGGCGATGGTCTACGTTTATAACACTAAAGCCTATCAGCTCGTGTTCTCTGCTTTATTTGCTTACGGTGTCTATCAGTTGACAGAGCAGACCTGGCTTGAGAACATCGATCTATTCCTCTACGCGTTAATAGGGACCAGCTATCTCGGCTTTGCAACACTTGTAAAACAGGACGCCATATTAGCGAAGATATTCCACTATACTAGTGGGTTCGTATCGTTTTGTGCCTTTCTGTTTATCAGCTTTCAAGGGGTGGTGATCAGGCAGGAACAGGATTCATGGGTATTACTGCTGGCCTATCTCATCATTACCGGCACCTATCTGTATCTTGCCGAAATAACGAACAGACAGGTGTTTCGCTGGCTGGCACCGGTATTTCTCTTTATCAGTGGGATGCAGCTTTGGGAAGTAGTCTTCGAACCGTACATACCGATAAGCATACAATCCTTTATGTTCCTGTTCGCTGTCTTATCCTATATCTTCATCGCCATTCCTGGTAAAAAGAAGCCTCTGTTCACGATAAAAACGAGTACAAAATATCTCTCTATCTTCGTGATGCTACTGGCTGTAATGCATGGAATAACATTAGAGAATTATATCGAAGTGTCCTTGATGGCGCTTATCGCAGGAGGGCTAGCCAGTTATGTTTCAATACTGGATAAACAGCAGACAACACAAAGCATACCACCATGGACTCATGCATTCTGCTGGCTGTTTGCCTGTCTGATTCTGTACCCGAAATTGATATCGGCTCTGCCTGCTTATGTGGAGCACTTCCATCTTCCGTTTCACTTTGCCATTTCCGGTGTCGTCCTGCTGATGATCAGCCTGCTGTGGCAAAAGGCTCGGCAAAAAATACTGGCACAGGCTCTCTTTTATATGGGGCAGGCAGGTTATTTATTGGCGGTATTGATACTGATAGCAAGTACAGCGACAGATACACAATTTGTCCGTCCAGCTATATTACTTGTCGGTATCGCCAGCTCCGTCTGGCTGGTACGCTACGTGCGAATTGATTATTTGTGGGCGGTTGTCTCTGTGATGACGTTTGCCTTTTACATGTCGTTAACGAGCACTTTCGCTATTACTAGCTTGGACGCGATAACCGTGTATATGCTGTTTGGGCCATTGCTCTTGCTGGCTGTGGATTGGGTTGCCGGTAAATACGTCAGAGCGTTAAAGCTTTACTTTTTCTGGACGGCACACATTATGCTTGTCTATGCAGTTATCGGGGTTATAGCGAACCAAATAATAAATCGCACGATACATCCTAGTCTGTTCCTGATCCCATTGGCAATTTATCTGTACAGCATATGGATCAAACGAACAGAATGGCAGCTCAAGCTGTTCCTCTATGCGGCGATGACGATGATTTCGTTCCTGGTTATCTTTCATGTCCTGTTCTATGACTGGATACGAACGATTTCCATTTCGTTTTGCTTTGTTGTATCGAGCGTATTGCTTGTGCTAATCAGCTTGTTTTTCCAGACGGATTGGAAGCGAAGGATGGAATGGTACCTGATTCCTTTTGGCAATCTTAGCTTACTCATCGTCACAACATTCGAAACACTGCCAACGCTTAGCGAGGTAGGGATCGTGATCGGATTTGTCGTATTAAATCTGTATTTACTGCACCGACGCAACTGGACATTAGCGCTGATTGTACCGTTGATGCTATTACTTCTAATGTGGCGGAGCCAACAGTACCTGACTGGCGATGTCGCCATGCTGCTGATTTATAGCAGTTGTTTTGCTTCTTTAACGATAGCTGGGAAAGTTTCATTCCAGAAATTATTTGATGACGACAACCACAACCTTCTGATTGATTGGTATTCGCTTTTTGCCGTACTGTATGCAGGTTTTACCTTTACCTATGCGGAATCCATCGATAGTGTATGGGTTCGGATTCTGCCATACATACTGATTGCCGGATGGCTGTTCCTTCAGGTGAAACGCATCAGCCAGCCAATGATGCAAAAGGTGGTCATGACAGCTGGAGCACTATGCATGCTGCCTGCCTACTACCTGATTTTCCAGGAATATATGAACTATATCCCTGATCTGTTCCATGCGGAAATAGTGATGCTGCCTGTGTTTGTTCTGTCGATTCTGTTAACGAGGAAAATATGGCAACAGTATACGTACATCATGATACATGTCCAGACTGTCATTCTTGCCTTTATTACAATATACCTTGTGCAGGATGCGATTGTTAGCCATACCGTCTGGGATGCGCTTATCATCGGGATTCTGTCGCTTGCTTCCCTGCTCGCAGGTATGTATCTTCAGATAAAATCGTACTTCTTTATCGGTCTTGGAACGTTACTGTTCAATGTCATCTATCAGACCAAACCATACTGGGGCAATATGCCGTGGTGGGCTTACCTGTTGATGGCTGGAATCCTGTTGATTGCGATCGCCAGCTATAATGAATGGAAAAAACAACGAGACGATGAAGGCAGACTGGAGAAGAAAGTGAAAGGGATGATTGTCCGGTTTAGAGAGTGGAATTGATGCACATCAATTCCACTTCCTATTCATTATCCAAGTAAATCCTGCACAGACAGCAGATCAAGATATGCTTGCTTTTCGTCCCTTATAATGGCAGCAACTTCGTCGAGCTGCACCATAGGTGTCCTAGCACAAAAATATTGACATAATTCGCATTATATTAACCTAAACTATTATATCCTCAACCTTAAGCGGAAATTTTTATACGCTGGCTTTAATACTTTCTCTGAGTATAAGATAATAGAGAAGCACCTGCATTAGTATTTGCAGGTGCTTCTCCTTTTTTTATTCGTTTAACAAATCCTCCGCTTCATGCTGTAGAACACGGGCGACTCCATCGTCGATATGCTTGCCTGATTGCGCCTGTACTTGATTGCTAAAAGAAGGGACATGATCGTACGCTAATTTCTTTTGCAGGCTATTCGAAATGCCGAGATTATCAATCATACCATTCTCAATAAATACCGTCACTAATCTTTGCAGAGCTAATAGCGGATCTTTTTGATAAGCGAGGTATCCTAAATTGTGTTCATAAAGCGGACTGGTTTGCACAGGTTCCATGAAGCTGACTTCTGGCAAGCTTCCATCTGCTTTTCTAGGTGCCGTTAGCTCAGACATATCCAAGCTGTAAAAATCCTCAGATGTGAGCGGCAGACCTCCATCAATCGTCCAGGAGTTATTCGTTTCATTTTCTGGCGGCGTATTATTGTTCGATGTTAATACACCTTCGTAAGCAATGTTACCGTGTAGCACTTCTCTGTAACCAGCTATATCCTCCTCACTGCTTGGACTGACGCGCTCCAGCATGTTAAAGTTAGATCCATAACCAGGGTGATAAGCCGTGTTATGATACCAATAAGCGGACTGACCTGGCTGGTGATTGGCATAAAAGTTATTCCCGCCATTATTGGCAGCTAAATTATATTGAACGGTATGAACGGGCAAGGGGTCCGGCAGACCAGTTGTATTATAACTATAGCCGCCAACCTTAAAGCCATTTTTGTCGCCTCTACCGTCCTGATTTCCTAAATGTTGAAAGGACCAGTTCCCGTGAAAAATCACATTCCCTTCTGAACTGATACTGTCAAAGCCGTCGTCACTATTATTCCATGCACGATTATTAATGAACAATACTTCTTTTCCGTGAGCGCCAAAACCGTCTATATTACCAGCTGACCTGGAAGTAGGGCCTATGTTGTTATAGGCATCGGAATTGTAAACAATCCCTGAGGCATTCCCGCCTGCATAGTAAAAACCGATTGCTTCATTGTCATGAACCGACATATTCCAAAAGTTTGCTTCCCCCATCATTCTAAAGGCTGCGGCTTGCTTTTGTTCCCCTACTTTTATTCCGGTTACATCGAAACCTTCAAAATTAATGTCCGTTACATCCTCCCCAACATAAAAGCCAATGACACGCTGATCGGTCGGCATGTCACTGAAATCAAAAACAGGCCTTTCATCCCCAGGATATGCTTCGTACGTAATCCCACTCTTATAGATATCATTCACATAATGAAAAACATCTTCAAGCGGATTATCCGATTCATTTATTTCAAACTCATCATAAACTCCCTCGCGAATATATACCGTGTCACCGTTAGATGCCTGAGATTGAGCTTTCTCCAAACTTTTAAACGGTTCTCCCTTCGTTCCGGGATTGCTGTCACTACCAGTTGGAGAAATAAAATAGGTATGATTCTCTTCATTTGCATAAACAGTGCCTGTCATAAAGATAACTGCGAACATAACCCCGATCAAAGTCAAACTAATTTTTTTCAAGTGATATTTCTCCCTTCTTTATTAGATATGGTTTTCGATAGCGGTATCCCCTTAACCTCCTTTCAATTTAATGGTGGATTATATGAAAACGATTACATTTATAGTATAGCGTAATAGACTCCGTCATTCATGTTCTGAAAGTGTTCCATTTTGCCTGAAAATTATCTGAGCGTGTTCCTTAAGCTGTGCTCTAGCATTACAGATAAATCATTGGTATCAAAGCATTTCCATTTTATTCCCCCCATAATTGTTAACCTTTTTTATATACTGGTTGACAATAAATGACCCTTTCCGGTATGCTAGAAAAAACAGTTAGCATGGAGGAGAGAAAAAAAGATGAAATTAAGAGCAGTTGATATCACACTGGCGGGGATGTTTGCTTCCTTAATGGCGATTGGTGCCAATATTACGTCCTTCATTGTCATTGGCGGCGTGCCTATTACATTGACTACCTTCTTCTGTATATTAGCAGGATTGTTACTGGGCAGTCGGTTAGGGGCTATTTCGATGATTGTCTATGCGCTGGTAGGACTTGCCGGAGCACCCGTCTTCTCACATTTCTCAGGCGGATGGTCCGCCATCGTCAGCCCGACCTTCGGATTTATATTATCTTATATTATCGTAGCGTACGTAGCCGGAAAAATAGTAGAACGAAAGGCTACCAAAGCGAGATTTGTCATTGCCGCATTGGTCGGCTTGTGCATTAATTACGGCTTTGGCACGAACTGGATGTATTTTGCCTATCAATTTTTAGCTTCCACTGAGGCCATCAGTTACAAGATTGCATGGCTATGGATGGCAGCCCCTCTGCCAAAAGACATTATTCTCGCAGTCTTCGCCGCAACCTTAGCACCACGACTCTATAAAAGCATCAACCGAAACACACCAGTAATCGCCAAGAGCGAGGCGTCCTAGGCACTGGGACGGATCTTCCGATAGATCCGTCTCTTTTTTTATGTGGAAAAATAGAGATGGGAATGAAGTCGACAGCCCGGATTGAAAGAACTGCCGCAATTCGGGCATGTAGAGTCACACTGCATATATGCGGAGATCGTTAATGCTGTTCCGCATTTTCCACATAGAATCGCTTGATGGTTGAACTCCTCTTTAGGCCACACTTCCGCCGGATGATCCGCTGCTTCTTCATGGCACTTATAGCAAGGATAGTACTCGTTGCAGCATTTAAATTTAATCGCAACAATATCCTCCGGCAAACTGTAATGCTTGCAGCGGCTCTCCTGATCTATTACTGCCCCATGGACATTAACACCATGTATCTTCAAGCCTGACACCTTCTTTTTGATTATAATTCTTTCTCCATCACAATATTAGTAGCTTGATAGTGTAAGGAATCATACAAATGGACCGCTACTTTATTATGGCCGAATACATGAAGACCAATCTTTTGCATGCCTAATTGCTTTGCTTCTTTTTCGATTTGCTGCATAGCCGCTTTTCCATAGCCTTTGCCCCGGTATGCGTCCTCTATCAAAATATCATAGATGAACCCTTTATCTGCTGTTTGTCTTGCTAGCCAAATGATGCCGACCTGATCACCGGGCTCGTTCACAATCGTATATAAATAATGATCTTTTGTTTGTTCCCTGTCTGGCAAAAGGTTATCAAAATCTTCCGCGGCATGTTGAAGCGAGTCTTCCTCTGTCCAGTTACCAGCTCTTACCTTTTCCGCTGCATAATTCGTAATAGCTGTTTGGAGAAATCGTTGAAAATCGGCTGCGGTCATTGGTTGCAGTGTTACCATGTCAAGTCACTCCTTCATTCTTGGACTCTTGAAAAATAGTGCTGTATTCATGATAGCATATTATGCAGAGGATTTCGTCGATCCTGTCAGTTGGCTAATAATCCTTTTGCTGGATGTAAGATTCCGTCTTATGGACACTTTTTCCTGATTTCACGTTTTTCTGTCCACGAGATCTGTTCTTATGGACAACTTTTCTCGTTTTCACATTTTTCTGTCCATAAGAATCATCATTCCACAAGCTGTGCCGATACCACCAGCCGATTCTCATGTGTCCCCACATTATCGAGAAACTCACCGGTACAGGTTATCAGCTTCAGTGTTCTGGCGGCTGTGTATCCGAATACTTCACTGATAGGTGCTTCGTCTTTTGGGTAGCTCTTTGTTTGATAGACTTCGAAGGTTAACTGCTCACCTTCCACATTGGTGATATGAATCTTGTCGCCTTCCTTCATATCTTCCAAGTGATAAAAAACGGCAGGGCCTGTTTTGTTATCGACATGGCCGGCCATTACCGCACTGCCTTGCTCCCCTGGCTTCGCACCGAATTCGTACCAGCCAACATTCTCATCCTGTTCCGGCACTCCCATTTGGCCGTTCGACAGTTTACCGACATGCTCGATAGCTGCTGAAACATCGATAGCAGGTATCGAAATCGCTGCAGGAATAATGCTTCTATCCTCATTATCGGACGAAGCACTCGCTGCTTCACCGCTTGCATAAATATCTTCCCACTGTGTCGTTTCCACGGCACTATGCTCTTCCTTCGTCTCCGTCTCTAATGGCTGTGCTGAACCAGAACCAGTCCTATTCTGTTCCGATTGACTGCAGCCAGTGATCAGACCAGCAACGAATACAGCCAGCAATATTTTCAGGCATTTCATGTTCACTTCACCTCGTCAATACATTAAAAGTAGAAAAGAGAAGGACCACGCCCCCTCTTTTCCTACACTCAGCTGTTATTTAGACTGTGTTGCACTTCTTCTACGATACATTGTATATCCTCCTGCCGCCATGATCACGAATACTGACGCGATCATATAAGCAAGATAGTTCATGACATCTTTATCTGTTCCACCCATGCCTGTCTTCGGCATATCGCTTGGCATAGATGATTCGAATTTGTCTGGATACTGCTTCACGATAGCACCAGATAACGCTTTGGATATATCATTGGCATAGACATAGCCTTCATGGAAAGAATCATATGCTTCTTCATAATTACCTGCCGCATAGGCATCGAACGAACCGATTAACTGGTTAACGTGCTCCTGTAATTCTGCTGCTACGGCATCGGCAGAAATGTTGCCATCTGTTGCTGTTTCCATAAATGTGGAGAAATCTTCACGGTATTGCGCCAGCTCATCTAATGCTGCTTGTTTTGCTTCTTCGTCTTCATTAGCAGTTGCTTTCACATAATCGACGAAATAGCTGACATGGTCACTCCACATGGATTTGAACTGCTCACCAGCTTCTGCACCATATACCGATTCAATCGTCTTCGCTAACTTATCGGTATTCTTTGATAACTGCGCTGCGTTCGCTTCGAAAATCTCTGCAGACTCTTCGCCTTCAATACCATTCTGCATTGCTGTTACCGCAAATACAACATGGTTGGATAAAATATTATTTAATGTCTGACGTAAATCAGATGCTGGAGTCACCGCCAGCGTGTTGTTAAATTTGTCCGGGAACTGGCTGGTGATCGCACTTGATAAGCCTTTTGCCGGCATAAACATATGGTTACTTGCTTCTGCATGCAGGTTAAATGCTTCGTCATAATTTCCTGCTACATAGGCATCAAATGCGCCGATTAATTGATTGACGTGCTGTTGAAGACCTTCTGCTAATGCGCCTGCTTCGACACGTCCTTCCGTTGCATCATCTAAAAAGGAGGAAAATTCCTGACGATATTGTTTTAATTCATCTAATGCTGCTTGCTTTTTCCCTTCATCTTCTTCTGCTGTTCCCATCACATAATCTACGAAATAGCCAATATGTGCGCTCCACATATCTTTAAATGCTTGTCCTGCTTCATCGCCATATACAGACGCAATCGCTGCAGATAAATCATCCGTGTTTTCGGAAAGCTGTGCTTTTGCTGCTTCAAAATCCTCTGCGCCTTCGATTCCTTTGCGCATTGTAATAATAGCTAAGTTCGCATGCTCGGATAATGAAGTAGATAACGTTGCTCGTAAGTCTGCTCCCGCTGTGCTAACCGTTGGCATGGAATCTTCACTCGCTGCGCTGACATACTCTTCTGTTGCCGGTATGACTAAAGCTGCACTCATTGGTACGACTAGTAATGCTTTTTTCCAATTCATTTAAAATCCACTCTCCCTTTTTTAGTTAATCTACTAGGCTTACGCAAGGAATGTATAGTTGGATCACTTTCACGAAAAAAAGTTCAAAAAAAAGCCGGTCTCCTTGTCAGAAACCGGTCATAGCAAGCATTTAGTAGCTATTATTTTTTCGGCAAATAAATCATCGCTTTAAATAAATCACCATCAATCTGGATCTCGAATCTTCCGTTCTGTGTCTCAATCAGGTTCTTGGCAATCGACAGACCTAATCCGCTGCCCTGGCTCGTTCGCGATTCATCTGCTCGTTTAAAACGTGTCAGCAATTCAGCTGCTGGTATATTTAATTCATAGGACGCAATATTTTTAAACGACAGACAGACTTGATCGCCCACGTCCTCAATATCAATATACACTCTCGTACCTCGCAGTGAATATTTAAATATGTTCGACAATACATTTTCGATCGATCGCCAAAACAGCTTACCATCTGCCGTCACATATACCTTGTCTTCAGGATGACGGAATTTCAAATCTAATTCGGCCGCTTCAATCTTATCATTCACTTCGCCAAGCCCTTGGCTGATCAGTGAGACAACATCAATCTGCTGCAACTCAACCGGAATATTGCCACTGGAGGCTTTCGCCGCATCGAAGAGATCATCGGTTAACAGCTGTAACCTTTTTGCTTTCTGATCCAGCACTTCGATATATTCTTGTTTTTTAACAGGATCCTCTTCCCTTTTCAAAAGGTCGACATACGTAATAATCGAGGTTAACGGCGTGCGAATATCATGAGAGACATTGGTGATCAGTTCCGTCTTCATTCGCTCACTCTTCAGCTCACTGTCGACCGCCTTGCTCAAGCCATCTGTAATTCCGTTAATATTGGAGGCGATACGAGCGAATTCACCTTTGCCATCCACGTCAATCCGATGATGAAGCTTTCCTTCCTTTACAATTTCTACACCCTCTTGAATCGAACGAAATGCTTTCACCTTTTTGAATGCAAACCATGCGGCAACAGCTATAGTCACCGGGAACATAAAAAAGGTAACCGCAACTAATAATGGATAGCCGACCACAATCAGGACGGTCTTGATCCCAACCCCGCCGCTGAGATAGACAGCACCGATAAACTTTGCAATGTGGTAGAACACACGGTACAACAGCATATGGGTGAAAAGTGACTTATTCTTCACATGCTTAACGAGTGACAATATTAATAGCAATCCAACCGCTGCGATCGGGGCGGTAACCGGAATTAGCATGGTGTCAATGCTTTTGTACACAATGCCCATCAGGAAAAACCAAAGCATGATAAGCAGGAAACATAATCCAACATTGATATCATTGTACAGCTTATCAAGTCCGTGAAAATGGATGGCTTCGTCTTCTGATTTTTTGCCTATTACCGAAGCAAGGTAGCCGAACGTGAGGAGAAAACCAATCAGAAATACGGCTAATAGATAGACAGCGTCCTTAACCAGCTCCTTTTGTTCCTGCCAATCGGACTCCAGTTCATTTAGAGATTGCTCTGTAAAGGCTAAATAAATCGTCATTTCCTGCGGGTCTAAGCTCGACAGGTAATTGGTAATCCAGTGAAACGACTCATTTTCCTTGGTTGATTGGGGAAAAACAGATTGATCATATCCTTCAAAAATCATAAAGGCCGGGTGCTTTTCAAACGCTCTTTTTTCTGTAATCGTTGTGTTGGTAAAGACATTCTCCCCATCCGTTGCATAGAATAAAGGCGGACCTGTTTGCTCTATCCTTTGCACAATCGAATGGTACTCCCGCAGATCATCCTGAATCATCTCTTCCCTCGCTTGTGCAATCTCTTCCGCGTATTCCTGCTCAAACTGTTCCATATAGTCTGCTTCATCTATTGAAGGGTCGTGGAACTCAGCATAATGCTCATAAAGTAAATCCTCTTTCCTTATTTGCATAGCTTCGGCACTAATCGTACCACCATCTAAGATATGCTCCTCGCTCTTATACTCTCCTAAAAGTCTCGTCAGATTATTAATCAGCATATCACTTTCCTCGATATAGGATTGACTCTGAAAGTAATCCTCTACAAACACATCTTCCATTTCACCATTCGTTGATTCTACTATATCAATAAGTGCTTTGATGCCCCCTGTAAAACAGGCAACCATCAGCACAAACACGATACCCTTCGTTATCCAGGACCTTTTAAATTTTTTCCACTTTGTATCCAATACCCCACACCACTTTCAAATATTTTGGTTCTTTCGGATTGATCTCGATCTTTTCTCTTATTTTTCTGATATGTACAGACACGGTATTTTCCGGACTGTAAGCTGTTTCGTTCCAAACTTTTTCATAAATATCTTCAATCGAGAAGACTTTGCCCGCGTTCGTGGTCAACAGCAATAGAATCTTGTATTGTACCGGAGTCAGATGCACCTCATCACCATCAACGGTCACGGTTTTACTTTCGTCATCAACTGCCATACCGCCAGACTGATAGACACCACTTCTTGTCTCCATGCCACCTAATGCAGTGTATCTCCGGAGCTGAGATTTCACCCGCGCGATTAATTCCAATGGATTAAACGGCTTGGTAATGTAATCATCCGCTCCTAAATTAAGGCCGATAATCTTATCGGCATCCTCTGATTTGGCCGAGAGCATGATTAATGGAATATTATTGTCTTCCCTGATCTTCATCGTTGCCTTAATCCCGTCCATCTTCGGCATCATAATATCCATAATAATGAGATGGATCTCCTGCTCCTCTACAACCGTGATCGCTTCTGTCCCATCGTACGCCTTAAAAATATGATAGCCCTCATTTTCCAAATAGATCCCGATTGCATCGACAATCGCCTGGTCATCATCGCACACCAATATATTCATTCACGTCCACTCCTACAGTTTTTTTCTCCAAGTATATCACCTCTTTGTCATCGGTACTATTGGTATCATAGCAAGTAAATCTTAATATCCGGGTGATGTCATTCTTAAGATTTTCTTAACATGCAACGATGCTAACGTTGATGAAGTTTTGTGGTATAATATCCTTTCCAATAGAAGAAGGAGGGATAGGAGATGACCGAATGGATCACAATTGAGCATGCCAATGAGCACAATCTGAAGGATGTCAATGTCCAGATTCCAAAAAGGGCATTCACTGTCATTACAGGTGTGTCTGGATCGGGTAAGTCAACGCTCGCCCACGATATTTTGTTTAATGAATCACAACGGCAATACTTAGAAGCGATGGGAATGCAAGGCATCGAAAAGCCTAAAGTCGCCCGCATTAATGGCGTGTCTCCTGCTATCAGCATTCAGCAGCAGGAAACGTCCTCCAATCCTCGCTCGACAGTCGGGACCAAGACAGCGATGTATACCAGCTTACGAATGATTTATGAAAAATTAGGCTTTCGCCCTTGTCCAAACTGTGAGAAAGCCGTCAATCCTGCCAAGGCCATCGAAGAAACAGAAGTTATAGATGGTGATTTTACCGTTTTCCAGATTTGCCCCTACTGTGATCACAAATACAAAAAATTCACACGAAGCCACTTTTCCTACAACACCATCGAAGGTGCCTGCGAGACATGTAAAGGTATTGGTGATGTTGTCCAGATTAACCAACACACGTTATTTAATAAAGCATTATCGGTAGAAAAAGGTGCCGTCACGCTTTGGACAGGCAGTTATTTAGACTATCAGTTTGAAAATATTAAAAACACGATGCAACACTACCAAGTCCCACTTGAAGCTGATACACCACTTCAAGATTATAATAACTTGCAATTTGCTTTACTATGCCATGGGACAAGCAGTGAAGAAGTACAACAGCTGACCGACATTAAGGAACCATAACGCGTATCGGACGGAAAGTTCCAAGGAGTCATGACCAGCCTCTGGCGTAAATATCAAGAAAAAAACGGCGACATGGGGAAAGAGGAGATCTTTTTCTATAGTGATACCTGTCCAGACTGCCATGGCACCAAATAAAAGAAAGAGATACAACATGTAAAAGTGATGGATCGTGCCATCACGGACATCTCCGGATTAGATTTAGATCAGTTGTTACACTGGGTCGATGATTGCAGAGCGAGCCTGACCGATGAGGAAATCACCACCGTGGACGTCTACATTCGTGACATGGAAACGAAATTGCTGCGGATTAAGCGCCTCGGACTTGGATATCTCACCTTAGAGCGCGGGACAAATACACTGTCAGGTGGAGAAAGCCAGCGCATTCGGCTGTCCGCGATTCTCGATTCCGACTTAACAGATGTCGTTTATATTATCGACGAACCGACAGCCAGCCTGCATGCCAAAGACACGGAAGGTATCATCGATATTTTAAAAAAACTCCGCGATAAAGGAAATACCGTGATTGTGATCGAACACAATACAGACGTCATGAGAGAAGCAGATTACTTAATCGAAATAGGTCCGAAAGCAGGACGGTTCGGTGGTGAGCTGATTGGAACGGGCACGATCAATGACTTGAAAACCCACGAGCAATCCCTGATCAGAGAATACCTATCATCGAGAAGCAAGCCAAAACAAGACGTACGAAAAGCGGGTCCAACAGCGATCCAGATTGATAATGCCACACGTCATAACCTGGCTTCCGTCCATGTCCAGATTCCGACCGAATCACTCGTCAGCGTCACCGGTGTCTCCGGATCAGGTAAATCTTCACTGATATTCGATGTGTTAGGAGAACAAGCAGACAATGTGTCAGGATTAGAACAGTTCGATGAAATCATCTCGATCAGTCAAAATACGATCTCTAAGATGAAGCGCTCCAATGTCGCTACCTACACCAACGTGTTCACTGATATCCGAAATGTCTTTGCCCAATTGGAAGCGAGCAAGGCACAAGGATTAACGTCTAAACATTTTTCATTCAATACGAATGGCGGGCGCTGTGAAATGTGTGAGGGATTAGGTTATGTGATGAGTAACATGTTATTTTTTAATGACCTGGAAGTGATCTGCTCAACCTGCAGAGGAAAACGATTCAAAGAAGACATTCTCCACATCACCTACAACGACTACAATATCAATGATTGTTTAGAGAGTTCCGTCGAAGAAGCGTTATCGATTTTTCATGACAATGCTAAAATATTTAAAGTCCTGCAGCTGTTAACCGATATCGGCTTAGGCTATTTAAAGCTTGGCCAGTCCCTGACTACCTTATCAGGTGGCGAGGGCCAGCGTTTAAAATTGTCCACATCGTTAATGAAGAAGACGAAACAGAAGACACTATTTCTATTAGATGAACCGTCTACAGGTCTCCATCCTTATGACATTCACTATTTGCTAGAGCTATTCAACCGTTTAATCGATAAAGGTAATTCGATTATCATGGTCGAACATAACATTTATATGATTCATGCGAGTGATTGGGTGATTGACTTAGGGCCAGAAGGTGGCGTGAAAGGTGGGCATATCATTGCCGAAGGAACGCCAAGTGAATTGAAAGACAATCCATTGTCTGTTACCGGCAAGTATTTAGCTTGATCATCAGGTTCACAGAGGCAGTGAATTGCTTCTGTGAACGCCTCTTTATCCAATTCCTCTCATGCTTTGTAAGACAATCCTTTTAGTACAAAATCGGCAATGGTTTTCGGAATATCTTTTACATCCATTTGAGAACGAAGCCTTTTGATGAGGTTCGGATTAATTATGTACAGGATAAATATTTCTAAGATTTCCGGTTGTTCCTTCCGAAAAATACCTTGTTCTTGCCCTTCTTTAATCGTCACTTGCAACACATCTGTTAATACATTACTGATCTCATCACCAAACTTTGTTTCCTGAGACAATGTAACCAGCATTTCATGCAGCTTTCCATATTTTTGATGAAGTAACAAAAACTCATCTAGAATCAACCGCATTTTTTGATCGGCAGGTATAGATAGGTTTAGGTCAAATTGCTGTTTTTCACGAATTTCTTCGATAATCTCTATCCCAACAGCCCAAACTAACCTTTCTTTGTTTAGAAACCTTCGATAAACAGTACCTACACCAACTCCTGCTTTTTCCGCAATTTCTTCGATTTTTGCTTCGGTCCCCTTTTCTTTAAATATAGCTTTAGCGGATTCCATAATTTTACGCTCATTCCGATTGGCATCCTTTCTGCCGGACGGGACCGATAAAGTTTCTTTTTCCATACATAACCTACCTTCCGATAACTAGACCTTCCCATTCATTATACTAAAAACGGAATCTACATTCCATTTTTGTTGACATAAAAAAATTATCACTATACAATTAAAACGGAACTTAAATTCCGTTTTATAACAAGAAAGGATGATGGAGATGCCAAATCAATCGAACATCACCGTATTTTTGAAGGAGGGAGAATTGGAATCTGAGAAAATGAAAGAAGTCCTTCGTGATACTGGAAACTTATTTTTTAAGCGATTGGATACGGAGACTAGCTTACATGAAAATGCTGTGGTTTATCTGAGCGGTAAGGCAACGATACCGCAATTATTTATTGGGAGTTATCCAATTGGAGGTACAGAAATTTTAGAAAGGCTTTGGAAATCCCGGCGTATTCGGGATATAATTCACTTTCTTACAGAGGAGCCGGGGATAAATATGGGTGCATATCACGCGGAAAGTCTTGAGATTGGTGCAGAAGATTCCCATTTCATCGATTATATACCAAAAAGCGATGGCACGAGCAGTAAGGATCCTGAACAATGGCCAATCCTGCACTTTTACAAGGATTTCTTTGGATTCTGGCCGAACACCTTCGTTTATTTACACCATTGGCCAGAGGTATATAAGCGATTTTTCTACTGTCATAATATGCCCACCATTCAATCTGCAAAGAAAATTTTAGGTCCAGCAATGTTGTGTGCCGTAGGATATGCCACTTCTAATGCGCATGGCTGCAATTACTGTCAGGTTCATAGTGTCGCAACAATGGGTGATATGTCCATGACTGCTATTGAACAATTACGTCTCGCTCGAATCGGTCAGCGTGAGGAAAACAATCCATTCGATGAATATTGGGTTTCGATAGCTGACCTCGCAAGCATGGCTACATTGAACCAAGTACCACCACACTATCTAGAACGGTTACATCACCTTGCTCCATCGGAAAAAAATCGTTTCGTCGTTAACGAAGAAATAATGGCTGTAGCATTAGTGAGTGCTGCATTTGGCTTCCTCAATGTATTTAACGACCTTGTCGGTTTAGAAATTGAAGGTGGCTGGGCGGTTGCAGCCGAACAACGATTACAATTAGAATCCGGTCGACATGCGGTGAATAGTAATCAGAACCCAACCAATCTGGATCACCCCTTACCAACTAATGGACCTAGTATTGATCAGATGATGAAAAAATATATAAAAGAAGTAAAAGATTACTCCTCCTATTGCAAGCAACATGTTGGTATGCTACCCCCATGGATAGCCGCTTTTCCAGAGCACTTACGATCCTTACAAGCCGCCTTCTATTCGGAGGTAATGACACATAAGCCTAATAGTCATCTTACCTGTGAATTAAAACACTTGATGGCATATGTCTCCCATATCGAAAAAGAACACCAGAAATTAGCAGAAGCAGAGGCCTATATGGCACATTTTGTATCCAGTGACAAGAATAGAACGATAGAGCGTATTCAGCATGCGTTTGCTATTGCCAGTCATCGTGGCGGCAACTCGCAATTATTTAGCTTGGCAGAACAGGCAGCTTTACAATTAGCTTATGTATCAGCACAAATGCCATTAGTTACTCCACGTCGTTTTTCACAACAAATTGCAGACCATTTTGATGCTGATACATGCATTGAACTATTTGTTGTTTGTGGCATTGCATCACTCAACCAACGCTTCACCGCTATTATCAGTTGGCCACAGGATCCGGTTATTTTACAATTTATGAATGAGAATAAGCTCGAGAGAAACCTTGAAATATTACGTTTTCCATTACTATAGTCAATGTGTAAAGGAGCTGCACACATTAGTGTTTCAGCTCCCCTGCACGATCTATCAAACTTCATCGTCTTCGTCACTTGTATATTCCAATATATCCCCAGGCTGGCAATCCAATGCCTTACAAATCGCATCTAACGTCGAGATTCGTATCGCCTTCGCTTTACCATTTTTCAAAATAGAAAGATTCGCCATCGTTATCCCAACACGTTCCGATAACTCTGTCACACTCATCTTCCTTTTCGCCAGCATTACATCTATATTTACGATAATCGCCATAATCGTCACCTCAAACCGTTAAATCATTTTCAGATTTTATGTGGATCGCCTCGTTCAGCAGTCGTTGGAGAACAGCGGCAAAGATTGCTACCACCATCGCTGCAAATATAAGCGCCATGCCCACCAAGATCACTCCCGGTGCGTCATCTCTTTCTGCCACCAGAAAAAAAAGCGGCATTCCGATTACGAACAAACCACTAATCGTAATCGCACTCCATTTGATATGTTGTAACGAAATAACCGACAACGTGGAAAAAGCCTGATTTCTGTCAATGTAACTCAACAGTCGAAACGCCTGATACAACGCATAATAAAATGGAATAGCTGACGCATAAAAAACAAACAAGACTAAATATTTTATGATAGTAAAATCCGGATACAGCTCCGCGGCGAAATCCCCAATTTTCGGGACTAGAAATATACAAAGAGCCAGAACCGGAACCCCCATCAGGATCACAGCTAATTTTAGAAAAAGGGTTGAACCTCGTTTCATTAAGAACACCTCTAATCGTTTTTGTCTACTATAATTTAACATGTTATTTATCGTTTTGCAATAAATATTTGTTGTTTTATTTAATCACGCCGAACAATTGGTATTTTATGTTGAAATGAACGATAGGGGAGAACGCCATGCGAATTTTTGATGGGCGTTTTCATATTATTGATGACTGCTTTCCACTTAAGGAAAACCAGGGCTATTTGCCACCGAACTATGTAGTGCACGATTATCAGAAAGAAACCGCTGCCTTGCATGTATCAGGTGAAGCAGTTGTATCTGGTTCCTTCCAAGGATTTGACCAGGAATATCTGGTACATGCATTGAACCAGCTGGGATCCATTTTTTGTGGTGTCACGCAATTACCTTCAACAGTGACAGATGAGGAAATCATCCACTTACATAACAAAGGGGTAAAAGCCATACGTTTTAATATCAAACGAGGCGGTTCGTCAACTTTAACCCAGCTCGATTACTTGGCAAGAAGAGTATACGACATAGCAGGCAGGCACAGTGAACTGTATATAGATGCCAAAGACTTACCCGAAATCATGCCGACGCTTGAAACGTTACCTGCCATTTCAATTGACCATTTAGGCTTGTCCGAGGAAGGATTGCCTTATTTATTATTTATTACAACTGATCGATAAAGGAGTTCATGTCAAAGCAACAGGCTTTGGCCGTGTCTAACTGGATGTTGAAAATGCTTTGAAAGCAATATATCAAACAAATCCTGACGCTCTTATGTTCGGGACAGATTTGCCATCGACAAGAGCAAAGAGACCTTTTTGCCTATTCTAATATTACATGGATTCAGCGCCTCTTTGATGAACAGACAGCCGATAAAATTCTTTATACCAGTGCTTTACAATGGTATGGCAAGTGAACGGAACCATTTCTGAAAGGACGGTGTTTTCCATAGGACTTATTGTTATCGTGTTTGTTATTTTAGTTGTCAGCATCACGATTTTTAAAATGGTTTCTGGAAAAAGGCTTCCGGATAATAGCTATACACCATATGACCATATTACTGGCCAAACCGACATCGACTTTCATGACGAGAAAAAGGACGGGGAGGAAGAGGACGATGACTAATGACCGTGTGAGAGCCATCTGCTGAGAGGGGGAAGGGATGTGAAGAAATTTTTATCACTATTATGTTTATCCGTAGTAATTGTAGTAGCTTGTTCAGAAGTGACGCACCATGATTATACCTTCACCGGGGAAAGTGAGCATTGGGAAGCTGAGTATGTTTATGAAGGAACTGAAAAACGAAGAGAAGAGGACGGCGTAGAATCGTATTCGAATGAAATGGACTATGAATTCATATTAACATATAAAGGGACACTGGAAGAGCTCTCTCCCTTAGAGAGACTGAGCTACTCATATGAAACAACATCTAGCGGCGGGGAGTCAACAAGAACATTCAATGAACCACCCAGCAAAGTAACATTTACGAAACGCGGAGGCTCAACAGGCAGCTCTGTAATGAGTAAAGATGAAGTAATACAAGTGACCGTCAAATGGGGCGAAGCTGAGGAATTGTTTGAGCTGCGAAATGAAAGGAAGTAGATGTCATATATACAGACAAAACGGTTTTTTACGACAATTTTGAGGGAACAGAACATCTTTTATAAGGAGGTATCAAAATGACATTCTCCAAACACCTTCTTCCTATCATAATTTTTTCTATATGTATAGTTGGGTGCACGATTAGCAGTACCGGCAACCCCACTTCAAGAGAATTTTTACAGAATGACGACGCTGATATTTTTCAACTTCATGATTATGTATTTTCCAATGCACAAGATGTTGAATGGGTACAGGAATTGGAGTATACATTAGGCAATCAGGTCGGTGAAATCACCAAACAAACCGATAAGGCGTTCCAATTCACAAATGGCACAGCAAATAAACTGCCGGTTGGAACGAAGATATTTGAAACAGATTCACCAGCGTACATCGCCATTGTTGATGGGGAGGAAAAGGTCTATTTGAAAATGGTGGAAGGGTAATAACGAGGAGATGAAAAAACAATGAATCTGCAGTCCGTCTTTTTCCTTGTCATGTTTTTATTAAACTTATTGATCTCATTATTCCTTTCCTGGATCGCTTCCTCATCAATCGGATCCTGATTCTCCAATGCTTCGATCGTTTCTTGAATCGCGGCTTTTACCTTTTTATAATCAATCTGCTTCCATAATTTTAAGTATGGGATGTACGCTTTATTGCCGGATTCCTGAACTTTTTCCAGCATCAAAAGAAGCATTTCCCTGTTTCGACCTTTTAAATAGGTCATGTCCACATCTAGCGTGCCCTGCTTGATCCATTCCTGCCACTCACTCAAGAATTCATCTACCCTTTGATCACGCTCAATGATCCAGCCCCGTTCTGTGTAAAAAATCATAGGGAGCTTGCCATTATATTGGATCTCAAGGAATTTATGATCGATTATTCAATCGATTTTTTCCTTCACCACATCCATTTTTTAGATTTAAAATAGCCGTAAACCGGGCACTTATCCAGTTCTAATTCTAATACCCTTTTCTCTCGCGAACCTTTTAAAATCTTAGCAAGGAGCGTTCCCCCTCCTTGTCCAATCAACTCGTCTGCTGCTCGCAATATCACTTTGATTTCTTCGACTGATAGGTTATTTCTGTTAGCATCCTTCAAAACGGCAAGTCCTCCCAATCCTCTGTGTGAAAAGGTTCTTTTACCTTATTCTGTTTTTTGTTCGATCCTTTATTGTGCTGAGGCTTTACAGTCAACACCTTCCCAAACTTTTTGCCATATCATTCACTAATCCATTCTTTCACAGGCGCTTTCCACAATTCATTAGGAGCGGGAATATTTCGGATAAGACTCTTTGGATTCAACCCCAATTCCTTCGCCATCTGAATATCCGCCTGATTTAGCCTGCACTTTTTCTTCGCTTCTTTCCATACCTCTGCATTTTTCTTTTTAGCGGTTTAAATGGCCCCCTGTATGGTAGCTTGTTAGTTTGGATTCTAGCAAAATCCGAATAGAATTTCCACAAAACAATAACACCACTCAAAAGGAAAGCTCCTTTTAGTGATAAGAGAAGGCGAACTCTGTTTATAGTAGTCCTGTTGGTGAATCTTATGGACAGGATTTTTGGTTTCTCTTTTAAAATGGTTACAAGATTGATTCTTATGGACAAGATTTCCGATTTCCCTTTTGAAATGGTCGTAAGATTGGATCTTATGGACAAGTTTCTCAGTTTTCCTTTTGAAATGGTCACAAGACTCATTCTTATAAACAAAAATTCAAAAAACCCTATTAAACTGTCCATAAGAATCAATCCTCAAAATCATAGTCAAAATAATCCTTAACAAAATCCACCATCGCATTACTGCCCTCTTCATCTCCGATATAATCCAGGTCAAAATCATAGAAATATAAATAGGCAATACGCTGTTTCTCATCAGAGGTTGCGATCATCCCGAAGGACTTTGGATAATGCGTGTGGCTTTCCTCGTTTCCTTTCGCTACCTTAAAGGTATAACTATTTATTGCAAATTCATAATCAGGAATGATCGTTTCTTCAGAATGATCAGACGAAATTTCATGGTTTAAAAAGGTATAATGATCTGCTAGTTTTTCTTTTGCACCCTCATATGTCTCCTCATCATATTGAACAATCAGTGCAACAGAGTGAGCCTGAAACAACAGGATTCTTTTGTGCGTATAGACATATTCAACATCCTCATATTCAAGTAAATCATCAAGCGCTGGCATCATGTCTTTGGCATGTTCATCCAATCTGGTTCCGGTGTTGAGGTAATCGTCGATAGCTGTGCTTGATGTCTGACCACACCCCGACAATCCACACGCCAATATCATTATCATCAAAAGTGTTTTTCTCAAATTACACCACCTCCTATCGCACCTTACACACTTATTTTAGCATAATTTTCCATTGAATAATTCTTAAATTAAAAAGAAGATTTCTCCCCAAAAGCAATAGCCTGCGTGACCAGCGCCTTGAACCGGGTCGAGTTGGGCTCACAATTGTAATAAATCACATAACAAAGACTTTCCACAGTGTCATCGATCCCATCACTTTTAGTTCCTTTTCTTCTAAACCATACAAATCTTCTTGCTCTGCTTTACACTTTTGGCTGCTTTAGTTCTAAACCTTTCTTTACTCATTAGAAATTCAACTCGTCTTTTAGCGAGTGCCATCGCTTTTCCTATACTGGGTACACTTTAAAATTCTGTCATCCCATATAAAAAATCCCGATCATCCAAAAAGATGATCGGAATCTCTACCGTCCACAGCACTTCTTATACTTTTTGCCACTGCCGCATGGACATGGATCATTTCTTCCTATTTTCGTTTTCGTGACTGTTTTGTTATTCTTTGCTTTTTTCTGTGAAAAGGGGATAATAGTTGAGTCATTTTTATCTCGGAGTTCCATAGGCGTATGGCCCTTCAATATCCATTGTCTCGTGTTGTTCATCAGCTGCACAACTTGAGCAGTAAATGCTTGCAGGGAATCTCTGCCTTCGAATTCGAAAGCTTCAGATAAAAACTCCATCACTTCACCCAGGCTCTTGCCATAATTAATGTGGATGACACACTCATCGACAATTTCAGCTGCATCCAATTTATCTATATCATAATGGTTGGTGATATAGCTGACAAATTTGCGATAACTTTGATTGGTTTCCGTATAGAATGGTTTGTTCGCCTCTATTAATTTTGCCTTGGAAAATGGATAAAAATCTACATCCGGCCGCTTGTTATGCTCTGCCTTCACCCGCTCCGGATCCCTCACCAGCATATCTGACAAGCCATGTTCATCAATAATGAAGTCATCATGGAAGGCATTCATTTCTGGAAGAACCGACATAAGCTCATAGGCGTCAATTTCTGTATTGGTATACCCTTCCAGCAATTTATACAGCTGTGCGGCATCTAATGTACCGTAAAAATGTAATAAGCCGTACGTCAGTTGTCGCCATTCTTTATTTCTCTTATGAATCTCACGAACCTCAGGATCTACAAGCAATGCTTCGATGAATTGCTCCAGTTGCTCCGGCAAGATAAGGACTTCTTCCCCATTCACTACTTCAGGAAAAATAATCCCATGCGTACATAGATAATGTTCTGTAAAAAATGGCATGCCCGCCATATCATTTTTTCCTTTAAAAGTGATTACTTTCTTCAAACGCTTCATCAGGTCCGTATCCCAAGAATAAGCTTTCTGCCAGAGCATTTCTGGAATTTTTTCTGCTAACACAGCAACTAATTCATCTTTTTTCAATTGGCTGAGGCCCGTCAATTTCCAGCTGCCTCTTATTTTATCTAAATCCTTCTTGGGATACTTATTTAGAATTTCTGTTAATGACATGGATGGTGAAAGAATTTCATCAGCATGCTGTCTCATCTTTTCGATCGGTTTACGAATCGTTAAATCTTCTGCCATTTGTTAATCCCTACTTTCTAATATATTGTTTGATGCGATCCGATTATACCATCTATAATAACCATACGTTATTTTGGCAGTCATTTCTACTTTGATCAGATTTACCATTTTACTATGTTCATAGAACCTTGACAATTCTCATGTATTTACTAAAAATAACGACATACAATAAGGGAGGTCTTACGCTTGGGAATCATTCGCCATATTCATTGGATCTTATTATTTTTAGTAACGATAAACATGTTAACCCTTGTTCTTAGCTTTCCACCCTCGAGTCCGGATGTCGTAGCATTGGTTATTGGAGGGATTGGCTTTATTGGGGTTTGTGCTGTTGTTTTTTATGTGGAGAGGAAGAAGCAAAGGAGGAAATAAGTTTGATTGCAACATTTAATATTTCCATCCAGGATGTTCTCGCATTAAACAAAAATATATTATATACTGCTACATTTTACAAAAGGCTGATATCCATTTGTAAATGGCTCATATCTAGCACTCTCTTTCTTTTGATGCTAGTCTGGACATTTCGTCATGTATTGATAAATCAAGAAAGAATCATTACCTATGAAATACTTGTTATTCTAGCAATTACAGTCTTCATATTTCACTATTTTGAACATATATGGATTTGATTAACTATGTTGATGCTTGATGTATAAGCAACTCTATAAAAAAATAAACCTGTTGGAATATTAGGAGATCAAACGATAACTATTGGTGAAAATGGCATTGAAAGAGTAACTGAAATGAGAAAGGATGCCTATAAATGAAGTCAATTCGAAAAAATAATGGAAGTTGAAAACTATTTTTTTCTTTACCTTTCTGACATCCAGGCGGTTATTATAAAGAAGAATCCGGATAATCTTCGTTTGGAAGAGACCGAAGTGTACCAGGATCTTATTATTTCCAACTATCAAAAAAATAAAAAAAGATGAAAGATCTATTGTTAGTTTCATTATCTTTTAGTTTAGTATTAATGGAAGGCTAACCTAATTAAAAAGTATAGAAAAAAAACACAAACGCTAAACCGTTTGTGTTTTCGATCTTACTTATAAATAATTACCCACTTCATCTCTTTTTCGCAATAGTTTTCCCAACTTCCAAGCATCTTCCATCGCTTCCTCATCTTGCAAGATATCATCAGGCTTCGCCGCTTTCCCTAATACATATCCTTTATATTGCAATCCGATAAATTGACAGATATAAGTAAACTGTTGTACGAGTGGGAGACCTTTCTCGCGGGGATTATCTCCCCCAACCGCAATAATATAAGCCTGTTTTCGCCCCATTTTTTCTTTAAAATCCGGATACTTATCATCTCTTACCGTTTGCGACCAACGATCAATAAACCGCTTCATCACACTAGTCATCCCATACCAATAAATAGGTGTCGAAAAGATTAAAACATCACAATCTATGATTTGATCAATGATACGATCATACTCATCATCGACTCGGTCAAATCCACCTTCGTCATGTCTTTGGTCAATAATATCTTTGAACTCATAGTTTTTTAGATCCACTTCCGTGACATCTGGTAAATGTTTAATGACTTCTTCCGTTAAACGTGCCGTGTTTCCGTTCTCTCTCATACTTCCATAGATGACGCCAAGCTTCATTTAAACCACCTCATAGCTATATTTTTCTTTCTTCTTACTCCTTGATACACTAACATGTAATACTAAACCACAAAGCATTAATCCTCCCATACAGATGAAACCTATATTTGGAGAAAAAACATCGATAAGCAGGCCAAGTCCACCAGCAAAGACCGTTTGTAGTAATAAGGCAATACCCATCCATACCGACATCGCTCTGCCCATTAAAGGTTTTGGAACAATCTCCATAAGCATTGTATTCATAATAATTCGTATCGATGAATTGGAAAAACCAATTAAGAAGCTGCCCAGGAATATGAAAATAACGAATACGTTAATAGATAAGCCCATTAATGTCACGACCGATAAGCTAAAAATGATCGTAATAGCTTTATTTTCTGTCATCTTTTTGGCAAGTGGAGCCGCGATAAACCCTGACATCAAGCCACCAATTCCGTACGCCATGTCTGAAAAGCCAAAAACAACAGAATCAGCCTTCAGCGTATTACTTACGTATTCAGGCAGCACCACATTGAAAATCATCGTCGTTACTAATGGCACAATGGCTACTAACCCAATCAGGAATGTTAATCGATGGGAAGCCAAATAATGAATACCCTTTTTAAAGGATTGAACATACCCTTCCCCTTTGTCTTCTAACTGGATAGACTGATACTTGACAAAAATCATAAATAAACTGCTTATCACAAACATCGAGGAATTAATGAGCAGGATGGTTTCGAATCCGGCAAACTTATAAATAAAGCCAGAAGCCGCCCCTGCCATGAACATTCCAACCTGTAAGCTGATCTCAATTAACGAATTACCCTTTGACAATTCCTCTTCTGGTAATAATTCTTGAATGAGACTTCGCGAAGCAGACATGTAAATACTCCATCCAACTCCATTAATGATCGCAAACAGATAAATATACGCAAGTGCAAACCCATCGATCAGAAAGACAGCTGTGAGCAATCCAATGGACACTGCTCTTAGAATAAATGTTAATTGAATGACCACTTTTCTATTAAATTTATCGGTCAGAATTCCTGTTAATGGGGAAACTAAGAAACCAGACACCACATTAAGGGCCAACATCAAGCCTACAGCCCCGGTAGAACCAGTTTTGTCCAGGAGATACCAATTTGCTCCAATCGTACTCATCCCTACCCCAAATCCAGATATGATATCTGCTAGAAAAAAGAATAAGAAGCTTTTTCTAAATAACACCGACATCTCATCACCTCTTCATTTAGTTTGTCGTACCTTCTACATTATTACTACGGCGAGCTTCTCTCTTGCTGACATTTTATATAACGTACAAAAAATACTATCACAGTAATCTTGTTCGATAAAACGGAAAATCCAAATCGCTGCCATCGGAAAAAGCGATGGCAAATATGATGAAAAACTCGGCATTCGCCTTGTCTTTGAGCGGGTGGCGTAGTTTTGTACACTCTAAATTTTCACTACGTCGAGCTTCTTCCTTGCTAACATTTTATCCTTTCCTAACGTGTAAAATAGAAAAACCCCACAAACGCTTATGAATGTTGGGGTTTTGTAGAACTACTGATAAACTAATTGAATGGAATTGATTAAATCCATTGCTTTCCTTTTTGCCTCTTTCGCGTTTTCCCCTGTTGTTATCACATAGCCTAATCGATCATCTGAACTTTCAGGAATTTTTACTGTATCCCCTGGATTGACACTAATGTCATACTTAATGACGGATGCATCATTTTTTATATGCTCCATTCCCTCTATTGACGAAATCTGTCCATTTTGTCTTGAGGTGAGGAATGCAATCGATGTTGCCTTTTGGACGGGGAAAGTATCTTTAATTGGTAAGTTCAAATAAAAATTAACCGTTTCTTCAAAAATGTCGAGGCCATATGTGTTAAAAAGTAATTGAGAGGCGATATTATCACCACCAGGCCTGCCATTCACCTCTATAATTTTCGGACCTGTATTGGTTAACCTTATTTCCACATGACTAGGGCCATTATCGATGCCTATTGCTAACATGGCCTGAACACTCACGTTAATCATTTCTTCTACTCTGTCTTCCTGGCTGGACGTAGGAGCGGTGTGTGAAATTTCCACAAAATAAGGTAAATCGGAAGTGATTTTCTCTGTGACGGATGAAAAAACCACTTCTTTATCCTTCAGAAATAGCTCCACACTAAATTCAGGTCCCTCTAAATATTCCTCTACTAAATAGTCCGTACTTACATCAAAGCCCATATACGTTTTTTTGAACTCTCTTAATTTTTGAAAAGCAGTTCGCAATTTCTCTTCATTATTAATAAAAAAGACTCCCTGACTACTCGCACAATTTGTTGGCTTGACGACAACCGGATAGCCAATCTTGGAAGCAGCTTGACAGGCTTCCTCATAGTTTGCTACTTTAGCATATTGTGCGCTCGGTACATGATTATCTCTATACGCTTTACGTGCTAAATCTTTATTTCTGGCATTGTATGCAGCAAAGGAGGGAATCGTCGGTAACGATAGCCACTCAGCCACTTCTGCTGTATAGTGAGAAGCATAGTCTGTCGCAGGAATCAAAGCATCTAATTTCCCATAATAAGGTGATTGCTTGATTGCCTGATAAATGGACTGTGGATTTCGAATATCAGCAACTAAAAAATCATCATAAAATGTTTCATAGTTGTATTTTTTAGGATTGTCTAGAGATGAACCGATTGCGATTACTTTGCATCCTTTTCTGTGTGTGCGTTCTACAAAATCAACGCCATAGAAGCTTGGTTCTACAAAAGCTACCACCTTTTGATCTACCAATTCACTTCAGCTCCTTCACTTAATAGATTTTTCACTTTTTCTTCCAATGCTTCATAGTCAAATGCCAGATATGCAAGTGTTTCTTGATGAGAACCACCATATACCGGCCATTCTTCTCCACAGTCAAAAGAATAGACACGATTATCCGGCATCAGGACAGCTAGCAAAGAAGCAGTCCCACCCGCTAACCGATGTTCTTCGACCACTAAGAACGTATTTCCATGCTCTTCTAACTGCGCAATACTATTTCTTAAACTTACTTGATCGATATAACACAGATGAACATGAGATATTTCAGGATATGCTTCCTGTATTTTTTTACACAATTCTGTTCCTTGCTCACCAATAGATAGTAAACAAAGATTTCCGTTTCCTTTCTGGTTCACGAGAGGTATAGTTGCTTGATCATCGTCTCTATCTAAGCTGACAAATGACTCATTTCGAGACAACCGAACATAGTAAGGATGAGGAGAAGAAACAGCCTCCCGAATAACCCGTCTGGTATCTTCTTCTCCATACGGACAAGCAATCTTAATGTTAGGAAATGTCCTCACTACCCCAATATCTTCTAATGAATGGTGGGTTGTTCCAAACCAGCCTCCAGAAACACCTCCGTATGGCGCGATAATTTTAATGTTCTTTTCCATATATCCCATTGCTAACTTAATACTTTCCGCTGAACGGAGAGAAGCAAACGTGGCAAAAGTCGAGAAGAAAGGAATAAACCCAGCTTCCGCCAATCCAGCAGCCATATCAATACTTGTCATTTCCGCAATACCCATATTGAAAAAACGATCCGGAAATTGAGACTCAAATTGGTGGTTCTTTCCTCCCAAATCTGCTTCTAAACATAAAATACGATCATCGTCTTCGGCTATTTTGGTCAATTCATCTCGGTAAGTATCACGACCTGATAACGTCATACCATACTCCTTTTCCACTTATTTTTTAATCGATGAGGGATTTTAGCATAATGAGCCTTCGGGTTGCCCTCAATATCCGGCACACCTTTACCTTTCACCGTATTGGCAATAATGGCAAAAGGCTTTGAGGAAGCCTCAAACGCAAGTAAAGCCTCTCTTATTTCCCTGAAGTCATGGCCGTTAATTTCGATCGCTTGAAATCCAAATGATTCGAACCGCCCTCTTACGTCTTCTATCGGGGAAATATGGTGAACAAATCCATCATTTTGGCCACCATTACAATCAACTACACATAAAAAATTATCGATCTGCTTTGACTGAACAACTTGAAACGTTTCCCAGCAAAGCCCTTCCTGGAGTTCGCCATCTCCACAAACAGCTACCCCAATACCTGCAGAACCTTTTAATTTCTGAGACAATGCCCATCCCGCTGCATAGGGGATGCCGTGTCCAAGACTCCCTGTAGAGTACGGAATTCCCTTGATTTTATGATTGGGATGTCCCGTCAATAAAGAATCACTTCTTCCATAACTCTCTGCTGGATTCTTTTCCAATATACCTAACACATAAAGAACGGAATACAATGCAGCAGCAGCATGCCCTTTGCTAAGTACTACCTGATTGCGGCTATCATCCATATACTTTTCAAATAATGCGATTAGCAGATCGGTAACCGATAGGCTTCCTCCTATGTGGCACCCCGTCTCTGTTGCTGCAATATCTATAATGGCTTCTCGAGTCTTCTTCGATAGAGCCTCCTGTCTTTCTACTGTCTTGGACATATCATTGGCTAACTCTTTGTCGATAAGCACGCTTCTCCACCTCCGTCACTCTAGAAAACCAGTTCTCTATTGCATCTTTTAATATAATCCTGGATTGATCGATTTCACTATAGGTTTGAAACTCTTGATTGGTATGATCAAGATTAGAATCTCCTGGTCCATACGCTATAATCGGTACATCTGTCCAGGTTGTTGCCAGTGTATTCATATCGCTTGTTCCTGTCTTCTTTAAATATTTACACTTTACCTTTTGGTTCGCAAAACTCTTTGCGAATGATTTTACTAATGAGCAGTTTCTTTTGTTGATAA
The DNA here is from genome assembly GCF_022919115.1 of Gracilibacillus caseinilyticus. NCBI lineage: Bacteria > Bacillati > Bacillota > Bacilli > Caryophanales > Bacillaceae > Gracilibacillus > Gracilibacillus caseinilyticus. Next base: position 1,440,093 of record NZ_CP095072.1, on the reverse strand, counting down.
ACCCTGGTGTTGCTCTTAGGACATCAATCGTAATCTCTTCCGACACGCTTAAGTCCAATTGACGGGCATAGTCTTCCCTTACACCTGGAGATATTCTGAAATTCAATATTGCTTTTAAAACATCCCTGTCCTCTTCTTTATATTGATTAATCCTTGTGGTAGTGGCCACATGATCAGGATCTATATCCTTCATCCTGTCTCCTAACTCTTCTTTAATCATAAAAAACTGATCAGCAACGCTCACATTATCTCTCGAAGCACTGTGTTTTTGACCCTTGTTTATCGTGATTCCTAACTTAAGCAATCCATGATAGCCTAGCGTCAGATTATTTTGCCCACTCGGTTCACCAATAATAACGGCGTCTGCTGAGTGATGATCCCTCACATAATAGGCACCAGCCGAGGAGGATACCTCTTCTTCAACAGCGCCAATTACTTTTAATTTGCAGTTATTTGGGACCTGTACGTCCTTCAGCATCTGCACAAAATTCACAAAACACCCTTTCGCGTCGACAACCCCTCTCCCTGAGATGGTTGTCTCATCACTTTGCACCTTCCATAAATGCGGAACCGTATCTACGTGCCCTAATAACAACAGGGTATGATCACCATCCCCTTTTTCAAAGACGATGTTTCCCGCACGATCTACAGCGTTGATTACACCAGGGATCTGAATGTGATGCAACAGATATTGGGTGAGCTCCTCTTCGTTATGAGAAACGGAAGGAATTCGTACGACTTTGTTCATTAAATCATAGCTATTGTCGGCGTCCTCCATACCCCAAAACCATGAGGATTGAGCGTGTGACATAGACGGTCCCATAATAGCTACATCACAGATACCTAGACGTATAGCTGACTGAGCAGCTCTAACTTTTTGCTTCATTCTTCCTTGTACATAATCCAATGGATCGTCCAAATAAATATCCTTGACCGTAGAATCAGGATCATCCACGTCCTGAAGCAATCCATTCGTTCCTGTAACAAAACGCAAATGATGAGCGTTCATTGCTATAGCCAGATGGGCTGCCAGCATATCCGCATCGATATTCAGGTACTGCTGGGAATGGGCTGCATTCTGTATCGGCGGCGTTAAACAAACGACATCATAATGATCCAGCAGCGACTCCATCAACAACTTGTCACAGGAATCGTAGTTGCCATACAGGGAATCTCTCACAATCCCTTTCTTGCCTTCTTTCACAACCTTAAGCGGTGGGCCTTGTTTCCCTAAGACCAGTCCTTGGTCACCTGCACATTGCACGAACGTTTTTAACCCTTGATCCCGTAACCCATTTGTCAGAGCAGGAATCATCACTTGCTGATAAGCATCGTGAATATGATTCATTTCTTCCGTGGTACAGTATCTCGCTTGGTTTCCGTTGTTCAACTCTAAAAATGTGACCTCTCTCTGTATCGTTTGATAGTACTCCTCGATCCCTTTGGCTCCTCCTGCAACAAGCAAGATCTTATTACCTTTCTCCGATAGTCTTTTCACTTCTTTGTATACCGTGTTGTCTGGAGATAGAACGGTACTGCTCCCTACTTTTATTACATACAACGGACTAATCATGGCCACATCCCTTCATTCTGAAAGTGAAGAAATTGGTACTCTGGATAGTCAAAAAACTGATTAAAGGCTTGGATCGCCTGTCCGGCAGCCCCTTTGATCATGTTATCCAACGTACAGATGGATACACAGTTCTTTCCATCTACGTAGGCCGCCACTTCCACTCTGTTCGTGCCAGCAGTGGATTTGATCATCGGATTAAATCGTCCACCACTATCTTTTAAGTAATCGATAAAAGTCAATTGCTTAAAATCACCGTAAAATGACCGTTTGACATCTAATTCCGAAATGTTTTCTTTTAATTGCGAATAAGCGGTCACCATGATACCTCTAGGTAAATCTAAGCTGTATGTAGAAAATTGCACTTCCAGATCTGCTCCACACATATCTCGAAAGGCATGAATAATCTCAGGCTGATGCCTATGACCGTGAACCTTATGAGGACGTATATTGTGAGCTCTCTCTGCATGCGTTTCAGAAGATTTCTTTCCTCCTCCACTAGACCCTGTTTTTGCATCAATGACTACTCTGTTTTCAATTAATTGATGCTTCACAAGTGGGTAGAGAGAATAGATACTCGCTACTGCCATGCAGCCTGGCAAGTTTATTATTTTTGCATTTCGATCTATTTGATGAAATTCGGGAATAAAGTATTGTGATGCTAAATAACTGTCTGATTTAAGTGATTGGGGGTAATATTTCTCAAGCTGATCAAGTTCTTTCAGTCTAAAATCTCCACTTACGTTAAAAACGATTAAAGCTTTCGCTTTGATGTCATCAATATAAGTAGGCAAGACGCCGGTTGGAAGACACGAAAATATGACATCAAATCCGTGCGGAAGTTCATGAACAGGCTTAAATTTCAACTGCCGATTTTTGCTGTTCAGAACACGATAATATTTCTCTACCGATTGCTCGGCTAATGATTCAGAAGATACAAATTCGATGGATACTTCAGGTTGATTTTTTAATATTCGATAGATTTCCATGCCAACAAATCCACTGCCACCTAAAATAGCAACTTTGATTTTTGTTTTCATCCTAATCTTGCATCCCTTTCATATGGAGGTTGAATAGCATCGAGTTCTTCAGCAACTTTTCTAATCTTATCTGGATTTTGGTCAATTTTTTGAAATGCTAGTGCATAAGATTGAATTCTTTCATACTCTATAGGAGATCGCAGCTCCCGACAAATAGTTAAAGTGTTCCGAAACATAGCTAACGTATTCGGATAGTCCTCGATCTGGTATTTTCGATCCGTATCGCTTAGGCAGAACGGATACTGATTTCCAAATCCTTTCTTATTCTGAAACGGAAGATGACCCGGAATTGGTCTATTTTGCCACTCCCTTGCAAAAACACCTTCCTCCATGATCAGTTGTTGTATCGCTTCTTTCACTTTATAATCCTCCAGATCATCCAAGCCTTTCTTTGCAGGATTTAGCTTGATGCGATACATATTATAGCTGTGGTTGAATCCATCCGGCACATAGGGAGGGCTGAATAATTCCGTCTTTTCTAACGCATCACTTAACAACTTTGCGTTACGTGCTCTTACTGCATCATAATAGGCCAGTCTTTCCAACTGACTGACTCCAAAAGCAGCAGCAATCCAAGACATGCTATAATCAATCCCCGAATCCTCTAAAAATGCTAAGGCACGATGATAGTCTTCTTCTTTTTTAAAGAAGGCCATACCACCTTCTCCTCCTACTGGAAAATTCTTATCAGCCATTAAGCTTTGCCCTGCTGCATCTCCTATGGAGCCACAAATCTGTTCGTGAATCGAAGCGGAATGAGCATGGGAAGCATCTTCCACAAGCTTCAATTCATATTTATCACAGATTTGTTGCAAGGCAGGTAAATCTGCCGGCAGACCATGAACATGAACGGGCATAATGGCCTTTGTTTGATCAGTTATGAGTGCCTCTACTTGAGAAACATCCATGCAATAAGAATCCGGATCAATGTCTGTAAAGACTGGGATAGCTTTAGCTGCTACCACAGCCTGCGCTGTCGCGATGAAGGTGAAATTAGGGATAATCACTTCATCCCCCGGCTTCACTCCCGCCCCAACTAAAGCAAGATGTAAGCTCGAAGTTCCACTTGCTGTAGGAATGGCATAATTTGCCCCAACGTACTTTCTATACTTTTCTGCAAACTCATTAATCACGTTATTCGGCTCATGTTGGATCGAAATTAGCATTTGCATAACATCTTCTTTTGTAATGTACGGAAAATTCGTCTTCCGATTATCATACGGTAATACGGGTTCTCCTCCAAAATAAGCCAGACTCTCGAACACCATTTCTTCAGACGGGAAATCAAGTGGTTTTTGCAAAAAATCTGTTCTCAACCATCTCACCTCTTTTTAATAAAGATAATTTCGCACAGGCAGCGACTAACGGACTGATTCGATAATTAAACTGAATACCAGGCTGTAAATCCGGGTGACTCTCCTCTTGTGTCCACATCGTTCTTAGGTCAAAGGCGCCAAAAATTTTTAATCTTTCCGCTTTCTCCCACATTCTGTTGTCCTCCGTTGCCATTAATGCACACGGCCCAAATCCTAATTCTGTGAAGTCCAATACTAAAGTGGATGGTTGCTGAAGATCCTCTTCAAAGCTTCCAATATTTTCCCAATTTACCGAAAACCGCTCAAAGGTGTCCTGCTCCATCGCATATTGATTGGTTATACCAAGCCAATCAATAAATTTTTCTTCCTGGTCTGTCGTATTGGATAATGTAACGAAGTCTCCATGGCCAATATCGTTACCTTGCAAGGCTCCATGCAGGGCGCCTGTATAACTATTAAAGGTGGATACATAAGGTAATTTCGTGATTTTAGCAATGGCATTTTCGAGACCTTTGATCTCCTTTTCGTTCTTTTCGATACTCATGATAATCCCAGAGTTTAAGACTCTGGATAAAACAAAAGAGATTTGAAATCGCATGTTTTTATCCATATACTTTCTCCTTTCTATCTTGGCCAATGACATCTTCTACGTAACCAGCAAGTAAAAATGGGATGTTGACTTTATGCTCTTTGAAGGATTGTGCAAATTCCGGATTTTGATTAATTTCACAAACTAAATATTTTTCTTGTGTAAAGTCATACAATAAATCTAATCCATATACGCCTGAATCCATTGCATCTATCACTTTATTTACTAATTCGTGAATCTCTTTATCAATAGCTATAGGTACAACGGATGCTCCTAAATGTGTATTCGTTTTCCAAGATTCATTAGATACTCTCTTAAAAGCAACGACAGGGAAAGAGCCAATAATGACTACCCTGATATCAAAGTTTCCTTTATTAATGAATTCCTGCGCAATAACAGGAAACTCTTTATTTTTGACATCTAATGATTCTCGCGCTGCTATCCAGGCATCTAGACAACGTTGATTTTCGATCAGACAAATACCTCGTCCCCATGAAGACGTTGCCGGTTTAATTAAAAATGTATCCCCGAATTGAATATGGCTATCTGTTAAATCTCCAGGCTGAAAGGCAACTTTATAGTTTGGTTGAGGAATATCATGCTGTTGAAATAATAATGCTTGCAGAATCTTATCTGTGCATACATTGATGGAAGCAGAAGTGTTCATTGTTCTTAATCCCGCTTTCTCTAAAATATGGGCCCTTTTCTTTGCTTCTATTTGAGATAAACAACGGATAATAGCAAGGTCATACTTTTGGTTGAATATATCATCCAAAGGCAGACTCATAGAATCTAAGATGACCTTGACCTCTATATTTTTTCTGTTTAATTCGCTGATGATCATTTTTTCTTCTTCTCTCAGCCTCGTTACACACATTAAGATTTCCATGACATTATTCGCCCCATGATTCTTCAATTTCAGGTGCTAATTCAAGTGTTAACAATCCGTTTGCTTCCACTACTTCATGCTCTTCGCCACAATCAGAGCATTCCACAATTTCTCCCACAAAAGCTTCATTTTCGACCTCAATAGCAGACTGACATACCAGACAATTAGCATTCTTCATCGTACATTCCTCCTATTTTTTATTATTTTTTACACATTTTGTGTGTGCAACTACATTTTATGGTAATATGTATCTGTACACCAGATGAAAAAATCGATGGTATGAATCGGAAATGATGATAGGAGGGAAAAATCGATGGATATGAAGCAATTATCGACATTTCAGGTTGCCAGTGAAACGTTGAATTTCACCAAGAGTGCTGAAATTCTAAATTATGCGCAATCAAGCGTAACGTCTCATATCAAAAGCTTAGAAACAGAGCTCGGCGTTAACTTGTTTGAGCGGCTGGGAAACAAATTAGTGCTAACCCCGTTCGGAGAAAGATTCAGAGTATATTCGGATGCGATCATTACCCAATACCAATCGGCAATGGAAGAGATAAATTACGATAAGGATATGACTAGTACCATCATTGTAGGGGCAACAGAAAGTCAATGCACTTATAAAATTCCTGACGTGCTAAAAGAATTAAAATTGTTATTCCCAAATGTGAAGGTAATCATTAAACCTGTTCATAAATTATCTGATATTCAGTCTGAGTTACAATCAGGAGAAATGGATTTTGCTTTTATATTCGGAGAGGGTATGGAAGAAAGAAATAACTTGCAGGTTTCCAAATTATCCAAAGGGCACTTAGTTTTAGTAGCTTCTCCCGCCAATAAAGCCACGAACATTGAAAACCCTAAACTGGAAGACTTAATTGAAGAAACACTTATTTTAACGGAAAAAGGATGCTCCTACAGAAAGTTATTAGAAGGTATGCTTCACAACTCCCAAATTAAATTTAATTCTACGTTCGAAATCACCAATATTGAAACATTAAAAAATTGTGTAAAGTCTGATCTAGGTATAGCTTTACTACCCTATGAAGTTGTGAAAAGAGAAGTGGAAAACGGTGAATTAACGATTCTACCGTTATCACAAGTAAAAGAACATGAAATTTCCCACTTTCTTTCTTGGCATAAAGACAAAAAACTTACCCCTCTATTAAATACATTTATTTCACTTAGTCAGAATGTTTTCTGATTTTATGAATTAAAATATCATCGCTTTTCTGCATGATAATAGACCTCACTACTGTTAGTGGCAAGGTCACTCAAAAACCTTCCACTAAATGCAACAGTAAATCCTTACTTTCCTATCATTGAGCGTTTGAAGCACCCATCATTAAAATATTGCTTCAAACGCTTCATCCCATTTTTAAATGATAAAGAAGAGGTTTTCATTTATTAAATGACTGTCATTTCTCTTTACATTAAAGCGTCCATAACATTCTCATCATAATGGATAAGCCTGTCGAGTTCTACCCGCTTTACTAAGCTGTTCATTCACCCATTCCTTATCAAAAGGACGATACCCTGCAGATTTTGCCCAACTTAACATCCGTTCCTTGTCTGGATGATCATTTGATGTGATAATTTCTAAAAATTCACTATAGCCAGGCATTCCACCTACATCTTCTGGGGGTGTTGCTCCCTCACCCTCCAAGCAGACTGGATAACGTGAATCAAACGCTTCAATCCGCTTTTCGACTTCGATACATCTCCTAAGTCATAGGTATAAGCGATGCTCTTAAATTGTTCCAAGGCTTCTCCTAACACAACTTGATCGACATATTCCATAGATTGTCCGTCTTGTTGATAAGCAAAAGCTTCCTCATTTGATACAAGCAGGTAATCTGCCTTCGGTAAATAATAATCATCTAAAAAAGATACCTTTTGCTGATAAAGATGAAACTCATGAAGATGCGAATCTGTCCAATTAAAGGCTTTTTGCAAAATGTGATGGAGATCATAGAACGTGCCATTCAACGGTACAATTAGTCTACCATGATAAACTTGGAAGGTACCCTGCTCACGGTGGTTGTCGTCATCACTACACTAGTATTTTTAGCAGCAGCTGTTTGGTTTGTTAGAAAAGTGATTATAAAACCGGATGACCGTGGAGAATAATAAAGAAAAGAATCGCTACCTTTATCTGGTAGCGATTCTTCTTTTCCTATAGTGATAAACCAGTCCAGCCACAAAAGGTATAATAGAAAAACCCATGAAATAAATCGGCATAAGGATGATGCTTAGCTTCAGCAAGTCCTTTGCTTCATAGCTGACCCCACCCGCTTCAAAATAAACCCTGCCAGCACAATCGCCCTTGTCGAGTGCTTCATTCGGACAATTCGACTTCAGTTCAATCACATATTGTCCGATAGAAATCTCCACCCAGAACAACCTACCCTCTATATGCCCTGACCAATAATGCCAAGCACGCCCGTTCATCGAATCTATCTACTATTTTGCTCGCTTAAACTGAGATATCTACGGATAAAAACTCAGGCATCATATGTGGATGCTTGTCGAGCATAACCTGTTCCGGCTTAATATCTTGCTCACGCAGTACTGCAATGTTCTGAACAAGAAATTCGTCACTACCGACAACATAAAAGAGACCATCCTTGTCTGCAGCAAGTTTTTCTACTTCTTTATAGTAAGTTTTACGGTTATCGACGAACTGTGAAGTGAACTTTTTGTCAGGTGCTGACGCAAAAACATCCGTGAATAAGAAATCCTTTGATGAATCGATGTTCAGAGAATGAATTTGATCGACGTTGTCAGCACGCTCGAAATAATCAAGTACAAGCGGTCTGAATGTTGCCAGGCCAACACCAGATGACAGCAGGTACACATTTTTGTCTTCTCTTTTCAGTGGTACATTCGAATGCGTTTTGAATAGGGCAACGTCACTGCCGACCTCAAGATTTCGTAAAATCGTTTTAAACTCCGAGCACTGCTCTCTGATACGTGTGGTGATACCGATAGAGTTTTCGTGTGGCAAAGTGGAGATGGACATGTGGCGAACCAGGCTGCGGTTTGGTTTATCTCCGGCATTAAAGCCTTCCATTGCGAAGTGGGTGTGGGAGCCTTCTTCCCATGTAAAGTCTTTCGGACAGTCGAGCATATATGTTTTAACCTCAGGCGTTTCATCAATAATCTTATTTATTTTCGTCCAGTATATTTGCATGATATCTTCTCCTAACTCACTTATAGTATTGTTAATAGCTATTATACAACAATTGATAACAATTCTCAATTAAATGGATTAGTTTTTTCTAATAATTCACTAATCGTTAGATACCATCAAGTAAGATTCGTTCTCAACGTATACTTTTATAATTCAGTAAAAAACATCTCAAAATAACCCGCAGCGGTCACTACGGGTTATGGATAAGCGGTTCCTTCGGAGAGATCGGCTATCGAAGCGGGATAGACCTCTCCTTGTTACTTGTAGAGCAAATAGGGAGGTCTATTTTTGTTTAATCAAGGACATGCATTTTATTTTTTAGGGTAAATCAGATGCTAACATCCCAAAGACAATACTATCCGTCCATTCCGCCTTATTCCAGAAATTCTGGATAAAATGTGCCTCCTTTCTCATACCTACTCTCTCGCATAACTTAATAGATGCCTCGTTTCTAGCATCTAACGTTGCCTGAACACGATGTACGCCGTATTCCTGAAATAAATAGGACATTAAAGCTTTCACCGATTCTGTTGCAAAACCTTGTCCACCAATTGTTCTTAAAAACGTATAGCCAACTTCAACCGTGTCTTTCATTCCTGTATACCATACGGAAAGGTCACCGATTACTTGGGAGCGATACAACACTGCTAAACTGATGGAATTGTTTTGCGTTAATGTATGATTTGCTAATTTCTTCTGAAAATGAGCATGCTTATTCTCATTTGTCCACCGTTCATGCAACAAATACTGGCATGTATGTTCGTCGTTGTAAATTGTGAATACTTCATCTGCATCACATTCTTCAAACTTCTTAATAATAAGTCGATCGGTTTCTATGTACATATTATCCTCCCAGCACAACTGATCCTCACCATACATTATACTACTAGATCATAGTAACTCCGAATCTTTGTTTGTAAACGTATCTAACAACGCTAACTTACACCTACTAAAAAAGAACCCATTTTGATCAATCTTTCTTCAAAATGGATTCTTTTAGGTGTGCGACTTATTTTTGTTCCTATTTTATAGATACCTTGTTATTTCATTTTCTATTCTTTTTCCTTTCTTTTTGTATTTTTCGAAGTGCTTTTTTTGAACCACGCTCTAAATCATGCTGCATTTTTCGAGTTTTGAAATCTGTAAACAATGATTCGATATCATAACCCTCTGGGTATAATTCCTTCGCAGTTAACTCTAGGGAAATTCGCTTCACACTGATTTCCACAAATTCTCCGTTATAGAACACAACAACGTTATAAAATGGATCCATTTCTTTATATACAATCCCAACGTCATCGCGGTCTAGCAGCTTTACACGATCCCCTTTTTTATATTCATACTGGTACGAAATACTTTCCGCTTTTTTCAGCTTAGGTTTCCGTAATTTACTCTCATGGACTCGTTCCAACTGGTATTCTTTATGCTCCATATATTGCTTCGCTCGTTGTAGAACATGTTCTCGAAGATTCATTTTTCTAGAAATCCAGAGAGCGTTACTTTCTCCTGATTCACCTATCACTAATTGATACATTGGTTCCAATGTATCACTGTCAAATTGCATGGCTGCATTCATAAAGTCATCGTGCATTTCTGAAAAATGTTTAATTTCGCCGTAGTGAGTTGTCGCTACTGTTATACATCCCATGTGATAAAATTCCTCTAAAATTGAAATGGCAAGTGCTGATCCTTCATTCGGCTCTGTACCACTTCCTATTTCATCAAATAGTAAAAGGGTATTATTATTGGATGAACGCATAACTTCTGAGAGATTTTTCATATGTGATGAAAATGTACTAAGCGCATTTTCTATACTTTGGTTATCCCCGATATCCACGAAGATGTTCTCAAACACTGAGATTTCTGTTTCCTTATTTGCGATAATGTGGAAGCCTGACATTGCTGCTAATGTTAATAATCCGATTGTTTTTAATACAATGGTTTTCCCGCCAGCATTAGGTCCCGTAATAATTAAGCTTCGATAATCTTTTCCTATTTCAAAATCAAGTGGTACAGCTTCCCCTGTTAAAAGCGGGTGCTTACAATCCACTAATTTAATATAGCCATAATCGTTTAACTTCGGTTCAACACCGCCAATTTGTTTACTGAATTTCGCTTTTGCAAATACCATATCGTATTGGCTAATAAGCTCCATATTTATCTTGATGTCATAGATGTTCTCTAAAAGCATTCCTGTTAAAGCAGCTAATATTTGGTATTCTTCCATCGCCTCTTCCGCTTTCAGACCGGCAAGTTCCCCGCCTAATTTTGTAACTGCAGCTGGTTCGATAAACACGGTGGAGCCTTTAGAAGAAACCTCGATTATGGTACCTGGAACCTGATTTTTGTAAGAAGCCTTAATAGGAATTGTAAAACGATCATCCTTCTTACTAATAAAGAATTCCTGGATATATTTCTTATTTGTACCGTTATTTAAGAATTTATTTAAACGGTCGTTTATTTTTTCCTCGGTCGCTTGAATGCTGTTTCGGATTCTTCTTAATTCTTTACTTGCAGCAGAAGCTACTTTGTTCCCCTTAATCGAAAAATTAAATTCCTCTTCCAAATGGTGAAATTCGGTCATCGAATTGGCATATGATGCTAGTACCGGTGCGAAAAATTCTTTCTCCATCATAAACTTTTTAATTTTTCTGCAGCCTCTTAAAAAGTCTGCTACAGTGGTTAATTCACTTGGATCAAGCATGATACCTTTTTCAAGATTTTGTATCGTACTATCAATATTGGATACTCCTAAAAATGGCACACGGCCCCCTGCATCTAAGATGGTTCGTGCCTCTGTTGTTTCATTCAAACGATTTTGAACTACTTTCAGATTTGTACTTGGTTTTAATTTATCTAGTAATTGTTTACCTAATCCACTTACACAACAGGATTTTATTAGTTGTTTTAATTCATTATATTGAATTTTCTCGTACGTTGTCTCATTCATTTTTGGATTCTCCTCATTATGATATTTTCATAAAAGAAGATACCTACTCATTAGATTTCAATGACAATGCGACTATTTCGTTTTTTCCTTACATAAACACACAAAAAAACTGCGGGGATACCGCAGTTTTTTACATTCACAAAATCCGTGTAATATGCACAATAAAATAAGCCATAAAATACAGCTATTTGCTTGCTATTACGCGCTTTCTAAATGCTCTGTAGGTATCTTCATAGGTCTTAGAATAAAACATAACAAAAGACAAGGATATTATGGATATAATTTCCTTCTGCTATCGTCTTTATTCTGTTAGATATTTTTCCTATTTAGAACCTACCGCACTCACAAAAAGCACCTCTTTAATTTATAGTTACTTTCATTGAAATCTAATTTAGTGATTTTATCATATCATGTGTTTATAAAAAAGTAAATTCTATTGTGGATGAAAGAAATGAACTCCGTTTTCCTAAGAGATTAGATTTCATGATTTCTGGTGAAAGACTGACGATACGCGATGGATCGAGGCATCAACTATAATGGATCCAAAATTAACAAAAGAGATCATTAGTGACAAAAATGAAATCATTATTGTCAAAACGTTTTCGATATCCATAGGCCCCACCTCCCATCCTGGGAAGTCTCCCAACGAGACTAACGACCGGACAACAGTGTGCGACCCCTCATATGAAGTCAATCTATTGTGGCATCTATTCTATCATATATGTCAATTTAATTTGTAGAGCTGTCGTCAGGATTTTGCGGGGTTAGAATGGTAAGAATGCAAAACTGTATTGTTCCAAAAAATGCGCCCCGATAATTGAATATGAATAAAAAGCTCTTTTAAAAGGAAAGTGAGTTACAAAACTCATCTACAATCTGTTTTTTTATTTCTTCTACGATAAACTGCTATGGATAAGTAGACACCCGGGTCTGTTTCGAGTACGGTGGTTGGGCAGAAAGCGGAAACGGTCCAGCTATGATGAAAGTGCAAAGTAAATACATGAGCACTTCGTGGACCCTCCTGGTAGGTCGCATCACCTATAATGCTTTGAAAAAGGCGTGGGCAAATCCTTCAAAGGATTCTTCTATCTCCAAAGCACTTAACAATGTAGATAAATTTGTTGCTTCTAATACACTGGATGAACCATTGTCCTGGGAAAATTCCTACTAAAGGGAGAAGCTACTGAAACCGTCGCCAATCTCAAGAAGGGTCATAATAAAACGTTAGTGGTTTTTGGGAGTGGAAAGTTGGTATAATCATTGATGCAATCTAATTTAATCGGCGAGTACGTACTGCAGATTCACCCACTGGTACTTGGTAAAGGACACCGCTTATTCCCTGGCAATAGTGCGACTTTACACTCCAATCTAGTCGAGTCAGTAACTGACGGATACACGTTGTCATCATAGTAACGTATCGGAAGGATCCAGAGCAGTAAAGAACGCCCTGCAAATAAAAACCACCAGTGAAGGGGTGGTTTTTATTTTTCATGTTTATCAGTTCTGGCTATTACCCCTATGCTATTTTGATTTCGGAATTAACAGTATCGAAAAAAAAGGAATTAAACTATTGTATATAACCACCATTAAGATTGTGATCTTCCAACTAGAAGTACTGTATGAATGATTAAGGCTATTCATATAAACACCTATATAAAAGATGACAGGAAATAAATAAAGGATGGATATAAGTATATTTATGATTTTAATATGAAACCCTTTTACTGCAATCATGGTAAAAAGAAGTGCTAATAAAGAATTAATATGTACATAGAGTAAGTCATTCGTTGAAACAGGAATACTTTGAACAGAGCCAGCTATAAACAAATGCATACATGTTAGAACGCTACAAATTAGTCCGACTAATAAACTCAATGTTAAAAAGACATACTTTATAGCTTCTTTCAACGTCATCCCTTCCTCCGTTTTAATCTGCCCGTTTTTGGCACAGGTAAAAGGATCGTAGTGAAAACAACTCTCTATCATTCCTTGGTTAAATAAAAACTTTGCTCAATCAAGTGATAAATGTCCCCCTCTGGATCGGTACGATGTAAAACAAGTGAAACCCAATTTTCTTTATCCATATGATATCAGGTAAAATATCTTTACCATTTCTTAAACCGTCACTGATTTCAGGGGGACATTTTACATTCAGAATATCTATTTCATCATTGCCTTCTAGTCCCAATTTTGGTTTTCTTTGACGTGTTGGAAAATCTAATCTCTTGTTATCATAGGGAATAGTTCCTCCTTGGCATTTACTGAAACAGATAATGCAAAGACCTTTGAGACCTGTTTGTATTAATAATATTTTAATATAAATCCTCTTCCTCAATTCTCATGTCTTTATAATAGTACTTCATGTCATTCTCATTGATTTTCCGCATTACCTTGCAAGGGCTTCCTATTGCGATTACGTTATCTGGAATATCCTTGGTTACTACACTGCCAGCACCGATTACTGTATTCGCCCCAATACGCACTCCAGGTATGATAGGCACCTGCACCAATCCAAACATTTTCCTCAATTACCACCGGCAGGTTAAACTGTGCTGCTTTCCTCCGCAATTCTGGATGAATCGGATGAGTTCCGGCGTCAATCGTCACATTGGGACCAAATAATACATTATTACCAATGTAAATATCGGTGTCATCTACCAATGTCAGGTTAAAATTGGCATAGACATCATTTCCTACATGTGTATGTCGTCCCCAGTTTGCATGAAGCGGTGGTTCAATATATACGTTGGTTCCTATTTCGGCAAAAAGTTTAGATATAGTTTCCTTTTCTCTACTTCGGAAGGTCTTGTATGGTTATCATATAACACCTACCAGACATTGCATCTGTTCTTTCATTAAAGTTTCATCATTACAGAAATATAATTTTCCGTTTTTCATTTTTTCCCTGATTGACATCTATACTCACACTCCTAGTTTTTTGAATGCTACATCTGTTACTATCTTCATTTCAGCATATTCTACATGTTATCATGAAACAATCTGGGCCGCTTCTTAGAAAAACAAGGCATTCGCCTGTCCACGCATTCATTTATAGATGGATTAAAATATTGATAAGCTTCCCGAACGGATCTCTAACGAAGAATCGCCGTACACTCCATGGTTCGTTGGCTGGTCCATATTCAATTGGGATTCCCGCTTTTTTAATGCGATCCAGTGCATGATCAAGATCATCCACTTCAATAGACAAATCAGGTACTGGTGTCCCGGAACCACCTTCAGAAAGGAAATTAATTTGAGTGTTCATTTTTTCATGAGATCCGTAGGTTGCGATAAAATCAAGATTCATCAATGGATCAAGCCCAAGTACATCCCCATAGAAGTACCTTGCCTTGGTCATATCCTTTGTTTCCACATTGGCTACAATTCGTTTGACTTTCATTCTTATCATCCCTCCTGCTATTAATTTCTACAACCATGACAAATAATCCTTGTTAACTAGCTAATTTCCATTTGAAATCTTAGGTCTTTTTCGCAAAGAAAGAGTGAAATTCCAGATTAGTGCCTGTTTGTTGTTCAAAGAATAATTTCCTTATGCAATTGGCTTTGTGCCGAGGATTGCTTAAAGCCAAGCTCATCAAAATCCAGTTTCAATTTTATAGCAGGTTTTCGTGCTTCAGGAAATGGTTCCGCTCCTATTCCTGAATAAGGAGCGCACCCTGTATATTTATTCTTAAGAAATTATTTATTTTCCAGTAGGTTTATAGTCTCCTGGTAGTAGATTGGACGAAATGGCTAATCGGTTCCAACCGTTAATCGTGATGATGATGGTTACGAGATCGATAAATTGTTTTTCATCAAAATGATGTCGAACCCGTCTATACAGCTCATCTGGTACACCGTTTTCCGAGATGGCTGTAACTGCTTCCGTTAATTCTAATGCAATCCTTTCCGACTCAAGATAAAATGGTGATTCACGCCAAGCATGTAAACAATAAATTCTTTGTTCGGTTTCACCCATGGCTCTGGCATCCTTGGTGTGCATATCCAAGCAAAAAGCACAGCCATTGATTTGTGACGCACGAATTTTAATCAACTCGATTAATTTCATATCAATCCCTGTTGTTTTCTTGTACTCCTCCAATTGTCTCATTAATTTGACAACTTCCTGATTTGTCTGCATGAAGTTAAAGCGTTGTTCCATGTTTTTTCGCCTCCATTTAATGATTTTGTAGCTTTCACTAATAAGACAAAACAGAGGATTGATTTGTGACATAAAAATAGAGAGCCTCTATGAAGCTCTCAGTCTATCCTATATGCAGAAACAGCAATATGATTCAGTTTCTCCGGATTTGAAACAATATAAATGCTCTGGATATTTTTTTGTTTTGAATCTAATGCAAAGCAGATGACCCTGACAGGATGGCCGTCTCTTGTCTGCAAGATTCCTTTTTGGCTATTAACCATGACCGGAAAGAGTCCTCCATGGAAACTTCCTCTAGCGGAAACTCCTTTAAGGTAGGCAGATACGCGCTGTTTGTTTACAATTGGATATATCGCAGAAATCACCCTTCCTCCACCGTCATTAACCAGTACAACATCTTCTGTAAGAATATCGATAAAATCCTCAAAGTCTCCGGTCATTGATGCTTCTATAAATGTCTTTGCCAGGAAATCGACATGCTCTGTATTCTCCGTGTGACCATGTAGATCATTCGGCAATTTCTGCTTAGCACGGCTGTAGATCTTTCTACAATTCGCTTCCGTTTTTTCCAGCAACATGGCAATATCTCCGTAATGATAAGAGAATGCTTCTCTAAGAACAAATACTGCTCTTTCCACAGGTGACAGTTGACCCAATAACACGAGAAAGGCATATGAAACGGTTTCATCTTTTATCACCTTATCTAAAGGCTGTTCTGATTGGTTTACCTGTGGCTCAGGTAACCATGGCCCTGTGTATATTTCTCTTCTATTACGAGCTGATTTTAAAAAGTTCAGACAGCGATTTGTCGTTATTTTGCAAGATATGCCTTCACGTCTTTCATTTGATCCGTGTCAACCTTAAGCTGCAGGAATAAATCATGAACGATATCTTCGGCGTCAGTAACGGATCCAAGCATTCGGTAGGCAATGGAGAATAGAAACGGTTGATATGTCTTATATAATGTATCCAAATCCATCACTCGCTTCACCTGCTTTCCATTATATCTATCCTTTAGTTTATATGATTTTTGGGATTGGAGTCTATGCGTTCTAAACTCTTATTTAAGAATGTTAAACTGTTACTAAGATATACTTGAAGTTTCCAATTTGTTTTTTGAATAAAATGAGAATATGAACACTCGTGCTTACAGAATTTAACCACATCCTCCTCGTATTTCCCCACCAAAAAACAGTATGATTTGCACTGCCTTCACCTACAGTACAAATCATACCTTTTGTTTTATTGTGTCCCTATTCTCGCTGGTAATTACGGATATATTACTGACCTTTTTTCGTCTTCTTGTTGTTCGCTCTTTCAGCCGGAGTCAGCGGCTCATTGGCAAATTCATGATCAAATTGCTGGGGCAAATCTTTGCGGACAGCCTGCTCATCACTCGTAGTACTTCCCTGCTTTCCTCTTCGCTCTTTACCCATCCTTATCACCTCCACGCAGTAATAGTCTGGCTCAATCATCGCGAATTATGCTCAATTGTTAGCGTCTTCAGTGCGGGAGGAAATTCATTATTGTGTTCGCAATTTGTTTTTAAAATGAATATCATCAACCATTACCTACTAGAAGAAGCTTTCTTATTCGATTACTGCGCCCTTTTCTGGAACATTTTGGTTTTAATTTCCTTACTCCTATGGATTTTTTAGCATACTTTTTAAGGTGTTGATTTAGAATAAAGTTTGATTAGGGGTCAGGAAAATGCGGATTAACAACGCTAAGGAAATCCAGATATGAAACAAGTCTAATTTCTCGATAGTATAAGTGAGAAATTAGGCTTTGATTACTTCCATTAACGCCCCTTATAGTTGAAGAAGGTTGCCTTCTTAGCATGAGAGAGCTTTTCCTGTTCCATCTATAGGTAGCTATCATTTTAAATTGGAATATAGTGGATGACCCTCTGAATAGGCAATTGTCCACACAGAGGGTCTGGCTCCCTATATGATAACTTTCCATCCGTTATACATTCTGATGGTAGCACAGTACGATTAATCTAAGAAAAGTGAAATAAGACTCCTATTTCTAAAATAGAAGTCTTATTTTATTGATCTCAACTAATTTTTGTGTGGCTAGAAGTCTCACAGTTGCATTTTCATTTGAAAAGATGGACAAATATACATCTAATTGTATTATACAGCCTCTGAATATTGGATAGGTTACACTTAGTTGGACAAATTCGTTAAGGTCATATAGACTTAGTTAATTAAAATTAATTCGGTGAGGAGAAATCATTATGGCCAAACGAGAAAGAAGAAGTTTTTCCAAAGAATTTAAAGAACAAATTGCTCAGTTATATGCTTCTGGAAAGCCCCGTTCTGAAATTATTAAAGAATACGAGCTGACGCCATCTACCTTTGATAAGTGGGTTCACCAACATAAATCAACTGGATCGTTTGAAGAGAAGGACAATAGATCGCCAGAACAGGAAGAGTTAATCAGGCTTCGGAAAGAGAATCAAAAACTTTCAATGGAAAATGATATTTTAAAGCAAGCCGCGCTGATCATGGGACGAAAGTAGAGGTGATTCGTAATAACAGTCACAAATACTCGGTATCAGCAATGTGCACCGTCCTACAAATCTCTAGAAGTACGTATTATTACGAAGCAAAAATCCGAGATAATCAGAATGAAGAATTAACAGCTTTAATTGTTGAAATCTTTAAAAACAGTCGCAATATATACGGTCAGAGAAAAATCAAAAAGGAACTCCTAAAGCTAGGATGGAAGGTCTCACGTCGCCGAATTAGCCGAATAATGAAAGAGCAAGGACTCGTTTCTAAGTACACAGTAGCTCAATTTAAGCCTAGAAAAACAACAGTTAATGAATCTGAAGTTGGAAATACACTTAATAGAGAATTCAATCCAGATAAAGAATTAAAAGTAGTTGTGAGTGATTTAACATACGTTCGAGTAAACCAAAAATGGCACTACATCTGTGTTTTAATAGACTTATATAATCGTGAAATTATTGGCTACAGCGCTGGTCCTAATAAGAGTGCTGAGCTAGTTCACCGTGCCTTTTCGACAGTGAAGTATAATCTAAATCGCCTCGAATTATTCCATACTGACCGAGGAAGCGAGTTTAAAAATAAACTGATAGATGAAGCATTAGAAACGTTTAGTATTGAAAGATCGCTAAGCGAAAAAGGAACACCCTATGATAATGCCGTTGCCGAGGCAACGTTTAAAACGATTAAGACAGAATTCGCTAGTGGCAGCGTTTTTACTAGTCAACAAGAACTTGATCTTGAATTATTTGATTATGTGAATTGGTTTAATAATATTCGTATTCATGGATCTTTAGATTATTTAACACCAGCTGAATACAAACAAGAATAGACCTTTAAAAATTTGTTCAGTTTAGTGTTGACATTCCATATTCCTCTTTCATGAAAGATGAGTCACTTTAATTCTGTTTAACCCTTTCATTGTTTCAGTTGAATTTAGAGGGTGGGAATACGTCACATACATTTATGTTGTAAGGTATCCAACATTATGCTGCAAATAAAATATTTACTATTTCGATATATGTTACCATTCCACCCTAAAAGATATCTTTCCCTTAATTTGATTACTTGGGTTATGAACTTTTGCTACATCTCCGTGATACGTTCCTGCTGCCATATTAGTAAATGTCGTCCAATTCTTATCATCGTAGACAACTAGTTTGTATATAGTACAACCTCCACCAACTCTACACAAACGCACTTTCAACCAATCGTTATAATGCCCCCATTGTCCCCAATCGTTAATGAAAACTGTTACATCTTGCCCACTTCTTGCTTTAAAAGTTCCATCCCAATATCCGTCTCCGGTCGCAAACCATTGATAATTAGATGCAGCTTTAGTTTCTGACGGAAAAGCTGATGAAACCAAAATAATGATGATCGGAATAATTAACAGCGAACACACTTTTTTAAACAAATTACCAACTCCCTGTAAATTTTACATACACTGCTAATCTATTCGTTATCTTTACAAAATGCTACAGACAAATATGTAGTGGATAAACAATTGTAGAGCTGGCGTCAGGATTATGCCGGTTTTACAGCGGTAAGAATGCAAACCCTGTTATATCAACCTAATTTAAGAATAAGGATATACAAAAAGGGAGTTGCTTCCACATATATCACCTCTAGATTAATTTTCTTGGAGAATATAAGTTTGATGCCAATAGATGACCAGCTAATTCCCTCGACCATTAAATAAAATTTAAACCGATAACATTTAGCCAAATTCCTTAACGTACAAGAATTTGGCTTTAATTATGGCGAAATTTGCTTTGCGTATGTTATCAAGACCTAAATCGAAAAAAGTCAAAAAAATAAAAGTTGATAAATTTTGTACATGACTAATATGTACAAACCTTTTAATTTTTGCTCAACAAACGCGCCCGATTGTGACATATTATTAATATTCTATTGCATAGTATCGTTGTACTGCGCAGCAAAAAAACATCGTTACTTAACTCCAATAGTAATTTTGCAAATTATTTATGGTATGACCCTAGTTGTTTTCTGTAAAATAAATCCTTGAAGGGGACCAATCCAATGGTACTTAGAGACACTCCCAGTAAATTTTTATCATATAGAGCTTTTTGGAAAGTCCAGTACAAGGGAATAGTAATGCAACTTTCACATAATAACGTATCAACTTTTTTTAATTCTTCTATTCTATTTTGCATTTCTTCTTTTTGGAAAACATTATCCAAATTTCTTTGTATAATCGCTTTATTCTCTTGATCAATAAGGTTATATATGACTCCTGTTTGAGATTCAACTAAATTATAGAGTGAAATTTCTTCCGATTCCTCGGTCACAAATTCCGAAAGAACTAGGTCAGCATCTTTTACATTATCTATAAAGGCGGAAAAAGGAAGCTGTTTGGTTTCAATTTTAATCCCGTGTTTATTACACTCTTTTTGTATCCATTTTACATCCTCTCTATGTGGTGAAAGGTCATATGTCAATAAGGTTAGTGGTTCCTTTATGATATTATCATAAGGTTCATGACCATACTTTCCAGCCTGAGAAGAAGAATGTTGTTTGATAAAGGAATTGGCATGTTCATACCTTGGATAACCTAGATCGTTTACCATTTTCGTTTTGTTTAGTATTGCTGACAATTTTCTTCTCATGCCCTCATTCGTTCGTATTTTTTCTCTATTCATATTCCACATGAGATACTTTACAGATAATCTTCTTCTTTCAATATATTCTAGTTCACTATTATTATCTTTCATGGTTGTAAAAGGAATGTAAAAAATCGAATCCCGATTAATATCATCATTTATATTAAGATACTTTTCGATAGATGGCAGTATAAAAATATCAATCTCATCAATGTGTGCTCGTTCTTGAAAATATTCATGATGGACTGAGAGTTTAAGAAAATTCGATTCGTGTTCTTTAATTCTGTAAGGACCTGTCCCTATGGGGAATTTAGAAAACTCATCAATTGACTTGTTAGCATAATTATTAGGTACAATTGAACATTTCGGTGAAGTAATAAGAAGAAGCCAGTGAAAAGAGCTCTTGGTAAATGTAAATTGTACCACGTACTTCCCGAAACATTTAATCGTATCCAAGTCTTTAACGATCCAATTAGATGGCGTTTTCTTTAATCTTTCAAAAGTAAATCTAACATCCTCTGCTTCAAGACGTTTTGAATGATGAAACGAAACACCCTTTCTTATATAAAACGTGAATGTCTTTCCATCACGATCTATCTCCCAAAGATGAGAAAGACTTGGTTCTATTTCCTCTTTTTCTTCGTTATATGTTACTAACGTATTAAACATTTGCTTTACTAAATGTCTTTCTGTTTGCCTTTCCACTTGTGAGGGGTCTAAAGAGTAAAGAGACCGAAAATATGGTATTTTTAAATACTCACTTTCGTCTTCAACATTACGGGATAACTTAGAATAAGTACCAAAAAGCTGATTAATACATGTATTGATCAGTTGATGACTTTCATTTAATTGAGTATCATGCTCTAGTATAGAAATGAGTCGTTCAATATCTTCTGTTTTTGAAGAATACTTTTCATGCTTCTCAAACATTTCTTCCAGCGTTTTAAAAAAAGTGATATTTGTTGTATTTCCTCTTCCTTTTCCTCTAATAACCTTAATCCACTTTTCAGCTTCCATTTTATTTAGGATATGAATAACATTCCGCTCCGAACAAGCTAACTCTTTGCTAATAGCATGTCTTGTTACACTCGTTGGACTATCTCTCTTGATTTCAGCAAATCTAATAAAAAGTCTAATATAATATTCGATTAACCTCATTGGAAGACCTCCGATTTAAAAGGTGAAATAATTATTATTAATTTACACTTTTTATTCTCCTTTTATCAAATATAATCAATATATGTAATCAAAGTATCTAATTTGACCATTAAATAGCAAAAAATGATTGGATGGTGAAAATAATGAGTGATATTCAAAAAGGACATCTCTATAATATGCTTTCCGTTTTAATGTTAGGGGTAGGACCTCTATTGTCGAAGTTTGGACTGCTGCAAATTTCCCCTTCTAAAGCAGCGTTAATAAATGTACTAACAATTATAACTGCCTCTGTATTATTAGGACTATTTACGAAGAATTATGTAAAATTTTATTTTGAAAAAAATATTATACTGTTAGCTGTATTTAACTCTTTAGGAATCATTTTTCTATTTCTAAGTATTGATTTACTTTCGCCAGTGGAAATTGGTTTTCTAGGAAGATTCTATACGGTGTTTGCTGTAATTTTATCCGTATTTTTTTTGAATGAAAAGTTTTCTAGAAAAGAATTGTTTTTCATTACTTTTGCTATTCTTGGTACTTTTCTGTTTGTTGATACTGGGGGGGATTACACGAATAATTTAATTGGTAGTCTTTTCGCTCTTTTATATACATTCTTCTTTGCATTAACAAATATATTTATAAAAAAAACGCTGTCTAAACAAAAGAGTTCTAACTCCATCATGTTCACTAATAACAGTATTTCATTGCTTTTTGTCATTTTTTACACATTAATCATGTGGGAACTTTTTGATGGAAATTATTCATTCAAAGGAATTGGATTTTTAGTCTTATCAACACTTTTAGGAGGATTCCTTGGAACACTATTGTTATACGAAGCATTAAAGTATTTACGATTTTCTATTGCTAATGTTACTAGAGCCTTCAGTCCATTGTTACTTGCGGTTATTTCTTACCCCTTCTTCCCAATTGAGATAACAGTTAAAAATACATTAGGTGCCATAATATTGATAATCTCCATTCTATTACTGTCCATGGGAGATAAGAAGGAGAAGGCAAATGGAAAAATCACTGAAACTTCTAAAAACACACAATAAAAACACTTTACAACAATCATCATTTAAAAATTAGACCACCTCAAAGGGGGGCAAGGGAGGGGATCTATTTTCTGATAAACTCCCCATATCACTATAAGAAAAGTCACATCAAACATTCTTTTAAAAAAGAAAGTATTTGTTGCGCAGTATAAAGTCAAATACGACAAAGACGATCACCCTTAAAGAGTGATCGTCTTAACTGAATTGTATTAGTTACCAGTATCGTTGTACAGAGCAATAAATAATTTTTAGGTAACACAGTTTCCCTCTTCACGTGTCCCCCCATTTCGTAAGAGTTCTATATTGTCATAGATTCTCTCCTTGATGTCAACATCATTGTTAGAGTAAAAATCGGATTAAAACTAGCGAACATGAGCTTGCACAGCGTCTTAGATTGGCGTCGATCCCGTATTAAGTTCATGAATCTGCTTACTAATACGGGGTTCATGAAGTAAAGCAACGAGCGTTTCAGCGACATCAGCACGAGCTATATGATCGTGAAACTCGGCCGGCCCCAGGGAGACAGTGCCAATCCCTGGATCGTCAACGAGCAAAGACGGCCGTAAAATTATCCAATCTAGTCCACTCCGAGTAAGCTCGATATCTGCTTTCTTCTTCATAGAAAAGTAATACTCTTCCTCGTCACTGAGGTTTCGTTCCCGCCAAGCCTCTGGGATTACTTCTCGACTCTCTTTTTGTCCGATTGAACCGCACTGTACGATTAAATAATTTCTCTCATTGAACCTGACTTTTTCTTTTGCCACATTAAAATTCCCCTTGTACCACCGATTATATGCTTTCTTAAATGATTAGAAAAACTCGGCATTCACCTCGTCTATTAGCGAGTACCGAAGTTTTTCTTATACTTGGTACATTCTAAATTTTCACTACTTCGTGCATCTTCATTGCTAAAATTTTATACTTTCCTACCGTATAAAAAAACCGGTTCCATTTACGTTTAGGAACCGGTATTCAAATCTGGCTTATGAAGCTAACGCAACAGTTTGTTACATATAGTCATGCACTTTATTTTATATATAGTAACTCTTATAATCTATATCTTGATTTATGTTCTCAAACTCTTTTATAAAGACAGGTTCGTGTTCAGTTTGCCACCCATACGCATATATCTCAGGCTCCGTATTTATTCCGCCTCATCTTCTGTAAATTCAAATGAAATGGTATTTGCATTAGCTGAGGAGTCACCACTAATTAATGAATAAGAAGTACCAGTAGGCGAATCATATAATAACACTCCTGTCTGAGATTCATTAGGTGGTATTTCACCTGGCCATTCTTCTGCCACACCTTCTATGTAGAACCAAGGTAAACCGCCGACATTTTCATTTTCTAAACTAAGGCTTAATCCATCTTCAGCAATAACTGGCACTTCGCTTAGGTTTTTAAGTGTTACGTTCACAATAACATAGTTACCTTCCTCACTAGGCTGGTCTCCCGCAGTATCCGAAATCTCAACAGAATTTAATGTGATTTCAAATTCTCGTATAATATCCTGATAACCATACTTATAATGAGCCGTGTCGCCAATAGATAACCCAAGCTGATCTTCAGGCAAATCAAGGTCTCCGAATAAACTCTCGCTATTATCATTTGCCTCTTTATCTTCAATTTCTGAAGATGCAGTCGTGGTTTCTTCTGGATCAGTAGTTTCGCTTACCTCTTCATCTTCTGCTGAATTACTGCAAGCGCTGATAAACAGAATACTGATAAATAATGCTGATACTAATATAATTTTATTCTTCAACTATATCCCTCCAAAATCATCTTTTCCTTCATAAATTCTTGATACCTCTTAATGATACACTATTATTTGGAATATACTATTCAATAATGACCCCTTTACCACGATGCTTCGTTATTTCTTTGCAGAGATCATTAAAAACATCGGCCTCCGATTTTCATCTTCCATTTGGGGATCCTTTTTTAACATTTCATCAGATGGAAACGATTCTTTAACTGCACTAATAATGAAACCAGCATCAATTAAGTCATTCATATATGTTGAAATGGTACGATGATATTTTATAACATTTTCATTTAGAAACAATGCTTCACGTACTCCTTCCTTTTGATAATGATCAACTGGCCAATGCGAACGATTTCCGTGTTCATCATAGTACCAATCTTGTTCTTTTCGTGAAGTGAAAATTGGATGCTCAACAGAAAAAACAAAGCTTCCCCTAGCCCTTAGAGACTCATAAACTTTTTCACAGATTGATTTAAATGACTCAATGTAGTGAAAAGCAAGCGAACTGATTACCACGTCAAATTGGGATTCTGAAAAAGCAAAGTCCTCGATCGGTGCTTTGACGTATGAAATCAAGGGATTATTTGTTATTTCACGGGCTCTTTGGATCATATTCTCGGATATATCTACACCTACTACAGAACTTGCTTGCTGATCACTTGCATAACGACAATGCCAACCAAAACCACAACCCAAATCAAGGACATTTTTATTTTTGAAATCTGGTAGCAGTTCTTTTAATATATGCCATTCTCCAGCACCTTCAAGACCTTTAACAGACCTAGGCATTTGTTCATACGCGGAAAAAAATGTTGGATTATCATATTTATTTTGTTTCATTGCTCATACATCTCCTCTAAATTAAGGTAGCCTTCCCAAAACTAATATTATATACAACTATTTTAGGAAGGCTCAACGTCTTCTTCTTACCATTCCTTCACCTCATTATCTTCTCGAATTTCTTACGATAATCCCTTGACGTTTTGCATATTCATTGACCAGATTTATTAATTTATTCTTATGTATGGAAACAGAATGATGAATCTCCCTTTTGCCATCTATTACATATTCATCATAGATAATAAAGTTTAAATGGTCCATCTTTTTTATGACAAAGCGATTACCTTCATATTCTCCACACCTAATATTGTAGGAAAAGACAAAATCAATGATGCCGTCATAAAAGTCCTGATCCGAAATTTCATCCTCTAAGAATGATTGTATTAATTCCTGCATTTTTCATTTCCTTTCTCAGCATCATAAATAAAGCAGTATTCAAAGCTGCCATTAATGTTCTAAATCATCTATTGTTTTAACGTTTTCCCAACTATATTCCCATACTTTGGAAATCCCCAAAATTTCAAACCATACATTCTTATGCTTTCGTTCAAAAATATAGTTGTTTCCATTTTCATAGACTACTGTCTTCTTATAATAAATAACAAATTAGCCATGATCGCTATTACATTTATATGAAAAAGGTTGCTTAGAAAAAAGTATGATTACATAATTGCATCTGCCTCACAGCTTTTTTATCTTGCAGCGTTCAAATCCTTTGTTACTTTATAAACAACACTGCCGAAGGTAAACTTAACAGGATATACGGAAAAAATCACAGCAACAATCTCGCTTATTGTCTTTATCCATCCAGTTAAGTGTAATATCTCGTTTATCAAGTAATTAGCTAATTGAATAAGAGCAAATGCTATGCCCACTGACACAACAAACGCAAACAGGGTTAGAATTACTTGACGTATGGACATTTGTTTTATTTTCTCAAATTTTTTAATGCTGCCATCGCTAATGGAAAAAGAAATATACGCCATCGGGATTAATAATATGTACCAGCTTGAGTAGCCAAACCCTATCCACGACACAGCCATTCCCAGAAGCAGAACCCAGCCAAATATGTTAAAGGTTTTTTTATTCACATAACCCTCCCATAAACAAATTGATATAATGTTCGATTCTGGTATCACATTGTTCCGTTATCGCGCCCTTGTCTGGAACAACTCAATGAACTTATTGAACCAGTCTTTCAAAGATAAGTTCTAACTCATTTGCTTGTCCAGCAGCTGCGAAAGGTAACGGTGCAAGTGTATGCAATCGCCATCCTTCACTTGCTTGTTCTTTTATAATTTCTTCGTAATTCTCTTTAGGTTTACCATTCAAGGAACCGATCTTAACCTTAATAAATTTATATTCATACATCTTAATTTCTCCCTTCATTTGATAATGGCAATCCCAAAATAAAGATACTTATTACAAATATGATTAATGACCAGATTGATACTGCTCATCAAATATTTCAAAAATCCCGGTTATTACCAGGAAATAAAACCCCTGTTAAAACCCCCATTATAAATATAGAGAAGAATGTTATTCCGATTATGTTATTTGTTTTTTCTTTCATGGATTGAATAATCCCCCAATCCCTTAATAGCTTCACTCTGAAGCCCATGTTCTAGAAGTGCATCCTACTCCAATCATAAAACCTCCTTAAAATTAACAAAATATGGTGCCAAAAAAGAGCCCGCTATTAAAATAGCGATTCCTGTTCCAAGTGTCACCCAAAAATGGTTAAAAGGCGAAAGGTAATCCATATATATTAATGCCGGTATAACAGTTAAGCATACAAATACAATCCTTCCAGGCACAGATATTATGTGTTTCGTACCACAAGCATCACATGTAACGGATGTATTATAAAACCAGAGATGGTATTTATACATCTCATACCAGCTAAATTGTTTATTACACGTTATACATTTTTGCAATACAAACATCTCCTCCGTATCTAAAATCCAGCATTTATGTTAAATGCATAATGTCTTATCCCTGGATTACGAAAATAGAAAAAAAGGCGATCATGCTTGATACAACAAGGAGCAGAATAAAAAATTGAATAATAATTCCTGCCACGCTACAGATTAATCCTGAGGTTGCCAAGCCTTTTCCACTTTCATTTGTATTAACAATGGCCCTTGTTGCTTTTCTTGAATATACAATTCCGATAACACCAAGGATCATACCAATAACTGGTATTATGATCGAAAGTATACCTAAGGTTAATGATATTGTCGAATTACTATGTGTTTCCGTTCTCGCAGTCATTTTGTCTCCCCCTTATCTCTTATTCTATTCCATGCTTTTGCTAAAACTACTTCCTTTTACACTTTGATAGGTTACTCAACCCACTTTTTAATAATGTATGCCCGCCTGAACCCCAAAGCCAGCCCCAAGCAAAAAAGGAGACAAATTCCAAAATAAGCAAAAAAGTTGAACACCAACAACCCTTTACGTTGTTTTTTTATTCGCCATGACAAAAGACACTATGGCAACTCCCATTAAAAAGAAAGCTAAAATCCCGTATGCCGCCCCTTCGAACCCCCTGATTTTCACAAAACCAATGTAAAACAAGATAACGGCAGCAATTACGGTTAACATACTCGGTACCATTCGAACAAATATAAAAGGTTTAATTTTCTAAACCACCAAGTAAGTAAAATTACCAACACTCCTAGGACAATAGCTACGAGAACTGGTCCTCCAACCATGGTTGCTCACTTCCTTTTTCAAATTAGAATTATGAAAAAAACAATTTCATCTATATGCCTCTTCCTTTTTCATTTCAAGAGTCCATTTACAACCCGCTCACTCCATTCCTTTCAGCAAGCGCTTTGTCCTTTGCCTTCTTAGAGATGGATGCCATTTTTCTTTTATAAAAATATTCCCCGCTGATATCGGTCACTTCGGGGCTTGTTGCCAAATGCCATAGTTTTTCTTATACTTGGTACAACATAAATTTTAACTACGTCGAACTGCTTCTTCGCTAAAATTTTATACTTCCTAACGGAAAATATAAATTCCAAGTGAGTAACCGCGTTTTTCCTAATTCATCCTTTAACTCTTATTTCAGAAACATAGGTACCCCGCCTACAAACTCATCTATAACCTTCTTGAATATATTGTCAAAATAACCTTGAATAACTCCAATTTGATGGATTCCTCTATAAACTATTAAAGGTTTTGTTGTAAAGCCATTTAGATGCGTTTTATAATAATATTCCATCATCTATATAGTCATCCTTTGTTGTTATCTATGTTTACGCAGGGGGTGCTTTCTACTAATATCGTGATTTATTCTCCTTGAAAAGTCCCTTCAGCTAAATAAACGCTAACATGAAAATTACAATAACAGCGATTAGAAAAACAATAAACACCCAATTTAATAACTGAAAAGTCCATATCAAAAACGTATAATTTTTTTCTGTGGATTTTCGAATGTAGAAAAAAGAGAGTAAACCAATTATTGGTGTTAAGAAAGCGAAATATCCATAATTAGGTGGAGAAGCATCTATCAACTCTTCCATCAAAAACGAAGTTAGGACAATTTCGATAAGTAAAAATAGTAATGGAACCCACAGGTGAAATTTTTTAACTGTGTTAACCACATAATTCCCCCCTTCAAATTGTGCCACAACCTGGCCCGATTCTGAAGGATACACTTATTCGATAAGCGCACCCGATTGCTTAATCTTAACCATTGCAGATCATTAAAATATTTCCATCCGGATCTTTGAAATTAAAATAATGATTATGTTCAATTCCAGTAATCACATTAACACCCTTATTACTCATAAAATGAAATGCTTCTTCAATGTTTTTTGTATTGAAGTGGAATGCTGGTGTTTTAAATATATTATCCTCTGAATAAATTTTGCTATCTAACACAATCCCTGTACCTTCCATGGGTATTACGTAAAGATGACCAAACTGAATTTCTCCATCTGTTTTTAATCCTAATATGTCACAGTACCAATCTCTTGCTTTCTCTATATTTCTTACTGGTATAAATACTGTTCCGATTTCTTTTACTATTGGATTATCCATAAAAAGCACCTCTTTAAACCTTTTCTTTTATTTAATACTCCAGACATATAATAATAATTTATTATCCAATAATTTGGCACGTCTGTTGAGTAAAGGGGTCTTGCTCCATATAGACGTACCCACGCGGAATTCTCATTCCATAAAATGGATGAGCGGTGCACCATTGGCACCACTCCCCATTAAAGAGATGCACACAATAATTGAAAATAAATTATATTAATTCATCAAAGTTATCGGCAAACTGTTCTTCTGAAATGACCCGTAAACCGTTTCTTTTTAATAAGGCACTTGTAACTCCATTCCCAGCCATTTTCTCCCCTATAAATTCACCATTATAAATCATTGAACTTCCACAAGATGGACTATTCTCCTTAAGAACAACCATTGTTGCATTAACCTGTTTAGCTTTTTCCAAGGTAATATAAGCCCCTTTTATGTATAATTCCGTAACGTCCTTACCTGATTTCTCCACTACTTTAGCATTTCCAGCCAATACGTCTTCCCCATTACCATCTATTATTTCAGCAGGTTCTCTGGGAGTTGAAAAACCACCAAGCAATTCCGGACATACAGGTGTTGCTTTATGCTCATTAATCAATTTACTGATACGATGATCTAAACTATGGGTTCCGTTATATCTTACTTTTAACCCGGCTAAACAAGAACTAACTAAAATCATTGATAAACACCTCCACATAAATAATTTGGCACGTTTATTACATTGCCACACTCCATTTCATCCACGCACTTTTTATCAATCTTCCTATCAAAACGACAACCTAACCACTGTACCAGTAACCACTAGCTTCCAGCCTTGCCTATTTATAAAGCATGCACGTATTCATAGTATTTGTAATTGGTTCCTCACTCTATAATACTATCTTAAAAACATAGCACTAAACCGCAGCAGACACTACGAGCTACAGAAAAATAGTTCCCAAAAAGGATTCGCTATAATGGCTATGAAAGACCTCTGCTAAAAACAGAAAGATCTATTTCCGATTAACCAAAGAAATGACCAAAGCGAGCAATGCAATCAAGAAAGCACCAAAACTAAGCAGTAGTGAAAAACTTTCAGCTAGACTCATCGTATCATCCCTTCCGTTAAGGGGGATTAGTCGACTCTTCCCCAAAAACATTATCCATAATTTAGTATAACATAACAAATACAAACAATTATTCCTTTTTCAAGCGTTTCTCATAATTTAAGATGTATGCTGTACAATTTGATAAAACAGACTTAAATATTTTTTTACCAAAAAAGCTTAGGAATAATTATACGAATTTCAGTAAGAAAGGCAAATTACAACAGAATGAAGTACAAATTCCTAAGACATAAGAAAGCCAGCTGAGATTGTGACTCCTTTTTCATTTTATGCTATAATTTCAGTAAGAAATGCATATAATAATAACCGGTAGCGGTCACTACGGGTTATGGATAAGCGGTTCCCCCAGAGGGATCGGCTATCGAAAGTGGTGATAGACCTCTCCTAGTTACTTGTTGGGCAAATAGGGAGGTCTATTTTTTATTGATCAGTGATACAATCAAAGCGAGCAATCAATCAAGAAGGTACCAAGAAATTAGGGGGTCGCTGGCTAAATTCACCACGCCCTGTGGCAACGCCTGCATGATCTTCTTCCTGAGGCCCTCCATGAAACTCTCATACATACTCATAAGCACCCCCCCTTCCGTTAAGGGGATTAGCCGACCTTACCCTAAAAGAACATTATCCGTTTTTTACAATAATTATTTCGAACAAGCGTTCTTTTCAATGATAAACTACTTACCTTCTCACTTGTCCTCTCCGCCTCTACAAAACCATGCCATTTGTCTTTTGGTGAGGTCTGAACTCCAATGCCGGGGTATGAAATTTCATACTGCCATACTCAATACTGACAATTACTATAAACTCTTAAAATTGAATAAAATCATAATTGATAAACACTATTTATTTACATATTTTTCTTGATCAATATCCTTTTTATGGTAAACTATCATGTGAAGAGGTGGTTAAATCTATGGTAGGAATTCAAAATGAAAAACATTAAGAAGTCTATTATCACCGCATTAGCAATAATGTCATCAAGCTACGACTATTATGAAAGATAATTATGAAGCGAATCTAAAAATTACGGTTTATTCGCCTTTCTTTAAAAATTTCAAAATAATGGAGAGCTTATGTAAAAAGTCTTATTTATATTTCTAACAGGACAGCTATTACTTTTGTCATACATATTTAGCACTTCTATTTATGCTATTTATGAGGTTAATAGTTTAGGAGATACCTCATTAGATGGCTATATAGCAGAAAGTTCTTCTGGTAACGATCTGAAAAATTTATATGATGCAATTTATGAAACCTGTTTATCACAGAATGAGTGTAAATTAGAATTAATAAAGACACCTGTTTCAAAAGATAATCAGTTCATCTACAACATTTACCATAGTCAATTGGAAAATATCGATAAACCTGCGTCCATTTCGCCTGATACGACTTTTAACTACAAAAATCTTACAAAAGAAGATTTTGTGGATAATAATGGCGTTTTCTATACGGATATATCTCCTGTGACTCTAGATAACATTTCAAAACAAACAGGTAATCGGATTGAAGCTTATAACAGCGGAATTCCGTATAGTCAAATTCTTCAGTACAATGCTTTCAACTTTGTTATTTTTCTGATTATTTCTTTATTAGTTCTATTCATATATACATTTACTAGAATTAAAATAAATGCTATTAAAAAGGTAATGGGATTTTCCAAATTAAAAATGATAGCAGATTCGATGAAAAACTTTTTGCTTTTAGAGGTAATAATCTTATTGATAACATTAAGCATTCACTTTGTATATTATTTGAATATCGGTCGAGTGGTGCCACGCTATTTTGTTCTAATAATACTATTTATGGGATTTATCATTCTATTAAATATGTTGATGCTGTTATTTACTCAAATCAGTTTGAAATTTATTAATATAAACTTAATGATTAAAAATAAAGTATATTCTAATACATTAAATTATGCGTTATATATAATAAAGATCTTATTGATGTTAATTATTACTGTATCCATATCTTTTTCTATTTCAAAATATGAAGAGTATAAGGAAAAACGCGATAAGCTTAAGCATTAAAGAAAACGAAATGGTTGCCATAACGGGTGAAAGTGGAAAAGGCAAAACAACATTGCTAAACATAATGGGATTAATCACCAAAAAAGACGATGGGGATTTGACACTATATGGCGAGAAAAACCCTACCATTCATTCTAAAACAGCAATGTTATTAAGAAGAAGAAAAATAGGTTATTTATTTCAAAATTATGGTTTAGTAGAAGATGAAACCGTTAGATGGAATCTTCAATTAGCTTTAGCATATAAAAAATTAAAAAAAGGCAAAAAGACAGAAAAAATTGATATGCTTCTAAAAGAATTTAACCTATCCCACTTAAGAGATAAAATGGTTTATCAATTATGTGGTGGTGAGCAGCAGCGAATAGCCATCATAAGACTTATCTTACAAGAAAGTGATTTAATACTTTCAGATGAACCAACAGCCAGCTTAGATGTGAAGAACGAAAAATTAATATTAGACTATTTATCGAAATTAAATCAAGAGGGTAAAACAATTGTTGTCGTAACACACAATAAAGAGATTCTATCCTACTTTTCCCGTGTAATCAGTTTAAGTGAATTGTCAAACTGATGAAATAGGGATCAAAAAGGCATTGGATACATATTTACGATTCAATGCCTTTATTCCTCTTACATAACAAATATATTTAACAATCCGGAAACGAAGAAGACTTCAGATCAACTATAAGAAGAAGTGGAACAGACAGCCGCTAACGTACAACTAATGACCTAAAAGAAACTACCTGAAAGAGGGAGATTGCAATGGGCTATTACGATGCCCCCCTATGCCCTAATATAAACGGGATTCCAAATTAAATAGAATTGGAATCCCGCTCTTTTTCATTTAAAGGCTATTTCTCCTTCTTATTACCATAATTGTTGCGCCAACTAGTAGTAGAAGCATACCTAAGAACAGGTAATTATATAGATTCGTAGCTGTTTGCGGAAGCTCATCATCACTAGACTGATCGTCGCTTCCAGCTCCAGGTGTTTCATCACCTGAGTCAGCAAATACACCGTACGTGGAGAAGTGTGATACTTGTAATGAAATAACCCCGTCTTTTGCGTGACCACCTTTTCGTTCCCACTTCTCTGTGCCTTCATTGAAATAATAAATATTCACTTCATCTGCATCGTATTTTTCTTGATCATAGCCTAAGGATAAGGTGAAAGTTCCACTATACGTACCATTTGGATACGTAAATTCAAATGTATAAGCATCACCAGCTCGTTCAAGGCCTGGTGCTTCTTTATTTGCTTTCTTCACATGAATTTTTGTACCTGCAGGAAGATCATCAGGTAAGGTTATCTTCGTGTTCGTTCCTTTGATGGTAACCGTTCCTCCAGCGTTGACTTCTACTGTTTTTCCGATCTCAACCGTAACATCTTTACTTGGAGCTTCATTTCCTCCTTGATCACCCTGATCATCATCGCCGTCCTGGTCATCCTTGTCACCATTGCCGTCTTGATCATCCTTATCGCCATTGCCACCTTGGTCATCCTTGTCGCCATCGCCGCCTTGATCATCCTTGTCACCATCGCCATCTTGGTCTCCAGCCGTTACTTCCTCACCATCAACAACTAGCTTAATATCGCTAAAGGTAACATCGGCATTGCGAGCAACGAACAGACCTACATAAACGTAATCAGGATCAATTTTAGTCAGTTTAAAATCAAATCCTTCCGTTACTGTTGCTTCATTTCCAAATTTAACTGCATAACCGTCTGAACTACTTTCAATGGAAAGGTCAACAGTATCTTCTTCAAAAATTGAATGTTCAGCCGTGCCGCCCTGGAGTAACACTCCATTTTTTCTTGCAAAGCCATTCCAGAATCCTCCATTGGATGCAGAAGTAAGCTGTAAAGGAGCCGCTGCCACATAATCACCCATAGGAGCCTTAGTATCCAAATCGATATACATATCGTCCCTAGCCATCAAACCAAAGGAAACTTGATTGTTAAGATCAAATCGATTGATTTTAGCTTTAGCAGTTAAGGTAAACGTACTATCAGCAGGTACTTTATAATAATACATGGCAATACCATCGATGGTACTGGCAATTTTCCCTTTATTATTCGCTACTGCAATATGCATGTTACCATCTTTGTCTGTTTCAAGCGTTTGATGTGAAGTACTTGGAGTGCCCCCGACAGAACCGAAGACAGTTCCTTTCCAAATACCATGATCTTGCCATAATGTACTTTGCTTTAAATCGTTATCATAGGTTGGTTCCTCATAATCAGGATTAGAAACCAAAGTTTCTGCCTTGGTTGGCGCTTCAGTACTAACCACATGCTCCGCAAGTCCATTTACTCCTAAATCTTTCATCGCCTGCGTAACGAGGTATGCATTATATGCCCCGCCCCAAATATTTGTGTGCGTATTATCAACAGTAACTGGGTCAGAAGATGTCCAAGCATGTAGATATTGCGTTTCATCTGGACCCAATTCGTCATATACATTTTTGGTTAAAGAGGTCATATCAACAACCGGTAGATCTAGCGCAGTGCCCAAATCCCGAATTGCCTGTGCATAATCTCCACCTTCGTAATCTCCTGAAGTTCCGGTAACATGAAGATTGGAGTCGCTCCACTCACCTGTAGCAGTTCTTCTTACGATAGGTGTAGACAGAATGACTTTCGTGCCCGCAGCTTGTGCCGGTTTAATGTAATTTTCATACAGGGAATTCGCAAAAGATCCTTTCTCTAAATAGGTTCCATTCGGGTTGGTATATCTTTCTGGTTCTCGTTTTTCATCATTATGACCGAAACCTATTAATAAGTAATCGCCATCCTTCATACCACTGCGTAATGTCTGATACTCAACATCCGTTGTATAGCTTTTGGAACTTCTTCCGGACAAAGCAATGTTTTGAATGTCAAAAGAACCGTCAAGGTATTTTCCTATTTGGGTACCCCATCCATATCTTGGATAATAATAATCATCGTTAAAAGCACTTACAGTGGAATCCCCTACAACCCAAATCGTTGAATCAGTCGGTTCAGCAGGAGACAGACTATCAATCAGGGCCTGCGTTTCCCCCGTCCAATAAGAATCCAATTCATTTGTATAAGTACCGCTGTCATCAGTAGTATATACACTGACATCGCTATGTGAATCTACTTCAAATTCGACATGACCAGGACCTGCAACACCACCAACTCTTTCAGGTGGCATCACATAATTAGAGATAGTATAACCAAGACCTTGTATCTCCTTGGCCATTAAACCGCCATTATAAAAACCACCTATTTTATTATTGTGCGTTGAATCACCTGTATACATAACTGCTCTTGCTAGAGGAGAAGTTCCATCACTAGCTTCTGCGTCATTTTTGTATGCTTTCTCAAAATAATCTTTTGTTAAATCAAACATGTCAATAACCTCAACGTCCTGTTCCTCGCCTAGCTGTTCAACAGCTTCTACATAAGCATTATTAGACGTTGTAACCGTTCCTGTTGTCGTATCTGTTGCATCATGATGTGGTTTGATCGTACCATCTGAATTAAAATATTGTCTGGAAACAGGCGTTGCTAATATAGGGGTTGCACCCGCATTTTTCGCTGTATCAATATACTGCTGCAAATACCACTTGAAGGTACCGCTTGTATAAGGATAATATTCTGCACCGTACTTGGATTCAAGACTTGACGGTGTTGCCTCTTCCACACCCGGAGTGGAAGGATACATACCATTCTCATCCGGTTCTCCCATGGAAACAAATCGATCTAACAGATATCCTGATTGATTGGCTGCATCATTATGTCCAAACTGAATCAATAAATAGTCACCAGCTTGAATAGTAGAAGCAATTTTATCGAGACTTCCTTCGTTTATGAAACTTCTCGAACTTCTGCCTCCGTTTGCGTAGTTCATCACATTCACCTTTTCAGAATTGAAAAAGCTCTGTAAATATTCTCCCCAACCTCCTGTTTCTAGAGTAGGGCCGTATGTTTTAACAGTGGAATCACCTGCTATATAAATATTTACACGCTCTCCATCTGGTATCTCATTTCCTCCACCATTCCCTGATGAACCAGATTTTACCAAGTTGTCGAGTTGAATGGACATCGGAGTGCCTTTTAACCCGCTCACTGTCTCAGGGGTAACAACAGCCTTAATATAATTTCCGACATCTTCACTTGAGATTTTGTACGTCTTGGAAATGGAGGCTTTTGTTGCTTTGATCAATGTTTCCTGTCCATCCGGACTCACTCTGTACCATTGGATTAACGAACTGTCATTTACGTTAGCCTGATCAAATTCATACCCTAAGCTAATTGTATTTCCAGTGTAAGGTATATTGATATCATCCTCTGTTGTGAAGAAAGGATCCACCTTAAATGTTGGAGCTGTATCACTTTCATCCGTATAATAAGACGGTGTCCAACCTCCGAAATAATCGGTAACATTAAATGTGGCTGCTTCAGCATCTGTTAAAACGGGCACTCTTCTTTGTGATGTATCTACAGCTTCCCCATTGTACGTAGTGTTGTATTCCGCGTAATTCGCGTTTTCAGGTGGACCCGACATATCATGCCAGCCACTTGGCTCTATTATAGAATCGCTTTCGAGCTTGGTGTTTAAAAATGTTACGCTTGCTTCGGCTCCCCATGGTCTTCCGAAATAACCTGATGCATTCAGATTATTATTGTCGGCTGTTATGGTACTATTTCTAAATAGATATCCATAAGGCGCTTCATCTTTTGCTGCTGTTATATAACCACCTACAGCCTTATCACTGTAACCAGCAAAATTCAATGTAACATTATCAAATACTACATTTCCGTCACCAAATATATAGTCCGTGTTCCCTTCTATGAAAGAGTTTTTAAAATAGATGCTATTTGTACCGCTGCCACCAGTGAAAACTGTATCCTGGCTTCCAAGAAAACGGCAGTCTAAAAATTCTGCATGGTCCCCTTCAATCAGAATAGCAGCAGCTCTTTCTGTAGCTTCTTTTGAAGTAACATCTGTATAAACCTTTCTCTCTACATTGATATTACTGCCATTAACATCGGCTAACGCTACACCATCTTCCAATTCTTCATCGGTAACATATTTATTGAAAGAATTTTCAAATACAATGTTTTCCGCTTTGAAGTGTTTAGCAGCGCTAGTGAGATAAACGGTTCCTCCCCATTTATTAGCCGTATTCTTTGCGTGCTTGTCAAATGCGCGCTCTTCACTATAGAAACCATCCTCTCCTATACTGTAATATTTATATCCTATTCCATAATACCAAGTAATTTTAACCTGGGTGTCCGGATCACTGGTTGGATTTGGGTTGGTATTTACAAGGGTAATGTATGGTGTTGATATAATCAGTTGTGCTCTATAAACACCAGGTGCAATGTGAATGGTAATTCGGTGTGCTTCATCTGTGGGGTTCATTCTTTCTGCAGCATGAAGAGCTTCCTTAACGGTACTATAATTATGTTCCTTTGAGCTGTCGCCAACATATAAATCTGGTACCCATTCCAGAGGCTCTGGTGACGTGTTGTTAACAAATAAAATATCCTTTGTGGTATCCTCCCCATTAATAACGACGTGAGAACTTGTGCTATCATTTTCAGAACTAACTGCTGAAACGCTGTACGCGCCGTCTCTAAGACTTGCCGTATATCCTCCGTTTGAAACGGTCCCAGAATAAACGTATCCATCATCAACGTTGGTAAATGTAATACTTGAAATTTGAGCCGTTGAAGATAATCCCTGAAATTCCCCCGAGGCGGAATAAACTGCTTTTTTAACAACCGTAAGATCCTGAGCAGTGTCCGCACTAAGTTTTAGGCTACCACCTTCTGCAATTTCGTAATCGTTCACACCTGACATAACGGCTGTATACTCTATTCCGTCCTGAACATCTGCGGAATATGTCATGTCATCTGTATCAATGGTAGCTGTAACCGATGAAGCAAGGCTTCCCTCAGGAGGATGATATTGAATTTCTAAATCATCTATATCGTAACCGCTTTCAAAACCATTGATATTTCCGCTCGCTGTGACAAGCTTATTAGCTACTACATCTAAGCTAACGCTTGTACCTGTCGCCATATCTGACGTTGAGGTGCTTATAACCTTTGTTACATCAGAGATCCGATAGCCTGCTACTTCATTAAAAGTGGCAATATAATCATAACCCGTTGCAAGAACGGCATCGAACGTGTTGTCTGCATTTACTTGGACGGTTGTTGTATCTCCTGTCGTCTGATTAGTGAAATTAAGTGCATAACCTGGAGAAATATCACTATCATTTAGATTCACCGTACCGCTTACCTTCACTCCTGGCGTTCTCACCACTCTATTAAAGCGAGGTTTCCCACCTGATTCGGCTGATACATAAATTTGATAAGTTCCAGAATATTGCGCAACAAAATCAACCTTTTGGTATGTGGTAGTGAAAGGAGCTGAACTGTCCTGAACTTCTGAAGTATCTGGAGTTACGGTAACATCTGTGCCTTCCATACTAACGTCTGCGTGAACGAAGTGCAGGGATTCATCCCCATTACTTGTCCCACCATAAACCGTAATTTTATCTCCGGCAACAACATGATCAAGCGTTAGAAATCTTCTCTCTGTACCTCCCGTACCATTTGCGTAATAAATGCCGTTTCCGTTATATCCGTCTTCATAGCTATAACTCATCCCTCCCCACGTACCAGAGGAATTGAGCCCTGGGGTAGTACCATCTAACGCAAGGTAGTATGACCGGTCACTAGAACTCGGATTTCCTACCGTTAAATCGCCATATGTCGTGGTTGCAAAAGTACCTGACTTAATAGAAGTTTTGCTATCAAGAATATCGGCCGTAATATTATTGTTATATAAATCCCCTGACTCTTGAACACCTCCAAAATCCCATACGTCTATTTTTCGGCTATTGGTTGTATCACTAGCAAACGCCGTTATATCACCAATACTGTAAAAGACGATAGTGAAAAGCATCATGTAAGTCATTAATTTTCTCATCGCTTTTTTTGACTTATTCGACATTCTTACACTCCTCCCGATAAAGTTCAAAAGCTTCCTTAGATCAAATGCAGCTTTGGAAAACTACTAGCAGAGAGCTAATGTGTACCTTTTGCTATCTTTCGCAAGTGCCCCATTCACTCCTTCCAAGCGATTGTATGACCCTCTACGAAAATTAGTATAAAGGTTGACCCCATGTCAAAGTCAATAAAGCGTTTACATTAATGCGATTGGAATACCAACTAAAATATATTGCATTTCCTGGTCCTCTTCTAACACATTGGCAATGACAACTCCAATAATATCGCCGGTGATTGTTAAGTTCTGCTCTTTCATATATTGAAATGGTTCTTTTAGCAAGGATTCTTTTACGTTCAAAGACTTCCCTGTTTTTTTCATATTTACCGGGAGTTTGACCACACTCAACAACGATTTACGTTTTTCGTATCTTTCCGTGTATGCACGATCTTTTATTTTAAATCTGTCTAAATCGGACATTTTGATTGCCCAACCCGCGTTAAGAATAATATGATCCTTTTCTACATCTTCTTTTCTGATTAAGTAAATACGCTGCACCTCTGGTGACAAGTGTAAATAATCTTGCACGGTCATTAATCTTTCAGGTTCTTTTAATATTTGCTCTCCCCTTTGATAGAGTACATAGGAGAAAGCAACACAATCTCTTATATAGAATGGTTGTTTAGACGCATCGGCTTTTTTCATTAAAACGAAATCATCTTTAATTCGATGTCTTAGATTAGTTAGATAGTTAATCTCTTCATCGATTGTTTCCAATCTCGTTTCGAATGCAGTTATTAACCCTGACAGTTCATTACTCTTCATACTTCCTATTTCTGTATGGGTAAAGCCATATTTTCGTAATAATCTTACATTCATAAACTTTTGAATATCAGGATCGCTATAATAACGATAATTATTTCGAGATCTTTCTGGTGTAAGATACCCTAACTTTTCATACCTTCTGATTGTATTCGTTGAAACATTAAGAAGATTTGATAATGCACTAATGTTGTATTTCATATTAGCCTCCATTGGTATTTGTAAATAAGTATCCTTTAGTTAATTCAAACGAACTACCGCGATCAACGATTCATTTGTTACACAACTATGTGTATCTACAAGTACTTCTTATCAAGCTAAAATGCATGTGGAGTCTAATCATGATCGTGAGATTCGTCAAATAACCAAGCGTATGAAGGATATCACGATGGATTATCTAAAATTTATCTCTGAAAATAATGCATAAGTATCAAGCTTTCCCTCTATGGAAGTCTTCTTTTTTCAATTCTAATCCTTTTTGTTTAAATACATGAATGGCCTCTTCCGCACCTTGTTCATGATTATTATATTGAATCTTAGGTGGTGTTGGCTCTTTTACTTTAGGGCTTAACGGAACACTTAAATCAATCATTTTCATTTTGTTTTCCCTCTCCCTCTATTTATTTTTCTATCTATAAGTATATAACAAATTTTACTAGTATTGGATTGATAATGATGAAATTTCGAAAAACGGATCATTAATACTAGTAATCTCTGCAACTGAACATTCTGACGCTGGTGTCAGACCCTATAAAAGGACAAAAGCACTAAAAGAGAACCCCAGATCCAACAATGGGTGATATACTAAAATTACACATAAAACGGAAACATGAACAGCATATAAGACAGACTCTTACAAAGGAGGATTGGAAAAATGGATGTCGAAGAAATACTTACGGTACATGTTCAAATAGAGAATACGATCAAACTAAACAATAATGATGGTGATTCCGTCATAATGATTACTTTTAAAGGCCATGTAACGGGCGATTATTTTAAAGGAGAGATTCTTGACGGAGGAGTCGACACGCAAATCATGGGAAGGTTTGATGATCGACATACGTTATCAGCTAGGTATATGCTAGAAGGGAAGGATTATACAGGGGAACCTTGCAAAATGTATATTGAGAATAACGGTAGTGTAAACAACAAGTTGAAAAACGGATTATTTAGATCCTATCCAAAAATTATTACGAATAGTAAGGCATTAGCTTTTTTGAATGATGATATTTTAGTTGCAGAAGGTCTACCAGCAGCGTCTGGTTTAGATATTAACATATATAAAATAAAATAAAGTTCAGGTTATTTTATCCAGTAGAGTGAACCGAATATCTAATTTGAAATTCCTAAGACATGGAGGTATAAAAATGAGCAGTTATCAAAAAGAAAATGTGAAGATACAACATCAGGGCAGGGAAATTCATGGCGTCTCTTACATGCCAAATAGTGAGAGAAAGTGCTCTGTCGTCATCTTTAGCCACGGCTTTAATGGAACAAACCAAGATTTTGCTATGCATAGTGACTATTTAGCCCAACATGATGTGGGTGCCATTTGCTTCGACTTTTGTGGCGGCTCCATATATTCTAAGAGTGACCTTAAGACGGATGAAATGTCTATATTTACAGAAAAAGAAGATCTGGCTGCTGTTATGGAAACCATTAAAAATTGGAAAAACGTTGATCCTGATCACATCTTTTTATTTGGAGGAAGTCAAGGGGGATTAGTATCTGCATTAGTAGCCGATGAATATATAGAGGACATTAAAGGACTCTTATTGCTCTATCCGGCGCTGGGTATTGCAGATGATTGGAATAAAAGGTACCCAACTCTTGCCAGCATTCCTGATACTCATGAGTTATGGGGAGTTCGGTTAGGTAGAATATATTTTGAATCGATTCACGACTATGATGTCTTCGACCATATTGGGAAATTCAATAAAAATGTTCTCATTTTTCATGGAGATCAGGATGACATTGTATCCATTGATTATGGGAAGAGGGCAGAAATGTTATATCCACACGCTAGAATGGAAGTGTTTCCAGGAGAGGGCCATGGTTTTTCAGAAGCAGGTAATAAAAAAGTCGCGGAGATGACATATGAATTTGTAAAAGCGAATATCTAAGGGA
This sequence comes from Gracilibacillus caseinilyticus, assembly GCF_022919115.1. NCBI lineage: Bacteria > Bacillati > Bacillota > Bacilli > Caryophanales > Bacillaceae > Gracilibacillus > Gracilibacillus caseinilyticus. The sequence goes on along the minus strand of NZ_CP095072.1, from coordinate 1,397,294 downwards.
GATGAGCCCTATCTCCATCTTATTGACGATATGATAACTTCCAGTCACCGTTTGGACAGGTAGTTATTTTAAAAGACCACCCAACCACCGATTTTGGCAGGGTGGTTTTTTAAGTGCAGCCAGCACTGCAGATCTCCTAAAAAGAGAGAAGTACTAGTTTGTCCTATGTTTGAGAACCGTTTAACAATTTTCATTAGAGTTGAAGGAAATCAAAACATCCACCTGTATTTTATCTATGGGATCTGGTCCTTATACCCTCCACCCCAAAAATCAAAAGTAGAATAAATACAAATAAACCTAATTCTATATCAGTAGCAAATGCTAAAATAAATAAGCTGCCAATCAATAGCTTACGTACACTAAACCCTGTTCCAAAAATCAAAAATGTATAAATACAACTTACTATTATGAAAATCAAACATTGAAAATAAGTAACATCAAAATCAATAAATTTTATTGTTAACAAAGTCAACACACCAAATAGTATAAATAAGATTGTCGAGACAGTTTCTGCTTAATTAACTGAACACTTAACTGGAAATTATCTTCCCCGTTTTTAATAAATTCAGCATCTAAACACAAGTCATATGTTGGTTATAGTATAAATTTTTGTAGTGAAGATGAATAACAAAGAGCCAAGATATACATTTAAATGCATAATATAATGTATATTTTGGATCCTCTTAGATATTAGAGTTATTACACTAACGCGCCCATTTGCTTAATCTTAACAATTGCAGATCATTAAAATATTTCCATCCGGATCTTTGAAATTAAAATAATGATTATGTTCAATTCCGGTAATCACATTAACACCCTTATTACTCATAAAATGAAATGCTTCTTCAATGTTTTTTGTATTGAAGTGGAATGCTGGTGCCTTAAATATATTATCCTCTGAATAAATTTTGCTATCTAACACAATCCCTGTACCTTCCAAGGGTATTACGTAAAGATGACCAAACTGAATTTCTCCATCTGTTTTTAATCCTAATATGTCACAATACCAATCTCTTGCTTTCTCTATATTTCTTACTGGTATAAATACTGTTCCGATTTCTTTTACTATTGGATTATCCATAAAAAGCACCTCTTTAAATTTTTTCATTTATAATAATTTCGCCCTTTAACAACAAACAGTTATGCAACAACTGCACCCAATTTATGGATGATAACATCTAGACCTTATTCGAAATCATAACATTAACAATTTGTTGCCAAATCGATAGAAGTACGTCCTCATCTTCATGTAGAATACAATGTATAAGAAAACCTACAATAATGATATCGAACATGTATAGCCACTTTATATCGACTTGAAATATTTTTTGTAGCTCCTTTGAAACAGAATTTTCCTCAATAATTTGCTTTCACATTACGCTTGAAACTGCTTTTTATAGTTTACATCCTGAAAGCACTTTGATATCCATAAAAACATAATGGCATATTCTGAAGACTTTTTCTTAGACATTTTAATTAGATAATGTCCAAATTGGTTTAAATTTTCTTTAAATGATTGTTCCTTACAGTATGAAAACTCAACTAGACTATTACTTAAGGAATATAAAAATGCTTCTTTCATCAAGTCGTCAATATTAGAAAAATGGTAATAAAAAGACCCTTTACTGCTTTCTGCCTTTTTAATAACCTTATTAATAGTTAGTTTTTCGAGACCATGTTCCATAATCAGACCAATTGTTGCTTGAATGAGATGCAGTTTTGTCTCACTATACATTATTGTAACCCTTCTTCATTACACTTTCATAATATGATTTTAAATCCACGTTACCACTTGACTTGGCAACAACATCATGAGTCATCATATAAAAGAAAAACAGAAACAGATTGTATTGCTTTTTATTGATAATTCTCAATAATGGTAGGCTTATTTTAACTAACCACTCAGGAATTGTTGTAATCTTCTCCTTTTTATTTACTACCTTTAAAGCTAATTCAGCCATTTCATGATAAGTGTAAACATGCGGTCCTCCGACCTCAAGGATTGAGTTTTCTTTAGAAAATGCAGAAACACAAACATTAGCAAGGTCAGCTCCATGAATGGGGTTCATTTTATTTAAACCGTTACCAAATAAAAACACTTTTCCTTTTCGAGCCATGGTTAATAATTCTGTCATATCAGAGTAATAGCCTGTTGGATTGATAATAATATGATGAATAGAACTATGCTTCAGTTCATTTACAAATCTCTGCTTTGCTTTAATTAAAGTAGAGGAACATTCATCAGCCCCATGTACATTAATATACATAAAGCGTCGGATCTTACTTCGTTCTGCTTCTCTCAATAAATTAAGATTCCCGTTAAAATCTACATCCATGAATGTTAAATTGCTCTTTTGATTTGTTATGCCTACTGAAGAAAAAACGAAATCAACATCTAAGCATACATCTTTAATCGATTGTGATCTAGTAACATCCCCAATAGCAATATCATCAACAAATTCATAGATTGAGGGAGAAGAAAAGCCCCCCTCTTGATTTAACTTATCTTGTGATCTCACCAATACTTTTACATAATAACCTTTTTGTTTTAATGCTTTTACAACATATCGTCCAAGATAACCTGTAGCACCCGCAACTAATACTCGTTCCATTACTTATCTACTCCATTCCATAGACTATTTGGTCTAATGATATTTTACCTATCCAAAATTTATTACCAGATTTCAAACAATATCATTTGGAATAAATATTAATATCAAGTTTTCATAAATAAATAGTTACTCAACAATTTGGCCCGTTTGTTGAATAAGATTACCTTCTTAAATTTGCATAAAAAATAATGCCATATACACTATTGTTGTTTGTAATTTTTATGCTAGATAGAAAGAATTGAAAAGCCGCAAGCCACCAGATCACACTGATGGCTTGCGAATAACGCTTCCCTTTCAAGCAACTTACCCAAACACCCGCGACCGAATCAAAAACCGCTTCCCTTCCGGATTTTCAAGCGAGAACATCCCACCGCGGCCTTCTACCACATCAATAATCAGCTGGGTATGCTTCCAATATTCATATTGATCCTTCGACATGTAAAAAGGGGCATCATTCACATAGCCTAACAGAATATCTGCATTGCCGGTTCGAAATTCCCCCCTTGGATAGCACATCGGCGAGCTTCCGTCACAGCAGCCACCAGACTGATGGAACATTAATGGACCATGCTTCTCTTCTAACAGATCCATTAACGCCACTGCTTCATCTGTTGCTAAGACTTTTTCCTGTTGCGTCATGCACCCGCCTCCTTTCTTAGGATTAAAAGAATCCTTTTGGCTGCGTACTATAGCTTACGAGTAAGTTCTTCGTTTGTTGATAATGGGATAGCATCATGAGATGATTTTCTCTTCCAATGCCTGATTTCTTATAACCACCAAAAGCAGCATGCGCTGGGTAATCATGATAGGTATTGGTCCATACACGGCCCGCCTGAATACCTCTGCCGAATCGATAGGCCTTATGAAAATCGCGTGTCCAGACACCTGCACCTAATCCATATAACGTGTCATTGGCAATATCCAGCACTTCTTCGTCATCTTTAAAGGTGGAAACAGCAAGAACCGGACCAAAAATCTCCTCTTGAAAAATTCTCATTTTATTATCACCTTTGAACATCGTTGGCTGGACATAATAACCATTGGAAAGCTCCCCGTCCAATTGGTTTTGATCCCCGCCAAGGAGCACCTCTGCTCCTTCTTGTTTCCCAATATCTAAATAGGATGAGATTTTTTCCAATTGTTCAGCCGATGCTTGAGCACCCATCATCGTTTCCGTGTCTAATGGATGACCAATTTTTATCGCTTTGACTCGCTCTACCGCTCGCTCGATAAATGCCTCATAAATATCCTCATGAATCAACGCACGTGACGGACATGTACAAACTTCCCCTTGGTTTAAGGCGAACATGACCATTCCTTCAATGGCTTTATCTAAGAAATCATCGTCTTCTGCCATGACATCTTTGAAGAAAATATTAGGGGATTTTCCTCCTAGCTCTAACGTCACTGGAATAATGTTCTCAGAGGCATATTGCATAATAAGACGTCCTGTTGTTGTTTCACCAGTAAATGCAATTTTGGCAATACGACTGCTGGATGCTAATGGTTTACCCGCTTCCAAACCAAATCCATTTACAACATTCAGTACACCAGGCGGAAGCAAATCATGTATCAGTTCCAGTAAAACATGAATCGATGCCGGGGTTTGTTCTGCCGGCTTGATGACAACCGCATTACCTGCAGCCAGTGCCGGGGCAAGCTTCCACGTTGCCATTAATATTGGAAAGTTCCATGGAATGATTTGTCCGACAACGCCAAGGGGCTCATGGAAATGATAGGCGACAGTATCCTCATCAAGCTGACTGATGGAGCCTTCCTGCGCCCGAATCGTTGCGGCAAAATAACGGAAATGGTCAACCGCTAATGGCATGTCTGCCGCTAACGTTTCCCGTACTGCTTTTCCATTATCCCATGATTCGGCGACAGCTAGCATTTCCAGGTTTTCTTCAATGCGATCGGCTATTTTATTTAACATATTGGCTCGCTCCGCTGGAGATGTTTTTCCCCATGCTGTTGCCGCTTTATGGGCAGCATCTAATGCAAGCTCGACATCCTCAGCAGTAGAACGGGCAATCTCACAAAAAACTTGTCCTGTAACTGGTGTCACATTCTCAAAATATTGTCCTTTTACCGGCGGCGTCCACTCTCCGCCAATATAGTTGTCGTATTGTTCCTTGAAATTCACTATCGAACCTGGTTGATTTGGTGCTTCATATTTCATTCTTATTCCTCCCCGTTTTCACTTTTAACAACGCTTACAATTGTTGTATTCATTTGGACAACACTAGTTAAAATATATTAACTAGCACTGAAAAATATGACTGTTGTATAGGACGGATAAGGTGGGTCGTGGAATGCGATATAGCATGTATTACTAGATTTAAGCATGGTGCTCACCCATCATTTACTGGTACACTTATTGTTATTGTACAAAGGAAAATTATGTTAGTATTAGATTGATAGAATTTGTTATGCCAACCGTACCATCGTATATATAATGGGGGAATAAGTTATGAAAAAGAATAGCAAAACGCTACTGTCTATCTTTATTTTGGTATGCCTTGTGATGCTAGCAGCATGCGATCATTCATCTGCAAAATCGGATAATGATGGGAACAGCCAATCAGATAATAGTTCCGATGAAGAAATCAATAATGTTAGTAAGGAAGATTCTACAGAAACCGTGTCGGATGAAGAGACTGATACGAACAACCTGGAAACGGAAAAGACTTCCGATCAGCTATCAGAAGAAGAAGAAGAGGAACAGACACCCGCTGCCGATACAACTAGCGATCTAAAAGAAACGTACTTGAACAGATTAAACGAGACAAATGAAAAAACAGAAAGTATGGAGGCTGAAGACAGTTCTACCTATGCTTTAAAAGATGTCGCACATAAACAGTATAAGGCGTGGGATGATTTATTAAACGAGATTTATGGTGTTTTAGAGGAACAACTAGCTGCTGAAGAGATGACGCAATTGAGAGAGGCGCAGCGTGATTGGATTACGTATAGGGATGAAACGGCGAAAGAAGCGTCACTGAAGTATGAGGGTGGTACAATGGAGCAATTGGAGTATGTGACGGTTCTTGCGGATGTGACAAAAGATAGATGTTATGAACTGGTTGAAGGATATATGGAATAGTTGCAGTTGTCCTCACAGGGCTTTGCTTAACATTAGTTATAACTCCTAGTGATTCAGCTGGCAGTCTCTGCTACATCGATAAGAAAGAAGCTATTTATACAGCACAAACAGTACTGATGTTAGACAAATAACAGAGGACAACACAACTACGCTGTCCTCTCTTTCTGTACATTTATCTTTTCGTGGGACTGGCACCTATGCCATTAAAAAGAGGAGTTTAACAAAATGCTAGTCTGGCTTTTTATTTTGGGGTTTGCTATATTTTTCTCCACTTATTTCATTAACTTATATTATTTATCTAAGAATAATTCTATATTAATAGAGATGGTAATTGAGAAGACTAGACATTTACCACATCCGTATAATGGCGAAGCTGAAATTCAAAAGATAGATAGCCTGATAGAAAAGCTCAGATTGGAATCCTGAGCTTCAAAATGTTATGTTTTGTTTCACAATTGGATCGTTGTTGAGAAACTTATTTTTTCAATTGAATTTTCTTAGCTTTAGCTTGTTCGGGATAGGATGCAAATACATCTCCATCAATCCATACTTTTACTTCATCACCTTTTGACCATTCCTCTGTATTGTCATATGCTAAGGAAATTAAAGGAATACCCTTTTCCTCTTCCTGTATCTCTGAAATTGATTTATTTTTTATATCTTCATACTTATCCAGAGAAAGATTTTTTGAAAGTAATATCTCATTTTCTGTTACTTCTAAAATAATACCTTCTATATCAGCATTGCCACACCCTACGATTGAAATACTTAACAATATAACGGTAGTAGCAATTAATAATTTTTTTTTCATTAGATACACTCCTTCCCTTTATATAATAAGACGAATTTAACATTATATAGGTTTCGTTATTTGATTTTTGTCTAGTCCTATGGTGTTAGCACTAACGGGGGACTGTTTCACTACCGATCAGATGCTTAAACTGACGTTATGTAACCCGGCATGCTGTGAGTATAGGGGAAGATATTACCGAAGTATGATCACCAATGATTTTTTTAATAGGTATTATGAGCGAGCATTGGAAGGTTTTATCCTGACGTAACTCTTATAAGAGGTCGTTTTTGTGTATTGAATGGAGTGAATGAGATAAAAAATATTATTTGTTCGACATTGAAGCAAATGAAAAAACAATCTATTCTGCAGGGGAATGGCAAAGATTGCATAACCTTACTCCTGATAAGAACTTAGCAGAAGAAACAAGTGCCTTTGCCTATGATGAAGAGGAAGATGGTAAGTATGTAGAATTATACCCAACAGAAAAGAATTAAGGTGATAGTCAATGACTAATAAAAAAGAATGGAATCAACTAACAGATCTTAAGTAACAAATAGATAAAAAGCGTCCACTTCCTAGCGAATTAGTAAAGAGCTTACAGAAAGACCTAGTTAAAAACACGTATCATTCAAACGCCATCGAACTTTAACCGTATACGAAACAAAAGCGCGATTTTAGAAGACGGCATTACGATTGCCGGAAAATCGATGAGAGTACATTTAAAAGCCATTAATCATAAACAGGCGATACTGTTAACGAAAGACATGATAAAAAAACAAAGAGCCGTTATCAGAAAGGCTCATTAGAGATCTCCATTCTATTATTCTTCATGGAATTGATAAAACCAATGCAGATGTTTATAAAAAAAGCAATGTTGTTATACCTGGGGCAAGTCATACACCACCGGATTACATGAAAGTTCCCAAATTAATTAGTAAATTTGCAAATATTCACCCTTTTGCAGACGGAAATGGACGTACTTCAAGATTGCTAATGAATTTAGAGTTAATGAAACACGGATATTTACCCATTATAATCGAACAGGATAAACGGTTTCGTTATTATGAAGTATTAGATACTGCAGCAGTAAATAATGATTATGGACCTTTTATTGATTTTGTGAAGGATTATGAACACAGCGGATTAATAAGGCACCTACAATTAATTAATAGGCACCAGGAATTAGATGGGCCTGAACGTTAAAAGAGAAGGCAATAATTTCAGCCTTCTCTTTTTGTTATCTATTTAATATAGATCTTAGAGTAATTAATGATTTCATGATAACAATAAACACTATGTCGAAATACTCTAATGAGAGTACATACATGCTATAATAGGCATATCAATAGATCGACTTCATATGAGGGGTGGCGTACTGATTTACCTTTCTTGGATGTTTATTCAGGAAAGGAGGTGACGCCTATGGATATCGAGAACGTATTAACACTGATGATCTCTTTCGGAGCATTGGTGGCGTTTATCATGTCCGATAAAAACAATAAAAAATAACCCCCCCTCATATACTATGCCAATTCTATTTATATTATACCACATTTTTTTCAAAACCACACATAAAATTAGAAAGTCTTCTACTAAGAATCCTTAAGCCTTCATCTTTCGTCATTTTCATTTAACATTCCCCTTTCGACTTCTGTGGTTGACTTTTTTAGATCCTTTTTTTACCTTCCCACTAGCTTCCCAAAGGAAGGACAAACTCCTTAACAGATGCTATTTCACTTTTTATCTGAATTTGAAAAGCGTCAAAAAATAGTCGGTACCAGTCCACCATCCATACGGATTGGAGACCCTTTAAATGCGGATGAAAAAGGACTACAGACAAATGTAGTTAGCCTGCCTATTTCAGTAGGTCTGATAAACCGCTGTAATTCAGATTGAGGGAGGTTTGCAGTCATAAATTCTTTCTCTTTTTTTGAAAAAGACATATCTTTATCAGCATACATACCCTCAATGATTTGATACACATTTTCAGAAAGCGTTGGTCCCGGCATGATTGTATTCACTGTAACGTCTTGTCCTATTGTTAATTTAGATAAGCTTTTTGACAATGATAATAACATTGATTTTGTCATACAATACTGTGGCATTTGTCCTGAAGGCATAACTGCTTCTTCACTCGCAATAAAGATTATCCGGCCAAACTCGTTGTTCAACATTTTAGGTAAATAAAATTTAGATAATCCATTGGCAGCAAGAACGTTGGTACGGAAGTATTTTTCCCATACTTCATCGTCAACGTCCTCATATTTCATCATTTCATAAATACCCATATTGTTAACTAAAATATCAACATTGGGATATTTTTCGAATAAAACTTTTCGCTGTTGAATATCTACAATATCGGCTGTTGCATTTTTAGGAGAGGTAGTCGGGAAGTCTGATTTAACTTCATTTACAACTCGTTCAACCTCTTCATAATCTCGCCCATTAATAAGGACATTAACCCCTTCTTTGGCAAGTTCTATTGCAATTGCTTTACCAATTCCTTTCGTTGAACCTGTAATTAAGGCCGTTTTGTTGGTTAATCCCATATCCATCATATATGTCTTCTTTTCCATTATAGTTAAAAACAAGATCAGTTTATTGAGTTTGTATCTAAATGTTTTGCACGCCAACTTGAAGGAGTATCGCCTTCCCAAAGTCGAAAGGCCCGATAGAAGGAGTTTTGGTCTTCGTATCCAACCAGAAAGGCCACTTCGCCAATATCAAGTGAGGGATCTGCTAAGTATCCTCTTGCCTGCCCTTGCCGGACTTGTGCCAATAGATGATTAAAGTTTATTCCTTCGTCATGGAGACGACGCTGCAATGTGCGTATACTCATCCCTAATTCCCCTGCAATCAGCTGAAGGTTGGAGGATCCTCCCGCAAGGCTACGCTTCATCATCCACTTAACCATCTCGGTAATGGATTTACTATGTTGATGCCCGTTTAATGATTGGTCTAATGGGGGCGTCAGGATTTCAAGCAATTCTGCGTTATACGAGACAAAGAGGCAATCAAGGTCACTTTTATGGAGCGTTAATTTGTTACAACTTCCGCCGACTTGGACATGGCAGCCAAAATAAGCTTCGAGTGACTGAACTTCACCCAATAAATCCGAAAATTCGATGGATTTCGCCATCAATGCATGACCAGTTCCCCTGCTTCCTAACTCCAAAAGAAATGCTAGCGTAATACCGGTTAACATCGGCGGACCTGGTCGATCGGTTTGCAGCCAATCTAGTTTGATAGTACAATCATCGCCTGCCTCTGTAATAAGTAAACTTTCAGGGGGGCACAATCGTTTATACCGAGCCATGCGTGTTAGTGCGTCATGGTAGTCACGGGCATGGTAAGCTGCCAGAACAGTTGGCGGGAAATGAACGGTTTCGAATCCGGTCGTTAACTTGATATTTCCCTTAGCAGTATCACCTATGATATCTGAATAAGCCTGCCAAATAGAGAAATATTGGAGGGAGGTGACAACTGGTTCATTAATAATAGTGAGTGGAAGTCCCGCTTTTCGAACTATCTCGTGTGGGGTAATCCCTAATTGACGTAATCCTGTCCAAAATCCTGCTGGGAATTTAATATGAGCATAAGACGTCATTTATAAAGCCCCTCCTTAGCTATCTATAACTTTATAAGTTTTATTGTATCTGCCTTGTTGGCAGGACAATTATAATATTACCAATCCAATGTTGCTTTGTAACTAGCAAAAAGCGACCTTCCACTAACTTATTACGTCAAATAAAGCAATTTACTTATATGATTGAAAATCAATTAGCATTTTTGTTATTTATTCTTGTTCAATAGACAGCCTGCGTCATCATAAAGCACTACTTCCTTTCCTCAGTATTTTAGCCCAATTGAAAAGGGCACGTTATTTGATAAACGCGCCCGATAGTTCAATATAAAAAATTAATTTTTGTCGTTTTTGGTCAATTCCTCACGTATTCTTTTTAGTTCTTCAGTCTGTTCTAAGATATTACTGTTAACTTTCCTTATTGCATCGTATATGGCAAAAATACCAAAAAAGATTAAAACTAAAAATAGTAAATCCATTTTTTCCTTATCTCCTTAATTATTCTTTTACTAAAGCCACCCTATAGTTGAATTAGGAGTAGTTAATTAATGTTTGCATCATTTAATTCATTGTTTATGGTACTTTCCCACCAAGTATTCTGCTTACCATTCAGGTACTCTTTTATTATTCTTCTCAATGGATATGGTTGTAGGTCTCCCAATTCATTTGTGCTACGCCAAAAAAACTCTATATGTGGTTCCATAGATTTTGGTTCTATACTTACTTGAATTTTTTCAATATTAATATTAAATACCTGGTTTATCTCACAATTTAAAACACCTTGTTTTGTCCACTTATGTTCTACTAATCCGAGAAAATCACCTACAAATTAACTCCAAGCTCTTCCCTAACTTCTCTAATTAGTGCATCCATAGCACTTTCTCCAAATTCAATGTGACCACCCGGTAAAAAGGTGTTTTTCTGACCTAAAGCGTGTGCAACCAATACTTTATTTTCTTTGGCCAATACCCCTCGAGCTAAATGATGAAATGGTTGTTTCATTTACTATTCCTCCTACTATTAAAGAAAAGTACCTGTTGTACAATATTTCGGTTATGTATTCTTTATAGTAACTTTTCCTTCTTTATTTTCTGCATGATTCCATTTAACTTGTATTTCGAATGTTCCATCTTCAAAGAACAAAGGGAATCTTCTTCTGATTGATTCCTGCATTGGTAAGTCATATGCTTCCTCTATATTTACCCAAGCTGCCTTTCCTTCTGGTCCATCTTCAATGAGTTCTCCTATGAAATCCTTTGTAATGTAATTAAAAATCATGTATCTATCCATAGCAACTGGATTTACATATTCATAAAGACCCTTAAAAATAAGGTTGCTTACTTCTAATCCAGTTTCTTCTTTTACTTCTCTGATTGCACTTTCTACTATACTTTCAGGAAATTCAACTTTGCCCCCAGGTGGAATAAATCCTTTGAAATTATCGTGTTGTCTATCAAGTAGTAAAACCTTGTCTTCTTTTTGAATCATGCAGACAGTCCACATTTTATAATTTATAGAATTACTCATTTGTTCTCTCCTATATTTTTATTTCAATTTCCCTATTTATGTCTTAACTCTTTTTGCACTATATTGCTCTTTAATAGAATAAGAGCTGCATCTCTTGTTCAGGAAAAGCACCCTTTAGCACAAGAAGCCTAACCTTTATTTATTTCCTTCCATTCATTCTCTAAAATACTCATTTCCCATAAACTCCAGTATCCGTCACCAATCTTTCTTGAGTCTCTAAGTAACCCTTCTTTTAAAAATCCCGCCTTTTCATAACACGCAATTGCTGAAGCGTTAAAATCAAATACACCGAGACTAACTCTATGTAGGTTAAGTTCATCAAATGCAACTTTGAGAATTTCTTTCATCATTCGTAAACCTATTCCTTTACCTCTGACATTTTTATCTCCTACCAACACTTTTCCTATTCTTGCTGACTTATTGTTTTTATCAATATTGCCTAATGATATATGTCCTATTATATATCCCGTTTCCTCTTCTATAACACTGTATACCAAAACAGGAGAATTATCAGTGTTCGCATCTTTAAGATAATTTTCCAACTGTTGTTCAGTTAATGGGAAACTAAAATTAGGACCTCCCCATTGGAGTAAAAATTCTGGGGTTTCAATCCAATTTATAAGTTGTTGAAAATCTGAACGTTCAAAAAATCTTAATTTAATCATAAAAAACGTTTTCCTCGTTTCTATATCTAATATTTGAATTGAAGCTATTAACAGTGTACCTCTTGTTCAGGATTCGCACCCTATAGATTAAGTGTATTTCTTCACAAGATTATTCTATTTCCATTCAGTTATTACAGGATTGCTGCCCCTTTAGTTAACCCTTGAAAGACCTTCTTTTAAGTATGTTAAAAGTAATTGTTTTGAAGACGTCATGTTATCATTTCTAAGATTTCTCATAATACCTATCTTAATATCTGAATTGCTAATCTCAACATCTAATTTCATACAATTGTCTGGAATAGGTATGGAAGAGACAATTACACCTATTGTTCTATCTATGGATGTAATAAACGTTGGGATGACCGATAACTGGCTAATCGTATAACAAAAGGGCTTTTTAGAAATAGTAAGTAGTTCCTTTTCTAACTTTAATTGATAAATGCAGTTCTTTCCTCCAGTAACTATTGGATAATCGCATAGTTCTTCTAAGCTGTATCTTCTACTATTACCAGCGAAAGGATGCTTCTTGGAGACGATAAAAGCTAACTTCTCTTCATATAAAGAATCAAATGTGTATGGAAATTGTCCTGCTATTTCTGCACATATAGCAAAGTCTACTTCGTTTTTCTCCAGAGCAGCTGCTAAAGAATTTGTATTACCTACAATAATATTGCAAACAATTTTAGGCTTTTCCTTACTAAATCGAGCTAGAATACTTGGTACTATATTCGTTATTGAGTCAATAATACCTATATTAATAGTTCCAACTTCTTCTTTTTGTATTGCTTTTGCCTGCTCCGTAACAAACTTCCAATGGTTGATAAGATCATCAACTTCTTCAGCAAATATTTTCCCCGCAGGTGTTAATTTGGCTTCCCACTCTCTATAGAAAAGGTCAATTCCTAATTCCTTTTCTAATCTTTTAATTTGATTCGTAATAGTTGATTGTGCATAATGAAGTGATTCTGCAGCTTTGGAAAAAGTCCCTTGTCTTAGTATCGTTTGAAAAGTGATTAATTCTTTTAAATCCATTGTATCTCCTCTTCATCGAAATTATTGAACTAGATCATTCAATTAATTCAATTATACAGATAAAGGATTATAAACTACAATGATATTAGTAATATAGAGGAGGGAATAACATGCCATTTATTAAAATTAGTTATCATGAAGAGCAATATAGTAAAAAAGAATTACAATTTATTAGTACACAAATAATGAATTCTCTAATCAAAGAATTTGATGTTCCATATGATGATTTTTTTCAAGTATTTGATTCACACAAAAATGAACAGTTCCATTTCAATTCCCACTATTTAATCAATGCAAAAAGAACTAAAAAACTTTTGTATATTCTAATTACATGCGGAATAGGTAGAACTATTGAACAAAAGAGGAATCTATACAATACACTGACTGAAAACCTTAGTGAAAACAATATTGTCACTAAAGAAAATGTTTTTATCATTCTTAATGAGACTCCATTGGAAAATTGGTCATTTGGTATGGGAGAGGCACAGATGGTTACTAATTTAAACTCTGCTACTACAATAACAAAAGAAAATCATTTCTCTTATAAAGAAATAAAATCAAATATTAGAAGTACGCTAGGAGATTTAGCTCCTGCATTTGTAGACTATACTGAAAGTGTGCTTTTTGGTGATTTATGGAAGAGAAAAAACTTATCGATGCGAGATAGAAGTCTTATTACACTTTCTTCTTTAATTACAGCAGGTAATATAGAACAATTACCATTTCACATCAATTTAGCGAAGGAAAATAAAATCAATGAAGATGAAATAATTGAGTTAATTACGCACCTTGCATTCTATACTGGCTGGCCTAAGGCAGCTTCTGCACTGGATGCAACAAAAAAAGTATTTTCATCATAATCTGTATTGGATAAAAGTGTGTTGAGCATGGTTCAACACACTTTTACTGTAAAAACCCTTTTTTATAAAAAAATCCATATTATTTTACCTTTTTTTATTAGATTGATAATTGTTGATGTAGTAAGTAATTCCTCTTCCACTAACCTGCTTCGCTAGTTCAATAAGCATTCCATTAATTGGCCCGATTGTTGAACACCTCCCCTATAAATAAAACCTTTTTTATAAAGTACTTTATTTCATAAACAAAATTATTTGCTACACAGTATACGTCAACTTCGCAATATATCTTTTATCACCAGAAGGATAGAGGTGGTAAAATTCAATAGCCTTAATTCCCCACCCCTCCACTAGCAACCTTAGTAGCTAGTACTGACAGAAAGCCGATCGCCAAGCGTAAAAGCGGTAACAAAACAAACAGCAATGGGATTAGTATGGAATTGTACAAGTACTCCATGTAATGCCTGGGTACGAATTACGTCTTATGAAGATACCATCCTGGACTGGAACACAAACAGTGCCCGGTTTATGGTGAGGTCATGGAACAGGGTGAAAAAAGAGATAATGGTGAAACGGTAGTGCCTGCAATCAACACATTGGGGGCAGACCCCCTAAAAAGACAAAAGTACTAATTTGTCCTCTGTATGAGAACAGTTCTATCCATTTCATTTGGACCAAGAAAAAGCAACTTCACTTACACTGTTCTCTCTTACTGTACAAATCATTACCATTTGTCTTTTTGTGGGGTCTGCCTCTGTGTCTCTATAAAATAGGAAAAATTAATTTTCCAGAATAGTGTGTCCGTTATTTTAGCAGAAACTGTATCATTTTAAATGACGGTCACACCCGGACATTATATTTTAGACGGTTTTTAACTTTTACCATTTGGATTATAATAGAAGTAAGTTTTTACTGGATTACATGAAAAGAGGAAAGAATATATGTTGAACATCATTGGTTATCGCACCATAAAAACGGCGCTAGGTGCTGCACTTGCCATATTCATAGCAGAACAGCTGCAGCTTGATTTTTACGTATCTGCAGGAATTACTGCGATACTTTGTATATCAGTGACAAGAAAAGACTCTCTAAAAGCTTCCTGGCAGAGAATCGTTGCGTGTGTCATTGGATTGGCATTAGCGACCGTCCTGTTTGAATTGATCGGGTATAACGTTATCGTGCTCTGTGCTTTACTGCTTCTGTTCATTCCGATCGTCGTGTATGTCAATGCAAAGAAAGGCATTGTGACAAGCACCGTATTCATGCTCCATCTATACACACTGGAACATGTTACAGTCGGTATTCTGCTCAATGAAATCCTGCTGTTATTGATTGGGGTTGGAGCGGCATTGCTAATGAATACATATATGCCAAGCAATGAAAAACAAATGCGAAACATTCAAGGAGAAATCGAGCAATGTTTTCAAAAAGTCTGGTCTGAATATGCGCGCTATTTAAGGGAGAATATCACAGATTGGAGCGGGGAGGAACTCATCATCGCTTCCAGGAAAATTGATGAGGGACTTGCAAATGCATTAAAAGCGACCGATAACCATTTATTTCGCCATGATGATTACTTTTATCAATATTTTAAAATGAGAGAAAGTCTGCTTGAAATTATGGAACGCATGCTACCGCTGATATCAACGCTTGATTACACCGTCGTTCAAAGTCAAAAAATAGCTGCGTTTATGGAAGAACTCAGTAATGCCGTTCATCCAGGCAATACCGCCATCTATTATTTGAAAAGGTTAGAGGAATTGACGGCAGAATTTCGGGAAATGGAGTTGCCGCATTCCAGAAGAGAGTTCGAAGTGCGATCGGCATTATTTCATTTATTGTATGAGATGGAGAATTATTTGACGATTAAGAAGAAATTTAAACCAGATCCGGAGAGGAATAAGCGATTATAGCACATTGGAGTCAGACCCCCTAAAAAGACAAAATCACTAATTTGTCCTCTGACTGTACAAATCGTTACCATTTGTCTTTTTATGGGGTCTGGCACCTACCCCAAAACCTGCCGTTATTTAGTTGGCAATGGAGCATGGGCTGAGTGGCTCTATTAAGGGGGAGCACAGCAGGAAGTAAAAAGCATGCAATTACCCTTATCGAAGGCATTACATAATGTGTTGACTAAATCGGTTGAGAAATTGGTATCGATACGGTAAAATGCCAGGAATGGATTCAAACAAGTCATATGGTATTTGTTATGTTACTAAATTTCTTTTTTTTAGATATTCGATGTAGTTGATAGCACATCATCTATAGCGAAAAGGTATTCTTTCCATAAATAATTTGCCTTCTGCAAATTGGAGCGAAAACTATGATACTTTCAATTCCACATTGTGTGCTAAACTATTCTTGTCCTTCATTGGACACGCCTCCTTCTTAGGTGAGATTTAGTGGTCGGGAAACCAACTTTATCTTACCATGAAGTGAGGCTTTTTTTGATCCCACGCAAAGAGCTTTCCGGAACCCCTGAAACAGACAGGTGTTTCCAAAAAAATTTAATAAAGGAACGCCTATGTATGGCGCCCCTTTATACTATATTACAGTCTAAAAATCAACATATTTCTCACAATTCATTTGCCCACCAAAGACTTAGATGGTTCTTTAAAGCATGACGCTTTTAAGAATTCTCTCCAGATTCAGAATAACTGTTTAAATAATCGACAACTTCTTCAGGCACTTTAAAACCAAATGAGAAACCTTTAAAACTAAATTCTATATGGGGCGTGTCTTTGAATGTGGTCATAGTAGCAACCTCTTCTAACCCCCCATCTCCAGCTGCACCAACTTCTTGATACATTTTAAATATTATTCCTTTATTTGCGTCAGATGGAATATCTGCTAAATCCCAATTATCAATTTTAAGCGATTCAATAAAATTTTCAATTTCTGCATCCTCTGAAATGGACATGATAACATCAAAACTGTCTGGTGAGACTACGTCAATTTTTTGCGCCTTTTTGAATTCATTTTTCCATTCGCTATTGGTGTTGTCATTTCCTGAGTTACATCCTACCAGAGTAAATGATACACTCACCATCACTAGTAAAAAAGATAACAAAGTTTTTTTCAAATTAATGCACTCCTTATATTGTATTTTTTTGTTAAAACTAATACCTTTATTTGTAAAACAACTCATACACCTATATTCTCTTAAAACCACATATATGCAATATGCTATATAAAATAGTGGTTTTTGATCAAATGAATGTTAGCTAATTGTGTAGGAAGCACGTTCGTTTGGCATTTGTTGTTCATAAAGTTTTTGATAAAAAGGGTGGTCCTCAATGAGTTTTTGATGGACACCTTTACCAGTTACAGTCCCATTTTCGATAACAACTAATTGATCCGCATGAATTACGGTAGACAATCTGTGAGCAATAATTATGGTAGTTCTTCCGTCCATTAATCGATATAACGCTTCTTGAACTAATTTTTCGGAATTACTATCAAGGTGGGCTGTAGCTTCGTCTAATAGTAATATCTCAGGATCGCGAATCATAGCTCTTGCGATGGCTAATCTTTGTTTTTGCCCTCCTGACAGACGGATACCGTGCTCTCCAACTTCTGTGTCAAATCGTTTTGGTAAAGAATAAATAAATGATTCTAGATTCGCATCGGTAACAGCTCTTGCTATTACGTCTTCTGAGCAGTTATCTAAACCATAAGTTAAGTTGGATCTAATTGATCCCGACATAATGGGGGCGTCTTGAGAAACATATGCTATTTTATGACGCCATTCAGAAAGTGGAATGCTATGAATAGGATTTCCCTTATAAGTAATGGTTCCTTCGTTTGGTTGATAAAAACGTTCGATCAGAGAAAAGATAGTAGTTTTTCCGGCCCCACTTGGTCCAATGAAAGCTGTAACTTTTCCAATTTCTGCTTGAAAATTTATAGAATGTAATATCGGTTCATCCTCTAAGTAAGAAAAGAAAACATTTCGAAAAGTAAGAGTGTTGCGAGTTTCGACTGATTCAGCTAATTGTAAGGTGTTAATTTCCGGCTCTGTTGAACGAATATAATTAATTCGCTCACATGCCCCTAAAGCTTTTTGAAATTCCGCAAAGAAACTCGTTAATTGAGAAAAAGGTGTTGCGATTTGGAACATGTAAAAAATAATGGCCACCAGTGAACCTGCTGATAACGTTCCTTCTGAAACTCTAAAACTACCATAACCGAATAAAACCACAAGAACGAGAAGCATTAAACTCATTGTAACAGGTTGAATAATAGCCATTATTTTTCCCTCTTTTAGCCCGAAGTGAAACAGTTTTTGCATGCGCTTTAAACCAGTAGCTCTTTCTTGATTTTCTGCTAAAAAAGATTTAACCAATCGAATATTAGTTAAGACGCGTCCAAGGTCTCCTTGAAATGATGCAGTTTCATCTTGTAACCCTTTAGAGATTTTGTACATGCTTTTTCCTAAGGGGATCATAACTAGTATTACTGTTGGTACTATTAGGAGCATTAGACAAGTCATTTTCCAATCTATAAATAAAAGTAGCGCGATCGATCCAAGGATGGACACTAAGCCTGAAATAAAGGGGATTAACTGCGAGGAAATAAAGTCTTTGATGATTAGTGTGTCGTTAGTAATTCTGCTCATCACACTACCTGAAGAGTGTTGATCAAAATAAGATATGGGTAATCGTAAGATTTTATCCCAAGTATGTCTGCGAAGAGATAGTACTACGTATTGCCCTATGTAGTTCATTACATAAATGGAGCAAGAAGAAGAAATAAGTTGTGTTAAAAATACACCGCTCAATAAAATAACTGTCTGGATATCAATACTAGTGTAGCTGCTTAATCCATCGATAAATCCTTTTGCCATCAAGGGTATTATTAAAGATAAACAGGTCTGCAACAGGACTAGAGTTAAAGCTAATGCTATTAACCATTTTGATGGTAGGAAAGGCTGGATCATAATTTTGAAACTTTTTATACCCGTTATATTTCTTTTTTGCTTCATCATCAGTTAATCCTTTCTTAGCAATTTTTTAATTCAAAATGTTTTGAAATTTCATCTTGACAACTTCATGATATTATTAGACAATGTGATTGTCAATCAATTACCAGGGAAATTTAGTAAAAAAGGGTGCGATTTTACACAAAGCGAACATAGCGCAGAAAGTAGTCAAGTGTTTATATCCTCTCTTTTTTTTCATTTTAACTCTCCTCTTTTCTTTCTCATCACAGATATTTTCAAATTTATCCTTGACAACTTCATAGTATTATCAGAGAATGAAAGTGTAAAAAAATTACAGGTAATTTTTAGTAAAGAGGTGTGGTTATAAATAAAACTTTCGAACTTGTCATCAGAACAAAAAAAAATATTGCATTGCTTAGGAAAGATAGAATTTTGGTTTAAGAAAAAAAAGTCTTTTGGCAGTGCGAGTATTATTCGAACAACTAGCATCCCGATCGTCGTGACCGCAGCTCATTGTTTATACGATTGGGACGACCAAAGTTTTTATAAAGACGTATCATTTTATCCTTATATCGATGGTTTGAAAACTAAGATCAAACCGAGAATGGCCGTAATACCTAAATTATGGGCTACACAAGGAGCTCTTGATTATGATACAGGTTTTTTAACTTTTGAATCATCTTCTACTATTCATGAATATCACACACACGCCATCTCAGCTGCGTTCAACCTACCACCAGAATTAACTTATTTTGTTACAGGTTTTGAAAATAAAATAATCCCTTCTCAGAAACCATTCATAAGCCATGGAAAGGCACAAGAAGATACTTATATGAATTCAACCTTACAAGGGGTGAACAGTAAGTACAAGAGCGGAATGTCAGGAGGCGCCTGGGTAACGAAATACCAGGGGCAGTTTGTACAAAATTCCGTTACAAGTCTAAGTTTTAAATCAGTAAAAAATGTTCTTTGGGGTCCTTATTGGGGAAAGACTATTGAGTCAGTTTTTAAAGTAGCTTCTGGTTGCGAAGAGCCTGACTCTAGCGTCTTAACACATAGATATAACCCATAGAAAGGAGGTATCTTTTAATGTCACAAAAAGAGGATATGCATAATGTGTTAAATTTACAAAAAATGAAAAACACGCAGCGGAACGCCTTAACATCAAACTTAAGCGTGATCTGTAAAGAAGAAAGTACAATCAGTCTTTTTGCCTGTCTACCAGATGATTGGAATTAAAACGAACGTTATCATCATTTACATTCTACTAGGTGATTGTAATTTATTTTAGCATTGACAGGGGGGGTTAAAAGTTGTCATATAACCAAGAAATGTCGGACATCCTTCATCTTCAAACGTTGAAGGCTAGTGAAAATGATCCACACTTTACAACAATCGCATCTACTGCCAGCGTTTTTGCATGCTTTGGTAATACGATAGCAAGTACGATTAGTGCTTTGGCTTGTTAACAAACATTTTTGATTTAAGCTATTTGAGGTGAATGTCATGGACATGCGTTATTTAAGGTATGTGCTACCTGGAGAACGATATTATGAACCACCTAAGATAAGAGCAGAAGATTCAACACTGTGTGTATCTACTATACCTGAAGGGTGGAGAACACAATCGGACGATCACTGGGTTTATTATGTTAAACCCAATTCTACACTTCCTATACAAGGTTGGAAGATCCATATAAGTTCAACTGCCAAAGAGGCTCAAAGCACACTAGACATCGTTTCTTCATTTTTATTTAAAGAATCTATTCCATTTAAACATGTTTCGAATATTAGGGAATTAGTGTTCAAAAACTCAAAATATGGGGATCGAGGTAGTTCTGGTAAATTCATTACTGTTTATCCCTTAAATAATAAGAATTTTGAATATTTGATGAAGCAATTACATGAACTATTAAGCGGTAAGCCTAACGGGCCTTACATTCTAAGTGATAAGCGGTGGTTTGACGGGAATGTGTATTTTCGCTATGGGGCTTTTGGAGAAATGTATGTTTCCGAGGGTGCTGCTAAAATTCCAGCAATCAAAACACCCACCGGAGAGTATGTCCCTGATTCACGTGAGGCGTATTATGTTGTTCCGCATTTTGTAAAAGAGCCTGACTTCATTCAAGAAATGACGGAAATTCAAGAATCAAAGATGGTTACTCCCTCAGAATTAAATAACTATGAAATGGACTCTGCTCTCCATTTTAGTAATGGTGGCGGTGTATATTTAGCCTATTTAAAAGAAACCGGTGAGCAATTCGTACTCAAAGAAGGTAGACCTGGTGCAGGGCTTGACGGTCAAAGTAAAGATGCGGTTGAACGTCTTAATCACGAAGCATCTATATTGAAAAGACTGAAAGGCTTGAATCACGTCGTTCAATATCGTGATTTGTTCCAAGCGTGGGAGCATACATTTCTTGTAGAAGAATATATATCCGGTACGCCTTTAAACACTTGGTTAGCAGCATATTATCCATTTTCAAACAATGAAGACTACTCTGATTATAGTCCAAGATTAATTAATATTTTAAAGCAAATTATTCAAGCTTTAGAGGA
Organism: Gracilibacillus caseinilyticus; assembly: GCF_022919115.1. Classification (NCBI taxonomy): domain Bacteria; kingdom Bacillati; phylum Bacillota; class Bacilli; order Caryophanales; family Bacillaceae; genus Gracilibacillus; species Gracilibacillus caseinilyticus. The sequence goes on along the minus strand of NZ_CP095072.1, from coordinate 1,375,616 downwards.
GATTCATTCACGTGGTGTTGGTATGGGAGATCTTCAACCAGCTAATGTTATGGTCACTGCATCCGATGAGGTGAAACTTATTGATTTTGAGTCTGCTAGTGATATTAGTGACGATAAACATCCTGGATTAATGACGCCGGGATATACCGGTTCAATTGATCTAAATCGAAAACAAGCTGATTGGTTTGCATTATCCCGTATAGCTAGGCAAGTTTTTGTTCCGATTGGACCAGTTTATGATATGGCTGAGGATGTTCTAAATAAGCATGATGAATGGATTATCAGAACATTTGGGCAAGAGGCTTTAGATATTATAAAGGGTATTGAAAGCAAATGTGAGGAGTTAGAGGCGACGCCTATTGAGAGTGTCCTATCTGCTCCATCCCAATTCTTGAAAAAAGAGGACTTACCACAGATTATAGAAAATCTGAGGAAAGGAATCGTGGCTGATTTAAGAGATGGTCAAAGACTGTTACCAGGAGATATCCGTCAATTTGAGTCACCAAATGGACTATTAAATGTTCTAACAGGTGGTTTTGGTGCAGTGATGGCGTTATCACGCACCGGTCAATTACCCCCAAAAGCTGAAGAATGGGTGGAAACATATAGTAGCGAAACCTACTTCAAAGATCTGGATTATGGTCTGTTCACAGGAAAGGCAGGCATTGCTGGAGTTCTATATGAAACTGGAAGAATAGATAAAGCTAAGAAAATATATGATTCGATTCCAGAACAATTGGATATGAATGATATATCTCTCATGTCAGGATTATCTGGTATTGGGTTAGGGTTGTTATCAGCCTCAACTCTACCTGAGTTGGATTATTTATTAGACAAAGCATTATCTATTGCCGATCAACTTGAATTACTACTTGAACAAGATGTACCAGTAAGGCCGAGTGATATGGATGCTATTCCGATTGGGCTCTTGGATGGATGGTCTGGCGTCTCCTTGTTTTTTAGCGCATTGTATCGAGTGACAGGTGATAACCACTGGTTCAATTTGTCTAACCGTTCTATTGCCAAAGATATGGACCAATGCGTTTTGGAAGACTCCGGATTGTACCAAGTGAAAGATAATTCGCGGTTTGTGCCATATCTTTATGGTGGCAGTGCGGGAATTGGTTTAGCAATGATTGTTCTCCGACAGTTACAGGAAACAAAGCTTTGGGAAAAAGAACTACGAGGGATTGGGCATTTGACAAAATCCAAATGTTTTTATAGTCCTGGATTATTTAGGGGATTAACAGGACTCATTGAGTTTGCAAATGCAATTGACTCTGAATTAAACATTATGGGTGATACTCATGTCGAAAAAGCGATCGAAACTATTAATCTATTTTTGCTAGAAAGTGATGGAAAATACTATTTACCAGGAGACTATAACTATAGAATTTCTGGTGATGTATTTTCAGGTTCATCAGGTATGCTCCTTGTATTAAATGCAATTAAATCAAGTAGATATTTCTCATGGATGCCAATTCCTGAGATTAATAAGTTATTCCCAGTTTCTTTGAAAGGGGGTGAATCACATGAAACAAGTACTTTCTCTGCAACAAATGGAATCTAAGAGAACTGTTGAGTTAAGAGCTGGATCTTCCCTTAGCATCAACTGTAAAGTGGTTAGCACGATCAGCATTGCAATTTGTTAGTATTTACTTATTAGACGAGAGCCCATGATATTTAGTGGGCTCTTTTGTCATTTAGTTTATAAGATCCTATTCAGACGAATCAATAAATATGTATCTTTTATAAAAAGTTGAGTAAAATACAAATATAAGAGACTTTTAGTTGAGGTGGTAAAATGAAAAATAGTATTGTAATTACTACTGCGCTATCAGCAATTCTTTTTTGTTCGATGCTGATTGCAAGTTCGGTTTCTCCACTTGCTGATTCAGGTCCGAACGCTAATACGTTTAATTCACCGGGGTTATGGCTTTCTGTCAGTATGATTCTAATTGTTTACATTATACCATTAGGAATATATATGATAGGAATAGAGGGTATGAAATACGTTTTGGCTGTACTTTGCGGATTTGGATTGCTAATTAATATGTCTTTGATACCAGTTAATGTTATACATGGTGTCGTAACAGATCACTTCACTCCGATGTCAGCGGTCGTTTTAGTTTTCTGTATTGCAACATCGACCGTAAATGTTATTTGGTATTTTGTGGCTTTTCGAAAAAAAACGGGCATTGCTTAATATCTAATCATTAATTGAAAGGTTCTTGCTTGATTAAATCATTTATTTACATATGGCAACAAATTTTATCTGATTATCACATCGTCACAAATTCATCGAAAAAGGTCGGGGTTTTCTATTCCCGATCTTTTTTATATGCATCGATTAGCAAACATAAAATTTTACGCATTCAATGCAATATATAGAAATCAATAGTTTAGAATAAAAGGATGCGTAAAAATTTGATCTAATACCCATTAGTTATCATTTTTTCATACCGATATAAGTTACAATAATGCTATCTTATCGCAACTTATGGTAATCAAAGAATGAATACAAAAATAAATATACAATTGCGACAATACCATATATTACTTGTGTTATTTATAATGGTAAATTCGTTGCAGAACGAGAACGATTTATCCAGGAGTGATCTCGGAAAATAAGCAAGGGTTATACAATTTATATTACACAATATTAAGTTTATTGTGCCACGACGGACCAACAAGAAGGGGGTGGAGTCGATGCTCGATTACATGTAACTTATCGGTCGTGGATCAACGTGGGAAAAAGGTTAGCTGCGCTCAAATGATACCTCACCGTCCATCATGATGTAGACTTCGAAACAGCTATGGTGATTAGGTCTACCCCTTTCACACAGGGCCGACACCTGGTTTTTCCCCAGATTATATATTACATGCAGCTAGCTTTTATATTGCTGTAACATCTGCTCTACTTCCGATTCGATTTCTTTTCTTAAGTCATCAGGCCCAAAGACGGTTGCTTTCGGTCCCATGCCTAATATCCATCTCTTGATCGAGTGGGAACCATTCAATGTCGCCTTGAATCGTATAGCATTATTTGGCAGCTCCTCGATCACTTGATTCTCACTGTAAATCGATTCTTTGACCTGGTTGGAGAAAGGTGTTTCAATCACCAGCTCCACTTCCAGAGGCTCACGGATGAATCCTAGCTGTGGAAACTGCTCACGAATATCGAAATCTTCCGGTATGTCATACGTATTCTCCATGGCTTCGACCTGATGAATACGAATAATCTTGAACGTTTGCATATCTAATTTGTGTTCACAGTACGCCACACAGTAGATATTCTCATCATATACAACAAAAGCATAGGGATTAATCATACGCTCTGTGACTTTGTTCGTCGATGCTGCTTCATATGTAATCATCACCTTCTGGCGATTCTAGAACGCTTGATATAATTTCTTTTAATGCTCTGATTCATTTCCGACCTCGGTATTGATGAGGTAGTCATTGGCAAAATAAAAATGCTTGCTGCTTAATGACTGATCACGCTGGCCTGCCCTGATTTTTTCTAACGCATTGCTTAATGTTCCGTCCTCTTCTGGCTGTCTGGATATATATGCTTTGATTGCAATTTGCAGCTCCTGCACTTCGGTAGAGTTAAAGTTTCGAATGGGTAGTATCGATCTTTTGTCCAAAGAATATCCTCCATTCACTCCACGTTCACTCTCTATGTAAATACCTGCCTTTTCTAATTCATCACGGTAATGACGTATCATTCTCGGTTTCACATCTAGCTCTGTTGCCAAATCATCAATTTTCATCTTTGGCCGTGCCATCAGAATTTGAATCATTTGCAGGCAATTACTTACTTTACTCATCAAATATCTTCCTTTTTTGTTAGTATATTAGCATAGGTTTTAAGTGATTGTAACATTTGGTTAGGACTTTTGTCTTTGTCGTTTGGTGCTTTTGTTGTATTATTCAATTTTTACCATTATAATGGATAAATAAGCATGAAGGGAGTGATTCCGTGCACCATTTTATAATCTGGTGGAAGAACTACTACGGGTTTATGAATCTTCCATTCATCGGCCTTTTATTCCTATATAGTAGTCTCTCTACAGTTGGGAAAATAATCCTTTTCCTGTTTGTATTATGGCTGATATGGAACTTCATCGACTTCTTGAGAAATAACTTTTTTAATAACCCGAATATTCATCACTGACTTTCCCCACTTCCATCATCATACTTCGCACTTATGTATCAGCTACCTTGTATCTTGTCTCAGACAAAATGGAAAGCCGGGAAACACCATCATTTGTCTTCTTCCTTTTTAAACACAACAAATCTTGTTGCGCCGCTTCCCACTTTTGGCCCCTTTCTCACTAAACGATACAAATCTCTCGCTACTTCTCCCCACTTTTGGTTCCTTTCTCGCTAAACGATACAAATCTTGTTGCGCTGCTCCCCACTTTTGGCTCCTTTCTCACTAAACGATACAAATCTTGTTGCGCTGCTTCTCACTTTTGGCTCCTTTATCATTAAACGATACAAATCCCGTGGCACCGCTCTCTACTTTTGGCTCCTTTTCTTATCTCGCTAATGAGAGTGATTATATACTTTTCATTCTGATAAGAAAACCTGTTGCAACATTTTATCAATATGAATCTCTGTCGTATTTAACAGCGCAACATCAACGTCGCCTTCTTCAAGAATCATCGGAAGTTCCGTACACCCTAGAATAAGACTGTCGATATGTTCCTCCTCCATCATCGTACGGATAATTGCCAGAAAAGATTGCTTCGTCTCCGGGTTGACGATGCCATTCTCTAACTCTTCGACAATTTTTTCATGTATGAACAGCTGATCTTGTTCACTTGGAACGACGATTTCTTTCCCATTATCCAGGAATGGCTTTTTAAAGAAGTCATGCTCCATCGTGAATTTAGTACCGAGCAGCCCTACTTTTTTTAATCCTTGTTCTGTGGCCTTTTCATAAGTTGCCTCCACGATGCTGATCATTGGTACCTTTGTTTGCTGCCTGACTTCCTCAAAGACAATATGCGAGGTATTGGCTGAGATCACGATAAAATCTGCGCCGATTGCTTCCAGTTTTTGTACCGCGTCCCCAACATATTCGATCAAGTCATTCAATCTGTTTTCGCTGATACAAGCAAAAACGTTATACATATTAATACTGTTGATGAACAGCTCTGGCAGCACCTGTTTGCTGTTCAACTTGTCTTGATATTTTGCGATAAATGTTGGATAGTAGTCCACGGTTGATTCTGGGCCAAGCCCGCCAACAATACCTGCCTTTTTCACAAAAAATCCCCTCCACACCGTATTTTGTAAAAAATGTAATTTATATACATATTATTACACAGAATGGATTCCTTGTGAATGCATACTGCTTATTATGCTGTTTCAAGCTGCTCCTTTAAGATTACCACATGGTTATACTGCAGCTCTTTCGTTGCAAAAAGGAGCGTGATCTCTCCGTTATGCTCCTCGTAACAGTCCTTTAACTTCGCCAACGCTTTTCTCTTCTCATCGTCATCTCTTAATTCCTGCAGATATTCTGTTCGAAATGCAGCAAACTTATCTGGATCATGACCGAACCATTTACGGAGACTGGGCGATGGGCCAATTTCTTTCAGCCATAAGTCCAGCTTCGCATTCTTTTTTGAGACGCCTCTTGGCCAGACGCGGTCGACTAGTATGCGAATATTATCGGTTTCGGCTGGTTGTTCGTAGATTCTTTTTATTTGCATGGAATGCTCACTCCCACCAGGTATAATAGTACCTTTATTTCATCTAGTTAGCAGCTAACAGTCTATTAACTGCGACCACTAATGCCTGCACCGAAGCCCTCATAATATCCTCATCAATTCCAGCACCCCAATACATTTGCCCTTTATGTGAGATCCCGATCTGTGCGCAGGCTTCTGCCAGAGAATCTTTTCCTAAGGAATGCTGCTCATACACTTCCAGTTCATAATCAAGATGAAAAGCTATCTTAAGTGCATTGCTGACTGCATCTAAGCTTCCAGTACCTTCTCCTTGTAATTCCATGCTCTGATTGGTTTGTTGTAATGTCAAGGTAACTTCCCGTTTCTCTCCTTTTTCAAAGCGGTAATCAATCAGTTGGAAATGTGGGCAATAATCAATATACTGCTCTTTAAAGACTTGGTAGATTTCCTCGGAAACCAACTCTCTATTTGTCTGATCTGATACTTTTTTCGTGGCATATCCCATTTCTTCATTCATTTTATACGGAAGCTTAATGCCGTAATTTGTTTCGAGGATATACCCGATCCCGCCTTTGCCGGACTGGCTGTTTATCCGAATGACATCGGTTTGATAATTTCGCCCCAAATCCATGGGATCCACTGGAATATACGGCACATCCCATTTTTCTATCTGGTTTTCCTTCCGGTATTTCATGCATTTGGAGATAGCATCTTGATGTGATCCAGAAAATGCTGTAAAAACAAGATCGCCGGAATATGGCTGTCTTTCATATACTGCCGTTCTTGTCAGTCCTTCATATTTTTTACGAATCGCTTCTAAGTTATTAAAATTCAATTTGGGGTCATATCCTTGGGAATACATATTCATTGCCAAAGTAACAAGATCGACATTTCCAGTACGTTCTCCTATGCCGAACAAGGTTCCTTCTACTCTTTCTGCACCAGCAAGAACACCAAACTCCGCATCACTCACCCCACAGCCGCGGTCATTATGTGGATGAATGGATAACCTGACACCATCACGATAAGATAGGTTTTTATGAATATATTCAATTTGACTTGCAAAAATATGAGGCATCGCATTCTCTACTGTTGTCGGAATATTGATAATGGCTTGATGCTCAGGTGTTGGCTTCCAAATATCTAACACACTATTACATATATCTAACGCATAATCCACTTCTGTTCCTGGAAAACTTTCCGGACTGTATTGGAAATAAAAATTGCCTTCTGTTTCCTCTGCCAGTTTTTTTACTAAAATGGCTCCGTCTACAGCAATTTGCTTGATCTCATCCTTGGTTTTCCTGAAGACCTGTCTCCGCTGTGCTTCTGAAGTCGAATTGTATAAATGGACAATGGCTTTGGACGCACCTTGAACCGCTTCAAACGTTCTGCGGATAATGTGCTCTCTTGCCTGCGTGATCACCATAATCGTGACATCATCAGGAATCATATTATGTTCAATCAGTGTCCGCAACAGATTAAATTCTGTATCAGAGGCAGCTGGAAATGCAACTTCTATTTCTTTAAAACCGATATCTACTAAAAATTGAAACATTTCCAGCTTTTCTTCTAAATTCATCGGTATCGGCAACGCCTGATTTCCATCCCGCAGGTCCACACTGCACCATGTCGGAGCTTTCTCTATCGTTTCTTTCTTCACCCAGTCATAAGAAACAGTTGGTGGCAAAAAGTATTGCTTTTCGTATTTTTGATGATCAAACATTGTATATTCCTCCCTTAAATTTGAATATTAGAAAAACTCGGTATTTGCCTCGTCTTTTTAGCGAGTGCCGAAGTTTTTCTTATACTTGGTACAGGCTGCATTTTTACGACGTCGAACTTCTTCATTGCTAAAATTTCATGCTTTTCCAGGGTATAAAAAAAGCCCTTCTTCTCCAGCAATTGCTATGGAGACGAAAGACTGATGCTTACGCGGTACCACCCCGATTTCATGATATTATTATCATGCACTTATCCGATACAGACAGATTTGTCTTATATCCTTCCCGTGTAACGGCTAGGTTCCGTCCTTAGCTAATTTCTACATGAATTCAGATTTCACTAAGTCTGCTCTAAGGCGAGTTCCCTGCTTCCCTGTTATTGCTTCTCATCAGCCAGCAACTTTCTGAGAACAAGTTAGCACGTACTATTCCTTATCCACGCATTTCCATTTTTATTATTCTCATTATAGCAAGCTAATTAAAAATCGGCTAGTGATGAAGGTAACTTTTTGAATTGATTTTTGTCTCTTGGTTGAATTGGTATACAATGTGTTGTTCGCAATGAATATAATTGCATTGGACCTCTGGAAGGTGACAGTAATAAGAACAGGAGCTATTGTTATAGAATCGTATGTAATCTAAGAAAGCATCTTCTTGTAAAGATGCTTTCTTAATTTTTTAGTTTGAGACACTCTTCTAAGATAATTAATAAAGAGCCCAATATAAGAGAAATCCAGATAACGATGTCAATTGCTGCTGGAGCCATATCCAGCATAGCTGCCCAATTTGCTGAGTTTATGATGTCGTAGCTTGCAACCAATATTGCGGTGCTGATTAACTTACTCGCATATATAAAGGCAGCAATGAATAGTAATGAGATTCCGACAAGGGTACGATTCATTTTTTATCCTCCCCTTTTTTGAACAATAGCTACAATTCCTATTCCCTACCACCAATCATAATAAAATTTTCATTAAATAGTTCCCACACTTACTCATTTTTCACAAATCAAGCAATCGAAATATCTCACCAATATTATGGCCAACCCAGCCCCCAATCAAGGGCAAAATATCGATAGGATAGTCTAATTCTAAATCGCCGAAATCCAGATCCAGAACAAACAAGCAAACGGTAAAGCCAGCACTCATTACCCCTACTATGACTGCCTCTATCATTGTTCGTCGCTTCCAGCGCTCCTCGCCGCGAAAATCTCTGTCAAAGGCCGCTACACGCTTCACCACCTTGGTTCCGATTGTCTTTCCCGTTTTAAGGTATATAACACCATTGCTGTTAAGACCCAGCTACATACACATAAAAATCCAAAAAGGAAATAAGAATTCCCTCCCATTTCTACAATACTTATATAGAATGCGAACCAAAACAGCAGGAACAGGTTAGTTTGGACTAATTTTATTTTTTTCAAACGCTTAACCTCTCGTATATCCCAGCCTGACACAGACATTTTATCCTCCCTTTTTATGAATAAGTTAAGAATCCATAATACTGTATCTTGTAAAGCACGACTTAAATCGAATAGAGTGACCCCCGCATTATATAATAAAATAACGATTAGTAACGCGATAATGACAGACTCTTAGCTTTTAGTATCAAGTATAATTATGATTTTACTTTTACCAAGAGCGTCAAATCCATTCATTTATCATGCTATAAGTGATCCTATTATAAATAGAATACTAGCAAAGAATTTAATTCATTGCGCCTCTCTCTTGTGTTCGAATATGACATTGGGAGAAGTTCGTTTCCCCCTGTGCCAGAGTATATCTGGGGAAACGGGACAGTAAAATCGCATCTGCTCCGACTTGTTCAAAAATCACGAATCCGCATAATCTCCCCAATATTATGAACAGCCCATCCTACAACATAACTGAATATAAGTATAAACCCGACATTTTTCTCGTTAGAACCACCGAACAATAAAGCCACCGATAAAGTTAGACTCACACTGCCGATAACGATGCTTCTAGTTATTCTTAGTTGCTTCCAGCATTTTTCTCCTTTATATGCTTTATCAAAATCCGCTACTCGCTTACTAACCTTTGTACCGATCGCCTTCCCGGTTTTTAAGGTGTTACATCAAGAACTGTTAATATCCAGCAAAACGCACAAACTGTTGTAAAAATAACGAGTGTGTCCCCTGCATATGCCACAAAACTACTATACAGAACGAAACAAACCAGCAAGATAACATTCGTTTGAACCAAATTAATCTTCTTCAAATACTTCACTTCTTGCATATCCCATTCTGTCTTCCCCATGTTATCCCCCATTATTAATTCGTTAACAGCAAATAAAAGTATTCTGCTTCTTGGAAGGCATGGCTTATATCGACTGCAGTAACCACCGCATGGCACAGTGAAAAAATGGTGATGAGAGCGATAATAACACCGCCACCTTTCAGCATATTACTTTTCTTCTTATATAAGATAAGTGTGGTCACCGCAACAATCAATAAATAGGCTATCGTGATAATGAAATCGACCAATTCTACGTAGCTATCATCAACCGCTTTCTTAAAATTGGCTAAATTCTGTTCATTCTCCGCGCCTTCTATAATAGTAGTCGTATTCTTTTTATTACCAATCTTCCAAGTAAATTCACCTTGTTCTAGTGTTATGGTGTACGCATAGCCTAACACTTTTCCATCATTAATAACACCCGAATCATTAACAGGCTCTGCTTCACCTTGTTGTGTACAGGCTGATAATAATACAAGTAATGAAAATAACAATAGAAAAAAGTACTTTTTCATTTTTCTAGTCTCCTTATCTATACCTTTAAAGAATAGTAAGTATTGCCACATTGTCGGTTTCAGATACTATAAATGATACTACCAAAACAGATTACCATTAATTGGATGAAGAGTCCACCCACAATCCACTGCGCTTCCAAACAATTAGTAGAATAACTCGGCATTCGCCTGACCAATAAATCAAATCATAAGTTAGCTAAATTTTATCGATTATCTGTGATGGGTATTAATAGCGAAATTTAATAAAAGACGCTTTGTAGGAAACAGCCTTTCTTTCGTTTATTACGCTTCTCGAATTTTTTACTTTTGATCGAATAGTGCTCGCTTTCGTTCATTACGTCCCCTTTTTTCCTTGCTTGTGGTCGAATAGGGCCCATTTTCGTTCACTACGTCTCCCTTTTCCCTCGCTTGTGACCGAATAGGGCCCGCTTTCGTTCACTACGCCTCTCGCATTTCCCTTTTGTGGTCGAGTGACTTGTGTTTATTTTCTATTCAAACTATTATTTGTCATCATTGCTACAGCATGTTCATGGTACAAAGCCTGCTTCTCTCTTTATGACAAAAAACACACATGGCCGGCAAATTGGTTTCATAATCAGAATCAATTTGCCACCATATGTGTTCTCTCTTTCTTAACAGTTACTGAAGGAATAGGCTGCGACTACTTTCGATGCGTAAAAGACAAAATCGCCACAATTAAAGCTCCAAAAGATATCGTTAACATTAGAGCCTCATACGTTGTCATCATATTTGCCAGCTCTCCTTCCTTTGAACGTTTTAACAGTGCTGGCCTATCCAGTCGATCAGCTAACGTATCCCTAAGTAACCGTTGCTATTCCATTTTCGTCTTTTGGCGTCATAAAAAGTATTTTACCTGCTTCATAAGTAGTTGGATTTTTTTAAACATGCAGTTACACAGGAATGATAGTTCCCAATTGTTCCCCTGCAATCAGTTTGGATAGGCTAACTTCCTTCTTTATCCTCTCGTCTCCATATTACTATCTATTTTTGTAAGTAATCCTTTCGCACGTGGTGGTGGTTGTATCCCTGTTACAAGAATAGGAGATTTCATCTATTAGTCCATACGTGGTTGTTAGCCCTTTCACAATGATCCAACTTGTAGAAGCTCATTCATTTCAAATATAATGATTAGTCCTTAGTAGAAAATAAGTGGGAGTATGAGTCTCTTCTTTTGTTGTATATCATTCAAATTGTACGATTCCCTAAGCGAATTTACTTACTACTATTAGTTTGTCACGAAATGGGATGTTTTATTCTCTCATCTGCTAACTTTTAGACGACTAATGAAAAAAGCCCCCTCATCCAAGAAGGGGCTTATGCTGCATTAATTTGCCATATGTTTTCTCTTTCTTACTATGAAAAACACACCAGCACCTGCTACAATGAACAGGACACCCATTACCAGCAAATTGTATTGGTTGGTCGCCGTCTCTGGCAGTGTTTCTCCTCCGGTGGATTGACCGTCATCGCCTGCGTCACCACCATTTTCTGTGGCACCATTACCATCTGTTTCGTCTCCGTCAGACCCTGGATCATCTGTTCCACTTTCAGCTCCGTCGTCTGTGGAACCTCCACCATTTGTACCTTCATCCGCTACTTGCAATACGCCATAAATACTGAAGTGCTCGACATCTGCCACTACCTCAGCGGTTTCTTTATTCACGCTGGTTGGCACGATTTCCTCTTTTTGTTCGCCATTCTCGTCAATATACGCTACTTTGAGAGATTCCCAATTTGAGATTTTTTCTTTATCGACGTTGAATGTTAGCGTTACTGGTGAATCCAGACTGATCGCTTCGCCATTAGATGTTAGCGTGAAGTCATAGAAGTCACTGACAGCATTATCATATTTCGCTTGAAGCGTATCTGATACCTCACCTAATTCGAATGCAATATCATCTTTACCTTTTAAGATAGATACCGGGATTTTCACATGGACGTTCTCCATTTGTAAGACAATATAATCGGTATCCTTCAGCTGATCCACTACTTCTTTTTTGATAATCGTCTTCTTCTTGTCGACTTCCGCTTGGTAGGTATTCTGATCTTTTGCTAAATCATCCAGATTCCCGATTACCGTTTCCTTATCTTCCTGCACGTCTTCTTCATCTTCATCTTTATCTTCGTCTTCCTTGTCTTCTGAATCATCCTCTTCTTCTGCTCCAGGATTGTCATATAATGCCTGTACTTCTTCTGCCGGAAGGACTAAACCATCATAGACACGAACCTCATCCATCAACCCTTTAAATGGTGTATCCCAGAAGTTGACACCTAAACTGAATTGGGCATTTTCTGTTGTAAAGACATCAGGAAAATTTCCATCCGAGAACTTTTCTTCGCCATTGATATAGACGGTTGCTTTGCCTTCATCAACGGTAAAAGCGAAATGTGACCACTCTCCTGCAGGAATAATCGAATCGGATGCTGCATCATACCAGTCATCCCCATTATGAGCCCATACCTTGGTAACACTCTGTGCATTCGGCACAACGCTTATCCAGTTATTTTCCGTTCTTGCACCGAAAAAGGCGGTCGTGAATTCCGTGATTTCCTCTGGCTTCATCCATAGTGAGATCGAATACTGATCACTGGCAATTAACCCATTCGCCAGCTTTAATCCTGATGTACCATCAAATTTCGCTGCCTGACCGGCGATACCTTCTGCAAAGGTAATCTCTCCGCCAGTGTTATTGATCCGATCCCCTGTGACAGTTGCATCCTCCTGATTACCTGAACGATCTGAGAAACCATCACTGAAGTCATAATAGGCGGACAATCCACCTTCTTCTCTTGCCGGAACGGTTACTGTTACCGTGAATGTTTCCGTCACCTCTCCTAACGAAATCGTCGCTGTCAATTCTACATTGGCATCCTCCGAATCAGATGACGGTCGATGGACAACACCTTCCGTTGAGATCAATTCTGGATGAGAGGACTCCCATGTGATTTCCGTTCCCTGCGTTGCCATTGTTGGTAGGTTCAGGTCAGAAATAGCGCGTTCGGGAAGACTTTCGCTTAATTCCTGTTTCACGCCATCTACTACTTCTTGATCGTCTTTACTTTCGGTATGACTCCCCCAGATCACCACACCTTCATCAGACATCGCGCTAAACGTCATGACCCATTCCTCGGATGTCGGATCATATTGGCGGATGAACACACCATCGTATGTTTTATCGTCGACAGTGATCGCCACACGGTAATCATCATACAGCTCCCATGTTCCTGTAACAGCACCAGAAAGTGTATGGTCTTCATTTAATTGCACCCATGTCGATTCGGTTAGCTCACCGGTAATTTCTTTGCCATGGTTGATATATTTGTAGTCCCCGGTAACGTCTGCTTCGGAAACTGCTTCGATTTCTTCTCCTGCATAGTGATACGGCGTTGGCACTGGCCATTCATCACTATTTTTAAACGTTTGGTGCACACGAACCTGATGCATTTCCCCTTCCTGTGGAAAACGTGTATGTGTCACAATGAATTCTTTTCCAAGCTCTTCATCAATTAAATACGAGTTGTGACCAGGCGCCATATATCCGGTACCAATTCCTGTACCTTCTTCACCATAGTCTCGTTTAAACAGGAAGTTCCCCATCATCTTATTCCCAATATTTTTATGATCATCATTCCCTGGGAAATTACCTACACCATTATCGAAGCTTTCAGGAAAAACAGCTTCGTTTCCAGCAGCATCTACATACGGACCATCAATACTTTCTGACCGGAACTGGCGCATTTGATAGCCGCCATCAGAAGCTAGTCCACCATACGTAATGTAAAGGTAATAATAACCGGTTTCTTCATCGTAAACGGCATACGTTCCCTCACCAGATCGTCCGTAGCCACCAGCAATTTTCGTACCAAAGTAGCGATCAATCATTCTGCCGTCTTCCGTTGTGCCATCTTCGCCTGGATAGATCGGTGTACCTGTTTCTTTATCCAATTCTAAAATATACGTACCGCCTGACCAGGAGCCGTATGTCATATACAGGTCCCCATTCTCATCATAGAGAATATTGGCATCGATCGCATTCGTATAAAGCGCGTTGTTGAAGTTGCCTTCTTCGGTAAACCAGTCCGGATTGGCCTCCTTGATCGTACCATCCTCGATCAGTTCAGAAATATTCGTATTTTCCCAATGTTTATTCACATCACTATTCGCATCATAGCTTTCTTTATTGGTAAACCCGGAGTACATAATCGTGTCCGTGTATTCAAATGGACCTTCCACATTCTTAGATACCGCGATACCAATAGCTGAGCGGATATAAGTGGAAGAAACACTGTAATACAGCATATAAGCACCTGTGGAACCATCTTCCCAAACATAGTCTTTGTTCCAGAAAATATCTGGTGCCCAGACAGCATAACCGCCTGTACTATCGGCATCATCTTCCCCTGCCCATTCGAATGATTCTGCGAGATTTTCAGATAAGTTGCCATAGATTGGGTTATTTTCAGGCGTTTGGTATTCCTGATCCACGATCGAATTCCAGTTGCTTAAATCATTGGATTCCGCAACGGCGATGTGGGAACCGAACACGTAATACGTGCCATCCTTCGCTTTAATAATAGATGGATCATGTACAGAAGCACGGTCAAAATTGATTGGTCCCTCTTGCTCGTCTCCAAGTACGGTTATCGGGAGTGTTAAGATTAATAAAAGACCAATAATAGATACTTTTTTCCAACTTGTAATCATTCCATTCCTTCTCCTTTCGCTCATCCTTCTTTATGAGAGCGTGTTCATTTTTCTTGTTCTATCGGAAGTATGTCTTGATGTATACGGAAATGTGCAGCTGAACAGCATGCTTATGTAGAAGAGTATAGCTCACTCTTCTAAAGATAAGCCTGTTTGTTATGCTTTTTGTTCACTCTACATACAAGCCCCCCTTTTTACTGCGACAAGTTAGTAAATCGCTTACAAAGCTTTCTAGAATAAGATTACTATAAATATATAATTTACTCAACATATTATCTATTAAAAAAATAAAATGATTAATAAGTAACAGAATTATCATCATTTTGATTACCTTTATTGTTTACCTTGCGAAACTAAAAAATAATAGAAATGGGGGGGTACTCTCTTAAGGTACACGCTTGTACGATAACTACATATCTGTGTTAATAATTGGAAGGGGCGACATCGTATCGATCCTTTTGTTATGCAGCTCATCATTGTGCCGCTGTGGTCATCGGCGCAGGGGTCTTGGTCACTGTATTTACGAATAAGCTATTACTCGGACCAGCGGTAACATTACTATTAAATGTTTTATATGAGATATGGTATAGTCTTTACTATTATCCAGATTCAGGGGTTCATTTAACATCGTGGAATTTCATTTTCACAGCATGGTCATTGGGGATTTGCTGGATTATCGTAGGAATGCGGAAGCATTAAAAAAACTCAGCATTCGCCTCCTCTTATAGCGAGTGCTGAGTTTTTCTTATACTTGGTACACTTTACATTTTTACTACGTCGAACTGCTTCTTCGCTAGAATTTTATACTTTCCTAACGTAAAATTAATCCCGCTAGACCAGCTAGCGGGATTATCTCCATCAATACACCGAAGCGCTCTTCTTCCCAAGATCAAATGCTTTCGGTTCAATCGGTTTTATATTCGTTCGATTCGCGACAAAATCCGGTCTTGCCGGCACATTCGCGAATGGTTCAACTAACTTATTTTCGATACTGTTAAAAACGAAGAAGACATTACTACGCGGTAACGGCGAAATATTGCCGTTCGAACCATGCATCGTATTCGATTCGAAGAACAATACTGAGCCGGCTGGTCCTGTCGCGCTGTCGATTCTGCCGCCTTTTTCTAATAACCAGTTAATACTATCATGATCTGGTACACCAAGACTTTGCATTTTTAACGACTGCTTGAAATGATCTTCCGGTGTTTCCCCAACACATTGGACGAAATAGTTGTGGGAACCAGGGATTAATAATAACGGGCCATTATAGGAATAGTTATCGGTTAGAATAATACTGCAGCTAACCGCACGCATGTTAGGCATGCCATCTTCCATGTGCCATGTTTCAAAATCGGAATGCCAATAAAATCCCTTTCCTTTAAAGCCAGGTTTAAAATTAATCCGCGACTGGTTTATGTAAACCTGACTTCCGAGTAATTGCTGGGCAATGTTGACGATCCGTTCATGTGACGATAAATCCTCAAAGAATGCATCATTGTGATGGACATCAAAGACGGAACGAATCTCATCGCCTTCCGATTCGCGAACGACATATGGCTCATCAGAGGTTTGGTTGTCATGCATGTTGCGCTGTAACTCCTTCTGCAAGGCCTTTACCTCTTCCTCTGAGAAGAAGTTTTGCTTAAATAAATAACCATTTTTCTCATAAAAATCCAATTCCTTTTGCGCTAAAGGACCGTCCTCCGCTGTTGAGCCGTGAATGATGGGTTCCTTTCTCTCCACAATAGAAGGCATGCCTTTAATTCTGGAATGATAGAAATCTTTCATCTTTCGACACTCCTTTTCCGCTATTAGATTTTTCACATACAGTATAATTTCTATGTACGGGTTTACACAATTCGGATAACAATCGGTGTGAACGGATGTGCGAAACTGAGCTCTGATCCATCTCAAATACATACTGCTTTCGGTATCTTGCCGTTTCTTGCGTCTTTTATCATGTTATATTGCCATATTTTTGTCAAAACACCTCATCATTTGATGATTCACGTGGAACGTTGTATGATTTTTTCAAAAAGTTTACTTGTACAAGCTATCTAAAATGACTATGATGGTTATAACAAATCGCCATCTGAAAGGGAGGTTATCCAATGGATATTAAACATCTTACATATTTTTTAGAAATAGCGAAGACGAGAAGCTTCACACAGGCTGCCGAGAACCTGTACATCACACAGCCAGCTCTCAGTCGTGCTATTAAATCACTGGAAGCAGAATTGCAGAACTCCCTGTTTATTCGAACAAGGAAGAAGATTCTGTTAACCGATGCCGGAGAATTATTACATAACCACGCGGTTTCCATTGTAGAGAAAATGGACAAATTAGAGGAGGATCTCCATTCTCTCCACACCGTTCATACCGGGCATATCCGAATCGGACTTCCGACTTTCATTCATTCTTTTTTCTTCTCGAAATTAATCGGTGCTTTTCATCTCGAATATCCTGCGATTACTTTTCAACTGGAAGAGAATGGCTCAAAAATTATCGAAAACAAGGTCATGAACGGACAATTAGATTGCGGCGTCATCGTACTGAGTCAGAAAAATCATGCGATCGATTGTGTATCCTTTGTCGCCGAACCTTTGTCCGCGGTTGTGCATCCTTCCCATCCTCTGGCAGACCGCGAGCATATACACTTGGATGAATTGAAAGACGATGCCTTCATCATGTTTAATCAGGATTTTGAATTACGCAATATTATACTCGATGCATGCAATCAAGTAGGATTCCAGCCAAAAATCACGTCCGAAACATCGCAATTGGATTTCATTGAAGAAATGGTCGCTTCTGAACTTGGCATTACCTTATTGCCGGAAAGCACTAGCAAAGAATTGTCTGGCAATGTCCAAAGCCTCTCGATCTCACAGCCTGTCGTGGAATGGAATTTAGCGTTCATCTGAAAAAAAGACACCTATGTATCGCAAACGAATAAAACATTTATCTCTTACGCCAAAGATAAATTAGTGTAAATCTGCTATCGATCGTCCGCATCGATAGCAGATTTTTTTGTGTTCGCTTCCATACATTTTTGTTATATACACCATGAAAGATTGGCATTGTACTTATGCTGAAAGCTGGCGTTATAATTTAGTCGAAGCAAAAAAGGTACAGAGCGTCCGTTGAAGAGTTATGCGACGATCCAAAGGGACCCCCTGGTTTCTGGACGCTCGTATAGACTATCTTGTCTAACATAAAAAGCAGGAGATGAATGATGGTGGAAGCAATGAAAATGAAAGATACTCGAGTTGTGCAAACAGATCAAGTTCTCATAAATGATTTAAATAATTATAATTCCCTTTTCGGTGGCGTTTTAATGAAGAAAATGGATGCATGTGCCACGTTGTCGGCGAGAAGACATTCCAGAGTGAAGGAATGTGTGACGGCATCCACCGATACGGTCAACTTCATCGAACCGATTCTGCAATCTGATTCGGTTTGTATCGAATCGTTTGTGACCAACACAGGAAAAAGCTCGATGGAAATCTTCTGTAAGGTCATCGCGGAGAATTTAGAAACAGGTGAACGCCGCTTTGCTGCAACAGCTTTTTTCACTTTTGTTGCATTAGATACTAATCGCAAGCCGACAAGCGTTCCTCCCGTCATACCAGTCACACCGGAAGAACAATATTTGCACGAGACAAGCAGTGAACGCGTCCAGATTCGAAACGCCAAACGCGAGCAGAACATTGCTTTAATTCAGAAGATGTCGCTGGAAAAACCTTGGGACTAATAGGAGGAATAAATAAATGATTGTTACATCAAGTTTTCAGGATCTGCATGTAGTCAAGACCGATTTAGCCAAGCTGCAAGGTGATTATCCAAATCAGTTTACGAAGTTTATCAATGCCATCAAATTAACGAGACAGCTGCAATATGGCTTTCAATATATGGGATGCTTAATCATGGGAGAAGACGCACACCGTTTCTTGCCACAAGCACAAACCAGTTACGTCCTTTCCATTTACGAACGCGAAATGGAAAAGCTGAAAAAAGACGTCGATTTTTCCGAAGTACGCCAGCTGCTATGGAATCATAAACAAATCAGTTATGACAACATATGCAAGCTCGCACTCGGGAATAAACCAGAATTCCTGGTTGGACCTGTTTTAGTGAATTAATATAATGATGGTAAAAGCCGGGCGGAGAGAAATGCTTTTAGATAGTGTTGCTCTTCGTCATGTTTGTTTGCGTAAAAGGTGGATATGGAGGAAGAGAGCGAGATTTCTGACACGCTTTGCTCTTCTTGGGTGTATCACCTTTTCTCGATTATTTTTGGTGACAGAGGGGGCTATCGGACATCTCCTCTCCTCTTCAAACACATATTGTCCGATAGACAACAGCTATCGGCTAATCCCTCACTTTTTCGTGCGCTAATTCATCCTTGTGGTTTAATTTACCACGTTTTTGATCGATTGATTCAACTTATCGATATCTACTGCATCCACGTTTTCATTCGTCAGCTCATATTTTCTTTTTAATTGGATCACTCTTGTTACACTTTCATTTATTCTTTGCTCGGATATTTCACCTTGTTGAACAGCTTTCGTTACCTGCTCAATGGCTTCTGCGACATTGTTATAGCCGTGTGCGATCAACAGAATATCATTGCCCGCTTTCACTGATTGAACCGCTGCGGATCCAATCGAATAATTGTTGGTGATCGCCTTCATCGTCATATCATCTGTCATGATTACACCGTCGAATTCCAATTTTCCCCGCAAAATGTCTGTGATTACCGCTCGTGACATCGATGAAGGATATTCCGGATCGATCGCAGGTAATAAAATGTGTGCCACCATCACTACGTCTGCCCCGTTCGCAATTGCCCGTTCAAAAGGCACTAACTCCAATTGTTCTAATTCGGCCACCTCTTTATTAACGGTTGGAAGCTGCAAATGGGAATCGACAGAGGTATCACCATGTCCCGGGAAATGTTTGATCACAGAGATAATATCCTGCGACAGAATCCCTTTCATCGTCTCCACCCCGAGCTTACTGACGACTTCTGGATTATCACCGAACGATCTGTTGCCGATAATCGGATTGTCCGGGTTACTGTTGACGTCCATGACCGGGGCGAAATCGAGA
This sequence comes from Gracilibacillus caseinilyticus, assembly GCF_022919115.1. Taxonomy (NCBI): domain Bacteria; kingdom Bacillati; phylum Bacillota; class Bacilli; order Caryophanales; family Bacillaceae; genus Gracilibacillus; species Gracilibacillus caseinilyticus. Next base: position 1,355,579 of record NZ_CP095072.1, on the reverse strand, counting down.
TTGAATCCGAATGCGTTTAACTCCTGCCCTAACAGAACACCGACTTGATAGGAAAACTGTGCATTATTTCTCTCGCCAATCTCCTGATTAGTAGGAAAAGAGATTAAATCTCCTGGCAATCGCTCAACCTCCCCGCCCTCCTGATCGACACTTAGAAATAGCGGAAGTCGATTGCCTTCATTTTTCCTTTTTATCTGATTGAACAACTGCACCGTTTGCTTTGGTGTTTTTAAATTGTTCGCGTAAAAAATAAAGCCGCCGATTTGATGTTCTGTGATCAGGTTCTGGGTATCTGCATCAAGTGTTGTTCCAGAAACACCCGCGAGAATCATTTGTCCTATTTTTTCACGCAGGCTCATCTCCGCAACTACACTCGAAATACTCGCTTTCTCATTACTGGGTGCTGATGGCTCTGTATAAACGGATATATGATCAACGGTCGGATTTTCGTTTGATTCAGATGGTTGAGGTAAAATCCATTTCAGCTCGTATCCGGATTCTGTGTGGGAGACTAAGATAACTTGATTATGGGTATCATCCTGAAAATAACGCGTATCGGTCGGTTCTCCTAATGTTTTGGTAATCGCTTGATACGTAATGGTTTGGATGGACCCTGCCGCAGAGCGAATGTCAAAGACCATCTCCTGCTGATAGCCAATTGTTTTGTCTGCAAACACTGCATAGATTGCACCATTTACTTGCGATGATTGATCAGGATCTCCCCATTCGTCCTGCACTTGCTGATAGCTTGTTTCTCCTGCAACAAAAGGGATATCAGGAACGGTTCCTTTTGCAGCTGCAGAATGGATTTGTTCGATCGTGTTAGCGATTTGATCAGTATTTTCTGCTGGTTTTTCCGTTTCGGATTCAGTCGTGTCTTCCTGCTTTTGATCGTCCTTTGTTGGCTGTTGTGTGAAGAGAATAAAGAGCGCAACCACAGCGACCATTATGATTAATAAAAGGTAAACGATTCCTTTATTTTTTGATTTTTTTCTTCTGGCTCGAGGCATGTACATCATCCTTTGCTTACTGTCTTAGATGATTTTATTCAAAAAGAGTAATGATTATGAGGAGGCCTATAGAGTAGTATCGGCATTCCGTCTCAACACACCGTATGTATTCGTGTTGTAAACGTTGTTGTAAAGCGAATAGCTACCTATAATGGTCCAAAAGATGATTCTTATGAACACTTTTTTCAATTTTCCTTTTAAAATGGTCATAAGACTGATTCTTACGGACAAAAATTTGAATTAACATATTGAACTGTCCATAAGAACCTATCTTAATGATCACTCTGCCCTTACTCCAAGGATTCTTCGGCGAAAGCAGCAAGGAAGTTAATTCATTTATCAGCCTAGCAGGACACGGAGCATATTTGTGCTTATCACACAAATTACCACAATGTTATACAGTTCCGCTTTACATCATCTACAATCATCTACTTCTTTTCACATCAAAAAAAGATGCACCAGCCATATGATACATCTTTTTCCAGACACGGTTCAGCTTATTCAGCACTTTCTTCCTCTCTTACCGCGAACACCTTTTTCGCAATAGTTAGGGCATTTAAGACACGAGGAAAACCTGTGTATGGAATCAGCTGAATAATGCTCTCGACAATTTCCTTTTTCGTTAGTCCTGCTGAAAGTCCTGTGTTAATATGTAGTTCGATTTGTGGCTCGGTTCCTTGTGTAACAAGGGATGCGAGCGTCACAAGCGCACGTTGTTTGTTCTCCAGTCCATCACGGGAATAGATGTCACCGTATGCAAACTCGATGATATATTTTCCGACATCCGGTGCGATATCAGCCAAATCCTCTGAAATTTTCAGGTGCGTGGACACCTCATCATTACCTTCTAGTGTGTATTCCATTAATTTATCCATGCCTTGCTGGTACTTGCTTTTTTCCATGTGAAAAAACCTCCTGTTGTATGTATTATACTTGAGTACTATAACACAGAAGGTTGATAAACATGCATGATTTCAACTTATAGATGGATACTTAAGCTTTAATACACTTCATAACTTTAACCTTTATCCTAACGTTATTTTCTGTTTTTTTGTTTTTGCTGTTCTGGTATTTTGAGTTTTTACACACCACAAGCGTCGATTATTATTTATTTTTAGGTATTAGCGGCATATTAATGCTAGTCTCGTTTATCATCATGATTCTGGTATTTTGAAGAGATGAAACCAGTATACTAAAATACAGCAAATTTGATCAGCATAATTTCTCTGATCGTTATGTTTATCTGCATTTCGATGTTTGTGCTTGATGACTTTTAACATGAGGATGTGATTTTCTTAACAAGCAAAATAGCAATAATCACCGATATCCACGGTAATGCTGCAGCGTTACGAGCTGTTTTGGATGATATTGATCAGGATAAACAAGTCGCACATATTTATTGTCTCGGTGATTTAATCGGGATTGGTCATCAAACCAATGAGGTATTGGATTTGTTACTGTCACGTACAGATATTTCTTTTATCAGAGGCAATCATGAAGAGTCTGTATTACGAATCCTCGATGGCAAGGAGCCGCTCAGTACAGGGGAGGAAAGAAAACATCATTATTGGATTGCCGAGCGCTTAGACAAAGCATTCGTTCCCGCTTTAGTACATATGCCGATGACCAGAACGCAAACCATTAACGGAAAGCGTTTTTTATTCCTGCATTATCACTTACAGGAGAAGGACCAATTCTCTCCGATTGATTGGCATCCTTCCGCCGAGAAGCTTGATATGCTCTATCAGCACTCAAAGGCTGATGTGATTTGTTTCGGACACCATCATATTATTCATCACTTCAAATCCAATAAAAAGCTCTACCTGAATCCTGGTGCTTTAGGCTGCAACCACCAACCCTTTGCGCCCTATGCAAAAATACAGATCGGGAATGAAGGGCAATTGGACATTTCCTTCAAGGAAGTAGCCTATGACAACAAAGATTTTTTACTAGCCTTTCAGACCTTACGCGTGCCTGCGAGTGCGTATATATTGAAAAATTTTTATGGGGAACAGCATGTAAAGTGGCTTAAATGAGGCAAAACATGTTGGCAAAATAGGAGGGCATGTTATTTTTGCTCAATGACCTCTACTATAGCCATGTGCTATTGAGCAATGCAGAGCAGACAGGATATTTCATGATGAATGCCTTTGATCTTGTGCAAAGCGCTAAGCATAGGAAACTCTGCATATTTTATTGGAAATAGATGAAATATATAAGGATGAAAAAAGGAAGGAGTGCTGTCCATGTTGCCTCGAGTTTTTCTCTTCTTAGGAATTTCACTACTTCTAACATGTAATTTCCCTATAACCTCTCATGCCCAATCAACCAAGTATCCGTTACAAGCTAAATTCCCTAATCTCATGTTGTATGAAGGTGAAGTAGATGAGAAGATCATTGCTCTCACATTCGATGACGGCCCAGACCAGCGATACACACCAGAAATTTTGGATATTTTAAAGAAAAACCAAGTGAAAGCTACTTTTTTCTTAGTGGGAACGCGGGTAGAAAAACATGTAGAGATAGCCAAACGGATTGTATCGGAAGGACATGCTATTGGAAATCATACCTTCTGGCACCCTAACTTAGCGGAATCAGATATACAGAAAATGCAATGGGAAATTCGTAAAACCAGCACACAAATATTACATGCGACCGGTCAAGAAACGTCATGGTTTAGAGCTCCATATGGCGCATTAAACGAAAAACAGGTATTAACGCTTGGAAACCTCGGGTACAAAGGCATTGGCTGGTCACTTGATACGGAGGATTGGAGGAGCCCAGGAGAAAGTGCGATAACGAATCAAGTCATTAATCATGTTCATCCCGGAGCAATCATCTTAATGCATAGTGCGGGCCATTGGACACAAGATTTAAGTGGCACGGTTGATTCAGTAAGTAAACTTATTCCCACGCTGAAAAAACACGGGTATCAATTTGTTACAATCCCGGATTTGTGGGAGCTTAGTCAACATAAGTAAAAAGATTCACATGCGAAAGCCCCAAAGTTTCGGGGCTTTTTCCATTATACCTTCTACGTGATGGAATATCTTTTCAGCCCTATGACATAATCTACAGGTCCTTCCATGTAACATTTACATCACATCCGCTTCAAAACCGAGATCACGCAGCATTTGATGATCTTCTGTATCCTCCTGACCTAGCGTTGTTAAATAATCGCCGATGAAGATCGAATTGGCAGGATACAGTCCAAGCGGCTGCAGACTCTTCAGATTTACTTCACGACCGCCTGAGATGCGTATTTCTTTTGTCGGGTTAACGTAGCGGAACATCGCGAGCACCTTCAGGCAATATAACGGGTTGAGCTCATCGGTGCCTTCCAGCATGGTTCCATCGATGGCATGCAGAAAATTGACCGGAATGGAGTCCGCATCTAATTCTTTTAACGCTTTTGCCATTTGTACCACATCCTGTCTCGTTTCCTTCATGCCCACAATAACACCTGAGCACGGTGAAATCCCAGCCCTCTTGGCTTCGTTTACCGTTCGTACGCGGTCCAGATAGGAATGACTTGTGGTAATCGTATCATGATGATTTTCAGACGTATTGATATTGTGATTATAACGGTGCACACCTGCCTCCTTCAGCCGCTCCGCCTGTCCATCCTTCAAAATGCCAAGGCATGCACAAATCTTGACGTCATATGTTGATCGGATTTCCTTTACTGCTTCGATCACGTGATCTAGTTCTCGATTTGTCGGACCTCTGCCGCTGGCTACGATACAATATGTACCAGAACGCATCTGCTGTGCTTTCTCCGCACCAGCAACAATGGCTTTCTTGTCCAGCATCCGGTACGTGTCAATAGGGGCACTCGAATCCCGTGACTGGGCACAGTAGCCACAATTTTCCGAGCAGTTGCCTGATTTGGTATTGATGATCATGTTCAGCTTTACCTTGTTGCCATAGTAGTGTTTACGAATCTGATAGGCACCGTTCAACAGCAGCAAAAGACTCTCATCCGGCGACTCCAATATGCTTAGTGCTTCTTCATCTGTCAGTTCATAACCATTTAACACGTCTGTTGCCAATTTACTGTAATCCATATTCGTTTCTCCTTCCTAAACTTACGCTGCAAGTGAGCAAACCTTATTTACATTTGCTTACACGATAGCTTAATCGAACTTCATACCTTATTGTTAACTAGTGTTTTTATAGGTTAACAATAATAGAATACCACATACACTATTAAATTTGAAATATCTTTTGGCTGATGTTATTTAGCGGTCATGTCCAACATTCGGAATTGTAAAGCAAAATGTATCCTGGGCACATTGGCAATTTTGGATGAGACATAAGTCTATCTAATTTTTCCTAGTTAGGAGTTATGCTAAACTTTAAGTAGTATTCTTAAAAATGCGTCAAAGGGGTGGGAGGATGAATCAATTTATTTGTAACAGTTGTGGCAAAACATATGATATGACACCAACGAGATGGAGATGTGAATGTGACGGGGTATTGAATATAGTAAAAGATACACCAACAATCGATGTTACAGCATGGAATAACTATCCAAACTCCATATGGCGTTATGTGGAGGCGATGCCTTTTGCTAAAGGTTCTAAAACATGGGAATCGGTGACAATGGGAGAAGGTCAATCCGCTCTGATCGTGCTGGATCCTGCCGAGCCAACTACGTATGTAAAAGTGGATTATATGATGCCGACGTTATCCTTTAAAGACCGGGGAGCCGCTGTTTTAATGACAAAGGCAAAAGAATTAGGCGTATCGAAAGTGATTGCGGATAGCAGTGGTAATGCAGGAACCGCGATTGCGGCTTATGCAGCACGTTGTCATATTGCCTGTGATATCTATTTAAGTGATCAAACGTCACCAAAAAAGATTGCACAAATAAAAGCACATGGCGCAACGATAAAAGAGATTCGAGGAACACGAGAGGACATTGCAGCTGCAGCACAAAAAGCAGTGAACGAGGAACACGTTTTTTACGCAAGTCATGTGTACAATCCTTATTTTTATGAAGGAACGAAAACATATGCCTATGAAATATATGAACAATTAAAGGCTGCGCCAGATACTGTCATTGTGCCAGTTGGCAATGGGACGCTTCTTCTGGGTGTGTATTATGGCTTTAAAGAATTAGTTGAAAATGGATTAATTACTAACATTCCGAAAATCGTTGCCATTCAAGCCAAGAACTGTGCGCCTCTTGTGCATGCTTACCGAACCGGGAAGGAATCGGCACAGCCTGTTACGAATAGCGGTACTTTAGCAGAAGGAATAGCGATTGCGGCACCAGCACGTTCGCAACAAATTTTAGAAGCCGTCCGCCATACCAATGGTACGTTTATGGAGATTGACGAAGAAGAGATTCTCAGCGCGCGTGCTCAACTTAGCGCGAAAGGCTATTATGTGGAAATGACCTCAGCTGTAAACTATGCTGGCCACTTGAAGTATATGAAAGCACCTGGGGAAAAGGTTATTATACCGTTGTGTGGAGCGGGGATTAAGTCAGTGTGAGCGAGGATGCTCTGCTGGTGCTGACGAAAGTTCTATCTATCGGACACTTGAGCGATTCCCCGACTCCTTTTTGTCCGTTTTGCACCCTTCTATGCGAGCTGCTTTCGTTCAAAATACACATTAATAATCAATAGAGCTCAAATATTCAAGCGCTGGTCCAAAGCCTTCTCCATCCATTTTTTCTGTAAACTCAGGGATATACTTATTATCTGATATACTATTAAAATCGACAGTGGATTTCACCTCGATTTGCCAGTCATAGGAAAAACTCACGATCGTATCTGCTCCATTCCCGTGATTTTCTTCGATAATAGATCTAGCTGCCGCATTAATTTTATTCGTTAAACCTATGCTACTAAAATGATCCTGAATCGTTGACTTTAATAATGGGTGTGCTTGAAGTTCGCTTGGTAACACTTGATTCAGGGCTTTAATATAAGCTTGATCTGCCGAATCGCCGCCTGCCTGATAATCATGTTGCTTATCTTCAATTACTTCTGTCATTGTCTTCATGTCATGGTGTAGTCTTTCTGTAATTGACAAAGGATCATTGTCATATTGCCTTATCGCTTCTTTGGTCTCATTAACGACGACGGATGTACCTGCAATGGCGGCTTGTTCTGCTGCATTGGAAGACTGGGCGCCGGTGACAAAAACATTCGATATATTAATGACAATTAAAAATATAATTGCAATGATACTTAACAACCATACCAAGTATAATGCTGCATTGCCTCGTTCATTAGTAAATTGCTCTCTCATTCTACTAACACCTGACTCACTACTTTCTCATCTAAAGTAATCGAAGTACTCGGTTTCCACTCATCCGGAACAAAAATTAATGAATGACTTACCTCCAGATTCAGTTCAAACTTACCGTTATTAAGCGGCACCACATTCATACTCTGATAATCGATAACCGAGGAACTTCCGATCGCTTCTGTAATGGTATCTTTTGCTTCATCAATATCCGTCGTTGCTGCATAGGTTTTCGCGCCTGCATTGGAAGCCATTTTCACTGTATGTAAGGCATATCCGGAAGCGACTACCTGCCATAATAAGAGGAAGAACATAAAGAAGAATGGCAAAATACCTAAAAATTCAATGCTTAGCGCACCTTTTTCATTTTTAAGCTGTTTTTTCATTTGCCAACCCCCTGTTTACCGCCTGGTTCATTTTGTATTGGATGTACCAGATATGAAAGAAAAACAACAAATATTTATTCAATTCTATTTCATCATCGTATTCTTCGAGCAATTCTTTCACTCGATAAATAGAGTAATATAGTAAAGCAAGATAGAAGTAAGTAAGAATCAGATCCATCGAATCAAGCATATACAACCCGTAAATGGTTAATACAAACTCACCAATAACACTGATAATTAGCGAAAGGGACAAATAAATTGTTGCGACGATCCACCATTTAAACGGTATATAGTTTTTCTTATTTATCAATTGAAACGAAGACTTTGCAGATAGAAACCAATAACCAACATAAATGCCCAACGTGACAATAGAGAGCAATACCACTATCCATAACTTCTTCTTTTTTAATACTTCTGTCATCTGTTCTCCGTCCTTTATTCATCAATTATATAACGTTGTGTCAGGTAAAAAATCAAAAAGGGAAATATAGCAGCATTCACAATCGCCCTAGTAATGCTGTATACATAAAAATTATTGTCAAAATTGACAAAGGCTTGCATGAGCACACTGTAAATTAAAATTTGTGATGATACCACTACGATTAGATCGAACAAGATAAATATATTTTCTCTTTTCAATATGCCGCCTGTTTTTGCCATGACTTTTTTTAAGTCGACATTATGCACACAAAAAGGAAATACCAGCATAATTGCACCACATATAGCTGTCGGGATAAATGCCAAAGGCGCTCCAAATAATGCAATAACATAGAGTGGCAGACTAATAACAAGGACCATTCCAAAGTGTTTGATAAACTCTTTCATTAACTCCCAAATGGTTGGTTCTTCTTCGTCCTCGACATCACTTTGTGCTAATTTACGATACATCGGTATAATGCAGACAAAATTCATTATGATGAAAAACAGCATATATAAGTTGGGATATTGATTTGTTTCTAAAGAGTCATAGACATAGAACGTTGCAAAATACAGGAATAAAGATATGGGTATCACGATCACCAGGCTAATCGTCATGATCTTCAAAAGGTGTCTGTTGTAAATTTCAAAACTATTTTTAATCATCTTTTTCTCGCCCAATTCTTTTATTTATTTGCAAAAACAAAAATGCAGTCATTAATGAGAAGACCGTACTGGAAAATAAATTCTCGTTTATCGTATTTGGTTCAATCAGTACCGGAATCTGCAAAACGATCATCGAAAACATTATATTAATCACAGACATCACGATAGCCGACAGAAATGCAGCAGAATACGGTGTTTGTTTATTCCATAATGGAGCCAAAATACCAACACTTCCATACGAAACAATGAATGTCGTAAAGATGACCCACTCAACTGACAAGACATTAAAGAAACCTATTATAAAGGTATAAGCAATGATAATAAGAAGACTTACACCAATTGTTTGAATAAAACCTCTAAAACTAAACATATGAACCTCCATTATTATCTGTCAGCCATTCGTTATTTCATCCATTTCGGCTGGTTTAATTAACAAAACGGGAGCTACGAAGAAAAACAAGATGGCTAAAAGAAATGCTAAAACAGCTAAAACAATCGCATCCGGATTTGAAGTAGCTAAAGAACCCATAAATGCAGTCGCACCAAACCCGATTACTAATACTGTGTAAACGGAATAAATTTTTCCTAACTTTGATTTAGCAGGCTTCTGGACACCAAGGGCAATCTCTCTGGAATAGAAGTAAGGTAAGGTTACCATAATAAGTAACATGACAATCCCAATCCAAAAAGTCACTGTTAAAAAGTACATTCTTAATAGCGGGATAGATAAATAAATCGCTAATACATTTACCATGACAAATGATAGCAATGAAAAATACCGTTTACTTTGATGTTTAGTCGTTTTCCAGAAATAATAAAATAGTGCACTAGAAATGAATGCTAATACTATATTGAACAACAATAGCGGGATGTTACCTTCAGGAATCACACTTGCTAAGAACCCGATCCCTAATAATAAAATAGTTGTCCCGATGATTCGACTTTCTTTAAATGTTACTTCTTTATTCATAAAGTATCTCCCCTTCATCATTTTTTTGGGAATATCAAGACATCCCTAATTTATTCAAAGAACAAGAGGAGAGGAGGATCAATTTATCCTCCAAAAAGACTCCCTAATTTTGAAATACCAGAGGAAATGCCATCTTTGATCGCATTGGCACCTTTCACGATTCCGTCATACCCTTTCTTAATGGTATTTGTAACGGCTGATTTGATTTTCCTGCCGGTTGCTGTACCGTTGATCAGATAAGTTGTAGCAAATCCGGCAAACAAACCTACACCTGCACCAATTACTGTACCCAGTCCAGGAACAACAGAACCTGCCAAAGCACCTGCTGCAGCACTAGAAGCTACACTACCTATCGCAGTAGAGGCTACACCGATTCCCACATCAGTTGTTAACGAGGCGGCAAAATCTGTAGATGCCAATCCGCTAAAATCAGTAAAACCATCAGAGAATTTAGAAACCGAGCTAACAGACGTTAGTGCGACTCCGACTGGTCCTCCTAATTTCAACATATTAGAAGGTTTATAAAAGCTTTTGGAAAATGCGTTCCATGAACTATTTAGAGAAGATTTGGTGGCACTGCCTACTGTTCCTAATAATCCACCAGTTCCTCTTAAATTTTTCGATTGCATAAATGCATTGTATCTGGCCTCACCTACTCGACGAGCGTTCGGCCCAAACTCCGCATTGCTTCCATTAAAATTATAGGATTTATACCGTTCATAGAACCAATTTCCGATCGAACTGTTCAAACTATTTTTTCCATAGACAGCATACTTTCCATCTGCCAATTCTTTAAATTTGAATCCGGCACCCGTTGCAATCAATCCCTGTGCCACACTATCGCCAAAACTAAGCACGTATTTCTTCACGTCACCTGCAACATTGGAAACCGTATCAATGATACTGTCACTGTCTTTTGTAGATCCAAATAATAAATTTAACACAGACGGCGGTTCACCGTCCTCTGTTGCATTACCATTCGTTCCATTACCACCCTGTGTACCATTTCCTGAAACTGCATCGCCACCAGATGAGCTGTTGCCATCAACGGCATTACCATTAGCAGCATTGCCACCGTTCAGGGCGTCTCCGGATCCATTACCATTTCCACCAATAATACCATTTCCGTTGGAGTTTGAATTGTTACCATCGACTGCATTGCCATTGGCATCACCACTGCCAGAGCTGGTACCATCGCCACCATTAATTGCTTGGCCGCCTTCTGTATTAGATCCGTTTGAACCGGATTGACCCGATTCTATTGCAGAACCAGTGGAATTTCCGTCGCCGCCATTGATACCAGACCCATTGGATCCAGCTTCTCCACTGTCGCTGCCCGAGCCACCTTCCACTGCATTGCCATTAGATCCCGCATTACCCGCACCATTCTGGTTACCACTTTGGATACTCTCGCCAGGTTGAATAGCATCCCCCGCAACAATTATGGAAAAAGAGGGTGGCGCATTCGGAGCAATAAATTGTCCATTTGAAGAAGAATCCCCTTCGATAATAGGTTCACCGGAACTTAATCCGTCACCTGCTTCCGCTGGAGTTCCATCATTATAAGCTTCCCCATAATCATAGACCTCTCCTGGTGCAATAAACTCACCACCAGAGATCGGGTCTCCAGGAGTGATCGACTCACCTGGCGTAATAGCCTGGCCAGGAGTGATAAAATTCGCAGCCACTCCAACTACAGGCAGTACATTCCAAAACAAGATAACAGCAATCAATACAATGGATATCCGCCGATTGTATTTTCTTTTTTTCATGCCATCTCCTCTCTATACACGCTTTGATCTTGGTGTGTAGGGCGTGTATCGTTGATTGTTATTTGATACGTACTTCTGTCAAAATCATGTTAATTACATTTTAATTCCTGACTCTTTTTCTCTCTTTCTCTTCATTTGGATTAATTAGCATAATAGGAGCGAGAAATAAAAGAATACAAGCTGCCATAAATGTATATATACTAACCCCCATTGGATTACCATCGGAATACATAGAATCCCGAAACAATGAAGAGCCAAAAACAACTACTAAAATGGAAAAAATTAAATATATCTTCCCTAATTTAGATCTATTTGGTTTTTTTACACCAAATAAAATTTCCCTTGAATAGATATAAGGTAATGTCACCATTAACAACAACATAATAATTCCTAACCAGAAAGAGATGGTTAAAAAATTTAGTCTCAGAAATGGAATAGCGAAATATATAGCTATACAATTGAACATTACATATGAAAATAAGGAGAAATATCGCTTACTATCATGTTTAGTTTTCTTCCATATATTAAGAAAAACTAAACCAGATAAGATAGCCAATGAACAATTGAATATTATTAACAAAATACTAATTTCAGGCATTGATCCTGTGAAAAAGCCAATAATAAATAACATTATAGTTGTTCCAATAATTCGATTTTCTTTAGAGGTTACTTCTTTTGTCATGTATCAATCAAGCCTTCATTAAGAAATTTGACAATTTAACTTTTTTAATTAACTGAACATATATGGAATATTAAAATTCGCCGCCAAACACTCTATAGGTGATACAATCCAAACCCAAGCTCCAATTTAGTATTTTTTACACTTCAATTTTGATATTTATCTCTATTAGAAATTTGTTTTACTTCTTTCGGTTTTATTAGCATAATAGGAGCACTGAATAAAAAAAGAAGGGCAGCTAAGAATGAGTATATACTCGCTCCTGTTGCATTAATGTCATCGGAATAGATTGAATCTGAATATAACACTGTTCCTAGGGCAATCATCAAAATTGAGAATATTAAATAAATTTTTCCCAATTTAGATTTATTCGCATTTTTTATACCAAACACGATTTCTCGAGAAAAGATGTAAGGTAAGGTCACCATTAACAACAAGATGATAATTCCAACCCAAAATGATATGGTTAAAAAATTCAACCTCAAAAATGGGGTGGATAATTGAATAGCAATACAATTAAACATAACATATGAAAATAAGGAGAAATACCGCTTACTATCATGTTTTGTTTTTTTCCAAATAACGTAAAACAAACAACAAGATATGATAGCTAATAAAATGTTTGATATTACTAATTCCATATTTATCGTAGGCATAGATCCAGTTAAGAATCCTATAAATATTAACAACAATGTCGTTGCGATAATTCGATTATCTTTAGAAGTTACTTCTTTTGTCATATAACTATCAAACCTTTGTTAAGATTTTAAAATACTGCATCACAGGCGTTTCAGATAAAGATACAATAGAATTTATCCACTAAATAGATTTCCTATTTTTGAAATCCCTGATTTTATACCATTGATCGTTGCCTTTCCACCTTTTATAACTCCATCACTAACCGCCTTCCAGCCTTTTACCCCTGCATCATAAACCTTTTTAATCCCTCTTGAAATAACTCTTTTACCTTTTTTCCCCCATGTTGTGTTGTTAATTAAATATCCGATTGTTAGACCTAAAACTGCACCTGCAACTGTACCCACTACAGGGACAGTAGCAGTACCAATAGTAGCACCAACTGCCATACTACCAGCAAAGCTTCCAACTGCCGTTGTAGCTGCTCCAACCGCAACATCCGTAGTTAAATCAGCAGCAAAAGCAGTAGATTTTAAACCACTTAAGTCTTCATAACCATCAGAGTGCTTGGAAATGGAACTAGTAAAGGTTAGCCCTAGACCAATAGGACCACTCAATTTTCCTAATGTGGATGGCTTCCAGAAACTTTTCGAAGAAGCGTCCCAAGAACTAGATAAAGCAGATTTAGTTGATTTCCATGCATTTTGAAATACATTTCCGCTTCCACCCAATCCTTTTGATTGCATAAAAGCATTATAATTTTGTTTATCAAACACTCCCGAGGTTAATGTAACTTTTTTGCCATCAAGATCATATTGTTTGTATCGTTCATAGAACCAGTTACCAATTGGATTTTTAAGTCTTCTTTCCCCAGTGTGCCAAAAGTCAACATTTTTAACATTATCAAAATCAAAACCTGCATATGCTGCTGCCGCAGATTGAGCTAATTTATCTCCTAAACCTAATCCATATTTTTTAAATTCATTCACAGCACCAATAACTCTATCAATCGTATTAGTATTTTCACCGGAAGAATTTCCCTGACCACTCTCCCCAGGTTGTAAATCATTTCCTGAGGATCCATTACCTCCTCCCGGAGAACCATTGCCAAAACTTGCACCGCCATTAGCTGATCCTTCGCCAAGCAAGGTATTACCACCAAAAAGGTTGTTACCGAATCCGTATCCATTGTTAAAACCGTTACCGCTAGCATTGGGGTTGTTACCTTCTGCTGCATTTCCATTGGTATTATTACTTCCACCATTTACGGGGTTTCCATTAGCATCGACGTTGCCTGTGTTGGCACCATCGCCACCATTAATTGTATTTCCACTGGCATTTGAATTGTTACCATTTGCCGCATTTCCGTTAGCGTTACTATTTCCACCAACTACGGGATTACCATTGGCATCGACATTACCTGCATTGGCACCATCTCCGTCATTAATTGCTTGACCGCCGACTACATTAGATCCATTTGAACCGGACTGACCAGATTCTATTGGAGATCCGTTGGCATTTGTATTGCCACCATTAATAGTAGAACCATTGGAAGGATTATTTCCACTGTTGCCGGCTGATCCACCTTCCACTGCATTACCAGCGGATCCTGCATTGCCTGCATCGATTTGATTACCACTTTGAATATTCTCCCCTGGATGAATTGCATCCCCAGTAATTATGATCGAAAAAGATGGAGGTGCATTTGGAGCGATAAATTGACCATTTGTTACGGGATCCCCTTCGATAATAGGTTCACCTGAATTTAAACTGTCACCAGATTCGGCAGCAGTTCCATCATTATAGGCTTCTCCGTAGTCGTATACCTCCCCGGGAGCAATAAACTCGCCACCTGTAATCGGGTCTCCAGGAGTTATCGACTCTCCCGGAGTGATTGCCTGACCAGGAGTAATGAAATTCGCCGCCACAGCCGCTACAGGTAGTATATTCCAGAAAAGAATAATACCGATTAACGCAATAGAGATCCGCCGATTCCATTTGATTCTTTTCATTACTTATCCTCTCCATATATTAGATGAAAACGGACATGGTGTTAAATCTTCTTTTATTACTCTTTGTTTTCTTGGTATTTGTCTTCTAGCATTTGTAAGGCTTCTTTATAAGAGTTTTCGTTCCATTCTTCTAATCTATCCTTTTGCTGCTCAACTAGAGTTCTCATTTCTGTATGATAGTTAGAATTTATTTCTTTAAGTTGATAGAATATATCGTCTGAAACTTTATCAGTTGCAAGCAATGCTTCTAAAATATATTCTACTGATTCTTTCTCCTCAGATAATTTAGCTAGATTTTGTGTTGTATAAACAAAAATATCTATACTATTTTGCGTTTCTTTTAAATCAAATGCCTGCTCTCCTTTTTCTTTCCACTCATTCCACGCTTCTGCCATCTCATTAATTTTATTTAATTCATTCGCTAATTCATCTTCATCCTGCACTGTTTGATAAAGACCTTCAGCCGCATTCGCAATTTCTTTCAAATGATTCTGACCTTCACTATCGACATCAAAACCAATCACATTGATAATGGGCTGTATATTGGAGTCATAAAATTGTTTCGCTACCTCCACTGGTTTTGTATCACATGTCTCAATACCGTCACTCACAAGATATACAATATTTGTATTTTCCTCCCCTTTAAATTCAGCTAAATCTTCTTGGGCTTTGGATAAAGCTAATCCATTAGGTGTCCAGCCTGCTGGTTGAACGGAATTCAAAGCCTCTGAGAATGTTGCTTCCTCATAGGGACTGTATCCATAAATGATCTCTGAGCTACTGCAGGATAGTTCTTTATCTGAATCAGCACTTGTTCCTTCCTGACCATAGACACGAAGGGCAACATTGGTTTCTTCCGGTAATTCTTCTAAAAAGGCTGTAATGGTTTCTTTAGCTGCTTCCATTTTGGTTTTGCCATTGATTTCTTGTGCCATACTGCCTGATGCGTCAAGTAATACTGCGATGTTCAAATGTTCCTTGAATTGATATCTAGGATCCTCTACTTCAGGACTTCCTAATAATTGAAACTTTAACGCTTTAAGGATTTCCTCTTCTCCAGAATAATCATCTTGCACCAGTTTCAAGGTTTCTCTAAAAAAATAATCAAGCTCTGCTTCACTAGGATTATTACTAATTTCCGGCATATCTTCACCGAGGTGGTCTAATAATTCAGATCCCTCTCGTTCTGCACCATCTTTATTATTAAATATTTTCCGTGCATATTTCCCTTTTTCCAATGCTGCTAATTCTTCCACTGTTGTTGGTAACGGATCCGTGTCGAACTCTTCAGAATAGTTTGTTTCGCTTACGCTTTCCTCTTTTTCATCTGTCGGTTCTGGTTGTTCTTCTGGTGGCTCTTCTTCCTCACTAGGTGTGATCACCTTTCCCGCTTCCAGAGATTCTTCTTCTTTTGTTTCTCCAGAACATGCTGCTAATAAAAGAAGAAGAAACAGAATCCAGCCAAATAACGCTATACAACGCCAAGTGTATTGTCTTCTTCCCATGCCATCCCCTCGCCAGTACTTCAATGATTTAAAATATTGATGAATTTAATTTGTTTGGTTTTCTTGGTATTTGTCTTCTAGCTTTTGTAAGGCTTCTTTATAAGAGTTTTCGTTCCAATCATCAAGCTTATCCTCAAGCTTTTCAACTTCAGCATTCATATCATTATGGTATTCAGAATTTAACGCATCTAATTGTAAGTATGTTTCCTTGCTGATTTTCCCGGTTGATTCTAATGCTTCAATAATATAGTCTATAGATGCATCTTCTTCAGAAAGACGTTCTAGGTTAGTAGTTGTATAAACAAAAATATCGACATTATTTTGCGATTCTTTCAAATCAATTGCTTGTTCCCCTTGTACCTTCCATTTTTCCCAAGCTTCTGCCATCTCTCTGATTTTATCAAACTCATTTGCCAGTTCATTTTCATCTTGCACCGTTTGATAAAGTCCTTCTGCGGCATTTGCAATCTCTTTTAGATGATTCTGTCCCTCACTATCTACATCAAAACCAATCACATTGATGATAGGCTGAATATTGGAATCATAAAATTGTTTAGCTACCTTCACAGGCTCTGTTTCACACGTTTCTATACCATCACTCACCAAGTAAACAATATTTGTGTTTTCCTCCCCTTTAAATTCAGCCAAATCTTCTTGTGCTTTTGATAAAGCTAATCCATTCGGAGTCCAGCCTGCTGGTTGAACGGAATTCAAAGCATCAGAAAACGCTGCTTCTTCATAGGGACTATATCCGTAAATTATCTCAGAACTGCTACAGGATAATTCTTTATCACTGTCTGCCCCTGTACCTTTATGACCATAGACCCTTAGTGCAACATTGGTTTCTTCTGGTAATTCTTCCATAAAGGTAGTAATTGACTCTTTTGCAGCAGCCATTTTGGATTTACCATCTATTTGTTGCGCCATACTACCAGATGCATCTAATAGAATTGCTATGTTTAATTGTTCCTTAAATTGGTATCTAGGATCCTCTATTTCAGGAGAGCCTAATAACTGAAACTTTAATTCTTTCAAGATTTCTTCTTCACCTACATAATCATCCTGAACCAATTTTAAAGTTTCTCGATAAAAATAATGGAGCTCTGCTTCGCTGGGGTTATCACTTAATTCAGGCAAGTCATCTCCAAGGAAATTAAGTAATTCAGCACCTTCACGTTCTGCCCCATCTTTTCTAGTAAATATTTCTCTCGCAAATTTCCCTTGCTCTATAGCTGTTAGTTCTTCTACCGTTTTGGGCAATGGATCTGTTTCAAACTGTTGCGTAGCATTCTCGTCATTTGTTGGTTGGCTTTTTTCCTCTTCTGTATTTTCTGTTTTCTCCGATTCCTGATGGTCTCCTTCATCACTTGGTGTTATAACAGTTCCTGCCTCCATCGATTCATCTGATTCATTCTCGTTATTTGGTTGCTCTGAACATGCTACTAAAAGAGTACAAAGCAGTAAACCCATGACTAATAATTTCCTCAACCAGAACCCCCCTTGTTAGCCGTGCTTGTATTAACTTACTTACCCTACCATATTAGAAATTTTAGTAATAATATCCGATATAATTTTACCAATCCCATCACTCTGATCACTTATCGCCGAAGAAACAATCCCCAACACCAAAATCAACAACGCCGCTATACCTAACCATTCTAATGACTGTGCACCTCTCTCGTTATTCAACTGCTGAGTAGCCTTCACATAAAATTCTGTTAACTTTTTCATATTGAAATCTCTCCTTTTATTTTTTAAATTATTTTATTAAAACGGCTGTTTAGCCACTGTTTTAATCTCTATTGAAACAATTCAAATATATTACTGTTCTGACTGAACATATTCATTACCATCAAGCCACCAATTAACACTAATGCAGAGGGCAATACTACGAAAGTCGTGATCAAGGTAACCTTTGGAGATGCCTTTGCTGCTTGTTCTTTAATTAGTTCTTTCTTAATTTTGCGCATTTCTAATGATTGCTGGTGGAACGTTTTTGAAATGGGAATCCCCAGTTTTTCCCCTTGAATAAGGGCCTTAATCAAAAGCTGAAATTCTTTACTCGTATTTCTCTTCAGCAGCATTTCATACGCAGAAGATCTTGGTACCCCAACCTGGATTTCCTGGATAAAGCGACCAAACTCTTCTTGAACAGGACCTTCAAAATAAGGGACGATATCTCGTAATGCCTGATCTAAGCTGACACCTGCTTTTAACGTCACACTCATCGTATCGAGGAAATCCGGCAATTGATAAGTCAATTCTTCCTGACGCTTTTTTGCTTTGGATTTGATCCAAAAAACAACAGCCAGATAGCCAACAATCGGATAGATAATGACAGTAAGCTCACTGAAAGGAAGTCTGAGTATCATGGAAATACCGCCAATAATCAAACCGACGATCATAAAGAATATTTTCAGCCCCTGTAACCTCGCCGTTGTCAGACGGTAAGGATGACCTGCCTCTGTTAACCATTTCTCTACATCGTGATCTTCACTATAAAAATTGATTCGTTGACCGATTGTTGAAAAATCATCTGCATAGTGGAATACTTTCGATAACACCTTTTCTTTACGTGTTTGCTTCTTCTCGAAGATATCCTCTATATAATGATCCTCTTTCGCTTGTTTCTTCAATTCGCTCTTGTACACAACATATACATAGGTATATCGAAGAGCTAATCCTGTGAAAAAGAGAGTGAGTAATAAAAATAATACAATTAATCCATCCATTTGCTCACACCCTTATATTGGTAACCTTACGCACTAACCAGAACGTCAGGCCGGTTCCAAGAATAAAAAACAACAGTAACAGTAACCCGATCCCTGTGAATAAAGGATCCAAAAAACCATCAATAATATTATTCATCATTAAAACAAGGAATATCGGTATAATCGGAACCAGAATCGCTACATAACGCTGCTCCGCTGTCATCGTCTTGATTTCCTGCTTTAATAGTTTGCGATCTTCTAATGTCTGGCTCATTTCATCCAGAATAGATGAAATATTCCCACCGGCCTTCTTTTGAATTAACACGGTGGCAACAAATAGTTTGAACTCCTTGTTATCAATACGTGATTCCATCTTCTTAATGGCTATGTCAAAAGGAATCCCTAATGATAATTCGTGTGCTAATTGTTTAAACTCTGTCTTGGCAGGTGCAGCGATTTCCTGTGCAACCATCTGAATCCCTTGATTTAAAGTCATACCTGACCGAGTAGAATTCGCTAAAATCCTGCATATTTCAGGAAGCTGATCGACTAACCTTTCATGCATCTTATTCTTACGAACAGCAAACATAATCCGCTTCCCACCTTCAAGTAAAAGCAATGCAAGAAACGCACTTATCAATAATTTCAGATTAAACATATTGACCAGCAATAAAATAATACCCATGAATGCTACAAACTGTGCTGCAATAAATTCTGAAGGAGTGAACGGAATGTTGGCTTGCTTTAGCTTTTCAAACATCGGTTGTGCCGTTTCAGAGTGGTCATAGCGATCGCCTATTAAAACAATAAAGCTTTTTCGTTCCTGATCCGGTTTATAGAAGTCTTCTGTACTCTTACGCCAATTACGCTTAGCTCTACGGTAATCTAACCAGTAGGCCAGAAAGAGGATAAAGCAAAGTGTCGCCAAGATCGTCATAATCGTCGCAATCATAAATGCACCTCCTCTTCTGCTGGTATAAAGAGGGAGTCAGAGATATGATGACCAAAGGTGTTCAATCTGTTTAAACATCTAGGCACATAGCCGGTTGGCGTATAATACCCTTCGACATCGCCTTTGTCTGTCATATTCGTCCGCTTAAATTTAAATATTTCCTTGATCTGATGTTCACCATCATCATCTTGCACTACTTCTGAAATAGCTACAATTTTTCTTGTACCATCTGTAAGACGTGTCACTTGAATAATGATATCAAGGGCCCCTACGATATATTCACGTATAATTCTTGCTGGCAGTTCCAGGCCTGCCATGACAACCATCGCTTCCACACGTCTTAATGCATCATCCGTGGAGTTAGCGTGTACCGTTGTAATCGAGCCTTCGTGACCTGTATTCATCGCTTGCAGCATATCAAATGCTTCCCCACTACGAACCTCACCAACTATGATTCTATCAGGACGCATCCGCAACGCATTTCGGACAAGCTGTCGAATCGTTATTTCACCTTGTCCTTCTACGTTTTCCGATCTTGCTTCCATGCCAATCACATTGGGACGGTCTAACCGAAGCTCTGCTGAATCTTCAATCGTGATGACTCGTTCACCATGAGGGATGTCTGCAGCTAACACATTCAGTAATGTGGTTTTACCGGAACCTGTACCTCCGGATATTAAAGTATTTAATTTCGATTTGGTCACAGCCTGTAAAAAGGTTGCCATTTTTTCATCTAACGTCTGGAATTGCAGCATATCATCCATTTGAAATGGGTCTTTGCGGAACTTACGGATCGATACAAGCGTACCATTGAGACTGACAGGCGGGATTACCGCATTCACACGGCTTCCATCTGGCAATCTGGCATCAACCATTGGCGAACTCTCATCAATTCTCCGGCCAATAGGTGCCACAATTCGGTCGACCACATGTCTTACATGATCATCATCACGAAAAGAAATACTGCTAAGCTCCAGCTTCCCAAAGCGCTCGATATACACTTCATCATGGCCATTAATCAATATTTCTGTAATCGATTCATCAGAAATGAGTGGCTCTAATGGTCCAAAACCAACCGATTCATCCAGGATTCGACTGATTAATAAATCTTTCTCCTGTCTTGGGATGATTACTTTTTCTTCTGACATAAACTGTGAGACTAATTGCTCGATCTTTAGTCTCATCTCACCTTGACTCAAGCTGGTCAATGCTTCCAGATTTGTATCACGCAACAACCGACTTTTGTAATGCTCTACTAACCCTTCGATATACTGATTATGTTCGTTACTTACTGCATTTGCCTTTGATGCCTGATTAACGCGCCGGTCAAATAATGAAGCCACCTGCACCACCTCCTAACTCAATACCGACTTCGCAAATTTGCGTATATCTTTTGAAAAAGGAATCAGCTTTTCCTTTTGGGCCTTTCTTATGGGATCTCCCTTATTAATAAAGGTCTGCAGCTTCTTATAATCCCTTCTTACCGTGGCTGCAATGGGATATCGCACTAAATCCTTCACATCTTTTTCTTTTAATTCCATTTCCTTCGACATGTTATTAAGGATGATTTGCATACTGGTTTTCAAATCAATACCTAATCGTTCACTTATTTCTTCAAAATGTTTTAATACTTTCAAAGAAGGGGTATCGGGTTGTAAGACATAATAAATTTTGTCTGCTTCTTCAATAGCTGTTACGGTGTTCTCATTGACAAACGATGGTAAATCAATGATACAAAAGTCAAACGAACGTCTGCAGGCACGTAGTAAACGGCTAATAAACTCACCATCTATCGTTTCCGCGACACCAGCATCGGTCGGACTTATTAATACTTCCAATTTCGAATGCTGCTCTGTTTGCGAGACGTTACGAATGTGACTTTCATTTAGTTCATTTATAACAGGCTGCAGATCAATGAGGGAACGATTCGTCTCCAGTGACATGATCGTTTCGATCCCACCGAATTGAACATTTAAATCAATTAATATCACTTCTGCTGCTGATTCCAATTTGATCGTCTGAGCATATGTAGAAGAGATAACGGTTTTACCCGTACCACCTTTCCCACTGTAAAATGCATGTATTTGACCTCTTCCCCGTCCAAATACGACTGCATTATCTTTATCCGTTTCCATACGTAATTTATAATTTTTTTGCATAGTAGGGAAACGACTAAAGAATAAACTCAGCTCATCAGGCAGGATAAAGAATTCCTCTGCACCTGCTCGCATAATATTACGTAGTAAACCGATATCAGAATCCGTTGCGAGAAATATGATATATGTAGGGGAGTGTATCGATTTCACATACTGAACCTGTTCCACCACATAATCGGTATTGGCCTGGATAAAAATCACAAAGTCTCTTGTTTGACGATTAATTTCACGCGATACGTCATTCGATCCGATTACGGTTACGTTATTCTCATCTCGATCAATGGCATTTAGTACTTGCGTCGTAATCGAGTCTTCTTCACTAACTATTAAAATATCAAATGGTTCACTCATCATTTCTCTCCTTGACTACCTTCTCCCATATCGAAGATTTTTTATTCTTCCTCTTCTGAAGCCTCTTCTGATTTCTCACTGGCAGCTTCTTCTTCTGTCATCATTGCGTCACCTTTTCCAACATTAGCCTTCAATATACGAATGTATTCGGCATAATTTTGTTCATGAATTAATCTTTCCGCCTCTTCTTTCGATAGTTCTACGGCAATACCTGAAAAATTTTCATTCGTTCCTTGTGCATAGACTACCGGTACATCTGTAAGAAAAGTAGTTGTTTCTTCCTCGGATGAAACGATGATATCAACACGGTCCAACGCCTCAATCACTTGATCAAACTGAATATTTTCCTGTCGATGAATGGATACTAATCGATGATCCTCATCTTTTAAGTTGGAAACCGGTTTTATCATATTGGACGTAATAACGTCCCCTTCACTTAAGGGAACAACGGAGACACGATTTTCAATTTCCGATACATCTGTTATGTGTGACTCTGTAACAAATTTGTTCGGAATCTCCATTACCGTTAATTGATTCTCCCGTAACAGCGTACGTGAAGGAATCTCTCCTTTTGCAACGTATATCTCAGTCATTCCTCCTAATTCTGCATTTAATTCTTTCACTTTCTCGTAAACTAGGTATCCTGCAATCAATGCTAAAATAAATGCTAAAATAAAAAATATTCCGGCTCTTTTCTTTGAATCTATCATGCGTGTTTCTCCTTATCCTACAAAGAGTTTAGGTTTTTCGGCTTATTATGTTATACCCATTACTTTCCTTGTAAAACATTTCCTTAAGATGTATGTTGCGTACTACAAAATACTTAGTGGGATATAACGCGTTCATCCTGTTTTTATTCATTTTTTTCTCTTCCTCTAAGCTGGTTATGAATTGAAGTAATGGAAGCAATCGAGAGTGTATGTGTGTAATTATGGATGTTACGGTGAGACTTGAAATAACTGTGATCTTTCTGTCTTTCCAATAGACGCCCTACCTTTTTTCTTCATGCCCGCAGAAGCAAATAGTAAGACATAATTGTGCATCATTTCGTGCAAATCAAAAGTCTTATTCGTATTAGCACTTATGTCACAAAAAAGGATGACCGTTTACAGCTTCTTCTGAAACATTTGATTTCTTAGAAAAATATTAAAACAACTCCTCTAATGTATTGATATTCATCATCTGGGCTGTGTTCATTTAATTCCTCCCTGTAAAGCTCATTCAACTACTCATTATAAAGAAAATATTGAAAATTAATCCAGTAAAAATGGAGGATTTGCATAAAAATGGTTGGATTTTACTAATATAATAGAACGGTTTTATTACTTTCGAATCAGAAAAAAGCAACCTACTTATTGTAAATAGGTTGCTTTTCCTACTGTAAATAATTTGAATTTCATGGTATACTAACCTTTACATCAGTTGGAACAGTTTTGATTTCTCCATCACAATATCTTTTATTCTATTATTGGCAGGTAATAGAAGTTTTCGCAAAGAAGTCAATGGCGTTGCCTGAGAGAATGTTTTATTAACTTCTTCAATATAAGATTTGTTCAATTCTGTTCCAACATTTACTTTTTTCATTCCTTGAGACACACATTTTCTCATGTCTTCATCCGATACACCTGTTCCTCCATGAAGTACTAACCCAACATCTTTCATATTAGTGGAAAGCTCTGCTAGTAATTCAAAATTTAATTTTGCCTTTGATTTATACTGACCATGCGTTGTTCCTATCGCCACCGCGATGGCATCCACACCGGTCTCTCTTACGAATTGATACGCATCCTCAGGGTGGGTATAGATAGCGTCTTCTTCTGCTACCACCAAACCATCTTCTGCCCCACCTATGGTTCCCACTTCACCTTCGACTGAAACATTTTTAGATCTGGCATAATCGGTTATTATTTTTGTGTTGTTAATATTCTCCTCAAGGTCTAAACTGGAACCATCATACATCACCGATGTATATCCTGCATCGATCGCTTTTTTTAGAACCTCGATAGACTTACAATGATCCATGTGCAGGCAGACATCTACCTCCAACCTGTCGGATAAAGTCTCCATACTTGATACTAATAAATCAAATCCAATATATTCAGCAGTTCCAGGTGATGTCTGAATAATAATCGGTGCATTTAGTTCCTTTGCACCTTCTAACATGGCTGGCAGCATTTCCAGACAATGAACATTAAAGGAGCCTATTGCTCGTTTACCTTCGTATTTTTCAAATAATTGATCCAAACTTTTTAACATAGTTATTCCCCTCTCTACATGTTTCCCCTTATGGTATCTTTTGTAAGCTTCATCAGATCATCAGATTTTTGCAAATATACTTGAACAGTTTCCCTATCTCCAGCTTTAGAAGCTTCTTTTCGTTTAATGTTGTAAAGTTTCACTAAATCGGTAAAAGCTTTTCCTAAGGCTTTATTTTGATCAATACTTTTCTCATAATACGTAATTGCATGATCGTAATCTTCCATTTCAAAATATAAACTGCCTAACATATTTAAAATAGGAATCTCGTCTTCCCTTTCGGCATTCTCCAGCTTCGATAAATATTCTTCTATTTGTTCTGAGAGATGCTCCTTTTTCACTTCCTGCTGCATTTCTGACTTTGCATCGTTTTCTTTCTTTTTCCTTTTAAAAAATGGCATCGTGTCCCTCCTTTATGCAAATAAATTCATGATCGGATGAATCAACCATTCAAATAATAGACCAGCTGTTACGGTATCCACATCGGTTGCCGTTGTATTGACAAACCCCAAACTATTAAAATGAGGTACGAGTAGTGCTGGCAGTAACGTAATAAAGAATCCATGCGCAATACCACCGATTAATACGCCTCTTTTTCCTCCGACGGCATTCATAAAGATTCCTGCTGTTCCACCAGCAAAGAAATTGGTCAGCATGCCAGGTAAGATCATAGCCAACCCGAACCATGGAAGCACAAACATCGCGATGACCGTACCTATCGTTGTCGTAATGAACCCTGCAGTTACTGCATTTGGGGCATATGGGAACAATACGGGACAATCTAATGCCGGCTTTGCATCTGGTACGACTTTTAATGCGATCCCTCTAAATGCTGGTACAATTTCAGCTAATAATAAGCGAACACCAGAAAGTAATACGTAAACACCGACAACAAATTGAACCGCTTGTAAGAAGGCATACACGATATAATTGACGTCCCCAGATAACTCTGTTCCGAATTCAGCTCCGGCAAAGATGGAGGTAACAACGTATAACGGGACCATCACAATCGCTACAGAAAGATACGTATCAGATAGGAATCCTAACCCTTTTGGAAATTTAATATTTTCAGTAGAGTCTGAATTTTTCCCGGTAATTTTGGCAATGCCTGCTGCGAACATATAGCCAATCGTACAAAAGTGACCAAGCGCAATATCATCTGTTCCCGTAATTTTCTTCACAATCGGTTGGGCAATAGCGGGCATCGCTACGGCAAAGATACCACCTACTAAACCTCCGGCAAGAATTAATCCTATTCCACTAAAGCCTGCTGCACTTCCAAATACCGTGGTCATCGTAGCCATCCACAATAACGCCTGACCTGTTAGAAAAATGTATTTCCATCTTGTTAATCTAGCTAATAGAATGTTAAAAATAAATATGGCCAGGAAAGTTAATGCAATTTGATTTGCTAAGCCTAAATCATTCATTGCTTGCCCATTTATGGCTTCAATAGATGGAACAATTCCTTCCATTCCAAAGCCTTCAGAGAAGATATCACCAAAATATAGTAACGAGCCAACAATGATCGAGGATCCCGCAGATAAAACCAGAAAGCCTAGCATGGTTTTGAAACTGCCTGACATCACTTCACCAAAAGGCTTACGCTGTAATAAAAGTCCAGCAAATGCAATTAATGCGATGGTGATGGAAGCTTGTGTTAAGATACTGTTGATAATGAAATCAATGACTGCCATTATGATAACCCCCTTTATTTATAACGCTCCTTTTGCCTTTAAAACGGGAACTAGTTTTTCCTCAATTTCCTTTTTGTCTACTAGACGATCTAAGAAAATCAGGTCCATCGGTAGATCGTATCTTTGAAATTGTGATTCGAAATTTTTACCTGAAATAATAATGTCAGCTCTTGTCCCGGCAGCAGATGAAATATCGGAATGGTCCACTGATGCCTTCACTCCAATATCCTGCAGGACACTCTCCACACTCATCTGGCAAGCAAAACTGCTGCCTAATCCTGCTCCACATACGACTAATATTTGTAACATGTGCTCACCTCCTTTAATAGATTACTTTGTTATATTGTTTAGCTATTTCCAGTGTTTGGGGATGCAGACTATTAAATTGTTTTCTTAATTGCTGAAAGGGAAATGCTTGAATTCGGTCATTGCCTACACCGACCATTACACCAAATTGGTTATCGCTCACACATTGTGCCACTTTTGCTCCGATTTTTGCGGCAATCGATGCATCCTTAAATGTTGGTCGGCCTGCTCTAATATAAAAACCTGCAATTGATTTTCTCACTCTGATTCCCGTCCCTTCCTCGATAGCTGCTGCAATTTCAAAAGATACCCCTTGATTGCCAGATTGATAGTTTTTATCTTCATAGGCAGATTCTGAACATACAATGACTAACGATTGCTTTTGTTTTAATTTTTCCTTTACCACTTTGGTGATTGCACGCTTTTGGGTTACATATTCTGGTACGATTGCTAGATCACCTGCACCTGCGACGGTACTTTCCAAGGCAAGGTTGCCTGAATTACCACCTAACACTTCGACCATAAATATCCTTCCTGGCATGTTAGCAGCTGTATCATGCAGTCCATATAAAAGATCCATTAATTTATTTAGCGCCGTGTCAAAGCCAATGCTGTAATCGCTACCAATTAC
Organism: Gracilibacillus caseinilyticus; assembly: GCF_022919115.1. Taxonomy (NCBI): domain Bacteria; kingdom Bacillati; phylum Bacillota; class Bacilli; order Caryophanales; family Bacillaceae; genus Gracilibacillus; species Gracilibacillus caseinilyticus. The sequence continues at coordinate 1,328,205 of NZ_CP095072.1, read as the reverse complement.
GTCATTATCTACCGTCATTGGTATAAAGATCGTATTCGTCCCTTCTTTATGAAGTAGTTGTGCTGCTCTTTGTGAACCATTGCCACCACATACGATCAAACATTCAAAACCTTCTGACTTCAATTTTCGGTGCAGTTTGTCTCTTCCCTCTTGCGTATAGGGAAGATCGCTTCTACCCGTTTGCACATAATGAATACCAGCAAGTGATTTATTCTCTACATACTGTGGTGTTAAATGAATAGGTTCATTGGTGGAAATACCATTATATCCACCGGAAAAGCCATATAAATCGATGTGTGGATGGTTTGCCATCATCTCAATTGTTGCATTGATACCAGCCCCATCCCCACCACTTGTAATAAGGGCGACTTTTTTCATGAGACACCATCTCCTATCAAATCATTTAAGTCGGCTAGTGAATTCATCGTGGATATTGTATCGATCAAGCCATTTTCTACGATCTTGACAATTATTTTAATAATCTCTAAATGCTGCTCATTGTCTGTTGCTGAGAAGCTAATCATGATTTTGACAGGCGCTGCCGTGTCCTTAAAATATACTGGCGTTTTCAACGTTATTAAACTCATCCCCACCTTTAATGCTCCGTTTTCTGGTCTGGTATGAGGGATGGCAATACCGGGAGATATGACAATATATGGTCCGAATTCTTTTACATTATTAATGACTTCTGCTGCATAATGCTCCGTTACAAAGCCATTCTTTCTTAACAATGCAACACTTTTGTATATCGCATCCTTCCAATCCTTTACCTCCACATTAAATTGAACATTATCCTCGGTGAAATAAGTTTCTGTCATAAGCTTTTCTCCTTGTATTTGCTTAAATTTCTAATAAAATCCTCGTAATTATAGTTAGATATTAATTTAGTGATGCCAAATTCTTCTATTAAGAAATGGTATAGCTGCTTAAAGATGACTTCCCATGTCTTTTGTTTTTCCTTCGGTACGCTTAATACGATGATGACCTGTACTTTTTCTCGATCCCAAACAATTGGTTTATTTAAAATACAGACAGCAATGCTTGTTTCGGACATATTATTTTCTAATGGGTGTGGAATTGCAAGCAGATTACTCAGTTCTGTCGATGCCATTCTTTCCCTTTCATATACGGATTGTTTGGTAGATTCATCGATGTATTCTTTTGTGTACATAAGATCTGTAATATAGTCCAAGACATCTTCTTTCGTTTGCAGCTCTAAATTTTTAACAAATAGATCTTTTTTGAATATATTACTAAACTCCGTAACATCTGATTCGAGCTTATCTTCCATTACTTTGCGTTTAATCATAGATAGATCGGTATAACTTAGAATAGGACTAACGGTAAAGATTTTATCCGATTCTATGTCAATTGGAACAGTGGAGACGACTATATCTACACAATCCAATAAGTATGGCTCAAATTCTGATAGACTGATCGTTTCCACCACACTTACTTGATTTCCGTAGTTATTTAGTAATTTTTCTCTAATTAAGGAAGCAGTAGCAACGCCAGAACCACAAACGATCATGATTTTTTTGACCTCTTGATTGTTTAAACCTTTTTTCTCCAAAGCCACCCCAAAATGAATAGCTAGAAACCCTATTTCATTTTCATCTATTATTAAATTGGTCAGTTCACTGATTTTATTGCTTGCTATAGCGGCAAGCTGAAATGCAAGCGGATAGTTATTCTTGATACTGTTCAGCACTTCATTTCGGATATTCATTTGATACTCAATTCTTTTTAAAGAAGTACTTAGATGGATAACTAACCCTTCTACCAGCTTTTGATCCCCACTAAATTGAATGGATGTTTTCTTTTTAATTTCCTCTAGCACCGCTGCTAACATGCCTTCCATTCTTCTATATTCTTGATCATCAATGTCTTTGCTATAGAACCTGCTGCTTGCAAGAAGATGTTGTGTAATATAGAAGATTTCCGGCTCGATATTGATGCCTAATGTCACCCTTATTTCTTGTATAATGTCATGGGCAACCTTGTATTCTTTGGTAGCTTTTAAATTTTCTGTGATCTTCATCTGATAATCTAATAGCCTATTGTTTAGGTACCGCCTTATCGTTATTTCGATATGAATAATTAAGTTTTCGAGCGCAACATCCGTTAATTTCAATTGATTTTTCAACAATACTTGTAAGATAATATCTTTTAATCGCTTTATTTCATTATCGGGAAATAGATCATTATAAACGCCGATGCTTTGATGATTGAACAGATATTGAGAAATGCAAAACCTTATTTTATCCTCATTACCTGTAACTTTTATTCCATTAAATCTATCCGTAACAAGCTCTAATCCATATCGGGAGATTTTCTCTTTGACTGATGAAAGATAACTTTTTAATGCAGAAAGACTGATAAACAACTCTTCAGCTAATTCTTCCTGATAAATACTTGTATCTGTCAGACAATTCATTAAGATGTTTCTAATCATTTGTTCCTCCACATCATTCCCTTCTGATCTGTGCATGTTTACCGTTGCTTGGTTTTGAATGATTGTGATGTGATTGGCATATAACTTTTGAAAAGCTTCCTCCTCGCTTATCTCCAGCTCATATCCTTTTCCTTTGTGTGACACAATCTCTGCACCATGCTTCGATAAGATTGCATTCATTTTTTTAATGTCATTTCTGATAGTTCGTGTGGTAACCTCTAACAGCAGGGAAAGACTCTTACCCGTCTGCACCCCCTTACTGCTGCGTAACAAATGAAGAATTTCTACCTCTCTTTTACTTAGTAGCTTCATTTTCATTTGCTCCTTTCTGCTTTTAGTATAAGTAAGTGCTTACATTTTATTAAGTTATACTTTTTCCTCTTTAGCGGAAACCTTTCTTATTCCCATTATAAGCTATGTGTAAATGAACATTTAACCAATCATTTGTTGTTTTATTTAATTTTGTTAAGAAATACTTTAACTTTCTTAAATAATATGTTAAATTATAACAAGACAAAGCAAAGGAGGTAATATATGGATGCGAAAGAATTTCCAAATTGGCTGTTAGCATTGGAAAAAGAAGATTTGGAATTTATTAAAAATTTTGTAGTCAATTCAGGCTCCCTGAAAGAGATATCGAACATATATGATGTATCTTATCCAACCGTCAGAATTAAATTGAATCGGTTAATTGAAAAAATAAAAGCAAATGACGCAGAAGAAAAGGAAGCATTCATTTCTTTCATCAAAACCTTATCCATCGATGATCGAATCAGTGTGGAAGATGCCAAATTGATCATTGATAAATACAAAACAATGGAAAGGGGGGATAAAGTTGAATGATATCTATCATGTATTCATTATTGTAGCACTACTGGCGTTGCAATATTATGTTGCCACAAGGGATAATCCGTATTTAGGCATCATTGCTCCCGTATTGTTTTTAGGGTGGATAATCTGGCGGTTTACAATCAATGACATGGAAAGCATCGTGACCTGCATCATTATTGTGCCGATAGGATGGCTGATCCTGTACGCCGAATGGAAGAGTGGGCGCAAGTATTTAGAAGAGAAAACGGAAAAAGAATTAGCAAAAATGAAAATGCATGATTTGAATTAGAGGAGGAAATTATTACATGGTACATATTCTATGGCGGGAATTCACAGATTCCTTTAAGAGCATTCGATCGATTCTCATTATCTTGTTTTTGACGTTTATTTCCTATCAATCTGCTGTTTTTTTGGAAAACAATCCAGTAATAGTAGAAGAAATACTTGCTATTGGGGAGACACAGGGTTCCGTTTACACACTGGCAATTTCCTTTATTGTATTAATGTTTGGTTTCTTGTTTGCATTTGCAATTTCTCATGATGTCATCAACAAAGAAATCGAAATGAGGACGATTCGTTTACTCGTCAACAAAATTCCCCGATGGCAAATCGTGATCGGGAAATTTTTCGGTATCTTGCTGTTTTGGGTCGTGACGATATTTATTTCCTATGCAATCCTGACAGCCATATCAGGTGAATGGAGCTTTCTGGATTACCTCACCACTTTACTTTTTTTGTTCTATGTTATTAGCTTTGTTTTGTTTATTTCCACCATCATTCCTAAGACTAAGCTGACGATGTTTCTGGGAATTCTGTTAGGACTTTTCCTTCCAATTATGGGGCTGGTCAGTCTTACAGTCGAAAAATGGTACATGATACCGTTCAAGTATCTGTTACCTTATTATTATGTAGAGAACGGCTCAGCCCTTTTGCCTGTGCCACTGCTGTTCGGCATTGTCTTTCTATTTGTGAGTATTCTCATTATGAGACGGAGGGATCTGTAAATGAATGAAGTGATCAATGTAACCAATCTGACCAAGCGTTTCGGCTCAACAGAAGTGCTGAGTGGCATAGATTTAACGATTTATGAAAGGGAAGTATTCGGCTTCATCGGTCATAACGGGGCTGGTAAATCCACTTTCATCAATACTCTAACCGGAATCATTAATAAAAGCGGTGGTTCCTTCGAGATGTTAGGTGCTTCTGACAGAGATCTCGATCAGGTGAAAACGAAGATTGGCGTTATGCCGGATATTTCGAATTTATATGATCAAATGCGTGGAATCCAGTTTTTAAGTTATATGGGAAAACTGGCTGGAGATAGCCGAAGCAAGCAGGAATACGCAGCTCTAATGAAGGATGTCGGATTAGAAGGCGCCGAAAAGAAAAAAATAAAATCCTATTCATTTGGGATGAAAAAGAAAATTAGTATTGCCCAGGCTATTTTAGGGAATCCAAGCTTCATTATTCTTGATGAACCAACCTCAGGGTTAGACCCCGAATCAGCGATTAACATTCGTAAGCTGATTACCGATTTACAGCAACAAGGAAAAACGATTCTGCTCACCTCTCATAATTTGGATGAGATTGATAAAATCAGTGACCGTGTTGGCATCATCAGTAACGGAAAGATAACAAAGCTTGGCACGCCTGCAGAGTTGAAAGTGAACGCGGTGAATGAAATCAGTGTCGCAATACGGACAACGCCTGCCTTAACACCTGAGAAAATAACAGAGCTATCGGCAGCGTGGGATTTCAATGTGGCGTTTGTTGCAGCGAAAAAGCCTTACACCATCGTCAATATTAGCAGTGAGGATGACCTGCCACGGTTATCGCAGCAATTGATGCAATCAGGCTTTCAATTATATGAAATCAGCATGGAACAACAGTCACTTGAGGAAGTATTTATTAATAGTAAGTAGATTAGTGCGAGTGGGCTGTGGCAGATGATTTTGCCACAGTTCTTTTGTGTTGGGAGATTAGGGGCTACCGGACATTAGATCCTCTCTTCGACTACTTTTTGTCCAATTGGGCGCTTCTATTGGACATTCGATCGCTTCTCCGACTGTTTTTTGTCCGAATGTCCGCTTCTATCGGACATTAGATCCTCTCTTCGACTGCTTTTTGTCCGATTGGGCACTTCTATCGGACATTCGATCACCTCTCTGACTGCTTTTTGTCCGATTGGGCACTTCTATTGGACATTCCATCCCCTCTCCGACTGCTTTTTGTCCGATTGGGCACTTCTATCGGACATTCGATCACCTCTCTGACTGCTTTTTGTCCGATTGGGCGCTTCTATCGGTCATTTGAACGCTTCTCCTCCAGGATTTTGTCCGTTTGAATCGCAATCCTCCTCCCCAACCAATAAAAAAGAAGCTATCCTCCCAAGAAAATAGCTTCCTTCTTCTTATTCCACCGCTACTCGTTTTTGTTTCACCAGATAAACCTGATTCAACACCAATGCACCAAGCAGCTGGATAATGGTTTTTGCTATAATCTGCCCTATTATCGCGGCAGGCACGGCTTCCCACGGTAACATGCCTGCTCCAATCGGGCTTAAGCCGACAATCACAAAAACAACAGAGTCGAGAAATCCTCCTGCTAATCCACTATAAAAAACACGCCACGCGATTGGCAGTTTTAAACGGGTATAAATTTCGGTATCAGCGGACTCGGACAGGATGAAGGAAAGTGCGGATGCTGCCACGATCATCAAGGTATCCCCGAGTAAAAAGGAAACGAATGCTGATAAAATCAGTGCTGTCAGAATGAAGGCATAGGTTTTGCCACGTCCATATTTATTTTGTACCAAATCACGAAAAATGAAGGTTGCCCCAATAAAAAGCGTCCCCATCGGAATAAGGAAAATCCCTATTTGTAATGGCATAAAAGCCGCTGTGACAACATTGGCAGTGACAATGGAAATTAAATATAAAAATACTCTTAACATAAGATGACACCTCTTCTATAGTTGTTCACGGAAGAGGTGTCATAGCAACGAAAAAAAACCACATCCAATGGACATGGTTGATCCATAGTTTTTTATAGAGGGTATCAGCTATGAACCTCTTCCGCACAGGTATTTATTTCTTTCTTATCATAATGGAGAAGCTCTCCGTTGTCAATTGCATTTTTTTTAAATCGTATGTTTTAATTTTACCATTTGAGAGAATATAGAAAATATAATCTTAACTACAGGAGGACTACCATTGACTGACGTGCAACGTTTTAAAACAGGAGAAAAAGCACCAGAAGCAGGCATTTACAAGGTCGAAAAACTAACAAGTGACTATCAAAGTGAGGATTACTTTAACGATACAACGATCGAATTAGCAGAAGGAGAAACATTTCCTCCTGCACCTGCCGAGGATGAAAGTGCCTGGTGGGTTCGAGTTCCACAAGAATAGCTCTAACGCAAGCGCGCAACTCTTTTATGTGACAGTTGCGCGTTTTTCTTCACAGCCCTTTAATAGACAATCGCCTTTTCCTCTTCTATACTTTACAACAGATACCGCAATGAATTTCTGGAGTGAAACATATGAAAAAATATCTAATCTATTTGCTCGTGCTCGTCAGTTTTGTTGCTTCGATTATCTTCGTCAACAACAATCACGAGCTCTATGACCGCACGATCGTCCAAGTAACGGATGTTACCGAATCCGATAAATCAGAAGTAAAAGACCAGAACGATAACGAAGATTATATGGTGACGCAGCAAATTACTGCCCGCATTTTGAATGGGGCGGACAAGGGCGAGACCATGGAAATTGAAAATCAATATTCGGGATCACAGTCAATCCATTTTCGCTTGAAAGAGGGAACCGAATTCTTTCTTGCTAATGACGGAGAAAGTGTGGGAACGATTAAACGGGACAAATACTTGCTTTTTGTAGCATGGTTATTTGTGCTTGTTTTGCTATGGGTTGGGCGCAAGCAAGGGGCCTGGTCTGTTGTCAGTCTTGCTGTTAATGCTGTGATATTGTCTGTAGCATTGGACATTTACATACGAAATTCTGATAACAGCTTACTGATCATTTGTGGCATCAGCATCATTCTTTTTACGATATTGTCGTTAATTATGGCGAGTGGCTGGAACGAGAAAACACTGACCGCGATTATCGCGACGCTGATTGCCACGTTCGCATCGTTACTGATTGCCTATTTGGCGCTTCTGGTCACTGACGAGCAGGGACTTCGCTATGAAGAAATGTCCTTTTTGACCAGAAATCCTCATCTCATTTTCATGGGCGGATTACTGATCGGATCGCTTGGTGCTGTGATGGATGTCGCGATCACGATGGCGTCATCTATGTTCGAATTATTTGATAAAAACAATAAGATTAAAATAAGTACGTTAAGGCAATCAGGGCTGGAGATTGGAAAAGATATTATGGGTACGATGACGAATATCTTGTTTTTTGCTTACGTAAGTGGCACCATCCCAGCATTATTATTATATTTCATGAATGCCATGCCACTTGGATTTACGCTATCGATGAATCTTTCGCTTGAATTAGCAAGGGCATTGGCGGGAGGAATTGGGATTGTGATAACCATTCCGATCACACTCTACATCTCTATTTTCTTTATTAAAAGAAAGCAGGCGAGACAATGAATGCATTAGTTTTATTAGCAGCAATTCTTTTTATACTGATGGCCGTTGTCGGTGGAAAAAAGGGAATCAAATCATTTATCGCGATTCTGATCAATTTTGTTGTCGTTATTGGAACGGTCCTGATGATGAACGACCCAAATGCCAATCCAATTGTGCTCACACTGGTGGCTTGTGGCATCATCAGCGCTGTCAGTCTTTTCTATATCAATGAAATCAACAGCAAAACAAAGATGGCTTTCCTGGCGACAATCTTGACGACATTGGCACTGTTGTTCTTTATCTTCATCATCACCGAAAAGTCGATGATTCAAGGCTTCAGTGAAGAGGAATCCGACAGCCTGGTGACGTTCTCGGTCTATATCGGCATTGATTTTATCAAAGTGGCTACTTCCGTGATCATTATGAGTACGATCGGGGCCATTGTCGATGCGGCGATTTCGATCACGTCACCGATGCAAGAAATTCGCGAACAAAACCCTGATATATCAAGAAAAGATCTATTCATGTCAGGCATGCGTATTGGGCGGGATATCCTCGGTACCAGTAGTAACACACTGTTTTTTGCCTTTTTCGGCGGCTATATGGGACTGATTATCTGGTTCAAGGACTTGTCCTATTCAATGGGAGAGATTGTAAATTCCAAAGTATTCAGTGGTGAAATGATCACCATTTTGACCGCTGGAATGGGGGTTGCACTGGTAATTCCGATTGCCGCATCGGTTACGGCTTATTATTTGGTGAGAGGAACGGAATAACGTTTTTTTAGAGGAGTAAAATGTTTATTTTACTTCTTTTTTGTTGGTGAAATACGTGTTGCTCGTCACTCCTTGCTTGACGAAATGCTTCAGTAACTGGCGTTTACATCTATCTTCAGAAATATCTTTCCCGCACCATTCTGCAATCCTTTTTGTTGTTAATTTTTCGTTTGGGAATAAAAGATGGAACGCTTCAATATTTCTGATTATCGATTCATCTGCTTTTTCATGTACACGGCACTCGTTACAAATGATGGTTCGACCCTTTACGTATGTGGACATCGAACCGCATTGGCAACATGGTATACCTTTTTCTAATTCGTCAAAGGTATATGTAGTACTTACAGGCAACTCTTGCGAATGTGAAGTTAGAAGTGTATTAACTACACTTTGTCCTTTTTTACTGCTATGCGAATTTTCATTTAACCGAGAAATTAATGTTCGAATGTTTGCATGGAATAAAATTTTTTGTGAAAGAGGTGTTTGGTAAACGATGCATTCGGGGTGAATAAAGACAATATATGACTTGATGGGTATTTCAAAACCTTTTAAGTGAAGATATCTACGAAACAATGAGGTTGCACGATCGCGCTGGTAAATTGGATTTTCCATCTCAATGTTAGGAAGTTTAAAGAGGATATCATTATCAAAATAATATTGGCCAAGGAAATTTTTTATTTCGAAAAGGTAAATAGTATCGTTTGTTATTACAGTGGAGTCAATTTGAAAGTTGTTATTATTATTTTTCAGACGCAGATCATTTATCACCGTTAAGTTATTTCCATAATTTCTGATAATCGAATCAAATTGTAATTCACCTTCAAACCCACGCGATAAATTTTGGGACCGTTTGAACTCCTCTGAACTCAACCTCTTGCGCCTTGAAAGCAGTTCTAACATTACTAATTCATTGGGCTTTTGCCGCTCCTTGACAATCATCATTTATTCCTCCAATTCTTTTTCACATATAATAACATACTATATTTTCCAATGGAAGCATAGGGATATATGCTACGATTAATTAGAAATGGAAGATACAGAATTAAAAAACTGCTTCGTTTGGTATGAACTGACTGCTACAGAGATGGGACATCGAGTGAAGCTACTCTCTTTAGCTCTGATGACCGTGTGTTTAGTGGTTTGTTCTGCTACTGGTTTTTCTTATGATTGAACTTGGATCATCTTCGGGCGTATGTTTTTTTCTAGGATCTTCTTCCTCCTGAACTTCCACCTTCTTCGGGAGTTTGCTTTCTTCTAACATCCTCTTCCTCCTGAACTTCCACCTTCTTCAAGTGTTTGCTCTCTTCTAACATCCTCTTCCTCCTGAACTTCCACCTTCTTCAAGTGTTTGCTCTCTTCTAACATCCTCTTCCTCCTGAACTTCCACCTTCTTCAAGTGTTTGCTTTCTTCTAACATCCTCTTCCTCCTGAACTTCCACCTTCTTCAAGTGTTTGCTTTCTTCTAACATCCTCTTCCTCCTGAACTTGCTCCTTCTTCAAGTGTTTTTCTCTTCTAACATCCTCTTCCTCCTGAACTTCCACCTTCTTCAAGTGTTTGCTCTCTTCTAACATCCTCTTCCTCCTGAACTTCCACCTTCTTCGGGAGTTTGCTTTCTTCTAACATCCTCTTCCTCCTGAACTTCCACCTTCTTCAAGTGTTTGCTTTCTTCTAACATCCTCTTCCTCCTGAACTTCCACCTTCTTCAAGTGTTTGCTCTCTTCTAACATCCTCTTCCTCCTGAACTTCCACCTTCTTCGGGAGTTTGCTTTCTTCTAACATCCTCTTCCTCCTGAACTTGCTCCTTCTTCAAGTGTTTGCTCTGCTCCACTCCATAACCCCTCTTCCACCTAAACAAGCTCTCCCTACAAAATCCCCCCACCCAACACCATCAAAACATTAAAAAACCCATGCCAGATTACTGCTGGCAGGATGCTTTTGGCGTTAATGGTGATGGCGCCGAAGAAGAAGCCACCTATGCTGAAGGCTAAGCAGCTCAGCCAGGACATACCGAGCAAGGCATGTTGCAGTCCGAATCCGATGCTTGTCAGCAGCACTGCCCAACGTGTACCGAAGCTCACCACGAAGTGACTCAGCAGGAACCCCCTCCAGATGATTTCTTCCAACACCGCATTCATGACAGAGAAGATCAGCATAAATCCTACTATTTCCCAGGAAAAAGAACCGTTTTGCTGCAGAATAAAAGGCAGCAAAAAAGCAAGCCCACTTATCAGCAAGGCAATAAAGAGATAGCTGCGTACACTCGTATCACGGAATCCTGCCCAGATTAAAGGAACACGCACCGACGCTTGCCATTGTGGTCTCTTCCAAAAATTCATCAATGGACGAGTTACCACAACCATAACCAGTATGACAACAATTAAAGATAATCGTTGCAGCAGAATTCGCACTTCAGCGATGGAGATGTCAGCAAGCAAGTGAACATGTATAGCGTGATACAGATAAAATGCCAGTCCGAAGCTTACCACCATTATGGCAAATCCCCTCATCACTTTATCAAAAAAGCACGCACCTGCAGCTAACGCCCACAAACCGATCAGCCATCCATAATCCACAACAAGAACGAGGAAAAAGGTCGAAAATATTAGTAACGCGATCAGTTTTCGCCATAAGGTATCTGCCATCTGTATTCATCCCTATCGGTAAATATTCTGGTATAACGCTTTTCGCCGTTCTTTTTTCATCGTCTTATATATGTTAGGTTCTTTCCTTACGCTTTTTCGTTGATCGTTTTTCTTTTGTTCTTTCCGATAGTCAGCAATATCCGCTCTTCTCTTCAATATTTCCACTGTTGAACTAATCCTATCTTCAACCGGCATCCTCTCAACAAAGGTTCCAAGAGAAGATGCCATCTGATTTGAATCTACTTTCCTGATTGTGTCGTCCATGACTCGAACCTCCTTACAAAATTCATTTTATTCCTATATATATGTCATCGCTCATTATCCGTGTAGACTGTAGTGGATTTTATAGAATGCAAGTCTATGACCTATAGAATCTCGGAACGCTCGTCATATACTGAATTAGTCTACAAAAGTAGGAGTGAATAATAGATGAAACACAATCACATGGATATTCCCGAACGGATCTTATTTATTCTTGGTATGACGTTGTGCGGTGTACTATTGTTTGTGCTTACTGCCGGGGTTGGCGTGGCATTATTGGCATTCTGGGAGGGGGAGAATTAATTGACTAGAAAGAAAAATCCGGCGTTTTCGAAAATGTTGAAGAAATTCCATCATGGTGCCAGGATTTTTGCAGAAGAGTATATACGAGCGGTCAAAAATGGTGCAACAGTTGCGGAAAAAGAAGTTCTGGCTATTGCAAAAGATCGGGAACAACCGGTTGAATCCATGGCAAAAAAATTATTCGGCGCCATCATGCTTGGTGTACTCCATGCAGCAGAGCAAATGATACAATTCGGAATCGCGCTGATCGAAGACTCGAAGCATAAGAATAAATCATAATATGTAAAAAACCAGCCTCTGACTGACTCGAAGGTATACTTTGAGCCAGTCATTGCTTAGTCATTTAATTTCTCTTTATTTATTTCTTGCTCTAAACGATGCTCAATCAAATTCGGATGATAATATTCAATCATTTCGATGCCTGGTTCACTACCAAAATACATGTTGTACCTTTTGTATGGTACCTTATCCTCGGTGTCCTTGAAACGGAGTGAAACCGGCTTCTGGAAAACATCTCGTGCATCCGCTTTATTGAGAAACCCTCCATCTTCTACCTTACGAAAGGATCGCAAACCGAGGGAATTCATCGCTTTACCGATGCCTTCCTGTCGATTGGCCATACTCTCAAATAAATCAGCAGGCACATGCTCCGCATGAACCAGCGCAATGTTGTGTGAGACGATAAAACCACTTTTCTCCCCCATCAATACCGATTCCCTTATATAATACGTTCTTTCCACCTTTTCCTGCCGGATCACCTCGACGACTACCTTCTCGTTTAGAAGTACTTCCAATAAATCGGTAGTACGCCCGTCTGTTACTAACAGTAAATCGAGTAATAAGGCCTGTAATAATTGGCGTGCTTCCTGATCAAATGGGGAATCTATCATACTCTCACCTCCATTAATCCAATTTTGCCAGGCTCAATGTGGCGAACTATTGGTACAATCCTGAGTCGGTAAGGTCATCCCAAAATGCTTGAAACTCCTCCATGTTCAATTGTTGTTCCTTATCAGAAAGTGCATGTGCAGGGTCTGGATGAATTTCGACCATCACCCCATCTGCACCAGCTGCCAGAGCTGCTTTCGCACATGGTAAGAGAATATCCTTTCTGCCCGTGGCGTGACTGACATCCACGAACACCGGAAGATGCGTCTCTTGTTTCAAAATCGGGACAGCTGATATATCCAGCGTATTACGCGTTGCTGTTTCAAACGTGCGAATGCCACGTTCGATTAACATGACCTGGTCATTGCCATGATGCAACAGATATTCAGCTGCATAAATAAATTCTTTAATTGTTGCAGAGAGTCCGCGCTTTAGTAAGACTGGCTTACCGGATTCCCCGATCGCTTTTAATAAATCGAAGTTTTGCATATTACGTGCGCCAATTTGGAAGATATCAATATAAGGCGCTGCAATCTCGATTTGGCTCGGTGTCATGATTTCGCTAATCGTTACTAATTCATGATCGTCCGCTACCTCTTTCATTAATTTTAGACCATCTTCTCCTAATCCTTGAAAACTGTAAGGAGAAGATCTTGGTTTGAATGCTCCGCCACGCATGACCGATACGCCCGCTTGTTTTAATGTGGATGCTACCTTTTCGAGCTGCTCTTTGGATTCAATCGAGCATGGCCCCGCAATCAGCGTATGGCTTTTGCCTCCAATTTCGGTCTGTTTCACCTTAATCACGGTATCTTCACTCTTATGGTCACGGCTCACGAGCAATGCTGATTTCTTTTGTTTGTCACTCAAAGCTAACCATCCTTTCTTTTTTGAATATAGACCGGTTTTGTCGATGGTGTATTATCGATCAGGCTGGCTCGATCGAGCAGGCGCGTGATCTCCACGGTGACCGGTACCTGCAGATGCGAAGAGAGCTGAGACTGCACATCGTTCTCTGTCCATTGATCTGCCTGGTGTGAATCAAGTAATACGTGTAATGCACCTTCCTGTTCTATTACTTTCCATCCTGTTGGAACAGGTGACAGCGAATAGATTGCTTCCTGCAGGTCACTTGCCTCTAACACGTGCTCACGACAATCGATTCGTTCCCGGCTTCGGCCATAGTGCGTCAGCTTCGCCCCGGTTCTACCACAGGGACAGCTGACAGGTTCCACCGTAATGATATCTTCGTTAAAATAACGTAAAAGCGGTGAGGCCTGATGTGTTAGCGTGGTGATGGCCGCAAAACCTTTTTCTCCTTGTGGAACGGGCTCTGTGCCTTCTTCTGATAATACTTCTACAAGGAAATCTTCTTCGACAATATGCATGATGCCATGCTCACACATTGTCGCAATATTAGCTGTTTCTGTTGAGCCGTACATATTAAATACAGGCACACCCCACAGTTTTTCGATATGCTGCCTGCGCTTCTCGCTCATCAATTCGCCTGCCACACAGATGGCACGCAAGGATGGTAAGTCTATACTTGGATCTGCACCTTCTAATCGCGCTGCCTCCGCTAACAGCTCCATCTCCCGTGGTAATCCAGCTAAAACGGTGACAGAAAGCTTCCTGATCAGACTGATGACGCGTGGATAAGGTGTGACGACCGTACGTCCACTAGCAGGGACAACACCTGCGCCAGTCTGCCATGCTGCCTGCTGCATTAAAAATGCTGGTAAAGCTAATGCATAAGGAAAACGGATTAGTATAAGATCTTCTGACGTCAATTGAACGCCACAATCCTTCAGCTGTCTTCCTCCTGTTATTAAATCTTCCTGGGTAAACCAGGAGGCAGCGGGTTTCCCTGTTGTTCCGGTTGACTCATGGTATTGAGCTACTTCTTTGTTATCGACAGCAAGGTGACCAAAAATCCCGGCATCCCGCAGATCCTGTTTCGTTGTTAATGGCAGTGTGGAAAGCTGCTCGATTCCTATCCCTTGGCTGGCGTAAGTGGATAACTTTTTTCTATATAATGGAGACTGTTGTATGCGTGTATACATCTTTGCAAACTTTTCCGACTTTTCTCTGTCCATGTCACTCATGATGGCACCTCCTCTCTCTTCTGCTTCATCGTTACGTGAAAACTCGTTGTGCTTTTCCGAATGTTCGTGGAATGTCATCCCTGATCACAACATCACACGCAATACCAATACGATCCGCCATATGCTGTTTAATTTTGGCTGCCAATTCTGCTTCACTCAGATCCGTACGGAATTTCTCCGCTTCGATCGTTAACGATCCCTGATCCAACAGGAAATGATACCATAACCCTACCTCTGGCAATTCCATTAGAAAATGCTCGATCATAAATGGTGAATAAGCTTCTCCATCAATGTGAAGCATGTGCTCCATTCTTCCGCGCAATTGGAGTACATCCATCACCAAGCCACAGCTGCATCGTGACTTTTGCAAGACACCAAGATCTCCGGTTCGATAGCGTACCATCGGCATACCTTCACGTAATAGTGTGGTGACAACAATTTCGCCGGTACGACCGTATGGCATGACACCCCCGGTATCTGGATCAATGATTTCGACCTTTACGTGGCCTTCCATGATGTGATAACCATTGTGCTGACTGCATTCTACCCCGATAACACCACATTCCGTCGAACCGTAGAAAAAGGAAACTTCACATCCCCACCATTTTTCTAATCGTTCGCGGAAGGTTGCCGAGCATCCTTCACCTGTCAGCCAAATTTTCTTCATCGGGATATCTTCCCCAATTTTAATACCGTACTTTTCGCTCTCTTCTGCTAGGAGTGCAGCATAGGAAGGAGTAGTGGCAAGCACTGTTGCCTGATATTCCTTCATTAATTCCAGCGATTTATCTACGGGCGCCATGTAACCTCCTTTTCCAAGGGATAATATCGCTGTACCGAAGGCGAACTGGAATAACCGTTGAAAACCAAGACCAGGAAGTGCGAACTCGTAAGGTAAGGCAACGGCAGCAACATCATCGGCTTTTTCTTTAAACAGCTCCAAATACTTCGGCATTAAATCGTATACATATTGATCTGCCAACGTATACGCCGTATAAATCGGCTTTCCTGACGTTCCACTGGTGAGGTGAACTTGACCGATTTCTTTTGGATCAACACTCAAAATTTTTTCTTTATCGCCTCTGATCACGTCTTTTTGCAGCATGGGTACGGATGCTAATTGATCAAGGTTCTCCAATTCCGGGGTTGTGAAATCTTTATCTTCCATCATCGAACGGTAATAGGCATTATTTTCCCACACATGGGCGAGTGTGGCATTAACAGCTTTAAGCTGGTAGTCGTCAATTAATTCACGAGGAAGTTTTTCAATTGTTTTTCCTTCATTATCTAATTGCTGATAAAAAGCTTTAAATTGTTCAAGATGAGATGAATGCTCATCAACGGAAACAGTCATCTTATGGGTTTGAAACTTCTTCATTATTACCCTCCATTCCATTTTTCTAGTGGATCTATCACTGCTAGGCTCTTTCTCTATTAGACAATCATACCTAGTTATCAGCTATCCTCCTTCCTTTATGTTTTATGAAATGCAAAAAAGCAGAATTTGACTCGGACAAAGATGTATTTTTTTGAAAATAAGGTGTTTAATCCATGCGATTTCTATTAACGCTCATATTGTAAGTAGCATCCGAGGATAGTGGAACAAGGAAAGCAATATATTTGACTATATTTAATAGACTTATAAACAGCTTGAAAGGAGAATCTCCATGACAAAGTTAGAAGAGGGAAGAACGTATTTATTGAAAGGCGTAGATGGTGATAAAAAAGCTGTAAAACGTGCCTATGAAATTTTTTCGTCGCTTCGCGGAAATGGGGCTAGCGACGCACTGATTGAAGCCTATTATGGCAGCACACTGGCACTATTGGGACGAGATGCGACAAAACCTATTGAAAAAGCAGATAACGCACAGGAAGGGTTGGATTCATTGAATCAGGCTGTTTCAATGAATCCAGATCATAAGGAAATTCGATTACTACGATCTAATGTTTGTTTGCATTTACCAGACTCTTTCTTTCAATGCTCTTCTATCGCAATCGAGGACTATGCCTATTTACTCGATCATTACAAGAAGAACCCGAACTACTTATCTGAACAACAGGTGCAAGATATGTATAACGAATTACACGACGCTTTTCATCAAATCGAACAGTCCGATCAAGCCAAACGTGTACTAAAGCGATTAACAGAATTGGTAACAAAGTAAGAGAGGCTATAGAGGGAATCGCTTAACAATCCGGTATGGTCCAACAAACTTTGGAAAGGACATTCCATCATTGTAGCTATGACCTGAAGGGAGGTGACACATATGTCAAAAGATGTGATAAATGGTGTGGTGAAGGAATTTAGAGATCAGGTCACTCCCCTTGTTGAATCCGCTTTAAACACTGGCACCAATCATTTTAGTCAAGAAATCAGGAAAGTGGTACAGGTTAACAGTCAATCGCCAAAAGAGTTCTTAATAGAAACGTCCGCAACTCTTAAAAAAGGTGCCATCGAAGCTGGAAGAGAATTGTTAACGAAAGGAATCGAGCAGTTAGAAAAGAAAAAGTAGAAAAAGTGCCTGTCAAAGCCGATTCCGTTCGGCAATGACAGGCACACATCAGTAAAAAAGATATGATCCTTGAGAGGGATCATATCTTTTTTAAGTGTAAATTTAAACAGCTTTCGCGCTGATTTCCACGTCCATATTGCCATTAGTTGCTCTAGAATATGGGCAAACCTTGTGAGCAGCCTCTACTAAGTCTGATGCCTCTTCTTGAGACACTCCTTCAATTTCTGCATGAAGCTTAGCAGATAAACCAAAACCTCCAGCGTCCTTACCAATGCTCACTTCAGCAGTTACTTTAGACGTAATTTTTTTCTTCTGTTGCATTGCGACCATTTGTAAGGCGCTGTCAAAGCAAGCAGCATAACCAGCAGAGAATAATTGCTCTGGATTGGTAGTGCCTTCTGCCTCAGTTCCTCCAAGTCCCTTTGGCATAGAAAGAGAAAGATCTAATGTTCCATCTGAAGAAGTAACCTTCCCTTGACGTCCACCTTCAGCAGTTGATTTTGCCGTATAAAGTGCGTTTCCCATTTAAACAACCTCCTATTACTATTTTAATTGTGCGCGATTAAATTGTACACAATTAAAATAAAGGAGTCAAAAGAAATAATTTTTGCTATAATGACGATAGGAGTGATGAACGATGACAGATCAGATTATAAAATTAGAAGATCAATTATGCTTTTCGCTATATGCTACAACACGAGAAATGACGAAGCGATACCGGCCATTACTAGAGGAACTGCAAATCACGTATCCACAATATTTGGTTCTATTAGTGCTGTGGGAAACAGATGGTATTTCCGTAAAAGAATTAGGGAAGCGGCTTTATTTAGATTCAGGCACCCTTACTCCGATGCTGAAGCGGATGGAGGAGAGTCAGTTACTCGCCCGTAAACGATCTGCCACAGATGAGCGGAAGGTAGTGGTCACATTAACAGATAAAGGGCACGAGGCAAAAGCCAAGGCAGTCTGCATACCTGCTCGCTTATTAGAAAATGTCGACGGAGACCCAGCTGAGATTGAGCAATTGAAGCAAACGTTAATGAAGATGTTGGAGTCCTTGCATGAGTTGAATGAAAAAGGGTTGTGATGCAGAAAAAGCAGGATACGAGATGGCCTGCTTTTTTAGTACGGTATGATTGCATAAAATTTTAAGTTTTCGTCCTGTTTTCTAACATGAACAGCCAAGTCCACGCGGGCGCCCAGAAACTAGGAAACTTCCTGCATCGCCCTACGATAAAGAAGATGAAGTTGAGTTCATATAATATGGATTATGTTAACAAAGGCTGTATTGCAAAATGGTCGTTTTGATATAGTTTATCTGCTTAGCAAAGCTCCGGAAATATGCCCCGCAGGACGCGAAGTGGTTGGCTGGAGCGGTATTCCAACAAACGAATCATTTCAAAATAAACACGAAGCAGTTGACATAATCCATATTATAGGTAGTTGTATATAATTTAATTCCGGTCTTTAAAATATACTAATCTCTGGTACTGTTATTCTTTTTAGTGGCTTTTCTATAATCATCAAACAACATTAATGTACAATAACCCAAGGCAAAGATGAAAACATAATAGGCATTTATCCAATTCACTTTAAATAGTAAATCTGAAATGATAATAACAGAAAAAACGATCCAATAAGGAATTTGTCCTTTTACACTAGCTTTAATGCTCATTATTACGCTCCTTTATATACTCTAAGCGCTGTATATGAAGTTATTATAATAGTAACAAGTTTGGATAAAAATTACAAACCTTTATTTGTTGTTTGTGAGTGTTGAATGAGCTTTTATCTTGATTACTCACTTGAATAAGTTGTATACATACGAACGTTAGTGAGACCCGAACGGTTTAGTTATTCACATGATATCGCCCAATTGGTACGACAGACGGAGAGCCTGATACAGGGTCATCGATTACCGTACAATGCAGTCCGAAAATATCTTTAATCATAGTATGTGTGATCACCTCGGAAGGCGATCCCTCTGCTACCAGCTTTCCTTCATGAAGCGCATAAATATGATCCGCATAGCGTGCCGATAAATTGATATCATGAAGGACCATGACGATCGTGGTTCCGAGTTTTCGATTAAGATCGGTTAATAGATCAAGAATGTCGACTTGATAGGTAATATCCAGGAAGGTCGTCGGTTCATCAAGAAACAAGATATCGGTTTGCTGTGCCAGTGCCATGGCAATCCAGACTCGCTGACGTTGACCACCAGAAAGCTCGTCAATATTATGATTGGCAAAGCGGGTGATATCCATCAGATCCATCGCTTCTGCTACAGCTTCATAGTCTTTTTTTGTCCATCCAGTCATTAAAGATTGGTGAGGGAACCTTCCTCGTCCGACCAAATCGGCAACAGATATGCCCTCCGGAACAATTGGGGATTGTGGTAATAGTCCTAAGACACGCGCCAGCTGTTTGGTTGGAATTTTGTTAAGTTGCTTGTCATCAAGGGTAATGTCACCAGATATCGGCTTAATAAGTCGTGCCAGTGTTTTCAGCAAGGTAGACTTATCACAGCCATTTGCTCCGATAATCACACTAATTTTATTGCTGGGGATTTCAAGGCTGATATCATGAATGATCGCTTTTTTGTCATAGCCGGCAACGATTTGGTCTGCCTTGAAAGTATGTGTTTGTTTCATTATAAATCTCCCTTTCGATTCATTCGGATTAGCAAGTAGATCAGGTAGGGAGCTCCGAGTAACCCGGTTATGATTCCTACAGGATACCTGACTTCAAATGCAAATTGGCCAATCAGATCTGACGCCAGCACCAGATTCACCCCAACAAGCCCCGCTGGAATTATATTAGAGAAGCCTACACCAACCAGTCTTTTGGCAATTGGTCCGGAAAGGAAAGCAACAAAAGCGATCGGCCCCGTGATCGATGTGGCCAAAGCAATCATACAGACAGAACTCAGAATCAGCGCAATCCTTGTCTTGTCGGTATGGACGCCAAGAGAAGCAGCTGTTTGTTCCCCAAGCTCCAGCATGCTTAGATGTTTTCCGAGCAGAATAATGATCGGTGAAAAAATCAAGACGGTTAACATAAGTGGCGGAAGCTCATCCATTTGCGATCCATTTAAACTGCCATTCAGCCATCGGAGTGCAGCAGGAATATCCTGTTGATCACCGATTAATAAAACATAAGAAATGAAGGCGTTAAGCATGGCCTGAATCCCTATTCCGACTAAGATTAACCTACCAATCGAAAAGGATTTTTCCTTAGATAACATATAAATAATCAGTACGGTAATCAGCCCAGCCACAACCGATGCAATCGATACGA
This sequence comes from Gracilibacillus caseinilyticus, assembly GCF_022919115.1. NCBI lineage: Bacteria > Bacillati > Bacillota > Bacilli > Caryophanales > Bacillaceae > Gracilibacillus > Gracilibacillus caseinilyticus. Next base: position 1,307,533 of record NZ_CP095072.1, on the reverse strand, counting down.
CCGCATTGCTTGTATGCAAGACAACGATACAAAAAACCGCTGCCGCACTCGAACCGGCAGTGATTCCGATGACATTCGGATTTGCCAGAGGATTACGTAACATCGTTTGGAAGGTGTTCCCGGCAATCCCGAAGGCAAAACCAGCGAAAAGCCCTGCCAGCATTCGTGGCAGACGTATCGTATTAACCGCAAAAGAAGCACCCTGAATGTCCTCACCTGATAAGACGCGGATCACATCCTGAATCGGATAAATTGTATTTCCAAGTAAAAGCATGGCACATGCAAGTGCACATGCAAGTACCACCAGGAAACTGGTAACCAGTATCCAGCGTCGTCGTCTTTGACGTATGCCTGTCATAATAAATGTAATAGATTCATTCTTCATATTGCACGCACTTTCGCTTTCATAGCTAATATTATCAGTATGGGCGCGCCGATAAAGGCAGTCACTACGCCGACTTCAAGTTCTCCCGGACTGCCTAGCAGCCTGCCACATACATCTGATATAGTTAAAATAATCGCCCCTGTGAAAGCAGACAATGGTATAATATAACGTTGATCACTGCCGAGTATCAATCGGATGACATGTGTCGATAACAGTCCGATGAATCCAATCGGTCCTGCCAGTGCCGTTGTTGCCCCACATAAGACTACCCCGGCAAATGCAGCGACTAGTCTAAGCACTCCCGTTCTGACACCCAATCCAGTTGCAACCTCATCCCCCAGTGCCAATGCGTTAAGAGCGGCAGCAGATACTATCCCTATGGTAATGCCAATGACGAGAAAAGGAATGAAGGTGGAAATGTTGCTCCAACTCGACGAACCAACACTTCCGACTTGCCAGAACCGGAATTGATCCATGACATAAGAGCGCGGAATCATAATCGCAACGACGAGTGAGGAGAGGGCGGCACTTGTAGCAGCACCTGCTAAAACAAGTTTAAGAGGCGTAGCACCGCCACGCCCCATCGAACCAATTCCGAATACAAAAATTGCCGTAATGACTGCACCAGCTAAAGCAAACCAAATATATTGATTTGCCGTAGAGATGTTAAAAAAGGCAATACCGCACACAACGAACAAAGACGCACCTGTGTTTATACCAAGTATACTCGGGTCTGCAATCGGATTACGAGTGACTGCCTGCATCAGCGCTCCAGAAACACCAAGCGCTGCACCGCAGAACAAACTGAAAATAGTACGCGTAATGCGTTGGCGCACCACATTGGCATCATAGGTGTCTACTTCTGGACGAAACAATCCATCCATCAGTTCATTAATTCCCACCAATCGCGAGCCAAAAGCCAGTGATAATAAGATGCAGAAACCGAGCAAAACAAAGCATAAAACGAGAACCTTTGTGAAGTGTTTCGGAATATATCGATTCAGCTCTTTCCCTTTTGTTTCTACTAAATTATTCATCGATTTTGCTGATAGCTTCTCCAATTAATTCAAGATATTGGTCAATCGTGTACTCGATGGAAAGTGGATTCGGGTTTCCAGACGCTGCTAAAGGAGTACCGTTACCAATAAATACAACAGAGCCGCGTTCAATTGCTAGAATTTTGCCAAGTAGCGGGTCAGCTTTTATTGCTTCATATAAGTCTTCGCCACCATATCCAATAATAATATCGGCATCGTTTAGCACATCCGCATTTTCTGCGCTTAATTTTAACGAATAGCTAGATTCATCTTCAATCTGATTTGTGACACTTTCAGGATACTCCATTCCTAACTCAATTAGGAAACCACCACGTGGATCTGTTGGTGTATAAAGATGCAGCTGTGACATGTCATCCGCTGAGAAGTTCACCCAGACCACTTTCTTACCGTCGGTTTTAGGATATTCGCTTGCTTTTTCCTGGATTAATTGTTCGGTATCAGCGATAAGTTGCTCTCCTTCTTCTTCCATGCCCAGACCTTTTGCATTTAACAGCACTTGTTCACGCCAAGTTGTTACCCACGGACCAGACTCATAGGCAACTACAGGAGCGATTTCACTTAGAATATAGTAGTCTTCTTGTGTAATACCTGAGTAAGCAGCAAGGATTACATCCGGGTTAGTATCGGCAATCGCTTCAAAATCAAGTCCATCTGTATCTTGGAATACATTAGGATCTTCTGCACCTAATTCATCCAGTTTCTCCTTTGTCCAAGGTAAAAGGCCACTATCGTCCTGAACACCATAGTTAGCTGCTGAGAAACCTACAGGTACTACTCCAAGTGCAAGTGCTACATCGTGGTTCGCCCATTGAATAGTAGCGACACGTTCAGGCTTTTCTTCAATAACTGTTTCACCAAAAGCATGCTCGATTACGATAGGGTATTCAGAAGCTGCTTCTTCGGTATCATTAGATTCTGTTTCCGTTTCATCTGCATTTGCTGTATTGTCATCAGAATTAGCAGTCTCCTCATTATCAGATGAACAGCCAATTAGCAAGAACATCATCAACGTAAAAAGTAATAAAGAACTTAGTGCGAGTTTTCTTTTCATTTACATCCCAACCTTTTATGTAGTTTAGTTTTATGAGGAAGATAGTACGAACGTCACAACGAAATAAATACTATGCATTTCCTCCTTGATAGTAATTTTGAATTATTTGATAATGATTATCATTATTAGTGGTATGCGAGCGCTTTACATTTGTCAATGATAAATATTGCCAAAACAGCCCTAAAAATAGTAAATAGAGCCTATTTCGATTTTTTGATCAAAATCTAACATTAATAATTTCCTGTTAATCCATTTAACGGTAAACGAAAGAAAATGATTGAGAAAAAGGAAGTTTTATAGAATGAGTAGACTAGAAGGTAAGGTAGCATTAGTAACCGGTGGGGCATCTGGAATCGGTCTTTTTAGTGCGTGTTTTATGACAAAAACGGAGCGAGTGTTGTCATCGGAAATTATTACTGGAGGGCGCCGAGGCAGATGCGAAAAAGATCGAAGAAAACAGCGGCCGTGCATCCACGATTTTACCCGGTGCCTCTATTAAAGAAACATTGGAATATACCGTTAAAACATATGGAAAAATAAATGTGCTTTTTAATAACGTTGGATTAACAAATCTGCAAAAAGACTTAGATGTTGTCAACATGGATCTAGATGAATGGAACCGTCTATTGCAGATTTTAATCAATTTATCCAGCAGGGGAATTAAACATCAAGCTATGGTAACCCAATAGAGGCTGCAGTAAAAGATTTTTAGCCCAATTAAAAGCCGAAGCTAACACGTAATCTCAGCAAACAAGATTCGTGCTAGCTTCGGCTTTTTTCTTATGCTGTGAACATCAGTTGAGAACTACAACACTACGTATGCTTTAAGCGATAGAGTGCCCCAATCGGCCAAAAGCCCCTCAAATCAAGCGCGTATTGATCGAAATAGCCTTCTTGAGCCAATTCAATCTTTTACATGCACACCATTAAAACTCAGAATCCCTGTAGGTCTCATCAACAATAAAACAGTACCATGTATATCTGGATTGTTCGTTTCCGTCCCGGTCTCTCTACTGCTTTAGTAACCCTGCATCGTCTGATTCAATTCATCCGCTAATTCCGCAACCTTCGAGCCAACCTCACCAATTTCCTGGAGAATTTGAATGAAGTTCAGCATTTCCTGGTTGTTACGTTCGTTCTGTTCTTTATTGGTTAAGCTCGATGCCAGAATATCTTCGAAATTCTGGATCGTTTCTTGTACATATTCATTTACAGTCAGCGATTTAGCGTTAATCGCATTGATACGTCCTACCAAATCTTCAATATGGTCTGTCGTCGAATGGATCATAGTGGTAATATTGCTGGACGATGCTTTCGTTTGTTCAGCGAGCTTTCGTACCTCAGAAGCTACTACAGAAAAACCCTTACCGTGTTCGCCTGCTCTTGCTGCTTCAATCGCTGCATTTAGCGCAAGGAGGTTGGTTTGTTCAGCAATCTCCGTAATGACTGCCACAATGTCACCAATCTCTCTGGAGTTCGCTTCTAAGGAACTGAATTTAGTTTTGATCTCGTTGACACTAGAAGTTAAGGAATTTGTTTCTTCCATGACCTGATCAAGTTGCTTTCTACCTTTTTCAGAGGTCTCTTGTGTGGCATTTGACGATGCAAGACCTTTATTTAAGTCTTGCTGGATACTTCCGGATCGGTCAACGGCATCTTCTACTGACGCGCCGACTTCTTCCGACATGCCGGCTAATTCTTCTGTAATAGAGCCTATCGAGTGCTTAACACCTTGCTTTGCCTGGTTTTCTTTATCAGCAGCTGCTTCTTGCTGCAGTTCTTGCAAAGCAGAGAGACATAGCTGTAATTCCAGATTGAGAATTTTGCTTACTACTTTCGTTGCGAGAGATAAACTTTCTACATCTTCTTTATATACCTCTTTTAAAATATCATAGATATGATTGGTCATGATTTGGTTCGTACATGTATACCATCTGACTTCCACACCAACCTTTAAATAATAGCTGCTAATTTTATATCGTTTCTCAGCAAATGCGTCATTAATAATACCATCGAAAAAGCTGATCACATAGTTATAACAGCCATCTAAGTCAATGCCGATTGTTGTCATATCCACTACTTTTCGAATTCCTTCCGAAGCATGATAATAAATAGGATTATAGATTTCCTCGATATGCTCCTGGATCAGTGGTTGAAGTGTTCTTGCTACTGCTAGATCTTCTAGCGTCAGGTCAATAATCTCCATTTGTTCGAGCAAATGATTATCCCTTTGAATGTCTATTTTTACGTGCGGTCTTTCTTTTTCTGCTGTTTCTAATAATGTGGTTGTTTTTTGTTTTTTGGTAAAAATACTCATCATAAACTCCTTCAATTACATAATCTTCTATATATGATTATCGGAAAAAAGGAGTATTTCTAAATAGTCATGTAAATTTTTCTAATATTTGGATTTATTCTCTAGTGTCGTCTTCGTTAGAAATAGAGTGATAATAAGTATTAACTCAAAACCATTAGTAATGGCCGAACTATTGATGGGGATCTTTACTATGCTCCCCATGGCCATGAGCAATACACCAGCAAACATCCATGGCCAATGTCGGCGCATCCATATGACCAAACCGGTAATCAATAGAACCATTGTAACGATTAAAATCATAAGGGGTGGACCATTGGAGTCCTCTATTGGTGCATAACGTAATACCCCATACTCCCATTGCGGCTGTAAGGATAGATGGAGCACTTCAAATCGAATCTCAAACAGTATTAAACAGATCGTAACAGCAAGGAAGGCAACAAACAAAATTGTCCTGAGCCTTCCCTTTATTTGCAAAATGCCAAAACAGTATAGCACCAGTGTTGGCGTAAACAATGCATGACTCCAATAGCGCAGGAGGTTTAAGTTTTCTAATATAGGTCCTTCTCCAATAAATTTCCCAAGCGCTATGACGGCATTATCGAACACAAGACCAACCATAACCAGGAATAAAAAAGAGCACCATGACCAAATACGGGCAGTGGGTGTATATAGCAAACCGTAGATGAATAAGGCGGCATATATAACGGTATATAAAAGATAGACGTAACTATCCATATTATCTCTCCTTGCTAGAAAGTATTATTGGTCATCTAACCAATTTAATAGTACTTCGGAGATGATATCTTGCTGCTTGGATACTGTAATAGAGGCTTGTTCATCCCCTTTTTGGGGGCCATAAATGCCAAATTGAGCATGATTACCACCTTCTATCTCAACCATTTTTGTTTCTTTCGATAATAAATCCCTTGTTTCATTGATTTGTTCTAAGGTGGTTAAGCCATCGTTTTCTGCATAAATAGATAACATGGGTACTGATGTATCCGAGAAATCAGTACTATTTGCAGGATACGATCCGAGAAAAAAGATACCAGTAATGATATCCGGATTTTCATCTGCAAACTTCGCCGCTGCAACACCACCCAATGAATGGCCGCCTATAAACCAATCATCAATAGCGGGGTATTGCTCAACGACATCTGTAGCTTTATTTGTTTCTAGGATCGGGAAATTTAGTCGTACTTTAGGTATGGCAACGAAATAGCCCTTATTCGATAGTGTTTCACCATAGTAACTGTATGCTTCCGGTTCTACCTTTGCACCAGGGTATATAATGATCCCTTTACTTGCTTCCTGAGAGATGGGTTCAAAAACCAGCCAATCTCCATCATATTGCAAGGAAGCGGTGTCCACGAGTTCATCAAGTGTTTCAGAAGGTGAATAGGTTTGCTGGGACCAATAATAAAAAACGGACATACCTGCAATAACTAATAAGGCTAGCAAAATTAGAATTATTTTTAACCATTTTTTTATATAAAATCTCTCTCTTCATTTTCATTGTATGAGTTTATCTACTATTATATTATGACTAAAAGAAGCAAAAGAAAAGAAAAACGCGATATCATTGGCACTTTCGGTATGATATCGCGTTACTTATACGGAGTTGTTTACTTAAAGTATACGGTCTTGGGCGTATCCAGCTCATCGTCATTTAATAATCTGATTTCACTTGGTGTCATCTTCAGTACGATTAGCTCCGGATCATCTTTCGATTTAAAAAAACTCTTATCCTGCTTTTCCCAGAGCCAGTCGATCGTTTCCTGGTCTTCCACGATCTCTGCTTTTCCTGTGTATTCCACAAAACGATGATTTTTCGTTTCTTCGTATCCTAACAGAATATGCACATGTGGATTGCTTTCGATTTCATCCACTTTGAAAGAATCTTTACTTGTCTTGGTATATAATACCTCTTCATCATTATAGAACATCATATAACGACTGTTTGGCAAGTTGTTATATGATGTGGAAAGAACCCCCACTTTCGAAACATTCAGGACATCCTTGATTGTTTTTATTGCTTTTTCTTTACTCATACCTATCACCTCTTTAAGGAGTATTCCCTTAAAAGCAGAAGAAAAAACAATACTATAATTATTCATTTTGCTTATAGAGTATCAGCCTTTAACATTTAAATTTAATTAATATATTGAAATCTTCGCTAAAATAATAGAACAATAATACCAAGGAAAAAGAGCCGCTGTATTTCCACTAACTTCCTATTCAATATATAAAAAATATGTCGAAATATATATTAAAGGCAATAATTTATATTTGGAAGGGGAAATTATGTTAAAACTACTAAAAAAGCAAACCGTTAGAAAAAAATTGATGACAACCTCATTATTGTTATTGATTCTGCCATTGGTGATATTAGGGTATCTAACCTTCAATCAAAGCCAGCAAGCATTAAATGAGCTTGGTGAAACCAACTTAAAGAATAGTGTTGTGTTAACGTTGGAGATGATAGAATCGCTAAATAAAGAAGTCGAACAAGGAAATTTAGAGCTTGAAGAGGCACAGGAACAAGTGAAAGAATCTATTTTAGGTGAAATGCAGGGGGATGGAACCAGACCGATTAACACGGATATTGACCTGGGAGAAAATGGCTATATATTTATAACGGATGAAGAGGCCACTATGCTTGCCCATCCAAGTTTGGAAGGGCAAAATTTTTGGGAGTCACAGGATTCGACCGGTAATTTCTTTACACAGGAATATACGGAAAAGGCGTTAAATGGTGGTGGGTATACGTATTATGAATGGCCACTGCCGAATGATGAAAACCAGCTGGAGGAGAAAGTAGTTTATTCCGCTTATGACGAAAATTGGGGATGGGTTGTAAGTTCGAGTACTTATTTAATGGATTTTAATGCACCAGCGAATACATTACTCTATCAAATCATTTTTGTTACGGTATTATTTATTATTATTGGCATTATCCTAACTTGGCTTTTCTCCAACAGTATTACCAAACCTTTAACATTGGTTACCAAACGGATGCGTGAATTGTCAGACGGAAATTTATCTAACGATCCGGTTCACGTAAAAACAAAGGATGAATTAAAGACATTAGCGACAGAGATGAATCATATGCAGGACAATATACACAGTATGATTACAAATATATCGCAAGCTTCTGTTTCATTAAGCGATCAAAGCAATGCATTAACTAACTCTTCCAATGAGGTAAAAGAAGGTTCTGAGCAGGTAACAACCACTATGCAGGAATTAGCATCAGGTGCGGAAGTGCAGGCAGATCATGTAAGTACGTTGTCAGAAATGATGGAAAGCTTCAAAGATATTGTAGTAGAAACGAACCAAGAAGGACTGAATGTTGGCAATGCATCTAGGGAAGTATTAGATCAAGCTGAATCAGGAAGCGGCTTAATGCAATCATCTGCTAATCAGATGAAGAAAATAGATGACATTGTAAAAGGTGCCGTAGAAAAAGTAAGAAGTTTAGATGCACAATCACAAGAAATTGGCAGGTTAGTAGCAGTGATTCATGATATTGCGGAACAAACCAATTTATTAGCATTAAACGCTGCAATTGAGGCAGCAAGAGCTGGAGAGCAAGGAAAAGGGTTCGCCGTGGTAGCAGATGAAGTTCGCAAGTTAGCGGAGCAAGTTTCGGAATCTGTGTCAGATATCACTGGCATTGTATCGAGAATTCAATCGGAATCAACCGGGGTTTCCGATTCACTTGAAGAAGGGTACCAGGAAGTAGAAAAAGGGACCTCCCAAATTCTTATGACACAAGACACTTTTACTGAAATTAATGATTCTGTAAAAGATATGGCAGATCGTATGGAAAATATATCAAATAATTTAGCGGATGTTTCGAATCGAACCGAGGAAATGAATGAGTCAATTCAAGAAATAGCATCTACTGCTGAAGAGTCCGCGGCTGGTATTGAAGAAACCTCAGCTTCAGCAGAGCAATCAAGCAGTTCAATGGAAGAAGTGTCAAATCAAGCAAGAAAACTGGACGGCTTATCGACAGAATTAAAAAATATCGTTCACCGTTTTCAATTAAAGAAATAAGGAGAAAGCTCGTTCCTATCATAAGGGTACGAGCTTTTTTTGTACGGTAGGAAAGCATAAAATTTTAGCAATGAAGATGCACGACGCAGTGAAAATTTAGAATGTACCAAGTATAAGAAAATATAAAAGTAAAGTCATAGAAGTAAACATGCTAAACATGATTGATGGGTGCTTATAATATGGATTATGTCAACTAACACAGTGGTAACTTTGAAATGTTTCATATGCTGGGAGACCGATCCGGCCAACCACTCCGCGTCCTGCATGTCCCGCGGGAGTATCCGTGGTTGGTCTACGTCCTAGTATTGGTTCTACAACTGACGCAAGAGGTAGCATTTTGGGCAGTCTCCACCGATTTCATCATTCACTGTAACATTGCTTAAAATCCTTACTTTTAGCTGTTACAAATGCTGTAGCACTCCCCTAAAGCTCCTAAAAATTGCTTCGTTTCCAGTGGGCGTACGTCAATAGTTGTTGGAGTGAAGTGTCTACTTTTTTATAGAAAAGAAGAAACGAAGCTATTGATAGAGTATGTTAGGCATCTACGTCAAGAAGGCATATTTTTATTGTGGAATTATTTGGAATAAAACAGACTATAGTACGGATTGTGGTAAAATGTGTAAATTATTTCATGGCTGTATGTGAGATGCGGTTAATGGTCGAAAGAGGGGAGCATTCGATCAAAAACGCCCTGTATCGTTTAGCGAGAAAGGGACCAAAAGTGGGTAGCAGACACCAGAGATTTGTATCGTTTAGCGAGAAAGGAACCAAAGGTGGGTAGCAGTCATCAGAGATTTGTATCGTTTGGCGAGAAAGGGACCAAAAGTGGGTAGCAGTCATCAGAGATTTGTATCGTTTAGCGAGAAAGGGACCAAAAGTGGGTAGCAGTCATCAGAGATTTGTATCGTTTAGCGAGAAAGGGACCAAAAGTGGGTAGCAGTCACCAGAGATTTGTATCGTTTAGCGAGAAAGGGACCAAAAGTGGGTAGCAGTCATCAGAGATTTGTATCGTTTAGCGAGAAAGGAACCAAAAGTGGGATGCAGCGCAACAAAATTTGTAGTGCTCAAAAAGAAAGAAGACAAATACTGGTGTTTCCCGACTGTTTTTGTTTCCTTAAAAAGTCTGTACCATAACGCAGCCCGGCACATAGACTCCTACAGGGCAAAAAGTGGCTGGTAAAGGTGTCCCGGCATATGAATCATTTCAAAATGACCGATATGTGCCACTTAACATAATCCATATTACAGGTAGTTGTATATTATTTTGTTAGTTAAGACCGGGCTGGTTATGCCCGGTTTTTCTAACATCCTATGAAAACATAAAATTTTATCACAGAAGGTATTTTTCAGTACCTGGGAGCGATAAGCGAGTTTTTGTTTAGTTTTTGGCATAGGTTATCCCTAATTCATAAGCCTGTTCCAACCAACTCTCTTACATATCCTGGCTTAACATCAATTGTTTCATAAAGAAGTTCAAACCTCGAACTAGGAATGCCGCAGTAATCAGCTAACGCGACATTAAAGTAATGTTCCATCATTTGATCGTATTTCCTTTTCGTAAAACGCTCTATCGGTGCCCCTGCCAAACTGAACCATAACACATGCTGATGATGAAGTTTATTGGGTCCATAGGCGAATCCATAGTTCCATACACGATCAATATATCCCTTTAACATCGCTGGCATACTCCACCACCAAAGCGGAAAAATGAAGGCAAGCGCATCATAATTTTTCAGTCTTTCCATCTCTTTCTCCACTTCAGGAGTAAAGGCCTGTTGATTAGCGGACCACACCGGTTCATCTGCTTCGTATAGAATGGGATTGAAATCGCTGCGGTACAAATCAACGATCTCTGTTTCATGACCTGCATTACGCAGGCCTTCGATAAACTGATAAGCTACCTTGAAGGTTAGCGAATCTTCCCTGGGATGAGTAACGATGGTTAATACTTTCATATTGAAGCTCCTTCCTTTTGTTGTAGCGTACCTTTAGTTTATAATACATATACCGTTCAGTAAAATTGATATTTTAGATATATTAGTTCGATAAAAATGATAATAAGGAGGTTCGAAATGGAACTGCGGCATCTGATAACGTTTAGAACAATCGTGGAAAAAGGTGGCTTTAAAAAAGCAGCAGATGCGTTAGGTTATGCGCAATCATCTGTTACCGGTCATATCAGGGAATTAGAAGAAGAGTTAGGACACCCTTTATTTGATCGGTTAGGTCGAAGTATATCATTAACACAAGCTGGAAGGAGTTTTTTCCCTTACGCATTGGAAATCATTAAATTGTATGCACAGTCTAAAGAGGTGATCCATGCATCCAATGAGCCATCAGGTCAACTAATCATTGGTGCAAGTGAATCGGTTATGATTCATTGGCTGCCAGCTATCATGATGGAGCTTATGGAACAATATCCGAAAGTAGAATTAATCTTAAAGTCTATAGATTATGATAACTTGTTCACGCAATTAAAGAATGGTGACATAGATGTTGCTATTTTAGTGGAATTATCCAATTGGAATAGAGATGATTTGAATATAGCTAAAATAAGAGACGAAAAACTATCATTGGTACAAAGTACAAATAGAGGAAATAATCCTCATGCTAACAGGATGCTAGTTACAGAATTAGCTTGCAGCTGGCGTCCAGCAATAGATGAATATCTACATGGGATCGGGAATAACGCTATGCCTGTGATTGAATTACCTAGTATCGAGGCAATTAAAAAATGCATCTTATGCGGAATGGGGCAATCGATGCTGCCTCATTTTGTGATCAAAGATGAAATAGAAAATGGTTTAGTAGAAGAAAAGCGGCTAAATGTAAACGCTCAATCATTAAGTCTTTACGCTGTGATGCATAAAGATAAATGGATTTCACCAAATTTAAAAGTGTTTTTGCAAGAAGTTAATGATAATGGATCTTTTGACACAGTATCTCCTTGATATTAATTCGAAAGTAGTCATTTAAGTAATCACGATTGGTAATAAACATCTAAGTTTACCTTTATTAAACATTTTCACTGGATTTTTGACGGTGTTTTTCTTTACAATAGATAGTTAGAAGTAGATAACAACTATATACCAACAGTGATAACAGTTTAATAGAAAAGAGACAGAAAAAATCTAGGGAGGTAATAAAATGAAAAGCACTGGAATTGTGAGAAAGATTGATGAATTGGGAAGAGTCGTACTGCCAAAAGAATTAAGAAAATCATTGAACATTCAAGAAAAGGATCCGATTGAGATCTTTGTGGATCAGGAAAGAATTATCTTGCGAAAGTATTCATCGGCATCAGCATGTATGGTTACAGGTGAGGTCACGGATGATAATTTCACTCTCTTTGATGGGAAAGTCACGCTTAGTCCAGAAGGTGCCAAACAGATCGTTGAAGAATTACAACAAGTGAATAAGTAGTGTATAGCATGTACACATGTAACAGGAGTGGGCTTGTCAAGAAAAGTGTGTAAGTTATTCTAAATACTTTAATACACGATCCTTTAGATGGTCATGAATTAACAACTGGTTCATCACCATGGCCCATTGCTGAATATGGCCACCTTTCCATTTATCTTCTAATTCTTTCGTTCGTAAATATAGTACTTTTAATAGGGCATTCTCGTCTGGGAATGCTCCTTTTTGGGTAACTTTACGATAGCTTGAGTGAACACTTTCTACGGCATTTGTTGTATACATGATTTTACGAATCGCACTACCGTAATCAAAAAGCTGTTCTACATGAGAGAAATGGCGCTTCCAGACATCAATGGCTCCAGGGTAAGAAGACCATTGTTGTTGAAAGTTTTCAAAGGCGCTGCGACAAGCTTTTAGGCTGGATGCGGCATATACTTTTCGTAAAGCAGCTGTGAAGGGTTTGTAATCCTTACTTGGTACATATTTAAGGGAATTTCGAATAAGGTGAACGATACATCGTTGGACCGTTACGGATGGGAATATGACACGAGCACCTTCTTCTAGACCAGTTACGCCATCGATAGAGAGAAAGAAAATATCTTCTACTCCTCTCGATTTAATCTCATCAAAGATTTGCATCCATTTATGCTTACTTTCCGTTTCATTAAGCCATAAACCTAGTATCTCTTTCTTGCCTTCGATGGTGTATCCAAGCATGGTATAGACTGCGTATTTCTTCGTTTCATAATCATTACGAACAGTCGCGTAAAGGCAGTCCACAAAGACAAAAGGATAACAAGGCTGTAAGGGTCTTGTTTGCCATTCTTCTAATTCTGTCAGTACATGGTCCGTCATGTTAGATACCATTTCATGAGACACAGAAAATCCATAAATATCTTCAATAGTAGAGGATATATCCCTCTGAGACATACCACGGGCGTACATGGCAATGACTTTGTTTTCAATGGCGGAGACATCTCGCTGACGTTTGGGAATGACTTGTGGTTCGAATGAGCCGTCTCGATCTCTTGGCACTTCTAATTCTACTTCTCCAGTGGATGTTTTGATGGTTTTCTTTCCATATCCATTCCGTCTGTTTACCGTGCTTTTTTGCCCTTTTTCATTGGAGGAATATCCTAAGTGATGGTCCATTTCACCTTTTAACATCGTCTCAAACATAGGTCCAAATATGTCTTTTAGTGCATGTTGCATATCTTCTACTGTTTCAGGTTGATACTGTTCAATGATCTTGTTAGCTAATTCTACGGAGTTAGGATCTCTTTTCGGTTTCCCCATGTAAAACCCCCCTTTAGCTTTATACTTATTATTCTAACAAACAAAAAACTGTGTGAGTAAGAAACCGTACGCATTTCTTACTTACACAGTTTATATTACACTCCCACTGATGTTTTCTAGCCTCTTTTTCCTCAGAGGCTTGCACTACCGGTTCATCCCACGGGTGATTCGGGTAAATCCCCTCTTCGATGACCTTCCTCAACAATGCTTCGTCTCTTGGAATAGAAAATTCAATACGAATGGAAGTAAGCGTCGTTTTCTCCCCCGCTGCTCCTTTAGCAGGAACAGACCCCTCTGATGGAACAAACTGCTCCATACCATCTCTCGACTGCCACATAACATTTCTGTAATTTCCGACTGTCAACTCATTGACAGACAGAATGCCCTCCACCACTCGATCAACATATGCTGGTACGACATATGTTTTGACGCGATAAACTTCTACTAACTTCATGACAGACCTCCGTATTATATATGTTAGCTATCCACTACCTTCATTATGCCCATTATTACTTTCTTTGAAAACTTGATCGATATCTTTCTGCAATACCTACCATTCTTTTTTAAATTTTTCATAGAGAATATAGTATCTTACAAACAAAACGTGTAAAATAATGGAATGAAAACCTGCTAAAAGGAGGGCTAAAATTGGTTCGAATTTTATACATAGAAGATGAAAAAGAGATAGGCAGCTGGGTAACGGAGGACTTGACGGAAAGAGGCTATGATGTGACTTGGCTGGAGTCAGGCGATCAGCTGGAATCATACATAGAAGATAGTGATATTGCTATTTTAGATATTATGCTACCTGGATTAGACGGCTTTTCGATTGGCAAGCGGATTAAACAGAAAGCACAGGACTTACCAATTTTGATGCTTTCGGCGCGTTCTGCAGTAGAGGATAAAATAGAAGGACTCAGTTTTGCTGATGATTATTTAACGAAACCTTTCCATCCGGAGGAATTATCTGCACGTGTGGAAGTTTTGCTCAGAAGATTTCAAAAGAATGAGGATACCTTATACATTGGACACTTACACATTGATACAAAATCGATGATGATTATGAATCAGAATAATGATAAAGAAATAAAATTGACGGGCAAACAATTCCATTTGTTTCACTTTTTCATTCGCCACCTTAATCAAATTCTTACAAAAGAACAGCTCTATGAAGGCGTTTGGGGTGAGCCATATCTAGAAGGTGATAAAACATTAATGGTCCATATACGCTATCTGCGTGAAAAATTAGAAGTAAATCCTGCTCATCCAACCATTATTGAAACAATACGTGGCATTGGCTATCGGGTGAAACGATGAAAACATTTTTCCGATCTTTACTAGCTAAGTATATGATGATTATTATTCTGGCCATCTCGCTCGTACAAATCGGCTATCTATTTATTGCGCTTTTTATCACAGGTGTATCGAATACGATGGATTCCCCCTATACAGAGGAAGAAACAGATTTGGAAAAATTAGAGGAGGCTTGGCATCAGGAAGCGAGCCATTTAAATGATATTTCCAGCAATAATATCGCCGCACATTTTGCTAAATGGAAAGATCAATACCCTGATGCTGCCATGTTCTGGGTAGATGGACAAGGAAAACTCCGTGAGCAATTGGACGTAAGTGAAGATCTGCCAAATCAATGGAACTCCTCTTATACAGCAAAATTTATTAAAGAAAGATATGATGACGATCCGTTCACCGTCATTGCATTCATTGGCAATGATCAGTCCAACGGTTTTATCGTTTTTGAGATCAATAGGGCCGTTTTACAACCCCCTGCACAACTAGCTAATGATCGATATGGTGTCTATTTACTTGCAGGCATAGCTTTATTAATCCTTTTATTTATCTGTATCTCCTTTCTTTTCTTCAGAGGCATTAGAAAAAGATTATTACAATTACAAGAAGCAATGGAAATACGAGATGTCGATGGTCTCCCGATACAAATTGATGTAAAAAAGAAGGATGAAATTGGCCAGCTGGAACAAACCTTTAATCAAATGGTGGACGAACTACGAGACAGCAGAGAACGTGAACAAGAAGAGGAACGATTGCGCCAGGAGTTAATTGCTAATTTATCTCACGATCTGAGAACTCCATTAACCAAAATAAATGCACAAACGTTCAAGCTAGCAAAGAAAGACTTACCAAAGGATGCTGTCGAGTCGTTGAAAACACTGAAATCTTCGGTAGCCAATATAGATCGGTTAATAGAAAATTTAATGTCCTATACTTTGTTAATGGCGAGTAAGTATAAGCTCGACCTGCAAGAAATAGACATTGTTCGGTTTACACGGGAGTGCATCGCTTCCTGGTATCCCGTTTTTGAAAAGGAAGACTTTGACATAGAGGCTGACATCCAGGATTTTGAGAATAACAGATGGCTGGTAGATCCGATTTGGTTAAACCGAATCTATGATAATCTCTTTCAGAATGTGTTACGACATGCCAAACATGGAAAATACGTAGCCATTCGCTTGGAATCAGCGGATAATTATGATGCCATCGTTATTTCAGACCACGGAAAAGGGATGATAGAAGACTCCGAGCAGCAAGGTGCCGGCATCGGTTTATCCATCGTAGATAAGATGGTGAAAGGCATGGATCTGGAATGGGACATTGATTCAAATGAACAAGGAACAACCATTAAAATCAAGCGTTACAAATAAGCTGAGGTATAACAAAGCTACACTCAATGCGGAGACTCACGTGGGACGTGCAGGTGCTGAAGATCCACTTTGTGAAGCGTTCTTCTTTACAAAGTTAGCTTCAGCCGTGCCCCACAGGACGCGGAGTGGTTGGCCGGAGCGGTATCATAACACTAAGAACATTTCAAAATGGTCTCAAGGTTTAGGAGCACACATCCTGTTACTTCGCAGTTTATACATACAGCATAAGAAAGCCGAACGTAACAGAATGTTCTCTGACACTCCATGTTACGTTCGGCTTATATTTTACCTAAAATTATTTATCCAGCGCTTTTTTTTAAACAAAATTTAAACTTCCGCCTAACTTGCTTTTAACCTTCCTTATATAAGATAGATAGGGAGGTGAGGATAATGGAATATATAGTAAACACAACTAATTTAACAAAGAAATTTGGTAAAGAAAAAGCGGTGGAAGGCTTGGATATGAAAATACCAAAGGGTGAAATTTATGGGTTTCTAGGACCAAATGGAGCAGGAAAAACGACGACCATCCGTATGCTCCTTGGGTTGATGAAACCAACATCCGGATCGGTTCAAATTTTTCAAAAGGACCTGAGAAAAGAACGCATCAGTATCTTATCACGAGTAGGATCATTAGTAGAAAATCCGTCCTATTATCCACATTTAACGGCATATGAGAACTTAGAATCCTGGCGAAAAATTCTAGGTGCACCTAAATCGAGAATCAAAGAAGTGTTAGCGATTGTTCGTTTATCCGATGTGGCTAATAAAAAGGTAAAAGGATTTTCACTAGGAATGAAGCAACGCTTAGGAATAGCTGCTGCCCTACTTAATAATCCAGAGCTGCTAATCTTGGACGAACCGACGAATGGGCTTGATCCATCCGGGATTATTGAAATCCGTCAATTAATTAAACAATTACCTGCTGAGCATGGGATGACCGTGTTAATTTCCAGTCACTTATTATCCGAAATAGACCAAATGGCAACAACTGTTGGAATCGTAACAAAAGGTAAGATGATTTTTCAGGATTCAATCGAGGTAATGCGCAAGCTTGCCAAACAAAAAATCTCCATCAAGGTTAGTAATAGTAAGGACGCTTGCCGCTATTTACTTGCGAAAGGCATCAAAGCAGACTATCAAGATGATCTTATTTTCTTATCGGAATACTCCGATGAACACGTTGCGGAGGCGATACGCTTTCTCGTTCATAAGGATATCTCGATTTATCGAGTAGAGGAAGAAAAACGATCACTCGAAGAGATCTTCCTGCAAATGACAAGGGAGGAGCAAGCGGGATGATAAAAAAATTATTAAGCGTAGAGTTTTTGAAAATCAAACGGAAAGGCTTTTGGTTTTTAACTTTTTTAGGTCCATTTGGTGTCATAGCACTGCAAATGGTGAATTACGGTGTGCGAAAAGATTATTTATTACAGCAAAGTGAAGACGATTGGCAATACTTTCTGATGAATACTTCGGTATTTATACCGCTTGCGCTCGTATTAGGGGTTGCCATCCTGACATCGTTTATGACAAGCATTGAAAATGAGACAAATGCCTGGAAGCAGCTGATTGCTCTCCCCATTTCGAAGCTAAGCGTCTATTTAGCAAAATTCACTGTATTATCAAGCTTGTTATTCGTATCATCTATACTATTAATGGCATTCACACTTTCCTATGGGATGTTTTTAGATTTAGGCGATATTCCTTTTGTTGATATATGGAAACATAGTATCTATCCATTTTTTGCTGTTTTACCTGTATTGGCGTTACAGCTTTGGATAGCAACGGTGAGTCAAAATCAGGGGATTCCGATCACAACCGGTATTTTAGGAGTGATTTTTGCCTATTCCTCCTTCACACTGCCAGACTGGATGATATGGAAATGGCCTTCCTTAACAAATCAGTGGGATCAGCCCCTTATTAATGTAGGACTTGGCATTGGTGTAGGGTGTTTATTATATCTGATTGGCATGCTTGACTTTGCCAGAAGGGACGTGAAATAATGCTTCCACTGTTACAGACGGAATGGTTTAAACTGCGAAAATCAAACATATTATCGATATTGTTAGTTGGTCCGCTTGTAGGATTGCTTATTGGATTAACAGCAAATATGGAGATAGCAGGGGTGCCAAATGAATGGCATCTGACTTTCATGATGATGAACCTGACGTATGCCTTATTATTTTTACCATTAATTTTAGGGGTACTAGCCAGCGTTATTTGCCGTTACGAGCACCAGGCTGGAGGCTGGAAGCAACTATTAGCCTTACCGGTAACAAGAGGAAGAGTGTTCGTGGCAAAATATCTTCTGCTTATGCTGCTCGTTATGATCATACAGCTGCTGTATCTTGGCTCGTTGTATGCAGTTGGAGTGATCCAAGGCTTTACCGATCCCTTTCCACTGGATATTTTATGGAAAAGTATTCTTGGCGGATGGGTGGCAACGTTACCTCTTGTCGCCTTACAATTATGGATGTCAATCTGGTTCAAGAGCTTCGCTGCACCTTTTGCCGTCAATGTTGTATTTACACTGCCAGCAATTCTGGCGGTTAATTCAGAACGATTCGGCCCGTTCTATCCATGGGCACAGCCATTTTCGATGATGTATGTAGGTGGCAGTACGAAGGATATATTTTTTGTTCCATGGGATCAATTATTAACGGTTGTCGGTGGAAGCTTTTTGTTATTTTTCATTGGAGGCTATGTTTATTTTAATCGAAAAGCTGTATAAAATATTTAGTCTATTCATCACGGATAAATCCTCGGCTCATTCTGAGGATTTATCTGGTAAAAATGATAGCTGGTAGTCAATTGGCGAGCATATAATTGCTTGCGCGTATCAGATTCCTTATGTAAGGAACAAAAGCGCAGAGCGCCGTTAAAAAACGTAGCGACTGGAACGAATCAACTGAGATAAAGGAATCACGGTGAGCAAGTGATGTCGATGATGACTTTCGCCCAAGGGCATAAGGGCGACTAGGCCTCTGGTTATCACCAATCGGCAAGTCTTCTTTATCGTAGGGCGATTCGTGAAGTCGCCTAGTTTTTGGCGCTCGGAGCTGGACGTCGCTCGATGCAGGATTTCAAATCATCCACAGTCCAACATTTTATAATTTCCTAAACAATTAAAAAGCCAACCCTGCCACAGAGTTGGCCAAATCTGAAGGAATGTCTTTAAAATTAGCTTCCGTATTCTAAAAGATATCTAGTTGAATCAGAAGGGCCAATAGAATTTGCAACAGTACTTGTAGGGAAATAGCTACATCTGTATCCAGCGTGCTAATTTCAACGTTCTTAGAGCCTTCAATTAAGATTTTTTGCTGATTGACTTGATTAATTTCTGCTTGTTGCAATAATTCTTGTGTAACTAGTTCCGCACGATCATTATCAGCGATTGTAATGTTTACCACAAGGGCAATTGCAACTTGTAAGGCGGCTTGAATAGATACAGCTACTTGCGTATCAGTAGAGGTGATATTCACATCACATGAATCTCTAACTTCAATTACCTCAAATGAACCTTGGAGATTTTGGAAGTTTTGTTCAGCAGTGTTCTCGATGGCAGCGGAATTATTGGAACCCCCACAACCATAAAATTCATTGATTACTCTTTCTCGCTTTCTTTTTTTACTCATTATCTACCACTCTCCTTTTTATTGATTTTTTTCATCAATTCACGGATAGGGCTTTCTACAGACTCCGCACCTTTTTTCACTGATTCTTGTTTATTATTAGAAACAAAATCATTAACAAGTGAGTCTAAGTTTTTGGCGATATTTTTTAATTCGTCTCTTTGCTCGTCTGAAAGTTTATTTATAACAGACTCATCATTTGTTATATTGTGCTTCTGAAACACATTTCTTACAGTAAATCCTGCTATGCTTTTTGATAACTGATTCAGCTCTTTATTCATACTTTCCAAGCTTTTTCCCCCTTTCCACTACCTTTCACTACTTACTATATTAAAAAATAAGCATTCGGATTGGACTTGCTCCCAATCTATTTAAAAAAAGGTAGATGTCTTGATATATTTGTCTCTATTGGATGACAGCTGTTCCTTAGATAAAGAGCAAATAACTAAACACGGGTAAGAAAGCTTGCTATCTAGTGTATTTGTAGCCTGGAATAGATTAGGGGGTTAATAGCGAACGTGCTGAGCTATATGATAATAGAGCTATGATAAGCGTATTAATCACCACTCCCTCATTAGGCGAATACGATGATTATGGTTAAAAAAGTGAACGGAGGAGTGATAGTAATGCCGATTGTTAATGGGACGTCATTTATTTATACAGTTCAACAAGGGGATACGTTATATTCCATCGCCACCAGTATAGGTGGAACTGTTCCTTTACTCGTGGAAGCAAATGCGATCTACCCACCAGTGACAGATCCTTATCTGATTTACCCCGGTCAATTATTAGTTACCTCAACACCTGGCAACAGACAGGTGAATCACATTGTTAGCAATGGAGAAACATTAAATCAAATTAGCAGGCGGTATGCAACAAGTGTTGACTTAATCCAAGGAATCAATCATCAGGTCGAGAATCCAGATCTTATTTATCCTAATCAGGTTCTTCAAGTTCCCGCTCTTATTTATGTCATAGAACACGGGGATACGTTAAATACAATTGCTTATCGCTTTGGTGTTTCATTATCCACACTGCTTGAAGCCAATCGTCAACGTCCGGGCATCTCACCTGACGTGATTTATCCTGGCTACCAGCTAATCATCCCTCTCCCTACTTCCAATAACATCGCTGTATTTCAACCGCTCCCAGGAACCGTTGTTCAGGAAGGACAGATGCTTGAAGGTATTGCGCGTGCATTTGAAGGAACCATTCTCTATCAAATAGTCGATCAAAATGGCCAACTGGTAAAAAGGGAGACAGCCATACAAACGTCAGCAGGTGCACCAGCATACGGAACATTCTCCACTGCCATTGCCTTTGATCTGCAACCGACTGCCGAAGCTGGAGAGTTGTGGGTTTATACTCGTAGTCCACGGGATGGAAGTATGCAAGATTTAGTGCAGATACGGATTGGGCTTTAAGAATTAGCATATATAAAAGACAGGTGGAGTTACCTGTCTTTTGGTTATTAAATAGTAAGCTTTAGTTTTAGTTGATTTCACGATTTTATTTTAACTTTTTTTGAGTCTAGATTTTCTTTAATTAGCGTTCTTAACATGTCTATTTCATCCATTGAAGTAAAGAAACTATTGGGTAAGATGATTGCCTTGTTTTTAGAAATATACAATCGAAACATATCATAATTTTCTTTTACTACATATATATCACTCCACTCATATAAAGTATTGGATCTTCTTACTTTCTGGTGTATTCCTTCATTATTTATGACATAACTGCTTTCTATCTGAATTAACTGGTCCGTTTTGAACTCTTTACGAACCTTCCTATTCAATAAAGGAATAGCCATCAGCATTATTACACCTAATGTTACGAGCGATAAGATCATAGCAATCGGGTACACCATTATCCAACTACCTGAAATAGCACTAGCCCAGTAAAAAACAAAAAATAAAAAGACCAAAGCAAAATAAATGAACAGAAATTTTCTCCTATGATAACTATTATGTCTTTTGAAATCTTCATACGTTAACGTTCCAGCAACCGTAATCTCATCCTTTGCCTCCACTTTTTTTATCCCCTTTAAAGTATCTATTAAAAATAATCCTGCACTAGTAATTGTAAAAGCTTATAAGTGACATATACAAATTCATGATAAAAACTTCCAAAAATACAGTTCCCATGCATTCGTAAAGTAAATCACTGTTCCTTATGTCAACTGCTGCTCCGCAAACGATCGATACAAAGCGTGATTCGCCAACAGCTCCTGATGTGTTCCTTTCCCGGTAATCTCACCATTCTCAATAAAAATAATTTGATCAGCATGCACAATGGTGGATAAACGATGGGCAATAACGAAGGTTGTTCTCCCTTCCATCAGACGATGCAGAGCTTTTTGTACCACTTGTTCTGATTGGCTGTCCAAGCTTGCTGTTGCCTCGTCCAGTAATAACAGCTTCGGATTACGCAAGAAGGCGCGTGCGATATTAATTCTCTGGCGTTGTCCACCTGACAGCTTTGTCCCTCTTTCGCCCACCTCAGTATCTAATCCTTTCGGGAGCCCTTTAATAAATTGCTCGGCATATGCCATTTTAGCAACTTGCCAAAGCGCTTCATTGGTTACCTTATCTGCATTCTCCAAGCCATAGGTTAAGTTCTCACGCACCGTCCCAGACATCATCGAACTCTCTTGAGATACATAACCGAGCTGTGAACGCCAGGAGCGCATCGATAAGGAAGCGATCGACTGATCTCCAACTACTATCTGACCTTTCGTAGGGTTATAGTAACGCTCAATTAAGCCGAAGACGGTTGTTTTTCCTCCACCACTAGGCCCTGCAAAGGCAATCATTTCTCCCGAAGCAGCGGAAAAAGAAACACCTTTTATCACTTGTTCACCTTCCTGATAAGAGAAATCGACGTTCTCAAAGGTTACAGGCAAACCCTCAATAGAACGATCCACTCCCTGCTGACTTTCTTCCACATCTTCTTCGAGAATTTCGATAATGCGACCTGTCGCCCCTTTTGCTTTTTGAAGTTCAGTAAAGAACATCGCGAACGTCGTGATCGGAAAAACAATTTGGAATAAATAAAGCAGGAATGCTACCAATGAACCAGTTGACATCGATCCTTCCTCTACTCGAATTCCGCCATATGCTATGATCACCACAATAACAAACATGACAATCATGTACATAAATGGTCCAACAACGGCAAATATGCGCGCTTCCTTCAAGCCTGTTTGCAGTAAAGCAAGGATACCTTTATTCCCTTTTTCCAGCTCTATCCCTTCCGCCGTTGAAGACTTCATCAGTTTAATTTCACTGACAGTCTGCTGGATTTTCCCTTGAAAAGTTGCTGTCTGATCCTGCAGTTTTCGGGATACCTTAGACATACTGGAACCTAGAGGCACCATTACCAGTACGGTTATCGGAACGGCTACTAACATGATTAATGTCATGCGCCAATCCATAATAAACAAAATTATGACCGCACCTATAATCGAAATCAAGCCAGATATAAACTGTGGAAAATGCTGTGACACAAGGTTTTTGACAATACCGGTATCATTTATAACACGACTGACGGACTCGCCGCTCGGCTGCTGGTCAAAATACCGGACAGGTAAACGAATCAGCTTCGTCCAAATCACTTCACGCAAGCCAGCTACTACCTTCTGCCCTACATAAGCGAGCGCATAGGCAGATAAGCCATCCACCAATGCATGTAAAATAAATATGCCGACAATGATGGCAATAAAGCCGATACTGATCGAGGCAAACGAGAAGCCATCGACTAATTCTCTTGTCAGCAAGGGAATCGTTAAACCGACCAGGGTGGTTAGCACACTGCCTGCTAAACCGAGAATTAAAATAAACTTTGGTAACTTTAATGAAAACATTAGCTGTAGAAAAGCTTTGACCGATTGATTTTTCATAAATGAATATCTCCTTATGATTCTCTATTATTATATTGTTCTATGACATTTCCTAACCAGGCTTCTTCTTTCTTCGTTAATGGAATATAGAACAGTTTATCCATCTCGTCTAGGTATTGATCGATTTTCGCTTGATTCTCTTTTTGCCCAAGATCCATCTTAAAGATTTGTTCTAATTCCTGATAGCTTTGCAGATCTAACTTTTCCAGCAGGTAGTTAATAAAATACTCGAGCATCGCCTCTACTTCAGGATCGTCAGCAGGCTTACCAGACAAACACTTCACCTCTTTGAAAAATTGAAGCAGCTTCCGCTCCCATTCCATCTTCTCCGTTATCGTAGCATCAAAAAGCTTCGACAATATGTCATCCTTCATAATCGGCTTAGCCATTTCTTTCTGCTGTTTCTCTGATTGCATCCCTGATATTAAACTAAATAACAGATGACTGTTAATTTCCTGCTCCTGCTCCATCAGATAGGTAGTTCGTTGAATGGCTTCCAATGCGATGTCGATCCTTTCTCTTTCCTCTTTTAGCTTAGCCTCTTGAAGCTGTAACGTATCCTTAAAACGTATATCTAAATTATCTGCTTGTATATACGATTTGATTTCCTTTAATGGAAGACCGAGAAATTTCATGGTAACAATGTGATGTAATCGAATGGCATCGTTCTTATCAAAAGTACGGTGACCCGTCGTTCGATCACGCCTGGGATTCATGAGCCCCTTTTCCTCATAATAATGCAAGGTCCGAATCGAAACGCCGGTATATGCCGCAAATTCACTAACAGTAAAGGATTCTGTCTCCATCACTCCTGCCCCTTTCCAATGGTTATCATCATCATATCACCTAACGTTACGTGAGGCGCAAGGAAATGTGGTAAAAAACGATTTAATTTTTGGTATCAAAAGGAAATGTTTTTCTTTAAATTGGGAATGATGAATAGTATTGTAAAGGAAACTGGATATTTGGGAGGAACGAAACATGCACGATTTAGATCTACATCATATTTTTCAACTTGGACTTATATTAGTGATGATTGCCGCTGGTATAACAGCGATCGCCAAAAAATTTAAACAGCCTTACCCGATTGCGCTTGTGATCGTAGGAGCTATTATTGGGCTGATTAACATTCCTGTATTAGAACCATTAAAGGATTTTATTACCGAAGGGGAAGTCTTTAATTTTGTGATTATTACGTTGTTCTTGCCTGCTTTATTAGGGGAAGCAGCGTTAAAACTGCCGATTTCCCATCTGAACGATAATAAGAAGCCGATTCTCGCCTTGGCATTTGGCGGGACCTTTTTATCATTTATTATCATCGGTTTCTCATCAATGTGGTTTTTACAATTTTCCATTCCTGCAGCCTTTGTATTCGCGGCATTGATGAGTGCGACAGATCCGGTCAGCGTCTTGTCCATTTTTAAAAGCGTAGGAGTGAAAAAGAGGCTGGCTACTGTTATTGAAGGGGAAAGTTTATTTAATGACGGGTTGGCAGTCGTCTTATTTAATATATCCGCTTTTTCATTAATTTCCTATCTTGATCTTGGCCTTTTAGGTGCAGGTTACGGCATTTGGGAATTTGTTAAAGTGGTCGCATTAGGTCTGATGATCGGGGCTCTATTAGGCTATGGATTTTCCCGTCTGACAAAATATTTTGATGATTATCCGTTGGAGATCATCTTCAGTATTATTCTCTTTTACGGTGCTTTCTTACTCGCGGAAAGCGTTCATGCTTCAGGGGTTATTGCGGTTGTAGTTGCTGCGCTGATCTTCGGAAATTATGGTTCCAAAATTGGCATGAGTCCAGCAACCAAATTGAATATTAGTAACTTTTGGGATGTGGCGACATTGCTTGCCAATTCCCTCGTCTTTTTAATGGTCGGGCTAGAAATCACCAGAATCAACGTTGCAGAAAACTGGGGATTAATTTTCGTCGCGATTTTGATCGTGCTGGTTGCTCGAAGTCTTGCGGTTTACAGCAGTCTTTTCTTTATCCGAAACATCCCGCTTTCCTGGAAACATATTCTCAACTGGGGTGGCTTGAAAGGTTCTTTATCGATTGCGCTCGTGCTTAGTCTTCCGAGGGATTTTGAAGGTCGTGAAGAAATTTTACTGCTCGCTTTTAGTGTCGTATTATTCTCCCTTGTCGTACAAGGACTTTCAATCAAACCGCTTATTTCCTGGTTAGGTGTCAACAAAAAAGACAAAGGCTATCAGGAATATGAATCATTGATTGCACGTGCCCACCAGCTTGAAACAGGTATTCAGGAAATCATTAAAGTTAAAAAGAACCTGTTCGTTACGGAGATGGTAGCGAAAAGTATTATTGAGGAATACGAGCAGCAACGGACCGCCTTGCAAGAGGAAATTGACGAGCTTTTTGAGAAGCACCCGGAACTTCGGAAAAAACAAGAAGTCGCCTTATTAAAGCATTCGCTCTATGCCCAGCATGAAGCCATTGGCCATTTGTTACGGGAAGAGATCATTTCCAGTGAAGTCGCGGAAAAAGAGCGGGACTTGATCACGAACAAAATTGTAGAATTAGAAGATAAGCATTAATTTGTAAATAGCAAGAATGTCGCGGCGGCGGAGATTTGAGTAGAGGACTGTGCCGTTGCATGGAGGGGTTTTCAGGTGGAATGTAGTTTGAATGATGGCCACACGCATGAAGGGCGCGGAGTTTCAGGTGGATGGCAACTTGATTTATGCTCAAACGCTTGAAGTCGGTGCATCTTCAGGCGGGAGCTAACTCGAATTGTGACATAACGCTTGAAATCGGCTCTTCTTCAGGCGAAAGCTGACTCGAATCGTGACCTAACACTTGAACTTGGCACTTCTTCAGGCGGGAGCTCCCTTGAATCGTGACCTATCGCTTGAAATCGGTGCATCTTCAGGCGGGAGCTAACTCGAATTGTGATATAACGCTTGAAATCGGCTCTTCTTCAGGCGAAAGCTGACTCGAATCGTGAACTATCGCTTGAACTTGGCACTTCTTCAGGCGGGAGCTCCCTTGAATCGTGACCTATCGCTTGAAATCGGCTCTTCTTCAGGCGAAAGCTGACTCGAATCGTGACCTAACACTTGAACCGGACTCATCTTTAGGCGAAAGCTGCCTTGAATCGTGACCTATCGCTTGAACTCAGCTCATCTTCAGCCAAAAGCTAACTCGAATCATGGCCTAACGCTTAAACTCGGCTCATCTTCAGCCAAAAGCTGACTCGAATCACGGCCTCACACTTGAACCGGACTCATCTTCAGCCGGAAGGCCCTACAAATAATCCTGAAACACTCGTATACCAAACTAAAAGATAACGAAAAGGTTCGCCACTTATCATTTGGTGACTTGTTGAACATCCTCTATAATGATGATAACTGGTTGAATGGAGGATACAGCACATGCAGATAAAATTAAAAGAAAAAATCATCAAAGAAATGTGTGGCTCTATCTCCTTCAAGAAAGGATCGACTTTTTGGAAGACGGACAAAGTGACGTTTCAAACCTATACAGAAGACCGTTGCGAAGCAATTGTGAAAGGGACAGAGAATTTTCATGTCACGATTCAGAAAGAAGAAAAGGGTACGTTTCTGACAGCCTGTACCTGTATCACTTTGCCTTCTTTTAAGCATGATTGTCAGCATATTGCAGCGGTCTTGTTAGCGATAATGGAGCATCAGCAACATGGAACAACACCGATAGTGGAGACAGATGCTTCAGCGCTCACCGAAGGGCTGAAGTCTATTTTCAATACGAACCCGGTACGATCGAGCGGTCATCAGTATCACTTTGAGAATCGCCAAGTACTCCATTTAATTTTCACTTGTAAGCCTGTTTTCATCGATAAGGGACAATATATGCTCGGGATCGAAATCAACATCGGTCCGATTAAAGTGGATGATATCAGACAGTTTCTGCAAAAGGTGCAGGAACGGACTCCGATCCCGTTATCCAAATCCTTTACATATGACCCGGAGCTTCATTGTTTTCCAGTCGAGACAGACGCGGTGCTTCAACAGCTTCTGCAAATAAACGAGGATGAGCAAACCTTTTTGCCAGGTCCTAATAAGTCTCAGCAATTGCTGATTCCTCCATCCTCTTTTGATCGGCTGATTGCTTCCCTGACAAGAGCGCCGTTGGTGAAGTTAGAATATGACGGGAATACCTATGAAGCGATTCACTGGTCTGAACAAAGGCTGCCGCTCCGGTTTGATTTTGAGGATGCGACTGGTGGAGACTATTTGTTACAAATTTACGGTCTCCAGCGCTTAATCATCATGAATGCCTATCGAATAGTTATGTATGAAGGAAAACTGATTCAAATGGCAGTCGAGCAAAACGAACAACTCTCGAATCTTGTTCAGCTGTTAGATGCTTCTGGAACCAATCAAATTCCGATTCCTCAAGATCAAATTGATTATTTCATGGAGCAGATCGTACCCGGTTTAAGAAAATTAGGTACGGTCCAATTATCAAGCGAGTTAAAAGAACAATTCGACAAAACACCATTAGTTGCCAAGCTTTACTTGGATCGAGTGAAAAATCGCCTGCTTGCCGGATTGGAATTTCATTATGAATCAATCATGATTAATCCCTTGGAGGATCGCGAAATGGATCAGCATCCAACACTAATAAGGGATCGGAAGAAAGAGAGCGACATACTGCAGCTAATGGAAGACAGTTCTTTTGCAAAAACAGAGGGTGGCTATTTCTTACATAATGAAGAGCTGGAGTATGAGTTCCTGCAGCATGTTATTCCGAAACTGGAACCGCTCGTTCAATTATACGCAACGACAGCTGTTCGCAACCGGATTTTCAAAGAGAATACCCGACCGAAGATAAGGGTCGCATTCAAGAAGGAACGGACCAACTGGCTGGAATTCAAATTCGAAATGGAAGGCTTGTATGAAAATCAGGTTCGCGAGGTGCTCCAAGCGCTAGAGGAAAAACGGAAGTACTACCGTTTGCGTAATGGCACCCTTCTTTCATTGGAAACCCGCGAGTTTGAAGAAATCAAACGTTTTCTGGAGGCAGAGCCGGTCCAGGAGGAAGATCTCGAGAGCGGCTTACAAGTCCCTTTTCTCCAGGGGCTCCGACTAATGGATAGCTTGACGGATAGCAATACGTTCACGATAGAGGAATCTTTCCGGCAATTTTTACAAAAAATCGAACAGCCTGCTGAAGAGGATTTTGCTGTGCCAGAAGAACTGTCTCCCATATTGCGAGACTACCAGAAGCATGGCTACCGCTGGATGAAAACAATCGCCAGCTACGGATTCGGTGGCATTTTGGCCGATGATATGGGATTAGGGAAAACCTTGCAAAGCATTGCTTATATGGTATCCGAACTGCAAACTATCCGGAAGCAGAATCAGCCAATTCTGGTCGTTTGCCCATCATCATTGACATACAATTGGTTGAACGAATTGAATAAATTCAGCCCCGGATTACAAGCCGTAATTGTAGATGGTAAAAAAGCAGACCGAATCACTTTACAGAAAAGCGCCATGGACCATGATGTGCTGATTACTTCCTATCCGCTTTTACTGAAGGACATACAGTGGTATGAGAAGCAGTCTTTTCACACGGCATTTTTTGATGAGGCACAGGCATTTAAAAATCCTTTTACTCAGACCGCTAGAACGGTGAAAAAAATACAAGCCGATCACCGATTCGCTCTTACTGGCACACCTGTAGAGAATGCGTTGGAAGAACTTTGGTCGATCTTCCATGTTGTTTTTCCAGAGCTTCTACTTGGCCTCAAGGAATTCAGTAAACTGACAAGGAAAAAGATTTCGCGCAGGATCCAGCCCTTTTTGCTTCGAAGGCTGAAAGAAGATGTGCTAGAAGAGCTCCCAGAAAAAATGGAAATGACAGAAGCGATCGAATTACTTCCTGATCAGAAGCAGCTCTATGCAGCCTACCTGGCAAAACTAAGAGAAGAAACGTTCAAGCACCTGGATAAGGATACGCTTCGCAAGAACCGCATCAAAATACTTGCCGGCTTAACTCGATTACGGCAAATCTGCTGTCACCCCTCCTTGTTTGTGGATGGTTATAAAGGAAGCTCCGCGAAATTTGAGCAGTTACTGCGGATTGTAGAAGAAGCGAGACTTTCTGGCAGAAGGGTATTAATTTTTTCACAGTTTACCAGTATGCTGAAGCTGATCGCCAAGGAATTAGCCTATCAGGGAAGACCTTTCTTTTATCTGGATGGACAAACTCCTGCAGAGGAACGAGTGGAGATTTGTAATCTGTTTAATGCAGGCGAACGAGACCTCTTTCTGATTTCGTTAAAAGCAGGTGGAACCGGGCTCAATTTAACAGGAGCTGATACCGTAATCCTGTATGATATCTGGTGGAACCCTGCCGTAGAGGAGCAAGCAGCCGATCGCGCCCACCGAATCGGACAGACAAAGGATGTACAGGTCATTAAGCTGATTGCCCGCGGGACCATTGAAGAAAAAATCAATGAACTGCAAGAGAAGAAGCGGGATTTAATTGCTGAGATTATTGAATCTGGACAACAAGACGCAACAACCAGTCTTACGGATGAGGATATTCGGGAGATATTGATGGTGTAGGTGAATTTTTGTTTTATAATTGAATAAAAGTTTACGATTATAACGGATAAATCTTTTCCTGTCTGGTGAGATTTATCCGTTATTACTTCTGCCCTTGACACTCCCTACACCCAGTTATAATATAGAAGAAAATGGATATTATGGGAGATGATAAAAATGGAGCATTTAGCCTTAGAAAATAAATTATCACCCGCTTTTTTTAAGGCTCGTCTCATATCTGAATCAATTGGAAATGTCATTGGATTCATTATTCTCATCGGACTATTTTGGATGAAAGGTTATTTTAATTGGCCAGAGTGGGCGGATTGGCTGGTCATCGGTGCATTCGTTATTCATTGTATAGGCACGTTCTGGTCTTTTATCGAGCCTAAGTTTCTTTATCAAAGCTGGGGCTATCAGCTTGATCGTGAATTCCTTCAAATAAGTCATGGCGTCTTGAAGAAGGAATGGGTGACAGTACCAATGACAAAAGTTCAGTCCGTTACGACCAGTCAAGGACCGATTATGAAAGCCTATCAATTACGGGGAATCAAGGTTGAAACGATGGGATCCTCGCATTCCATTCCGGCTCTGGATGAACAGGTTGCACTGGAATTACGGGAGAGACTTGCCGAATATGCGAAGTTAAAGGACGTGGAGGAATGAGATATCATCCCTTAACCATACTATTTCGAATCTATCAATTAGTAAGAAACTCCTTTGTATTGGTTTTATTTTTATTTGTGATCAAAGGGCAGTCGGAATTCTGGCTGTTTGAATATGGTCGTTATGCGCTGATCGCAGTGATCATTTGGCGAATCATTTATATTTTTTCAAGTTGGTTTACGGAGACTTACCAATGGGATGACCATAGTTTTCACCTGAGGAAAAATGTATTCGTTAAACAGACAACAACGATTGCTTTTTCTAAAATTCAGAATGTAACCAGTCATACTACAATATTTCATAAATTATTTGGCTATACCTCGATCACTTTTGAAACGGCAATGGATGGCATCGATGATTCTATTACATTCGATTTCGTTTCGAAGCAGCACGCTACCTTTCTAAAGGAATTAGCGCAAAACCATTCGAAAAAATCAACTGTTAACGATGTGGAAGAAAAAGAATCTACGCCCACTCCAGCCAAAGAACCCGAACAAAAGGGAGTCATTTACTTTACACCTAGTAAACGAGAGTTAGTGAGAGCTAGTTTTACTTCGTTAAGCTTTCTCATTATCATCCCCATAATTACAAAGTTATATGAGTATGCAGCGCAACTGTTACCAAATCCGGAACAGTATAATGGGCTATTTTATCAACTGGTGGAAAATAAGTTACTGTTGTTTATTATCATTGTTGCAGCGGTTCTAATTGCTGTTATATTAGGGTTGATTAAAACCTTCACCCGGTACGGCAAGTATAAAATCTCGGCAACAGACACGCACATTTTTATAAAAAAGGGCATGATGAACGAAAGTCACTTTACGATCGAAAAAAGCAAAGTGCAAGGATTAGAGTTTCAGCAAAGTATGATGAAACGTATTTTCGGGTTAGTCGAAGTACGTCTGATAAGTGCTGGGAAAATAGCGGAAGATTCCGTGAGTGTAAATTCTCTATACCCCTTTTTATCTATGCAGCGAGCTTATCATTTAGTGGAAACTTTATTACCTGAATATTCATTGGAGAAAGAAATGGAGCGATTACCTCTTGCCTCTCTGTATAGTAAGCTATTTAGACCTAGCTGGATATGGCTGATTGCTACCGCTTGTCTCGCCTATTTTAAACCAGCCTTTTTGCAAATACAGTCCACCTGGTGGATCGTCTCATTGCTTCTGTTCATTCTGGTAGTGGTCAGTCGTGTATTGGATTATGTAAATACGCAATACACGATTGCCAACGATCAAATACAATGGTGGCATGGCGGCTTCACCAATCAATTGTTTGTAACGAAAAAAAGAAAAGTAATCGAAATCTGCTGTTCCCAGACCCTGTTACAAAAGATATGGAACGTAGCTTCTGTATCCACTATGAACCGCTCCAGTACACCCAGGGTTGAAGTCATTGATGATGTACCGCTGGATTTTCTCAAAAAATTAACAGCATGGTATGCAGCGCACGATACACAAATGAATAAAAGGGCTTAACCACCAAATTCAAGGATCTAAAACTGGCTATAATTTAACTAGCATAGCGGTAAATTTGAAATGTTGCTAGTGCAAGAATATCGCTCCGGCAGAAGTATCCGTGGTTGGCCTGCGCTAATGTAAGGGTTCTACAACTAATGTAAGACTTAGCATTTAGTTATTATCGATAAATGCCAATCAATAATAGCATTGGGAATTGCAAAAATATAATGCTTAGCACTGCTGCCATTAACTGTCAATAACGTTGTAACACTTCCTTATGTGTAGGAAATATGCGGATACTCCCGTGGGGCATATTTCCGGATCTTTGCTACGCATACACAATATATAAAATAACCACATCGTCACACAGTTCTACTTTACATAATTTATATTATAAGAATCCACACCTCATATTAAGCATACTTCCGCTACCCCACACTAGTTCATCGCTAAATTTTTCCAAACACACAAAAAAAGAGCCTTCCAGAATCAAAGGCTCAAACTGCATAATAAATAATGAAATGAAGTAAAAACAGACTGGCAATCACGTATAGCGTGAACGATACCTTCCTTGCATTGCCTGTACTCAATTTCAATATCACATAAAGAATAAATCCAATTGCAATTCCATCTGCAATGCTGTACGTGAATGGGATCATCACGATAATAAATATCGCAGGGAAAGACTCACTTAGATCAAGCAAATCCATTTTCTTTATATCTTGGACCATGAGTCCTCCGATGATCATTAACACCGGTGCGATTGCATTAGAAGGAATGATTTGGATATATGGAATAAAAAAAGTAACAGCTAAAAACAAGAAGCCCGTGGTAATCGTGGTTAATCCTGTGCGTCCTCCCGCCGTAATCGCGGCTGTGGTTTCTGCTGTTGATACGGTTGGACTGGACCCAAAGATACCAGAGAGCATCACCGAGATACCGTTGGCTTGAAAAGCTTTTTTGAATTTTTCCGGTCGATTCGTTGCAGCGAGATGGTTATATGTTAACCCTATATTCTCGAACAACACTACCATCGTAATCGAAAACACTGCCACTAAATAAGGAAAAGACATCCCGTTCGCAAATGACAAGGCGCCAAATACTTCGCTGTATTCGTGTAACGAGACAGCCTCATTCGTTTTGGATGGTAATACCCCTAGCACAAAGGCAATCACCGTTCCGATTAGAATCGTCCATAAAAAGTTACCCTTCACATTGCGAATAAACAAAATCAACGCAATAATAAATGTCAATACCGTCGCTAAGACAGCGGGATCACTGAAATCCCCTAGTGCGATGATCGATTGATCGCCACGGGTTACCAGGTGTCCATTTTCAAGGCCAATCAGCATCAGAAACAGACCGATTCCAATATTAATCGCCAGCTTTAACGATTCAGGAATCGCATCTTTGATGACAGTAGTTAACGATGAAAAGGCAACCAAGGTGAAAATAAGACCAGACACAGTGGTGACACCTAGTGCCTGCTGCCACGTCAACTCCATCGATTGGACAAGGGTGTACGCGAACATCGCGTTAATCCCCATGCCTGGAACAATTAAGATCGGCGCATTGGCCCACAATCCCATAATCAGACAGCTGACAAAGGAGATCAGGATTGTCCCTAACACAGCTCCTTCGAGGGGAACACCTGCTTCCGCTAAAATCAGGGAGTTCACGGCAATGATGTATGCAATCGTGAAAAATCCGATTAATCCGGCAGACAGTTCTTGTTTTACACTTGTCCCATGTTGTTTTAATTGAAAAATATCTTTTCTCAATGTAATACCTTCTATTTAATTGTCCCTCTCCCTACCCGCTCTAAAAAAATGAGCCAACTTATATTGTATGCTATTCAGAGAACTTGTCAACTGCCATTCAATAAAATGTAATATTTTGTTAAATAAATAGACAGCTCTTGGCATGATCATCCAGGAGCTGTTGTTAATATCGTGTGTTAAAACAGTCACCACCGTTAATGAAATATAATTATATCGGTCGTCTTCTTAATTTGTCGATTACCTTATTTTATGGTAATCGTAAATAAATTTATATAATTCTTTTCGGCGCTGTTTTTTCCTGTCTAAATACTTACTATTTCGGCTCTTTTTCGTTTTTTCGGCTAGCTGATTATTTTTATTATTATTTTGGACTTTTATTGTTTCTTCTGCTAATTGATTATATTTATCCTCACCTTGTTCTTTTGTTATTTCTTCAGCTGATTGATTATTTTCACCCTTGCTTTGCTTTTGTGTTTGTTCTGACGTTTGTTTCTTTTTCTTTCTTCTTTTTATTTCTGTTTCTACTTTTTCCTTTATCATTTTCACTGATGAGTTGACCATATCTTCTATAGGTATCCTCTCGATAACCGCACCAAGTATTTCTTCCTTACTTATCAACGAAGATGACTTTTCTTTTCCATCCTTTTTGTTGACCTTCTCTAACTCTTGTCGTATAAATTGATTCCATTCCTCATCATTTGTCTGATTGGTAACAGTCATAAGTTTTGCCTCTTCAGCTGGTGAATTAGAACTTGTTTTTTGCTCCTCATCCATGTAATAGGAAACCTCCTTATATACGTTTACTACACTTATTTATTCGATGGCTCTCCATATATTTATGAATAATAGTATTTTTCGCTTGGACTGAAGTGGATGTTAACGAATAATAGATTGCTACCTATTTACATGAAAGATAATGATAGATAATACTGTTCCACTTCACTTAGACAATCATATAATTTGATGAAAATGAGGCATTTCATCCAAGCGATTCCCTAGCATCACACATATTGTACTAACACAAAACTTTTATTTTAAGGAAGGGGCGGGTCCACCTTGTTATATGGACTGGAGAATGATCCAGATTTTAAACATATCCATACACGTCTATTAATCAGTTGTCCATCAAGTGATACAGATAGAGGTGGCCTATTTTTGTTAGATTTTAAAAATAATGCTTTCGAGAAACTATATACCGGCAGTTGCTCTGGTATGACGATCGTTAATGATCGATTATTCATCGCATCCGACGATAATGAAATCATTACCTTCGATCAGAAGTTTCAAGTCGTCGAAAAAAAACAATATCCGAAACTCGACTTTCACGATATCGTGAAGTTCAATGATCAAGTTGTGCTGGTTGTAGAGACAGCGATAAATGCGATCGGGTGCTATGATACCAAAACTTTGACACGAATAGGCGAGATCCGATTTAATGCAGAGGACAAAGACGTCCATCACATTAATGACATTTGGTTGGATGATCATACTTTATATGTTTCTATGTTTTCTCCCTATGGCAAATGGTATATGGATCCAATGCACAAAAGCGGTGCAGTTGCAGCCATTGATTTGACCGATTTTCATCCGACCCAACAACTCCATGTCGATCCTGAGGAACATGTCGTGGTTAAGGATTTATATATGCCGCATTCGATCTCCATGCATCAAAATGAACTAGCTTATTGTGACTCTATGTCTTTTCGTGTCTCCACTGGTAAGAACAAACCGATTCAATTACCGGGTTTTACACGCGGGCTTGCCATAACAGACAATACCATCTTTATCGGTCAAAGCAGGATGAGGCATGTTTTGCGAATTCCTCACCAATTCTCAAATTGCTGCCTGGATGGCGGCATCTATGTCTACGATTCTCACTATAGAATATCGCGTTTTATCCCATTGCCAGCACATCAGGTATACCAAATCCAAATTCTTGATTCTCATTTTGTTTAGAAGAAGGGAACTTGCAACGAAGTCAGTAACGCTTTACAGACACCAATGAAATGGGAGTATTTAAAAAAACAAAAGGGAGGGATACACATTTGGTAAATACAAACGAAGGAAATATCAAACTTTTACAAGAGCAAATTAGCTCATTACACAAAAAGGCTGTAGCTGGTAACAAAAAGGCCGTTCAAGATTTACACCATCTGCTCGAACAGGTTCGATCTAACTACCCAGACAATCCGCCTTTTGATGCATATCATGGAAGCACCATGATTTTAGTGGCTAGAGATGCGACCATTCCGTTAGATAAATTGAAATGGTCAAAATCAGGGTTAAAGCTTCTGGATAAGGCGGTAAGCGCTGAACCTCAACATAGAATGATCCGGTTATTACGGGGTAAGGCAGGATATCAATTACCTGAAGATTATTTTCAACGTTCACAATCGGCAATTGAAGATTACACTTTTCTAATAGAACGACAAATAGATGGTGAAGGGTTTCTTGACAATAGAAGGTACTTTCAGTTGATCTATGAATTAGGTGAATTATACAGTCGCATCGGTCAAAATGGCAATGCCCGTAAATGCTGGCTAACGCTTAAGAATAAATCCAATGATCCTAATCTTCTACATCTTCTCGAGATAAAATTAGAAGAGTTAGAAGACAAACCTGATGTTGAACATGAGCGCCTATTATCAAATTTGAAGAGAAGAGTGATTGATGCTGTGGAAAGTGAAATGAACAACAAAATGTGAAGGACCGTACAAAATTATGCGATAAAGAACAAAAGCGCAGAGCGCCGTTAAAAAACGTAGCGACTGGAACGAATCAACTGAGATAAAGGAATCACGGTGAGCAAGTGATGTCGATGATGACTTTCGCCCAAGGGCATAAGGGCGATTCGTGAAGTCGCCTAGTTTTTGGCGCTCGGAGCTGGACGTCGCTCGATGCAGGATTTCAAATCATCCACAGTCCAACATTTTATGATTTCCTAAACAACAATAAAACCATAGCTGCTCCGGCTATGGTTTCTTTGCTATATCTCCTCTTTATTAGCATCTTGCCACAATTGGAGGACTTCTTCATTCTTTGGATCTAAAGCATAGGCTTTGTTTAGTGCTTCTTTTGCTTTAGCATGTTCAGCTGTTTTTACATAACATTTAGCCAAGGATACCCATATTTCGATATCATCCATCCCTTGCTCAATGCAATAACAGAACTCCTTGACCGCTTCAGCAGGGTCTCCTCCTAGCATATCCGGTGAATTCAACAATTTAGAACCATTCATTCTTCTCGCAAGTGGCAACGTATCGTCTATTTCAAGCGCAAGCGTGATCTCTTTTTCTAATTT
Source organism: Gracilibacillus caseinilyticus (assembly GCF_022919115.1). Lineage (NCBI taxonomy): Bacteria > Bacillati > Bacillota > Bacilli > Caryophanales > Bacillaceae > Gracilibacillus > Gracilibacillus caseinilyticus. Next base: position 1,269,964 of record NZ_CP095072.1, on the reverse strand, counting down.
GGAAAAAAGCTCTATTTTGTCTGTTAAACTCCAAGCTGCATCAATTTGACGACCGTAAACAGCAGCAAGCCATGCATGAGCTTCCGCACTGTGAGGCTCCTGTTTAATTGCTTTTTCGAACCATTGTTGTGCATTCCCATAATTATTGTTGTTAAATGCAGTATACCCTTGATGTAGCAACTCTTGCAGTGGAATTGATTGGATTATATCAGCATCTTCATGATTGCCCTCATTTACTGGTTTATTTGACACGATATCTTGATTGTGATAGTTCTCAGACATGTGTAACACTCTCCCTTCGGATGATCTTCAATCCATGGCCATGCATAGTGGTTTGTCCTTTATCATGATCCTCTAGCAACGTGAGGCATGAATGCTAGGTACTTACTACATAAGGGATGGTTGAACTCAGAAATAAATGGCTATTTTGTTTCGATATTTTCACCAGGCATCCCTATCATCAATGAAATATATAATCATTATATGTTGTTTTTTCTAAGATGCCTCGGCTTATGCCAATTATCGATCCGACAGCTGTCAAAGCAAAAGGATAATCCATGTAAAAAATCAGAGGGATTATCCTAACCAAATACTATAAGGCACAGCGTACGTCATGTATGATTTTCTGAGGGCGTGCTTGTTGGTAAACAAACGTATGGTCTTTACCTCTACCGTTATAAAAATGAGAAAAAATAGCGTTGCCTGCTATATTTTAATCAGCTTTTAATAACTTAGCGTTAATAGCCACTACCACCGTACTTAAGCTCATTAACACTGCACCAACTGCTGGACTTAACACAATACCTATTGGAGCTAGAACCCCAGCCGCCAAAGGAATAGCGAAGATATTATAACCTGCAGCCCACCAAAGGTTTTGCACCATTTTCTTATATGTGTTTTTAGATAGACTTACAATCGAAACAATGTCTTTCGGATTGCTTTTCACAAGCACTATATCAGCTGTTTCTACCGCTACATCTGTTCCACTTCCGATAGCAATACCAACATCTGCGGTAGCGAGAGCCGGGGCATCGTTAATTCCATCGCCAGTCATCGCGACTTTTCTTCCTTTGGACTGGACTTCCTTTACCTTATCTGACTTATGGTCAGGTAATACTTCAGCAAATACTTCTGTAATATCCAGCTGTTTAGCTACCCAATTCGCCACTTTTTGGTTATCTCCTGTAAGCATGACGGAGTCAATATTATTTGTTTTGAGGGTTGCTATAGCTTCTTTTGCAGATTCACGGACCATGTCGGCTAGTGCAATCATTCCTATAAATTGATCATCGAGCAAAACAAAGACAACTGTTTTTCCCTCTTCTGAGAGCTCATTAAAGGATGTTGCAGGATACGTATATCCTTCTGCATCCATATAACCAGGACTCATGACTTTCACTTCTTTTTCATCCACATTTCCCACTAACCCTTTACCTGTAATGGAATTAAAGTCCTCTACTTTTCCAAGAGTTAACTCCTGTTCGCGAGCTTTGTCTACAATACCTCTAGCCAAAGGATGTTCAGAATTTTGCTCAATACTTGCCGCCCAATACAATACATCCATTTCCGTTTGTTCATTTGGTATGATATTGGTAACACCAAATGCTCCTTTGGTTAAAGTACCAGTCTTATCAAAAATAACTGCATCAATGTTCCTTGCATTTTCAAACTGGGTACGATTTCTTATTAAAAGTCCTTTTTTAGCAGACAGTGAAGTAGAAACGGCAACCACAAGTGGAGCGGCAAGACCTAACGCGTGAGGGCAGGTTATAACCATAACCGTTACCATTCGTTCTAAAGCAACATCAAACGAATACCCTAATACCATCCACACGATAAAGGTAGTTATACCCGATCCCAGTGCTAAATAAAAGAGCCACTTAGCTGCCCGATTAGCAAAATCTTGGGCACGCGATTTGGAATTCTGCGCTTCTTCTACTAATTCTATAACTTGAGATAAATACGTATCGGCACCCGTTTTTTTTACTTGAATGGTGAGACTGCCTTCTTTATTAATGGAACCTCCGATAACTTCATCATCCGTTTCCTTGTCTACTGGAACAGACTCACCTGTCAGCATGGATTCATCAATAGCCGATTTACCCTCTGTAATAATCCCATCAACGGGGATTTTCTCTCCTGGTTTTACTAGGACAAAATCGTCTGAATAAAGTTCATTTAAAGCAACATCTTCTGTTTCACCATTTTCTTTTAATCGGTGAGCTTCATTTGGCATTAGTTTCACTAATTCCTGTAAAGCATTCGAAGCTCCCATCACCGATTTCATTTCAATCCAGTGCCCAAGTAACATAATATCAATTAGCGTTGCCAGTTCCCAAAAGAAATTTCTACCTGACCAGCCAAAGACGACAAGAGAACTATACACATATGCGACAACAATTGCTAAACCGATCAGCGTCATCATGCCCGGATTTTTTTGCTTGAGTTCATCTAGTGCCCCTGTCAAAAATGGCCATCCGCCATAAAAAAAGACAAAGGTTGCCAATCCAAATAAAACATATTGATCAAACGGAAAAGAAATGTCCAGACCAATAAAATCTTGAATCATTGGAGACAAAAACAATATAGGTATGGTTACGATTAAGGATATAAAAAACCTTTTTTTAAACTCGTCAACCATGACTCCATGATCGTGTCCTTTATGACTGTCATGTTCATGGTGATGGTGCTCATGCTCCTGTTTATGATGGCTTTCGTTTTCATGCTTATGATCATTGTGTTCATGTACCAACGGAAAACCCTCCAATCTTTTTTGTACATATGCTCTATATATAATACTTTTACCTAGGTGGGGTATATTTAAACTTCCATTCATTAAAAAGTGGAATTCCTAGGCCGTTGATATTGAACTCCTAACTCTTTTATTAAAGTCAGCTCAAGTGCCAGGCTAACATTCTCTGCCTTTCTCCATAAATATACTTACGTTGCCCCGTATGGTGATTATAAACCGTCAAAAATTTTGGCATATAATTTGCACCAACTTTAAAGGAGTGGACAATTACATTAGGTTACTTTTTTAATTGAAGTTTGTTAATGCCTTTCAGTATTGGCTGACATTTCTTCTACAATGGAACTACTGTTTATATTCTATAGGCGAATGCAAGAAATGATAACAACCACATATCACTTCACATTTAATCGTTCACAAATTGATATTTGTATAATCTCATATCGCGATGTATAATAAAGATATAACATGAAAGCGCTTAATAAACATAGCGCCAAACCCTTTAGGAGCACAAGGAGGCATTCAAATGAGCCAAATAGAAAGAAATGACAAAATGGAACACCTGTTAGAGAAAAACAAATTCACAAAAGAAACCATCTTCAATATGTCTGATGAGCAAATTGAGTATTTTCACTGGCTCTATTTCGAAGACTCTGTATACGACTTAATGTAATTTCCATAATCTATACACAGCTCTTGGGTGATTTTCCGGGAGCTGTTTTTTAATGGCATAGAAAAACCTTACGATTGCGACGTAAGGTTTTTGTATTCTGGTAATAATCTAAAATAAACGAGATGCCTTACTCGCTGCTATACAAGCTGTAATTAATAATCAAATCAGGTAGGTAAAACTAGAAAAACGGACGAGAGGGAGGGAAGTCTGGTTGAGCGGCACATTTTGTAAAATGCAGACAATTGGTCCAATATTAGAATGTGTTATTTCAGAAATCGAAAAATGAAGAAGTAATATATAGATATAATTAAGTGGGAAAGAATATACCTTCCCACTAATATACTTTTAATCCTGTTATTCCACTATCCTCTTGAACAGTTCATCATTGTAAACGCTAGACAACAAGGGGTCATTATAAGCAGTTTCCTTTAAGCTATTATCTAAAGCAACTGCTTGCTCTAAAGATTGTAATCCATTGTCTGTCTGTCCCTGTTGAATCTGGAGAACCCCTTTTCCATAATATCCAATAGCTTCATTGGGGTATTGCTCTATAATGCCATCATAAATGGTAGTAGCTTCCTCCAATTCACCTGCGTAAGTTAACATTAATCCTTTATAGTCCACGGTATTGATCGGATTTTCTTTTTGATTATCAATGATCTGATTTAAATAAGGGATCGTTTCCATATAGTCGCCTAAGGTATCATACGAATAGACAAGGTACCATAGAGCATCGATATCATTTGGATAGGAATGAAGATAATTTTCAAAGTAAGGAATGCCTTCTTCGTATTTACCTAAGAAGTATAACGATACTCCTTTACCATATTGAGCATAAGGAGCATTTGCATCAATGGCTAATGCTTTATTGAAGTACTCTAACGCTTTTTCATCTCTTTCGAGAAAAGATAATGCATTACCCATGTTAATAAATTGTTCTGGTTCTTCTTCACTAAGATCAATAGCTTTTTGAGCTGCTACAATAGCTTGCTCGTATTCACCAGTTTCATTATATGCTAATGCTTTATTATTATAGGCGCTGTCTAATTCTGCATTAAGTTCAATTGCTTTCTCTAATGGTTGTAATGCTTCATTGTATTGCTCCATACTAATAAGAATATAGCCTTTTTCATTCCATAAAAGCGCATCTTCTGGATATGTTTCTAAACGTTCATTGACATGATTCAATGCTTTTTGATATTCTCCTTTATCATACCAACTATCATAATTTTCTCTTGAGAATTCTGGGTCCGTTGAACTAAGTACACTACACCCTGCCATAAATAGAATTGAAAATAAAAGCCACAATAATCTTTTATTCAAATGACCACTCCTAGATGATTATTTTTTATTTAAAAAACCATCGTAATTGTACCTGAAGTTCTGATTGGAAACAATAACCATGCATTAAAGGGTGTGGATTTAGTTAATTTGACTTATGCTAATGGTTCAGGGTTTAGCGCTTGAATGGTCAGCTCATAACCATCTTCTGTTATGTCAATGGCTAAAGCGGTGGTGATCGTTATACGTCTTCGGAACACTTTCTTCTCTCTCCTTTCTTCCTTTTTCACTAAGAATAAGTTCCTCTCCATCCTAAGAAAAGCCGGACTTAATACCGTCTAGTCCTAACCCAGCGTAAGTATATGTATGACTACCTAAAATACACGGATTTTGTAAACTAGCAATGTGATTATTATGAAATGTTTAATGTGCTGGGATACGCCCCTGCCAACCACTTCGCGTCTGCGGGAGTCTACGTAGTTGGCCTGCGCTCATGTTTGGACTCTACAACTGCTGTAGGAAAATGCATATTGATCGGTATCTGTTAGCTTCGAGAAATGTTACCACCTTACTGCAAGCAGACCGCCCCCACCGGACGCGGAGCATATTTACGTAGCTTTACTTTCACAACTTTTATCTGGGTTAATTTCATTGACAATGATAATCATTTTCATTTAATATGATATTTGAAAGCCTTAGAGGAGGGATTTGCACATGCCAAAAGTGATCTTATTGTTCTGCAGTATGTCAGGTAATACGGAGGAAATGGCTGAGATCATCGAATCAAACATTACTAATCACGGATTAGATGTACATAAATTTCAAATAGATATGGATGATATGATGGCGACTGACTTACTTGACTACGATGCGATACTGTTCGGTACGTACACATGGGGAGATGGTGATATTCCTTATGAAGTCGAGGATTTTTATGATGACATGGAAGAAATTGATTTAACCGGAAAAGTGGTAGCATTATTTGGTTCCTGTGATTCCATGTATCCAAATTACGGCGGCGCTATCGAAACATTCTCTGAGCGATTTAAAGAACGCGGTGCGTCCAATGTTCTCTATCACTTAAAAGTAGATCTGACGCCCGACCAGGATGATGTGAAACGTTGCCGCAAATTTGCTGAAGAGTTTGTGGAGCAGCTTCATACGTATGCGTAATAATTGGGCGGAGATTTTTCATCTTCGTCCTCTTTTATTCTTCCTTCGAACACCTCATCACACCTTCCTATACCAGTCCAAACTCGTTTTAAACTAATGTAACAAAAAAGAAATATAATTGTAAGTTTGGAATATATCCCCACAAGGAAAAGAATAGAAATGAATGATATTTGTATAGATACAGAAATAAGTATGACAGATGGATTCCATAGGAAGGGATGTTTTGTTATGAAAGGAATTATCCTTGCAGGAGGGAGCGGCACACGCCTTTCTCCTAGTACTGACAGTATGAATAAGCATTTACTACCTGTTTTTGATAAGCCAATGATCTATTATCCCTTATCTGTACTTATGCTAGCTGGTCTGAAGGAAATCATGATCATCAGTACTCCAGAAGATACACCACGATTCCAAAAGCTGCTAGGTGACGGAAAAGAACTGGGTATTACGTTAGTATACCGCGAGCAAGTGGTACCAAAAGGAATACCGGAAGCGTTGACGATTGCAGAAGATTTTATCGAGGATGATCACGTAACACTTATGCTTGGAGACAATATTTTTTACGGGCAAGGGTTTACCACAACACTTCGAAATGCGATAAAAAATCACCGTCATGCTACTATATTTGGTTATCGAGTGAAAGATCCAAACCGTTTCGGTGTGGTGGAATTTGATCATCACAAGAAAGTATTATCATTAGAAGAAAAACCTGACGATCCTAAATCCGATTTTGCAGTGACGGGCTTGTACATTTATGATCGTCGCGCTGTCCAAATCGCCAAAAAACTCAAACCGTCTGCACGGGGAGAGCTCGAGATTACGGATTTAAATAAAGAATATTTGAAATGGAACCACCTTGATGTCGAATTGCTCGGAAGAGGTTTCGCATGGATGGACGCTGGGACACAACAATCTTTATTTGACGCTTCAGAATTTGTGAAAACGACACAACAGCGACAGGGCTTCAAAATTGCTTGTCTCGAAGAAATCGCCTTTTACATGAGCTATATCTCGAAAGAAGCACTGTATGAGAAAGGAAAATCAATGGAAAAGAATGATTATGGTCAGTACCTGATTGAAATTGCTGAGCGAAAGCATTCCGAACAATACTGGGATTCCATTGATCATCATCCAATGTTAGGGGTAGTGGAAAATGACTAGCAAAACCATGCTTATTACAGGCGGAGCCGGCTTCATCGGCTCCAATTTCATTCACTATTTTATGAAAAAATATTCGAATACAAATATCCTGAACATTGATAAGCTTACATACGCAGGATCGAAGCATCATTTGAGCGGAGTAGCGCATAGCCCCCATTATCAATTTGTGCATGGAGATATTGCAGATCAACGTTTGGTCCATGATTTATTCGATCAATACGATATTCATGGCGTGATTCATTTTGCTGCTGAATCACATGTTGATCGTTCCATAGAAGATTCAAGAGTATTTATCGAATCGAACATACTAGGCACAGCAACGTTACTCCAAGCTGCCAAAAATGATTGGGAGACAAAAGGCGCGCTTACGAAAAGACGATTCCACCATATTTCGACGGATGAAGTATACGGATCACTAGGATCAGATGGAAAATTCTCAGAATATACGCCATATGATCCGCGTAATCCGTACAGTGCGTCTAAGGCGGGTGCAAATTTTCTCGTCAAAAGCTTTGGCCATACCTATGGGATGAATACCATTATTTCATCGAGCTCCAACAATTATGGACCAAGACAACATGATGAAAAATTAATCCCGACCATTATCCGAAAGGCACTGGCAGGAGAGGAAATCCCGATATATGGAGATGGCGAGAATGTGCGTGATTGGCTTTATGTACATGATCATTGCAGTGCGCTCGATGTCATCTATCATAGAGGGAATGCACACGAAAGTTATAATGTAGGCGGTGGAAACGAACGAACAAATATCGAAATTGCTACAAAAATTTGCGGAATATTGGATGAGAAGATGCCTGATAGGAGAGGGTACTTCAACGTGAAGAGCTTCAAAGAACTCATTACGTTTACCGAGGATCGTAAAGGACATGACCGAAGATATGCGGTTGATGACAGCAAGCTGCGCAAACAATTAGGCTGGGAACCGAAAGCAGAGCTGGACCGTGGGCTGGAAAAAACCGTAGAATGGTATGTGAAGCAATGGAATCTGCAGAAAAGCAGCTGATATCGGTCGTTGTCCCTGTTTACGGGTGCGAAACCTGTCTGATTGAATTATGCGACCGTATTAAAACAGCCGTCCTGTCCATCCCAGCAAAATATGAGATTATCTTAGTAAATGATGCTAGTCCTGATCAAGCATGGCAGACAATAAAGCGACTTAGCGCACAGGATAATGCCATTAAAGGAATTGATTTTGCCAGAAATTTTGGTCAGCATCACGCTATCACCGCTGGACTTGATGATGCAGCAGGTGATTGGGTCATCGTCATGGACTGCGATCTCCAGGATCGACCGGAAGAAATTCCGAATCTGTACGATAAAGCGGTAGAAGGCTATGATATCGTCTTTGCGAAACGTACGGCCCGTCAAGATAACTGGTTCAAAAGAAAATCATCTCAGCTTTTTTACCGCGTTTACGATTATCTGAGCGGACAGACAACGGATTATTCCACCGCCAATTTTAGCATCATAGAGCAGAAAGTGGTCAAAAGCTTTCGAAAATTGAGAGAGCAAAACCGCTATTTCCCTTTATTTATCAAATGGATGGGGTACAGAAGCACGAGCATCCCCGTTCGTCATGATGCCAGAGCAGAGGGTAAATCCTCTTATAACCTGTACAAACTGATTCATTTAGCGACAGATGCGATCATCTCACAATCCAACAAACCACTGAGATTATCGATACAGTTTGGTTTTCTGATTTCCTTGGTTTCCTTTCTATATGCTGTCTATTTATTTTGCCGCTATTTCTTCATGGATGAGCATGTACAAGGATGGACCAGTGTGATGGTATCGCTCTTCTTTATTGGCGGTTTGATTTTCTTCCATTTCGGTGTGCTCGGCCTTTATATAGGTAAAATCTTCAACGAAACCAAAGGCAGACCATTGTATCTCATTCGAGAAAAAACAGACGACAAAAAGGAACGGAGTGATTATAGATGACGAAATATCTTGAACCGACCCCATGGGATAAACGGAATTTTCACATAGACACGTACCAGCTGAACGAATATTCCGAAGCGGCACTGGCGGAGACGAAGAAACGAGAAGGACATTTCACGATAAAAGTGGATCCTTTTGCAGATACCGCCAATTTAAAAAAATATGGCTTTTATTATGCGGATACGTTGATAGAACCCATCGGCAAAAAGGATAAACTGATTCGAGTCGATCAGGAAAACATTCGATTCACACGTGATTTCCGTAAAGAAGACATTCTCGATATCGCAGAAGAAGCATTTGCAGGCGGACGATTTCACCGGGATTTCCATATTCCCAATCATATGGCTGATACTCGCTACCGCAATTGGGTGAACGACTTGATCGACAAGGATCTCATTTTAGCACTTGAGTTAAATGGCAGTATGGCAGGCTTCTTTGCCTACCAGAATGATCAGATCCTGTTGCTGGCAATGCACCGGAATTATCGAGGAAAAGGATTGGCAACAGCCTTTGCGAGTAGCTGTGTCCAGGAACAATTTCGATTAACCGGGCATGATACGCTGCGCACTTCGATATCACCGACTAATCCTGCCTCTTTGAACGTCTTTATTTCGCTCGGCTTTCGATTAAATGGGGCAGTAGATGTTTACCACAAATTAAACGGAACGCTGCCAGATGGAGGATAACGGATGGGATATTTATATATTTTTTGTACGATCGGCTTTACGGTCTACGGTCAGCTGATCATCAAATGGACGATGGATAAACAAGGCGGACTTCCGGAAGTCTGGTCAGATAAAATCATATTCCTCTTACAATTATTGTTGAACCCTTGGATTTTATCAGGATTCGCTGCTGCTTTTCTGGCAGCCCTCAGCTGGATGGCAGCAATGTCCAAGTTTGATATCAGCTATGCTTATCCGTTTATGAGTTTGTCCTTTGTGCTCGTATTTATCCTGTCTATCTTCCTTTTCGGGGAACCTGTTAGTGTGCAGAAAATAATCGGGTTTTCCTTCATTATAGTAGGAATTCTTGTCATGAGGTGATACCAATGATTCCATTTAATAAACCATGTTTAATAGGAACAGAAAAAGAAGCCATCCAACAAGTTTTAGAGCAAGATAAACTTTCGGGAAATGGTCCGTTTGGTCATAGATGCACTACCTGGTTTGAAGAAAGATTAGGATGCCATAAAGCCATCCTTACTCCTTCCTGTACCGCTGCACTGGAGATGACGGCGTTATTGACCGAAGTAGCGGAGGAAGATGAGGTAATCATACCTTCCTATACCTTTGTTTCGACGGCCAACGCTTTTGCATTACGAGGAGCAAGGATCAGATTCGTTGATGTGAGAGCCGAAACAATGAATATCGATCCAGAACAAATCGCCAAGGCAATCACGAATCGGACGAAAGCCATCGTAATTGTGCATTATGCCGGAGTATCCTGTGATATGGATGCGATTATGGCACTGGCCGCTAAGCACAATCTCTGGGTAATAGAGGATGCCGCACAAGGACTGATGAGTGAGTACAAAGGGAAACCACTCGGCACGATTGGACATTTAGGTACGTACAGTTTTCATGAGACGAAGAACTATACCTGTGGAGAAGGGGGCGTTCTGATCGTCAATGATCGATCTCTTGTGGAACGGGCTGAAATCCTTCAGGAAAAAGGTACCGATCGTTCACAGTTTGTCAAAGGAATGGTAGACAAATATACGTGGCGGGACCTGGGATCCTCCTACCTGTTGAGCGAATTAAATGCCGCTTATTTGTCTGTACAGCTCGAACATGCAGATAGGATCAATCAGGATCGACTACGGGCATGGAATCTTTATCAGGAAGGTTTAACAACACTAGCAGACAACGGATATATCGATTTGCCTTATATCCCAGAAGACTGTCAGCATAATGCGCATATGTTTTATATCAAAACAAAAGACAAGACGCAATGCTCCCAGTTAATCCAACACTTAAAAGAGGATGGGGTAATGGCAGTAACCCATTATATACCACTCCATTCCTCACAGGCAGGTAAACAATTCGGGGAATTTATCGGGGAAGATCGTTACACCACTGTGCATAGCGAAAAGCTTCTGCGTCTTCCGCTATATTACGGAATAAGGAAAGAGGATATACATCATGTGGTCGAATCTATTCAACAATTTTATCAAGTATAAATATCTCTGGCTGGCATGTTTTATCATGATTGGCTACCTTCTTCCCTATTATATATTAGGGGAAGATACGCACATCCGGGTGCACGATAATATGGACTCCAATATTGTCTGGTATAAGATGTTGGCAGAAAGTGGTCAAATTTTCACGTGGAAGGATACACTTCTGCCGAACGCCATTAACGGCTTGCCGAGAAGTGCGCTCGCTTCCCCATTTGACGCCGTCGTTTGGCTATATGTCGTCTTTGAACCAATGACAGCTTACACGATCAGTCAATCGATTATGCGGTTTACCGCCTTTTTTGGTATGTATTTGCTGCTAAGCCGCTTTGTATTCAGAAAAGAACAATCGCAATGGATCCTGGCGGGGGCTTCCCTGGCTTTTGCCCTGCTTCCATTTTGGCCATCGGGCGCACTATCTATCGCAGGTATTCCATTAGCGCTTTATCTGTTTCTGACAATAAGGAAAAATAGGAAAAACACTCCGACATACGTTTGGCTTGTATTAATGCTCATCCCGTTTTTATCTAATTTCGTCTTAAGCTTTGTCTTTTTCCTTGCCTTGATGGGCTTGCTCTGGCTAATCGACTGGTTCCGCACGAAACAAATAAATGGCGCATTCTTCTCGGCGATAGCTGCGATGACGGGCATTTATGTCGTGAAAAATTACTTGTTAATTACCTCGATGTTTTTGGACGCCGGGTTTACTTCTCATCGTGAGGAGCTTGACCTAGGTCACAACACATTTGAGCGGAGTTATCAATTAGCCTGGGAGAATTTTCTCTATGGCCATACCCATGATGAGGCGCATCAGGCATATATTATCATTCCCGTCATTTTAATCGCTCTCTTGGTCGCCATGTATAAAAGTAATATTCAGCCACGGCTTTTGATGACATTGTTTACAGCAAATCTTGCTCTCTCCTTCTGGTATGCCTTCTGGTACTGGGAAGGATGGCGTGTGGTGAAAGATCACTTCATGATTGCCAATACGTTTAATTTCTCCAGAGTTCATTTTTTGGACCCGATTATTTGGTATGTTTGTTTTGCATTAGCGCTGACTATCTTGTGGAAATATCTTAAAATCGGAAAACTGCTTGTGATTGTGTTAGTGGCTTTACAATGCTATCATCTGTTCGGACTTTCGGGAGAACTGAAATACAGTGAGCTCCATACTCCTACTTTTTCCGAATTCTACTCAGAGGATTTGTTTGATGAGATTGAAAGCTATATTAATAAGGATCCTTCCGATTATAGAGTTGTCAGTATTGGTATGCACCCAACAATCGCCCAATACAATGGCTTCTATACACTGGATACCTACAATAACACGTTCCCGTTAGTGTACAAACAAGCATTCAGAGAAGTGATAGCTGGAGAGCTTGCGAAAAGCCCTGCTTTGGAAAATTATTTCGATTCCTGGGGTGGCAGACTTTATATGTATTCTGCAGAGCTTGGAAAGGATTATATGTTTACCAAAAATGATGATACGGCAATTGAAAAACTTGATATCGACACCAGTACCCTGAAAGAGCTTGGTGGGGATTATATTTTATCAGCAGTGCCAATTGAGAACTATCAGGAGCTGGGGCTGGCGTATGAAGAAACCTTTGAAAATGAGCATTCGCCTTGGGAAATTCGACTTTATTCGTTGAAGTGATTGGTATTGATTACGAGCAGATTGTTATACAATAATACAGGAATGTACTATCCTTGTTTTATTATTGACAAGGAGGAATTAATGAATGAACCCAAAATATAACAAACTGTTCTCTCCATTCACATTCAAAAATGGAGTTGAAATAAAAAATAGATTAGTGATGGCACCGATGACGAACTTTTCATCTAACCCTGATGGCACGGTAACAGATGCAGAAGTCGATTATTATGCCCACCGCTCTAAAGGTGTAAGCATGGTGATCACGGCTTGTACTTACGTTACACCGAACGGCAAAGGATTTCCGAATGAATTTGCCGCAGACAGTGATGATATGATCCCAAGCCTGAGCAAATTAGCAAAAGGAATTCAGGAGCAAGGTGCAAAAGCCATCCTGCAAATTTTCCACGGTGGCAAAATGTGTCCACCAGATCTCGTTCCAGATGGTGATGTTGTCAGTGCAAGTGACGTTTCCGTTGGAGAAAATGCCGCGACCCCTCGGCCTTTAAAGGAAGCGGAAGTGGAAGAAATTATTAAAGCTTTCGGAGATACGACGCGCCGCGCAATTGAAGCAGGTTTCGACGGAGTGGAGATCCACGGGGCAAACGGCTATTTAATCCAACAATTCTTCTCACCTCATTCTAATCAGCGTAATGACCGTTTTGGCGGAAGCCTGGAAAAACGCATGACCTTCCCGCTTGCTATTGTTGATGAAATAGAGCGTGTAGTGGCAGAGCATGCAGACGACTCCTTTATTGTCGGATACCGTTTTTCTCCGGAAGAGCCTGAGGAAAATGGCATTACCATGACAGAAACACTGGCATTGGTTGATCTGTTATCAGATAAAAACTTAGATTATTTACACGTTTCCTTGATGGACTTTTTCTCCAAAGCGAGAAGAGGTGTAGAGGATATCAATCGGACACGAATCGATTACCTGCTTGAAACCATAAATAATCGTATCCCGCTCATGGGCGTCGGTTCGATCTATACAGCGGAAGATGCACGAAAAGCGTTTGAAACAGGTGTGCCACTTCTTGCATTGGGAAGAGGCATCATTATTGATCCAAATTGGGTACAGAAAATAGCGGAAGGGAAAGAAGATGAAATAGTCACGGAAATCGACAAATCGAAGCAAGAGGAATTAGTTGTACCCGATCCGCTATGGAATGCGATTATGAACGCACCTGGCTGGTTTCCTGGTGTGTAATCGAAAGAAAATTGGAAGTGAATAGCGATGAGACAGCTTCCCTTCCAAATGGAACAAGTCTACTGTATTGAACAACAGACGATTACGTATACGATCGGTCTGCAATATGAGGGCGGCCTTTTTAGTCACGATAATACCCGAACAAAACACGGACTTTATTACAAATATCTGTGTTCTGTTCGGCTTTTTCTTTTTAGTCGTAAAAATATCTTCTATGAATGAATTCTAAATGAATGAACAAGGTAACTTGGATTACTGCCACAGCTTGATCTACTACTGGGTAGGGGGGTTCTCTTGCTCGACAATTCCACTACTTTTCGTGGACGCATTGGTCGATAGAGCTCTTCTTTCGGACAATCCCGCATTATTGTTCATATCCGTTTTCTTATAAAAATAGTTATACACTTTTCTCATTCTTTTCATTTCAAACTATCATTCTCCACAATAAATCTCCTGCTCCCGATACGTTGCTATCATCTCACCTTGCTTATCCGTCGCAAATAACACCGACCGTTCTTTTTCCAATATAAATTGATAGACACGACGAGTAACAGGATCCTGTATTTTAACAGCTGTGTCACTAGCATACTCTGACACAAATGTATAAAGGTAACCATCGCGGAAGGTCAATTTTCTTCCATAGATTCCGGGTAGATCGCCACCTTCCAGCCATTTCAACTCTGCTGCCACACCAGCATGCTCCATCGCTTGACGGTATACAGCTTCTAACACTTCCGTACGTTCATTCAACTCAACCGGCAATGGACACCACAGCACTTTTCCCTGTCCAAGCTCGCTTTCTATTAGTCTGCTATCATCTTCGACTACTACTTCTTTATTTACTTCACCAATGCGACGATCACCAAATGACACAGGATGCTTTACACCGTTTATCGCCAACAGTTCTTCCCGAACCACATTGGACAAGCGGTATTCTCCGAAAAGGTCAGCAAGTGGCTGTAAATGCTCCCAATACGCATCAAGCCCCATTGGACCTGTCCATAAAAGGGTAGCGCCGGACTCTCTCACATAGTTGAAAATTTTCTCGGCTGCTTCCTTACTAAAGTTATGGGCACTTGGCACAATCAACAGCTTCGGCGGCTGTTCCTCCAGCGCCTCAAGATGATATTCTCCCATCGCCCGGAACGGTACATTCATTTGATACGCAAGTACTCTCGTTAATGATGTGGTTGCATCAAAGGCAAATTTCCGATTAGAAAAGTCGTTCGAATAAGGAAACACTACTGCTACATCTTCTAATTCACGGTCGATAAACAAGTCACGAATCTCACTGATAAATTTTCCAAAATCATAGGAGACATCTGCTTCCGGTTTTTGTGTCCCATCCGCACGTAATGCACCGATATTCGATTCGTTCGTATTATCCATATAAAAGTTGGTATTCCATAACCACTGGACCGCACCTGCCCCACCGGTTGAAAAGGCATAGGCATACTTGCGCTCCAATATATTGCGTAACTCCTCTTCCGACCGTTTCGCTTTACTGTCTGCTGTTTCGACATACATAATACCTGTTTCCTGAATTAAATTCGGCTTGTAAGGAGTTTTGGTAAAAATTCCATCCCAGACAAGCTGATCCATCAGCCACCACGAGTGCACCGTCGTATAATCAACTGCCTCCTGATAGAAAAAAGGAGTAGGACGCTGGCTGTACATTGCTTCATCCTGACCAACTGTCACAAGCTGCTTCGCGTTAACCGACTTAATCGTTTCCGTTAATTCGCTTGCCCACTTGTTATGCATAGCCATCGTAAATAAAGTATAGTCCAGCCAACGCAGTCCTTGTTTGGGCTGCTTCATCTTCTCTATATCAAAATTAATATCATCCTGTTCCGGTAATACAACCGACTCAAAATCTGGCAGCTCTTCCGGCGTCATATCCCAACGCTCCTGCAATACCGTAATCGCCCCATGTCTATCCTTTAGCCATTTTTCAAAAGCGGCTTGTTCAAAACGATCATGGACGGCACGCGGTCCTTGGAAAAAGCGCTCCGGATCAAACATGGACGGTTCATTGATTAAATCCCATTGCACATTGGTAGTATCGGCATGTCTTGCTATCAATGCCCGGATAAATCGTTTCTGCGCTTTTACACTGCGGGGATCAAGATAAGGGTTCTCTCCCTCATAGGCAATGGGCGTAAAGGCAAAAAAGTTAAAGGTTACCTCGATATTATGCTTTTTGGCAGTAAGCAGAAACGCGTCGATTGATCGCAACACCTCCTCCGATGGATGACCATCGATATACATCAGATGACGCCAACCCGTCCAAAGTCCCGTACGGATTAAATTAATCCCAGCCTCCTTCATCGTTGCCATATCGTAGTCCCAGGCAGCGACGTTCGGCATAAAGACAAATTTGCGGGCCACGTCAGACGTCATATAGGTTTGGCCAACAATCGGAAAAGGTCTTCCATCTTTCCAGAAGTAATCTCTTCGTGCTTCCATCACACTTCCCTGCTGCAATAATTCCGGATCATTTCCCCAGAATCCTTGCGTGTAGATACGCCGTTCTCTTGAAGCAGATGTAGCCAGACATTCTATTAGATATTGTCCTTTTTGAATCACAACGTCTACGGGAATCCGCAGAAATTGCACCTCATCTGTCGCGGTTATCGTTTCAGTTCCTGTCCAGACAATCTGTGAATCCTTTGTAATCGTGATAGCAAATTGCCATTCCACTGATTGCTGGATCATTTCCTCAATCTGAATCGTAATGCTCGCACGGTCTCCCGGCTCATAGGTCGCATAATTCGGCTTCACCCAAATTTCCGTTACACCATTTCTCGTAAAATCAGCCCATTCTGAAATAACCGCTCCCCCGCCATTTTCCCAAAAACGATCACCAATCGTTTGATTGATCATCAACCATCTGCCACCAGCAAAATCACCCTTCGTATTCTCTACTAATACTGCTGGAGCGGCTACCTCACGATCATCTTTGGAGATACCTTTCAATAACGGATGAATGTGCGCATCCATTGGACCGCTCGAACCATTCTCTTCGGGCCGATCGCGATGTCGGGTGACATGCAAAATCAAATTATGTGTAGGCTTAATTGAAAATAATGATTCTTTCCCTTCCAAAACCGGCAGCTTGTGATCTGCCTGCAGTTTCTCTACTGGAGCAGAGGCGACCGGCAATACCTCATGTATTTGTAATTGACGGTGGTAAGCTGTTTGTGCCCTTTCTACTTCCCATTCACCGTGTCCAGACAGATGAACAGGGCAACGGAATGGCGCACCTCCGATATGAAGCAGACCATGCCCTTTTTTGAAAAAAGCTAACAAATCCGGCCATGCTTCCTTTGGAAAATATGGACCATGTAAATGCACATAGCTGCTAAAATCCTGATCCGCTAAAGCTTCACCAAGTCGATCCGCGGTAACCACCTCGAATGTTTCACTCAGTTGATCTAACCATGCTTTTGAGGGCCTTGTACCTTCATAAGGAAATTGGTCATCATAGAAAATTAATGTCTTTGTCACGTACTAGTCCTCCTCTTATCCTTTTACGGCACCTTGTGTCATGCCATTGACGATTTGTTTTTCCATCACTAAATAGAAGAGAATCGTTGGTATTAACACCATCGTTAATCCAGCCATTTGTGCGGTATAATTAGTCGTATACTCACCGGCAAAATTGGCTAACCCCAATGGTAATGTGCTTAACGAATCATCATTAATCAATACTAATGCAAACGAGAATTCGTTCCAGTTGTTAATAAAGTTTAAGATAACAGCGGTCGCTAATGCCGGACGACTCATGGGCAGAATAATCGACCAGAAAATCCGAAAGGGGCCACAGCCATCCATAATCGCTGATTCTTCGATTTCCTTGGGAAAGGAACCCATGAAGCTAGTTAACAGGAATATCGTAATCGGCAAATTAAACGCCACATATGGAAAAATCAGTGCCAGATGGGTATTAATAAATCCGAGCTTCTGCATCAGAATAAACATCGGCACCAAGGTAGCATGGATCGGTACCAATAAACCGACTACGAAAAACCCGTACAACACATTCCTTCCTTTAAACTGGAAGCGAGCGAGGAAATAGGAAGCGAATGCCCCAACCAGAATACAAATAAGTAACGCCACAATCCCCACAAATAAACTGTTAAAGAAATAGGAGCCGATATTGGCAGTCACCCATGCTTCCACATAATTGACAAACACCCATTCATTAGGCAAACCGAACGGATCAAAGGAAAATTCCTGCCCGGTTTTAAACGAGTTCATAATCATCCAGAATATTGGGTACGCATTGATAATGGTAAACAATATTAAAACCAAATAAATGGTCCCACGTTTCACTCTCTTTTTCTTGCGCGCCTGTTTCGATACTGTATCGTAGTTAACCGTTGTTTCACTCATTCCCTACACCTCTTTTCTCTGAAGTAATTTAGTCGTTATCATAATAAGCCCAATACTAAAGACAAAGATTAGAACAGAAATTGCACTGCCATAGCCGTAACGAAGTCCTTCAAACGTTTTGTCATACATATATGTCGCCATTACTTCTGTTGAATTAGCAGGTCCACCGGAAGTCATCACGTAAATTAAATCAAATGTCTTCAAACTGCCACTGATACAAAGCACAATCGAAATTAAAATAATGTTCCATATTGATGGAATCACGACATAGCGTGTTTTCATCCACTCCGATGCCCCGTCCAGCTCAGCGGCTTCCAATATTTCTTTTGGTACCGTTTGCAAAGCTGACAGAAAAATAATAAAGTAAAGGCCGACAAACTGCCAAATAATCGTAATACACACAGCAATCATCGCCCAGGTTGGATCACCAAGCCAATTCTGCTGCAGGAAACCTAACCCTACCGCTTCCAAAAAATTATTGATCATACCGTATTCCGAGTTATAAATCATCCGCCACGTGATCGAAATAACGACGGTTGAGATAACAACCGGCATAAACCCAACCGTTCGGAAGAATTTAGCCCCTCTTATTTTGCGGTTTAACAATAAGGCTAATGCCAATGCAATCGGTATTTGACCGAATACGGACGCTAAGACAACCAGTACATTATTTCGTACCGATGACCAGAATACCTTATCCTGTAAGACTTCTTGAAAATTTGCCAATCCGACAAACTGCATCTCTGAAAAGCCATTCCAGGACATAAAGGAATAATAAAAAGAAATAAAGATCGGCACAATGCTAAAAATTAAATAAAGCGTTAATGCAGGTATAACACCTACTGCGATAATCCATGGTTTTTTTAGTAAATGCATGTGGTCACTCCCTCCAAGTGTTAACTTTTCTTTATTATAAAAGGGCTTACATTTTTCAGTAATCCTATAAAGTTAACATTATATCTACTTTTCTATGGAATGGAGCTTGCGAAATTGAGTCGGTGTGATCCCGACATAGTTTTTAAACACTTGGACGAAATACTTGTACTCCCGGTATCCTACATACTCAGCGATTTCAAAGACTTTATTTGAGGTCTCACTTAGCAATGCTTTCGCCTTATTAATCCGTATCGTATTGAGATATTCAGAGTAACTGAAACCTGTCTCTTGTTTAAATAGCATACTGAAATAGTTAGGGGTAATATAATGCGCTTCTGCTACTTCCAGTGCTTTGACATCCTTCTGGAAATTCTTCTCGATATATTGCTTGGCCTGCTGAATAATCCAATGGCTGTCATTCGTACGCTGCAGGTAGTCCATCATACTGTCGAGATCCTCTAACAATAACGACCGGAGTGCCTCCACACTGTTAAACAGAAGTAAGTCGAGACCCTCGTGCAAGCCAAGCTCCATTTCAGCAAAAGAGGAGTCCTGACCTCTTTCCTTGATGGATTCCAGCAGACAACAGCATGCCTCTTTTATTTGATTGAGGGTTATTCCTTTTTGTTTGAATTCGGTAAAAAACTGATCTACTTTTTCTTCTGTCTCTTCCCGATCCTGTTGAAAAACAGCATCTGCAATGTTGCAAACGAGTTGTTGATCCAGCTCGTACTCTTGTTCAACAGGAATGTCTTCTGCATCCGTCACAATCTGTCTGTCAGTACCACGGTAAAAACTTAATCGCTCGTTTAATTCCTGATGGAGCGAGGCAAGTTGATGCAAGTCCTGATAATTAGATGAAACCGCTATCGATATTTCCTGATCCATTACTGCCATCATTACCGTGGTAAGGCTGTTTACTTGCTGATCCGATATGTTCTCTTGTGCATAAACAAACAGCACCAGCTGATTTTCGTGTATTTCGATACAAATAGAACGGTAATCGATCAAACTTTTTATTTGATCAGATGACCAGGCAGCTTGGTTATAGTTTCTCTTTTCGATGAGCAACATTCGATAAGTATATGCCTGGCTATCAACTCTTTCGGAGAGATTCGATGAATCCGGCAGCTGAAATAATTGCTGAGATAAATAGTTGGTCAGCAAAGTCTTCTGCTTCGCCTGCTCCTTCTTTCTTGCTTCCTCCCTTTGTTGTTTAACCTCTTCGACCAATGCTAGTAATTCGTCTATATCCACGGGCTTTAATAAATAATCCTGGACACCGATTCGAAGTGCCTGTCGAGCATACTCAAATTCCTCATAACCACTGATCATAATGATATTCACTTCCGGAAAACCGTCTACGATTGCTTTCGACAAACCGATTCCGTCCATTTCTGGCATATTAACATCCGTGATGACAATATCGACCTGTTCCTTCTCCATGACTTCCAATGCTTTCTTACCATTTATAGCAGACCCGACAATTTCAATACCCATTTGGTCCCACGGGATGGTGTTGGCTAATCCTTGACATATTAACGGTTCATCATCCACGATCAACATTTTTAATGTCATTCCACTTGTCATCTCCTTCTATTAAATCGCTCAGCATTTGTTCATTTTTTATCCAAGGAAGGTTTAAACGGACACAGGCAGCCTCTGGCACATCGATTATCTCGATACCGTAAGCAGGACCAAACGCATTGATCAAACGAGCATGAACATTCTTCAAAGCATAACTATCTTGCTCTTCCGCGGTATGAAGCAATTGCTCAACCTTGTTGCTGTCGATGCCGATTCCGTTATCCAAACAATCGATTACCATCATATCCTCTTTCAGATAACAGCGTATCGTAATATTTTTGTTTTCCTGTGATTGTTTAAATCCATGCTTAAAGCTATTCTCCACAAGCGGTTCTAGCATCAATTTGAGCACCATACTGTCAGCTAAACCTGCTTCCATAAAAATGGCATAGTGAAAGGTATCGCCTAATCGTTTTTTCTGCAATTCCATGTAGCTTTGGACATATTTTATTTCATCCTTTAACGGTATCCACACCTTCCCCTGACTGAGTGTAATCCGAAATAGCGTCGATAAATCTTCAATACTTTTACTTGTTTCCGGTGCTTGTTCCAAACGCGCTGTCCAGCGGATCATATCTAATGTATTGTAAAGAAAATGGGGATTAATCTGGCTTTGCAGTGCTTTTAATTCAGAGTGTTTATGCTGAATCTCCAGTTTGTATTTACTGTCAATCAGTCGCTGAATCTGTTCAACCATCGAATTA
This sequence comes from Gracilibacillus caseinilyticus, assembly GCF_022919115.1. Taxonomy (NCBI): domain Bacteria; kingdom Bacillati; phylum Bacillota; class Bacilli; order Caryophanales; family Bacillaceae; genus Gracilibacillus; species Gracilibacillus caseinilyticus. Next base: position 1,248,354 of record NZ_CP095072.1, on the reverse strand, counting down.
AAGCGATAACCGAGCTGACCGACTTCATCTTTTGACCTGATTTTCACTTGTGCTTTAAAATCGCCAAGCTCCAGTCGTTTCGTCTCTCTCGTTAATTCCAAGATAGGACGAACCACAAAGAAAACAAATCCGGCAAATGTCATTAACCCCATAAACACAGCGATCAGAATCATATATCCGAATGTCGAGCGAATGTCTCTCATTTCCGATAAAATATACTTTTCGCTGACAACGGATACTAAGTGCATATCAATTGGTTCGATATATCGTGAAACACCGTAATACACTTCACTATCCGATTCGAGCTGGAAACTGTCCCCTTCTGTATGAATTTTCTCAATGAGTGTTTGGTAGTTAAAGCCCTGTTCGGATGCAGTCCCGGTAATATCTTGTGCCTGATTATGCACAAAGAAAGCTTGATGCTGAGTGTTGGTAAAGCCGTCTGTTACATGCTGATACAGCGCTTGCAAATCAAGGCGGATCCGAACCATTCCAATTGGCTGTCTAATATCGTAAAGATTATTGATCATACGGTACAAGGTGATCACTTTTTCTTCTTGATTGGTCTGTTGATTATGCACTTGATAAGGAGGGCTCCACAGTATCTTTCCTTCCATATCCTTCGCCTGCTGCATCCATTTTGCTTCGTTTCCTATGACCGTATCGCCTGCTGACAGAACTTGCTGATTCTGTCCTTCAATTTGAAAAGAATGAAAATACTCTTTCTCCGATTGATGAAATACAAAGAACCCATTAATATTGCGACGTACTTGATTTAAATGATTGTAATCCTCCCCTGTCACCGCCGGGGCCGTCATGAAATCACGGAATTCCTGACTGTAAATCATGTATCTCGAAATGTCTTCCACTTCTGCCACCACATTATTGAGTTGGGACTCCATATTGTTTAAATTGCGATGCGTCGTCGTAATAATCTGTTCTTTTAATATTTTGTTAGATTGATAGAGAACAATGGAACCGATTAAACCGCTCGGTATCGTAACTAGCAACAGAAAGATAATGACTGATTTCCATCTAAGGCTATTTTTTATATGTTGAATTAGTTGCATTGTTGATTACCCCTATTTCATCCAGAGTTTGTTTATAAATAGAGTATAACATTATCCATAAGTGCAAAAAGTAGAGTATCCCGTAAGACACTCTACTTTTTCTATCTACTACTTCTGTTCACTTTCTTGTACACGCTGGATATTTTCCGCTGCCTCTTCAGGCGTGGAACCACCAACCGTTATCGATTGCAGTTCATTCTCTAACTGATCATTTACTGCCGGTATCAGTGTCGCATCATATACTGGTGCTGGTTCGGATTCCGCTATTAAGTCGAGCATCTCTTGTTGCAGTGGGTGAAGATCTGCATCCTCAGGCACCTCTACATTCGCAATAACCGGGCGCCCGACTTTAATCAACTCTTCCCAAAGCTCCTGGTTGTAAACATATTTTAAAAAGGTATGTGCTGCATCGAGTTTTTCGCCTTCTAATTCACTGTTGATCGCCACTCCTGTTCCAGCCACCGTTGACATTGTTTTCTTATCATTTAAAGGAATCATGGCTACTCCAACATTTTTATCTTCTGGCATGTTTTCCAGAATTGCAGAAATACCCCAGTTCCCATCCATTACCATCGCCGTTTTTCCTTGAAGGAAATAATCAATCATTTGCGAACTGTCGATCGTGTTCAGGTCCTCATTAAAGGCACCTTTTTTCACTAATTCATCGATGACTCCTAATGACTTCACAAAATCTTCATCCGTAAATGCTCGTTTACCATTTGCCACACCTTCGAGGAAATCACTTCCGGTAAATCGGTCAGCGATGGTAGAAATATAAACGGATTGCAGGACCCATGCATCGGAGTTTCCGAGCGCAATTGGTGTCACATCATTTGCTTTCAGGTCATCTATCAGTTGAAGGAATTCATCATAGGTTGTTGGGAACTTGTCATATCCAGCATCGGCTAACATATCTTTATCATAAAAAATCATGTGTGTTGGATTCGTGTTGGCAGGAACAGCATAGGCATTACCATCAACAGAGAAGTCTTCAAAATCTTCTGGATCTAATAACCCTGTTTCTTCTGTCCAATAGCCCATAATATTATTGATAGGCTGAACCGCTTCACCTTCTACTAGTGGTTCTAACTCAGCACCTGGCCATACTTGGAACATGTCAGGTAACTGTCCACCTGCTGCCTGTGTGTTTAATCTTGTTCGATAATCAGCATTTGGCGTCGTATCGACTTGAAGATCAATGTCCGGATGCTCTTTATCGAATTTCTCGACGATATCCATAAATGCTTGATAATCGGCCCGGCCAATATCTTCAGATTTCCAGAATGTCAGTTCAACAGCATCCTCGTTGTTCGTATCCTCTCCAGAGGAAGCCTCCTCACCACTTCCTGAGCACGCTGCTAAGAAGCTGATTAATAAAATTACAATACCTAAAAGTACGTGTTTGCTCCATATTCTCATTATCAACCCTCCATTTTGTTATCGCTTTCAAAAAGGATTATCTCACAGGATATTAATCTTAAAAATACAAGAAAGTTAATATAATATCCAATAATTTATGGTTGATGGAGAATATTTAACATTTGGATTGAGGAAATCATTTTGTGGGAGTATGCTAGGATTACGTTATTAGTTTAGGGGGCATTTTGAAATCGACAATGTGCTGGGCGATCGGTTCTCGCGTCCTGTGGGGCACAGCTGAAGCTAACTTTGTGAAGAAAAAGAAAGCATATTGATCGTTGTCTATAAGAGGAAACAAACTAGTTCCTATAGTCAGTAAAATGGCTATCCTTACTATACATATTAGAAAAACCACCCGGTCCTAACAAGTTTTTATGGAGAATGAAAGGATTGGTTGATGCTGGTGCTGACGAATGTTTTATCTATCGGACGCCTCGGCTTATTTGTTTGTTTTGGACGATTGAGGGTGTTCTATCGGACACTTGACCGCTTCTCCCCCTTGATTTTGTCCAATTGGGCTCTTCTTTCGGACAATCGCTCACTTCTCCCCCTCGATTTTGTCCGATTGGGCCGGGTTGCGTTTAAATAATTACTCTCACTGAACCCGTTCTTTTTCCTTCAATCCATCAAAAAGAAGCTATCCTATTTGTCAAAATAAAACAGTTTAATTAACATAATCCGTATTATAAGAACCTAACTTTTATTCCTTAAGCTAAAATTTTATGCTTTCCTAACGTGCAAAGAATAAGGAACTGAAATCATCCAGCTCCCATTTCCTTAATCGTTTATATTATCCATTCATTACTTTTTGCTGACCGTCATCAATGTAGACTCCCCAGCCACCAGGTTCGTTTCTTCACTTTTTTTCAACGATTCCACCTCAACAAAATTAGTGATCACGATTGGTGAGATAATGCTGTCTGCTTTTTCTTTAATAAATGGCAAATCAAATGTGACAAGTTTATCTCCTGCCTTCACTTTCTCCCCTTGCGAGACATGGCCTTCAAAGCCTTCACCCTTCAATGCCACGGTTTCTAAGCCAATATGAATTAACAGCTCCAAGCCATTTTTGCTTTGAATGCCAACCGCATGCTTTGTATCCGAAAATTGCACTACCTCACCATCCACAGGTGCAACTACTGTCCCTTCCATTGGTTCAATGGCAAGACCATCCCCTAATAATTTCTTGCTGAACATCTCATCAGGTACATCTTCCATGTTTACCAGTTTACCTGTTAAAGGGGCTAACAGTGTTTCGATAGTTTCCTTTTTGCCAAAAAGATTTTTGAACATGTTACGTACCTCCCCATTTCATTTTAAAATCGCTTTCTTTCGTTATAGTGATTTATTCCCTGCTACCATTATTTAAAACGGAGAAGGTTTCACGTGGAACAAACAAACCGTTAACAGTCTTACAAAACAACAATAACGAATTAAAAAATGATAATTATTTATTGTTTTTCGATAAATAATGTGCTAAATTAACATTATCAATAAATAGGTGAGGTGTCATTTCTATGAAACGAAGTACCACACTTTTTTTAAAGATAGCGATATTTCTTATTGGAAGTATAGTAATTTCATTAAGTATTTTTTTACTCCCTAAATTAGCCAATGATACAACTAGAATGTTTCCAGAATATGCTCACTTACATTATCCGGTTTTAATCGGTTTGTATGTAACGACAATACCATTTTTCATAGCTATCTTTCAGGCATTCAAGCTCTTAAACTATATTAACAATAACAATGCTTTCTCTGAACTGTCTGTAACGGCATTAAAGTATATTAAATTCAGTGCAAATACTATTAGTGCTTTATATGTTTTAGGCAGCATTTTTCTTATCACACAACAAGCGTTGCATCCCGGAATAGCCATTATCGGGTTCATCATCATTTTTGCCTCAACCATTATTGCTGTCTTTTCTGCAGTCCTTGAGAAATTATTACAAAATGCTATAGCCATTAAATCAGAAAATGATTTTATCGTATGACATTAAGAAGGTTGCTTTGATACCTAAAGAAGGGCGAAGTTATTTCTATTCATTTGTTTCGCAAGTCCTCAGTAAGTCTTTTTTATGTACATTATTGAATAGACCGTAACAAGTGGGTGATAAAAGATGGGGGTTTTAACTGCTTATAAAAAACTATCGATAAAAAAAGAGAGGCATCTCTTTGACAAGATAATGCCTCTTATTAAAGTGCGTCTTTTTGCAATGAACACTAGCTGATAAGCGTCCTCTAATGATTCTCTGTGCAATTTATTTGTAATGAAATCCTTACTGTTCAGGAAAGGAGGAAGTTGCTCCTATTACTTCGATGCATTATATTCCTCAATAATATCGTTCCCGCCTTCATCTCGCCATTTCTGTACTGCTTGTTTGAATCCTTCCTCATCAATTTGTCCAAGAATGTATTGATTAGTTGCATCTGTAATGTAAGATTGAAGTCTTGCACCATCATTAGCAAATGTTTCAGAGTATAGTGGTACGGTCGGATCCTCAATCAAGTACTTTTCATTCTCTTTCGTTAAATTTTCTGCTTGCGCTTTGACATCTAAATCGAAATATCCTTCATAACGCCCATTTGTTTCTGGTTCACCGATCAAAATCGACTGATACGGTTTCACTTCCCGATTAGTTAATTCGTTGTCATCAACAGGTAAAGCTCTTCCATCTTTTACGGAATAATGCTCCCCTTCTATTCCCCAGTAGCTAAGGTTTGCAATTTCTGGTGTCATCATTTTGTCAAAGAAGCCTAGTATTTTCTTTAATTCTTCTTCTGTTTCTACCGAGCTTTTAGGGAACATGACTAAGCTTCCATAACCAGGAATCGCCCAAATACCGTATTCGCCATCTGGTCCAGCAATTTTATTTTGCACACCAAATTGAATGTCTGGATTAAGTGCTACAGCATCTTCGTACAGGCTCTGAACATCTCCCATTGAGCCTACGTATATACCAGCTGTTCCGTTTTTAAAGAATTCTTGTTGATCAGGCTTACTTGTTACTGGAAAGTCCTGATTAATATAACCGTTTTGGTGCATTTCTCTAAAGAAATCCATCGTTTGAATGTATTCATCAAACATGAATTCCGGAAGAAGCTTTCCATCCTTTTCTCCCCAATTATTAGGTGTGCCAAACCAAGAGGAAACGGTTTTAAATGCTCCATATACTAAGTCACTTCTGTCGGTTACACCAAAGGTATCATCTTTCCCGTTGCTATCTGGGTCATCCTCTGTAAATGCTCTTGCCATTTCCATAAATTCTTCCGTTGTGGTCGGAGCTTCCAATCCTAAATTTTCCGCCCAATCCTTACGGTAGATTATGCCTTGTCTTGATAGAGGACGACCTTGGTATAAGGTATACTGCTTGCCATTTACAAGTGTATTATCCAGAATATTGTCCTTTAATTTAGATAAGTTCTCAAATTCATCTAAGTATTTTCCTACTTCCCAAAATTGTCCATCTTCCATGGCATCGCGGAATTGAACAAAAGAAGTCTGATTCTTAAGGAACACAGCATCAGGTAATGAACTAGTTGCAAAAGCCGTATTCAGACGGTCTTCATAGTTATTATCAGGCACCCACTGTATTTCTATATCTGTGTTGGTTTTCTCCTCTATTTTATTTAGTACCTTCTCTTCAGGTACCTCTGGTGTGTGCAGGTTGGCCATCATAGTAAAAGAGTATGTGCCGTCCTCATCAACTTGATCACCTGAAGTACTTTCTTCGCTATTACAAGCCGTTAATGCAAATATGAAAAGTAATAGCAATATTCCTAACGCTTTACTCCACTTAGCCAAATGAAACCCTCCTATTTTTTATGTTCATTGATTTACCTTGTACACCTCTATCATAAGCAAGCGCTTTAATGATGTATATAATCATTTTTTCATCACTTTTGAAAGCGCTTGTTAGAAGGGGAGCGTTTCACGAATAATCATTATTCTCTACACCTGCATGATTATATAACAAAGTGATTATTTTCCTTGTATTGTGCTTGCGAGAAAAGGCTTGAGAGATAGGTTTTTCACCGATCTTATGATTAGATATCATTTTCTTTTATCTGGCTTGTGATTTGATGAAAGAAAAAATTCCTTATACTTTTCCTCCTCCTAAGTTATAAACTTTTCGAAAGTAATCTTCTATCAATACTATTAAAATTTCTATTATTCTGTTAAACTTATTGAATTTAGGGAAATATTAGCAAGATAGTAGAAAAACTATACATAAGGAAGTGAACAACATGAAAAAATTATCCATGCTATTCTCTGGCGTACTCCTTGTCTTTTTCCTTGTCGCTTGTTCAGAGGACGCTTCTACTAGCAAGAAGGGAGAGAAAAACGAAAATACGCAATCGGAAGAAGACACCACAGACAAGAAGGAAGAAACGAACGAAACAGAAGAACCACAAGAAAAAGAAGAAGAAACGAAGCCACCTCAGCCTTACGAACCACTAGAGCCAGCTGCAGATGCCACGTCTCTTCAAGATAAATTATCGGAAGAAGAGCTAGAAAAGATGCCGAGCGCCGAAGCTCATGGAGAAGATCGTACAAGAATGGTGCCAGTAGGTGAAACCTTGGTAAAAGGTGCAGAGGATCAAACCGACGGACCACTGAAGGACCATCGACTTGTCGCCTATTATGGTCACCCGAATTCTACCAATATGGGGATTCTTGGCGAAATGGAACCCAAAGAGCTCATGAAAAAGCTAAAAGAACAGACACAGGCGTATTCAGATGCCGACCCATCCCGTCCTGCAATTCCAACGATTGAGCTAATTTCAACGGTAGCGCAGCGGGATCCTGGATCTGAAGGGAAGTACTATCACATGACTTCACCAGAGCAAATTGACGAATATGCCAAGCTTGCAAAGGAAAATAAAGCGCTACTAATGCTGGATGTTCAGCTGGGAACAGACTCTGTCCTGAATCAAGTGAAATTACTGGAGAAATGGTTGAAGCTCCCTTACGTCCACCTGGCCATTGATACCGAATTCCATGTAGAAGAAGGAGAAACACCGGGAATCGACCTAGGTCAAGTGAATGGTGCGGAAGTACAAAAAGCAGTCGACTATCTCACGAACATGGTAGAAGAAAATAATTTACCAGATAAAATCGTCCTCGTCCACCAGTTCATAGACGGCGCACTAACAAACAAAGAAGCCATCCAGCCGACCGAAAACGTCGAAGTCGCGTTGAACTATGATGGATGGGGTGATGCATCCACGAAGAAGTCACTCTATCGCAAATTCGTACGGAATGAGGCTGTGCAATACGGCGGCTTTAAAATCTTTTATGATAAAGATAATCCTGTTCTAAGTCCGGAAGAAGTATTGAAGCTTGATCCGAATCCGTCGATTATTAATTATCAGTGATGTAAGGAATAGTGAACAAGAACGTTATAATAAGGTATGGAAAGTAACGGATGGGAGAGAAAAATGCTAATAACAATAGAAATAACACAATGATTAGCATATATTTCGCAGTATAAACAGCAAACAAAAACGCTCAGATTTTCTGAGCGTTTTTATCATATTATTTAATTTTCTTCTTCAACTGAAGCATCCGTTCGTGAAAAAGCCCTACTTATTCAAGTAAAGAATATTAAACACGATTGAAATGATTGTCTTTAAATTCTGTTGGATACTTTAATCCATATCCTATCATCCTATCCATTCCAATATGGGCTGACCATATTAATCCGACTGCCAAGATAGTTTGGTTTGATAATATTAGTCCACAGATAACAACACCAATCGATAAACTGTATGTATGAAACAAATTATAAAGCATAGCACCAACCTTATTATTATATAAATATCCAAGCATTGAAATATCTGGTACTAATAATAGGATTAAAAACAATACCCAACTTAATTGGCTATACCCGTAAAAATAAAGGCTTAATGCTAAAATGGCAAACCCTTCTATGTGTAAAATAATTTTATTATTCAATTATATTCCTCCATTCTTAATTCCCTTTTTCGAAATATCCTTCTTCAACTAAACTCCTTCTTTAGCATAAGAAGCGACTGTTCTTATTGAACAATCACACCCATTAATGAAATTACCCACAACTAATATGATGTAGATTGATTCGAATTCCTCTCCTTACTATCCAGCTACCAACGGAACTATTACAATAGATAAACCTATACTTATTAAGAGTGTTATAAGCCAATCTCTTTTCATTGTCATTTTAAATAATATATTCAATGTAGAACCAATTGCCATACAAACTAGAAATACGAATATAACCATAACAAGTGAAAAGTCCCAAAATTCCATAATGAAAACCTCCTAAGAATTAATATATACCTTTTTGTTGCACTTTGCTGCCTCGTTAGTTGAACAAGTCCATTCTATTTTTTCTGTATATATTTTAACATAAAATCCCAGAAAACCTTTTCAGAAAATAGAATAACTCATTTGTATCATCACAATCACATATAAAATAACATAGCTATTAACACTCTTTCTATCACCTTAATTTCACGTTGTACATAAGTTTATGTTTCCTTGTTAATTGGGTTGCTATTTAGTATCAATTTAGGTGTTAATACGGATTTGTACTTCTATTTGATGTGTAATTTACTGTTTTCTCTCCTAGAACTGAACCAGTTAGACTTATCTGGGGTTCTCTTTTTTCAGTTCTTATTAGTCAACGCCACTACCCAATAAATACTATATTAATTTCTCAACATTTTTCACTTTAATGGAAACCACTTCTCCACAGTTTTGACAGACTGTATACACTTTTTCTGATCCTATTGCTATCTTTTTACCAACCGGTCGAAGGTTGATAAAATCCGTTGCTTCAATGAATGATTTTCCCCCACAGCTATAACAAGCCATAACCGTCATCCCCTTTGTAATTGATATAGTAGTTACGAAAAAATATGAGCAAAGTTTCAGTTAACCCACTTTTGCTAAAGTTCACCTTGGTTAAATGAAACATAAAAAAGCAGCACTGAATCTTATATCCAGTGCTGCTTTTTATGTATAGATTACTTCGCTTAAAACAATACATTGTTTACTGATTCCCAATTTCTATTTTATTCCATCCCCAGATACCTGCATAGAGTACAAAACGTATCCCCATCTGCTATAACGAACCCTGTCTTTCACTCTAAGTCTCTAACTCCCGTTTCTAATATTTCCATTTGCAACACTGTCTGCTCGTCCGGAATGGTTTTGTCTTTACCATTTATAACCGCTTCATATAAGTCATCATATACAATGCCATAATCACCATCTACGGATTTTACTTTTTCTTCGTGGATCGTACCTTCTTCGTCCACATACGTCAATACACCATAATGTTTGAGGGTATCTACGCCAAAATCGTAATTATATGGCATGTAAAACAACTTTAGATGTTCTTCCTGACGATCTTTTGTTTCTTTCACAAAGCATCCTTTTTTTCCGTAAACGACGAAGCTCGGTCTTTCTTTCAATCTAAAATAACTGGATTTTACAGATACTTTTAACGTGCCGTAATATAAATCAAAATCAAAATAATCGTTCATTCTTCCTGTTCCCAGTAATTGTCTCACATCATAATGGATATGATCCGGCTTGCCAAAGTAGCTGATGACCTGATCCAGGGTATGGCAGGCATGGCCGTATAAAAAGGACACAGCTGGATCAAAGGAATCGGCAGACTCCGGTACTTCTGGACGGAAATAGTCAAAATGCATTTCCATTTCCTGCAGGTCGCCTAGTTTTCCTTCCTCGATAACCTTCTGAACCGTTAAGAAATCACTGTCAAAACGTCTATTTTGATACGCTTGGACAATCAAGCCTTTTTCTTTAGCCAATGCAAATATTTCTTTCGCCTGTTCCGAGTTTTCCGTAAAAGGCTTTTCCACCAAACAGTGTTTATTATGTTCTAACACTTGTTTTGCGTATTCATAATGACTATCATGCCTTGTGCACACCACAATAAGTTGAATATCCTCGTCATGTAATAATGCATTCAAATCAGAAGTATACTGTACTCCTGCAATCCGATTCCAGCTATCACGCTCAGGATTTCTCCGATAAATTGTTTTTACCTTTATATTCTCTCTTTGCAGCACGAATGGCAAATGGTATCTATTCGTACTTTTTCCATTGCCAATATAACCGATAGTAAGCATGGCCATCCTCCTGAAAATTTGTACGGGTAATAAATTTCATTGTGTTTAAGTATTTTCATAAAAAACCTTGTATGAAAAAGTACCCCCTTCGTCTAACCTGCCAGGAGATACTTATCTATTTATATGGACTATTTAGCTTACATTAAGTTTATTGCGTGGAATATGATACCGAGCGCGAACAAGCCAAGAATCATAATAATTGGTGACACTTTCTTCCTGAGCAGCCACATGCTAAGAAGTGTGATTAACAGCCCTGCTAAACCTGGAATTAAGCTATCTAAGTTATCTTGTAAAGTTGTAACATCATATTCACTTAATGAACGACCAGCGGCTTGCTGTTCTAATGCTGTTCGAATCCCTTCTGATCCAGGCGGCAAATTATCCCAATCGATATAAGCACCTTCGTCGAGTTCAACTCTTGATACTGTCGGCGTAAAGGATACCGCTACCCAACGGTTAACTAATGCACCAAGTATGAACATACCGAGTATCGAAGCCCCTTTGGTAATATCCTGAAGTAAGCCGCCAGATACATCTTCGGTAATTTTGGAACCCGCTTTGTAACCAAACTCTTGTGTATACCACATGAAGCCCATACGAATGATATTCCATAAAACAAAGTACAGAATCGGGCCAAGCATGTTTCCAGACAAAGCAAGTGAAGCCGCTAAAGCGCCGAGAATCGGTTTAACCGTGAACCAGAAAACCGGGTCCCCGATACCTGCTAAAGGACCCATCATCCCGACTTTGACCCCTTGAATAGCCTTGTTGTCAACAGGTGCTCCATTTGCACGTTCTTCTTCAAGAGCTAACGTAACACCGATAATCGGAGAAGCTATATATGGATGTGTATTAAAAAATTCTAAGTGACGTTTTAGTGCCGCAGCACGTTCTTCTTTCGTTTTATATAATCTTTTGATGGCCGGAATCATGGAAAAAGCCCAACCACCGTTTTGCATACGTTCATAGTTCCAGGAACCTTGAATGAACGTTGACCGCCACCAAATAGCAATGCGATCTCTTTTAGACAATTTCATTTCTTTAGCCATTTTGTATCCTCCTCCTTTTAGTAATTATCAATAATATCGCCTATAGGATCTCCCGTGTTCCCATTTCCGCCACCACCTGAACCGCCTTGTTTCGTTAGCGCCAGATAGATAAGGGCAAGAGCCACACCGATAGCACCAAGACCCAATAGTGTGATGGATGGAATAGTCGCTAATACGAAGCCAATCGCAAAGAATGGCCATACTTCTTTTGTAGCCATCATGTTAATCACCATTGCATACCCAACAGCTACTACCATGCCCCCACCAACTGCTAAACCATCTGTCAGCCAAGCTGGCATAGACTGAAGTAATTCTCTAACCGGAGTTGCACCAACAGCCAAAATTAATGCGGCTGGGATTGCAATACGAAGCCCCTGCAAGCAAATAGCAAAAATATGCCACATTTCTATTCGCCTGAAGTTCCCTTCTTTAGCTGCAGCATCCATTAAATGGACTATTGCGGTTGCAATTGTTCTGACGATGATCGTCAATAATAAGCCTGCAACTGCAAGTGGAACTGCGATCGCGATTGCAGAAGATACACCAGCTTCACCCTGACCACCTAAAACGAGAATAATAGCCGATGCAACGGATGCCAATGCAGCATCCGGCGCTACGGCAGCTCCGATGTTTGCCCAGCCTAAAGCGATTAATTGCAAAGTACCACCTAAGATAAGGCATGGCACTACTTCTCCTGTAACTAAACCGATTAGCGTACAGGCAATAATAGGCTGGTGGAAGTGGAATTCATCCAAGATCCCTTCTATACCAGCTAAAAATGCTACGATAACAACTAATATTATCTGAATAATAGTTAATTCCATAATTATTCTTAATCCTCCTTTTGATCTGACAATTAGGATTATTACTGTTTGTTCAACTCCGCTTGAGCCCGTTGGAGAATGTCATCCATATTGCCTTTTGAATCATTTGGAACTTTACGGACATCGAATTGCATACCAGCTTCTTTCAACTTTTTGAACGCATCGATATCTGCTTGGTTAAAGGCCAACACTTTATTCGGCTGAACTTTACCAGTTGAGTGCGCCATCGAACCAACATTGATGGTCTCCAGTGGAACACCACCTTCAACGGCTCGAAGTACGTCATGCGGGTTTTCGAATAGAAGTAATGCACGCTGACCACCAAAGTGTTGATCATCCTGTGCAAGTTCAATCATTTTATTGATCGGAACAACATGTGCCTTTACTCCTGAAGGAGCAGCCTGCTGGATCAATTTCTTACGAAGGTCATCCTTCGCTACTTCATCAGATACAACGATGATACGTGTGGGCTGTGTATTCTTGGTCCAAGCAGTCGCTACTTGGCCGTGAAGCAAACGAGAATCAATGCGTGCTAACACATATTCAAATTTACCAGGCTCACCTGAATTAGATGGCTGGGCGGCTGATGCAGCGGCATCTTCCGGTTCTAATTCTTCCGGCTTCACCTTCACTGCTTCTTTTGCTGTGGCCAAAATATGTGAAGCAATTTCGTGTGCAGTGTCCATGGAAAAACGTGATGAATAAGCTTCGATCAACATTGCTAAATTTACACCTGCAGCGATTGCCCATTTATCTTTGTGCTCTTCCATCAAGTTGTTTGCTTGGTTAAAGGGAGTCCCACCCCAAAGATCAACTAAGAATAATACTTCATCCTGGTTGTCAAAAGAGGCAATAGCTTCTTGCATTTTTGCCTTTACATCATCAGGTCCTTCGCTCGGCATCAATGTAACAGCTTTTACATTTTCTTGTTCTCCAAAGATCATTCCCCCAGATTGCAAGATACCATTGGCAAATTCACCGTGAGTAGCAATGATAATCCCTACCATCCCTTTACCTCCTTTTTTATTGTTAAAGTTTATATACAATAGCATTACCAACAATCGGATAAAAATTATAATTGCATTAGAAATATTCAGTCATTCACTTCGGATTCAGGGGGACACGTCCCGCCGGATACGAAGTGAATGGCTACGCTCTACTTCAAGGAGACAAAACCAGCCTTGCAACACCCTACTTTTGGTTCCTTTCCAGTTAAACAATACAAATCTCTTCACTACTCTCCCTACTTTTGGCTCCTTTCCAGTTAAACGATACAAATCTCTTCACTACTCTCACCTCTTTTGGTTTCTTTCCCAGTTAAACGATACAAATCTCTTCACTACTCTCACCTCTTTTGGTTCCTTTCCAATTAAACGATACAAATCTCTTCACTACTCTCATCTCTTTTGTCCCCTTTCCCACTTAAACGATACAAACCATAAGCTTACTAACACATAAAAAAGGATTAAATAATCCTAAAGGCAGAATGCTGCCCTTAGGATCATTTAATCCATCCTTTTAGCAAATTATATAAAACCCGCTTATTCACAAAAACCAAAATACGTGGAATAAACGTTTACTTGTTTAACTTACTCCTGAATCCGCGTTTGATTACATCAAAGAAATTTAATGACTGGACCATATGATCCGGATCAACGTATGTACGAATCGCCCGAAAAACTTTTTTGGGATCTTTAGACGAAAAGGTATATGTTCCATTCCGTTTTGTCTGGATCGCATAACGTGGAATCCATTTTCCTTTGAACAGAACAGAGGCGATCACGTAATCTACATCTTCCCAAGGAATTTGAATAAACTTGCGAGCATCACGTTTATTGAAGAATTCAAATCCTTTATCGCCAATCATAATCTGTCCATAGTCCGAAACACTTAAGTGTGAGGTTGCATCCATTACCAAATCAACTTTTGTATTGATTGATTGAACCATTTGTCATGCCCCTTTTCTTTCGCTTCATACAATGATTGCAAAAAGATAAAACATGCAATCATTTTCTATTTTATCCAAGTCTAGGGGGGTTCTAATCAAATTTTGGGATGATGGGTTTTGGAAACGTTCCCTTCACCTATATCATTAGCGTTAATCGATCGTCCGGCACAGTGAACTTACAGGTGTGCTTCATTCTTTATGGCTAGCCTAATCAGGACTGGATCAGCCAGTGATAAGCATCACTAAACAGTGGCCCTGGCAAATAGATCCACACTCTACGCTCTGTTTAAAGTTTTGGGATGGGGAATGCTTCGATCACCCTTACATCACCAGTAATCGTGTGTATGGCGTTGTCGTTAAAAACTTTTTCCCACGATAAAGCAGTATGTTTCATCCTATATGACCTCCAAATAATTTTTCTGATCGGCAGCTAACTATATATACCACTTTAATACATAATGATCTGCTGCATATAGAATAAAGGCTTGTGTATCAGGTTAAAAAAAGCACTAAGCCTGTATATAAGATATAATGGATGTAATCTAAATTAATTCGTATTAAAGAAAGGCTAATCTAATACATGACAAAACTTAACATGCAAGACTCCGAATACCTGTACACCTACACACATGCTCTCGAAGAAAGCTCTCTCTGTGCATTAGAGCAAAGAGCGCTCTTCGGAGAAGAATCAGCGAACATTATACAAAGCACAAGAAACATCGATCCAAGCAGGAGCCCGTTTATAAAGGGGAAACTTTCGGTGCTTTTCTCAGGTAAATCCGTTCAGGCCATTGCTGAACGGGTCAACCAAATCGAGCTTGGTAACCAAACCTTTAAGGTGACTTACCTAAAAATAAACGACCTTTCTAATGAACAAAAAATAGAATTTGACGAACAACGGATGATTGAAAAAGAAATTGGCTGGAATATCATTGGAAAGGCCAAGATGAAAAATCCTGATGTCCTTTTTGGTATTGTGCCGTTTCAAGGTCGCTGGTATTTTGGTGTCCACCAGGAAAGCGAGTCTGTCTGGCTGCATCATGTGAAGAAGCCTCATGAATACTCGACAGCAATAAGCACGCGCTTGGCCAGAGCAGTCGTCAATATCGCAGTTCCAGACCCAGCAGGTGTCCGTGTAATCGATCCATGCTGCGGAATAGGTACGGTACTTGTCGAAGCACTGTCCATGGGGATCGAAATTGTTGGCTCTGACCGCAATCCATTAGCAGTAAAAGGTACCAGAGAAAATATTACTTATTTCAGCTATGACACAACCGTAGAGATTAAAGATATCGCTAAGGAAGAAGGCTATTTTGATGTGGCAATTATTGATATGCCCTACAACCTTTATTCTCCCGCTACACCGGCGGAGCAATTTGCTATCATCAAGCATGCAAGAAGAATAGCGAATAGAATTTTGATTCTTACCATCGAAGACATGGATGAAATGATATCGACCGCTGGTTTTACAATCGTCGATCGATGTGCGGCTCATAAAGGGTTAAAAGCTCTTTTCTCACGACAGGTAATGGTTTGTGAATAGAGGAACTGGGGTGCTCCCACCTATTCCTGACCAGCTAAATACGCCGCCAACAACCGATCCATTTCATCAGCACTCCGTCTCTTTTCCTCCTCTGTCTTTGCTGATTCGCTCTTCACTGATCGCTGGCCTTTGTGCTTCACATACCAATCTGGTACAATATCACGCTTATTGGAACCAGGCTTTTGCTGATAGGGCTTCGTTCTTTGTCTTTTTTTAGCCTGTTGATCCAACCGTCGCACATCCTCGAGCGACTCCACACCTGCTTCTGTCCAATTGACCAGCACTCGCTCCATATATTTCACGCCTTTGGCTTCTGCCTTCGCAGCGATTTTCATTGCAGCAAACAACAAGTCGTAGCCATATCCTCATACCACCGCTTTAACAGTTTATGATTAAATGGCGATTCACTTACACCTCTTCGCAAGTTATCACGATAAAAATGAATCAATTCACTAAATGCCTTGTCACTATTATTACTATTACAATTCTTTATGTCTTTCATCTTTTCTGTCTTTCCCTTTGTCTTTAGAGAGCCTGGATCGCTTGATAAGAAAGCTTTCTCGTTCCCTTCTGGTAAGTGTTTTACTAACTTGAAGGTTCGTATGTTACTTACCGATAGCCTTTTGCATAGTCAGTAATTTACCTACTTTATGGTTCTTCGGAGCATGTCGTTTCTTTGTTTGTGAGGTTGAATTCGTAGCGTTTTTCTGCCTTTTTCTTTGAAGGTTTGTATGTATAAGCTGCGTAAAAAGGTCATTGTTCCATTTTTTGTTAGGAGTGATTTGCCAGTGATGATAATCTTTGTTTATAGAAAACACCATGGTTTCCTGTTCCCAGTCAAGCACTGCACAGTCTACTAAAAAGGTTAATTCTTTTTTGACATCCTGTTTATACATACCGGCGATTTCAAAATGTGTAAAGTTCGGTATCACACAATCCTTTTGACCAGTTCCATATGATAATCTCCAGATGAATAGAATGAGATTCAATTGCCTTTTGGAAAAATTACGTCTTAGTATTTCATTCCATAAATCATTCGCGATTCGTATATGCCCATTTTCTAATTGTGGTTCTGCCATCTTCATTCCCCTCTCCTCTTTTAAACCATGGTTGCTTTTACCATAGCAAAAGACGAGAAATGTGTCATCTAACCGTATTTCTGTGAACATACAAGAAAAAATGATTTTTTGCTATACAAAATAGGATTTTCACTTCAGAAAATCGCATTTTATCATTGCTTGAACTAAATAGTATACTTTTTTTGAATTATTGTCTCTTTTAAGGAGGGGCATAGTTAATTGGAGAAGTGCGGCATACTATGAATTGACCCACACAAATCTGAAACAATAGAACCTATCCCTTCATCAAGGATAGGTTCTGGTATTTAACGATTTAATCAATCCATACATCTTCTGCAATGTTGATGATGTGCTTGATCTTATTCCATTGTTCCTCTTCTGTAATAATATTTCCTTCTTCCGTACTGGAGAAACCACACTGCGGACTAAGGGATAAGTTTTCTAAAGGAATCAACTCGCTTGCTTCGGCTATTCTAGCTTTAATCTTCTCCGGATTTTCTAATTCCGGGAATTTAGATGTAATTAACCCTAAAACAACTGTTTGTTCATTTTGTTTAAAGCTTTTTAGAGGTTCAAAATCTCCTGAACGGTGATCATCATATTCTAAGAAAAGTCCATCTACATGTAAGTTGGCAAATATCGCATCGGAAAATTGATCATAGCCACCGCTGGTAATATACGTAGACTTAAAGTTTCCACGGCAAATATGCATGGTGATCGTCATATCTGCTGGTTTTTCTGAAATAGCATCATTGATACAACGAACTCTAGCATCGATAATATCCTGCAATTCCTGCCCTGTTTTTTCAACAACTGCCTGGATACGCTCTTCCGAAACAAAATCAATCCAAGAGGTATCATCTAATTGTAAATAGCGACAGCCTGCATCATAGAACGCTTGGATTGCTTGTTTATAAGCTGCTACTGTGTCTGTATAGAATTGCTCCGTGTTTCTATTGTAAAACTCATCACCTTGCATTCTCGTAAATAGCATATTGGGACTAGGGATAGAAAACTTCGCAACTTGACTGCCATCACCATATTTATCTACAGCTTCTTTCAAAAACGTAAAATGTTCTACCATAGGATGTTGATGAAAAGCGACTTTATCGACTACTTTAATCGCACTATTTTTTGTTTTTGCACCTTGAAAGTTACTGATATATTCCGCTTCGAAAAGTTCTACACCTTCTAAAGCAGCTAAGAAATCTAAATGCCACCAGGAACGTCTGAACTCGCCATCTGTGACTGACTTCAGTCCTACTTCTATTTGTTTTTTTACCAGTTTCTCAATTTCCTGATCCTCTATTGCTTTTAACGCATCTTGTTCAATCTTTCCATTCATATAGGCTTGTCTTGCCTCTTTAATCGGCTCCGTTCTTAAAAAACTGCCTACATGATCGGCTCTGAATGGTGCTTTAACCAATGTTTTTGTCATCGTGCATCCCGCTCCTTCTGTATAGAATGATTGATCTAGTATATCATAGAAACACTATTATAATGTAACACTCATAGTCTATCATCCGCTATAGCTTTAAACTATATCTAAGATCCTTCTTCAGCTATAGTCTCTTTTACATACTGAATATAGGTATCGGCCAATTGACTGATTGGTACATTCTTATGCGTAATATAGCCGACGTTAATACGTTCGCCCACCCTCAAAGGAATCGCCACAATATCATTATTTAATTCATGACTAATAACTCCTGTCGAAATCGTATAGCCATTTAATCCAATTAATAAATTAAATAATGTCGCACGATCACTTACTTTAATGTTTTTAGGTCTGGAAAGCGTACTTAAAATCTCCTCCGAAAAATAAAAAGAATTATAATCGCCTTGTTCAAAAGACAAATATGGGTAAGGAACTAAATCTTCTAATGTTACATACTCTTTTTGCACAAGCGGGTTTCTAAAACTAACAAAGACGTGTGGTTTTGCTTCAAATAGCTCATGAAATATTAAATTCCCTTCTCTTAAAAACTTATGAATCACCTTCTCATTAAAATTATTTACATACAAAATACCAATTTCACTACGCAGCTTCTGCACATCATCGATAATTTCATACGTCTTCGTTTCCCTGAGCATGAACTCATATTCCTCTAGGTTATAGTCTTCTAGTAACCGTACAAAGGCGCTCACTGCAAAGGAATAATGCTGTGCTGACACGGAGAAATGCTGCTTAGGCAATCGTTTATTGGAATAGCGATTTTCAAGCAGCTCCGCCTGTTCAACGACCTGCCTTGCATACCTTAAAAACTCCGAGCCTTCCTGGGTAATCACAATGCCCTTATTGGTACGTGAAAAGATGGTAATCCCGATTTCCTTCTCCAGCTCCTTTAGTGCGTTGGAAAGACTCGGCTGACTAATAAACAAATTTTGTGCTGCTTGACTGATGGAGCGACTTCTTGTTACTTCAATTACGTATTTTAGTTGGAGTAGTGTCATTTTTGATCTTCCTTTGGATGTTCTGTTTAAATCAATAAAGGATTCCTGGCATATTAAGATTTCACACGTGCCACTTGAATAGGAATGGAAAGTTAGTTAAAATCCTCATTTACTTGTGATAGGTTCTTTGTGATAAATCTAAGTGAGGTTTTTTAGATTAATATGTAAAACCATCTTTATTAAAACTGAAATTATGGATTTGATCTTTTTCCTCCTTTCATAATTAGTTATTCATTACTTTATTTTAATAAATTTTAATACAGTAGGCAAAAATAGAATCGATATTCCTAAAACGTTAGAAATGAGGTGATTTGGTAAATGCAGTTAAAGTATAAAAACTTTTTTTCAATTCTTGGTCAATGGATTTTCTTTGGAAGCATAATTGGTATAGTTGTCGGTTCGGCAACAAATTTTCTTTTAGAGATAAATGATTATCTAGGAGATAATATACGAGCAAAAAAAGATTGGCTTATCTTCCTTCTCCCCTTTGGAGGAATTATCATAGGATACTTATATATGAACTACGGAAAGGTATTTTTGAATAATACTTTGAATGACACTGCTGAATTAAATAATCTCGTAATAGACTCAGTTCATGGAAAAAAAGAGGTTCCGCGAAGAATGGGACCTATCGTCTATTTCGGAACTTTTATCACAGTACTTTTTGGTGGTTCAACAGGAAGAGAAGGTGCAGCTGTCCAAATGGGAGGAAGTGTAGCTGCAGCGGTCAGCAAATTTTTCAAGGTAAACAGACTCGACAAGAAAATTTTAATTATGAGCGGTATAAGTGCTGGTTTTGGGGCTGCCTTTGGAGCACCTATTACTGGTGCTGTTTTTGGCATGGAAATGGCAGCTTTAGGAAAGCTGAAATTTGAAGCACTTGTTCCTTGTCTTGTGGCTAGCTTTGTTGGTCACTATATAACTACAGCATCTTGGGGGCATAAACATGAAGAATTTATTATACAGCACGTTCCAGAAATATCTATTATTACATTTCTAAAAGTTATTCTTATGTCTGTTATTTTCAGCCTGATCAGTGTTTTATACTGTCAGTTGAGACACGGGATACAAAATTTCTCTGAGAAACTTTTCAAAAAAAATCATATGAAGAGAGCCTTTTTTGGAGGAATCATTATTGTAGTATTAACATTGATTGTTGGTTCACAAGACTATAATGGTCGGGGATTAGAGATGTTGGAACAATCTTTTAAAGAAGAAGTCCCTCCCTTTGCTTTCCTGGCCAAGCTGGTATTTACAGCAGTAACTCTCGGAAGCGGATTTGTTGGCGGGGAGGCCATCCCTCTATTTTTTATCGGTGCAACATTAGGTAATACCTTACACACGTTCATGGATTTACCTATGTCATTTCTTGCTGCATTGGGATTAATCGCTGCTTTTTGTGGAGGTGCTAATACCCCTATAGCAGCTTTTCTGTTGGCAATGGAAATGTTTGATGGGAAAGGGTTAGAGTACTTTTTTGTTGCTTGTTTAGTCAGTTATCTATTTTCAGGACATCATGGACTATGGCCTTCTCAAAAAATATATGAACCTAAGAGCAGGTTATATAATATCTCCCACGCAGAAACTATTGAAAATGTGGAAAAAAAGAAAAAACTTTAGAAAATTAGACGTAAAAAAAGGATACTATTATGGTTCTAGTATAAAGACACCTCACTACAGAATATTTACTTAAAAAACGGTATATTACTTTTTCACCATTACCTTGTATATGTCTCGATTTATTTCACTTCTATTGAGATCGAGTATGGTTAACTTTTAAAGAATAGTGAATAAAGTAAAGGATATAATCCACAATAAAAACAGTGCAATTGATATCAAACATTTTATATAGGGATTTTATTTATGGTTCTTTCCGTAAACTTTGTTGCTATAGACAGCGGGATTAAAAACATTAAAAAACAACAACCTTTTAGAAAACAGCCCCTTTCTTAATAAATAGAAGGGGCCACCGCAAAGCAGCATTGATATATTGTTTGAAAAGAGGGGATATTTTTGGATTTACACTTCATATGGAAAGCTATTGTAGTCGTCGTTGGAGGAGTCCTTATTTTGCGGTTAGCTGGAAGAAAATCAATCTCACAGCTTACGGTTGCTCAGACTGTCATAATGATAGCTGTTGGGTCATTGATTATTCAACCTGTTGGCGACAGGAACATTTGGATTACAATGGTGATTACATTTCTAATGGTGAGTACACTTCTCTTTATTGAGTATATCGTTTTGAAATCGAATGCTCTTGAGACTTTTATTTATGGAAAATCACTTATAGTAGTCGAAAACGGCCAAGTTAATGAAAGCAATTTGAAAAAGCTGCGGTTAACGGTTGATATGCTTGAAGTAAGAATGAGACAACAAAACATCCAGCATTTTACTGATTTACAATGGGCTACAATAGAATCAAACGGTCAGTTAGGATATATGTTAAAGTCTGACAAACAATACGCTACTAAAGAGGATATTCAGATGCTGAAATCGCTGATTGAATCAAATCAATCTAATCCTCCGAATGGAACATCAACAACTCAAGCAATTGTGTCAGATAACATATTTACTGAGGTTAAAAACAGAAAGCATAAAGAAAAACCTAAAGAGAATCTTGATTAAGAGCAATGATAAATGATTTCAACTAGGGCATAATAATTTACATTCTTGGTAAAGGGATATTCTTCAGGAGAATTTTTGGTTCGACTGTGTCTTTCCTCTTGGAGATAACAGGAAAACGGAATCTTTGTTTTCCTGTTATCTCCATTGTCTACGTTTAAAAAATAAATATATTATAGATTACCACCGGATAAATTTACCCTTCTCAACCTCATTTACTTATGATACGGTTCACCGTGGTAATTTAAGAGGCAAAAAAACGAGACGAGAGTTTCAAATCTCTCGTCTTTTTCTATACTCTTGATACCGAAAACATCAATCCAGTTTCTTGCGTGAGACTGATTGCATATTTAAAGTCATTCACTATAAGTGCATTGTTTGTCCCAATTTTTATATCATTGATACCTAATTCTTTAAATATTTTCTTCCTAAACTCTGCATTTTCATGAGGATTTAGGCTTGCAATTAGGACTCCAATCGCAATAAACATGTTAGCACCTGATTGGGGAGTCCCATCACCCGAAGCAAACATTGTAATACTTTTTAATATTTTCTCATCGTTAAAATCAATAAGATTAGCTACAAAAGCTATATTTTCATTACCTTCTATCTTTATAGTAACCACATCATTATTAAAATCAATTACCAGGTTCCTATAAGCAAACCGAAATTCACTTGCGAATTTTTCCCAATGTGACTTAAACTCCATAAGACTTATTGCAAGAGTGTCACTTAGTTTTATTCTTCGATCATATTCGTTCAACCTTATTAAATAATCATAAAATTGTTTTGACATTTTCCCACACCCCTTTTACTGACGATAAATCGCTATAGGTGTTACTGCTATTTCAGGAAATGAAATCGACAAGCCTGCTTTTTCGATATCTCTTAGTGCATCGAATACTGTGTGCATACCTTTTTCAAGTTCATTATGGTTATAGGATATGTCTATGTTGTTTGATGTTTTTTCTGGTATCGAGGCAATTTGAGCAAACATATACCAATCATCTTGTGGTGCTGTTCCATATTTGTAAATTATATTCTCTATACTTTCCCTCAAATAGGTTTGATTCAATGTTCCCACAAAACGAAAGTTAGGTTTTTCCTCAAAGGGTATATTTTTAATCACTACTCTATCTTTGTAAAAGTTTTCTAAAAAGGTTTGCAATGCCTTTTTAATATCCTTAGGCATATTATAATCTTTGATCCTATCTTGTACTTTTTTGTTTCTTTGAGTTTGTGAAGCATTTTCAAAACTTGCATCAGCTGATTGCTCACCCGTTATAATAGACTTTAAGATATCGTCAAAGTTTTCTAAAATTCTTTGCATATAAGTGAAATCGTTAATAATTGTTTTTCCTCTGATTAAAACAAATGATGTTGAATCTAAGGAACTTTTGTCAACTTCTGGATTCACCAAATCCTCTTCTGTAAAATCTCCTGGTATATTCGTTAGCAATCCTTTTTCATTTAATGATGTTTCTGCAAGGTTATATAAATAGTCATGCATAGTGTGACTTTCAGTAGCTTGATTTTGCCAAAGAATAGAATTCTCGCTCCCAAGTTTTAATATCTTTAATATATCTACCCCTGCTTTTAATTTACTTTCATCACTATCAGTGATAGTTGTAGATGTACTCTCTATCAGCCCTTTATTCAATTGAGCGACAATTGATTTGAGCCTTTCTGTATCCATATAGACAAAATCCCTAAAAAGATTTTCCATACGTAAAACCCACCCTTCTTCATCTTAATAAATGAATTCTTAGAATCTATTTTTTATAATACTTTTCTTAATTTCACATAAATTCTTCAATTGTATCGGCACCTGAGAAGTTGAAAACTCCACTTTCTTTGGTTAGCTTTGTCTTCTTCCCCAACCCTAATGCCTTATTTACTTCTTTTATGAACTTGTCCTGTTCTTCCTCTTCCATCTTGTAGTCTACTATTACAAAACGATTTAAAGGTTTTCCATTTTTGGATCTATGAATTTTTAAACGTTCACTAATCGATTGATTAATGTGATCATCCCGAAAACTATAACCGATTATATACAGTTCATCACAAGGGTTTTCTGGATCGACCATCTTCTCTTTAAACTCACCGTAATAATGGCTAAACGGAAGCATTTGAACTTTTTTGCTCTTAAACCCTCCTGTTATTATTGAAGGAAACATTTCATTCGTATTCATCTCTCTGTACAAATCAGACAACCTAATATCCTCAGTCCTTTGTTTAAAGATCCTCCCGTCAGATAACCTTTTGAAAGATGATAGAGACCCATGTAAATGATGTAAGCGAATCCTTCTATGACCATAATCCATAAGCGATTGTTGGGGATCAAAGTTAAATTTGTCGTGACCTTTATAAGTTCCACGACTTAACATGGAAGTCCGTAAATTCATCCGATCCAACTATCCTTAATAAGATTGTTTCTAACAAAAGGTCAAAGTTCAGTGTGAATAAATCAACTTCATCTCGTTCTTGTGATAGCTCTTTTTGCAACCAATTTACGAAACCAGATAACTTTTCTCCTATCTGATCCCAATGCACATTTCCATCTATAATTTCTATTATTGAGGCCGTGTAAGAAAGAATGATTTCTTTTATCTTATTTAGGTGATTCTGTATTTCATCAACTGTTAGACCTTCTGTTTTGAGATATTTTTGACCTTCTTTATCGTTTAGCAAGAAGTTTACATAGCTATCAAGAGAATCATGAACTTGTTCAATACTTGCAATCGCTTCCTCAAAATCAACTTGAACGTATTTTCCCTTTTGTATTCTATCCATATGATGTTGAACAAACTTCTGATGTTCAGATGATAAGTTGTTAAAAAACGTTTCAGTAATATTTTCCAATCCAAAACCTTTATTCAAACCTACCGATAACCCATTACCAGTTAATACAACTTTTCCCATTTAATAACACTCCCATTGATTTATATTTTTACAAACTCTTACTCCACCCCGAACTTTTCATGATTTAATTGAATAAATCTATTGTTAATTTACTAACATATAGAAACAATTTGATAGGAGGTGTACCTATGAACAAAGACAAGTTCTCTACCGTAAGTAGCAAGCAACGTGTAAAAACAGTGAATGACCTTCTTAAAAAGGAAGGCACAGACCTACAAAAGGTTGCAGATCATCTTGGTATTAAATACTCAACCTTTACGAAATTGATGCAGGAAGATGATTACGTGTATATCAAACGTGACAATCAATACTACAAGTTTGTTCGAGATGAAAAGCAAATTCCTGACACATCTAACCCTGATGATGAATTCGAGTATATTAAGGAAAACTTCTCCATATTGAAATCATTAGTTGAAAGTAACATGGATAACAATGACTTTCACTTGGACAAGCGTATTTATCGATCCTCTTCTAAAACTGCAACAAAGAACTTCCGTATTTCAGATGATATCTACACTGACTTTGCCACGACATGCAAGGAAGAATTTCCTCACCTAAGACTCCAAGATATTATCGCTCAATTACTCCTCGACTTTACCGATCAATATTCCAGTTGAGCTGATAGTAAAAATAAAAAGGCAGTTCCCTGAATTGTATTCTTTAGGAACTGCCTTCTGGTGTACTATCATGTTGTGATTAGCTGAGAGGTTCAAAAAAATTACAATTCTCTTACTATCTCTTCATCCAAGATTGCTTTTCGCTTTTCCCAATCTGGCATTAGAGTATGGAGCATGTTGTAAAATTTATCACTATGGTCATTATACTTAAAATGGATTAACTCATGTAAAACGACATAATCAATACAATGTTTTGGTGCTTTGATAAGGTTAAAGTTCAGTAAAATGGTATTGGTTTCAATTAATGCTGATCCCCAACGTGCCTTCATAGATTTGATATCCATTGACGGCTTATTGATTCCGTACTTTTCAACTGATGGATATAGCTTATCCAACGAATCTTGAAAGATTTTACGGGATTTCTCTCGATACCATTCTTCCATTAAATTAGCTTTCCGCTTAAAATTGTTGGTGTCCTTAACAAAAACATATATAAACCCTCTGAAATACTTTACCGTTTCTTCTTCCTCTGCTTTTTGTACACGCAGACGGTATTGTTTACCCAAGTATTTATATGATTCACCACTTACATACTCTCTTTCGCTTTGTTTGTGGGGTTGCACATTTTCAAAGTTCTTTACATGCTTTGAGACCCAAGACCGTTTTCCTCTCATAAACTCGTATATAAACTCTAACGGAACATCTTCATGTGCTGAAACCTCGATTGTCATATCAGGTTTTATATTAAGGTTTACATTCTTTACGTTTTTTCTCTTTATGCTGAATTCAATGGTTTTGTTTCCATATTGAATGTGATGTCTTCCCATGTTTTTCACACCTTAATATCGTCTTAGGGCAACTGTCTTTATCTGCTCGATGATTTTATCTATAGTGTTAAAATCTAAATCTACGTTTTGGTCTTTTGAAAAATCATAAAGCAAGTCGTCTAACTCCTGTGCAATACGATTATGAATTTCTATATTATCGTGCCAGTCTACCTTTTGATGTTCTTTTATGACTCCATCCATTTTCAAAGCTAACTCACCAATATCGTAACTCGCCGTGGGTTCTTTAACTTCACTTATGATATCCCTGGTTACTCCATAGAATGCCTGGGCATTCTGGTTCTTTTTGATAACATCAGGATAATCCTCAGTAGATTCCCCCTTACGATAATCTTTCATAATATCTTTCATTCGATTCAAGTATTCAGCTTCGGATATACGTTTATCCTTATACTCTTGAATCGCTTCTTGAATACGCTCTGAAAACTTTTTATAGTGAGCAGGGTTTTCATCCCATTTCGTGCTAACATTTTTCGACAACCGAGTACGAATTGCATCTGCTTTTGCCCGCTTTGAATCTAATCGTTCTAATTCTTCTTCAAACGCCTGTTCATTTAAGATATCTACAGGGTTTGTGATTCGGATGACATCTTCTGCTGAAATATAGTTATCCATCAATTTCTGCATTTTTGCTTCGTATTCTTTATGATCAACCGTATCTGAGTACCGTAGTTTAACACTTTTACGAAGTTCTTGATAAAACTTTAAGTCTTTCTTATATTTCTTTAACTCTTCTGGTGGCAAGGCATTATACACTTTCTCTGATTCTAATGTTATTCCAAGGTTACGACCAAACTTACTTAAAATGTCGTAAAATTCATTACGCTTTTCATCATCTTCCAGCCAAACTTCATACTCCTCTGTATCTTGCTTATTTGTAATTGGAGCAAATATTTGTAAAAGGTCTGAATGGTTTTGCCGTAACTGCCCAATGATGCTTATTACATCATATATTGCACCTTCAATGTCCTCTGGATCAAAGTTCTCTAACCCTGCTCCTGAATACATTTGCATGGCTTGATCAAGTTTTTCTAACAACCCACGATAGTCTATAATGATGCCAAAGTCTTTACCTTCGTAAAGACGGTTTACTCTCGCAATTGCTTGTAAGAGTGTGTGTTCCTTCATGGGTTTGTCTACATATAAAATTGTTGCCCTTGGGGCATCAAAACCAGTTAAGAGCTTGTCAACTACAATTAATAGATCAATGTCATCACCATGAATGAACTCCTCTTTAATTGCTTCTTCATAAGCATCTGCTGTACCATAACGTGTCATCATTTTCTTCCAAAAACGCTGTACTTTATCTTTTGACTCTTCATCGACAGCATCATACCCTTCCCGTTGATCGGGTGGAGAGACGACAACAGCACAATTTAGATCTCCAAGCTCCTCAAATGCTTCCAAGTAGCGAATCGCTTCAATCTTGCTATTCGTTGCAAGCATTGCTTTAAATTGACTGCCTTGTGTTTTGTAGTTCTCCAAGAAGTGTTGGTTGATATCAAATGAAATCATACTAATTCGCTGGTTAGACGAGGCAATTCTCTCAAACAAGCTCCATTTTTTCATAACTACATCTTTTTGCTCATCATTCAGGTTTCGAGTAATCATTTTAAGGCGGTTATCAATAGCACGCTGGTTCACTGACTGGCCAATCATTTTTCCCTCATATAATAAGGGAACAATCGTTTTATCTCGTACACCATCTGCAATTGTATAGGAATGAATAAGTTTTCCAAACTTAACCATGGTGCTTTTTTCTTTTTTCATCAATGGTGTTCCTGTAAAACCGAGATACGAGGCGTTTGGAAATACCTTTTTCATCTTGATATGAAGTTCACCATACTGAGTTCTATGGCTTTCATCGACCAAAACAAAAATATCCTGAGACTTCACTGGTTTTTGTTTCGTTGAAGCTGTATCAAATTTATGGACTAATGTTGTGACAATATCTGCATTATTATCATTGATTAAATCAACCAAATGGCTTCCAGTTGTTGCTCTACTTGCTTTTAACCTTGTGTGGGTAAAAGTCTTATGAATCTGTTTATCTAACTCTACTCTGTCAGTTACAACAACTACTTTGGGATTGTAGTCCACTAACTCTGACATGATATATTTTGCTAACATAACCATGGTTAAACTTTTGCCAGATCCCTGTGTATGCCAGACTACACCACTTTGCCGATTACCATTTTCGTCTCGTTCTTCAATAGTTTTTAGGATTTCTTTAATAGCAAAATACTGTTGATAACGGGTGACTTTCTTTTCATCCTTATCAAAAAGGGTAAAGAAGTGTGTCAGTTCTAATAGACGTTCAGGATGGAATAAGGATACGATATTTTTATCCTGCATTGTTGGTAAACGATCGTTTACCGTTTTTTCTAACCAACTCTGCAACCAATCCTCTTGCTCTTCTTTCCAAACTGACCAAAACTTTTTAGGTGTATTACATGTTGCATATTTCGTTTCGTTTTTATTGGTAGACATCACCATCTGGACATACTTAAATAATTGTGGAGCGTAATCTTTTCCTTGGTTACGAATCATCTGGCTAATGCCTTGTTCCATTGATATTGATGCTTTTTTGCACTCAATGACCACAAATGGAATTCCGTTTACAAACAACACTACATCTGGTCTAACGTTCCCTCGCCCATCCATACGTTCAACAGAGAACTCCTCCACTACATGAAATTCATTATTCTCAAAGTTCTCCCAATCAATGTATTGAATCGTGAAGGATTTTTTTGAACCGTCTGGCAGAAATTCTGTATAAGTACGCCCAAGCATAAGTGTTTCAAATATCTTTTCGTTCGTTTTAACAAGTCCGTTTGTTAGCGGTTCATCCAAGTCACGAATTGCTTGCTGAATATTAGAATTACTAAACTTATACGTATCCCCTTTATACTCATAAGCATTCAACTCTTTTAATTTATCTTCCAATACCGTTTTCAACAAAACCTCATGGAGATTATCTCGCATTTCTTCTGCTTGTTCTGGAGCCAAATATTCATAGTTTAACCCCTGCAGTACCTCTAAAGCAGGTTCCTGACTAATATACCGTTCATCATACCTACTTCCACTTGGCATCGTTCACACCTCCACTTAAACTCTCTTATAGAGTCATTACACTTTCACTCGAATTTGCCCTGTTAAAAGTAATTGCATGAGACCTTTTTTTTGCTTATTCAGTTCTTCAATTTCCTTTTCAAGGAAATTTATTTCTTTATCAGAACTTAATAAAATATTTGCAATTTCTTTCTGTTCTTTTATCGCTGGAATTTTCACATAAGTATTTAATAGACCCTTAAGGTCGAGATTTCTGCGTACTATGCTTGCACCCTGTTCAGAATTCATTTTGTATAACCAAATCATATACTCTGTTTTCATGAAGTACTTTGCAAATTCTGGATTGATTTTATCAGTGTGAAATTCAAAGACCTTATAAGCAGGTGAGACAATGCCCACTTCAAACGTTGTTAGTACATCTAAACTACCCATCCATAAGTTCATTGCACTAAACACCAAGTTGTTTTTCCTTATAACTTTATAACCCACGTTATTTTCACTTGCAACTTGCTTTTTAAAATGTTTATTCTGTGACATAATTCCATTTTTTGTTACTGACAATACTTGGTGTTGATTATTTACAGTGCTTTTTTCATTCGCTTCTTTTATCAACTCCCCAAGTCTTACTTTGCTCCAATTTTCCGTATAGTCAGGAAATCTTGTTTTGCCTGTTAATAACTTCTGCATTAACCCCTTTTTTTGTTCCTTTTTTTGTTCAATTAGCTTTTCTTTTAGTTCCACAGATTTGTCCCAGGTTAATAGAATCTTGGCTATTTTCTGTTGTTCTTCATATGGAGGATAAGGAACTTTAAGAGACAAAAATGCTTTTTTTGATATGTTTTTCATACTGCCACTTGTTCCAGTTGCAATATTTTTTAATTGTTTCTTAAACTCCCATAAAGTTAATAGGCTCGCTAACCACTTACCTGAAATTTTTTCGTTATATTCGGTTTGCCATAATCTATCTGGAAGAAAAAGGTTTTTATAAGTTTTGTCAACATATCCAATTTCACCTACAAGTTCTGGGGTATTCATCCGACTAATAATTATTGCACCTTTAATCGGATTTAACTTGGCACGTGTAATTTCATCTTCTTTAATTATTTTATTTTCACTTGGATAAAAGACACCGTTACTAACAGCACTTGTTTTTAAAACTCCATACTGGTTATGATTTGCGGGGCGATCCTCAGAGTTAACACTCACCCCTGCATTTAATAATCGTATAAATTCACTTAACTCTACTACACGCCATTTTTCGGGTAATATACCTATACCTTTATCTATATTTTTGTTCCTTTGGTGTATCTGCTTCATATCAATCACCTACAATCCAAGCTCTTTTAAATATTGTTCCATCTGTGCATCCACTTCTTGAAGCT
This sequence comes from Gracilibacillus caseinilyticus, assembly GCF_022919115.1. Classification (NCBI taxonomy): domain Bacteria; kingdom Bacillati; phylum Bacillota; class Bacilli; order Caryophanales; family Bacillaceae; genus Gracilibacillus; species Gracilibacillus caseinilyticus. The sequence continues at coordinate 1,217,363 of NZ_CP095072.1, read as the reverse complement.
CTTTCTTAATTTTTACAATATTTTCTTTCACCACATTCATATCCACCACCTCTTCTTCTTCAAAGGTATCGACATAGCGTGGAATATTTAAGTTATAGTCATTTTCTTTAATTTCGTCTAATGTTGCTACAGAAGAATATTTTTCTGCCTTTTCTCTTTTCTCATAGATATTTACAATTTTTTCAAGATCTTGTTCTCTTAATTTATTTTGGTTTTTACCTTTTTCGTAATTTCCTTCCATAGAAGCATCGATGAACAAGACATCTTTTCTTTTACGATTTTTTTTGAAAACCATGATACATGCAGGGATTCCTGTACCGAAAAATAGCCCTTCTGGTAAGCCGATTACAGCATCGAGTAAATTCATTTCAATTATTTGCTGACGGATTTTCTTTTCATTTGCTCCTCTAAAAAGAACTCCATGAGGCAAAATAGTTGCCATTCTACCATTTTCGGCTAATGAGTAAAGCATGTGTTGTACAAATGCATAGTCACCTTTTGAACTTGGAGCGACTCCCCATTCAAAACGTCTATGTGGATCAAGTCCTGCTTCCATTTTAAACTTTTTATCGTTTGTTCCTTCACCTGCAAATCCAATCGCCCATTTATCCAATGAAAAAGGAGGATTCGCTACTATAGCTTGGAACTTCATTAATTTACCCTCTTCCAAATGTAGGGGATTTGATAATGTATCTCCCCATTCGATTTTTGCATCATCAATGCCATGCAAGTACATATTCATAAGTGCTAATGATTGTGTAGCTCCGTTCCTTTCTTGTCCGTATATCGCTACTTTATTATTTGACACTTGATTTGCAACCCTTATCAGTAATGAACCAGAACCACAGGTTGGATCATAAATACGGTCGTTCTCTTGTGGTTTCACAAGGCGTGCTAATAGTTCTGATGCCATGCCAGGTGTATAGAACTCCCCACCTTTTTTTCCAGCATCTGACGCAAATCTTTCGATCATATATTGGTATGCATCTCCAATAACATCTTCACCACCAACAACAGATGGTTTTAAAGTAAGTTTATTAAAGTCCTCTAACAGCGAACGTAGGATGGCATTTCTTTCTTTTGCTTTTCCAAGTATGGACTCACTATTAAAATCAATGTTCCTAAATACTCCACGAAGTTTTCCTGTATTCTCATTTTCTAATCGTTCTAATGCTTTATTTATGATTTCTCCAATTTCAGAATCATTTCGCTTACTATACAGGTAATCAAAGGTGGAATGTTCATCTAAGACAAATCGTTCTCTGGACAAAGCCCGTTGAATACGTTGTTCATCACCATCATATCGTTTTGTATATTCCTCCAAGTGTTCTTTGTATGAATCACTTAAATACTTAATGAACAACATCGTTAAGATGTAGTCCTTGTATGTACTTGAATCTATTTTTCCTCGGAATGTGTCGGCCGCTTGCCATAGCACACCATTGATTTGTTGTTGCGTCACTTTCTCTTCCATTTGTTTTCCTCCTAAAATGATTCCTTTAATATTTGATTTGATATTCCTTTAAACCATAACTCTTTTTCTTCTATCAGCATCTTGTAGAGTGTTTTCTCTTTTTGGTGAAGCATTAGAAGTTCAATCAATGCCTTTTGTTTTGATAAGGTTGTCTTAGCAACAGGAAGGGTTTTTAGAACATTTTTATTTGTACTTGGAATACGACTTCCTGCTTGTGAACGTTCCAACTCCTTTTTTACCTCAGATGAATTTAAATACCAAGCCACATACTCTGGTAGAAATTCAGTTTGATCTGCTTTTATAATGGCAAAGTATGATGGAACTAATAAGCCACGATGTTGCTTATCAATATAAACAGATGTATGGGGATGACTTAACCGCATTAAGACATCACCTTCCTCAGTAAAATAATGATTGTCTAATTCATCTTTACTAACAAATACCTCAAATGACTCATTATGGATGATGCCATCCTCCGATATATTCCTAAGAGTAAGTAGGTTATATTTAGCTTTTGCATCATATTCAGCATTCGCCTTTTTTCGACTTAACACCAGGCCTGTTTTTATCTTTGCAATATCTCCAAGTTGCATTTCACACCTCCTCAAATGTCAAATCTTATATTTGACTTTCTATGTGTTAAATAGAGTATATGACTTTTCCAAAACTAAATCAACCTTTTCTTTGAAATTTTATCCAAAAAATAGCCCTCATTATGAGAGCTATTTATCAGCAAGGAAAATCTTGTAATGGATTTTTTATATGGGAGGGGGAGTTAGGGTGGTTTTTGGGGATAAGAATAGGATTAACTCCAAGGTTTTCGAGCATTTCTAAACGATTATTGAGAGTCTTTTTAGACATGTTTTTCAAGGGGGTTGAAACATCAAAAGAGCTTACCTTTTTGAGGAATTGAACAAGTTTTCGCTTGAAAGAAGACGATAGTGCAGAGTCATATATTATCTTTCTTGCCAGATCAATTTTGTAAAAATCACCTGTAAAGAAGATCGGAAATATTCGATCATTAAAATATTCTCGGTACAAGTCATCTTTCGTGTATGCCCATAACTTGCGAGGACGATGCCCATATCTTTCTTGGTCATACATGTGATTTTCCTTTAGCTGGATTTCAAACCGAATGATATCCTTTTCATAATGCTTAGGAAATTCTCCCTTAGCAATTCTCTCCTCATTCTTTAGATAAACGGTTGATTTAACTGATCCAGATGTGTGATCTACTGTAGTTTCATAAGGTGTATATTTCTTCGTTTCCTTTTCTATATAACCAATAATTTTATTTTGCCGTTTATACATCCTTGTAGTTTTTTTGTATATATCCAGTAATAGCTGTCTAATTGCTGGATTATTGACACACACATCATATCTAAAATCAATTCGTTGCAATACATGCTCATTATAAGCTGATGAATGTAAGAAAAGATAGACGAGGATTCCTCTGATTTTCTTTTCTATATTAGGGTAGTCCGATTCTGTAATATCAGGTTTGTTCAGCAATTCAATCACATCGATAAACATGGATAGTTTCCACTTACCTTTCCCCATTGCAGATAGACTCATAGTTACTCCTGGGAATTTCCCTTCAAAAAATTTATTCACTTCAAATGATTTTATATCGAAACGCTTGTTCAATTCTTGTACATCTTGATAGTGAATTGGTAGATACATCTTCATCGTATGAATCATTTATTATTCCTCCTTGTTTTTTATAGCAGACTTGGTAGGTTCTTATACCAAGAGTAATAAGGGATTAAGCTCTCCTTTATTCTCCCAACCCGACTATATTTATTTTCCTTTCATCATTACTATAGAGTCCTTGTCTACTTTTCAAAACCGTAAAGCTGTCGAACAATGACTGAGCTATTATTGTTTTATTTCTATTCGGGGAAAATACAACTTTACAGACAGAAAAAAGACCCCGTTCAATAACGAAGTCTCTCTTATCAAGATATATATTCAACTTTTTCTTTCAGTATAGGATCTGCTACGCTTACTAAGTCACCAAACCTTCTAACCAAATGTGCCACTTTGGATTCCAAACCCTGAGCAGTATCTACATAATGAACAATTTGACTTTCATTATATCGGAAATCAATATTTTGAAGCTCTTCTGAAATACGAAATGCTTCTCGAACCCTTTTAATAAGTTCGTTCGAATAAGAGCTATTAGATTTGATTTTCACATATGCTCTACCCTGTTGATCATCCAAAGAAAATGAATACGAGATGTCCTTTTTGCCAGCTCCAATCACCAACTCCCGACCATCAATATTCTTACCTCGAAACAAGTTGTGCATATATGGAAATGCTTCTCGAAGTTTATCTAACAGGTATTTATTTTTCCCCTTTGGAGTAACCATATCGTAATTTTCTTCTACAACACCGTTACCTACAAAACCTGTTGGAATAATTTCTATCGAATCATAGAGTGATAACTTTGGGAGATAGTTCCCAGTCTCTATTAGTTGCCATGCTTCTTTTTCTGACATGCTGTTCAACTTTTTCAGGAAGGAGATATAAGTGCTGTCATATGTGATTGCATAGAAGTTAATAGGTTTTGCTACTTTGAAGTTCAAATACAGATAGAGTTCATCCAAATAATAGTCATTGAAACTTTCTGCTACCCAAAATACGATTCCTTGATTAAAGGATAACAATTTCATCACCTTGTCAAAGTGAACTCTATCGCTCTCCCCAAGCTGATTCTCTCCGTATATTTGAATAGAATTATTTTTATCTATTCCATACATATCGATGTACTGGCCTAAATAGTATTTCTCCAGTTCCTTATGGAAGTATTCTCTTTTCAAAGCTGATTCAAGCAAGTGTGGATAATTCTTGAGGATAAACGAAAAGAGAAACTCCTTTTTCGAACCATTTCTACTCATACAATCCTCTCCTTTTGAAAAAGAAGAGGCATTACACCCCTTCTTTCATCATTTCTTCTTTTTCCTGGTGAAACTCTCTGATTTTTTCTAACAAATTTAACGCATCTTTGTAACTGACATTTACATTCATTTCATAAATGATAGTTCTCACAATTTCCATTAACTTTGCCCGAATTTCCATGGAATTAACTATTTCACCTTCAATAGAAAAACTGTTATTTTGAAATAAATCCACCACATCTTCACCTTTATCCTCTATATTGATAGATAGCCTGAACAAGGAATTTAAGTCCATCCCCAAACAATTTGCAAGATCCACCATGAGACTAAAAGTTGGATTTCTTCGTTCATATCGCTCTAACCTACTAATATAGCTTGGGCTTGGTGAGGATGGTGATTGCTCACTTACTTCCTCAAGAGACAAACCGAGCTGTTTTCTTTTCTCTCTGATAGCTACTGCAAATTTCGATGAAATCTCCCTTCCGTAGACCATGTTTCTTTCCTTGTGTTTTCCCATTCATTACACACTCCTTTGTATTTTCTTCCTTGTGAAATTCCGCAATAGCGAATCCATTTATATTCGTTTCTCCATATTTTAGATTTCAGCAAGCAAGATATAATTCCACCACACAAAAAACCTTCTGCAATCTCCAAATTCTTAGATGACCATAAGCAACACTCTTGGTGACATTGTTTATATATCATATCGTACATATGTTCCTGTAAAATTCACCTTGCATAGAAAGAATAAAAAACTTTTGTTTGCCTAAAGAGAATAGAAGTTAAGCAATATGTAAAGTAGGTTATAATGTTAAATAAGAGAGTGATGATACTGGTAATATCAATCCTCTCTGGAACTGAGCTTTATTGGCTTGGTTCACGAAATACTATCGAGATCGAGAACGATCACTCATGATTACCTTTGCCGAGCTTGAGGTAATCCTAAGAAGACGACCATTAGGGTCGTTTTTTTAGTTTTGTGATGTTATTTATAAATAAAAGGAAGCACTCAATTAGGATTGAATGCTTCCTTTTAACGGTTTAATAATATAGATAATAGTTATCTACTCAACAGATAGACAACTGATTACTTCAATCTATTTTTCCTTATATAAGACTATCATTCTATTGGTAAGAGTATGGCTATATTGTGGGTAAATCACATCAAAAATCGTATGACATTCCAAACGATCACATTCAGCCCATTCAGCCAACCCTTGTTCTTGCGGAGCAATCTCATAACGATAATGTACTTTACCTATGTTACATATAGGACAAGTATCTAATACCTCCCACTGATCATAAACAAGTCTCATCATTTCACCTTCCTAAATAATTTATTTATTCACTGCTAATTGATTGATGTTCTTCCTCTCAATCCCCTCTACCAAAATATTCATGATACAAATACAGTTGCCAAGATAACTGTATTAAAAAACGCCCAGAGGGCTACTCTAAGCGTCGGTTAAATTATTCAATAATTGGTTTAGGGAGTGAGTGATGTGTTTCATTTATGTCCTCCTGATATGTGGAATGTCATACAATTAAAAATTTATTTACGAATCCCTTGTCTTAGTACGTCTTTTGCATTATCCGAAATAAGATCACTTTCATATAACTTTACAATGGCTTTCATCATATCTATTTCATTAAAAGCAGGAGCATTGTTGATGGTGTGTCCATTTTTGGTATATCTCATCAAAAGTTGTACATCCTTTTGCTTTACTCCATTAATTTCAGGTGTGCATTTTGGAATGTCAACACTAAACTGAACAAATTTTTAAAGGTCTATTCTTGTTTGTATTCAGCTGGTGTTAAATAATCTAAAGATCCATGAATACGAATATTATTAAACCAATTCACATAATCAAATAATTCAAGATCAAGTTCTTGTTGACTAGTAAAAACGCTGCCACTAGCGAATTCTGTCTTAATCGTTTTAAACGTTGCCTCGGCAACGGCATTATCATAGGGTGTTCCTTTTTCGCTTAGCGATCTTTCAATACTAAACGTTTCTAATGCTTCATCTATCAGTTTATTTTTAAACTCGCTTCCTCGGTCAGTATGGAATAATTCGAGGCGATTTAGATTATACTTCACTGTCGAAAAGGCACGGTGAACTAGCTCAGCACTCTTATTAGGACCAGCGCTGTAGCCAATAATTTCACGATTATATAAGTCTATTAAAACACAGATGTAGTGCCATTTTTGGTTTACTCGAACGTATGTTAAATCACTCACAACTACTTTTAATTCTTTATCTGGATTGAATTCTCTATTAAGTGTATTTCCAACTTCAGATTCATTAACTGTTGTTTTTCTAGGCTTAAATTGAGCTACTGTGTACTTAGAAACGAGTCCTTGCTCTTTCATTATTCGGCGACGTGAGACCTTCCATCCTAGCTTTAGGAGTTCCTTTTTGATTTTTCTCTGACCGTATATATTGCGACTGTTTTTAAAGATTTCAACAATTAAAGCTGTTAACTCTTCATTCTGATTATCTCGGATTTTTGCTTCGTAATAATACGTACTTCTAGAGATTTGTAGGACGGTGCACATTGCTGATACCGAGTATTTGTGACTGTTATTACGAATCACCTCTACTTTCGTCCCATGATCAGCGCGGCTTGCTTTAAAATATCATTTTCCATTGAAAGTTTTTGATTCTCTTTCCGAAGCCTGATTAACTCTTCCTGTTCTGGCGATCTATTGTCCTTCTCTTCAAACGATCCAGTTGATTTATGTTGGTGAACCCACTTATCAAAGGTAGATGGCGTCAGCTCGTATTCTTTAATAATTTCAGAACGGGGCTTTCCAGAAGCATATAACTGAGCAATTTGTTCTTTAAATTCTTTGGAAAAACTTCTTCTTTCTCGTTTGGCCATAATGATTTCTCCTCACCGAATTAATTTTAATTAACTAAGTCTATATGACCTTAACGAATTTGTCCAACTAAGTGTAACCTATCCATTTATCAAATACAATGTCATACTCGCTATCTATATTATGTGATATGCGGTCATGACGTTTATATTTCATAATTTGTTTGCTCATATAATCAACTCCTTGCTCTTTATAAAAAAACTAATTCGCTTACATTCTCCTATCCAAACATACCCTTGAAAGCACGAATACGTTTGAGAGCTTCTCTATTCATTCGTGAAATTTTTGATTTCTTCAACACTGATTCTGGTACATGAGTGGTCAATTCTGACCTCTTCGCTTTTATAGAAAGTTTACAATCAGAAGGTTTCATATTGATGCCTCCACTCCCCTTTTATAATATCAGCCTCCAAGCATATCCTTGTATGCCCTTATTTTCTTCAATGCCTCCCTATTCATTTTTGATATCTTGGATTTGTACTTAGCTTGTTCAGACAGACGGGTTATCTGATTTGTGGGATTAAACCTACCCTTATTTTTCATTGAATCACTCCCTTATAAGGGATTATATGATTTGATAAGCAACACAACTCACTACTATATTCTTCTTTTTATACATCAATACCTTCTTTACATGAACAAAAAAGAACGCACGTTCCCATAGAACACAAAACCTATAGACATTTTTTCAGATCTCCTTATACTATAAAACACAAGAGCTTGGCTCTTCCTCGAAACATACTCCACTATAGAAAGGATATCCCCCCACGGAAAAGAAACTTGATTTATATACTGATAACCTCTTTGAAGACCTAATAATTAATGAGAATGATTCTAAAAGAACACATGCCAATAACTTTATTAATCTGTTTGTGGACTTAATAATTGAGACTAATAAAAAAGCACTTCAAACTGAACCTGAAAGGATCGTGGGTTAAAATGGCGATTACAATTGGATATATTCGTGTTAGCACCGATATACAATTGGATGGCTATTCTCTTGATTTTCAAGATGATGAAATTAACGGGTACTGCAATGTCAATAAATTCCCTAAACCCATTATTTTCAACGAAGGTTCAGGCTCTGGTTCATCAATCGAAGAAAGAGAAGTATTTAGAGAAATGCTACGTTATGCAATTTCTAAATCCAAGGAAGAAAAAAACGAAAAAATATATGTGATTGTTTGGAAGGCTGATCGATTTGCCCGTAATTTATTGGATGCTATGAATGCGTTTAATTTGCTAAACAAACATGGAATATATTTAATAAGTATTGCTGAAAGGCTAAATACTGAAAATGAAAGCAGTATCATGATGCTTCAAATGTTATTTATGTGGGCTGAAAATGAGCGGAGAAATATAGTATTTAACTGTAAAAACGGAATGAGAAAGCGTGCGGAAGAAGGTTATTACAATGGTGGAAAGGTATTTGGATATAATTCAACTCCAAATAAAACACTTGAGATAAATGAAGAAGAAGCTAAGATTATCCGATTTATCTTTGACCGCTATATTAATGAGAGATGGGGATATTATAAAATTGCCCGTTTTTTAAATAATCAATATACAGAGAGTAGGACAAGTAGAGTTTGGGATAAACAAGGTATTCGTATTATCGTTACAAATCCCCTTTATGCAGGATATATACGTTGGAGAGAGAAAAGCGGAGATACTATTATGAGCAAAGGAAAACACAATGCAATCATTAGCGAAGAGCAATGGATGAAAGCTCAAATGATATTTGATGAAAAAAGTTATACTCCTGTGAAAATTCATAAGGGGAACTATTTCTTATCAGGACTTTTAAAATGCCCTGATTGTAACGCTTCAATGGTTCAACACAAATCATCTAAAGGTGGAAAGTATGTCTATTATCAATGTAGTCAGAATAAAAACAACGGTCTATGCAAGTCAAACTTAGTAAATAAACGGGAAGCAGAAGAATATGTAATCAAAGAACTTTCCTCTGTATTTAGATCCAGTCAAACCCCACAACACCTCCAATTGAAAATAACTACTCAGCTTCAACTTGACTTAGTTCCTAAGAAAGAACAGAAAAAATTGATTAAAAAAGACCTTAAAAGCATTTTGAAGCGTAAAAATGAGCTATTCGACTTGTTTGCAAAAAAAATAATTAGTGAAGAAGCTCTTGGTCAGCAAATGAAACGTTTAGATGAGGAAGAACAATCGTTAAGTAGTATGTTGGATCTTTTAACATCAAAAATAGAGATAGAAAGTGGCAATCAAATAGAATCCATGGTTAGAAACATTACAGACGCCTTTGAAAAGTTCTTTTACTCCTTGGATGATATAAAGCAAAAAGAATTTCTCAGAGAATATATAGAACGTATCGATGTGAAAGAAATTCCAAAAGGTAAGATTAGAACTAAAAGAATTATAAACAAAATCACTTACCACTTTGAATTAGAAGAACTTTCAAAGTTAATAGCTTAAACCTATTTGAGAGAGGCGAACACCCTTTCTCTTTTTTTGTGTCCATTGTAAAATATTTATAAAGGAGGTATTCAATGAACCAAGTTAAAAATGTGGCTATTTACTGTCGTGTCAGCACCGAAGAACAATCCACTGAAGGTTATAGCATATCTGCACAGTTACATACACTGCGTCAGTATGCGGATATGTATGACATGACTGTAGTAGAAGAATATGTTGATGAAGGTATAAGCGGTAAGAATATTAAAGGTCGACCAGCAATGCAGAGACTTGTATCTGATGTTCCAAAAGGTAAATTTCAAGCTGTACTCGTATGGAAGATATCTCGACTTTCACGCAATATGTTAGATACCCTTGTCCTATTAGATCAGTTTGAAAAGAACAGCATTAAATTCATATCATATTCGGAAAACTTTGATACAGGGAGTCCCATAGGGCGGTTAGTTGTACAGCTTATGGCATCCATCGCTGAAATGGAGAGAAACACACTTTCTGAAAATGTGAAACTTGGCATGACTCAAAGGGCAAGAGAAGGGTTATGGAACGGCGGTATCATATTAGGTTACGATTCGATTAAAAAAGAACTTTTAATTAACGAGGAAGAAGCAAAAATCGTTCAGCTCATCTTCACATTGTATGCAGAAGGAAAGGGTCTAAAAGCTATAGCAAACCACATCAACAAATCAGGGTATCTTACAAAGCGTGGAAAACATTTTTCAATCAATGGGATAGCCACAATTCTTGATAACCACGTCTATATAGGAAAAATTAGATGGTTACAAGTTGAAAATTGGGATACTCAACGTCGGAAAGGAAAAAATCCAAATCCCCTTTTAGTGGATGGAAGGCATCAACCAATCATTTCGCAGGAATTGTGGAGTGTTGTTCAAGCAAGAAGAAAAAGTAAATCTTTTAAGCAACGACAATCCCATGAACCTTTCCTGTTAAATGGTATTTTACGTTGTCCTGAATGTGGTAAAGGAATGGTTCCAGGCATTACAACGTCAACACGTAAAGATGGAAGCAAGCGAAAACACCGCTATTATGTATGTGGTGCTTTCCATAATAAAGGGTCAAAAGTATGTCGGGCTAATTCTACCAAAGCCTATACTGCCGAGGATGCTGTCATTGAGCGTATAATAGCATTTTTAGATAATGATATAGTATTCACACGTACAATCGATGCAATAAACAATCAATCTGTTCAATCGAATCTTCAACGTAAAAATGAGTTGGAACAATTGGAAGAACAGCTTTTAGAGATTAACTCCTTGCAAGAAAAATATATGGAAGCATTTGAACAAAATCTCTTCCCCATATCAATCTTGCAAGAAAGGTTACAGAAGGTTTCCAATCAAAAAGCTGACATAGAGCAAAGAATCAAAGAAATCAATCATTATATGAGTTCATCTGATTCCAAAGTTATCTCAGCTTCTTTGATAAAAGTCTTGTTAGAAAAATACGTGGAGGTGTTTAATCACTCAACCAGAGAGAAGAAAAAACAGCTTTTTCAACTTTTGATAAATACCATTTCATTAAAGCAATCTAAAAATCGATCTCGACATGTAGATCAAATAGAACTTCTTATTGATTTTTCAGAAGTGAATATCTCGCAAACATTCACACTTCTTCACTTACTATATATGGACACAAATAATGAATATAGTGATAAGAATTTACCTGGTTCTCCTGAGAAAGCACCTCCATATCTTCAACTTTTTTTGCCTCTATTTATGATACGGTTCCCCTTTTATTATCCGAAACCCCCGATAAACCTGCTCCACCAGCACCAGCCGCATCAACTGATGAGGAAACGTCATCTTCGAAAAAGACAGCGCATAATCACTGCGATTCATCACGTCCTGGCTCAACCCAAGCGATCCACCAATCACAAAAACGATCTTGCTTTTGCCATGTATCATTAACTGCTCTATTTTTTCGGCAAATTTCTCAGAGGTCACCATTTGGCCCTTTATTTCCAGGGAAATAACGTAAGCATCCGGAGCGATTTTCGACAAAATTCTCTCGCCCTCTTTTCGCTTAACCTCTTCTTGTTCTGCTTCGCTCATATTTTCTGGTGCTTTTTCATCTGGTACTTCAATCATATCGATATTGGCATAGGCGCTCAGTCGCTTCATATACTCCTGTATACCCTGCTTTAAATATTTTTCCTTCAATTTCCCGACAGCCGTAATTGTTATTTTCACGTACAGATTACTTCCCTTCCAAAAGCTCTTAGTTACCCTATTGTAGCAGAAATAGTGCTGCTACACGAGGTTCAGGAAAATTATCATCCCAATAGATAGCGTCCCATAATGACAACAATTGATTTTAGAAATTTTTTGCCTAGACGGGATAGACTTTGATGAGCAGAAGCAGAAGACAAACAAAAGAGCCTACCACAGGGTAAGCTCTTAGCAAAAACTTAATTATCTAACTCAATCCTTAAAATCTCCGCAAGAATCTCAGGCAGGTCTGTATTGTCATGAAACCCGATAAATTTATCCGCTTGTGGTCCATAGGCATATACAGGTATATCGGCAGCCGTATGATTCGTACTGGTCCATCCAATTCCTGCGTGGTTGCTTACCGCTGTATTGATTGCAAGCGCCACATCCTCTGCTTTTTGAATGGACTGAACCTCTTCCTCTGTTAAGCTAATATTCGTGTATTGGTCAATTACTTCTTTAACATTTGAACGATCTTCGTTAATTTGAGTAGCCATGAAGTCTCCAGTAGCTGAAACATCTTGTAAAATATCTGCATGTGTCCCAGATGCAGCACCAGTTCCTGTTGTCATTCCTCCAGTATCATGGTCACCAGCAACAATAACCACTGTGTTTCGGTCCTTTTTAGCAAATTCAATCGCCTCTAGTACAGCTTTTTCAAATGCTTCCGCATCAGACATTGCCCATGCTGCATCATTCGCATGTCCTGCCCAGTCGATTTGACTTCCTTCTACCATAAGGAAGAATCCATCTTTATCCTCTTGTAAAATGTCAATTGATGCTTCTGTCATTTCAGCAAGACTAGGTTCCACTGTTTCCTCACGATGCAAAGAAGGTGCAAGTGCATCTTCAGCAAATAGACCAAGCAATTTCTCTCCATCTGCCACATCTATATCCTTACTCTTTAGTAACTCTTCTCTCGACTGTGCGTAGGTAAAACCTGATTCACGTGCTTCATCAATAAGGTTTAAATCCTCTTGGTTACCACCTTCTGATTCTGGTAAGAACATGTTCTGTCCACCACCAAGTAAAACATCTACTTCACTAGCTATGTATTGTCTTGCAATTTCTGTTTGATTATTACGATCTTCCACATTCGCAACAAATGAAGCAGGGGTTGCATGTGTAATCGTTGAAGTAGCGACTAAACCTGATGATTTTCCAGCGTCTTCTGCAGCATCGAGAATGGAGGACAATTCCTCCCCTTTTGCATCAAGGCCTATGACACCATTGTTTGTTTTGACACCTGTAGCCATAGCAGTACCAGCAGCTGCAGAATCTGTGATATCAGCATTAGCAGAATGAGTGGTATACATTCCTTTTAAGTGATCATCCCAGACAGCATCCTCCCCCTTATATATCCGATAATTCCCGGCATAATCCGAACTAAAGCCATCCGGAATCATGTAAATCACGTTATCGACTTTCTTACCACCGTGACCATGCCCCTTTCCGTTTCCTTTTCCAGCAAAATCGGGCTTGTCTGCAAATACGGGAATACTCATAGCGGACAAAACCAAACCTGTACTAAGTGCTACTGCTCCCATTTTCTTCAACAAATCTATCAGCTCCTTCTTAAATTTTCTTTCAGTTAATAATGTACTAGATAAATATTGAGTTGTAATTACAGGATAGTAAAGGTTTATTAAAGAAAAGTCATACTAAAAATCTATGATTAGAGACCTTTTTTCTATTTATATTCATTAAATACTAGACTTTAAATACTAGATTTCCAATTAAAGTATTATAATGATGAGGATTACAAGAATATCTATCTGGCAAAAGATAAAACGCTGTAATCGTTCGACATTTGCACGAATTGTTCAGAATTGATTTTATTAGACTTTTCTCGTAATCTAATAGTAGGGACAACACTCGTTTGGAGGCGATTCCATGGAAAAAATTATTTTTATTGAAACAGGTACCGGTATTGATGTACACGGGCAAAATGTAACCAAGGCATGCCTGCGTGCTGTAGAAAATGCGATTCATTACAATTCCATGCCAGGCATTAAACAGTACTTACCAGAGCAAGATTTATATAATATGAAGGTCAATGTTCGACTTGCGGTTCCGATGGACAAGGAGCAAGTGGATATTGAACTTGTCAAAAAAGAAATACCATACGGCACCGTAACGGTTGATGTTATCGATGGCGGTATGGCTACGAGTTCAGGGATTGTACTCGAAGATAAAGAAGATAAGAACGATCTCATGTATATCGTCAATGCTGCTGTAGAAGTTGGTTATTGAACCTATTGGAGGAGGAATGGACATGTCGTATAACGCTGATCCAGAAAGGTATCAACAAATACCTTATAATCGCTGCGGGAATTCTGGTGTCAAGTTGCCAGCGATCTCGTTCGGTTTATGGAATAACTTTGGGGATGAAGATCCGTTAAGCAATCAACGCCAAATGTTAATGAAAGCTTTTGATTTAGGCATTACCCATTTTGACTTAGCAAACAATTACGGACCACCACCAGGTGCTGCCGAAGCAAATTTCGGACGTATCCTCAAACAAGATCTTGCCGCTTATCGTGATGAAATGATCATCTCTACCAAGGCTGGTTACAAAATGTGGGACGGTCCTTACGGCGATTGGGGATCAAAGAAATATCTTGTCTCCAGTCTTGACCAGAGCTTGCAGCGAATGGGGCTTGATTATGTCGATATTTTTTATCACCATCGACCAGATCCTGAGACACCGCTGGAGGAAACAATGGCAGCTCTTGATCTCATAGTTCGTCAAGGAAAAGCATTATATGTTGGAATATCCAACTACAGTGCAGAACAAACAAAGAAGGCAGCCGCCATTTTAAAGGAACAGGGTACACCTTTTATCATTCATCAGGTCGCTTATTCAATGCTTGATCGTACGATTGAAACAGGGTTAACCGATGTACTCGAGAAAAATGAAATTGGCTGTATCGCTTACGTACCACTTGCGCAAGGACTGTTAACGAATAAATACTTAAACGGGATTCCAAAAGATTCACGTGCTGCAAAGGAATTTATTCCATTTTTAAATGAACACGATATTTCATCTGATAAATTACAAACGATCAAAGCGCTGAACGAAATCGCTGCCGGCCGTGGTCAAAGCCTGGCACAAATGGCGCTCGTATGGGTTTTGCAGCAAAAATCAGTAGTATCAGCACTTATCGGGGCAAGTCGTGTCAGTCAAATAGAAGAAAACATCAAAGCACTCGATAATCCTAGCTTCACAGAGGATGAACTGGCTGCGATTGATACGATTTTAAAGTAACACGAAAAAAAGGTGCACATCATCAAAAGATGAGCACCTTTTTTTCGTAACCAAATTGCTACCTTTTCCGTCTATTAAGACAACAAGGAGCTGGTGCAAAAATGAGAAAATTAACTTTCATTTTCATAATTGCGATCTGTTTGATGGCATGTTCGACGCAGCCTGACGTTAGCATAAGTGCTTCCGAGCAGCCAAAGCAAACCGATATGCGAGAAATCGTATGGAAGCAGCTTTCCGAAGAACAAAGACAATGGGTTAATGGCAGTTGGAAAGATGCCAAGGTCTCGAAAGTCACACTTAAATCGTATATGGTTGTTCAATCTGTTGATCCATCACACTTTGGAAAAGAAGTCTTTGTACTCGATTTTCCTACGAAGAATAAAAGTATTCCGAATAATATGATCATCTACGCCGACATCGATACGTATGAATATATTAGTTCGGGTCTGGTTGATTAATGGGAGGTGTTACGAATTTATTTAAAATATAAACGTCGTTTCGTATGGATACTCGCAGGAATCGTATGGTCGGTTGTAGCGATTCTCAATATTGGCATTCTTGTGGGTATGGTAAGTGAAGAATTTGGTGTTTTCGAATTGATACTTACCCCTCTATATCTTTTCATTATTGCGGCAAGCAGCGTACTTACCATTTTTCACTTTAAAATTACTTCGATTGATTATGTAAGGATCGACGATGATACGTTATCGCTTCATCGAGGTATTGTGATCCCCAGAAAAAAAGTAAGATTGACTGATATAGAAAAAGGAACCCAAATTGGCGCTTCCTTCATCATTCAGCTAAAAACCGGCCAGGAATTCGATATAAACCTCAAAAATCTTGGCCTAAGAGATATTAACATGGTATCTTCCTATTTCGCTCACGAACGATATAAATTAGATTAAAACAAGACATAATGGAACAATCTGAGTGTTTCATGTGAAACATGTAGTACTACATTATCATCGACTGTACTTTTTTGCCTATTTCTCCTCTCCTAAAAGATTATTAGAATAGGACTCTTAGATTGATTTTACATTTCTCAATATTCGTTGACTAATCCAAGAGCCACACCAGTACAGCTATTTTCCCCTCTATAAATTAGTAAAATATAAATAACCACTTTATCCCTATTTACCATTTTTTATAATATTGAGAGAATAGTATAGTAAATATATGGAAAGGGGATAGTGGATGAGACTTTTTAAAATTGTGTTGACGACAGTGTTCTTCTTTATGTGCTGGCATGCAGGGCTAAACGTTACTCACGCAACTGCATCAGAAGCTCCGGATGTGGCATGGCAAAAATCGCTTGAAGAAGCAGGAACGGTAAAGGAAAAAGTGAAGAACGGCTTTCTTTTTGCAAAGCTTGAGGATGACAAAATAATTATTCAAAAAACTGGTGTTTCCGGCGAGGTCCAACCGGTGACATCTGTTCCAAATCCTGATCTGGATTCTCTTAATGCTTTCACCCGAACCGATAACGGGGACTATGTTATGGCTGGTCTTGTGCGTAATCAGGATGCTCCATTTAACAAAATACACTTTTTAAAAGTATCAAAGTCAGGTGAGATATTGTGGGAGCGCAAATCGGACAAGCTTTCAAAAAATACCAAAGGGGAGCTCGTCCAAACAGATGATGGCTATTACTATAGCAATACCTTGCCCGTATCTAACCAACAATCCCAAAACGAAGATATCCTGCTGATGAAGCTCAATGAATCAGGTGAATGCATATGGACGAAATCGCTTGGGGGCGATTACCGTGATTCGGCAAATGATCTCTTGCCGAATGAAGATGGTGGCGTGCTGCTTGCCGGTACATGGATTAAGCGGCCAGGAGACTGGTCGACAGAAGACGCAGATGCGTATTTGGCTTCCTTCCAATCGGACGGCACGATGAAGTGGGAATTAAAACATGAGACAGGTGCGTATACCAGTATTAGTGCAATCGAAAGAGATAACAATGGCCATATTATCGTTGCCGGTTACGATGGATCCGTTAACTATTATCCAAATGTCGATATAAATGGTTACGTTTTTTCTGTTGATCAAGATGCAAACCTTTTATGGGAAAAAAGACTGCCAGTTGAGCAGAAAAACAGTACGTTTTCCGATATTCAACTTACCCGTGACGGCAATTTCTTGTTAAC